>CAWDAC010000048.1:0-35898 GCA_963800125.1 uncultured Actinomycetota bacterium | reverse complement strand
GCGGGACCGGTTGGCCGAACTTGGCGGCGTACCCGGAGTGGAATCAGCCGCTCGTCGACATCGAGGCGCACCTCCAGAGGTGCTGGTGGTCGGCGCCGGGACGGCGTCACCACCGTGCTTGGCGACGGCCAGTCGAGGCCAGCGTGAGCCCGGTTGGACCCGCCACCCCGTCGTGCCGCACCCGCCGAGGTTCGTCGGGTGATAGATCGGCGCTGGCCAGCACCGGCACGAATTCGCGTGGCTCCAAGCTGATTTCGGATCGGTCGACCCCGATGCGGTGCCGGAAGACGAGGTCGCCGCCAAGGTAGGCCGCCGTCACTGCGAGCACATAGCCCAGCACGCCGGCGCCTCGGCTACGTGCAACCATGCCCCTACGGCGAGCGTGCCACGAGACGAGATACAGGCCCAGCGCGGATGCATTGATGACGCCGTGCGTCAACCCAACGCGGCGCGCGGTGTCGTGGGTGTACTGCCAGTCGGCGGCGCCGGTCACAGCTGCCCCGAAGCCGCCGAGGATGCCGACCCCGTTCGCGATGTGGGCGGCTCGGCCGAGCCCGCCCGAGCGCGGCGAGATCATGTCGATTCCGTCGAGGGCCAGCCCGGCGGTCCACGCCCCCAGTGGGACATCGGTCAGTGCAGGATGAATCGGATGGCCGAGCCACGTGCCGTGAAGCACGCTCTGCAGCCGCCGACCACGCTCACCGAGCAGATTGAAGCCCAGCGCCATCGTGCGTTCGAGTTTGTAGCTGCCAATTGGTTCAGCTCGAGAACGCCTCGGATTCGAGCCGACGCAAGTGCTGCTGGGGTGGCCCGAGCAACTGCGCGCTGCCGTGCGCACGTTTGAAGTACAGCTGGATGTCGTGCTCCCAGGTGATTGCGATGCCGCCGTGCATCTGCACGGCCTCGGCCGCCACCTTGGAGAACGCTTCGCTGGCCGCCACTCGGGCCAGCGCGGCCGACGTCGCCGACGGTTCGGCGATGGCGTCGTTGACCACCGCCCGCGCCGACTGCACCGCGACGTACAGGTCGGCCATCCGGTGCTTGAGAGCCTGGAAGCTGCCGATCGGCCGGCCGAACTGGACGCGGTCCTTGGTGTACTCGACGGTCAGGTCGAGGCACTTCGCGGCGGCGCCGATCTGCTCGGCGGCAACCAGGATCGCCGCGGTGTCGGCCAGGCCGGGATCGGCTCCGATGTCCGTGGTGTCCTGCGGCTCGATCCGCGCCAACGGGCGGGTCAGGTCCATGGTGTCGACGGGGTTCGCCTTGAAGGTGGTCCACCTGGTGAGCGTCTTGCCGTCGGTGGCGATGACGACGTCGGCGATGGCGCCGTTGACCACATAGTCGGCATCGAAGACGACAGTCCCGATCGATGCACCCTCGGCCAACCGCTCGATCGCATCGGTGTCCGGCTTGTCCGCGGCGAGCAGCGCGAGCTCGGCCAGCGTCGTGCCCAGCAGCGGCGTCGGCACCAGCGCTTTGCCGAGCTCCTCGAGTACGACGGCCGCGTCGGCGAGTTCACCGCCCGCGCCGCCTAACTCCTCCGGCACGACCAGCGCGGCAGCACCGACCTGCTCGCACAGCAGTTTCCACAGCGACTCGTCGTAGCCGTGCTCCGACGCGATCGCCTCGCGCACCGCGGCCGGTGATGCGTGCTTCTCGACCAGTGCCGCAACGGTGTCGCGGAGCAGCTCCCGTTCTTCACTCATCTAGAACGCCTCCAATACCCGGCGGCGGTGCCACGTCGGAGGTCACCCCATGCCGACCGCAACGCCTGGACCCGCAACAGCAGCAACCCTAGGTCGTGCTCCTGCGTGAAGCCGATGGCGCCGTGCGTCTGCAGTGACGACCGCGCCGACAGCAGCGCGGCGTCGGCGGCGGCCACCAGCGCGGCGCTGACATCACGCGCGGTGTCGGGAGACCCGTCGGCCAGTGACAGCGCCGCACCGTAAACCAACGGTCTGGCCAACTCGACCGCGATGTACACGTCGGCGAGCTTGTGCTTGATCGCCTGGTAGGACCCGATGGTCCTGCCGAACTGGCTGCGCTGTTTCGCGTAATCCACCGACGCGTCGAGCATCGCCTGGCCCGCACCCACCAACTGCGCGGCGGTCGCAAGCACACCGAACTCGAAAGCCCTTGCAGTGTCGGCCTTCTGCGCATCGCCCGAAGCTGCCGCGTCGAACAGCTTGCGGGCCGGGTCGACCGACTCGTGCCGGTCGCCTGCCGTGCCGTCGCGCACCTCGCCGTCCCCCGCGACCAGGATCAGACCGGCAGAGTCGGCGTCGACGGCCCGCGGGACGTGCGGTGGGAGGGCGACCGTGGCGATCAGCTCACCGGCCGCGAGTGCACCGCACCGCTCGTCTTCAGCCAGCAGCACCGGTGCCACCGCGATTGATTCGGTGACCGGACCGGGGACGCCCCAGTACCCGAGTCGTTCGGCGGCCACCACGAGGTCCACCGGGTGTGCGTCGATTCCGTCGAACCGTTCCGGCACCACCAGCGCCGTCACGCCGAGGTCTGCCAGCGTCGACCAGACCTTGCGGCCGGGACCGGTGTCGCCGGCCACCCACGCGCGCACCGCCGCGGGAACGTCGGCTGCCGCGAGCGCAGCGTCGATGCTCGCGGCGAAGTCGCGCTGCTGTTCGTCGAGATCGAACTTCATTGCTTCTTCGCTCCCTTGGGCTTTCGCGAGGCAGACCAAGCAGCCGCTCGGCGATGATGTTGCGCTGAATCTCGTTGGTGCCGGCGTAGATCGGGCCGCCGAGCGCGAACAACAAGCCTTCTGTCCACGAGTCGGCGAGTTCTCCGTCTGCACCGCGCATGTCGAGCGCGGTTTGGTGCAGCGCGACGTCGAGGTCCGACCAGAACACCTTGGTGACCGACGACTCGGCGCCGAGCTCGCCACCGTTGGCAAGACGAGTGACGGTGCCGAAGGTGTGCAACCGGTACGCCTGGGCCTTGATCCACGCGTCGGCGACTCGGTCGGTGAAGACCGGATCGGGGTTGGCCTTCCAGCGCTCTACGAGTCGCTCGGCGGGCGCGAGGAACCGCGCCGGGCTGCGTAGCGACATGCCGCGCTCGTTGCTCGACGTGCTCATCGCCGCGCGCCAGCCGTCATGGACCCCGCCGATGACGTCGTTGTCGGGCACGAACACGTCGTCGAGGAAGATCTCACCGAATCCGGTGTCGCCGCCGAGTTGCGCGATCGGCCGGACCGTCACGCCGTCGGCCTTCAGGTCGAACATGAAGTAGGTGAGGCCCTTGTGGCGCTGGGCTTCGGGGTCGGACCGGAACAGCCCGAACGCCCTGTCGCCGAACGGAGCCCGCGAGCTCCAGATCTTCTGCCCGTTGAGCTTCCAGCCCCCGTCGGTCTTGGTCGCCGTCGAGCGCAGCGAGGCCAGGTCACTGCCGGATTCCGGTTCCGACCACGCCTGCGCCCAGATCTCCTCGCCGCTGGCCATCTTCGGCAGCACACGGTCGAGCTGTTCGGAGGTGCCGTGCGCGAACAGCGTCGGAGCGAGCATCGAGGTGCCGTTGGCGCTGGCCCGGCCGGGCGCCCCGGCGCGGAAGTACTCCTCCTCGTAGACGACCCACTGCAGCAGCGTGGCATCGCGGCCGCCGTATTTCTTCGGCCACGCGATCACCGACAGGCCGGCCTCGAAAAGTACCTTGTCCCAATGCCGATGCTGCTCGAAGCCCTCGGCGGTGTCGTACGACTTCGTCGGGAAGTGCTCCTTGTTCGCGGCGAGGAAGTCGCGGACCTCGGCCTGGAACTCCAGCGGTCGCGTCGTCAAAGCTCAGGTCCATCAGGCTCTTTCTCTCAACAGCGGTTTGACCACCTTGCCGCCCGGGTTGCGCGGCAGCACGTCGAGGAACTCCACCGATCGCGGGGTCTTGAAGTTCGCCAAGTGCTCACGCGTATAAGCGATTACGGATTCTTCGTCCAGCGTGGTGTCAGGCAACGTCACGATGAATGCCTTGCCGACCTCGCCGAGCCGCTCGTCGGGAACCCCGATGACTGCGGCTTCGGCGACGCCGTCCAACCTCGCGAGCACCTGTTCGATCTCGGCGGGGTAGACGTTGAACCCGCCGCAGATGTACATGTCCTTGAGCCGGTCGGTGATCTTCAGGTTCCCGGCCTCGTCGACGCGGCCGACATCTCCGGTGTGCAGCCAGCCATCGGCGTCGATGGTCTTGGCGGTGGCCTCCGGATCGTCGAGGTAGCCCAGCATCACGTTGGGCCCGCGCAACAACACCTCGCCGGCGCTTGATCCTTCTTCGCCGACCAGGCCGGCTCCGTCGATGCGCAGCTCGAAGTCGGCGATCGGGCGTCCGCAGGTGGTGGCGACGGTGACGGCGTCGTCGTCGGCACGGCACATCGTGCCGAACCCGCTGGCCTCGGTCAGCCCGTACGCGGTCAGCACGATGTCGATGTCCAGTTCGGACTGCATCCGTTCGATCAGCACCACCGGGATCGTCGCCGCGCCGGTGACCGCGAACCGCAGCGACGTCAGGTCGTAGTCGCCGCGCTTAGGGTGGTCGAGCAGCGTCTGGTAGATCGTCGGCGGCCCGGGCAGCACGGTGATGCGGTGCTCGTTGCACCGCGGCCATAGCCTGTTCCGGATCGAAGGTCAGCTGCGGGATCAGTGTCGCCCCGGTCTGCAGGCACGCCAGGATGCCCGCCTTATAGCCGAAATTGTGGAAGAACGGGTTGATGCAGAGGTAGCGGTCGGCGCTGGTGACCTGTCCGCACGCCGCCCACGCGGCGGGTGCGTCGAGCGACTGCCGGTGCGCGCACAGGGCGCCCTTGCTTCGGCCGGTGGTGCCCGAGGTGAACAGGATGTCGGAAACGTCGTCGGGTTTCACCGCGGCGGCACGGGCATCGACGGCATCGAGGTCGGTCCCAGCGTGCGACGAACTCGTCCCAGCTTCCGTCGTCCTTGTCGATAGGGACGCGCACGATGTGCCGCAGCTCCGGCAGCGCGTCGCGATCCAGGTCGGCGGTCTTGTCGGCGCCGAGAAACTCGCCGGCCGCCACCAGTAGCGGCGCCCCGGTACGGGCCAGCACGTCGGCGGCCTCGCTGGCGGTGTATCGGGTGTTCAGTGGGACAAGCACGCCGCCGGCGTAGTGGGTGGCCAGGCAGGCCACCACCCAGTGCCAGGTGTTCGGCGACCAGATCGCGACGCGGTCCCCGGTACCTATGCCGAGTTCGATCATCGCGGCGGCGGCCCTGCGAACCTCGTCGCGCAACTGGCCGAACGTCAGCCGCCGATCATCGGTCACCAGCGCGCTCTGGTCGAAGAATTGGTCGGCAATCCGGTCCAGGACCTGCGGAATGGTCCTTGGATCGTCCCCTGCCCTGCGGGCGTGGGCCCAAGTCATCGATGCTCCTCTAACAAAGCAAGTGCTTGGTAGGTTAGCCTACAACGGTGATAGAGGTCCAGGAGTTCCGGGCCGAGGTCCGTCAGTGGCTCGCCGACAATCTCGTCGGCGAATTCGCCGCACTCAAGGGGCTCGGTGGGCCGGGTCGCGAGGACGAGGCGTTCGACGAACGACGGGCGTGGAACCAGCACCTGGCGGCCGCCGGTCTGACGTGTCTGGGCTGGCCGGAGGAGCACGGCGGCCGTGGCCTGTCCGTCGCGCACCGGGTCGCGTTCTACGAGGAGTACGCCAAGGCCGACGCGCCCGACAAGGTGAACCACTTCGGGGAAGAACTGCTCGGTCCGACGCTGATCGCCTACGGCACGCCGGAACAGCAGAAGCGCTTCCTGCCCAAGATCCTCGACGTGACCGAGTTGTGGTGCCAGGGCTACTCCGAGCCGGGCGCAGGCAGTGACCTGGCCAACGTGGCGACGACGGCTGAGCTCGACGGCGACCAGTGGGTCATCAACGGCCAGAAGGTGTGGACGTCGATGGCGCACCTGTCGCAGTGGTGCTTCGTCGTGGCCCGCACCGAGAAGGGCTCCAAACGCCACGCGGGCCTGTCGTATCTGCTGGTGCCGCTGGACCAGCCCGGTGTCGAAATACGCCCGATCGTGCAGCTGACCGGGACGGCGGATTTCAACGAGGTGTTCTTCGACGACGCCCGCACCGACGCCGATCTCGTGGTCGGCCAGCCCGGCGACGGGTGGCGGGTCGCGATGGGGACGCTGACGTTCGAGCGCGGTGTGTCGACCTTGGGTCAGCAGATCCGTTACGCGCGTGAGCTTTCCGACTTGGTGGAGGTGGCCAAACGCAACGGTGCCGCCGATGACCCGCTGATCCGCGAGCGGTTGACCCGGTCGTGGGCAGGCCTGCAAACGATGCGGTCCTACGCGCTGGCGACCATGGATGTAGAGCAACCCGGCCAGGACAACGTGTCGAAGCTGTTGTGGGCCAACTGGCATCGCGACCTGGGCGAGCTGGCGATGGACATCGTCGGAAAGGCCGGTCTGGTGGCCGAAGACGGTGAGTTCGACGAGTGGCAGCACCTCTACCTGTTCACCCGCGCCGACACCATCTACGGCGGGTCCAACGAGATCCAGCGCAACATCATCGCCGAGCGGGTGCTCGGCCTACCTCGTGAGGTGAAGGGCGGATGACTCTGGCGGAAGCGCCGAAAGAGATTGACGGCCACGGCCTTCTGACCGGCAAGGTCGTCGTCGTGACCGCCGCGGCGGGTACCGGCATCGGCTCGGCGGTGGCTCGCCGGGCGCTGGCCGAGGGCGCCGACGTCGTCGTCTCCGACCACCACGAGCGGCGGCTGGGCGAGACCCGCGACCAGTTGACGGAGCTCGGGCTGGGCCGGGTGGAGAGCGTGGTGTGTGACGTGACGTCCACCGCGCAGGTCGATGCGCTGATCGCCTCGACCACCGCGCGAATGGGCCGCCTGGATGTGCTCGTCAACAATGCCGGCCTGGGTGGGGAGACACCGGTCATCGACATGACCGACGAAGAGTGGGACCGGGTGCTCAATGTGACGTTGACGTCCGTGATGCGAGCCACCCGTGCGGCGCTGCGGTACTTCCGGGAAGCCGGCCACGGCGGCGTGATCGTCAACAATGCCAGCGTGCTGGGCTGGCGCGCGCAGCACTCGCAGTCGCACTACGCCGCGGCCAAGGCAGGGGTGATGGCACTGACGCGATGTAGCGCAATCGAAGCCGTCGAATACGGGGTCCGGATCAACGCGGTGGCGCCGAGCATCGCGCGGCACAAGTTCCTCGAGAAGACCAGCAGCTCGGAACTGCTCGACCGGCTCACCGAGGGCGAGGCATTCGGCCGGGCAGCCGAACCGTGGGAGGTCGCCGCGACCATTGCGTTCCTGGCCAGTGAGTACTCCAGTTACCTGACCGGAGAAGTGATTTCGGTATCGAGCCAGCGCGCCTGAGTCTACAGGCCCAGCATGCGCGCCGGGTTGGTGGCCAGTATCGCCGTCCGCTCGGACTCGCTGATACCGGACATCTTCTCCAGCCAGCCCACCGGATCCTCCTGCACCATCGGCGCGGGATAGTCGGTGCCCAGCACGACGCGGTCGATGCCGACGGAGTCGATGAGGAAGCGCAGTGTCTCCTCGGTGTACGTGCAGGAGTCGTAGTAGAACCGGCTCAGGTACTCGCTGGGCGGCTTGGGCAGCTTGGCATCGGAGAACTCGGGTACACCCATATCGGCGGCGCGCCAGGTCTTGTCCATCCGCGCAACCCCGAACGGCGCGTATCCGCCCGCGTGTGCGAGGCAGATCTTGAGATCGGGATAGCGGTCCATGATGCCGCCGAACACCAGCGTGCCGAACGTGACGGCGCGGTCGACGAGGTTGCCGATGCTGTTGGGCAGCGCATAGCGGGTCGTGCGCGCCTTGACCAGGGTGGGCCCGCACTGGTGGAAGAACACCACCGCGCCAAGGGATTCCACGGCTTCCCAGAATGAGTAGAAGCGCGGGTTGTCGAAGGTGACACCGTTGACGTGGTCGTTGATCGTGATGCCGCGGTATCCCAGGGTGGACATCGCGTACTCCATCTCGGCGACCGCCCGCTCGATGTCCTGCATGGGCACCGTCGCCAGGCCGGTGAACCGGTCGGGATAATCGGCCATCATCTGGCCGATCTCCTCATTGCAGGCGCGGGCGATCTCCTGGGTCAGCGCCGGATCGAGTTCATAGCGGTAGAAGTCGTTGTTGACGGTGAGCACGTGCATGTCGACTCCGGCGGCGTCCATCTTGGCGATCCGGTCCGTCGCGGAGATGGAGAACTCCGGGATTTCGAGCTCGCCGATCTCATTGGTCAGCGTGTGCCAGGTCCCGCCGTCGAGTACCGCCTCCCGGAAGCTGGGAGGTGTGACATGGGAGTGAACGTCTATGACGGGCACGGTTATTCGGCCTCTCTGGTAGTGGGATCGCCCAGCAGCATGGCAGCGGTGCCACGCAGGATCGACTCGATTTCGTCGGGCGTCAGCACCCCGATGCGGCTCAGTCGCTGCACCGGCTCGAGCACCCGCATTGGAGCCGGCCAGTCGGTGCCGAGCACGACCCGGTCAGCGCCGACCACGTCGACAAGGTAGCGCAGCGTACGCGGCTCGTAGGTGACCGCGTCGTAGGTGAAGCGGCGTGCGTACGTGCTCGGCGGACCGGTCGTCGCACCCCGCATTGACGGGAACGCGCGCCAGCCCTGGTCCATGCGGTCCAGCGCGAAAACCGTGTAGCCGCCCGCGTGTCCGAGGCACACCTTGAGGTCGGGGTGGCGATCCATCACCCCGCCGTACACCAGCGCACCGAAGGTGATCGTCCGGTCGACCAGGTTGCCGATCGAGTTGAAGAAGAAGAACTTGTCGATGCGCGCCTCGACCGAGGTAGGCGCGTACTGGTGCACGAAGATCAGCGCGCCCAGCGCGGCGGCCGCCTCCCAGAACGCGTCGAAGCGGGGATCGTCGTACGTCTGACCGTTGACGTGGTCATCGATCATCACGCCGCGCAGGCCAAGGTCACGGATAGCCCGGGTGAGCTCCGCGACCGCAAGGTCGGTGTCCTGCATCGGCACCGTTGCCAGGCCCGCGATCCGGGTCGGACGCGCCCGAACCATCTCGGCCACTTCATCGTTGACCGCAGACGCGATCGTCGCGGTGACCGCCGGGTCCTGGTGGTACTGGTAGAACACATCCGTCGGCGAGGTGAGCTGCACGTCGATGCCGTCGGCGTCCATCGCCTCGATGCGCTGATCGAGGCTCCACAGATTCATCGGGTTGTGCAGCTCACCATCGTCGGATGTCATTCCATGCCAGTCGTTCCCACCAAGCACGACATCACTGAAACAGCGGGGCGTTACGTGGGCGTGGACATCAATGATCGAGCTGATGCTTTCCTCCTCGTTTGATCACAATCCATGCATGAGGTGGGTCAGCCGGGCGGTCCACTCGTACTGGGTCACCTCACCGAGCTGCTTGGAGGCCTGGGCATACTCCTCGCTGGCAATCAGCTCCGCAGCGGATTCGCGGTCGGCGCATCGGATGTCGACGATGAAATCGAAATCCGTTGTGAGCGTGCCGACGTTGCGCCCGATCGTCACCTGCTGGACCAACGGCGTCTGCTCGAGCGCCTTGACCCCGTCGAGGGCCGCCTCGCGCGCGGGCTTGTCTGCCTCGTCTGCCCAGACGAACATCGCCGAATGCCGGATCTGGTTCTTGGTGATGAGCGGCTCACCGTCGTACCACCAGTCCACCCGCGCGGTGACCTCGCCACGGCAGATCGACGCGTTGTACACCCCCACCTCGTGGTGGACATCGTCGTCGTTGTACGCGTCGAGGCCGGCCTGGTCCTCGAAGTCGAGATGCAGTGCCACGTCATAGTTCACCGCAGGCCCCAGCTTTCGGCTTCGCCACCGGGGCGGGCGGTCCCACGGTTTGACCTCGCGCAGCTTCGACGAGCCGCCGAACAAGTCGGAACCGAAGTCGAGTGCGACCACGCTCGGGCAGGCGAACCGCATGTAAGCCAGGCCCTTGAGCATCATCAGGTGCTGCTCGGGAGTGGTCTCCTCGCGGAATATGAAAAAGGCGGTGTGACGCAGCATTTAGCGGTGGTTCCCTTCAGGATTCGGCGCCGACGGGCGCAAGGCGCATTTGTTCGAACAGGGCGAGAACATCAGCCTGCTGGGTGACCACGTCGCGATCGGTCTGCAGGCGCGGCCGGGGAAGGCTGATCGGGATATCGGCGTACAACGTGCCGCCCTTGTTCATCATCAAGATCCGGTCGGACAGTTGCACCGCTTCGTTGACGTCGTGGGTCACGAACAACACTGTCGCGCCCGACGCCTGCCACAGTTGTTGCATCTCGGTGCGCAGACTGCGGGCCGTGATTGCGTCGAGGTGGCTGAACGGTTCGTCCATCAGCAGCAAGTCCGGCTCGATCGACAGCGCACGGGCGATGCCGATGCGCTGGCGCATGCCGCCGGACAGCTGCGCGGGATACATGCCCGCGGCGTGGGCGAGGTCGACCATCTCCAGAAACCGCATACATCGTTGCCTGCGGGCCTTGCGGTCACCCTCGTCGTGGACGTACACCATGTTGTCGAGGACCGTCCGCCATGGAAGTAGTCGTGGGTCCTGGAAGACGTATCCGATCCGCGCGTCCTTGGACTCTGCGGTCACCGTCACCTTGCCCGACGTCGGCTTCTCCACACCGGACACCAGGTTGAGGAATGTGCTCTTGCCGCAGCCCGACGGCCCGACCAGGCAGACGAATGTGTGCCCCGAGGCCTCGAAGCCGAAGTCGTTGAGGGCATGGACCGCCGTCTGCCCACGGCCGGTCGGCTCGTAAACCTTGGTGACGTGCTCGGCTACCAGATGCGCCATGACCTCTCCCTGGATTGGCGATGCCTCACCATCGTTCGGTTCCCTCCTGCCAGCGCCGCGAGCGCCGGGCGAGGCGCTCGAGGACGAGCCGGTCGACGGCGAGGATGACGACGATCTCAATCAGTCCCCAACCCATCAGGCCGTCGAAATTGCCTGCGTCGTACCAGAATGCGGCCCGATAGCCCGCGCCCCAGTTGCTCGCGAAGAACTCGACCAGCGACAGAGCGCCCCAGCCGGCCAGCACCGCGTACCGGAAGCCCGCGAAGATGTAAGGCGCCATCGCCGGAAGGACCAGCCAGCCGAAAAGCCGCCCCGCCGGGACCCGGTATGCCGTGGACATCTCGATGAGCGGTTTCGGCAGCGACTTGGCGCCCTCGAATGTGGACGTGACCAGCATCGGGGTGGCCGCAAGCACCGGCACGACAAACGGACCGACCTCCGAGAACCCCCACCACATCGCTGCGAGCAGGGCCCAGATGAACGCGGGCAGTGCCAGCATGATGGTTACGACGTCGCGGAAGTACGCACCGACGCGCCACCACCGGCCCATCGCCCAGCCGATCGCGACGCCCAGCACCAGGACCGCCGACAGTGCGAACACAGCCCGGCGCAGTGTCCATGTGAGGTGCACCCACAGCTCGCCCCGCATTGCCTCGTCGACCAGAAACTCGATGGTCCCGATCGGCGTTGGGATGCGCGTGGAGAGCAGGCCGACCGCCTGCCACAACGCCAGCGCCAGCAGACGGGCGGTATAGCGCGCCGCCCGGTCGGAGGTCAGCCAGTGCCACGTTCCGCGCGACGTGGCCGTCGCCGTGCTCACGGGCTCGCTCCCTTGGCTGTGGCCCCGCCGGCCCCGCTGTCCACGGACTCCACCGCAGACTCGGCGGCATCGCGCACAACGTCACTGGCGGACTTGCCGTCCGGCGTGTCTGTCGTCGCGGCTCCGCGACCGCCCAGCCATCGCCGGCCTCGTTGCGGCGTTTCGGCTCGCCACCTGAACAGCCGGTGCTCGGCATTGACCAGCACCAGCCGCTCGAGCAGGACCACGAAGATGACGAAGAAGCACATCCAAGCCAGCACGTCGCGCACCGAGAACAAATGATAGGAGCGGCCGATCTGATAGCCCACGCCGCTTGAGCCGCCGAAGGTTTCGACGAGTGCGGCCAACTTCCACGAGTCGGCGAACGACACCCGTCCAGCCGCAAAGGCAAACGGCATCACGGTGGGGATGATCACGTGCTTTGCCAGGTCGGCCCGACTTCGGTTGAACGCCTTGCTCATTCCCACCAAGTCGGGGTCGACGGACATCATCCCCGCAGCGACGTTCAGCGCGATGCCGGGCAGGACGAACAGCACCACCACCGAGGTGGGGCCCATTCCACTGATTCCGAACACGATGATCGCCACGATCGCGTACACGATCAATGGGACGTTGGCGGCCAGGTAGATCAGGTCGTGGAAGAACGCCCTGGCGTACCGGTAGCGACCCATCAGGAACCCGAGCACTGACCCAATGATCACTGCGATCGTCCAGCCGAGCACCGTGCGCCAAAGGCTGTCAACGAAGTTCGTCAGCACGACGCCTGAGCCGGCGAGCTGCCACATCCGCTGTGCAACGGCCCACGGCGACGGCAGGACGTAGTGCTCCATCCGTGAGGAGGCGTACGCCCAGATCGCGATGAACGTCGCGATCCCCGCCAGCGAGTAGGCCTGCGCGACGAGCAGCCGACGGGTTGCGGGCGCCAGTGACATCAGGTCTGCGGCTTGATGACGACCATTTCGGGGTCGGGCTGGTCGGGATTGACCACCCCGGCGTCCTTGAGCAGCTGGAAGATTCCCTTCTCCTTATCGATCCACTCCTGGGTGAGGTAGGGCGAGTCGACGAACCAGTCGAAGGTGTTCGCGAAGTAGCCCTTCATCCACTTCGCCTCCTCCTCGTTCTTTACCGCGAAGTGCTGGGGGTACTCGTCGATGATCTCATCGCGATGCGCAGCCCATTCGTCCATGGCGCGCTGCCAGACCTTGAGGAAGAACGCGGCTTCCTCCTGGTGGGAGTCGTACCACTCTTTGCGGGCGGTGAACAGGTTGCTCATGACGCCCTGGTGACCCGGCGACATGATCTCGCCGTACAGCTCTGATGCGGACCGGCCGTCATACATGATGTTCAGCTGGCCCGAGGCGAACTGGGGAATCGACTGGGTGGGGTCGGCGAAGGCGCCGCACACTTCGTTGTTCAGCACGAGGTCCGGGATGACCTGGTAGTCGGCCGATACCAACTCGAGGTCGTCTCCGCCCTCGGCCAGCTTGCGCTTGTCCATCTGATCGATGAGCGCCGTCCATATCAGGGTGTTACCGACTGGCGACTCCGCGGCGATCTTGCAGCCCTTCGGCATGTCCGAGACCGTTTCCCACTGGGGGTTCGCCGTGATCATCACGTCCTTGGCCTTGTTGAACTTGCCGAAGGTGACCGTCTCGACGCCGGTCTCCTGCTCCAGGTTCTGCAGCTCGTAGGTGCCGATGGAGACGACGTCGGCGTGCCCCCCGGCGAACTGGCCGTATTCATCCCAGGTCACCGTCTGCAGGATCCGGAAACCGGAATCCTTCTCCATCTCCTCGAGAATTCCCTGGTCCTGGATCCAGTCCCAGGCAGGGTCCGGCGAGAAGGTGAACCGGATGACACCGTCCTCCCCGCTTTCGGCTGACTTGGAATCGCCTTGGGGACCGCTGCAGCCGGAGGCGAGCAAGATCCCCGCGCTGAGCGCAGCCAAAAGTGACGTTGTCTTCCTGTTCATGGATGGACCTCCTGCGTTTACCGCCGGGCGGCTGCCACAGTCTTCGGTGACGAAACGCTGCACAGACCGCGCAGCCGTCGGCCTTCCTGGCTGCCGCGATAAACTATAGAACGACAGATCCTATAAATTATGTGAATCTCGATCTTCGTGGGTTGCCGATGTGTAAACGGTCCGCTCCTGGCCGAGCAAGCGCTTGGTTGATATTCTTCTCTTCGTGGACAAGGCAGCGTTGAGCCGACGAGATGAGCTCTTGGATCTCGCCGCGACGATGTTCGCCGACCGTGGACTGCGCGCCACGACCGTGCGCGACATCGCCGACTCTGCGGGCATCCTGTCCGGCAGTCTGTACCACCACTTCTCTTCCAAGGAGGAGATGGTCGACGAGCTGCTGCGCGGGTTCCTGGACTGGCTCTTCGAGCGCTACCAACAGATCGTCGCGACCGAACCGAACCCGCTGGAGCGGCTCAAGGGCCTGTTCCTGGCGTCGTTCGAGGCGATCGAGCATCGGCACGCACAGGTCGTCATCTACCAGGACGAGGCGAAGCGGCTGTCGGGGCAGCCGCGGTTCTCCTACGTGGAGGAGCGCAACAAAGAGCAACGCAAGATGTGGTTGGACCTGCTCAACCAGGGCGTCGAGGAGGGCTACTTCCGGCCCGATATCGATGTCGACCTGGTGTACCGGTTCATCCGCGACACCACCTGGGTTTCGGTGCGCTGGTATCAGCCGGGCGGACCGCTGACGGCCGAAGAGGTCGGCCGCCAATACCTTTCGATCGTTCTCGGCGGAATCACCGCCGATGGGCGCTCGCGCGAAGAGAATTCAACAACAGCCAAAGGAGACAAGTAATGGCCGAGGCGTACGTCATCGACGCTGTGCGGACACCCGTCGGTAAGAAGAACGGTTCGCTGGCCGCGGTGCACCCGATCGACTTGGGCGTGCACGCGTTTCGCGGGTTGTTCGACCGGGTCGACGTCGATCCTGCGGCGGTCGACGATGTGATCGTCGGCTGTGTCGACGCGATCGGCGGCCAGGCGGGCAACATCGGCCGCAACGCGTGGCTGGCGGCGGGGTACCCCGAAGAGGTGCCTGGTGTTACGGTCGACCGCCAGTGCGGGTCGAGCCAGCAGGCGATTTCCTTTGGCGCACAGGCGATCCTGTCAGGCACAGCGGACATCATCCTGGCCGGCGGCATGCAGAACATGAGCCAGGTCCCGATCGCATCGGCGATGGTGGTCGGCAAGGAGTTCGGGTTCACGTCGCCCACGAGTGAGTCGGAGAACTGGCGGCACCGCTACGGCGATGAGGAGATCTCGCAGTTCCGTGGTGCGGAGCTGATCGCGGAGCGCTGGAACATCGCCCGCGAGGAGATGGAGCAGTTCGCGCTGACCAGCCACCAGCGCGCGTTCGCGGCGATCCGGGGCGGACACTTCGACAACGAGATCATCGGTGTCGGTGATTTCCGCATCGACGAGGGTCCGCGGGAGACGACGCTGGAGAAGATGGCGGCCCTGCAACCCCTTGCCGAGGGCGGTCGGCTGACTGCGGCGGTCGCGAGCCAGATCTCCGACGGTGCCAGTGCGGTGCTGCTGGCCTCCGAGCAGGCGGTCAAGGACCACAAGCTGACGCCGCGGGCCCGCATCCACCACATCAGTGCGCGCGGCGCCGATCCGGTGTTCATGCTGACCGGACCGATCCCCGCCACGCGGTATGCGCTGGAGAAGACCGGCCTGTCGATCGACGACATCGACACCGTGGAGATCAACGAGGCGTTCGCGCCGGTGGTGCTGGCGTGGCTGAAGGAGATCAAGGCGGACCCGGAGACGGTCAACCCGAACGGCGGCGCCATCGCGCTCGGCCACCCGCTTGGGGCGACTGGGGCCAAGCTGTTCGCGACGATGCTCAACGAGCTCGAGCGCACCGGCGGCCGCTACGGCTTGCAGACGATGTGCGAGGGCGGCGGCACCGCCAACGTCACGATCATCGAACGGCTCTAGCCGACCTCTACGAGCACGGCACGGCGTTCCTCGGCAGCGCGGTACAGCGCGTCGGCGACGGCCACGGCGCGCAGGCCGTCCAGTCCACTGGCGGTGGGTTCGGTTCCGGACGCCACGGCCTCGGAGAAGGCGGCCACCTCGGCCACGTAGGCGGATGTCGTCGACGTGGCGAGTCGACTGGTTCCGCCGTCGGTATGCAGGTCAAGGACGTCGTCGGGGGCCGGGCTGGTGCCGCCGCGGGCGTCGAGCCATCCCCCGGTGCCGAATACCGTCCAGTCGGGACGGGTGCCTGCGCGGCGGCTGTGTGAGGCGATGTTCGCCAGCGTCCCGTCCGCCAGCCGGCAGCTGCCGACGAACACGTCCTCGGCGCCTGGGCTGTCGATCATGCACGTGACTTCCACGACCGGCTGGTCACAGAGGTAGGCGACCAGATCGACCGCGTGTACGCCCTGGTGAAGCAGCGTGCCGCCGCCTGCAAGCGCCGCATCGGCCCGCCAGGTGTCGTAGGGAAAGAGGCCCTTGCCCGCGCCGCAAGCCATCTCGGCGTAGAACACCTCGCCAAGCTGTCCGGCCGCGATCGCATCGCGTGCCGCGCGGGCCGTCGCCTTGTACCGGAGATGAAATCCGACGCCCAGCCGCACGCCTGCGTCGGCGGCCGCGTCGACCATGGCCCGCGCGTCGCCGATGTCGAGTGCCAGCGGTTTGTCGACGAGCACGTGTTTACCGCACTCGAGTGCGGCCAACGCCTGCTCGGCGTGCAGGCCGTTCGGGGATGCGATGTAGACGACGTCCACGTTCGGGTCGTGCAGCATCTGCGTGTAGTCGTCGTAGCCCGACGCCGCACCGTGCTTCTCGGCGAAGGCTTTCGCGCGGTCGAGGCTGCGGCTGCACACGGCCGCAAGACGGCTTGTCTTATCGGCGTTGATCGCCGGCGCGATGGCGATATCGGCGACCACGCCGATGCCGATAAGGCCCCAGCCGACGCTCATCTCACTCTCCATTCAAGGCGTACTTTCATACTTTATAGGCCATCAAGTCAGCAGCTCTGGCCCTGGCGGACCGGGACCCGGTGACCCCGGGCGGAGATCAGGTAGCTGGGCTCGCCGATTCGGCCGGGTCGAACTCGAGTGAGTGAATGCTGGACTTGATGTGCGCCTCGACGGCCTGTGCGGCCGCTTCGGGATCGCGGCGGAGATACGCATCGAGGATGGCGCGGTGTTCGAGCTGCGGATCGGGTCCAACGCGGTGGGTGATGGCCAGCGGCACATACAGCGCAGCCGCCTCCAGCAGCGAACTGAGGATCCCAACCAACCTGGGTGCCGGAGCAGGCGACAGCAGCAACTTGTGGAAGTCGCGGTTGCAGACGACCCAGCGGTGGTCGGCCGCTCCGGACAGCGCCGAATAGAGATCCTCCGCGCGATTCAGCACATCGAGAGTGACGTGGTCGACGGCCAGCCGGGTGGCATCGGGTTCCAGCTTGAGCCGGATGGTGTGAATCTCCTTGGCGTCCGCCAGGTCGAGCGAGGTCACTGCCGCGCCCTTGTGTGGCAGGAGAGTCACCAGGCCTTCGGTTGCGAGGTCACGGAGTGCTTCCCGCACCGGTGTCATGCTCACGCCGAGATCCTTGGCCAGACTGGCCTGAATGAGCGGGGCGCCGGGCCGCAGCTCGCCGGTGAGGATTCTGCTACGCAATGCCTCGTACGCGTATGAATGGGCGGTCCGCGGTGCGGCGACAGTCATGGACCCTCATCTCGTCGTTCACAGCGAATAGCATTTGCCCGGTGCGTTTCTTGCCATCCCGGGGCTTGGACCAGAGCGACCAGCGGTTTTCGCCCTCTTATAGAATACAGTATTGTGCGCCCACCCCCGGCAGACTCAGCTCCGGCGCTGACGCTCGGCAGCACCATGACCGAGCTGGCCTCGGCGCTCCTCGAGTCGTGCAGCCCGCAGCAGCGCACGCCGCTGCTCTTCTCGTGGGACGACGACGACAGGACCCGATGGTTCTACACGCCGACCGACCACGGCGGCTTGCCGCTCGGTGCACAGCGCCCCGCACAGCAGCAGCTGACGATGCGTCTCGTCGCCGCGGGTCTGTCCGAGGCGGCCTATAACACTGTGGCTGCCGTGATCGGGATCGAGAACATCCTGGATCGGGTCGAGCGTTTTGAGCGTGACTGGGGCCGCGAACGTGGCCGTGATCCGGGCCTGTACTGGCTGAGGTTTTTCGGCGAACCGGGCGCGGACCGTTGGGGATGGCGCTTCGGGGGGCACCACATCTCGTTGAACTACGTGATCGTGGGCGGGCGACTCGTGTCCGCCACCCCCTGCTTCATCGGCGCGGATCCGGCCCGGTCACCATTGTTGGGCGGAGGGGAAAACGCACCGCTGCGGGCCGTCGAGGAGGCGGCCAGGTCGCTGGCCCAGACGTTGACCGACGCCCAGTTGCGACAGGCCCTGTTGCATCCGTCGGCCCCCAGCGACATCGTCAGCGGTAATCGTCCTCGGTTGGCCATGCCTGCCGAGATGCTCCACATGAATGATGCGCGGCTGTGGGGTGGCAGCTTCGACAATCCGGGGATGAGGGAACTAACCGACCTCATCGACAGAACCGCAGAGGCCGGCGCTGGTTATCAAGCCGGCGACCACGAGAAAGTCGCCATCCGGCCGGTCCCCAGCGGGCTGGCCGCGGCGGACATGACCGCCACCCAACAAAAGCTGTTGTATGCGCTCGTCGCGGCCTATGAGTCGAATGCTCCCGACGGAGTCCTGCCGAGAACGCCGGAATCGCTGGACGGTGTTCACTTCGGATGGGCGGGTCCGCTGGATGCAGGCAAACCGCACTATTACCGCATCCATGGGCCGGACCTGCTCGTCGAGTACGACAACACACAGCGCAATGCCAATCACGCGCATTCGGTTTGGCGTCGCCCCGACAGCGACTTCGGCTTCGACGTGCTCGCGGCCCATCGGACCAATCACCCGCATTGATCCGCCGCGGATCCCCAACGGCTGCGGTAGTGTTTTCTACACTTTATAAAGTCAAGGGGAGGTCTAGCCGACGTGGCCGAGAACGACATCCAGAAGGGCCAGGACATCCTCGCCAGCCTTTCGAGCTGCGACGTCGCCACCCTGCATGAGGCAGCGGGCCGGGTCGGCAATCTCAGCCCCTCGATCCGCCCCATCCAAAGCGGCGCTCACATCGCGGGCCGCGCGGTGACAGCGGCCGTGCAGCCGGGCGACAACCTCGCCGTCCACCGGGCCGTGCTCGAATGCCGGCCGGGCGACGTCCTGGTAGTGGCGGCCAACGGACATCTCGCCGGGTACTGGGGTGAGATCCTCGCGGTGGCGGCACAGGCCCGCGGTGTATTGGGTCTCGTCATCGACGGAGGCTGTCGAGACGTGGCCGCCCTGCGCAGGCGAAACTTTCCCGTGTGGTCGGCAGGTGTTTCGGTGCACGGCACGACCAAGAAGGCGCCCGGCACCGTGAACAGCCCGGTCGCGGTGGGCGGCGTACTCGTCGCGCCGGGCGACTACGTGGTCGCCGATGACGACGGTGTGGTGTGTGTGGCGGCTGCCCGGGTGAACGACGTGCTCGCCGCAGCGTTGGCGCGTGCTGAGCGCGAAGAGCGGGTGATGGCCGGACTTGTCGCGGGCGGAACGACATTCGAGTTGATGGGCATTGAACGGGTCAACTCGAATGAACACTGAAGCGGAGCGCCTGGCTGCGCTCCTCGAGGTCCGAAGCCGCGCCGTGATCGATGGCTTGGAGGCGATCGATCCCGACTTCGTGCTTCACCTGGCGAGCAGCACGCTCAAGCAGGTGCTCCACCACTTCATCGACGGCGACGGAGGCCGTGAGCGTGTGGTGTTCGCGATGCCGAGGGAAGAAGAAGGTGTCGTGGTGGCCGCCGGTCTGGAAATCGCAGGCCGCCGTCCCGTCCTGATCTTCCAGGACAACGGGATCGGGAATCTCCTGACTGCCTTGTTGACTTTTCCGCAGGCCTACCATGTTCCGCTCTTCGGAATCGTTTCGCGGCGTGGCGGTCTCGGCGAGTACAACTCGATGATCCACACCATCAGCGAACGCAGCGAGGCATTGTTGGACGCGGCGAATGTGCGCTGGTTTCAGCTGGACGCGCGCACGCCCGTCGAATTGTGGGCACCCGAGATCCATCGCGCCTGGACGTTCTCGCGCACCACGCACCGGCCCGTGTTGGTCCTGGTCAATCTGATGGGAGGTTGATCGATGTCGCAGCCGTTGAATCGCGCCGCGGTTCTTGCCGATATAGACGCCGAGTTTCCGCAGTCCCCAATGATTCTCACTCTGGGGGGCACGGCGCGGGAAATGCTGGCTGTTGCCGGTCGAAAGCCGAACCACCTCGTCAATCTGGACGCGATGGGCCAAACAGTGTCCATCGGTCTAGGCATTGCACTGGGATTGCGGGCTCGACCCGAGGGGGAGAAAACGGTAGTCGTCGAGGGTGACGGGTCCCTGATCATGGGGCTGTCGGTGATGAGCACGATCGGACATCTCGGGCCGGAGAATCTCGTCGTCTTGGTGTTGGACAACGGCGTTTACCTCGCGACCGGTGGACAGCCCACGGCCTCGCCGTCTCTCGACATGTGTGCACTTGCACTTGCCTGTGGCTGGCCCAACGTGCGCTCAGTCTCTACACGCGAGGAGCTGCTGGAGAGTCTGCGTTGGGCCGCGGCGGAACCCGGCCCGACCCTCGTTCGGGTGACCGTCTCGACGGAGCAGACAGCAACGGGGTTCTTCCTCGAGGATCCAGTCATCTTGGCCCGGGACTTCCGCGATTGGCTTCATGACAGCGAGGTGCCAGTCGAGGTGAACACATCATGACCGAGGTTCCCGATGTCATGCGGGCCGCCGTCCTGTTTGGGCCCAATGACTTGCGCGTAGTCTCCAAGCCCGTACCTCGTCCGGCTCATGACGAGGTCCTGGTGCGGGTCGCGATGTGCGGCGCATGCGGCACTGACATCGCAATCCAGGCCGAACCATTCCCCGCGCAGCCTCCTTTCGGATCTTTCACACCGGGCCATGAGTGGACCGGCACAGTGGTCAGCCGCGGCGCAGGCGTAGACGAGGTTGACGTCGGGCAGCGTGTTGCGATCCACGTTCATCACGGATGCGGCCGGTGTCGAAACTGTCTGACCGGTTCCTACACCGCATGCGAAAACTATGGTGACCATGAAAAGGGGCATAGTGCAACTGGATTCACGACGGATGGAGGGTTCGCCGAGTACGTCATCCACAACGTCAGTTGCGTCTACCCCCTTCCCGACAACCTCAGCTGGGAGGAGTCGGTACTGGTTTCCACCGCCGGTACGTCCGTGTACGGGTTGGATCGCGTCGGCGGACTGGTCGCTGGTGACACCGTTGTCGTGATCGGCCCCGGGCCGGTCGGGATCATGACCGCCCAGGTTGCGCGCGCACTCGGCGCGACGAAGCTCATTGTCGTCGGCACTCGCGAGGAGCGCCTTGACCTTGCTGCGGCCCTGGGTGCGACCGAAGTCGTCAACTCGCGGACCCACGACGCCGTTGCGGAAGTGCGCCGCCTGACCCGTGGGCGGGGGGCAGACATGGTGATCGAGTCATCCGGAGACCCGCTCACTCCCAACCAAGGCCTGCAGATGCTGCGCCGTGGTGGAAAGCTGCTCATCCTCGCGTTCTATAAAGACCCCGTTCCCTTCAACTTGGGTTTCGCGAACCGTGAGGAGATCTCTCTCGTCACGTCCCGAGGTGAGGGCAGGCAAGCTGTCGGCCGTGCGCTTGCGCTCGCGGCCGCCGGTCTGATCAGCGGCGAACGGCTTGTCACGCATAGGTTTCCGCTGGACGAGATTCAAGCGGGTTTCGACATGCTTCGCAGCCGCCAAGGTAAACCGATGAAGGTGGTGTTCATCCCGTGATCGACCATGTGATCGCATTCAAGGCTCCGGGACTCGACCCTGAAGCGGAGAATGCGTTGTTCGCGAAACTCGGTGAGCTGCGCCAGGTCCCGGGAGTGCGTGAATTCTCGCTCGGCCGAAACTTCGGAGACAGATCGAGAGGATTCGACGTCTGTATGCGCATCACGTTCGACACCCGGGAAGCCCTCGATGCCTACGAGGCGCACCCCCTCCACAAGGAGGTCGTCGCGTACAACCGTAAGGTCACCGAGGAGCACATCTGCTTCGACTTCGAGTCGGAGTAGCCGATTGGCGCTACTGCGCGAGCGCGAGGCCGCCGAACGCGATGATCCAGCTGGCGAAGCTGCCGACGAGGAAGTACTCGGTGATATCCCCAAGATCGAAGTCGATGCCGATATTCCCATTCTCGCGGGCCTTTTGGGCGTTGATCTCCGGGAAGCGGATGATGCTCTTGGCGGCGACGACGGCGGTGGCCGCCGCGAGCTGACCGGCTAGACCCAGCCCGAGGATCAGCAGCCGCTCCATCGGGCCGAGCAGGCGGCCGCCCTTGAGTCGATCGGACGGCTGCGGCTGTCCCTCGGGTTTCACCGCGCCGACCGAGCCGAGCACCAGCCGCACCAACTGGTTGCCGGTGACGAACTGCAGCAGCACCACACCGACCACCATCAGCAGCCGGCCGGGGCTGACACCGCCGACCCCGGGCATTTGCACCCACGACGACCACCGCTCGACGAGGCCACCGACGTCAGAAGCCCAGCCGGACAACAAGATCAGTGTTGCGAGCGCGATCCCGAACACGGCCAACGGCGCACCTTGGTGTTCGCCGGTTCGCTCTGCGCGAGCACACAGCAGGACCCACCCGATGCTGGCGGCCACGGCGATCGCCAACAGCGGGAAGTCGCCGAGATGCCACAACCCGGACAGCGCCGCGCACGCGACCACCACCACCGGCGCGACCACCAGCGGCACCCACATGGCGTGGGTCAGTCGCCGGACCGCGTCGGCGAGGCCCATCGCGATGAGCATGACCGCCACTGAGCTCATGGGATGCCCCGAAGGTACTGCGACGCCAGCACGATCAGGTCGAGACCGTCGCGGCCCGCGCGCTGCGACACCGCCGAGGGGCTGATGCCTTCGGTTGCGGCGATGTCCTTCTTGGTCCGGTTCATCAACAGTGCCTTCACAATCCGTATCGAGCGGTCATCTAGGGATCCAACCAGGTGGTCCCGACATATCAGCGCGGCGTTGATCGCGTCGACGTCGGCCCGGGTCCCTTCGCCGGCCCGAAACGACGTCCGCACCAACGCCAGGCCGGGCTGGCGCTGTGCCGATGCCGTCCATTCGATCGCCTCGCGGGCTGCCCACCAGCCGGGCCCGTCCTGGATACCGGCGGTCTCATCCAGCATGGTGACCGTGCCCCAGCCGATGCCGAACCGCACATCGACCTCGGGTGCGACGGCCAGACGCAGCGTCAGCGCCGCATCTATCGCCAGGCCGACCGCCGTAAACGCGCCCTGGAATTCGTCGCCGACTGTGAACGCGGGCGGGTCGACCGCGTCATCGGCAATGCTGCGAAGGGCGCGGTTCACCAGCCGGTGTGCCCCAGCGCGATCAGCGACTGTCCGTGAACCGACGACGTCGCCGATGAGAGTCGCGCGAAAGCTTGATGAAGCTCCAGTCTTCATCTTCGACATATGAAGAGTATAGCTTCAATCAATGAAGATTAAGCAATTGTCTTTACTCGACGAGGGCGGCGGCCGCCTGCAGGTGCTTGACGGCGTCGCCAACGATGGCGTCGATCAGCTCGGCACATGACGGCAAGTCGGCGAGGATGCCGGCGACCTGACCCGACGCCAGGACCCCGGCGTCCGTGTTGCCTTCGACCAGGCCGGCCTTCAACAGCATCGGGGTATTGGCCGCCATCACCACCTGCGACCAGGACAGCTCCTTGCCGTGCCGCATCTCCAGCCCGTCGCTGATCATCGACCGCCAGCTCATCTGCGACATCTTCTTGAACTTCTGCGCGTTGCGCACCGCGGCGCTGAATCCGCGGAGCCGCGAACCGCTTTCGAGCTTCTCGACCAGGCCGGTGCGCAGCACCCGGTGCGGCATCCCGTCGACGCGGGTTGAGACCACGGTGCCGTCAAGGCCGGCCTCCAGGTATCGCTGCTTGACCGCGTCCGGAACGGTGGAATCGGACGTCAACAAGAAGCGCGTCCCCATCGCGACACCCGCCGCGCCATAGGACAACGCCGCAGCGAGCCCGCGCCCGTCGAAGAATCCGCCCGCGGCCACCACTGGGATGTCGACCGCGTCGAGCACCGAGGGCAGCAGCAGCGTGGTGGCCACCGGCCCGGTATGGCCTCCGCCCTCTCCGCCCTGCACGATCACCGCATCGGCGCCCCAGCCCGCGACCTTCTTGGCGTGCTTGGCCGCTCCGACCGACGGGATCACCACTACGCCTGCCTCTTTGAGCTTGGCGATCAGATCCGGCTTCGGCGCCAGCGCGAAGGATGCCACCTTGACGCCCTCGCGGATGAGCAAGTCGACCCGGTCGACGGCGTCGCCGGCGTCTGCGCGGATGTTGATGCCGAAAGGCTTGTCCGTCGCGGCCTTCACCTTGCTGACAGCGGTCTGCAGTTCGTCCAGGGTCATCGTCGCCGACGCGAGGATGCCGAGGCCGCCGGCGTTGGAGGTCGCCGACACCAGCCGCGCACCGGCTACCCAGCCCATGCCGGTCTGGACCACCGGATGCTCGATGCCCACCAGTTCGGTCAGCGGCGTGCGCAGTCTAGCCATTGGTTACACCCGTACTTCCTTGTCCCGCAACGCCTTGGGGTCGATCACCTCGCGGAGCAGCTTGAGCTCATCGGCTGTTGCCAGCCGCGTGTGCTCGGCGCCATCCAGCCCGTGGACCTCGTAGGAGGTGTTCTCCCGGACCTGGTCCGGCTCGATGCCGGGATGTAACGACAGCGCCCTCATCGTGTGGTCGGGGCCGTTGAAGTCGAACACACCGAGGTTCGACACCACCCGATACACGTTGACGAACCGGTACGCAGGATTGTCGGGATCAACCTTGTCCCAACCGATCCCGGACACCACGTCGACACTGTCGCAGAACACCCGCTTGGAGTGGTTGCCGACCCAGTAGCTGGTTGCGTGGTTGATGGTGTTGCCTGGTGCGCCTCGCACGCCGAACATCTGACGGGTCGGGTGCTGCAGCGGCCCGAACGCCGACAGGTTCTGGTTGCCGTACCGGTCGATCTGGTTTGCGCCCATCACCACGTGGCGACGTCCCCAGGCCAGCGTCTCGAAGACCCGGCCGAACGGCATCCAGCCCTCGATTGCTCCGGCCTCGCCGATCGCGGGAGTGTCGGCCAGCAGCCTGGCCTCGCCGTCGGTGAGCAGGATATCGGGGGAGAACGTCAGCCGGGCCAGCCGGGCGCCGATCGACACCATGGTCGCCATCGGGCTGACCATGATCTCGCCGGCGTCGCGGAACAATTCGGCGCACGCGACAGCGCACACCTCGGCGCGTGACACGGAAATCACTTCGAGGCCTCGTTCTGATCCGCGGCGAACTTGCGCACCGCGGCCTGGTAGTCGGCCTCGCTGCCGGACAGGTATATGGTGACGAACGCCTGCCACGTTTCGTCTGAGCCCGCCGCTTCGGCGTAGTGGCGCTGGAACTTCTCGTCGCGCTTGTAGTCCGGTTCGGCGGTGGTGAAGTGGGCGCCGTTGGGCGTCTCGACGACGGTGTCCACCATCATCCGGTTGATCAGCAACGCCTGCGGCGGAACCGATTTCACCAGCTCTTCGGTCGGCACCACCCTTTCGACCGACAGGAAGCGCTTCTGCGCCGCCATCAGGAAAAGGTCATCGAAGTACGGGTCGATGCCCGTGTAGGCGGCATTGCCCTGCTCGTCGCCGATGTTCATGTGCACAAACGCCGCGTCGAGGTTCAGCGCGGGCATCGCGATGAGCTCCTCATAGCCGCCATCGGTGGGGTAGGGGGACTTCACCGTCTTGAGCTCGTCGCCCCAGAACGTGCGAACGTCGCTGCCCAAGCCGGCGCGGATCGGCAGGAACGGAAGTCGTTGCGCCGCAACCTGCAAGCCGCATCGCAGCATGCCTTCGTCCATCTCGCGGGCCTCGATCGAGCCGCCGGTGCGCGCCTTGGCGAACCACGGATCGTAGAACGGCGGTGAGTCCAGCGACACGAAGCCGTAGTACACCTTCTTGACCTTGCCCGCCGAGCACAGCAACCCGATGTCCGGGCCGCCGTAGGTGACGACGGTCAGGTCGGTGACATCGGTGCGCAGCAGCGCCCGCACGAAAGCCATCGGCTTGCGGCGCGATCCCCAGCCGCCGATGCCGATGGTCATGCCGCTCTCGATCGAAGAGACCGCCTCGTCCAGAGTTGTTCTCTTATCGCTCACTTGGACCCCTTGTCAGTCCCGGCGAACGAATCGCGATGCTCGTCGGACACCCCGGACAGGTTTAGCTCGAACGTGAAGCCCTGCTCCATCCGGTAACTCGAGTTGACCTTCTGCACGTCGATGAGGTTGAGCGCCTCCTTGGCCGCACGTATCACGCGGGTGTCCTTCGACGCGATGTCACGCGCGACCCGCAGGGCGGCCTCGTCGAGGTCGGCCCGCGGCACCACCTCATGCACCGACCCGAAATGGTGCAGTGTCGCGGCGTCCACGGTGGCGGCGGTGAAGAACAGACGCCGCATCATGTGCTGCGGCACCAGCCGCGACAGGTGGGTGGCCGCGCCGAGGGCGCCGCGCTCCACCTCAGGAAGCCCGAACGTCGCGTCGTCGGAGGCGACGATCACGTCGGCGTTGCCGACCAGGCCGATGCCGCCGCCCACACAGAAACCGTTGACCGCGGCCACGACGGGCACCGCGCACTCGTACACCGCGCGGAACGCCTCGAAGCAGCCGCGGTTGGCGTCGATCAGTGCGGTGAACCCCTCGGTGTTCTGCATTTCCTTGATGTCCACACCGGCGTTGAACCCGCGGCCCTCAGCTCGCAGGATCACCACGTGGGTGGACTGGTCGCGGCCCGCGGCCGTGATGGCGTCGGCGAGCTCGAACCATCCGCGGGACGGGATCGCGTTGACGGGCGGGTAGTCGACGGTGACCGAGACGATGCCCGGCTCGACTGACTTGGTGGTGATCGTCATCAATGGCTCCTGGCACGTCCCTGAGTCGGCTACCTAAGCAAGCACTTGCTTGGTACGCTAGCACAGTGACCGAGGCGGCTGACAGTGCTGGTTTCGCAGGAGGCATCAATCTCCAACTGAGCGGTCGAGTCGTCCTCGTGACCGGTGGCGTACGAGGGGTCGGTGCCGGAATCAGCGCCGTTTTCGCAGACCAGGGTGCGACCGTCGTGACGTGCGCCAGGCGGCCTGTCGAGGAATTGCCCTACGAATTCCACTCCTGCGACGTCCGCGACGACGACTCGGTGAAGGCGCTCATCGACGCGATCGTCGCCGAGCATGGCCACCTCGACGTGGTAGTCAACAACGCGGGCGGGTCTCCCTACGTACCCGCCGCCGAGGCCTCGGCCAAGTTCAGCACCAAGATCATCGAGCTCAACCTGCTTGGGCCGCTGTCGGTTTCGACGCATGCGAACACCGTGATGCAGACCCAGGAGAGCGGCGGGTCCATCGTCAACGTCGCGAGCGTCAGCGGCAGGCGTCCGACGCCGGGCACCGTCGCCTACGGTGCCGCCAAGGCGGGGGTGGAGAGCATCACGAGCACGCTGGCGGTCGAGTGGGGGCCCAAGGTGCGGGTGAACTCGGTGGTCGTCGGCATGGTGGAGACCGAGCAGTCCGAATTGTTTTACGGTGACGCGGATTCCATTGCGGCGATTTCGAAGAACGTGCCGCTCGGCAGGCTCGCCAAGCCGGCCGACGTCGGTTGGGCCGCAGCCTTCCTGGCGTCGGATGCGGCGGCGTACATCAGCGGTGCGTCGCTCGAAGTGCACGGCGGTGGCGAGCCGCCGCACTACTTGGCCACCACAACTGCAATCAAATAACCAAGGAGACAACAGATATGGGACTGCTCGACGGCCGCGTGGTCATCGTGACGGGTGCGGGCGGCGGCATTGGGCGCGCGCACGCGCTGGCATTCGCCGCCGAAGGGGCCCGTGTCGTGGTCAACGACATCGGCGTCGGCCTGGACGGTTCACCGGCAGGTGGCGGCAGCGCCGCGCAGGGCGTCGTCGACGAAATCACCACTGCCGGTGGTGAAGCCGTCACCAGCGGCGCCAACGTCGCCGACTGGGCGCAGGCCGAGGGGTTGATCCAGACCGCGGTCGACACTTTCGGCGGGCTGGACGTCCTGGTCAACAACGCCGGAATCGTGCGCGACCGGATGTTCGCCAACACCAGCGAAGAGGAGTTCGACGCCGTCACCGCCGTCCACCTCAAGGGACACTTCGCCACCATGCGGCATGCGGCGGCCTACTGGCGGGCGCAGTCCAAGGCCGGCAATACTCCCGATGCCCGCCTCATCAACACCAGTTCCGGCGCGGGCCTGCAGGGCAGTGTGGGTCAGGCCAACTACAGCGCAGCCAAGGCGGGTATCGCGGCCATGACGCTGGTCGCCGCCGCCGAGATGGGGCGCTACGGCGTCACCGTCAACGCCATCGCCCCGTCCGCGCGTACCCGGATGACCGAGACCGTCTTCGCCGAGATGATGGCGACCCAGGACGCCGAATTCGACGCGATGGCGCCCGAGAACATCTCGCCGCTAGTGGTGTGGCTGGGCAGCGTCGAATCGCGCGACGTCACCGGCAGGATGTTCGAGGTCGAGGGCGGCATCATCCGCGTCGCCGAGGGCTGGGCACACGGGCCTCAGGTCGACAAGGGCGCCCGATGGGATCCCTCGGAATTGGGCCCGGTGGTAACCGATCTACTGGGCAAGGCTCGGCCGCCGGTTCCGGTGTACGGCGCCTAACTGACCGAAATGGCCGCTGAACTAGGTGGAATCATGTTTGAAACGTCGCTCCGGCGGTCATGATGAAGGAGTGAGACGGTTTCTATTGCCGGCTCTTGTCGGCGCAATGGTGTTGGTATTGGCCGGGTGTGGTGGTCAGCGAGGTGGTGACGGCGCGGAAGCGGCCCAGGAGCCGACGACCTGCACGGTTGACTCCGACGCCCGCTTGAGCATCGCGACCGGAAACACCACCGGGGTCTACTACAGCCTCGGCGGCGCCTACGCCGAGGTGATCGGCAAGGCCAGTGGCGGAAAGCTGAAGGCCACCGCGGCCGAAACCTCGGCATCGCTGCAGAACATCCAGCAGTTGGTCGCGGGCACGCATCAGATCGCGTTCTCGCTCGCTGACACCGCGGCCGACGCGGTCGAGGGCAAGGAATCCTTCGACTCCCCGCAGCCGATCGCGGCGCTCGCCCGGCTGTACCCGAATTACACCCAGGTGGTCGCGCGCACCAACGCAGGCATCAATTCGATCGCCGACATGCGCGGCAAGAGGGTGTCCACCGGAGCGCCGAATTCGGGCACCGAGGTGATCGCCAATCGGATGCTCGAGGCGGCCGGTCTCGACCCGTCCAAGGACATCCAGGCGCAGCGCACCGAACTCGGCAAGACGGTCGAGGGCATGAAGGACGGTTCGATCGACGCGATGTTCTGGTCGGGAGGTCTGCCGACAAGCGGTATCACCGACCTCTTCACCAGCCAGCGCGGCAACGTCAAGTTCCTCGACGTCACAAGCACCCTGGACAAGCTGAAGGAGATCAACCCCATCTACGAGCGGGGTGTCATCCCGGCGAGCACGTACCAGACGCCGGGCGATGCGCCGACCGTCGTGGTGCCGAATCTGCTTCTGGTGAAAGATGATCTCGATGGCAACACCGCCTGCGTGCTGACCAAGGCGTTGTTCGACAACAAGGCTGAGCTGGTCAAGGTGAATAAGGCGGCCGACGGCATCAACCTGGACACGGCACGCCAGACCAGCCCGGTGCCGCTGCACCCGGGTGCCCAGAAGGCACTCGACGAACTCGGCGCGCCGAGCTGACCGAGCGCGATAGCGATGATTCGGGCCGGCCCGTGCTGGTCGGGGACACGGCGGCTCCGCCGGCAGCGGCGGCCGCCTATGAGGAAGAAAAGCCGGCCCGCGAGCTGACCGGGTGGGTAGGCCATGCGGTCACGGCCGCGTGCGTGCTGATCGGCCTGTCCGCGATCTACCAGGTGTTCTTCCCGCTCGCGCAGGGCAACCAGGTTTCCCTGATCTTGTTCCTGGCGGCGGTGCTACCACTGACCCTGCTGTGCTACCGCTCCGGTCTGCGGCTACGGCTCCGGCTGCGTCGCGAATCGACGGAATCGGACGAGCACGAGGCTCCGTCCGAGACCCCGACGCCGGTGGACTGGCTGCTCGCCGCGATCGCATTGGCCGCGTGTCTGTACCCGGTGTTGCCCTTCGAAATCGCCGACGGTGGAGGTGGTTTCGACGAATTCCTCAGCCGGCAGGGCACCCCCGCGATGGTCGATGTCGTCGTCGGGACGATCGTGCTTCTCCTGGTCTTGGAGGCCTGCCGTCGCACCACCGGTGCGGCGTTGCCGATCGTTTGTCTGCTTGCGCTCGGCTACGCCTATTACGGCGGCTACCTGCCGCAGGGCGCGGCGATCGCCCATGCCGGCGTGGACTGGGACCAGATCATCAGTGCGTCGTTCATCCAGGCGACCGGCCTTTACGGTGTGCCGCTCGACGTGGCGGCCACCTACATCGTGCTGTTCACCATCTACGGCGCGGTGCTGGATGCGTCGGGCGCCAGCAAGTTCTTCATCGACCTGTCCTTGGCGGCATTCCGGCGGTCCAGGGCAGCACCCGGCCGGACCGTCACACTGGCCGGATTTCTGCTCGGCACCGTTTCGGGTTCTGGGACGGCGACCACGGTCAGCCTGGGTTCGGTGACCTGGCCGATCCTGCGCCGCGCCGGATACCCGAAAGAGAACGCGGGCGGAATGCTGGCGGCCGCGGGCATCGGCGCGATCTTGTCGCCGCCGACGCTGGGCGCCGCGGCATTCATCATCGCGGAGTACCTCGGTGTGCCGTACCTGACGGTGCTGGTGTGGGCGATCGTGCCGACGATCCTGTACTACCTGGGCATCCTGCTGGCCGTCGAGATCGACGCCCGGCGGTACGGGACCCGCGCGGTCGAGGTCAGCGAGCAGTCGACCTGGCGGCTACTCGCAAGGTTCGGCTATCACCTGATCTCGTTGGTGATGATCGTGGTGTTCCTCGCGATGGATATCTCGGCGGTGCGTGCCGTGGTCTACGCGACGTTCGTACAGATCGCGCTGTCGTTCCTGGACCGAGAACACCGGATGACCCCAGGAAGGCTCTACCGGGCGCTGGGCACCGGGGTTCGCGGGGTGCTCGCCGTCGCCGCGGTATGCGCGGCCGCAGGCGTCATCGCTGCGATGATCACCAGAACGGGACTGGGTCTGCAGCTGCACTCGATCCTGGTGAATACCGCGCGCGGAATAACCGAAAACCCCGCGTTGGTACTGATTTTCACCGCGGTGTTCGCCGCGCTGGCGGTGGCCGTCCTAGGACTGGCCGTGCCGGTCACCGCGTCGTTCGTGATCAGCTGGGTGGTCGTCGGCCCGGCGCTGCAGGACCTGGGCGTCGCCGCTCCGGCGGCGGCGATGTTCGTCTTCTACTTCGCGGTGCTTTCGGAGGTGACGCCGCCGACAGCACTGGCGGCCGTCGCCGCATCCGCGATCACGGGCGGGCGGGTGATGGCCACGATGATGCAGACGTGGAAGTACACGCTGCCCGCCTTCCTGGTGCCGTTCGCCTTCGTGCTGACGGACAACGGCGAGGGACTGCTGGGACTGCGGTCCATCGGCGACATGGCTTGGACCGCAGTGGTTTCCGCCCTGGGGGTGGCGGCGCTTGCGGTGGTCACCGGCGGCTGGTTGATCCGGCGGGCGGGCTGGCCGGAACGCGCGCTGTGTGCACCGGCCGCCGCATTGCTGCTCTACCTGCACCCCACCACCATCGCCGTGGGCGCGGCACTGTTTGCGGTCGCAATGGTGGTGAACCTGGTGCTGCGGCGCAGCTCGGACCAACCGGCCGCGCTCGCTACTTCTTGAGACGCCTGCTGCCGCCGTGCCAATCCTCTTGCTTGCCAACCGATTCAGTGTCGATACCGAAACTGGCGAGTTGAGGCCGTTCACGCAGACTGCGCTTGAGCTCCGCGAAGCCGCCGAACTCGGCCAGGGCGATGACGTGGTCCCACAGCCGGCCGGCATCGTCGGGACTCGGCAGCCGGCTGATCACCGGGCCGAAGAACGCAGTGCCCTCCGGCGGCCGGAAGTGCAGGATCGGCGTGCCGACGTCTCGGCCCGTCAGGGCGAGTGCCTCCTCGGTCTCCTCGCGGACCAGGTCATCGAACGACGTGTCGTCCAGCGCGTCCGCCAGCTTGACGGGCAGTCCGGCGTCGCGCAGCAGCGGCTCCAAGACGCGCCGTGCTCCTCCCCGGCTTGCGCGTGGGCCCAGATCCGAGCCGGACAGCGGGTCGACCTCGCGCGAAGTGTCGAACAGCCTTGTGCCGATCGCTGAGTACAGCGAGCCGACGGCCGCCCGGCCGTGCTCGGCACGCGTGCGTGCGGCGACCCGCAGCAGCCGAAGGCCTGCGGTGTGCCCGGCCTCGTACTCCGGTGGGAAGTGCGCGTCATAGTCAATGTGCGCGTTGAGGATTCGCAGCGAGATGAACCGCCAGTCCACCCGGTAGTCGCGCTGTTTGGCGACCATGCGTACCCACTTGCTGGTCATCCACGCGAACGGACACACCGGATCGAAGTAGAAGTGCAGATCGTATTCCGAAGCGTCGGTTTCGGTCACGGCTCGTACACCACGATCGCAATGGTCATGACGGTCATCCTATGGGCGAGTAACCCCCGGTGAGCAGACGCAGACTCGCAGAGTTTGATGCGGAATCGTGCGACTCTGCGTCTACTCGCGGAGGAAGTGCGACTAGATCCGCTCGATGATGGTGCCGGTGGACAGCGCACCGCCGGCACACATCGTGATCAGCGCGGTGCTCTGATCTGTGCGCTCCAACTCATGGAGCGCGGTGGTGAGCAGCCTGCTGCCCGTGCTGCCAACCGGATGGCCCAGCGCGATCGCGCCGCCATTCACGTTGACCCGGTCCATGTCCGGGTTGTGCACGCGGGCCCACGACAGCACGACCGATGCGAAGGCCTCGTTGATCTCGGTGAGGTCGATGTCGCCCATCTTCATCCCGGCCTTCTCCAGCACCTTGGCGGTGGACTGCACCGGCCCGTCGAGGTGGTAGTACGGCTCAGCACCGACCAGCGCCTGGCTGATGATCCGGGCCCGCGGCCTCAGCCCGAGCGCCTTGGCCTTGTCCTCGTCCATCCACAGCACCGCGGCGGCACCGTCGGAGATCTGCGACGACGTGCCTGCGGTGTGGATGCCGTCGTCGAGCACCGGCTTCAGCCCGGCCAGGCCCTCCATGGTGGTGTCGCGGAGCCCCTGGTCACGGGTCACGAGCGCGCGATCGCTGGTCGGCTGCTTCTGCTCGTCGAGCACCGGCGCCTCGATCGGGCTGACCTCGCGGTCGAACCGGCCCTCGGCCCAGGCCTGCTTGGCCTTGCGCTGCGATTCGAAGCCCCACTCGTCGATTTCCTCACGCGTGATGCCGCGGCGCTTGGCGATCCGCTCCGCGGCGGTGAACTGGTCGGGTAGGTCGATGTCCCACGACTCCGGCCGGAGCGCCCCGCGATCGGGGCCGGCGTTGGCGCCCAGCCCGATGCGGCTCATCGCCTCGATGCCGCACGCGATGCCGATGTCGATGGCGCCTGCCGCAATCAGCCCGGCGACCAGGTGATTGGCCTGCTGCCCGCTGCCGCACTGGCAGTCCACCGTGGTGGCGCCGACGTGCTCCGGCAATCCCGCGACCAGCCATCCCACCCGGGTGATGTTGTTGGACTGCTCGCCGTACTGCGTGACGCAGCCGCCGATGACCTGCTCGACGTCGCCGGCGTCGATGCCGGCCTTCTCCACGAGAGCCTTCTGCACCGCGCCGAGAAGCTCGGTCGAGTGCAGGCCCGACAACCATCCATTCCGCTTGCCGATCGGGCTGCGGGTGGCTTCAACGATTACAGGGTTACCCATCCCGCCAGGCTAGAACACGTTTCATTACTCTGACAAGCGGCGTTGCGACCCGAGCCTTTGATCTGCGGAGAAGGCATGTTTTACTGGAACTAGAACACGTTGCAATAAGGAGTGTCCACCTATGGCTTGCCCGAATCTGCCCGACGGCTTCGACTTCCTCGATCCCGATGTGAACCTCAAGGCTCTCCCCGTCGAGGAACTTGCCGAGCTGCGCAAATCAGAGCCTATCCACTGGGTCGACGTCCCGGACGGCTGCGGTGGGTTCGAGGATTACGGCTACTGGATCGTCTCCAAGCACGCCGACGTCAAAGAGGTGTCGAAGCGCAGCGACGTGTTCTCCAGCTGGCTGAACGGTGCCATCCCGACATGGCCGCCGGAGATGACGCGCGAGGCTGTCGAACTGCAGCGCAGCGTGATGCTCAACATGGACGCGCCGCACCACACCCGGCTGCGCAAGATCATCTCGCGAGGCTTCACCCCCCGTGCTGTCGGGCGGCTCGAGGAGGAGCTCGGCCTGCGGGCGCAGAACATCGCCAAGACCGCCGCGGCCGAGGGCATCGGCGACTTCGTCGAGCAGGTGTCGTGCGAGCTCCCGCTGCAGGCGATCGCCGGCCTGCTCGGAGTCCCGCAGGACGACCGCGACAAGCTCTTCCGGTGGTCCAACGAGATGACCGGCGGTACGGACCCCGAGTACGCCGACGTCGATCCCGCGCAGTCGTCGATGGATCTGATCATGTACGCGATGCAGATGGCCGACGAGCGTCACAAGAATCCCACCGACGACATCGTCACCGCACTGATACAGGCCGACATCGAAGGGGAGAAGCTCTCCGACGACGAGTTCGGTTTCTTCGTCGTCATGCTCGCGGTGGCAGGCAACGAGACCACGCGCAACTCCATCACCCACGGCATGATCGCCTTCGCGAACAACCCCGACCAGTGGGAGCTGTTCAAGAAGGAGCGCCCGGAGACCGCGGCCGACGAGATCATCCGCTGGGCCACCCCGGTTTCGGCGTTCCAGCGCACCGCTCTCGAGGACACCGAGCTGGCCGGCGTGACGATCAAGAAGGGCGAGCGGGTGGTGATGTCCTACCGCTCGGCCAACTTCGACGAAGAGGTCTTCGAGGACCCGCACACGTTCAACATCCTGCGCGACCCGAATCCACACGTCGGCTTCGGCGGCACCGGCGCGCACTACTGCATCGGCGCGAACCTCGCCCGGATGACGATCAACCTGATCTTCAACGCGGTCGCCGACCACATGCCCGACCTCAAGCAGGTCGGTGAACCCGAGCGGCTACGGTCAGGATGGCTCAACGGCATCAAGCACTGGCAGGTGGACTACACCGGCGCCGGCGAGCCGGCAAAACCTGCCCAGTGCCCGGTCGCTCACTGAGCTCGCGCAACGAATCAAGGAGGATTCGGTTGGACTTCACACCGGACCCGGAACAGCAGGCTGTCGCCGACGTGGTCACGGCGGTGCTGGACCGTGACAACAGTTGGGAGGCGCTGGTCGCCGGGGGTGTGACGGCGCTGGGCGTGCCCGAGCGCCTCGGCGGTGACGGCGTCGGGCTGTCCGAGCTCGCGACGGCGCTCACCGAGATCGGCAGGCACGGCACGACCAGCCCCGCGTTGGCCACTCTCGGTGCCACCGCCGTGCTGCTGGACCTGGCGTCCGAGGCACAGCAGGACCGCTACCTGGCCGGTGTCGCCAAGGGCTCGATCGTGACCCTGGCGCTCAACGAACCGGGTGCTGCACTGCCGGACCGGCCGGCGACGACGTTGGCCAGCGGCCGGCTGAACGGCACGAAGATCGGTGTTCCCTATGCGGAGCAGGCGGACTGGATCATCGTCACCGCCGACAACGCGGTCGTCGTGGTGTCCCCGAAGGCCGACGGTGTGATGCTGACGAAGACGCCGACGTCCAACCACTCCGACGAGTACGTCGTCACCTTCTCGGACGTCGCCGTCTCGGACGACGACGTGCTGTCAGGCGCGCAGGCGGAGCGGGTGAACCAGTTGGCGCTCGCGACCATTGGTGCGTTCGCGTCGGGACTGGTCGCCGGCGCCCTGCGGCTGACCGCCGACTACGTCGCCAACCGCGAGCAGTTCGGCAAGCCGCTGTCGACATTCCAGACCGTGGCTGCGCAGCTGGCCGAGGTGTACATCGCTTCGCGCACACTGACA
>CAWDAC010000047.1:0-30069 GCA_963800125.1 uncultured Actinomycetota bacterium | reverse complement strand
CGGCGGTGTCGGCGCACGCCTTCGACGGCATCGACGCGCGACTCTCCCGCTATTCGTATCTGGTGAGCCTGCTGCCACGGCGCATCATCGACGATCTCGGCGTGCGGGTGCGGTTGGCGCGGCGCCGCTATTCGTCATACACGCCCGATCCGGAGACCGGCGGGCAGACGGGCCTGCTGGTGGGGCCGGAATCGACGTTCGCCGCCGTCGGCGCGGCAGGCGATGCCGAGCCGTTCGCCGCGTTCTACCGCCGCGCCCGGATCGTCACTTCTCGGCTGTGGCCGACGATGACCGCACCGCTGCAGTCCCGAGACGACGCGTTCAACCATGTCCTCGCCGGCGGTGATCCCGGCGCGGCGGAGGCGTGGCAGTCCATGGTCTGCCGGCCGATCGGGCACGCGATCACCGACGCCGTCGGCAGCGACCTGGTCCGCGGCGTGATGGCCACCGATGCCCTGATCGGCACGTTCGCGCGGGCCGACGATCCATCGCTGCTGCAGAACGTCTGCTTCCTGTATCACCTGCTGGGTGGCGGTACCGGCGATTGGGATGTGCCGATCGGCGGCATGGGCGCGGTCAGCGGAGCGCTGGCCGCGGCAGCGGCCGGCCATGGTGCCGAAATCACCACCGGCGCGGAGGTTTACGCCATCGACCCGGATGGTGAGGTGTGCTACCGGCTCGGCGGCCGAGAGCATCGGATAGGGGCCGAACACGTGTTGGCCGGTGTGACACCGGCGGTGCTGGCGGAGTTGGTAGGCGATCCGGAGCCGTCGGTGGCGCCCGGTGCGCAGGTGAAGGTCAACCTGCTGCTGCGACGTCTGCCGCGGCTGCGAGACGAAACCGTGACGCCCGAGCAGGCATTCGGCGGCACGTTCCACATCAACGAGAACTTCAGCCAGCTCGACGCCGCGTACTTGCGGGCAGCCGACGGGGCCATTCCCGACCCGTTGCCCTGCGAGATCTACTGCCATTCGCTGACCGACCCGAGCATCCTGTCCGACGAGCTGCGTGCGTCCGGCGCACAGACGCTGACCGTGTTCGGCCTGCACACGCCGCATCAGCTTGGCGACCGGTGCGCATCCCGACCGGCTGCGCGAGGACTTGACATCAGCCGTGCTCCATTCGCTGAATTCCGTTCTGGCCGAACCTATTCAGGATGTGCTGATGGAGGATTCGTCGGGTCGGCTGTGCATCGAGACCAAGACCACCCTGGATTTGGAGCGAACACTGGGCATGACGGCGGGCAACATCTTCCACGGCGCGCTGAGTTGGCCGTTCGCCGAGAACGACGATCCGCTGGATACCCCGGGCCGGCGGTGGGGCGTCGCGACAGCTCATGAGCGGATCCTGCTGTGCGGATCGGGTTCCCGTCGCGGCGGGGGGGTGTCAGGCCTCGGCGGGCACAACGCGGCGATGGCGGTGCTGGAGAGTTAAGGCATCGCTGCGGCCCATGCCATGTGGCCCTCGAAGCCGAGGTCGTTGGCCATCGCGCGGTAGCGGTCCCGGAGTTCGCGGTACGAGGCTTCGTCGCCGCGGGCTTGGGCCAGCAGTGCCCGCAGACGCAAGTACGCAGACGTCTCGCACAACCAAGTCATCGAGGGGCGCTGCGTCGAGCCTCTCGATCGCAGCGTCGGCTTCCAGCACGTCGCCCTCTGCCCCACGCTCTAGGAGTGCGACCACCAGCACGCTGGTTGCCCACATACAAATCGTGAGCTGGCAGTTGTCGAAGAGCGTGTCGACGGCTGCGCGCATCACAGGCAGCGCAGCTTCGACGTCTCCATTCAGTGCGTCCTCGCGGGCAGCGAGCAGATCGAGGACCGGGAGTTCGGTCATTGAAGAACTGTCTCCGGTCGCACATCTCGCGGATCTCGGTCAGCATCTGCACTCCGCGTTCGACGTCGGAGCGCGACTCCAACAGCGCGGAGCCCAAGCCGTACTTGGTGAGTCCCAGCGCGTTGTGGTCACCGAGCTCAAGCGGCAACCTGAAATGCTTCCTCCAATCTCGCCGAACGCGGCGTCGTCGAGGACTAGCAGGCCCTGCCGTATCACGGGCGCATACTTGTAGACGACGACACTGGCGAACGTGAGCAGATCGTGATCGTGGGCCATCGCCAGGGCATCGTCGAAATCTTCCCGCCACCCCGGAAGACCAAGCAACGCTCGTGAGTAGCCACGAAACACCATTGCCAGCGCCAGCGGCGAACCTGCTATGAATGCAGCCTTGACGGGATCCCCGTCGGCGATGTCGATCCCGAGCTGCGACCATCGCAATACGTCGGCCATCTGGCCGGTCTCCTGCTTGATGGCCAGCGAGCCCCACGAACAGTCCGAGCGTCAAGTCAGGTTCACCGATGGACTCCAGCAGCACTTCCTGCTCGGTCGCGAGCTGCGCCGCCTCGACACTGGCGAGCTTGTACCATGAGCTCGGTCATCTGGCCCAACATCGCCATGGCCAGAGACCGCTTATCGCCCGCGGCCGCGCACAGCTCGCGCAAGTTCCTCGAAGCCCGAATGTCGACGAAACTCTCCGCCCACCGGTACGTCGTCGCACACAAACTCGTTCGCGGCGTGATGCGCATCGCTACGCGGCGCTGGTCGTCAGCGGGCAGGGCGTCTGCGACCTGCCGCGCGCGTTCCCAGCTCAGCTGGGCCGCCGCGATGTCACGGTTGCCCGACCACGCACCGGCGCGCATGTGCCACGTATACGCGCCGTGCAGATCGCCTGCGGCCTCAAGATGTTCGGCGATCAGCGCAGCATTCTGGTCCTGCGGTGCGATGGTCTGCGCCAGACGCCGGTGCAGCTGTGCCCGGTCCGATTTGAGCTGCGATTCGTAGGCCACGGCGCGGACCAGCGAATGCCGGAATTCGTACTCTGGCGGTGGGGTCGACACGATCTGGTCGACCAGCTCTGCCTGTACGAGTTCGTCCAGAACGGCGTCGATGTCCAACGTCTTCAGCATCGCCGGATCGAACCGAGTTCCGATGACGGCGGCGGCGTTGAGCGTCCGCTTGGCGGCGGGATGGAGGCGGTCGATACGCGCCGCGATCACGGCCTGCAAGGTGCTGGGCACGCTGACTTCGGCCACCGGATCTGCGCACAAGTAGCACCCACGGCCGCCGAACAACACGTCGCGCTCGGTGAGGTCGCGGACGATCTCCTCTGCGAAGAACGGATTACCGGCGGCACGCGTTGCGACGACGTCGGCGAGGCCGGTCACCGACGGGTCGGCTCCCAACAGTTCAGTGCTCAGCGCCGCCATCTGCGAATCGTCCAGTGGCTCCAGGGCAATCGTCTGCGTTCGAGGTGCATGAGCCAGTGCGCCCGTGTATTCCGGCCGGTACGTGATGAGCACCAGCGATCTGGTCTCGGGAACCACGTTGAGGAACTCCGCCAGCATGGACTCGCTGATCCCGTCGACCCAATGAACGTCCTCGATGACGAACAGTGACGGCGTCACGCGCGCGAGCGCGGCGGCGTTGACGATGCTCGACAACCGACGTCGACGGGCATCCGGGTCGATCTGGGGCATCGCGATAGCCGGATCCCTGATGCCCAACAGATCATCGAGCAAGACGAGATCGTCGTTGTCGATACCCGAAAGCCGTTGTTGGACTTGGCTTCGCGCGGCCATGTCATCCAGACCATTGGCTCCCAGGGCTGCACGCAGCAGGCCGGCGGCGGCGTGAAACGCAACGTCGGTAGTGTGCGACTCACAGAACGTGGCGAATATGTCGACCCCTCTGCCGCGGGCGAGCGACGTTATCTCGCGGACGATTCGGCTCTTGCCTATCCCGACCGGGCCAACGATGCCGACCACACTCCCGCTGCCGTTGATCGACCGGTCCAATATCGAAGTGAGAGCGTCCAACTCCCATTGCCGTCCAACGAGGCTGGGCTCGGCGCGGTCCAGTCGTCGATCGGTAGCCATCGCGAGCAGCCGCCGCGCGGGTACCGGTTCGTGTGCGCCCTTGATGTGTACGAGCTCCCGCTCACCCAGAATCGATCTGCTCGCCACCAGACGCGCTGTCGACTCGCTGACCATCACCCCACCCGCAGGCGCTACGGACTCCATCCGTTGCGCCATACCCACTTGCACGCCAACGGTGGTATAGGCCAAAGGACCCGAACCGATCTCACCGACGACCACCTCGCCAGAGTTCAGGCCGACGCGCAGCTGCAACGTTATGCCATCGCGACGCTCCGCTTCGATCGCCAGATTTTGAGCATCGCGCTGAATGTCCAGCGCAGCGCGGCACGCCCGGATCGCGTGGTCCTCGAGCGCGATAGGCGCACCGAACACCGCCATGATGCCGTCGCCGGTGAACTTGTCCACGGTGCCGCCATAGCGCCGTACGATCACCGACGAGCGCCGGAAGACCTCACCCATGATCTCGTGCAGACGCTCCGCCCCGAGAGCCGCGGCGATGTCCATGGAGTGCACGACATCGGCGAACAACACGGTCACTTGCTTGTACTCGGCGTGGCTATCTGCCGTCACAGGTGAGCCGCACGCATCGCAGAACCGGGCACCGTCTCGGAGTTCGGCGGCACAGGAGCGACAGGCTAACGCCACCGTCAAAGAATAGGACCGGCACTGGCTCGCGAGACAGAGGTCAGGGCTGTTAAATGGCCGAACCAGCGACCGGGAGTGCTATTTCGGCGCAAGATGGGCCAGGAGGGCTCGCAATTCCTTCAGTTCGGCGTCGTCAAGCCCGGCCAGGACAGCCGGTGCCGGATCGTCGATCGAGTCGATGGCGTCAACCATGTCGTGGCCGGCGTCGGTCAGCGACACCACCTTGCACCGTCGATTGGTCGGATCGGGTGTTCGTACCACCAGCCCGCGGTCTTCGAGGTCGTTGACCGCGACCGTGGCGGCGGGCGCGTCCATGGTCGCCGCCGCAGCCACCTGCTTCACCGACATCGGCCCCCTGGCCAGTCGGCGCAGTACCCGTATCCGGCTGAACGGCAGACCGGTGCGCTCCACCACCGCGCGCTTCCAGCTGTCGCGGTTGTCGATCACCAGCGCGGCCATCGTGCGCCAAACCTCGTCGGCCACCGGGTTACCCGACATGTGCTCCCTCCCTGGATACGGAGCTCCCATGGATGAGCGGGGCGAGCCTCTCTGCGGATCCGATCGCCCGCCGCGACGTCGACACGATGCCGAGGGCGAGGATCACGAGTCCAAGCGCGATGGACACGAACCACAACGGCCGCGCCGCGGTCGCGAAGTCCGCGCCGCTTGCCGCCAGCGCCCCGCCGGCCACCGAACCGCACAGGGCCACACCGATACTCACGCCGATCTGCCTGCTCGTGGACGTCACCGCCGACGCCGCGCCCGCTCGGTCCAACGGCATGCCGCTGACGGCGGAGTTCGTGATGGGCGCGTTTACCATCGAGAAGCCGATGCCGAACACCGCGAAGACGATCAGCAGTTCCCACACGGGGGTCGTCGCCGACAAGAAGGTGAGCATCACTGACGCGGTGGTGATCAGCACACCGGCGACCACCAGCGACGGGCGGGCGCCGAACCGGCCGACCAGGCGACCCGAGAGCGGTGAAAAGACCAGGGCGCCAATCGCGATCGGAAGATAGATCAGGCCCGTGTGCATCGCCGAAAACCCACGCTCGCCCTGAAGGTACAGCGACATCATGAACAGGAAGGCCCCCCAAGCGGAGAACGCGGTGATGGCCAACACCGTCGCCGAGACGAACGGAATACTGCGGAAGAAGCGCAGGTCGACGAACGGGTCGTGGCGCCGGTACTCGTAGAGCAGGAAGGCGACGAAGGCGACGGCCGCGATGACCGCGACCGCGATGGTGCGGACGTTCGTCCAACCCAAACCGGGACCCTCGATCAGGGTGTACACCACACCGAACAGGAAAAGCACAGCGAGGCCCTGGCCGATCGGGTCGATGTTGCGCATTGTTGCCGACTTCGACTCGGGCACGAAGATCGCGGTCAAGACGATGGCCGCGGCGCAGATCGGCAGGTTGATCCAGAACACGGACCGCCAACCGATCCACTCGATGAGCAGTCCGCCGACGATCGGGCCGAGCGCCATCGATATGCCGACCACCCCACCCCAGAACCCGAGCGCGCGCGCTCGTTCGACCCGGCCGACGAAGACTTGCGAAATGAGCGACAGCGCAACGGGGTTCAGCATCGAACCGCCGACCGCCTGCACGAAACGCGCGGCGATGAGCATTCCGATGCTTGGGGCCAGGCTGCACAGCAGGGACCCCAGCGCGAAGACGGTCAGCCCGATCTGGAAGGTACGCCTGCGGCCGAAGCGATCACCGGTGGCGCCGGACAGCATCAGCAGCGACGCCAACACCAGCGTGTAGATATCGACGACCCATTGCAGCTGGGACGGCGATGCTCCGAGGTCGGTGCGGATGCTCGGAATCGCGACGTTGACGATCGTCGCGTCCATCGACACGATCAGCAGGCTCAGGCAGCAGGACATCAGGATGATGGCCTTCCGCCGGGCGCTCAGCGACCGGACGACAGTTTCATTCACACAACCATTGTGAAACTACAACTGTTTGGATTGCAAGCCCGATCGACGGTGAAATACATCGCAGTCGGGCCGGTTAGCGTTTGCCGATCTCGGCGTAGTCGCGCTCGGTGTACCCGGTGTAGATCTGGCGTGGACGGCCGATCTTTCCGCTCCCCTCGTCGTGCATCTCGCGCCAGTGCGCGATCCAGCCGGGCAGCCGGCCCAGCGCGAACAGCACGGTGAACATCCGCGTCGGGAAGCCCATGGCCCGGTAGATCACGCCGGTGTAGAAGTCGACGTTCGGGTACAGCTTGCGCTCGGTGAAGTAGTCGTCGGTCAGCGCGACCTCTTCGAGTGCCTTGCCGATGTCCAACAGTTCGTCGTCGCCGCCGAGCTTGCCGAGGATCTTGTCGGCCTGCTCCTTGACGATGCGCGCGCGCGGGTCGTAGTTCTTGTAGACCCGGTGGCCGAAGCCCATCAGCTTGACGCCGTCCTCGCGGTCCTTCACCTTCTTGACGAACTCTTGGACGTCACCGCCGGATTGGCGGATCTTCTCGAGCATCTCGAGCACCGCCTGGTTGGCGCCGCCATGCAGCGGGCCCCACAACGCGTTGATGCCGCCGGAGATGGAGGTGAACAGGTTGGCCTGCGACGAGCCGACCAGGCGCACGGTCGATGTCGAACAGTTCTGCTCGTGGTCGGCGTGCAGGATCAACAGCAGGTCCAGTGCCCGCACGACCTCCGGGTCAACCTCGTATGGCTCGGCCGGGAAGCCGAACGTCATCCGCAGGAAGTTCTCCACCAGCGTCAGCGAGTTGTCCGGGTAGAGGAACGGCTGGCCAACAGACTTCTTGTAGGCATAGGCCGCGATGGTCGGCAGCTTGGCGAGCAGCCGGATGGTGGACAGCTCCACCTGTGCGTCGTCGAACGGGTCGAGCGAATCCTGGTAGTACGCGCTCAGTGCGTTGACCGCGCTGGACAGCACCGGCATCGGATGCGCATTGCGCGGGAAGCCGTCGAAAAACCTCTTCAGGTCTTCGTGCAGCAGCGTGTGCCGTTGGATCAGGGTGGTGAACTTGTGCAGCTGCTCCTTGGTGGGCAGTTCCCCGTAGATCAGCAGATAGCTGACTTCGATGAACGTCGACTTCTCCGCGAGCTGCTCGATCGGATAGCCGCGGTAGCGCAGGATGCCTGCGTCGCCGTCGATGTAGGTGATGGCGCTCTTGGTCGAGGAGGTGTTTACGAAGCCTTCGTCGTAGGTCGTGTAGCCGGTCTTGGCCAGTAACGAGCCCAGGGCGATCCCATCGGCTCCCTCCGTGGCGCCGACGATCGCCAGGTCAAGCTCGCCACCGGGATATTGGAGGGAGGCGTGCTCGTCATTTTCTGCCACGGGAATCCCTTCGTCGCTGAGAGAACCGACCCCTGCCCCTCAAAAGGTAGTCCCATTGTGGCAATCGCGCCCGGCCGGGGTCGGGAGATGCTTAGACGGGCTGCGCGGCGCCGTCAATCAGGCCCGTGAACTGGGCGAATGTGGCCTCGATCCGACCGACGGCGTCTTCGATGCCGATGCCCTGCCAATCCGTGGCCCGGCCGAGGTCGGCGAGGGCGGTCATGATGATCGACGCCCACACCGCGGCGACCAGACGCAGCCCACGATCGTCGAGGCCGACGCCCATCCGGTTTGCCAGCGCGACGTTGACCCCGTGGGGTCGAAATTCCATGGCGGCCTGTCCCAGTGTCGGCGAGGACATGATGATCTGCAGGGTGCACAACAGCCGCGAGGCGGTCAGTTCTCCGATGCCGGCGTTCTTGGTGTTCCGGTACATCGTCACGTACGACCGGTAGAGCGCTTCAAGGTGATTCAGCCCCTCCGGCTGGCGGGCGAGCTCGACAGCGGCCTGGTCGACCGCGTTGTCGACCAGTGCTAGACACACCGCTTCCTTGGTGGCGAAGTACCGGCTGAACGTACGGGGTGAGACGTCGGCGATCGCGGCGATCTGCTCCACGGTCGTCTGCTCGAAGCCTTGTCGCTCACACAACTCGATGGCGGCGTCGATCAATGTGGCGCGCGTGCGTTGCTTCTTCCGTTCGCGCAGACCAAGCGCTGAGTCCCCCGTGACTTCAGGCACGCCAGGATGCTAACCCGGCTGTCTTGGAGACACCAAGAAAAGTGTCGTCGACTGAAATCTGCGTGCCGTCAGACTTTGTCGTCGTCCGGCGTGTGTTCGCTGATCTCGTGTGCTGGGGGCACGTTGGCGCCGTTCACCCGGTACCGCACGAAGGCCGGTGCGATGAGTGCGGCGATCAACACGCCGACGACGACGAGCCCACCACCACCCGCCGCGGCAACGGTGGTGCCGACGGCCGCCGCGGCCGCGCCATGCACCGCGTCGGCCAGTCGTGGCCCGCCGGCGACCACCACAATGAACACGCCCTGCAGCCGGCCCCGAACCTCGTCGGATGCGGCCTGCTGCAGGATCGTGTTGCGAAACGCCGACGACACCATGTCCGCGGCGCCGCCAACTGCCAAGAACGCCAATGCAATCCATAACAACAGCCCGGCCGTTCCGCCCGCCAGTCCACTGGCCACGCCAAAACCGACCATCGCCAAGCCCCACACCACGATTGCGAGAACGACTGCCAGACCCTGGCGTCGGATACGCGGCAGCCAGCCGGAGAACACTCCACCTGCGACCGCGCCGGCCGACATCGCCGCGGCGAGCAAGGCAATGGTGGTGCCGCCCTCGACGGGGCCACCGAAGCTTTCGTGCGCCATCTGCGGGAAGAGCGCCCGCGGCATGCCGAGGATCATCGCGATCAGGTCGACGATGAACGACATCAGCACCACCGTGTTGCCTGCCAGGTAGCGGAAGCCGTCCAGCACCGCAGTGAATCCCCACCCCGACGAGCCCTGTTCGCCATTGAGGGGCGGGATCGGCGCGAGCCGGAACGTCGCCCAGATCGGCGCGATGCAGGTGATCGCATCGATCAGATACAGAGTGGACAGGTCGACCCAGCGCAGCATCACGCCGGCCAACAGCGGCCCGACGATGGCGCCGAACTGAAACACCGTCGTGTTCAGCGAGTTGGCCGCGGGCAGTTGATCGCTCGGCACCATCCGCGGGATCGCGGCCGAGCGCGTGGGCGAGTTGATCGCATAGAACGCCTGTTGCACCGACAGCAGACACAACACCAGCCAAACGTTGTTGATCGACAGTGCCGCCTGCAGCCATAACAGAACCGACGCCGCCGCCAACCCGCACGAGGCGATGATCAACAGCACGCGCCGGTCCATCGCATCCGCCCATGCGCCGCCCCACAGGCCGAACACCACGAGCGGGACAAGCGCGAAGATCCCGGAAAGTCCTACGTATGCCGAGTTTTCAGTGAGCGCGTAAAGCTGAACCGGTACCGCGAAGATGGTGAGGTTGGCCCCGATCACGGTGATGCTGCCGGCCACCCAGAGCCGGCGGAAGTCTTTGGTCCGCAGTGGGGTGGTGTCGGCGAAGAACCGCCGCACTAGGGTTGAAGCCGCTCGATACGCGCAGGCCCTCTCGTCGTCGGCCCCCCGGCTCCGGCGACAACCCGAATCCTGTTGTGTACCCGGTTTTCCCGGCCCTGCCAGAACTCGACGACCTCCGGCGCAATCAAGTATCCGCCCCAGTTCGGTGGCACGGGGACGTCGTCGAGGGTGGCGAATCGTTTGGTGACTTCGACCAATTGCTCCAGCAGTGCCGCCCGCGAGGCGATCGGGCGGGATTGATGCGAAGCCCAGGCGCCGAGCTGGGAACCACGCGGCCGGTGGCGCCAGTAGTCGGCGGTCACCTCGGCAGACACCTTCGTCACTGGGCCACGGACGTGCACCTGGCGGCCCAGCAGGAACCACGGAAACGTCGCCGACGCATACGGCGTCGCGGCGAGTTCCTCACCCTTGGCGGAATCGTAATTGGTGAAGAACGTGATGCCGGTCTCGTCCACGCTCTTGCACAACACCGAGCGGGTCACCGGCCTTCCTTTCTCATCCACCGTCCCGACCACCATCGCGTTCGGCTCAGCCACGCCGGCGCGTTCGGCGTCGGCTAACCACTTGCGCAGCAGGGCAACCCACCCGTCGGCGAGCCAGTCGACGTCCAGGTCCGGGCTGCCGTCCTTCTCGGCCGATCCATACTCCACGCGCATCGCGGCCAGGTGTTCATTGTCTCGGGTAGCCACCGCGCCAACGCTACGCCCCAACAGTTCGGCGGCTTGTTACCGACCGGTAGCAGAGGACTGGAGCGCGGGTGCGAGAATCTGCGCATGACTGCGGTACCCGAGGACTTCGTACCTGGCCTGGAAGGCGTCGTGGCCTTCACCACCGAGATCGCCGAGCCGGACAAAGACGGCGGCGCGCTGCGATACCGCGGCGTCGACATCGAAGAGCTTGTCAACAGCCACGTCACCTTCGGTGACGTGTGGGCGCTGCTGGTGGATGGCAGATTCGGTCACGGGCTGCCGCCGGCCGAGCCGTTCCCGCTGCCGATTCACAGCGGCGACGTCCGTGTCGACGTGCAGGCCGGACTGCCGATGCTCGCCCCCATCTGGGGTTACCTGCCGCTGCTGGACATCGACGACGCAACCGCCCGTGAGCAACTGGCCCGGGCGTCGGTGATGGCGCTGTCGTACGTCGCTCAGTCGGCCCGCGGCATCTATCAGCCCGCCGTTCCGCAGCGCATGATCGACGAATGCTCCACTGTGACAGCACGTTTCATGACCCGGTGGCAGGGCGAGCCGGATCCCAAGCACGTCGAGGCAATCGACGCCTACTGGGTGTCGGCCGCCGAGCACGGCATGAACGCCTCCACGTTCACCGCGCGGGTGATTGCGTCAACGGGTGCTGACGTGGCGGCGGCGCTGTCCGGCGCCATCGGGGCGATGAGCGGCCCGCTGCACGGCGGTGCCCCCGCACGGGTGATACCGATGATCGAAGAGGCCGAACGCACCGGTGATGCCGCGGCGGTGATCCGCGGCGTGCTGGACCGCAAGGAGAAGCTGATGGGCTTCGGCCACCGCGTCTACCGGGCGGAGGATCCGCGGGCCCGGGTGCTGCGGGCCACGGCCGAGCGCCTCGAGGCGCCTCGCTATGAGGTCGCCACGGCGCTGGAGCAGGCCGCGCTGGCCGAATTGCGCGAGCGCCGCCCCGACCGCGCCATCGAAACCAACGTGGAGTTCTGGGCGGCGGTGATCCTGGACTTCGCCGAGGTGCCGGCCAAGATGATGCCGGCGATGTTCACCTGCGGGCGCACCGCCGGTTGGTGTGCGCACATCCTGGAGCAGAAGAGACTCGGAAAGCTGGTCCGGCCATCGGCGATCTATGTCGGTCCCGGCCCGCGCAGCCCGGAATCCGTGGCGGGTTGGGACGAGATCGCGAGGAGGTAGGCACCGTGGCGGGCTCGATCACGACGTTTGAGTCGGCGGCCCGCAGCTTCGCCGGCCTGGTTCACCGAATCCCCGGCGACCGCTGGGATGGGCCCGGACTCGGGGATTGGGATCTTCGGTCGCTGGTTGGACACACGTCGCGCTCGCTCATCACGGTGAGCACCTATCTGGAGACCTCCGCCGAGCGCGAGGATGTTGCGACCCCGCAGGCGTACTACGCGCGGATCCGCGAGGTCGCCTCGGACGCCGGAGCCGACGCCATCGTCGAGCGCGGCAGGCAGGCCGGCCGGGATCTCGGCGCCGATCCGGCAGGCACGATCGACGAACTCGTCCAGCGCGTGCTGGGTGAGCTGGCAAGCACCGACAACCCGCTCATCGAAGTCATTGGCGGGCTCGGCATTCGGCTTCAGACATATCTGCCGACCCGGACGTTCGAGCTGGCGGTCCACGGCCTGGATATCGCACGGGCGACGGGCCTTTCGTTCACCTTGCCCGAGGATGTGCTGGACGAGGCCACGGTGCTGGCGGCCCGGATCGGCGTGGCAACGGGCCAAGGGGAAACGGTGCTGCTGTCCTTGACGGGCCGCAAGGCGCTGCCCGCGTCGTTTTCCGTTGTCTAAATCTTCATGTTGTCGGTGCCCGGGTGTTACATAGGCCATGTCGCCATCACGTGGCGATGAAATCGGCCCCGATGGGCGGTCTATACCGCAGCGCCCATCCGGGTGACTAACACCAGAACCGAGGAGATCACCATGCCAATCGAAGTTCAGCCCGCCGTTTCCCCACACCTGACTGTCGACAATGCCGCCGCGGCGATCGATTTCTATGTGAACGCGCTCAATGCCGTCGAGGTGGGCCGGGTGCCCGGCCCTGACGGCAAGCTGATCCATGCCGCCCTGCAGATCAACGGCACCACGGTGCTACTCAACGACGACTTCCCGGAGATGTCCGGCGGCAAGTCGATGACACCGAAAGCGCTCGGCGGCACACCGGTGACCATCCATCTCACCGTCACGGATGTCGACAAGAAGTTCCAGCAGGCCCTCGACGCCGGCGCCACAGTCGTCCATCCGCTTGAGGACGCGTTCTGGGGCGACCGCTACGGCGTGCTGCAGGACCCCTTTGGCCACCAGTGGTCAATGGGCCAGCCGATGCGCGAGGTCAGCATGGAGGAAATCGAGGAAGCGGTAAAGCAGCACCAATAGCTTTGGGCCGCAGGGGCAAAGCACTTCTCAACGCCGCAGTCCGGCCAGCAGCCGCCTGCCGATGGGCGGTGCTGGCGCGGTGGCGGCCGCGGCCAACATGTCGGCGACGGCGGTGAACTTGTCGCGCGGTCGCTCGTCGGCACTGCCCCGCACGATCTCGGCCTGATCGATCGCTTGCCATCCGGCGCCGTCAACCATGTCCGGGCGCCGGCTGTGCACGAGCTTGTCCAGTGCGGGGGCCTTGGCGACCGGCTCGGCCAGCAGACCGGCGTTGTAGTCATCGACCAGGTTCTGCACGGTCTGCAGGGCACACGACTTGTTGGTGCCGATGAAGCCGGTCGGCCCACGCTTGATCCATCCCGCGACATAGCTGCCGGGTACCGGCCTGCCGGATTGCGGGTCGACGACCCGGCCGCCGTCGTTGGGCACGACCGCGGTGGTCTCGTCGAACGGCAGATCGCGGATCGGTTTGCCCCGGTACCCGATCGACGTCAGCACGAGGCCAGCCTCGAGTTGACGGCTGTCGTCGGTGTCGGTGACCTTGAACTCGATACCGGTGACGCGGTCGTCGCCGAGGACGCGGTGCGGAGTGAGGCGATAGGCAAGCCGGATCCGGGGGCGCGTCGCGGGGGAAGACGCATCACCGAGCTTGCTCAGGATCTCCAGCTTGTTGCGCGTCAGCGGATCGTCGCGCACGTGAGGAGCACGAACAGCAGAAGCGGCGGCCAGGTCGGCCCGCACCAGTTCGTGGGCATCGACCTCTGGGCTGGCGTCGAGCACCACCTCACACGTCGACGTCAGTCCGATGAGTTCGGGCAGCGTGAACGCGGACTGCGCGGGCCCGCGGCGGGCGGCAATCACCACTTCGGTGACCTTCGAATCACGCAGCGCGGCCAGCGCGCGGTCGGAGATGTCGGTGCGCGCCAGCGCATCGGGATCGGTCGTCAAGATCCGGGCCACGTCGAAAGCGACATTGCCGTTGCCGACTATCACTACCCGCTCATGGCCCAAATCGACTGGCATATCAGTGTATTCGGGGTGCCCGTTGATCCACGCGACCATCTCGGTCGCGGTGCCGATGCCGGCCAGCCCCATGCCGTCGATGTCCAGGCGGCGATCGTTCGAGGCGCCGACGGCGTAGATGACGGCGTGATGGTGGGCCAGCAGCTCGGCGTGAGAGAGGTCGGATCCGACCTCGACGTTGAGGTAGAACCGGAACCCTCGCCGTCGGGTGATCTTGTCGAACAGCCGGGTGACCCGTTTGGTGCTCTGGTGGTCGGGCGCCACCCCGGCACGCACCAGCCCATAGGGCGTCGGCAGCCGTTCGAACACGTTCACCCGCACGCCCCACTGGGTGAGCAGCTCGTCGGCGGCGTACATCGCGGCAGGTCCGGAGCCGACGATCGCCACCGTCAGCGGATGCCCGGCGCGCGCCTGGATCTTCGGCGCGTCGACGACCGGCGCCAGCTTCGAGGTCGGCGGCAGCTTCTGGTCGGCAGGCTGGTCCGGATAGTAGGCCGCGTTGAGTGCAACGAAGGGCAGCTGCTTGGGCTCCAATTGAGTGTCGGGCGCGATCGCGCCGACCGGGCAGGCGCTGACGCATGCCCCGCAGTCCACACAGCCGACGGGGTCGATGTAGAGCATCTCGGCGGTAGCGAAGCCCGGCTCGTCCGGTGACGGGTGAATACAGTTCACCGGACAGGCGTAGACGCAGGACCCGTCGCTACAGCACGACTGGGTGACGACGTGCGGCATGAAAGCTGCAGCTCCCTAGGCGGCCGACACCACGTGCTGGCGTTGCGGTTCGCTGCGGTAGCGGCTTGGCCGACCCTCGATCTTGCAGATCCGCCACACGATCTTCGCGAACGGGTTCATCAAACCGGTGTCGTAGCAGAGCATCCGCACATCGGCGAACATGTCACGCAGGAACTGCCGGGACTCCGGCGAACGGAAGAACAGCTCCTTGCGCACCGACCGCGGGATGTCGAATTCCTTCCAGAAGCTGCGCGGCGGCACCACGATGGCCTGGCAGAGCACCCGCATGATGATCGGGACGTTCAGCGACAGCCAGAAGCGCCTCCGGCCCGTTAGGTTCGGCACGCGCTTACGCAGGTATTCGTGCGCAAACGAAATGTGCCGGGCCTCCTCGGCCACGTGAATGGCCATCACCCGCTCCATGATCGGGTGCAGCGACTTACCCTCGCGCAGCACCATCTTCTGCGTGTGGTCGATGGGTTCCTCGCCGGCGAGCACGCCGAAGAAGAACGGGATGGGCAGCGGTCCGGCTGCCAGCGGAATGAACGGCGACAGCCAGCGCAGCAGGCGCGGCATCCCAGGCGCGTCGGCGCCGATGCGGTTCACCATCTCCTGAAACATCATGGTGTGGTTGCATTCTTCGACCGACTCGTGCAGGCAGTACCGATATTCCGGGGAGCCGTTCGGCACCCAGGACGCGTAGTTCATCAGCCCGCGGATCAGAATCAGTTCGAACTGCAAACCGACCTTGGCGACGTTGGCCTGGCGCCACTTGCCGATCTCGATCTGCCGCTCCAAGGGCTGAGCCTTGTACCAGGGGTGCCGGCCGAGCGGATCGCTCGCGGGCAGGATCCACCGCTCGTCATTGTCGATCACCGCGAATTCCGCAGAGTCCCAGTCGATGTCGGTGTAGGGATTGAAGTTGCGCCTCACTGACCCCTCAGACAGTGTGGTGAGCATGTCAACGTACTCGGTGTCGTCAACCACCTCCATGTTGCGACGCCAGCGCTTGACCATGCGGGTCCCAGCCATTTGAAGCCTCCCATGAGGTTTACATACATCGGCTTGGTGTCCAACGACGGTACCGCAGGTATCGCATATTGAACAGACCCGATTTTCCCGATGTGGCCAAGCGCGTCGCCCGACTGACTATGTGACGGAGGTCACTCGCAGTGGCGGAGTTGAAGACGGAAGCTCGCCCGCCACGGCGCCGGGTCGCCGTTCCTCAACTACCACAGCGCGTGGGCGCCGCGGCCCTTCCCCGCGGTGCTGTGTGTCTGCGTCAACGACGCCGTCGTGCACGTCGCCGTCACCCGCGATGGTGCCCGCATCCTGACCAGCTGACGGAGGCAGTGCTGCGCCCGCCCCGTAAGTGGATTGCCAGGCACGGTCACTACCCTTGACGGCATGGCCGAACTGACGATTCCCGCCGACCTCAAGCCCAGCGACGGACGGTTCGGCTCCGGACCGTCGAAGGTGCGGCCCGAGCAGTTGCAGGCGCTGGCCCATGCGGGCGACCTCTTCGGAACGTCGCACCGGCAGGCACCGGTAAAGAACCTGGTCGGCCGCGTCCGCGACGGCGTCCGGCAGCTGTTCTCAGTGCCCGACGGCTACGAGGTGATCCTCGGCAACGGCGGCTCTACCGCGTTCTGGGACGCGGCGGCGTTCGGGCTCATCGACAAGCGCTCGCTGCACCTGACCTACGGCGAGTTCAGCTCGAAGTTCGCCTCCGCGGTTGCCAAGAATCCGTTCGTCGGCGACCCGGTTATCGTCAAGGCCGACCCGGGCAGCGCCCCCAAACCGCAGTCGGACCCGTCCGTCGACGTCATCGCCTGGGCGCACAACGAGACGTCGACCGGGGTGGCCGTTCCCGTGCAACGGCCCGAGGATTCCGGCGACGCGCTCATCGTCATCGACGCCACCTCGGCGGCCGGCGGCCTGCCGGTGGACATCATCGATGCCGACGCGTATTACTTTGCGCCGCAGAAGAATTTCGCCGGTGACGGCGGGTTGTGGCTCGCGCTCCTCTCCCCCGCCGCACTGTCGCGCATCGAGGCGATCGCCGCGTCCGGGCGCTGGGTGCCTGACTTCCTGTCGCTGCCCATCGCCGTCGAGAACAGCCTGAAGAACCAGACCTATAACACCCCGGCGATCGGCACGCTGATCCTGCTCGCCGAGCAGCTGGACTGGATGCATGCCAACGGCGGGCTGGACTGGGCCGTCAAGCGCACCGCCGACTCGTCGCAGCGGCTGTACTCCTGGGCCGAGGCGTCCGCGTTCGCCACTCCGTTCGTCGCCGACCCCGAGCTGCGTTCGCAGGTGGTCGGCACCATCGACTTCTCCGACGACGTGGATGCCGCCGCCGTGGCCAAGGTGCTGCGGGCCAACGGCATCGTCGACACCGAGCCATACCGCAAACTCGGCCGCAACCAGTTGCGGGTGGCGATGTTCGCCGCCGTCGAGCCCGACGACGTCACCGCGCTGACCCGATGCGTCGACTGGGTGGTGGAACGGCTCTGACCTCGGGTAGTTCGGGCGTGTCAACCGGGTAACGAGCCGGTAACGCAGTAGGGTGTCCTGCTAATCGGGCTGACGCCTCGCGCCGAGGTGGGGCCCGGAGGAGGTCGGCATGCGGGAACTCAAGGTCGTCGGACTCGACGTTGATGGCAAACGCATCATTTGCGAAAGCGACGACCCAGGCGAGACGTTCATCCTGCGCGCTGACGACCGGTTGCGTGCCGCCATGCGCGGCGACAAGTCCGGAGCCAGCCAAACCCAACTCGATGTCGAGGTTCCAAGCGTGCTGCGTCCCAAGGAGATTCAAGCCAGGATTCGCGCGGGCGCGTCCATCGAACAGGTCGCGGAGGCGTCCGGGGTCGACGTCTCCCGGGTGGCGAGATTCGGCCACCCGGTCTTGCTGGAACGCTCGCGCGCGGCCGAGCTGGCAACTGCGGCACATCCCGTTCTTGCCGACGGGCCCGCGGTGCTCACGCTGCTGGAGACCGTGACGACGGCGTTGATCGCCCGCGGCCTCGACCCCGACGCCAGCAACTGGGACGCCTGGCGCAACGAGGACGGGCGCTGGACGGTCCAGCTGTCCTGGAAGGCCGGGCTTTCGGACAACGTCGCGCACTTCCGGTTCACACCCGGCGCGCATGGTGGCACCGTCACCGCCTTCGACGACGCCGCCTGCGGGCTGATCGATCCCGACTTCGCCCACCCGCTGCGGCCGGTGGCGCCGGTCCCACAGCTCGACTTCGAAGAGCCCGAGCCGCCGGCGGAACCCGAACAGCCCGAGCCCGCCAAGCCTGCAAGCACCCGAAAGGGCAAGCCGCCGGTTCCGGCGTGGGAGGACGTGCTGCTCGGCGTGCGCTCCGGCGGTCGGCGCTAGACGAGGATCAGTGCCAGCAGGGCCAGCCAGGCGCCCGCGACCCCGACGCCGAGACCCAGCACGAACCACCGCAACACCGGCGTCCTTCGCCATCCCCACACCGTCGGTGCCAGCCCGCCGACGGCCACCAGGTTGAGACCGACGGCCAGCAGCGTGTGAACGCGGACCAACCCGAGGCTCAGTACGACCACCGCGCCCGCGGTCACCGCCGCGACGAAACCCGCCACCGTAAGCCCCGTTCCCCATGGGGTGGCGTCCTCGCTCACCGCGCTAATCTAACCCGCTCGTAGAAGGCCAGCGCGGCCGCCGTTGCGACGTTCAGCGAGTCGGTTCCGCGTGACATCGGGATCCGCACGCGGACATCGCTGGTTCGCATCGCCGTCTCAGTCAGGCCGGGCCCCTCGGCGCCGACGAGAATCGCCACCCGACCGTCGCCGACCGTCGGCATCGCCTCGGACAGCGTCGGCGCCGTCGGGTCAGGTGTCATGGCCAGCACGCGAAAGCCTTTGTCCCGCAATATCGTCAGGTCCCCAGGCCACGCCGTCGCCCAGGCATACGGGACCAACAGGGCATGCCCCATCGAGACGCGCACGGCGCGGCGGTACAGCGGGTCAGCGCATCCGGTGCCGAACACCACGGCGTCGACGCCAAGACCGGCCGCGTTGCGAAAGATCGAGCCCAGGTTCTCGTGGTCGTTGACGCCCTCGAGCACCGCGACCGTGCGTGCGCCGTGGAGGACCTTGTCAACGGTCAACTCACCAGGCCGCTGCGCGGCGGCGAGCACACCGCGGTTGAGGTGAAACCCGACCACGTCCGCCATCACCTCGGCGGTCACCCGGTAATAGGGTGCGTCGGTTGCCCCCAGGTCGGCTGCCAACTCATGCAGCCGGCGATCGGTGCCCAGCATTGCGCGCGGCCTGAACCGGGACGCCAGCATCCGCTGCACCACCAGCACACCCTCCGCGATCACCAACCCCTTACCGGTCGGCAGATCGGGCCTGCGGTCGACGCTGTTGAGGTCGCGAAAATCGTCCAGCCTCTGATCGGCGGGGTCCCCGATGTCGACGACTGAGCTCATCCCCCGCTCGCTTCGCTCTCCCCCGCACAAGCGGGTGGGCCCCCCGCTTGCGTGGGGAGTACCCCCAGCCCGCCGGGGACGGCGCTCACGTGCTTTCGTCGACGATTGCCGACATCAGATCGGCAGCGACGAGCAGCGCCTTGCGCTGGTCGGCGTTGAGCTGCGCCAGCCGCGCTTTGAGCCATTCCTGGCTAGCTCGCCGCTCTGCTTCGATCAGCTCCGCGCCGGTGTCCGAGACCGACACCAAGACCTGGCGACCGTCGGCGGGATGTGCGCTTCGCGCGACAAATCCGAGTTCGGCGAGCGAGGCAATTACGCGCGTCATCGACGGCGGCCGGACACGTTCACGGAGTGCCAACGCACCCGGTGTCATCGCGCCCTCTTTGGCAAGGGTCGACAGCGCGGACAACTGCGATAAGGAAACCGAGGATTCCGGGCGGCGAAACCGCAATTGGCGCGCCAAACGCATAACCGCCAGCGACAAGTCGCTCGCCAACCGAGAGTCGATATCCTTCACAAAGCAAAGAATAGCCAGCAGGTCTTCCTAGCCGGAGCAAAACACGACGGGCTTTCGACGTTCACTCACCGAGGGCTAGGTTGGTCACTGATGAGTTCCGAAAAACCCGAGGCCGCTGAGCCGGAACCGCCTGCCCTGCCTGCGATCCTGCTCGAACCCTGGCCCGTCATCATCGTGATTGCGGTGGCCTGGTTGATTGCCGCGATCCTCGCCTTCACGGTCGCCGGACTGCACGAGTGGCGCCCCATCGCGGTGGCCGGCTTGGGAGTGGGGGTGCTCGGCACGTCGATTTTCGTGTGGCAGCGTCGCGCCGTGCGCCGTGGCTCGCGCGGTGCGCAGAGCGGTCTGAGCTGAATTCGAAACGTAACGTCGAGAAGGAGGAGGCAATGGCCGAGCCGCTATTGCAAGCGCAGATCGATATCAACGCACCGGCGCCGAAGGTGTGGGCATTGATCTCCGATTTCAACCGCATGCCGCAATGGAGCCCGCAATGCCGATTGATGAAGGCGCTCGGCCCGCTGCGCCAGGGCACCCGAACGATCAACGTCAACCGTCGCAATTTTCTGTTCTGGCCGACCACGAGCACGGTCACAGAAGTCATTCCGGAGAAAAAGCTGGCATTCCGGGTACACACCAACGGCACCATTTGGAGCCATGAACTCGAGCCGACCGAGCAGGGCACCCGTGTGGTGGAGAGCCGCCATGCAGAGAACGGTGTCAAGCGGCGGCCAACTTCACGGTGAGTGCGTTGTTCGGCGGCGTGCCCAGCTTCGAACGCGAACTCGTGGAGGGCATGAACGTGTCGCTGGCGCGCATCAAGGAGGCGGCCGAAAGTTGACCGGCACACCCGCGGATGCGCAGCGCCTGCGCGACCTGAAGCTGCTGCGCCGCGTCCGCGACCGGATGGACCGCGAGTACGCGCAGCCGTTGGACGTCGAGGCGCTGGCCCGCGGTGTGAACATGTCGGCGGGGCACCTGTCCCGCCAGTTCAAGATCGCCTATGGTGAGTCCCCCTACTCCTACCTGATGACAAGGCGGATCGAGCGGGCGATGGCGCTGTTGCGTCGTGGCGACATGTCCGTCACCGAAGTCTGTTTCGCCGTCGGTTGCTCGTCGCTGGGCACCTTCAGCACTCGCTTCACCGAGTTGGTCGGCATGCCGCCCAGCACTTATCGGGAACAGACAGCCGGCGTGACGGAAGGGATCCCGTCGTGCGTGGAGAAACAGGTAACCAGACCGATCAGGAATCGAGAAGCGCCAATCACCGAGTTGCACTTAGCGTGAGCGACATGGACATCACCATTCACTCGAGCTTCCTCCCCCACGACGACCCGGAAGAATCTCTGGCCTTCTATCGCGACACCCTCGGCTTCGAGGTCCGCCTTGACGTCGGAAAGGACACGATGCGATGGATCACGGTCGGACCTCCCAACCAGCCCGACACGTCCATCGTCCTGTACCCGCCGACCGCCACCCCAGGCATCACCGACGACGAGCGCCGCGTCATCGCCGAGATGATGGCCAAGGGCACCTTCGGCACGCTCCTGCTGGCCACCAAGGATCTCGACGGCACCTTCGAGCGGGTGCAGGCAGACAACGTCGAGGTGGTCCAGGAGCCGACCGAGCAGCCGTACGGGGTTCGTGACTGCGCCCTCCGCGATCCCGCGGGCAACATGGTCCGCATCCAGGAGTTGCGCTGATGAGCGATGCCGCGAAGAAGATCGACGCAAGGATCAAAGAGCTGAGTGACTGGAGGGGCGAGACGCTGGCCCAGATCCGCAAGCTCATCAAGCAGGCCGACCCCGACGTGACCGAGGAGTGGAAGTGGCGAGGGGTCCCGGTGTGGTACCACGACGGAATGATCTGCACCGGTGAGACATACAAGGACTACGTCAAGGTGACCTTCGCCAAAGGCGCCTCGTTGGCGGACCCGTCAGGCCTCTTCAACTCCAGCCTCGACGGAAACACGAGGCGCGCCATCGATTTCCACGAGGACGACAAGATCGATGAAAAAGCGTTCAAGGCGCTCATTCGCGCCGCCATCGACCTGAATACACGATGAGCAAGGCCAGAAAGCAAGACGCGCAGCAGGTCTCCGACAGCCACGATCTGATCCGAGTCACCGGCGCGCGCGAGAACAATCTCAAGGACGTCAACGTCGAACTCCCGAAGCGCCGGCTGACGGTGTTCACCGGCGTCTCCGGCTCGGGGAAGAGCTCGCTGGTGTTCGACACGATCGCCGCGGAGTCGCAGCGGCTGATCAACGAGACCTACAGCGCCTTCGTACAAGGCTTCATGCCCACGCTGGCGCGGCCCGAGGTCGACGTCCTCGAAGGGCTGACGACCGCGATCATCGTCGACCAGCAGCGGATGGGCGCCGATCCGCGCTCGACGGTCGGCACCGCCACCGACACGGGCGCGATGCTGCGTATCCTCTTCAGCCGACTCGGGAAGCCGCACATCGGTTCCCCTCAGGCGTTCTCCTTCAACGTCGCCTCGATCAGCGGAGCCGGCGCGGTCACGATGGAGCGCGGTGGGAGGACCGTGAAGGAGCGTCGCGAGTTCAGCATCACCGGAGGCATGTGCCCGCGCTGCGAGGGCCGCGGCTCGGTCAACGACATCGACCTGACCGCGCTGTACGACGACAGCAAGTCGCTCAACGAAGGCGCCCTCACGATCCCCGGCTACAGCATGGACGGCTGGTACGGCCGAATCTTCCGCGGCTGCGGCTACTTCGACCCGGACAAGCCGATCCGCAAGTACACCAAGAAGGAGCTGGACGCCCTGCTCCACAAGGAGCCGACCAAGATCAAGGTCGAGGGGATCAATCTGACGTATGCGGGGCTGATCCCGACGATCCAGAAGTCGTTCCTGTCCAAGGACGTCGACGCGATGCAGCCGCACATCCGCGCGTTCGTGGAGCGAGCGGTGACGTTCGCCACCTGCCCCGAATGCGACGGCACCCGCCTGTCCGGGGCGGCCCGATCGTCGAAGATCAAGGGAATCAACATCGCCGACGTCTGCGCGATGCAGATCAGCGATCTCGCCGAATGGGTGAAGGGTGTCGACGACAATGGGGGTTCCGCCCGCGCGTACGGTGGCGTTCGCCACGCGCGGGGGACCGTCGCGCCGCTGCTGGCGGCGTTGCGGCACACCCTCGACTCGTTCGTCGAAATCGGGCTCGGGTATCTGTCCCTCGATCGCCCCGCGGGCACGCTGTCGGGTGGAGAAGCGCAGCGCGTCAAGATGATCCGCCACCTCGGGTCGTCGCTCACCGATGTGACCTATGTCTTCGACGAGCCGACGATCGGTCTGCACCCTCACGACATCGCGCGGATGAACGACCTGCTGCTGCGACTGCGGGACAAGGGCAACACCGTGCTGGTCGTCGAGCACAAGCCTGAGGTCATCGAGATCGCCGACCACATCGTCGATCTCGGCCCCGGCGCCGGTACCGCCGGTGGTGAGGTGGTCTTCGAGGGCACCGTCGAGAAACTCCGGAAGAGCGACACCATCACCGGCCGGCACCTGGACGATCGAGCCTCGTTGAAGGAGACGGCGCGAGAGTCTTCGGGGGTGCTGGAGGTCCGCGGCGCTGACACCAACAACCTGCAGGACGTCGACGTCGACATCCCGCTCGGCGTGCTGGTCGTCATCACCGGGGTTGCGGGCTCCGGCAAGAGCTCGCTCATCCACGGCTCGGTGGCCTGGCAGGACGCGGTGGTGGCGATCGACCAGACGCCGATCCGCGGCTCTCGGCGGAGCAACCCGGCGACGTACACCGGACTGCTCGACCCGATCCGCAAGGCGTTTGCGAAGGCCAACGGTGTGAAGCCCGCGTTGTTCAGCGCCAACTCCGAGGGTGCGTGCCCCAACTGCACCGGCGCAGGCGTCATCTACACCGACCTGGCGATAATGCCCGGCGTCGCGACCACCTGTGATGTGTGCGAGGGCAAGCGATTCGACGCGTCGGTGCTGGAATATCGATTCGGCGACTCGGACAACTCCAAAGACATCAGCGAGGTGCTCGCGATGCCGGTGAACGAGGCGCTGGAGTTCTTCGGCGACGGCGAGGCTCGTACGCCTGCCGCCCACAAGATCCTCGAACGGCTCGCCGACGTCGGGCTCGGCTACCTCACTCTCGGCCAGCCGCTCACCACGCTGTCCGGCGGCGAGCGGCAGCGGCTCAAGCTGGCCACCCGCATGGGCGACACGAAAGACGTCTACGTCCTGGACGAACCGACCTCGGGCCTGCACCTCGCGGACATCGAGCAGCTACTCGGTCTGCTCGACCGGCTCGTCGACTCGGGCAAGTCGGTCATCGTCATCGAGCACCACCAGGCCGTAATGTCGCACGCCGACTGGATCATCGACCTCGGCCCAGGTGCCGGCCACGACGGCGGCCGGATTGTCTTTGAGGGCACACCAGCCGACCTCGTCGCCGACCGCTCCACGCTCACCGGCGAGCACCTCGCCGACTACGTCGGCACGTGACCGTGGTGATCCGGAACGATGTTCGTTCTCGGCCTGCACGCGCTGGCACGGCGCGATCAGTTCGGGAGCGATCGCGGTAGCCCGAACCATGGGAGCACGCTGTTGTCGAACCGGGTCATGGCGCAAATCCGGTCGCCGGTGAGGCTGAGGACATACAGGCCGACCCCGTGGCTGACCCCGCCGCGGGCGCGCAGGTAGGCCCCGAAAGCCGGCTGACCGTTGGCTCGCGTGCGCACGAGGTCGAACCTCCGGCCCGCGCGGAACAGACTCGCGCAGAAACGGGCCACGACGTCTCGGCCCTCATACTCGAACGGCATCGGCGGCATCGAGATGAACACGTCGTCGGTCAGGAGGGCGACCAGTGCGTCGAGATCGGCCGACTCCCACGCATTGACGAACTTCGCCACGATCGCATCCTCGGAGGGTGAGTCGCAGGCGGGAGGCGGTTCGCGGTCGGCGGTCGCCGCTCGGCGGCGCTGCAGGCTGGCGCGCGCGCGTTTGAGGGCGCTGTTGACCGAATCGACCGTCGAGTCCAGCATGTCGGCCACCTCGTTGGCACGGAATCCGATCACGTCGCGCAAGATGAGGACGGCGAGCTGGCGAGGCGGCAGGACCTGAAGGGCTGTCACGAAGGCCAGCGAGATGGATTCGGTCTGCTCGTAGCGTGCCTCCGGTCCGAGCGGCACATCGGTCGCACCATCGAGCAGGGCGTCCGGAAATGGCTGCAGCCACACGACCTCGCCGAGGCGGGTCGGCTCGGGCGGTTCAACGTTGGGCACGTCCCACTCTCTGGCTGGTCGTCGGCTCGCAGAGCGACGGGCGTTGAGGCACCGGTTCGTCGCGATTCGGTAGAGCCAGGTGCGCAGCGTGGCGCGCCCCTCGAACCCCCCGAAGCCTTGCCAGGCAGCCAGCAGCGTGTCCTGGAGGGCGTCTTCTGCGTCCTGCAAGGATCCGAGCATCCGGTAGCAGTGCACCTGTAGCTCTCGGCGGTGTGGCTCGGTGAGCTCTCGGAATGCGTTGCCGTCCCCAGCCCGTGCCCTGGAGATCAGGTCGGCTGGCACCGCAGTCACCAGCGCGTCACCTCCGTCCCGCAGCTTGTCGCAGTTCCATTCTGTGTAGACACCGGCCGAGGGGCGAACTGGGCGTTGGTAGGGCGCCCACTTTCCGGACGTCACGGGTTCTACATCAGTGGTAGCCGACAACACCATCAACGGAGAACCGAATGGGAAAGATCGTCATCAGCGAGAACGTCACTCTCGACGGAGTCATCCAGGACCCGACCGGTGACGAGGGCTTCAGGCTCGGCGGCTGGTTCGGCCAGGTTGGGAACAAGGAACGCGAAGCGTGGGCCAAGGTCGAGCTCGGCGAGGCGCTGGGCGCCGAGGCCCTGCTGCTCGGTCGACGGAGCTACGAGTTCTTCGCCGCGCGGTGGCCATCACGGAGTGGCAAGTGGGCGGACAGGTTGAACAGCCTGCCCAAGTACGTCGTGTCATCGACCCTCGAAGATCCCGACTGGAACAACTCGACGGTACTGAAAGGCGACGTAGTGAATGCGGTCTCGAAGCTGAGGCAAAAGGTCAACGGGGACATCGTGATCTATGCCAGCTTCCAGCTCGTGCACACGTTGTTAGAGCACGACCTCGTCGACGAGCTGCGGCTGGTGATCTACCCGTTCGTGCTAGGGGCCGGCGAGAGCCTCTTCGTCGAGACCAGCGCCAAGAAACCCATGCGCCTCGTCGACACCCGCGCCGTAGGTGATGGCCTCGCCTTCCTCGCCTACCAACCCGTCCGAGACGCCTAGACACGGTTACGTGAACGTCTGTGCTCGGTGCACCTCCGATCTCTTCATCCAGGCGTGCGGCCGAAAGCCCAACGGGCACAACAGAGAACACTGACAGCCCGCGCGTTGCACTGGATCATCACTAGCTGTGGTCACACACTGAGCAAAGCGTCATCATTCGGCAAGGTACGCAAGCTCTTGTGATAGATGACGAAGTCGCAGGGTGTTGCGAGGAGCGGCGCGAGTTCGGGATAGCTCTCCTCGAGGGGCCCGGTCCGCACCGGGCGGTAGCCGATGCGGGCGTACCAGGCCGTCAGGAACTCCTTGCTCGGATGAGACCACTGCCGCGGTACCAGGACCTCGAGCTGCATCGTGTCGAGGCCCTGCTCGCGACTCCAGTGCTCGGCGAACCGGACGAGTTCGCGGCCGACACCGTGGCCGCGATGCGCGGGGTCGGCGACCAGCATCCCGAACTCGCCCTCGCCGGTGTCCAGCCGCTGGATCCGGATGGCGCCGACGATCCGCTCATCCGCCCAGGCGATGGCGATCTGCCCGGCGGCCATCAACTCGGCCATCCTCTCCGGCGTCGTGCGGGGCGTGCCGTTCACCCAGAGTCCTTCCTCGGCGAGTGCGTACACGCCATTGACGAGGGCAGCGAGCTCGTTGACCAGCGCGGTGTCCTGGGCCGCGGCCACTGGCGCAATCCGGACCTCGATCATGATTCGAAGCCATTCGTGCTCATAGCGCGGCGAGGACCTCATCGGTGGTCGCGACCTCACCCAACAGGGCGAACGACTCGAGGCTTGCCTCGTGGGCCCGGTCGGTCGCCGCTTCACATGCGTCGGCGACGATGACGACCCGGTAGCCAAGGTCCCCGGCGGAGCGCCCGGTGCTCTCCACGGAGAGATTGGTCGCGACACCGAACAGGACCACGGTGTCGATGCCCGCGCCGCGCAGTCGCTCATCGAGGTCGCTCGAGGCGAAGGCGCTGACCTTCGTGTTCGTGATGACCCAGTCTTCTGCCTGGGGCTCGAGTTCGTCGATGATCTCGGTGGCGGGTGTTCCGTCCAGCAAGCACTGCTGCTGTAGGACCATGCTGAGCAGCGGGATGTTGGTGACCAGGTCGCGGTGCGCCTCGGCGAACGCGACCCTGGCGTAGACGACACGAACTCCCGACCGACGTGCGCTGTCGATCAGTCGCCTCGCGACGTGGATGACTCCGTGCTCCTCCATCCGTGCCCGGTAAAAGGGAGTGAAGGCGCCGTCCGAGCCGACCACGTCGTTCTGCCAGTGACACGCGAGGAAGGCAGTCGTGGACTTGTTGAACTCCATGGATGCATCTCCTGGATCAGCCGCCGGCTAGTTGGCATGCTAGTTACTTCGATCGAGTCTAGACATATCCAGCTTAAGTGGTCAAGAGAATGTCTATGGCCTCGATGTGGCATGCTAGAGTAAGGTGGGACGACAGGAAGGAGCGAGTCGTGCCGGTCCCGTCCTGTCTGCTCGCGCGGGTCAGCGGCTGGGCGAGGTGCTACTCGACGAGCTCAAGGAGAGGCTCCTCGCCGGCAGTTACCCGGTCGGATCCGGATCTCGATCGAGGAGGTGAAGGCGGAGTTCGGGGTGAGCAAGCAACCGGTCATGGACGCCATGCGCCGGCTCGAGGCCACCGGGATCGTCGAGATCGTCCCACAGAGCGGCTGCCGAGTCGCCCACTACTCCCCGGCGGAGATCAGGGACTTTTTCAACCTCTTCGGTCGATTCGAAGGCGAGATCGCTGCCGCAGCGGCCACACGACGATCGGACGCCCAGCTCGTCGAGCTGGGCGATGCATGGCAGCGCATCGCCGATCTCGAGGAGCTCGACGACCCTGAGGAACGGTCGCGCCAATACCGCTTCCTCAATCGCGACTACCACCTGGTCATCCACCGGATGTCGCATTCGCGGGTGATGGCAAACCTCAGCGAGCGGATGTGGGATCTGTCCGACTTCTTCGTCACCACGATCGGTGGCGTCCAGCAGCTCTCCAACTCGATCCCCGATCGAAACCACGACCACGACGTCATCAGGACCGCGATCAGGTCGCAGAACCCCGACGTCGCCCGTGCCGCCATGGAGGCACACATCGTCGGGACCGTCGCCGCTTTCAGCGCAACGCTCGACACCATTGGCTAGGGAACCCGAACAGCGCCGAGCACCCGTCATGGGTTAGGCGGCGGCCCTAGGATTTCGACGCCAAAGGAGGCGGCCATCGCCGCGAGTGCGGCTGGATCGGGTGGCGACGCGTCTGCTGGCGGCACGGTCGTGTTGGTGGAGGTGCCGGTGGCGAGCGTGAACCTGTCGAAACCAGCAGGGGTAGGAGGGTCAACGCGCGCTGTGACCGGGGTCACAGTCGCGTCCTGTCGATATGCCGCGGTCGCGTTTGTCGCCTTGTTGTAGGCGAAGTTCACCCCGATTCCATGCGCAAGGAGGGACCGGTGACCGAGACGGAGTCGCACGTTGGAGCGGCCAAGCGCCCAAGCGCGCCGGACACGCGCCGCTGGTACGCGCTGGGCTTGCTGTGCACGGCTTTCTTCGTCGTCATCCTCGATGCGTCGATCGTGATCGTGGCAATTCCATCGATTGAGGGCGATCTCGCTATGGCTCCGGGCACGTCGCACTGGGTGATCAGTGGGTACGCAGTCCTGTTCGGCGGACTCTTGCTACTAGGCGGCCGGGCGGCCGACCGGCTCGGGCGCCGGCGGACATTCACGGGTGGCTTGGCACTCTTCGCGCTGTCATCGTTGGTGTGCGGGTTCGCGCCATCGAGCGAGCTGCTGGTGTTGGCCAAGGTGGTGCAGGGCGCCGCGGCCGCGGTGATGGCGCCCAGTGCGCTCTCCATCATCGTGGCTACCTTTCCCGAAGGCCGCGAACGCAACAAGGCGCTGGGCGCCTGGGGTGTTACGGACGGCATCGGCGGCACCGCTGGTGCCCTGCTTGGCGGCCCGGTCACGGATGGGCTTGGTTGGCCGTGGATCTTCTTTGTAACGTTCCGGTTTGCGTCGTACTCCTCGTCTTGTGTCCAATGTGTTGTGCAACAGGAGGATTGATGTTCGCCAAGGTCCGTTCGACCTGCTTGGCGCGGCGAGCGTGACCGCCGCGTTGCTGGTGCTGATCTACGCCGTGGTGCAGGCACCGGCGAACGGATGGGCCCACCCGGCCACGTGGGGTGCACTGGCGGGTGCGGCCTGCTTGGGAGCGATCTTCTGGCGAGTCGAGTCGCGTTCGATCGATCCGCTGATTCGGTTAGGTGTCCTGGCTTCGCGTAGTTCGACGGCGGCAACCTCGTCATTGTCGCAATCGGGATCATGGCATTCGGCGGGATATCGTTCATGCTCACGCTGTACGCACAGGGCGTCCTCGGTTACAGCGCAAGCGCTTTCGGCGTGATGACATCGGTGAACGCAGCCATGGCGATGGCCGGCTCGTATACCGGACAGAAGATGGTCACCGCATTCGGGCCAAGGCCGGTCGCGGCAGTGAGCCTCTTGCTGACCGCGCTGGCATGCGCATACCTCACCCAGATCGACGCGCGCGGAAACTATGTCGTCGACATGCTGCCCGGTTTGGTGATCTTCGGTGTGGGGCTCGGGACCGGCACAGTCGCCGGGCAAATCGCGGCGCTGTCCGGAGTGTCAGAGCGCCACTCCGGTGTCGCGTCGGGAATCAGCACCGCGGCGTTCCAGATCGGTGGCGCGGTTGGCGTCGCGGTGCTCTCCAGCGCTGCGGTTTGGCGGACCAACCGCGCGGCGGCAGGGATCGAGCCGGCATACGCGCTAACCGACGGTTATCGGTTCGGGTTCGTGGTTGCGGTAGTCATCGGAGTGGCGAGTTTGGTGCTGACGTATTTCCTGCTGCGGCGCATGACACCGCAGCGAGAACCCACCAATATCTAAG
>CAWDAC010000046.1:0-35634 GCA_963800125.1 uncultured Actinomycetota bacterium | reverse complement strand
GGGTGGCGCTCCAGGATGGACTTCACCACTGCGATCTTGCTGTGCACCGTCGAACACAGCCGATAGCGTTCGTCGGGCTCGGCGGTGGCGTACAGCATCCGCTCGTTGTCGGTCATCGTCACCCGCACCTCGATGCACTCTGCCGGCGCGATCCAGCCCTGGGCCTCGATGTCCTTCCACGGTGCGTCATAGCGCTTCGGCCCGATCAGGCTGAACACGTCACCCTCGCGGCCGTCCTCGCGGATCAGGGTGGCGGTCAACCCCAGCCGCCGCCGGGACTGCAGGTCGGCGGTCATCCGGAACACCGGCGCGGGCAGCAGGTGCACCTCGTCGTAGATGATCAGGCCCCAGTCGCGGCTGTCGAACAGCTCGAGGTGCCGGTATTCGCCCTTGGTGCGCCGGGTGATCACCTGATACGTGGCGATGGTGACCGGCCGGACCTCCTTCTTCTCCCCGGAGTACTCGCCGATCTCGTTCTCGGTCAGCGACGTGCGGTTCATCAGCTCACGCTTCCACTGCCTGCCTGCGACGGTGTTGGTGACCAGTATCAGCGTCGTCGCGCCCGCCTTGGCCATCGCCGCCGCGCCGACCAGCGTCTTGCCCGCACCGCACGGCAGCACGACCACACCGGAGCCGCCTTCCCAGAACGAGTCGGTGGCCATCTGCTGGTAGTCGCGCAGATGCCAGCCATCCTGGCGCAGGCTGATCGGGTGCGCCTCGCCGTCGACGTAGCCGGCCAGATCCTCAGCGGGCCAACCGATTTTGAGCAGCATCTGCTTGATTCGGCCGCGCTCGCTGTTGTGCACGATCACGGTGTCGTCATCGATGCGGGCACCCAGCATCGGCGCGATCTTCTTGTTGCGCAGCACCTCCTCGAGGACCGCACGGTCCAGGCTCACCAGCGTCAGGCCGTGTACCGGGCTCTTCACCAGCTGCAGGCGGCCGTAGCGGGCCATTACGTCGACGATGTCGACCAGCAGCGGCTGCGGCACCGCGTAGCGGGAGAACGACACCAGCGCGTCGACGACCTGCTCGGCGTCGTGGCCCGCGGCGCGCGCGTTCCACAGCGCCAGCGGCGTGATCCGGTAGGTGTGCACATGCTCGGGCGCGCGTTCCAGCTCGGCGAACGGAGCGATAGCGGCGCGCGCGGCGCCGGCTTGCTCATGGTCGACTTCGAGCAGCACCGTCTTGTCGGACTGCACGATCAGGGGGCCGTCGGTCACTCGTCCATTATCCGGATTGGGCGGACATACTCCTCGTCACCGCTGTACGGCCGCCTCCTGGCCGCCGTATTCCTTACGCAGCGTCGTCTTGAGGACCTTGCCAGTGGCGTTGCGGGGCAGTTCCGGCACGTACTCGACGCGGGTAGGGCACTTGAAGTGGGCCAGCCGCTCACGGGCATAGCCGATCAGATCGTCGGCGGTCACCTGCGCACCGTCCTCGACGGCGACGACTGCGATGGGCGTCTCTCCCCACTTAGCGTGCGGCACGCCCACCACGGCGACCTCACGAACCGCCGGGTGCCGGTAGAGCACCTGCTCGACCTCGATCGGGTAGACGTTCTCCCCACCGGTGATGATCATGTCCTTCTTGCGGTCGACCAGCGTGATGAAGCCCTCTGCGTCCATGCGGCCCAGGTCTCCGGTGTGGAACCAGCCGCCGCGAAACGCCTCGGCAGTCGCGTCGGGCATGCCCCAGTACCCCCCGAACACGTTCGGACCGCGGACGATGAGCTCGCCCACATCGCCGATTGGTACGTCGCGGTCGTCCTCGTCGACGATGCGAGTCTCCACATGGAACAGGGGCCGTCCGATCGAGCCGTTCTTCTCCTTCACGTGATCGGCGTCGAGGATCGTAACCGCGGGAGCGGTTTCGGTCATGCCGAAAGCCTCCTGGAAGGGCACACCCTTTCCCTGGAAGTATTCGAGCACCGGCAACGGGCACGGTGCACCACCGGTGACGGCCAGCTTGAGCGCCGACAGGTCGTAGGAGTCGAAATCGGGGACCGTCGTCAGCGCGGCCCACATCGCCGGCACCAGGATCTGCACGGTGACGCGCTCCCGCGCCATCGTGGCGAGCGTGTTCTCGGGGTCGAACGCCGGCAGCAACGCGACCGTCCCACCGAGGTACAACAACGGAAGCGTGTGCGAACCCAGGCCCCCGATATGGAACAGCGACATGACCGTCAGTGTCCGGTCGTGCTCGCGGAGGCCGTGTCCGATGAGGGTGTTGATCGCATTCCACAAGTGGTTGTCGTGGGTCAGCATCGCGCCCTTGGGTCGTCCGGTGGTGCCCGACGTGTACATCAGGCAGGACAGGTCGCTACCGGCCACGGGGATGCCCAGCGCCCGCGGCTCGCCGCTCGCAAGCACCTCTTCGAAGTCCGCCTCGCCATCGGCCGGCTCGCCGCCGACCACCACTCGGGCGCGCACGCGGACGCCCCCACCGGCGAGCGCGGCGCGGGCGATATCGGACAGGTGACCCGACCACACGAAGACGTCGGCCCCGGAATCGGCCAACAGATAGGTCACCTCGGGGGCGGTGAGCCTGAAGTTGATGGGCACGAAGAGAGCCCCGAGCTTGGCGGTGGCGAACATCGTCTCCAGGAAGGCGGCGCTGTTGACCAGCAAAGCGGCCACCCGGTCGCCCTGGCGCACACCGAGCTCGCGCATTGCACGGGCGAGTTGGTCTGTGCGCCGGTCGAACTCGGCGTAGGTGATGCGAAGGTCCCCGTCGATCAACGCGATGCGGTCTCCGGAGAGCAAGGCCCGTCGGGTAGCCCAACTGCCAATCCCACCGGTGGTCCCGCCAATCTTGCTGTCCATTCGCCGACCTTTCCCGCGGCGTCAATTCCACTCATGATCGCGGATCTCGCGACGAATCACTCAAGAACCGAACATCAAGGTCACGGTCCGTCGTCGGCCGACACCACCGACGTGACGCGATGGATGGCGAAGTCGCGGACCCGGCCCGTAGCCGGATCGTAGGCGGTCAGCTGCCCGCCGCGGACGTTCACCGGCGCCACGACGCGCTGGGTGGCCACCCCCGCCGGGTCGACGTACCCGATCACCACCGAGCTCTGCAGCCGGGCCGCCTCCTGCAGCTGCGAGATGGCCACCGCCGGGTCGATCCGCATGTTGGCGAACGGCGTCGCGGCCACCTTGCGCAGCACCGCGACGATTGCGCTCAGCGTCTGGCCCGTCGGGGCGGTCAGCGGCCGTGGCACGCGGCGATGCGCAGGTGCGGGCACCCGCGCGCCGCGGGCCCTGATGTCGACGATCGTCCCGGAGGAATCCTCGGCCGCCGGGGCGAAGCCCGCGCTGCGCAGCGTCGCCAGCACCTCTGAGATCGGCGCCTGTGACACCGCGACGGTCGGGGCGAGCAACCGCATTTCCAGTTGCGCGGCCGCGGGCGCGCCGACGGCCTGGGCCAGCAGCGCGGGGTCCTCGCACCGGACGAACGACGCGGCCATGCCGACCCGCAGCTGTCCGTGCCTGCGCGCGACGTCATCGATGAGATACGTCAGGCCCTGCGGCACAGGCGTTTTGGAATGACGGCCGAACAGCGCATGCAACTCGCCTGCGGTGCGTCCGGTGTCCAGGGCACGGCGGATCGACGCCTCGCTGATGCGGTACACCATCGCGGCGCCAGCCGATTCCACGGTGGCCACCGCCGCCAGCTGTTCGGCCAGCTCGCGTTCCAGCGGTCCGGGCACGATGACGGTCAGGTCGGCCTGCAGCAGGAAATGGTCGATGGGCGCGGGCAGCACCTTGGTCATCGCGTCGACGGCGTCCGCGTCGCCGGCCAGCAGCTTGCGCGCCGGGCCGGTGATCGCCCCGCGGCCGACGATGCCGAGGGCGTGCGCCTCTGTCAGCAGATTGCCGACCGGCTGGGGCTGCAGCCGCACCGCCCAGCGAGGACGCCGCCAGATCATCGCCCGCGACGCCTCGGGCGCGTTGACGCCCGCGCCGACGGGCAGGTCGGCGAGAATGCTCAGCAACAACCTGCGGTCCATCGGGGCGGCCGTGGAGTACAGCGAATCGGAAAGGGCCGCATAGGGTTTGCCGTCTGGCCCCCGGCCGCCGATCAATCCCGGTCTGCCGGGGAGCTCGAGCCACGTAGACGCCAGCAGGTGCCAGCGCGCCCCGACCGGAGACTCGATGAATCGGTCGGCTGCCACGGTCGGCGCCCAGAACGGGCCTGCGCCGTCCAACGGTGCGGGATCGGGCATTCCTGCAGCGATCAGCCCGGCCGCCGCCGCGAGCTCGAGGATCAGTCCCAGCCGTTTCTCGTCGACCCCGGTCAGCTTGGTCAGCCGCTTGACATCGCGCACGCCGAGGCCGCCGCTGCGAAGTTCGGGAACCGGTGTGGCGCCCAGGGTTTCGAGGACCAACTCGACTTCACGCAGCAGATCGATGACCGCGCCGGCGGCAACCGCGTCGACATCGGCGGCCGTGGTGCTCGACACGACGGGATCGGGCGGGGTCAGCTCGACCGGTCCGGGTATCTCGCCGCGCAGCACCTGACCCACCAGCCGCGGCAGGATCACGGTTTCGGCGTCGACCTGCCGGAGCAGTCCCGCGGCCAGCAGCCGCTGCACGGGACGGTCCGGCGGGGTGCCTGGCGCGGCGTCGCGGGTCCGGCCCATCGGCGAGCCCTCCATCAGGCGCCGCAGCAGGTCCCGCTGGGCGTCGTCAACTGTCGCCAGCCGATCGGCGATCTCGTCGGCGGACTGCTCGGCCCCTTCGAGGATGGCCTGGCCGGGATACCAGGGCAGCCCTGATGCGGCCTCGGCGGCCACCCGCACCGCGGAGTCGCCCCAGACCAACGCACGCTCGCGCAGGTCGTCGAGGGCGGCGGCGACGGCCTCCTTGCCGGCGCGGTCGCCGATCATGGCTGTGAGCTTGGTCAGCGGCACCGGCGTGGTCTCGGCGTGCAGCGTCAGCAGCCCGTCGAGCACCGCCAGCCGCAGAAAGTCCAGCTCGTCGGTGGCGGCCTTCACGGACTGCCTGGCCTGCGCGCGGGCCGCCAGCGCCGCGATGCTGCCGGGCGGCGGCTGCGTAAGGTCGGGCCGCAGCTCTAGCAGCCGGATCAGCCGCTCGTCAGGCAAATCGGCCAGCCAGGCGCCCAGCGGGGTGCCCGGATTGTGTTCAGTCATTGCTGACCAGCGTAAAGCAGCCCGCCGGTCTCGCCAGTGGTCGCGTCGCCTGCCACAATATGAGGCGTGGCAGAGAACAAGCGGCAGAAGAAGCAGTACGTCGACCCGGGCTGGCCCGCGATCAACGGTGAGGACGATCACGCGGTCAGCGAGCTGGCATCCGACCTCACCGGCGCGTCGTCGCCCTTCGGCGAGCTGACGTTCCCGCTGCCCGCCGACGAAATTCCGTACGTCCACGCGGTCACCGTCGTCAACAGGTAACGGTGGCCGAACCTCGCGGGGACCGGCTTTCGCACCTGGATGAGTCCGGCGCGGCGCACATGGTCGACGTGACCGGGAAGAACGCCACAAAGCGCATCGCCGTCGCCGCGGGCATGCTGCGGACGCGCGCCGATGTCGTCGAGCTCATCGCCACCGGCGGGCTGCCCAAGGGCGATGCTCTGGCCACCGCCCGGGTGGCGGGCATCCTGGCCGCCAAACGCACCAGCGAGCTGATCCCGCTGTGTCATCAGCTCGCGTTGACCGGAGTGGATGTCGACTTCGAGGTCGGTGAGGCCGAGGTGGCCATCACCGCGACGGTGCGCAGCACCGACCGCACCGGGGTGGAGATGGAGGCGCTGACGGCGGTGAGCGTGGCGGCGCTGACGCTCTACGACATGCTCAAGGCCGTCGACCCGGCGGCGCGCATCGACGACATCCGGGTGCTGCGCAAAGAGGGCGGCAAGACTGGGCTTTGGACGGGATGATGAGCGCTTGCGCGAAGATCAGACGGTCATGACGCGTTCGGGACGGGTGGTCATCGCTTCCACCCGAGCGGCCACGGGCGTCTACGAGGACCGCTGCGGCCCGATCATCGTCGACTGGCTCATCCAGCGGGGCATCGCCACCCCCGTACCCACCGTGGTCGCCGACGGTACCGAGGTCAACCACGCGCTGTTCGCCGCGATCGGTGAAAACGTCGATGTGGTAATCACTTCCGGCGGCACGGGCATTTCGCCGACGGACCGGACGGCCGATGCCACCGCGAACATCGTCGACTACCAGATCCCCGGCCTGGCCGACGCGATCCGGCGCTCGGGTCTGCCGCACGTGCCGACCTCGGTGTTGTCGCGCGGGGTGTGTGGGGTCCGGGATCGCACGTTGATCGTGAACCTGCCCGGCTCGACCGGCGGCGTCAAAGACGGTCTCGGCGTGCTCGACGACGTTCTCGAGCACGCGCTGGATCAGCTCGCGGGCAAGGACCACACGAGATGACGGCCGTCGTGCTGCGTGCCGATCTCACCGAGCACACAATCGAACTCTCCGAGCACGAGGGGCTGGTTGCGCATCACGCCGCCGGGGCGGTGGTGGGCTTCGCGGGTGTCGTCCGCGATCACGACGGCGGGCGCACGGTGACGCGGCTGGAGTATTCCGCGCACCCCTCGGCGCAGCAGACTCTGGCCGATGTGGCCGCCGAGATCGCGGCCGGTTGTCACGGCGTGCGGGCGATCGCCGTCAGCCACCGCATCGGCACCCTGGAGATCGGTGACGCCGCATTGGTAGCCGCGGTCGCGGCCGACCACCGCCAGGCGGCCTTCGACACCTGTGCCCGGTTGGTGGACACCGTCAAAGCCCGGCTACCGGTGTGGAAGCACCAGTTGTTCGCCGACGGCTCCGACGAATGGGTCGGATCGGCCTAAGCCGGCGGGAGCCCCGGGGCCGGAGGGAGCGGCGGCGGAACCTCCGTACCCGGAGCTAGCGGCGGCAGAACCTCCGTACCCGGAGCAGCGGCCGGCAGAACCTCCGTACCCGGGGCGAGCGGCGGGCCTTGGATGCTCTCAGGCGCCGGCGTGGTCAGCGGGCGCTGGGTCAGCGCGAGTAATGCGTCCGCTGCCCGTGATGTCCTGCGTCTGGATCGCGTGCCACAGTTCCTTGAGGTACGTGACATTGGGCTGGTTCGAGTTCGGGATCACCGACGCATCCATGGTGGTGCCCATCGGCAGGTTCTCCGGACTGACCAGATGCGGAATGCCGTCCGGCGGCGCAGGCATTTCGCCGGACATCGCCTGGTTGGCCGCGTCGAATGCCGGGGCCGGGATGTCGACCGCGTTCAGCTGTGCCAGCGGATCGGCCTGCGGCGGTGCAGCCAGCGGGTCGGCCTGCGGCGGTGCAGCCAGCGGGTCGGCCAGCGGCGGTCCGGGCAGGGGCGGCGGGGCCGGCAGCACCGGGTCCAGCGGCGGCGGTGCGGTGTGCAGCGACCAGATCTGTGGGCCATCCACGGGACCGGCGCCGGCGACATCCCAGTCCGGGGTGAGCGCCTCGAAGTTCACATCCTCGACGGGCGGCGCTGGCGGCGGCGGCACATCGACCGGTGCCGGTGCCGGCTGCTCGAACGAGGCGGCGACGATGGGTGCCTCGACGGGCGGCGCGGGCGGTGCCTCGGGCAGCGGGCGGGCGGAGCCTCCGGCAGTGGCGCGTCGAGTGCGACGGCCCGGGCGCCGGTGGAGGAGGTGGCTCGGGAAGCGGTGGGGGAGGCGGAGGCGGCGGGGCTTGCGGCAGCGGCGCCGCGAGCGGATCGAACGGTGCGGGCGGTGGCGGCGCGAACGGGTCGAAAGGCGGTGGTGGCGGGATTTCGGGCAGCGGCGCCGCGAGCGGATCGAACGGTGCGGGCGGTGGCGGCGCGAACGGGTCGAAAGGCGGTGGCGGCGGGCTTGCGGCAGCGGCGCCGCGAGCGGATCGAACGGTGCGGGCGGTGGCGGCGCGAACGGGTCGAAAGGCGGTGGTGGCGGGGGCAACTCGCCGTTCAGGCCCGCGACGTCCAGAGGCTCGGGCTCGTTGACGACGTTGCGTGGCGTGGCGCTGGACAACCCGGTACCGCAGACCGGCCACGCGCCGCGGCCCTGGGTGCTCAGCACGCGCTCGGCGACCGCGATCTGCTCTTCCTTTGTGGCCAGGTGTGCGGCAGGCGCGTATTCGCCGCCGCCGTGAGACCTCCAGGTACCAGGCGAGAACTGCAGCCCGCCCTGGTATCCGTTGCCGGTGTTGATCGCCCAGTTGCCGCCGGATTCGCAGCGTGCGACCTTGTCCCATTCGCCATCGGTGGCGGCGCCAGCGTGCCCGGCGAGGGCGAGGCCTCCGCTACCGATGACTGCGCCGGTGAAGGCGACTTTTGCGACGTTCACTGCCGATGCAGTGGGCTTGCGGTGCCGTCCACTCATGGGTGCGTTTGGTCCTCTCTAATGCGCCCACGAGGTCAGCTGTCGGGTTCGGGCTGGAGAGGTTGCCCGGCCGGCCGTCGGTGAAAACGGCATCGGCTTCACCCCAAGGAGCCGCTACGGCCCCTGGTCCTGCTATTCGGTGGACCGGTGGGTCCCCCGCCCCCATCCCAGTTGTTTGGCGTTTTCCTGCCCGACGGATGGAGCTCGGCGCAATCGGACAAGAAGGGCTAGCCGATTAGGGTCGACTGGCTTGCGGAAGAACCTAACGGGTCGCCGCGTTTACGTCATCTTTTGCTCGGCACATCGATTCGCCGGGCGGCAATCCTAATAACGCTCTAAAACCGCAGGAGATTCGGGCGTTTTCGCTGGTGCAAATTGTGCTCCACCTCTCCGTAGCCAGCTTGTGACCATTTCGTGATGTGACGCAAATCACAATTACCCGCCGGCAAAGGGCGGGAGCACATCGAGTGTCTGGCCGTCGGACAGCTCCGTCGCCTCGTCGCGCACGGCCATTCCGTCGCAGAGGAACGAGCACCGGCGCAGCACGCGGGCAAGCTCTGGACCCCGCGCGGCGAGCCGGTCGACGAGCGCTGCGACGGTCGTGCCGGGCTCGACGCGCACGGTTTCGGTCTCGGCATTCGCGGCTGCGCGGGCCGCGGCGAAGTATCGGAGGGTCAGCTGCACCGTCAACGTCGACGTGGTCGCCACTGATGGCTGTCGTGCTCCTCGCGTGTGCATCAACCGCCGATCGCGCTCATCGGCCGGTCCGGCTGCACGAAGTCCGGGTCATTGATGCCGTGGCCCGCAGGCTTGGCCCACATCGCGGCGCGCCAGGCTGCTTCGACGGCGGCGTCGTCGGCGCCCGCGCGCATCAGCCCGCGCAGGTCGGTCTCCTCGCGGGAGAACAGGCAGCTGCGGACCTGGCCGTCGGCGGTCAGCCGAGTGCGGTCGCAGGCCGAGCAGAACGCGTGCGACACCGACGCGATGATGCCGACGGTCGCGGGGCCGCCGTCGACCAGCCACAGCTGCGCCGGTGCGGAACCGCGTGGTGCCGGGTCCGGCGTCAGCGTGAAGTGACGTTGCAGCCCGGCCAGAACGTCGTCGGCACCAAGCGTCGCGCTGCGAGACCACTCGTGACCGGCGTCCAGCGGCATCTGCTCGATGATGCGCAGCTGATAGTCGTGGTCGAGGCAGAACCGGAGCAGCGGCACCGCGTCCTCCAGCCCGGTCGTCGGGTCCAGCACGGCGTTCACCTTCACCGGCCTCAGGCCCGCCCGGTGTGCCGCGGCAAGGCCCGCCAATACGTCGGAGAGCCGGTCGCGTCGGGTGATGTGCATGAAGCGCTCGGCATCGACGGTGTCGAGCGAAACGTTGATCCGATCCAGCCCAGCGAGCTTCAGGCCTGCGGCCCGGCGGTCCAGCCCAATTCCGTTGGTGGTCAAGGCGATTTCGGGGCGCGGCCGCAGCGTGGCGGTTGCGGCCACGACCTCCTCGAGCTGCTTGGCCACCAGCGGCTCGCCGCCGGTGAAGCGAACGCGGGTAACGCCCAGCCGGGTGACCCCGATGCGAAGCAGCCGGGTCAGCTCGCCGAGGTTCAGCAGCTGCTCGCCCGGCATCCAGTCCAGTCCCTCGGCCGGCATGCAGTAGGTGCAACGCAGGTTACAGCGATCGGTCAGCGACACCCGCAGATCGGTGGCGATACGGCCGTAGGTGTCGACGAGAGGACCGTCGGTCGGCGCTCCTTCTGTGATCTCCGGGATGGACCGGTATACCGACGGCACACCCAACGACGTCACGGTCATGCGGGGGCCTTGAGTGAGTCGACGGGCACGATTTCCTTGCCGAGCGGCATCAGTGAAACCGGGATGAGTTTGAGGTTGGCCAGCGCCAGCGGGATGCCGATGATCGTGATGGCCATCGCCACCGCACTGACCACATGCGCGATCGCCAGCCAGATGCCGAACAGGATGACCCAGATGACATTGCCGATCAGGGCGCCGGGTCGCGGTCCCGGTTTCTCGATGATGGTGCGGCCGAACGGCCACAACGCGTAGGACGCGATGCGCAGCGCGGCGAACCCGAACGGGATCGTGATTATCAGTACGAAGCAGATGAGCGCGGCCAACAGGTAGCCCAGCGCCAGCCATAGGCCGCCGAAGATCAACCAGATGACATTCAGGATCAGGCGCATCTCTCCTCCAGCGGTGGCTCAAGCCTACCGAGGAAAGGGGGTGATGGCCGGGGCGGCCTCCGAGTAAACTCACCACAACGCGTCCCGGAGCAGGCGGGACGCTTTCCTTATGAGTAGACAAGCGGGTGAGACGAGTGCCGACCGGCCGGGTGAAGTGGTACGACCCTGAAAAGGGCTTCGGCTTTCTGTCCCAGGAGGAGGGTGAGGACGTCTACGTGCGGTCGTCGGCGTTGCCCGACGGCGTCGAGGGGCTGAAGGCCGGTCAGCGGGTCGAGTTCGGCGTGGCCGCCGGTCGTCGCGGACCGCAAGCGTTGAGCCTCAAGCTGATCGACCCGCCGCCGAGCCTGAGCCGGACGCGCCGCGAAGCGGCCGCCGCCGAGCACAAGCACACCCCAGACGAGCTACACGGCATGGTCGAGGACATGATCACGCTGCTGGAGGGCGCGGTGCAGCCTGAGCTGCGCAAGGGCCGCTATCCCGACCGCAAGACCGCCCGCCGCGTTTCTGAAGTGGTCCGGGCCGTCGCCCGCGAGCTGGACGGCTAAGGGTGTCCTGAAAATTCCGGGTGCGTAACTGCACCGCTGAACACGGCGAGGCGCCCCCGGAGTCGGCGCCCAACCTCGACTTGTTGTCGACTATTTCTTGATTTTTCGACAACAACTCGATGTTCGAGCTCTAGACCGGGCAGCCCGCCGCGCGCAGTGCAGCTCGAGTGCGTTCGACGATGACACGTGGCCGGTATCGCAACATGTCGGCGCTGACACGGACGATTCGCCACCCCAGCGCCTCAAGTTCAGCCTGACGGTCGATGTCGCGGGTACGTCTAGCCGGATCTGTCCAGTGTTGGACGCCGTCGTACTCGACGCCGACCCGCCAGTCATCCCAGCCCATGTCGATGCGACCCACGAAATTTCTGAAATGGTCGAATACTTCGATCTGTGTTCGCTGTGGTCGTAGACCCGCGGACGTCAGCACCAGGCGGGTGCGGGTCTCTTGAGGCGATTCGGCGCCGGCATCGGCCAGGTCGATCGCTTCGCGCAACTGCACGACACCCCGCGACCCACGGTGGCGCTCGCTGAGCACCGCGATGTCGGCGGGCTTCAACATGGTGGCCTGCATGAGTGCGTCGAGGCGAATGACGGCCAGCATTAGACCACGTCGGCGTCCCAGATCGAAAGCGGTGCGCGCTGGCGTGGTGACGGGAATGCCCCGCAGTAGACAGGTTTCGTCGTCCCACAATTTGTCGCTGTGCAAGACGATGCCGTCGGTCTTGTCCAGCGACGCACGGTTCAGTTCAGCCGGCAGATGCGCGTCGATCCACAGCGACCCGTGCAGCGCTGCAGCCGAAATGCCTGCGACGGTCGCCTGCCTTCCGGACCACAACCACGCGGCCACCGCTTTCTCGACGGGGGTGAGTGGCTGACCCGTTGGGACGTACACATTTCGAAAAACGGCGTCGTAACGCATCCGCAGCTGATAACCGGTAACAATGCCGTTGGCCAAGGCCTCGGTGCCAACGAAAGGCCAAGCTGGCGACGCCATGGTTGTACGACGCCAACGGAATAGACCGCGTTCCAACGGGGCATGCTGGAGGCATGGCTGCGTATGTCTCCAACGGCGGCGAGTTCAACCGCGATACCAACTACATCACCACCCGCATCACCGCTGACGGTCGCGACGGCTATCCCGTCGAACCGGACCGTTACCGGCTGATCGTTGCTCGGGCCTGCCCGTGGGCCAACCGCGCGATCATCGTCCGGCGGCTGCTGGGCTTGGAGGACGCGTTGTCCATCGGCTTCTGCGGGCCCACCCACGACGAACGCAGCTGGACCTTCGACCTGGACCCCGGCGGCGTCGACCCGGTGCTCAAGATCCCCCGGCTGCAGGACGCCTACTTCGCCCGGTTCCCGGACTACCCGAAGGGCATCACGGTGCCCGCCATCGTCGACGTGCCGACCGGACAGGTCGTCACCAACGATTTCGCGCAGATGACGCTGGACCTCTCCACCGAGTGGAGCGATTACCACCGCGACGGTGCGCCGGAGTTGTATCCCGTGCCGCTGCGCGACGAGATCGACGAGGTCGCCCGGCGCATCTACACCGAGGTCAACAACGGCGTATACCGGTGCGGTTTCGCCGGCTCACAAGAGGCCTACGACAAAGCCTTTGACCGGTTGTTCACCGCCTTGGACTGGCTCTGTGAGCGGCTGGAGAACCAGCGGTATCTGGTCGGCGACACCATCACCGAGGCCGACGTCCGGTTGTTCACCACGCTGGCCCGGTTCGATCCCGTCTATCACGGTCACTTCAAGTGCAACCGGTCCAAGCTCGCCGAGATGCCGGTGCTGTGGGCCTATGCGCGCGACCTGTTCCAGACCCCCGGCTTCGGCGACACCATCGACTTCGTCCAGATCAAGCAGCACTACTACATCGTGCATACCGACATCAACCCGACCCGCATCGTCCCGAAGGGTCCGGACCTGTCCAACTGGCAGACTCCTCACGGCCGGGAAGCATTGGGCGGCAAGCCGTTTGGCGAAGGCACACCGCCGGGTACGACACCCGAAGGCGAGCGGGTGCCCGCGGGCCATTCCGCCGGTTAGGGCCACACGGTGCTGACCGACCACTCGGCGTGTGGCACCGGGAACTCGTTTCCCCGCTCGTCTCGGACCAGGGTCGGCAGCTCTACCGCGATGCCGGTGAGCCGACCGCGGCGCGGATCGACGGTGGGAATGGTCACCGCACGTGTGGTGTTGGGCGCGAACGTCTCGACGACGCTGTCATCGGGACCCTCGTAGGCCCGTAGCAGCACCCAGGGCGCCCTGGAGATGGATGACGGCACCGACAACTGCACGGGGTTGCGCGACGTTACGGCCAGTTCCCCCATGGCTTTTGGGACGTCGCACTTGGTGGGGTTGAAGACGTCGCAGTACCGGTACGGCCCCACCCTCACCAACTGACCCCGCGTGTACGCGCTGATCTCCGGGTGCTCGGGTGCCAGGTTGCGGGTCAACCGCCAGATGAGCACGCCGGTGACCGCAGACGCCACCACCGCGACGGCCGCCAGCACCGCCAAACCTTTCTTCACTCCCGCGGCACCGCCGCCGAATCGCGGCCGCCCTCTTGTGCCGCCAGGACCGGACGATTTCCGCCGAGCCCTGGTATCAGGGAGTCGCCGCGGTAGCTCACCACCGTCTGCGCCAGACCGAGGATCAGCACGGTGGAGATCGCGGTGAAGCCGATGTGCAGTTGGGTGTACACAAGCACACCCGTCGCGCCGCCGGCCACCCACGCCAACTGCAGCAGCGATTCCGACCGTCCGAACGCCGAGGCGCGTGACTCTTCGGGGAGATCGTGCTGCAGCGACGCGTCCAGCGACGCCTTGGCGACCGCACTCGCAGCGGCGGTGACCAGCGCGGCCAACGCGGCCACCAACAGCTTTCCGGTCAGCGCGGTGGCCAGCGCGACCGCGGTGACCGCGATCGTGCTGCGGACCACCAGCTGCGCCGGATGCCCCAGCTGCAGCCGCGCGCTGGCGTAGTTACCGCCGAAGTTGCCGATCGCCGCCGACGCGCCGATCAGACCGAGTATCAGCAGCTGCTCCCAGCCGCTCTTATCGTGCGACTTGGCCACGAATGCGGGATAGAGGAACAGGAAGCCCACCATCACCTTGATCGTGCAGTTTCCCCAGAGCGCGGTGATGATGTTGCGGCCCAGCGGTTGTCGCGCGGGTCCCGGTTCGGAGAACTGCCGCGGGTGGCGACGTAGCTCACCGTCGCCGCCGTGGTAGCTCAACGTGGTGGGTACCTCGCCCTCGGTGACCTCCACCCATTTCGGTATGCGCATGGACAGCACGGCACCGGCCACCGTGAGGGCGACGATGACATACAGCGCACCGGGCATGTGGAACAGGTTGAACAGATACTCCGCCCCGGCCGCCACCGCGCCGCCGACGATCGTCCCCCCGAGCAGACCGAACACTGTCAGCCGCGAGTTGACCCGTACCAGGTCGATGGACGGCGGCAACACGCGTGGCGTCACGGCGCTGCGCAGCACGCTGAATGACTTGGACAGCACCATCATTCCCAGCGCACAGGGATACAGCACCCAGGACGGGAAGCTGCCGGTGACGCCGTCGTAGTTGGCGATGAGCACCACGACAAGCGCGGTGCGCAGCACGAACGAGGTCGCCAGGGCCAGGCGGCGGCCGTGCTGCAGCCGGTCCAGAGCGGGACCGATCAGCGGAGCTATGACCGCGAACGGCGCGATCGTGATGAGCAGGTACAGCGCGACCTTGCTCTTGCTTTCTCCGGAGGCCGCCGCGAAGAACAGGGTGTTGGCCAGTGCCACCGCCATCGCGGAGTCGACGGCGAAGTTGGCCATCACCGGATAGGTCAGCGCGGTCAGTCCCGACTTGTCCGCCCCGTCGGCGGTGGCCGCGCGGTGGAACAAGCTGTACATCTTCGAGCCCATCTCCCGGCTGCGTTGCGCGGCCGAGCGGGGGCCGTTCGTGTTCCGCCCGGCGGCGGCGCCGATACCGGGCGGCGGGTCACTCCGGTTGGACGACCGCTCCTCGAGGTCCGGCAAATACCGATTGGCACTAGGCATGGATGTGCGGCGCGGCCGACGGTGATTCACGCCGTCGCTTGGATAGTTCGCCGTTCCGGGGTGTTCGTCGTCGTGCTCAGCGGGAGGCCGTGGCGGGTAATAGCGGGGATCACGCTGGCCCGCCGGGCCTCGGTGGTCACGCCGCGATCCGGTCACAGAAAAGATTCTCCCCCATCGCGACGACGGCGTCGTGCAGCCGACCGGTGTGGCTACGCGCAGGCCGGTCAGGCAGTATTAAGTGCGATGGACAGCATGACGGAATCCGCCGAGGACGGCCCGGCCACGCCGGTGACCGAGCGCCCGGCGGACCTGGAGGCGGTGTTGTTGGGCGCCGTCGAACTGGCCCGCACGGCGATCATCGAACACAGCGGTGACACCGTCGGGGAGTACCTCGGCGCGACGTTCGACGATTCCACCGCGGCCACGCACCGTTTCCTGGCCAACCTGTCTGGCTATCAAGGCTGGCAGTGGGCCGTGGTTGTCGCGGCGCATCCCGGCGCCGACCACGCGACTATCAGCGAGGTGGTGCTGGTGCCGGGGCCGACGGCCCTGTTGGCGCCGAAATGGGTGCCCTGGCAGGAGCGGCTCCGGCCCGGCGACCTTGGCCCCGGCGATCTGCTCGCCCCGCCATCCGAGGACCCCTGCCTGGTGCCGGGGTTTGCCGCGACCGGTGATCCCGAGATCGACGAGATCGCCGCCGAGATCGGTCTGGGCCGACGCCGTCTGCTCAGCGAATTGGGTCGCGCCGAGGCCGCGCAGCGATGGCATGACGGCGACTATGGGCCGGGCTCGGCGATGGCCAGGTCCACCCGCCGAGTGTGCCGGGATTGTGGGTTCTATCTGCCGCTGGCCGGATCGCTTGGAGTGATGTTCGGAGTGTGCGCCAACGAGTTGTCGGCCGACGGGCACGTGGTCGATGCCGAATACGGTTGTGGCGCTCACTCGGACACCCCGGCACCAGCCGGAACCGGCTCACCGCTCTACGACCCGTACGACGACGGCGTGCTAGACGTCACCGAACCGCCGGCGCCGAGCGACGAACCGCAAGCCTCGAGCGACGACGAGCAGCAACGCCCGAGCGACGTGCCGCAAGCCTCGAGCGACGACGGAAGCAGCAGGCGCCGAGCGACGAGGCCGGTCAGGCGCCGACGTAGTCGGCGAGGTGCTCGCCGGTCAGCGTGGAGCGGTCGGGTACGAGGTCGGCGGGTGTGCCCTCTAAGATGCCAGCGAAGACAATGGTCAAGTTCTGTCGCGCATCTCCGCCAGGCGGTTGCTGAGGTACTCCCGGTCGGCATCGGTCCGAGCGAGTTGGAGTGCCTGGCGGTAGCATGCCGCCGCCGCCTCGCGACGTCCCATGCGGCGCAACAGATCCGCCCGCGCAGCGGGTAGCAAATGATAGCCGGCGAGCTCCCCGGCGGCCTCTAACGCGGCGAGCATAGCGAGTCCAGCCGCGGGACCGTCGGCCATGGCCACAGCGACAGCGTGGTTGAGCCGGACAACCGGGGTAGGCATCATTCGCGCCAATTGCGAGTAGAGGGCGGCGATCTGCGGCCAGTCGGTGGCCTCGGCGTCCGGTGCATTCGCGTGGCAGGCGGCGATGGCGGCCTGGATCTGATACGAGCCAGGTTGGCCGCGGCGAAGCGCCGAGTCGAGGAGCTCAGTTCCCTCACGGATGGCCGCCCGATCCCATCGGCCGCGGTCCTGATCCTCCAGCGCTAGCAGTTGCCCGGTACGGTCGAGCCGCGCGGCGCGGCGGGAGTCCTGCAAGAGCATCAACGCGAGCAGGCCGGCGACCTCGGGTTCGTCGGGCATGAGTTGGTTGAGGATCCTGCCGAGGCGGATGGCTTCGACACACAGATCAGCGCGGATGGGGTCGGCGCCGGCTGTGGCGGCGTAGCCCTCGTTGAAGAGGAGATAGATCACAGCCAATACCGCGGGGATGCGCTCAGGGAGCAGATCTGCGGGCGGGACCCGGTATGGGATGGCGGCCTCGCGGATCTTGCGTTTGGTCCGTACCAATCGCTGCGCCATCGTCGACTCCGTGACCAGAAACGCCCGAGCGATCTCAACTGTGGTGAGTCCGAGGAGGGTCCGTAACGTCAGAGCGACGCGACCGTCGAGCGGCAACGCCGGATGGCAGCAGGTGAAAATCAGCCGTAGCCGGTCGTCGAGGACCCTGCCGTCAGGCCCATCGCGGTCAGCCGCGTCTGCAATCATGGCTGCCTCCTGGAGCTTGGCGGCCTCGGTTGCATTGCGGCGCAGGCGGTTTAGGCCATGGTTGCGTGCCGTTGTGGTGAGCCACGCCCCGGGGCTACGCGGGATACCGTCGCGGGGCCAATGCAGCAGCGCACGTGCAACGGCCTCTTGCGCGCACTCCTCGGCCAGATCCCAATCCCCGGTTACGCCGATCAAGGTCGCGACGATGCGGCCCCACTCCCGGCGGAAGACCGTCGCAACCGCGTCCTCTACCTCGCTTCGTCCGGCCAGAGTGGCCTCACCTCAATTGATCCGAACGTGGCCGCCGGATGCTTGGCGGCCACGGCAATGGCCTCGTCCAGATCGTCGCACTCGATCAGGTCGAACCCGAGAATGTGCTCCTTGGTCTCGGCGAACGGGCCGTCGGACACAAGTGTCTCGTTATCGCGCACCCGCACCATTGTCGCCGCGGTGGCGGAGCGCAACCGGCTGCCGAACTTGCGCACCCCTCGATCGTCCATCTCCTTGACCCAGTCACGGGTTTGCGTCATCACTGCGTCATCGACATCCTCGGGTCCAAATGCCGGTTCCGATTCGATTCCACAGATCATCAGCAGATACTGCATCGCATACTCCCTTCCTTAGATATTGGTGGGTTCTCGCTGCGGTGTCATGCGCCGCAGCAGGAAATACGTCAGCACCAAACTGGCCACTCCGATGACTACCGCAACCACGAACCCGAACCGATAACCGTCGGTTAGCGCGTATGCCGGCTCGATCCCTGCCGCCGCGCGGTTGGTCCGCCAAACCGCAGCGCTGGAGAGCACCGCGACGCCAACCGCGCCACCGATCTGGAACGCCGCGGTGCTGATTCCCGACGCGACACCGGAGTGGCGCTCTGACACTCCGGACAGCGCCGCGATTTGCCCGGCGACTGTGCCGGCCCCGAGCCCCACACCGAAGATCACCAAACCGGGCAGCATGTCGACGACATAGTTTCCGCGCGCGTCGATCTGGGTGAGGTATGCGCATGCCAGCGCGGTCAGCAAGAGGCTCACTGCCGCGACCGGCCTTGGCCCGAATGCGGTGACCATCTTCTGTCCGGTATACGAGCCGGCCATCGCCATGGCTGCGTTCACCGATGTCATCACGCCGAAAGCGCTTGCGCTGTAACCGAGGACGCCCTGTGCGTACAGCGTGAGCATGAACGATATCCCGCCGAATGCCATGATCCCGATTGCGACAATGACGAGGTTGCCGCCGATCAAACTACGCGAAGCCAGGACACCTAACGGAATCAGCGGATCGATCGAACGCGACTCGACTCGCCAGAAGATCGCTCCCAAGCAGGCCGCACCCGCCAGTGCACCCCACGTGGCCGGGTGGGCCCATCCGTTCGCCGGTGCCTGCACCACGGCGTAGATCAGCACCAGCAACGCGGCGGTCACGCTCGCCGCGCCAAGCAGGTCGAACGGACCTTGGCGAACATCAATCCTCCTGTTGCACAACACCATTGGACACAAGACGAGGAGTACGACGCAAACCGGAACGTTGACAAAGAAGATCCACGGCCAACCAAGCCCATCCGTGACCGGGCCGCCAAGCAGGGCACCAGCGGTGCCGCCGATGCCGCCCGTAACACCCCAGGCGCCCAGCGCCTTGTTGCGTTCGCGGCCTTCGGGAAAGGTAGCCACGATGATGGAGAGCGCACTGGGCGCCATCACCGCGGCCGCGGCGCCCTGCACCATCCTGGCCAACACCAGCAGCTCGCTCGATGGCGCGAACCCGCACACCAACGATGACAGCGCGAAGAGTGCCAAGCCACCCATGAATGTCCGCCGGCGCCCGAGCCGGTCGGCCGCCCGGCCGCCTAGTAGCAAGAGTCCGCCGAACAGGACTGCGTACCCACTGATCACCCAGTGCGACGTGCCCGGAGCCATAGCGAGATCGCCCTCAATCGATGGAATTGCCACGATCACGATCGACGCATCGAGGATGACGACGAAGAAAGCCGTGCACAGCAGGCCCAGCGCGTACCAGCGGCGCGTGTCCGGCGCGCTTGGGCTCTTGGCCGCTCCAACGTGCGACTCCGTCTCGGTCACCGGTCCCTCCTTGCGCATGGAATCGGGGTGAACTTCGCCTACAACAAGGCGACAAACGCGACCGCGGCATATCGACAGGACGCGACTGTGACCCCGGTCACAGCGCGCGTTGACCCTCCATACCCCTGCTGGTTTCGACAGGTTCACGCTCGCCGCCGGCACCTCCACCACCACGACCGTGCCGCCAGCAGACGCGTCGCCACCCGATCCAGCCGCACTCGCGGCGATGGCCGCCTCCTTCGGCGTCGAAATCCTAGGGCCGCCGCCTAACCCATGACGGGTGCTCGGCGCTGTTCGGGTTCCCTAGCCAGTGGTGTCGAGCGTTGCGCTGAAAGCGGCGACGGTCCCGACGATGTGTGTCTCCATGGCGGCACGGGCGACGTCGGGGTTCTGCGACCTGATCGCGGTCCTGATGACGTCGTGGTCGTGGTTTCGATCGGGGATCGAGTTGGAGAGCTGCTGGACGCCACCGATCGTGGTGACGAAGAAGTCGGACAGATCCCACATCCGCTCGCTGAGGTTTGCCATCACCCGCGAATGCGACATCCGGTGGATGACCAGGTGGTAGTCGCGATTGAGGAAGCGGTATTGGCGCGACCGTTCCTCAGGGTCGTCGAGCTCCTCGAGATCGGCGATGCGCTGCCATGCATCGCCCAGCTCGACGAGCTGGGCGTCCGATCGTCGTGTGGCCGCTGCGGCAGCGATCTCGCCTTCGAATCGACCGAAGAGGTTGAAAAAGTCCCTGATCTCCGCCGGGGAGTAGTGGGCGACTCGGCAGCCGCTCTGTGGGACGATCTCGACGATCCCGGTGGCCTCGAGCCGGCGCATGGCGTCCATGACCGGTTGCTTGCTCACCCCGAACTCCGCCTTCACCTCCTCGATCGAGATCCGGGATCCGACCGGGTAACTGCCGGCGAGGAGCCTCTCCTTGAGCTCGTCGAGTAGCACCTCGCCCAGCCGCTGACCCGCGCGAGCGGACGGGACGGAGACCGGCACGACTCGCTCCTTCCTGTCGTCCGCCACCTTACTCTAGCATGCCACATCGAGGCCATAGACATTCTCTTGACCACTTAAGCTGGATATGTCTAGACTCGATCGAAGTAACTAGCATGCCAACTTGCCGGCGGCTGATCCAGGAGATGCATCCATGGAGTTCAACAAGTCCACGACTGCCTTCCTCGCGTGTCACTGGCAGAACGACGTGGTCGGCTCGGACGGCGCCTTCACTCCCTTTTACCGGGCACGGATGGAGGAGCACGGAGTCATCCACGTCGCGAGGCGACTGATCGACAGCGCACGTCGGTCGGGAGTTCGTGTCGTCTACGCCAGGGTCGCGTTCGCCGAGGCGCACCGCGACCTGGTCACCAACATCCCGCTGCTCAGCATGGTCCTACAGCAGCAGTGCTTGCTGGACGGAACACCCGCCACCGAGATCATCGACGAACTCGAGCCCCAGGCAGAAGACTGGGTCATCACGAACACGAAGGTCAGCGCCTTCGCCTCGAGCGACCTCGATGAGCGACTGCGCGGCGCGGGCATCGACACCGTGGTCCTGTTCGGTGTCGCGACCAATCTCTCCGTGGAGAGCACCGGGCGCTCCGCCGGGGACCTTGGCTACCGGGTCGTCATCGTCGCCGACGCATGTGAAGCGGCGACCGACCGGGCCCACGAGGCAAGCCTCGAGTCGTTCGCCCTGTTGGGTGAGGTCGCGACCACCGATGAGGTCCTCGCCGCGCTATGAGCACGAATGGCTTCGAATCATGATCGAGGTCCGGATTGCGCCAGTGGCCGCGGCCCAGGACACCGCGCTGGTCAACGAGCTCGCTGCCCTCGTCAATGGCGTGTACGCACTCGCCGAGGAAGGACTCTGGGTGAACGGCACGCCCCGCACGACGCCGGAGAGGATGGCCGAGTTGATGGCCGCCGGGCAGATCGCCATCGCCTGGGCGGATGAGCGGATCGTCGGCGCCATCCGGATCCAGCGGCTGGACACCGGCGAGGGCGAGTTCGGGATGCTGGTCGCCGACCCCGCGCATCGCGGCCACGGTGTCGGCCGCGAACTCGTCCGGTTCGCCGAGCACTGGAGTCGCGAGCAGGGCCTCGACACGATGCAGCTCGAGGTCCTGGTACCGCGGCAGTGGTCTCATCCGAGCAAGGAGTTCCTGACGGCCTGGTACGCCCGCATCGGCTACCGCCCGGTGCGGACCGGGCCCCTCGAGGAGAGCTATCCCGAACTCGCGCCGCTCCTCGCAACACCCTGCGACTTCGTCATCTATCACAAGAGCTTGCGTACCTTGCCGAATGATGACGCTTTGCTCAGTGTGTGACCACAGCTAGTGATGATCCAGTGCAACGCGCGGGCTGTCAGTGTTCTCTGTTGTGCCCGTTGGGCTTTCGGCCGCACGCCTGGATGAAGAGATCGGAGGTGCACCGAGCACAGACGTTCACGTAGTCGTGTCTAGGCGTCTCGGACGGGTTGGTAGGCGAGGAAGGCGAGGCCATCACCTACGGTGCGGGTGTCGACGAGGCGCATGGGTTTCTTGGCGCTGGTCTCGACGAAGAGGCTCTCGCCGGCCCCTAGCACGAACGGGTAGATCACCAGCCGCAGCTCGTCGACGAGGTCGTGCTCTAACAACGTGTGCACGAGCTGGAAGCTGGCATAGATCACGATGTCCCCGTTGACCTTTTGCCTCAGCTTCGAGACCGCATTCACTACGTCGCCTTTCAGTACCGTCGAGTTGTTCCAGTCGGGATCTTCGAGCGTCAATGACACGACGTACTTGGGCAGGCTGTTCAACCTGTCCGCCCACTTGCCACTCCGTGATGGCCACCGCGCGGCGAAGAACTCGTAGCTCCGTCGACCGAGCAGCAGGGCCTCGGCGCCCAGCGCCTCGCCGAGCTCGACCTTGGCCCACGCTTCGCGGTCCTTGTTCCCAACCTGGCCGAACCAGCCGCCGAGCCTGAAGCCCTCGTCACCGGTCGGGTCCTGGATGACTCCGTCGAGAGTGACGTTCTCGCTGATGACGATCTTTCCCATTCGGTTCTCCGTTGATGGTGTTGTCGGCTACCACTGATGTAGAACCCGTGACGTCCGGAAAGTGGGCGCCCTACCAACGCCCAGTTCGCCCCTCGGCCGGTGTCTACACAGAATGGAACTGCGACAAGCTGCGGGACGGAGGTGACGCGCTGGTGACTGCGGTGCCAGCCGACCTGATCTCCAGGGCACGGGCTGGGGACGGCAACGCATTCCGAGAGCTCACCGAGCCACACCGCCGAGAGCTACAGGTGCACTGCTACCGGATGCTCGGATCCTTGCAGGACGCAGAAGACGCCCTCCAGGACACGCTGCTGGCTGCCTGGCAAGGCTTCGGGGGGTTCGAGGGGCGCGCCACGCTGCGCACCTGGCTCTACCGAATCGCGACGAACCGGTGCCTCAACGCCCGTCGCTCTGCGAGCCGACGACCAGCCAGAGAGTGGGACGTGCCCAACGTTGAACCGCCCGAGCCGACCCGCCTCGGCGAGGTCGTGTGGCTGCAGCCATTTCCGGACGCCCTGCTCGATGGTGCGACCGATGTGCCGCTCGGACCCGAGGCACGCTACGAGCAGACCGAATCCATCTCGCTGGCCTTCGTGACAGCCCTTCAGGTCCTGCCGCCTCGCCAGCTCGCCGTCCTCATCTTGCGCGACGTGATCGGATTCCGTGCCAACGAGGTGGCCGACATGCTGGACTCGACGGTCGATTCGGTCAACGGCGCCCTCAAACGCGCGCGCGCCAGCCTGCAGCGCCGCCGAGCGGCGACCGCCGACCGCGAACCGCCTCCCGCCTGCGACTCACCCTCCGAGGATGCGATCGTGGCGAAGTTCGTCAATGCGTGGGAGTCGGCCGATCTCGACGCACTGGTCGCCCTCCTGACCGACGACGTGTTCATCTCGATGCCGCCGATGCCGTTCGAGTATGAGGGCCGAGACGTCGTGGCCCGTTTCTGCGCGAGTCTGTTCCGCGCGGGCCGGAGGTTCGACCTCGTGCGCACGCGAGCCAACGGTCAGCCGGCTTTCGGGGCCTACCTGCGCGCCCGCGGCGGGGTCAGCCACGGGGTCGGCCTGTATGTCCTCAGCCTCACCGGCGACCGGATTTGCGCCATGACCCGGTTCGACAACAGCGTGCTCCCATGGTTCGGGCTACCGCGATCGCTCCCGAACTGATCGCGCCGTGCCAGCGCGTGCAGGCCGAGAACGAACATCGTTCCGGATCACCACGGTCACGTGCCGACGTAGTCGGCGAGGTGCTCGCCGGTGAGCGTGGAGCGGTCGGCGACGAGGTCGGCTGGTGTGCCCTCAAAGACAATCCGGCCGCCGTCGTGGCCGGCACCTGGGCCGAGGTCGATGATCCAGTCGGCGTGCGACATTACGGCCTGGTGGTGCTCGATGACGATGACCGACTTGCCCGAGTCGACGAGCCGGTCGAGCAGACCGAGTAGCTGCTCGATGTCCGCGAGGTGCAGGCCCGAGGTCGGTTCGTCCAGGACATAGACGTCTTTCGTGTCGCCCATGCGGGTGGCCAGCTTGAGCCGCTGCCGCTCGCCGCCGGACAGCGTGGTGAGCGGCTGGCCGAGAGTGAGGTAGCCGAGCCCGACGTCGGCGAGCCGTTCGAGGATCTTGTGGGCGGCCGGCGTACGAGCCTCGCCGTCGCCGAAGAACTCCAGCGCCTCGTTCACCGGCATCGCGAGCACCTCGCTGATGTCTTTGGAGTTGTCCGAGTCGCCGAATCGATATTCCAGCACCGACGCGTCGAATCGCTTGCCCTCGCACACATCACAGGTGGTCGCGACGCCGGGCATTATCGCCAGGTCGGTGTAGATGACGCCTGCGCCGGTGCAGTTGGGGCACGCACCCTCGGAGTTGGCGCTGAACAACGCGGGCTTCACACCGTTGGCCTTCGCAAACGCCTTGCGGATCGGGTCGAGCAGTCCGGTGTACGTCGCCGGGTTGCTCCGCCGAGAGCCGCGGATCGGCGTCTGGTCGATCGCCACCACCGCGTCCTGCCAGGCCACCGAGCCGTGGATGAGCGAGCTCTTGCCGGAGCCCGCAACCCCGGTGATGACGACCAGCACGCCGAGCGGGATGTCGACGTCGACGTCCTGCAGGTTGTTGGTGTCAGCGCCGCGGACCTCCAGCACCCCCGAAGACTCTCGCGCCGTCTCCTTCAACGAGGCTCGATCGTCCAGGTGCCGGCCGGTGATGGTGTCGCTCTTCCGGAGTTTCTCGACGGTGCCCTCGAAGACCACCTCACCACCGGCGGTACCGGCGCCGGGGCCGAGATCGACGATGTGGTCGGCGATCTCGATGACCTCAGGCTTGTGCTCGACGACCAGCACGGTGTTGCCCTTGTCCCGCAGTCGCAGCAGCAGGTCGTTCATCCGCGCGATGTCGTGAGGGTGCAGACCGATCGTCGGCTCGTCGAAGACATAGGTCACATCGGTGAGCGACGACCCGAGGTGGCGGATCATCTTGACGCGCTGCGCTTCTCCACCCGACAGCGTGCCCGCGGGGCGATCGAGGGACAGATACCCGAGCCCGATTTCGACGAACGAGTCGAGGGTGTGCCGCAACGCCGCCAGCAGCGGCGCGACGGTCCCCCGCGCGTGGCGAACGCCACCGTACGCGCGGGCGGAACCCCCATTGTCGTCGACACCCTTCACCCATTCGGCGAGATCGCTGATCTGCATCGCGCAGACGTCGGCGATGTTGATTCCCTTGATCTTCGACGATCGGGCCGCCCCGGACAGGCGGGTGCCGTCGCATTCGGGGCAGGTGGCGAACGTCACCGCTCGCTCCACGAACGCGCGGATGTGCGGCTGCATCGCGTCGACGTCCTTGGACAGGAACGACTTCTGGATCGTCGGGATCAGCCCCGCATACGTCAGATTGATCCCCTCGACCTTGATCTTGGTCGGCTCCTTGTGGAGCAGGGCGTCCAGCTCCTTCTTGGTGTACTTGCGGATCGGCTTGTCCGGGTCGAAGTAGCCGCAGCCGCGGAAGATTCGGCCGTACCAGCCGTCCATGCTGTAGCCGGGGATCGTGAGGGCGCCTTCGTTGAGCGACTTGCTGTCGTCGTACAGCGCGGTCAGGTCGATGTCGTTGACCGAGCCGCGGCCCTCGCAGCGCGGGCACATGCCTCCGGTGATGCTGAACTCGCGACGCTCCTTCACGGTCCTCCCACCGCGCTCCATCGTGACCGCGCCGGCTCCGCTGATCGAGGCGACGTTGAAGGAGAACGCCTGAGGGGAACCGATGTGCGGCTTCCCGAGTCGGCTGAAGAGGATACGCAGCATCGCGCCCGTGTCGGTGGCGGTGCCGACCGTCGAGCGCGGATCGGCGCCCATCCGCTGCTGGTCGACGATGATCGCGGTCGTCAGCCCTTCGAGGACGTCGACCTCGGGCCGCGCCAGCGTGGGCATGAAGCCTTGTACGAAGGCGCTGTAGGTCTCGTTGATCAGCCGCTGCGACTCCGCGGCGATCGTGTCGAACACCAGCGAGCTCTTCCCCGAGCCGGAGACGCCGGTGAACACCGTCAGCCGGCGCTTCGGGAGTTCGACGTTGACGTCCTTGAGATTGTTCTCGCGCGCGCCGGTGACTCGGATCAGATCGTGGCTGTCGGAGACCTGCTGCGCGTCTTGCTTTCTGGCCTTGCTCATCGTGTATTCAGGTCGATGGCGGCGCGAATGAGCGCCTTGAACGCTTTTTCATCGATCTTGTCGTCCTCGTGGAAATCGATGGCGCGCCTCGTGTTTCCGTCGAGGCTGGAGTTGAAGAGGCCTGACGGGTCCGCCAACGAGGCGCCTTTGGCGAAGGTCACCTTGACGTAGTCCTTGTATGTCTCACCGGTGCAGATCATTCCGTCGTGGTACCACACCGGGACCCCTCGCCACTTCCACTCCTCGGTCACGTCGGGGTCGGCCTGCTTGATGAGCTTGCGGATCTGGGCCAGCGTCTCGCCCCTCCAGTCACTCAGCTCCTTGATCCTTGCGTCGATCTTCTTCGCGGCATCGCTCATCAGCGCAACTCCTGGATGCGGACCATGTTGCCCGCGGGATCGCGGAGGGCGCAGTCACGAACCCCGTACGGCTGCTCGGTCGGCTCCTGGACCACCTCGACGTTGTCTGCCTGCACCCGCTCGAAGGTGCCGTCGAGATCCTTGGTGGCCAGCAGGAGCGTGCCGAAGGTGCCCTTGGCCATCATCTCGGCGATGACGCGGCGCTCGTCGTCGGTGATGCCTGGGGTGGCGGTCGGCGGGTACAGGACGATGGACGTGTCGGGCTGGTTGGGAGGTCCGACCGTGATCCATCGCATCGTGTCCTTTCCGACGTCAAGGCGGACCTCGAAGCCGAGGGTGTCGCGATAGAAGGCCAGAGATTCTTCCGGGTCGTCGTGGGGGAGGAAGCTCGAGTGAATGGTGATGTCCATGTCGCTCACGCTAAGTGCAACTCGGTGATTGGCGCTTCTCGATTCCTGATCGGTCTGGTTACCTGTTTCTCCACGCACGACGGGATCCCTTCCGTCACGCCGGCTGTCTGTTCCCGATAAGTGCTGGGCGGCATGCCGACCAACTCGGTGAAGCGAGTGCTGAAGGTGCCCAGCGACGAGCAACCGACGGCGAAACAGACTTCGGTGACGGACATGTCGCCACGACGCAACAGCGCCATCGCCCGCTCGATGCGCCTTGTCATCAGGTAGGAGTAGGGGGACTCACCATAGGCGATCTTGAACTGGCGGGACAGGTGCCCCGCCGACATGTTCACACCGCGGGCCAGCGCCTCGACGTCCAACGGCTGCGCGTACTCGCGGTCCATCCGGTCGCGGACGCGGCGCAGCAGCTTCAGGTCGCGCAGGCGCTGCGCATCCGCGGGTGTGCCGGTCAACTTTCGGCCGCCTCCTTGATGCGCGCCAGCGACACGTTCATGCCCTCCACGAGTTCGCGTTCGAAGCTGGGCACGCCGCCGAACAACGCACTCACCGTGAAGTTGGCCGCCGCCTTGACACCGTTCTCTGCATGGCGGCTCTCCACCACACGGGTGCCCTGCTCGGTCGGCTCGAGTTCATGGCTCCAAATGGTGCCGTTGGTGTGTACCCGGAATGCCAGCTTTTTCTCCGGAATGACTTCTGTGACCGTGCTCGTGGTCGGCCAGAACAGAAAATTGCGACGGTTGACGTTGATCGTTCGGGTGCCCTGGCGCAGCGGGCCGAGCGCCTTCATCAATCGGCATTGCGGGCTCCATTGCGGCATGCGGTTGAAATCGGAGATCAATGCCCACACCTTCGGCGCCGGTGCGTTGATATCGATCTGCGCTTGCAATAGCGGCTCGGCCATTGCCTCCTCCTTCTCGACGTTACGTTTCGAATTCAGCTCAGACCGCTCTGCGCACCGCGCGAGCCACGGCGCACGGCGCGACGCTGCCACACGAAAATCGACGTGCCGAGCACCCCCACTCCCAAGCCGGCCACCGCGATGGGGCGCCACTCGTGCAGTCCGGCGACCGTGAAGGCGAGGATCGCGGCAATCAACCAGGCCACGGCAATCACGATGATGACGGGCCAGGGTTCGAGCAGGATCGCAGGCAGGGCAGGCGGTTCCGGCTCAGCGGCCTCGGGTTTTTCGGAACTCATCAGTGACCAACCTAGCCCTCGGTGAGTGAACGTCGAAAGCCCGTCGTGTTTTGCTCCGGCTAGGAAGACCTGCTGGCTATTCTTTGCTTTGTGAAGGATATCGACTCTCGGTTGGCGAGCGACTTGTCGCTGGCGGTTATGCGTTTGGCGCGCCAATTGCGGTTTCGCCGCCCGGAATCCTCGGTTTCCTTATCGCAGTTGTCCGCGCTGTCGACCCTTGCCAAAGAGGGCGCGATGACACCGGGTGCGTTGGCACTCCGTGAACGTGTCCGGCCGCCGTCGATGACGCGCGTAATTGCCTCGCTCGCCGAACTCGGATTTGTCGCGCGAAGCGCACATCCCGCCGACGGTCGCCAGGTCTTGGTGTCGGTCTCGGACACCGGCGCGGAGCTGATCGAAGCAGAGCGGCGAGCTAGCCAGGAATGGCTCAAAGCGCGGCTGGCGCAGCTCAACGCCGACCAGCGCAAGGCGCTGCTCGTCGCTGCCGATCTGATGTCGGCAATCGTCGACGAAAGCACGTGAGCGCCGTCCCCGGCGGGCTGGGGGTACTCCCCACGCAAGCGGGGGGCCCACCCGCTTGTGCGGGGGAGAGCGAAGCGAGCGGGGGATGAGCTCAGTCGTCGACATCGGGGACCCCGCCGATCAGAGGCTGGACGATTTTCGCGACCTCAACAGCGTCGACCGCAGGCCCGATCTGCCGACCGGTAAGGGGTTGGTGATCGCGGAGGGTGTGCTGGTGGTGCAGCGGATGCTGGCGTCCCGGTTCAGGCCGCGCGCAATGCTGGGCACCGATCGCCGGCTGCATGAGTTGGCAGCCGACCTGGGGGCAACCGACGCACCCTATTACCGGGTGACCGCCGAGGTGATGGCGGACGTGGTCGGGTTTCACCTCAACCGCGGTGTGCTCGCCGCCGCGCAGCGGCCTGGTGAGTTGACCGTTGACAAGGTCCTCCACGGCGCACGCACGGTCGCGGTGCTCGAGGGCGTCAACGACCACGAGAACCTGGGCTCGATCTTTCGCAACGCGGCCGGTCTTGGCGTCGACGCGGTGGTGTTCGGCACCGGATGCGCTGACCCGCTGTACCGCCGCGCCGTGCGCGTCTCGATGGGGCATGCCCTGTTGGTCCCGTATGCCTGGGCGACGGCGTGGCCTGGGGACCTGACGATATTGCGGGACAAAGGCTTTCGCGTGCTGGCCATGACACCTGACCCGACGGCGCCGACGCTGTCCGAGGCGATGCCGACGGTCGGCGACGGTCGGGTGGCGATTCTCGTCGGCGCCGAGGGGCCCGGCCTGACCGAGACGGCGATGCGAACCAGCGATGTCCGCGTGCGGATCCCGATGTCACGCGGAACCGACTCGCTGAACGTCGCAACGGCGGCCGCGCTGGCCTTCTACGAGCGGGTTAGATTAGCGCGGTGAGCGAGGACGCCACCCCATGGGGAACGGGGCTTACGGTGGCGGGTTTCGTCGCGGCGGTGACCGCGGGCGCGGTGGTTGTACTGAGCCTCGGGTTGATCCGCGTTCATCCGCTGCTGGCCGTCGGTCTCAACCTGGTGGCCGTCGGCGGGCTGGCACCGACGGTGTGGGGATGGCGAAGGACGCCGGTATTGCGGTGGTTCGTGCTGGGTCTCGGCGTCGGGGTGGCGGGCGCGTGGCTGGCCCTGCTGACACTGATCCTCAGCTAGCGCTGACCGCCGGAGCGCACGCCGAGCAGCACGTCCTCCCACGCCGGAACCGGCGGCTTGCCCTTTCGGGCGCGCGCAGGCTTGGCGGGCTCGGGCTGTTCGGGTTCCGCCGGCGGCTCGGGCTCTTCGAAGTCGAGCTGTTCGACCGGCGCCACCGGCCGCAGCGGCCGGGCGAAGTCGGGGTCGATCAGCCCGCAGGCGGCGTCGTCGAAGGCGGTGATGGTGCCACCATGCGCGCCGGGTGTGAACCGGAAGTGCGCGACGTTGTCCGAAAGCCCGGCCTTCCAGGACAGCTGGACCGTCCAGCGCCCGTCCTCGTTGCGCCAGGCGTCCCAGTGGGTCGCGTCGGGGTCGAGGCCGCGGGCGATCAACGCCGTCGTCACGGTCTCCAGCAGCGTGAGCACCGCGGGCCCGTCGGCAAGAACGGGATGTGCCGCGGTTGCCAGCTCGGCCGCGCGCGAGCGTTCCAGCAAGACTGGGTGGCCGAATCTCGCCACCCGGGAGACGTCGACCCCGGCCGCCTGCGCGACCTGTTCGATGGATGCGCCCGCGCGAATCCTGGCTTGAATCTCCTTGGGACGCAGCACGCTTGGAACCTCGACATCGAGTTGGGTTTGGCTGGCTCCTGACTTGTCGCCGCGCATGGCGGCACGCAACCGATCGTCGGCGCGCAGGATGAACGTCTCGCCCGGGTCGTCGCTTTCGCAGATGATGCGTTTGCCATCAACGTCGAGTCCGACGACCTTGAGTTCCCGCATGCCGACCTCCTCCGGGCGTTGGTGCCGTGCCCGATTAGCAGGTCACCCTACTGCGTTACCGGCTCGTTACCCGGTTGACACGCCCGAGCTACCCGAGGTCAGACCCGTTCCACCACCCAGTCGACGCATCGAGTCAGCGCGGTGACGTCGTCGGGCTCGACGGCGGCGAACATCGCCACCCGCAACTGGTTGCGGCCGAGTTTTCGGTATGGCTCGGTGTCGACGATGCCGTTGGCCCGCAGCACCTTGGCCACGGCGGCGGCATCCACGTCGTCGGAGAAGTCGATGGTGCCGACCACCTGCGAACGCAGCTCGGGGTCGGCGACGAACGGAGTGGCGAACGCGCGACGCCTCGGCCCAGGAGTACAGCCGCTGCGACGAGTCGGCGGTGCGCTTGACGGCCCAGTCCAGCCCGCCGTTGGCATGCATCCAGTCCAGCTGCTCGGCGAGCAGGATCAGCGTGCCGATCGCCGGGGTGTTATAGGTCTGGTTCTTCAGGCTGTTCTCGACGGCGATGGGCAGCGACAGGAAGTCAGGCACCCAGCGCCCGGACGCGGCGATCGCCTCGATGCGCGACAGTGCGGCGGGGGAGAGGAGCGCGAGCCACAACCCGCCGTCACCGGCGAAATTCTTCTGCGGCGCAAAGTAATACGCGTCGGCATCGATGATGTCCACCGGCAGGCCGCCGGCCGCCGAGGTGGCGTCGATGACGATGAGCGCGTCGCCGGAATCCTCGGGCCGTTGCACGGGAACGGCCACCCCGGTCGACGTCTCGTTGTGCGCCCAGGCGATGACGTCGACGGACGGGTCCGACTGCGGTTTGGGGGCGCTGCCCGGGTCGGCCTTGACGATAACCGGGTCGCCGACGAACGGATTCTTGGCAACCGCGGAGGCGAACTTCGAGCTGAACTCGCCGTAGGTCAGGTGCAGCGAGCGCTTGTCGATGAGCCCGAACGCCGCCGCGTCCCAGAACGCGGTAGAGCCGCCGTTGCCGAGGATCACCTCGTAGCCGTCGGGCACTGAGAACAGCTGCCGGACGCCGTCGCGGACGCGGCCGACCAGGTTCTTTACCGGTGCCTGCCGGTGCGACGTTCCGAAGAGGTCGCCCGCATGGGCCAGCGCCTGCAACTGCTCGGGCCGCACCTTCGACGGTCCGGAGCCGAACCGTCCGTCGCTGGGCTTGAGGTCGGCGGGAATCGTCAGTTCGGCCATGCCGTCAAGGGTAGTGACCGTGCCTGGCAATCCACTTACGGGGCGGCGCAGCACTGCCTCCGTCAGCTGGTCAGGATGCGGGCACCATCGCGGGTGACGGCGACGTGCACGACGGCGTCGTTGACGCAGACACACAGCACCGCGGGGAAGGGCCGCGGCGCCCACGCGCTGTGGTAGTTGAGGAACGGCGACCCGGCGCCGTGGCGGGCGAGCTTCCGTCTTCAACTCCGCCACTGCGAGTGACCTCGTCACATAGTCAGTCGGGCGACGCGCTTGGCCACATCGGGAAAATCGGGTCTGTTCAATATGCGATACCTGCGGTACCGTCGTTGGACACCAAGCCGATGTATGTAAACCTCATGGGAGGCTTCAAATGGCTGGGACCCGCATGGTCAAGCGCTGGCGTCGCAACATGGAGGTGGTTGACGACACCGAGTACGTTGACATGCTCACCACACTGTCTGAGGGGTCAGTGAGGCGCAACTTCAATCCCTACACCGACATCGACTGGGACTCTGCGGAATTCGCGGTGATCGACAATGACGAGCGGTGGATCCTGCCCGCGAGCGATCCGCTCGGCCGGCACCCCTGGTACAAGGCTCAGCCCTTGGAGCGGCAGATCGAGATCGGCAAGTGGCGCCAGGCCAACGTCGCCAAGGTCGGTTTGCAGTTCGAACTGATTCTGATCCGCGGGCTGATGAACTACGCGTCCTGGGTGCCGAACGGCTCCCCGGAATATCGGTACTGCCTGCACGAGTCGGTCGAAGAATGCAACCACACCATGATGTTTCAGGAGATGGTGAACCGCATCGGCGCCGACGCGCCTGGGATGCCGCGCCTGCTGCGCTGGCTGTCGCCGTTCATTCCGCTGGCAGCCGGACCGCTGCCCATCCCGTTCTTCTTCGGCGTGCTCGCCGGCGAGGAACCCATCGACCACACGCAGAAGATGGTGCTGCGCGAGGGTAAGTCGCTGCACCCGATCATGGAGCGGGTGATGGCCATTCACGTGGCCGAGGAGGCCCGCCACATTTCGTTTGCGCACGAATACCTGCGTAAGCGCGTGCCGAACCTAACGGGCCGGAGGCGCTTCTGGCTGTCGCTGAACGTCCCGATCATCATGCGGGTGCTCTGCCAGGCCATCGTGGTGCCGCCGCGCAGCTTCTGGAAGGAATTCGACATCCCGCGGTCGGTGCGCAAGGAGCTGTTCTTCCGTTCGCCGGAGTCCCGGCAGTTCCTGCGTGACATGTTCGCCGATGTGCGGATGCTCTGCTACGACACCGGTTTGATGAACCCGTTCGCGAAGATCGTGTGGCGGATCTGCAAGATCGAGGGTCGGCCAAGCCGCTACCGCAGCGAACCGCAACGCCAGCACGTGGTGTCGGCCGCCTAGGGAGCTGCAGCTTTCATGCCGCACGTCGTCACCCAGTCGTGCTGTAGCGACGGGTCCTGCGTCTACGCCTGTCCGGTGAACTGTATTCACCCGTCACCGGACGAGCCGGGCTTCGCTACCGCCGAGATGCTCTACATCGACCCCGTCGGCTGTGTGGACTGCGGGGCATGCGTCAGCGCCTGCCCGGTCGGCGCGATCGCGCCCGACACTCGATTGGAGCCCAAGCAGCTGCCCTTCGTTGCACTCAACGCGGCCTACTATCCGGACCAGCCTGCCGACCAGAAGCTGCCGCCGACCTCGAAGCTAGCGCCGGTCGTCGACGCGCCGAAGATCCAGGCGCGCGCCGGGCATCCGCTGACGGTGGCGATCGTCGGCTCCGGACCTGCCGCGATGTACGCCGCCGACGAGCTGCTCACCCAGTGGGGCGTGCGGGTGAACGTGTTCGAACGGCTGCCGACGCCCTATGGGCTGGTGCGTGCCGGGGTGGCGCCCGACCACCAGAGCACCAAACGGGTCACCCGGCTGTTCGACAAGATCACCCGACGGCGAGGGTTCCGGTTCTACCTCAACGTCGAGGTCGGATCCGACCTCTCTCACGCCGAGCTGCTGGCCCACCATCACGCCGTCATCTACGCCGTCGGCGCCTCGAACGATCGCCGCCTGGACATCGACGGCATGGGGCTGGCCGGCATCGGCACCGCGACCGAGATGGTCGCGTGGATCAACGGGCACCCCGAATACACTGATATGCCAGTCGATTTGGGCCATGAGCGGGTAGTGATAGTCGGCAACGGCAATGTCGCTTTCGACGTGGCCCGGATCTTGACGACCGATCCCGATGCGCTGGCGCGCACCGACATCTCCGACCGCGCGCTGGCCGCGCTGCGTGATTCGAAGGTCACCGAAGTGGTGATTGCCGCCCGCCGCGGGCCCGCGCAGTCCGCGTTCACGCTGCCCGAACTCATCGGACTGACGTCGACGTGTGAGGTGGTGCTCGACGCCAGCCCAGAGGTCGATGCCCACGAACTGGTGCGGGCCGACCTGGCCGCCGCTTCTGCTGTTCGTGCTCCTCACGTGCGCGACGATCCGCTGACGCGCAACAAGCTGGAGATCCTGAGCAAGCTCGGTGATGCGTCTTCCCCCGCGACGCGCCCCCGGATCCGGCTTGCCTATCGCCTCACTCCGCACCGCGTCCTCGGCGACGACCGCGTCACCGGTATCGAGTTCAAGGTCACCGACACCGACGACAGCCGTCAACTCGAGGCTGGCCTCGTGCTGACGTCGATCGGGTACCGGGGCAAACCGATCCGCGATCTGCCGTTCGACGAGACCACCGCAGTCGTGCCCAACGACGGCGGCCGGGTCGTCGACCCGCAATCCGGCAGGCCGGTACCCGGCAGCTATGTCGCGGGATGGATCAAGCGTGGGCCGACCGGCTTCATCGGCACCAACAAGTCGTGTGCCCTGCAGACCGTGCAGAACCTGGTCGACGACTACAACGCCGGTCTGCTGGCCGAGCCGGTCGCCAAGGCCCCCGCACTGGACAAGCTCGTGCACAGCCGGCGCCCGGACATGGTTGACGGCGCCGGATGGCAAGCGATCGATCAGGCCGAGATCGTGCGGGGCAGTGCCGACGAGCGACCGCGCGACAAGTTCACCGCCGTCGCCGACATGTTGGCCGCGGCCGCCACCGCGCCAGCACCGCCCATCGGCAGGCGGCTGCTGGCCGGACTGCGGCGTTGAGAAGTGCTTTGCCCCTGCGGCCCAAAGCTATTGGTGCTGCTTTACCGCTTCCTCGATTTCCTCCATGCTGACCTCGCGCATCGGCTGGCCCATTGACCACTGGTGGCCAAAGGGGTCCTGCAGCACGCCGTAGCGGTCGCCCCAGAACGCGTCCTCAAGCGGATGGACGACTGTGGCGCCGGCGTCGAGGGCCTGCTGGAACTTCTTGTCGACATCCGTGACGGTGAGATGGATGGTCACCGGTGTGCCGCCGAGCGCTTTCGGTGTCATCGACTTGCCGCCGGACATCTCCGGGAAGTCGTCGTTGAGTAGCACCGTGGTGCCGTTGATCTGCAGGGCGGCATGGATCAGCTTGCCGTCAGGGCCGGGCACCCGGCCCACCTCGACGGCATTGAGCGCGTTCACATAGAAATCGATCGCCGCGGCGGCATTGTCGACAGTCAGGTGTGGGGAAACGGCGGGCTGAACTTCGATTGGCATGGTGATCTCCTCGGTTCTGGTGTTAGTCACCCGGATGGGCGCTGCGGTATAGACCGCCCATCGGGGCCGATTTCATCGCCACGTGATGGCGACATGGCCTATGTAACACCCGGGCACCGACAACTTGAAGATTTAGACAACGGAAAACGACGCGGGCAGCGCCTTGCGGCCCGTCAAGGACAGCAGCACCGTTTCCCCTTGGCCCGTTGCCACGCCGATCCGGGCCGCCAGCACCGTGGCCTCGTC
>CAWDAC010000045.1:0-49741 GCA_963800125.1 uncultured Actinomycetota bacterium | reverse complement strand
ACAGCCCCGATCGCGCGGCGGCCTGACAGGAGTTGTTAGGACGGGAGGATCGCCTTGAGGTCCCAGGTCTTCGCGTGATCCGCCCGGAGGCGCAACAAGACGCCGGTGCTGGTGCGTTCGGCGGCGAATCTCTTCCCCTGCTCTTCGCCGAGGTAACGCGAAGCGATATCTTGCCGGGCCTGCTGCGCGCCGTCCCGGGTCAGGATCGGCTGGTCCGATCGGACGCGCATACCGCGGAATGGCGGCGCCGTTTCGAAGACCAAGAGTTCGCACTCCGGGCGGGCGGCTAGGTGGCGGAGCTTCACGTCGTTTTCGGCGATGACGACCTCGAAGCTGTCGCCTTGGAATCGGAACCAGACCGGGGACGTCACGGCCGTCCCGTCCTTGCGGTAGGTCGTCAGCACGGCGGGCGACGGCGCCTGGAACAGGGTCGCGAACTCACGCATGGGTAGGAGGCTAAAGCGTGTCGAACAACCTCGGTTAAGTGTTCGGTACCGCCCCCTCGGGCGTCGTGGGTTCAGGGTGCTACTGCGGTGTGAACCGTGGTGTGGGCGGGGGTTGAACCCCCGACCCAACGTGATTTCCAAACCAACAGTCCTGACAGCTCGAGTTGTGGCTCAGAGGCGCCTGAACACGCGTGACGGATTCGGATCCGCATAGCCGCGTTTTAGTTCAACACGATGCTCGGGACAGCGACACCGTAGGTCGGCATCGGTCGGCGTCACGGCTTCGGGGCATCGGCATACCGAGGCAGTACCCTTGATCTCGAAGAAGAGCAGAGGACGACATGAGTAAGGATCTCCCCGAACATGCGTCCGTGGTGGTAATCGGCGGCGGCGTGATCGGCACCAGCATCGCGTTCCACCTCGCCGAATCCGGTGTCACCGACGTCGTTCTCGTCGAGAGGGATGAACTCGCGTGCGGATCGACGTGTAAAGCCGCCGGTGGTGTGCGGGCCTCCTTCAGCAACGCCGCTAACATCGCCATCGGCCTGCGCGGCCTCGAGGTATATTCGCGTTTCGCGCAGGACTACGGCCAGGAAATCGACTTCACCCGCGACGGCTACCTCTACCTGCTGTCCGACCAGACCAACGTCGACGTCTTCACCGAATCCGTCGCCCTGCAGAACAGCCACGGCGTGCCGAGCCGGATGATCACCCCCGAAGAGGCGAAGAAGATTTCCCCGCTGATCGGCACCGAGGGCATGTTGGCCGCCTGCTGGTCCCCGCAGGACGGCAAGGCCACGCCCGAGGCGGTCGTGATGGGCTACGCCGCCGCGGCCCGCCGGCACGGTGCCCGCATCATCCGGCACTGCGCGGTCACCGACATCGAGAGCAGCGGCGGCGCGATCACCGCCGTGGTGACCGCACACGGCCGCATCGCCACCGACACGGTGGTGTGTGCGGCCGGCGCCTGGTCGCGCGGCATCGGCGAGATGGTCGGGGTGCACATCCCCGTCACCGCGGTGCGGCGGCAGATCGCCTTCACCGAGCCGCTCACCGAATTGCCCGCGTCCTCGCCGTCGCTGACCATCGACTTTCCCTCCAACTTCTACTTCCACCCCGAGGGCAAGGGTCTGCTGCTGGGTTGGTCCGACCCGAACGAGCCGGCAGGCTTCAACCTCAGGTTCGAACTCGAGGACTGGCTGCTGGGCCTGGGTGAGATCGCCGCGACCCGCGCCCCGGCCGTGCTGGACTACGGCATCAGCACGGGCTGGGCGGGGCTGTACGAGATGACCCCCGACTGCAACCAGATCATCGACCGTTCCACCGAAGTCGAAGGACTGCTCATCGCCACCGGCTACTCCGGCCATGGCTTCCTGATGGGCCCGGCCACCGGGGAGATCGTGCGGGACCTCTATCACGGCAAGCAACCCGGCTACGACATCGGCTCGTTCGCCCTCGACCGGTTCGCGTGCACCGACATCGCCGCTGGCGAAACCAACATCGTCTGATCGACGCCAGACCATATGTCGTGTGTTTTGGAATAATGACGGACTTGCACCGCCGAACCGCGGGCTCGTGCCGCGCGGATCGTCTTCTTACCCGCCTCGGAAACCTCACGAGCCGTACGGTTTTCGCCCTTCGCGGCCCGAACCTGACCGTAGGCGTACATCTGGCCGTGGGCGCAGTTTCCCGCGGGTGTCGGCCGGCCCCTGTTTAGCAGGCTGTTGCCGAGCTGTGGAGTAGTTGGCTGTCGTGGGTGCTGAAGGTTTTTGATCATGGGGTGGCTGTTGTGGATGGGCCAGCCGAGGAACGCGACGTCGATTTTGCTGTCCGTCAGGCGAGTTCGTGGTCCGTCGACGAGTCGGATCACCAGGGCGGTGGTGGTCGGGTTGGCCGGCCTCCCAGGTGCGCATCAGCGCGACGGTGTGGCGTCCGAGTGCCGACCAGCGCTGTACAACCGCGACGGCGGCGGCGCTGATCGACCCTTGTCCCCGATCGTGGCAATTGCCCGCCAAATGGCGCAACTCCAGGTCCATAACTTTGAGCACAAGCTCACGTCAAGAAGTATTTCTCTTCTGTCGACGGCGACAATAACCTCGGCGGCATGAACATTCTGCTCGTTGGTGCATCAGGAAAATTGGGCTCGGCCGTGTACCTGAGCCTCACTCAGCGCGGCCACACGGTCCTCACGGCGAGCCGCGGCAGCGGCGACGTGCGGGTCGACCTCACCGACCCCGCATCCATCGCCGACCTGTACGCAAAAGTCGGCAAGCTCGACGCGGTCGCCAGCGCCGCCGGCGTCACCCCGTTCAAGACCATCCAGGAGTTGACCGCCGACGACTACACCGCGGCCTACCAGGGCAAGGTCCTCGCGCAGATCGAACTGGTCCGCCAGGGCATCCACCGCATCGCCGCGGACGGATCGTTCACGTTGATCACCGGCGTCCTCGCTCGGTCACCGATCGTGACCGGCGCCGCCGCGTCGATGGCCGGGGGCGCTCTGGAGTCGTTCGTTCGCGCCGCCGCGATCGAGATTGCCCCGCAGCGGATCAACGCGATCAGCCCAACGGTGTTCACCGAGGCGCTCGAGGTCTACGGCGACTACTTCCCGGGCTTTCCCTCGGTCGGGCTCGCCGAGGTCGGCCAGGCCTACGTCCGGTCGATCGAGGGAAAGCAAACCGGCCAGGTCTACGAACTCGACTGAGTCCCGGCATCAGCACCGACGGCGAACCCACCGTGCTGTTCCTGTACACCCACAACGCCAGACGCTCCCAAATGGCGCTCGGTTCTTCACCCACCTCGCCGGTGATTACGCCGTCGCCTGGAGACTCAGCCACGAAATGAACCTGCCGCCATCAAGCGATGGCCAGCGCAACCGCAACAAAGCGCGCATTCGAAAACACGGCATCACATACCGCATGATCGACACCAATGAGAACGAGCGCGCTCGTGACTTTGTCGTCGCACTCGCGGGCATGCGTTTGTGTTCAAGAGGTGCGAGTTTGCTTTCCGTGGGCGTCAATCGGTCAAAGCGAGGCCGCTTATGTCCCCGCCGGCGCCTGGGCACCGGCCATGCCGCCGGGAGCCTGACGAGCCGCCGCGATGCGTGCGATCGCCGCTTCGGTGAAGACCGACAGCCCCAGGTCGGGGTTGTAGCCGTGGATTTCTTTGACGTCGAGCTGGGCGAGAAAGTAGAGGATTTCCTTGGAAATGACCTGGCCGGGCACCAGCACCGGGAATCCCGGTGGGTAGGGCACGACGAACGTGGTCGACACCAGGGTCTTGCCCTCGGCGAGGCGTCGTCCCGCGGCGCCGAGCAGGACGTGCTCACGGTCGGATTCCTCGTAGCCGGCGTAGAACGCCGACCGCATGTCGCCGAACGAGCTGGCGCCATCGGGGCGAAACGCCGCGTCGAACTCACTGAAATCGGGCAGCGGTGGCAGATCGGTGGTGATCTCCACCACCCGTCGCTGCTGCAGGGCACGGTCGGCCCGGCCGGCGGTGCGCAGGTTGCGGTCGAAGTCGGAGGCCACCCGCCGCAGTGCGTCGAGCAGGTAGTGCACGCTCGACCAGGTGACTCCGATGGTGAAGATCAGCAGCACACTGTTGATCGAGGTCTTGTTGATCTGGATGCCGAACCGCTCCATGAGGATCTTCTCGCGGAAGTCGTATCCGTTCATCCCGGTCTTGCCGACGAACAGCGTGACCCGTGTCGGATCGAGCACGAACTCATCGGATTTCCACGCCTCATTCCAGCCCTCCAGCCCGCCCTGACTGACCTGACGGTAGGAGCGCACTCGGGATGCCCGGTACTGCTCGGGTACCAGGTCGGCCTCGTCGAGGATCCGGAACCACTTGCTGATCAGCGGGTCGATGCGCACCCGGTGCCGAAAGACCAGCGCCATGTTGTAGGCGTACCGGACCAGCTGGAAGCCTTCGATATCGACCTGGCGGCGGGCCAGGTCCAGCGAGGCAAGGAGTTGCTGGTTAGGCGAGGTCGAGGTGTGGGTCAAGAACGCCTCGCCGAACGCCTCGCCGCTTTGGGCGTAGTCCTGGTCGCGGATGTGGATCATCGACCCCTGCCGCAGCGCGGACAGGGACTTGTGAGTGGAATGCGTCGAGTACACCCGGACCCGGGCCAGCTTGGGGTCGGGAAGCAGCCGATGCTCGGCCCACTCGGAGCGGTCGACGCCGCGCATCGACTCACGCCAGTGCCGGTACTCCTCGGCGTACCGCGGTGAGCTCAGCATTGCCTCGAGCCGATCAGCGGCGATCATCGCGGTCCGCTGCCGCGACCACGGCACCGCGGTGGCGAAGGCGTACCAGGCTTCGTCCCAGAGGAAGCAGATGTCGGGCTTGATCGCCAGGACTTCCTCCATCACCCGGCGCGGGTGGTAGACGATGCCGTCGAAGGTGCAGTTGGTCAGCAGCAGCATGCGCACTCGGTGCAAATGCCCCGCCGCTTCGAGGTCGAGCAGGGCCTGCTTGATGGTGCGCAGCGAAACCGCGCCGTAGATCGCGAACGGCTCCAGCGGATAGGCGTCGAGGTAGAGGGGGCTCGCCCCGGCCAGCACCAGCCCGTAGTGGTGCGACTTGTGGCAATTGCGGTCGATCAGGACGATGTCGCCGGGCCGGACCAGTGATTGCACGACGATTTTGTTCGCGGTGGACGTCCCGTTGGTGACGAAGTATGTCTGCTCGGCACACCAGGTATCGGCGGCCTTGTCCATTGCTTTCTTGAGTGTGCCGTGCGGGTCCAGCAGCGAGTCGAGCCCCCCGGATGTCGAGGACGTCTCGGCCATGAAGATGTTGCGGCCGTAGAACTCGCCCATGTCTTGCAGCGATTTGGAGTTGAAGATGCTGGCACCACGCGCGATGGGCAGAGCGTGAAACTGGCCCACCGGTGCGGCCGCATAGGCGCGCAAGGCGTCGAAAAATGGTGTGGCGTACCGGGTCCGCATACCGGCCAGCAGCGTGCTGTACAGGTCGGTGGCGTCGTTGAGCCGGTAGAAGGTGCGGTCGTAGATGTCGGGCGCGTCGTCGGTCAAGGCGGCGATTGATTCGTCGGTGAGCAAATACAGATCGATGTGCGGCCGCAACTCCCTGATCCACTCGCCGCACTCGACCCAGTCGTGCCCGTGGCCCGGGACGATGGGGAGGTCCTTGGCACCGAGCAGCGTCGTCATCAGCGGCAGTCGGTCCCGCGAGCGCAACGGCAGGTCATGGCGGATGATCGCGGCCTGGATCTCGCCGTTCAGTGCGACCGCGGTGATGGCATCCTCGACGCTGGACACGACAAGGAGTTCGAACTGCACATCGTCGGACGGATCGCGCAATGCCCGCAGGCCTTCCGCCAGGCTTTCGGGAACCGAGGAGGGAGAGTCGTCGGCCAGCAGAACGGTGTAGAACTGTTGCCGCTTCGCCCGCGCCTCAAGCTCCTGGTCGGCCAGCGGCGCAAGCATGTCGAACAATGCGGCGCGGTCGCCATACTCCGATAGCATGCGCACCGCCAGCGACACCTCGTCGGTCAGTCGCTCCGTTGCCAGATCGGCGAGATAGCCACCGAACGCCTCCAGGTTCGCCGCTCCCGGGTACAGCCAGTACCGCTCGTAGGCGCCCAGACGGTCCAGCAGCCGCTTCGCCCGGGCGACCTCCTGCCCGGCGTCCATCCCGGCCCGGTGCACGACGTGCAGGTGATGGCACGCGTCGTCGAGCAAGTTCCACGTGTCGATCCGGGTATACGACGGATTGGCCACAGCCGCCAGCGATGAAACACGAAGCCTTCTCGGTTGGCCACTATTGATATGCATGTTGCTCAATTCGGTCTTCTAATGCCGGCAGCGGACGACCGACGACCCGCAGGGCGCGTCGGAGCCCGCTGTCCGATTCGCCAATCACTGGCCGAGTCATACGGATATTTTCGCGTCGACACCCGTAGGCGTCGACGGAGCTGTGAGGTGGTTATGAGGTCGTCCGTCAATCAGTGATGATTTTGGCACGAATAGAAAATGCTCGGGTTCAGTTAGGTAGTGAGCAGGCGCTCCAGCACGGTGGTCAAAGCAGTCGCACCGGTCTCGGCGTCGCCGGCCTCGATATGTTCAGCGGTACGAACAGTATTGCAGTGGGGTATGTGGTTTGCCGAGCACGATCGCCACATTCTCGATGTAGCAGCAGCCTAGCCAGCCCGGGACAGTTCATAGTTCCGGCTGCGCCGACCATGTGGGCTGGGCCAATGACAACGAGCGGTCGCCCGCAGGAACCGCAATGGGATGGAAGTAGAGTCGGCGGTTTCGGCGATGATCTTGGCCGCCATGAGAGGCCCGCAGCCGGGCAGCGCGAGCAGATTCGGCGCACCGCAGATCTGTTTGTCGATGCGCATTTCCCGGTGCCGGCGATGTGGGCCGCGCTGATGACGGTCACCGGCTTCGACTCCTTCGGGCGGGCATTTCTTCATGTGCAGACGCACGCTTGCGCTAAGGGTCCAGCACGCCCGTGCCTCCAGGTGTCGTTGGCCAAAAGTTCCAGCGCCACAACGGGATTGATGGCGGTCTGCCAGACGACGCACTGGTGATCGTGCTCCGACGTCGACAAGGGTTGCCGACGACGTGATAGAGGTGGTGAGCGGACCAAGCCGATCGCTGAGTTGGCGAAAGATCTGCGCATCTCCGGGTCGGGCCAGCTCGACGGCGGCGGCCAGCAGCCACCTCGGTGCGCATCGTCGATTTGGTGGGAGGCGCTGCGAAGCAGGTTCAAAAGCGTTTCGTGCCCTGAGGGTTCGGGTAGGGTTCGGGTACCCAATACGTCCAGGTGCATACACGGAGGCGTGATGATCAGGCGGCCGTTGCTGTGGGCGGCGGGCAATTCTCGGCTTCAGCAGACGATTACCAAGAACCCGATCACGAGCAAAGCCGCGCACCGCTTCGTCGCCGGCGAGCGGATCGAGCAGGCACTCGATGCCGCGGCGCACCTGAACGGCGACGGGATCGGCGGCATTCTCGACCTGCTTGGTGAGGGAGTCACGGATACGGCTGGCGCGACGGCAGCCGTCGAGGAGTACGTCGCGGCGGCCGAGGCAATCGCCCGCCGCGGGCTGGACGCCACGATCTCCATCAAACTGTCCCAGCTGGGCCAGACGGTGGACCGCGACGCCTGCGTGACGAATCTGGCCAGGATCCTCGACCGGGCGCAGGCGGTCGGCGTCCCCGTCGAGATCGACATGGAAGACAGCAGCCTGGTCGCGGATACCATCGAGCTGTACCGGAAAGCCCTGACCGCGCATCCGCAGGTGCGCCTAGCCATCCAGGTGATGCTGAGGCGAACTCCCTTCGACCTCGAGGCGCTGGCGCCGCTCAAGCCGCGGGTCCGCCTGGTGAAGGGCGCGTACGCGGAGCCGGTCGAGGCGGCGCTGCAAGGCAAAGACGATATCACCGCGCAGTTCAAGTTCCTCACCGACTGGCTGTTCCGCCACGGGGAGGACACGGCGTTCGGCACACACGACGACGAACTGATCCACTACGCGCAGCAGGCCGCTGCCAAAGCCGGCAAGGGGCCTCGCGAGTTCGAAATCCAGATGCTGTACGGCATCCGGCGGGACCTGCAACACGAGTTGGCCCGCCAGGGTTACCGGATCCGGGTCTACATCCCGTTTGGCTCGGCCTGGTATCCGTACCTCATGCGACGGATGGCCGAAAGGCCCGCCAACCTCCTGTTCTTCCTGCGCGCACTTGCCGGCCGCTGACCAGCGAGACGGAGGAATCGACATGCTTGACGCCATCACCCAGGTTCCGGCGCCCTACAACGAGCCGGTGCACAGCTTCGCACCCGGCAGCGGCGAGCGGACCGCACTTGAGGCCAAGTTGAACGAACTGGCCGCGGAGCGGGCCGAGCTCACCATGACCATCGGTGGCGAACAACGCCTCGGCGGCGGCCAAACCATCGACGTCGTTCAACCGCACCACAAGGACGAGGTGCTGGGCACGATGGCCAACGCCACCACCGATGACGTGCAGGCCGCGCTCGAGGCGGCACGGGCGGCCGCCCCGGATTGGCGGCGGATGTCCTTCGATGACCGGGCGGCCATCCTGCTCAAGGCCGCCGACCTGCTCTCCGGGCCCTGGCGCACCACCCTCGCCGCGGCCACCATGCTGGGCCAGAGCAAGACCTGCTATCAGGCGGAGATCGACACCCCGTGCGAGCTCATCGATTTCTGGCGGTTCAACGTGCATTTCGGCAGGCAGATCCTCACCGAGCAGCCGGTCAGCTCGCCGGGGGTGTGGAACCGTTTCGACCATCGCCCGCTGGAGGGCTTCATTCTGGCGATCACGCCGTTCAACTTCACCGCAATCGCCGGCAATCTGCCCACCGCGCCGGCGCTGATGGGCAACACCGTGCTGTGGAAGCCGGCGCCGACGCAACAGCTGTCCGCGCACTACACGATGCGGCTGCTGGAGGCCGCCGGGCTGCCGCCGGGTGTGATCAACATGGTGACCGGGGACGGGCGCGCGGTCAGCGAGGTGGCGTTGGTTCATCCCGACCTGGCCGGCATCCACTTCACCGGGTCGACCGGAACGTTCGGGTACCTGTGGCGCACGGTCACGGAGAACCTAGCGACCTACCGGACCTACCCCCGCCTGGTCGGGGAGACCGGCGGCAAGGACTTCGTCATCGCGCATCCCTCCGCCGACGTCGACGTGCTTCGCACCGCGCTGACCCGGGGCGCGTTCGAGTTCCAGGGGCAGAAGTGCTCGGCGGCCTCCCGCGCCTATCTTCCGCGCTCGGTCTGGTCGCGGATGCGCGACGGCTTCATCGACGAGGTGAACGGACTGCCGATGGGCGACGTCACGGACTTCTCCAACTTCCTCGGCGCGGTGATCGACAAACGTTCCTTCGACCGGCTCACCGGTGTGATTGACCGAGTCAAGAACGAGGCGGGAGTGGAGATCCTGGCCGGCGGAACCGCCGACAACAATAAGGGCTACTTCATCCGACCGACCGTGGTGCAAGCGGACAACCCCGCGCACGAGGTGTTCACCACCGAGTACTTCGGGCCGATCCTCGGGGTGTTCGTCTACGACGACGCCGACTACGACCGGGTGCTGCGGGAGGCGGCCGACATCGCCCCGTACGGGCTGACCGGAGCGGTAATCGCGCAGGACCGGGCCGCGATCAGTGAGGCGATGGAGGTGTTGCGGTTCTCGGCCGGCAACTTCTACGTCAACGACAAGCCGTCCGGCGCCGTCGTCGGGCAACAGCCGTTCGGCGGCGCGCGGGCAAGTGGGACCAACGACAAGGCCGGGTCGGTGCTGAACCTGCTCCGCTGGGTGTCGCCGCGCACGCTCAAGGAGACCTTCGTGCCACCCACCGACTACCGCTATCCCCACATGGGGTGACGCGATCAAGCACAGCGGCAGCCGGGCGCCCCGAAAGACAGGATCATGGCTGAGGTTGCCCACCAGGCGTCGCACCATCTGCTGCGGGCTTACAACCGCGTGTGGCAGCTGCGCGTCGACACCTGGAGTTCGATCGCCGATGTGACCAAGCGGTTGTCCGTCCAGAGCGCAGGTTCATCGAACGTAATCGGCGCCGGTGATGTCGACGGTGGCTCCGGTCGCATGCCGTGCTCGACCGGACGCGAGGAACGCCATCGTTTTGGCAACATCCTCCGGTGGCGTGACTTCCCCGAGCGGAAGCTCGGCGATCGCGCCCTCGGTGAACGGTGCCTCGTCCGAGGCGAGGAATGCGACGAGTGCCGCCACTTCCTCGGGACGCCCGATGCGTCCAAAAGGGCACCTTCTTGTCGAGGTCGGCCACCGTCAATCTTTTGCGGGCGAGACCGGATTCGAGCATGGGCGTGTGAATCTCGCCCGGGCACACGGCGTTTACGCGCACATTGTAGGGAGCGTAGTCGCGGGCGAGATTCTGCGTGAAGGACACGACGGCTGCCTTGGACACGTTGTAGGCGTGCCCGGGCGCCGGGTGCAAGCCCCACTGCGAAGCGGTGTTGACGATCGCGCCGCGACCGGCGGCGATCATGTGGGGAAGAACCGCGCGGCACAGGTGGAACATCGCATCGACGTTGACCGCGAAGGTGATCGACCAATCGTCGTCGCTGAGTGAGAGTAGATCGCCGCGGCGATTGAGCCCGGCATTGTTGACCAAGACGTCGATGCGCGAGTGCTCGCTGATGGTCTGTTCTGCAAGCGCACGGCACGCATCGGCGTCGGTGACGTCGAAAACCCTTGCCTGTGCCCGTAGCCCGCGGCTGGGAGGTTGTCGGCCACCGCCGCCGCCGCCGTGTCGTTGGCATCGCAGACGATGACATGGGCGCCCTCGTCGGCGAATCGCGCGCTGATCGCGGCGCCGATTCCGCCGCCTGCGCCGGTGACGATGACGACCCTGTCGTGGCACCGTCGCTGCGACACGCCGCCGGGATGGTTCTGATGTCCTGGAGATCACGCATGTAGCGGCTACTTTCGATTCGGGAACCGATTTGTGCCGGCGTCGCGAGAGCCCGACGGCCTCGATGAACTTGTTCAGTTTGTTGTCGGATTGGGTGAAGGCGATCTCGGGTGTGGTGTTGATGGTGATCTCGCCATCCTGGAAGAACACCAGCCGGTCGGCCGCCCTCGACGCGAACGACATGTCATGGGTGACCAGGGCGATGGCCTCTTCGGCCTTGAGCCGAGGCAGCACCTCGAGCACCTCGGCGGCCACCGGTGGGTCAAGTGCAGAGGTGATCTCGTCGCAGGGCAGCAGTCGAGGCTTCATCATCAGGGCCCGCGCGATCGCCACGCGTTGCCGCTCGCCGCCGGAGAGCTGGGTAGACCGACTGAGAATGTGCTGCGACCGTTCGCCGGCAAGGGCCGCAGCAACGGAAGGGTTCCGGTGCGAGCGGGATACTGAACCGAGCAACCACCCGCGCAATGCGTTTCAGAGGGCTACCGTGCGATCCATCAGCGTTGGATCGAGTCTGGTATCGCGGGTCCGTGCCCAACCTGCGACGAGGTGATGTCGAGTGCACAGCGGTGAGCTGGCGGGCCAGCAGACGCACACACTCGACGAGTCCCTGCTCGTCGATCCCGAGGAATCAGACCGGCCGGTCGTCGACTTCCTCGAATCCACGCCGGGCCGGATGGCGTTGGTGGCCGTCGTTCTGATAGCGGCGCTGCTCGCCGTCGGCGTGGCCGCGTCAACCACGGTTACCGACCGCAGGGACCAGCTGAAGACCCTGCAATCGCATACCGAACCGTTGGCTGATGCCGCCCAACAGATCTACAACGCACTGTCGATCGCCAACACGACCGCGGCGACGACATTCCTCTCCGGCGGTGTCGAACCATCCGATGTTCGGGATCGCTACGACGCCGCAATCGGCCAGGCGACCGCCGGCCTGGTCACCGCCTCGAACGGCGTGTCGCCCAACGATGTTCGCTCACTGACGCTGCTCACGGACCTGTCCAACCAGCTCGCGGTGTACACCGGGATGATCGCCACCGCCCGCGCCAACAACCGTGCGGGGCGCCCGATCGGAGTCGCATACCTCAGCGAAGCGTCCGCGCTGATGCAGCGGGACATCCTTCCGTCCGCCGAGCAGTTGTACCGGACCCAGGCCGAGGCCGTCATGTCGTCGGAACGATCCGCCGGCCCGTTGCGCGCGGTCATTGCGGGATCCCTGCTCGCACTCGGCATGTTGGTGGTCGCTCAGGTCGCCCTGACCAAGCGAAGTCATCGTCGGCTGAACCCCGGGCTGCTGTTGGCGTCGGTGTTGATGGCGGTCCTCGTGGTGTGGCTCTGGGTGGCCGGTCTGCTGTCTGCGCGTGCCGCCGCCGGCGCTCGAACCGAGGGCGCCGAGCCGCTGGGCACCGCGGTGACCGCACGGATCCTCGCCGAGCAAGCTCGTGCAGACGAAATCCTCGGACTGCTCAAGCGCGGATCCGATACCCAGTCCGAAACCAATTTCGAAGCGCGGACTGTACAGCTGTCGCAGACACTCGACCAGGACCGGGTGGACGGCGCGGCCGACGCGCTCGGCGGCTGGGTGCGCTCGCATGACGACATCCGACGCAGACTCGCCGGTGGCGACTATCTCGGTGCCGTCGCTGTCGCGCGAGACGACGACCCGCAACACTCCAGCGTCCAGTTCAGCCGGCTGGACACCGCGCTACGCGACGACATCACTCGGCTGCGGGACCGGCAGCGCGACGGGATCGCCCATGCCTATACCGCGCTGAGCCTGCTCGGACCGGGCGCCGCGGCGATCGGTGTGCTGGCCGCGTTGGCGGTCGCAGCAGGCATCTGGCCACGACTGAACGAGTACCAATGATGCGCGCCGCGGCTGCGTTCGGGCTCGCGGCGGCCCTGCTCGCCGGCTGTTCCACCGTGCAACCGCTAGCCGAGGTGTCACCTTCGCGCACCACGCTGCCGCTGCCCAGCGGCGCGGCCGTGGTGTCGGAGGTCGCCGGTGCGCCTGTAGAAAGCTGTGATGCCACAGCGAGTCTCCGCCCATCCACAGCAGGGGGTCCGGCCGTCGAGGAGATTGTCCGCCGCGGCAGGTTGATCGCCGGGGTCGACCAGAACACGAACCTCTTCAGCTTCCGGGATCCCGACTCCGGCGAACTGCAGGGGTTCGACGTCGACATCGCGCGCGAAATTGCCCGCGACATCCTCGGCGATCCCGACAAAGTGGAGTTCCGGTTACTGACATCGCCGGAGCGCATCTCGGCGCTGCAGGACAAGAGTGTCGACATCGTCGCGAAGACGATGACGATCACCTGCGCGCGTGCCGAGCAGATCGCGTTCTCCACAGTCTATTTCGACGCCAGCCAACGGCTGCTCGTGCCGAAGGATTCGCAGATTAGCGGCCCGGCCGATCTGGCGGGCAAGCGCGTGTGTTCGGTGGTGGACACCACGTCGTTGGCCACTGTCGCTCGTCTCGCGCCGACGGCAAACCTTGTCGCCGTTCCGAATTGGGACGACTGCCTGGTCATGCTTCAGCAGGGCCAGGCGGATGCGGCGAGTACCGACAACTCGATCCTCGCCGGACTGGCGGTGCAAGATCCCAACCTTCACATCGTGGGACCGAGCTTGGAGGACGAACCCTATGGTATCGGGGTGAACAAGTCACAGGAGGACCTGGTTCGCGCCGTCAACGCCAGCCTGGACCGCATGCGCCGGGACGGCACCTGGATGTCGTTGTACGACAGGTGGCTTGCCGTGCTCGGACCCGCCAGTCCACCAGAACCGAAGTATCGAGACTGACCGATGGCCGGCGACGATGGAACACGAGCTGTCCCGGTAAGCGAGACAGGACCGACCGCGGTCGAAGGAACCCGGGCCGTCCTGGTCACCGGAACCGGAGCCACCAAGGTCGAGGGCACCCGGCCGCGGCTGCGCTCCGGCCGACGACGCATCGGCGACGGCCTCGTCGAGGTTCCGGTTCGCGAGGACATCGAGCCGACAAGCGCGATTCTCACCAATCCCGTTGTTGCCGAGTCCAAACGGTACTGTGGCACCTGCCAGCAACCGGTCGGGCGCAGCGTCGCGGGTCAACCGGGGCCCAGCGAAGGCGTATGTCCGAACTGCGGCGCAATATTCTCGTTCTCGCCACAGCTAGAAGCCGGCGAGATGGTCGCCGGCCAGTACGACGTTCAGGGGTGCATCGCTCACGGCGGCGTCGGCTGGATTTATCTGGCGATCGACCGCAACGTCAGCGACCGCTGGGTGGTGCTCAAAGGCCTCCTTCAGCCCGGCGGACAGCAAGCGCAGGAGGTCGCCATCGCCGAGCGCCAATTCCTCGCCATGGTGAACCATCCCGGCATCGTCAAGATCTACAACTTCGTCGAACATCCGGGCTTCGACGGAAGCCCAATCGGCTACATCGTGATGGAGTACATCGGCGGCACGACTCTGCAGGACATCCTGAACAAGCTGCAAGACGGAATGCCGGCGAGTGAACCGACGCCAATGATGCCGGTGGAGCAGGCCCTCGGTTACGTGCTCGAGATCATGCCGGCGCTTTCCTACCTGCATTCTTTCGGCCTGGTCTACAACGACCTCAAGCCGGAAAACGTCATGCTCAGCGAGGATCATGTCGAGCTGATCGACATGGGCGCGGTGTCCGGCATCGGCGACTTCGGATACATTTACGGCACCAAAGGATTTCAGGCACCCGAGATCGTGCGTACCGGTCCGACGATCGCGTCGGACATTTACACCGTCGGCCGCACACTGGCCAAACTGACCGTCGACCTGCCGAACGACCGGTTCGCAGAGTCCTTGCCCGACCCCGACGACGTGCCGCTGTTCCACCGGTACGAGTCGTTCTACCGGCTGTTGGCGCGCGCGACGAACGCCAAGCCGGCGCAACGATTCTCGTCCGCCGACGAGATGGCGACCCAATGCAAGGGCGTGCTGCGCGAGATCCTCGCCGAGCAGACCGGTGAACCGAGACCAGGCACATCTGCGCTCTTTACTCCGCCACGCGCCGCGTTCGGCACCGATCTCGGGCTCCAGCGGACCGACGTGTTCGTCGATGGAATCCGACACGAGGTCCGCCCGAACGCGCGAAGCGTCGCCCGCGCCCTGCCCGAACCGGTGCCGGCCGATGATCCGGAAAGCGACTGGCGTTTCGACTGGGAGGACGCTGTCGTCGCGCTGGATGCCGGCAAACTCAAGGCGGCACTGGCATGTTTCGAGCGAGTGGTCGCCGCCCTACCTGGTGAAGCCGCACCGAAGCTGGCGTCGGCGGCGGTGGGCGAACTGATGCTCGACGCGAACGACGCTGCGGATGCCGAGCGATTGCGCCGGTCGACCGAGCGGTACTACCGGACGCTGTGGCGCACCGACCGCTCGATGGTGAGCGCGGCGTTCGGCCTGGCCCGCCAGCTGGCCTTCCGCGGCGACCGGTCCGGTGCGATCGAAGTGCTCGACCAGGTCCCACTGACCTCGCGGCACTACGGCGAAGCGCAGTTGACATCGGTGTTGATGCTGCTCGACTCCCGTCCGATCGCCGAGATCACCGAGGCCGACCTGCGCGACGCCGCGCGTCGTGTCGAGCACTTGGCCGAGGGCGAGCCACGGGCCCCGCAGATGCGTGCGCTTGTGCTCGGTATCGCCCTCGACTGGCTTCGATCCGGTGCCACGCCCGCCGCCGATCCGATCTTCGGCCAACCGTTCGACCAACAGGGTTTACGCGCCGGTATCGAGGAGGCACTTCGGGAACTGGCGCGGCATTCGCCGCGGCGGCGCCATCGCTACACCCTGGTCGACCTTTCGAATTCGATCAGACCGCCGAGCTGGACGTGAGCCGACTCGTCGCCGTGGGGAGTCAGTCGGCCACGAACGGGATTTCCGCGCCGTCGGCGAGCACTGGTGGCCAACACCGAGATCATGGACCAACCGGACAACGTCTTCCTGACCGGCGACGGCCTAATGCGTCGGGCACGACAACGGGCTCAGTAAAGTTTGCCGACGTGGTGTGGGAGGTCACCGCGGTCTGCGCGAAATCCATTGCCACGCTTCTCATTTACAAGAAGACCGGCAAGCTCCCCGGCAACATGGAGCGGTCCGTGGAGTCCCGGCTCGAAGCCGCCGAAATCATCCAGCAGCAGGAACGAGACCTCTGATGGGGGACTGGCTGATCACCGCACCGCGCCTCACAGCACCTTGGTGTATGAAACCGCCGAGATGGTCTGGGATTTCGCCGAGGCCGCGGGAACATCCCCCGGTCGAATGCGTCGTAGATCGCCTCCACCGTTTCTAAGTTGCCCATGCCCTCAGATCCTCTCGGAAGGAGGTCGTACGGGCAGATCGCAGAGCGGTTCTCAAGTTCCGCGTCGCCGGTCACCCAAGGACCGACGGTGTGGAGCTCAGACTGCTCCAGAGACGGGGCAGCGGACGGACGCCGAGTTCGTTCACCACCATCTGGGCAGCCTGATTGACTCCCTCGGTGAATGTGGGGAAGGCGAACTGAAGCTCGGCGACCTCCTCGACGCGCATCCCCGCCGCCATGCAGGCCGCGATCATCTGGATCACTTCGGCCGAGTACTCACCGAGCACGTGAGCGCCGACGATCTGCCGTCGCGCGGTCTCGACTATCAGCTTGCAGAACCCTTCCGGCTGCCCGTCGGCGACGGGCCGCAGCATGTCCTCATAGCGGGCCACAGCGACGGCGCAGTCGTAGCGGGCGCGGGCCTGCTCCTCGGTGAGCCCGACGCTGCCGTACTCGGGGTCGGTGAAACTGCCGGCGGGGACGATCTCATGGACGACCCGGCGACGCGGGCCGAGCACCGCGTTCTCGGCGGCGACACGGCCTTCGAGCGTCGCGCTGCTGACGAGCATGCTGTTCCCGTCGACGTCCCCGGCGGCGAAGATGTGGGGGACGCTGGTGGCCGTGAACGCGTCGACCATCACGTAGCCACGCTCGGTTACCACGCCGGCAGCGGCGGCGTCGACGAGGTCGGCGTTGCCGGGCCAGCCGACGGCGAAGAACGCCGCGTCCACGTCGACCGTTCTGGACTCGTCGCCGACTCGGTACAGGACGCGCACACCGGGTTGGAGCGCCTCGAGTTGGTGGACTGCGGCGCTGGTGATGACCTCGATGCCGCGCCCCCGGAAAGCGTGTTCGAGCGCGACCGAGACGTCGACATCGGCTCGCGGCACGATCCGGGGCGCGTACTCGACGAGCGTGACTTCGCAGCCGAAGTCCGCCAGGATCGACGTGAGCTGGCAGCCCGTGTCGGCCGCCCCGATGACGCAGACCCGGTCGGGCAGGGAGTTCAGGCTGCGCAAGTCCTCGTAGGTCAGGCCGAGTTCGGCCCCGCGGATCGGCAGTCGCCCGGCCTTGCCGCCGACGGCGATGATCACCCGATCCGCGGTCCACTTGCGGCCGTCGGCCGCGGCGACGGTGTTGGCGTCGACGAACCGGGCGTCGCCGGCCTCTTCGACGAGGTCGACCCCGACGGAGCGGATGTGGTCGGCGACGCGCTTGCGTTCATAGAGATAGCCGGCCACCCGCTGGGCGTTGGCCAGGGTAGCGGCGACGTCGACCTCGGGCCGTGGCCCGCGCAGACCGAACGTTTCCCACGAGCTCCAGTCCCTGACCAGGCGCGCGGCCCGAGCCAGCGTGCGCACCGGTGCCGGGCCGCTGTTGAAGGCGGTGCCGCCGACCCGCCCCCGCTCGACGAGCGTGACCTCTGCGCCCAGCTCGGCGGCGTGCAGGGCGGCGGAAACACCAGCGGGGCCGCCTCCAATGACGACAACGCGCATCTCGCCTGCTCCTCTCACACCGACGCGGTCATGTCGACCACGACCTTGATCCCTGCTTGTCGAGCACGGCCGGCATCTCCTCGGCGACCACGCGCTGGACGAGCCGGACCGGGTCGGACTGGGCCAAAGCCTCGGCAGCCGTTTCCCAAAGTAAGGCACATTTTGCCGAAGAAATCCGTGGACTGACACCGGCCGCACGGTTCGTGGCGAATCCGGTAGCGCGACGATGTGACCTACGTGGGAACAGCGGCAGCCCGATTCGCTGATCGGTAAGGCCGTCAACACCACCGACGAGGACTGGACTTCTGAACTCGCACGTTAACGGTGTGCCGGCGTGTCCAACGCTCTTGCGGCTGCCGTTAACGCGTCGTCGACTTCTTTGGTGTGTCCATCGCGGCCTTTCGGTCCTCCTCGGAGAACGAGGCGGACTTGCCTGCCCGCGTTGATCTGACCATCTCCCTGGCCGACCGCATCACTCCAGTGGTGGAGGCGTAGCTGGAGTCGTCGTAGGTGATTGAGTCCCCGGCGGCGAAGCCCATCCGCCCGCCGACCTCGACGGCGTCCATGTTGGCCCCGAGAAAGATGAACTTCCAGTTCCACTCGTCCTGTTGTTGCTTGGTGAGCCGCTGCACGGCGTCCCAGCTCCATTCGCGGCTGGCGTTCTCCATGCCGTCGGTCATGATGAGGCAGATCACGTGGCCGGGGCGCTGGTCCTCGGGCAGCGCCGATAGCTGCTCACCGATGTCGGTGATGAACTTGCCGGTGGCGTCGAGCAGCGCGGTCATTCCGCGTGGCTCTACGACGAACTCCGGCACATCGGCGATGTCGGTGACCGAATACACCACCTCGTAGACGGTGTCGAACTGGGCCAGTGTCACCTGGCACTGCCCGGGCTGCTGTCGCTGCTCATTGATGAGCTCACGCCAGCCGTCCTCGGTGGCATTCTTGGAGGTCGTCATGGAGCCGGAACGGTCGAGCAGGGCAGCAATCAGGGTTTTGTTGGGGTCGGTCATCGGATGCCTTTCTTGGCGCACGGGCGGCTGCCACCGGAGTGCGGTCTCCGGCGCGGATGAACTTCTCTATGTCCCGGCGTTCAGTCGCGAATCGGTGCCTAGCCGCCGATGTCCTCGGCCAACCCTGTGCTCGATTTCGCCACCGGCATCGCAGGTTTTGACCCCTCGATGATCAGTACGGCCCGCCCAAACGAGGGCGGCCACGTCTCACCATTCTACCCTGCTACCAGCGGTTATGCACTGAGTACCGCGATTGTTGGCACCGATCACCAGCCAAGATAGCCGGGCTCCGGCTCGTCGTACGTGATCGGCAGTGCCGTCAACACGAAGAGAGGACTGGGATTTCTAGGCGATGAACGCCCGGTGAACGCGCGAGAAACTGTGCAAGCTCACCGTGGCTTCCGCGTCTTGCAGGCATGACACTTAGCGGCGTGACCACCCCGTCGCTGTTCCAGTCGATACTGCAATGGCTCCGCGCCGGGTACCCCCAGGGCGTGCCCGGCGCCGACCGCGTCCCGCTGCTGGCGCTGCTGCGCTCCACGCCGCTGACCGAAGACCAGGTTAAAGAGGTCGTGCGTAACCTCACCGCCGAGGACGCGGGTGCGCTGGCCGACGGCGAGATCACCCGCGACGAGATCGCGGAGTTCATCAAGGACGTCACCCACCACGACGCCGGCCCGGAGAACATCCAGCGGATCGCGGCCAAGTTAGCCGCGGCGGGCTGGCCGCTGGCCGGTATGGACGAACCTAGCGCCTAGCGGTAACCGCAGCGATGCGGTGTGTTTGGTCGTTACCGCAGTGACTCCGTGTCGATGACGAACCGGTACCGCACGTCGCTGGCGAGTACCCGCTCGTATGCCTCGTTGATGTAATCCGGTGTGATGATCTCGATTTCGGGCCGCACATCGTGCTCGGCGCAGAAGTCGAGCATCTCCTGGGTTTCGGGGATGCCACCGATCATCGAGCCGGACAGGCTGCGGCGCATCGACACAAGTGGTACCGCGGCAAGCTCCATCGGATGTTCGGGCATACCGAGCTCAACCAGCGTGCCGTCGGCTTTCAATAGGCTGACGTAGCTGTCCAGGTCCAGGTTGGCCGACACCGTGTTGAGAATCAGGTCGAACGATCCGGACAGCTTGGTGAAGGTGTCGGGGTCGCTGGTGGCGTAATACTCGTTGGCGCCCAACCGAAGGCCGTCCTCCATCTTCTTCAGCGACTGGCTTAGCACCGTCACGTTGGCACCCATGGCCGCGGCGAGCTTGACGCCCATGTGGCCCAGCCCGCCGAGGCCGATAACGGCGACGTCCTTGCCGGGCCCGGCATTCCAGTGCCGCAGCGGCGAATAGAGCGTGATGCCCGCGCACAGCAGGGGAGCGGCGGCATCGAGGGGGATGCTGTCGGGGACGCGCAGCACGTAGTTCTCGTCAACGACGATCGCGCCGCTGTATCCACCGTAGGTCTTCTCGCCGTCCTTGAGCACAGCGTCGTAGGTGCCGACCATGCCGGTGCCGGTGCAGTAGTTCTGCAGCCCGGCCTTGCAGTTGTCGCACTCGCGGCAGGAGTCGACGAAACAGCCGACCCCGACCCGATCGCCGACCTGGAACTTCGTCACCTCGGAACCGACCTCGGTGACGACACCGGCAATCTCGTGACCGGGCACAACGGGATAGCGTGGCTGGCCCCATTCGGCCCTGACGGTGTGAATGTCGGAGTGGCAGATACCCGCGAAATGGATGTCGAAGGCGACATCGTGCGGCCCTACGTCACGGCGGGTGATCGTTGTCTTGGTGAGTGGCCCGGTGGCCGATGTCGCGGCGTAGGCGGATACAGCAGTCGTCATCTCATCCTCTTTGTGACATACGAAACAAACTTGGCGAAGCTAATCGGAATTGCCGCAACGGCTGCGGCTATCCCAATCAACCGCCGACGATGCGGCCGTAATCCCGATTTGTTGTGACTTAGCGCTCAGAGTCCGGGGGCACGGTACGCGCCGTTGAAGGACAACCGCTGGTAGTTCGCCACCCCGGCCTGCGTATACGGGTCACGGTCGACGATGTCTTGTGCCTCGTCGGCGCTCATATCGCCGGTGATGAGAACCCCGCCGGAACCGTCCTCCTGGCGGCCGGCCAGAAGGAGTCGGCCTGCCGCGATCTCGTCTTTCAGGAACTCGAGATGGGCGGGACGGGTCTGGTCGACGACGTCAGGTGGCGCGTGGTAGGTCGACTTCAGGACATGGAACACCCTGTCGACGTTAGTTGATCGGGGCGTTGACCCAGCGCAGGTCCGCGAGCATCCCGCGGGCGGCGACGATGCCCTCGCCGGTCTGCCACACCTCGTTGTTGACGACGAAGACCCGGTTGTCCTTGTTGGCGGACAGCTTTCGCCACGCGTCGCTGCCCATGACCTCGCCGGCGCGGTCCTTGGCCGTCGGTGACGCGAAGGAGACATAGACGATGTCGCCGTCGGCGATCGAGAAATCGGGGGAGTTCTCCAGGTCCGCCTCGGTGGTGCCGATCTCGATGTACGGCTTGTCGGTAAAGCGTTGTGCGGCAGGGCGATCCACGCCCACAGCGGCGAGCACGCTGCCGGGAAAGTTAGCGGGCCCGTAGACCCGCATGGTGGTGTCGGTGAATTGCACCACCGACGCCTGGAAGTGCGCTGCGTCATTGTCGGCGCCGGTCTTGTCCGCGGCCTCGGTGAAGCCGTCGATCAATCCCGTGGTGGCGTCGACTCGTCCGGTCGCCGCGCCCACCGTGCGCAGGTCGTCCTCCCAGGCCGCGCCGGCTGCGCCCGTGAAGACCGTCGGGGCGATGGCCGACAGCGCCGGATAGGCGTCGGGGGTCAGCGCCTCCGACCCGAGGATCAGATCCGGCGCCGCCGCCCGGATCGCCTCAAGGTCCGGCTCGCTGCGGGTGCCCACCGCGGGCAGGTCGTGCACGACAGTGCCGAGATATGACGGCTGGCTGTCCGACCCGTCGGGCAGCGCGGCGGCGACGATGCGTGACTGGAGGCCCAGCGCGCACAGCGCGTCGAGCTGGTCTCCGGAGAGCACCACGATTCGTTGCGCCTCCGCGGGCACCACGGTCTCACCTGCGGCGTGGCGCACGGTCCACGTCGCGCTGACGTCGGGATCGGCGGGCAGAGGATCGGGCGCGCAGGATTCGTCGGGCCTGCGCTGATTTCCCAGCACGCCGGCGCCCGCGATCTTGGTGGTGCTGGTGATCACCGTCGGCTGATTGGCCGGCGCGGGCGAGCCTCCGCCCGGGTTGCCGCAGCCGCCGAGCGCGGTCACCACGACGGCGGTCAGCAGGGCCGCAGCAGCTGCGATGACACCGGGCGCCGGCGCCGCACGGCCGGCGCTAGCTCCGGTCGGCGGATCAGCACGGGGCCGACGGTAACATCCGAGCACTTCGCGACTGGTCAACCGGCGATCAGGGGATACCGCCAAATCGATTACGACGGTTTGTAGGACCCATGCCGACAGAGGGCCCGTCGGGAGATAAGATTCGAACGGAACAGTGCGGGCATGCCCGTATGGACGTTTGGAGGACCTCTTGGTAGCCGAAGCACCCCCAGTCGGAGAACTCGAGGCCCGTCGTCCGTTCCCGGCGCGGCTCGGTCCCAAGGGGAACCTGGTCTACAAGCTGGTGACCACCACCGATCACAAGCTGATCGGCATCATGTACTGCGTCGCCTGCTTCATCTTCTTCTTCATCGGCGGGCTGTTGGCGCTGTTCATGCGCACCGAGCTCGCGTTGCCCGGCCTGCAGTTCCTGTCCAACGAGCAGTTCAACCAGCTGTTCACCATGCACGGCACGGTGATGCTGCTGTTCTACGCCACCCCGATCGTGTTCGGGTTCGCCAACCTGGTGCTTCCGCTGCAGATCGGCGCTCCCGACGTCGCGTTCCCGCGGCTGAACGCGTTGAGCTTCTGGTTGTTCCTGTTCGGCGCGATGATCGCGATGGCCGGCTTCATCACCCCGAGCGGTGCCGCAGACTTCGGCTGGACCGCCTATAGCCCGCTGACCGACGCGATTCATTCGCCGGGTGCCGGCGGTGACCTGTGGATCCTGGGCCTGGCCGTCGCTGGTCTCGGCACGATCCTCGGCGGCGTCAACATGATCACGACCGTGGTCTGCATGCGTGCGCCCGGGATGACGATGTTCCGGATGCCGATCTTCACCTGGAACATCCTGGTGACGTCGATCCTGGTGATAATGGTCTTCCCGCTGCTGACCGCCGCGCTGTTCGGCCTGGCGGCGGACCGTCACCTCGGCGCGCACGTCTACGACCCGGCCAACGGCGGTGTGCTGCTGTGGCAGCACCTGTTCTGGTTTTTCGGCCACCCCGAGGTGTACATCATCGCGTTGCCGTTCTTCGGCATCGTCTCCGAGATCTTCCCGGTGTTCTCCCGCAAGCCGATCTTCGGCTACACCACGCTGATCTACGCGACGCTGTCGATCGCCGCGCTGTCGGTGGCGGTGTGGGCACACCACATGTATGCAACCGGCGCCGTGCTGCTGCCGTTCTTCAGCTTCATGACGTTCTTGATCGCGGTGCCGACCGGTATCAAGTTCTTCAACTGGATAGGCACGATGTGGAAGGGCCAGTTGACATTTGAAACACCGATGCTGTTCTCGGTGGGCTTTCTGGTGACCTTCCTGCTCGGTGGCCTGTCCGGCGTGCTGCTGGCCAGCCCGCCGATCGACTTCCACGTCACCGACAGCTACTTCGTGGTCGCGCACTTCCACTACGTGCTGTTCGGCACAATCGTGTTCGCCACCTACGCGGGCATCTATTTCTGGTTCCCCAAGATGACCGGCAGGCTCCTCGACGAGCGGCTGGGCAAGCTGCACTTCTGGTTGACGTTCATCGGCTTCCACACCACGTTCCTGGTGCAGCACTGGTTGGGCGACGAGGGCATGCCCCGCCGCTACGCCGACTACCTGCCCACCGACGGGTTCACCACGCTGAACATCGTCTCCACGATCGGCGCGTTCATCCTCGGGGTGTCGACGATTCCGTTCACATGGAACGTGTTCAAGAGCTGGCGCTACGGCGAGCCGGTGACCGTCGACGACCCATGGGGTTACGGCAACTCACTGGAATGGGCCACCAGTTGCCCACCGCCGCGGCACAACTTCACCGAGCTGCCCCGGATCCGCTCGGAGCGGCCGGCTTTCGAGTTGCACTATCCGCACATGGTGGACCGGATGCGTGCCGAGGCGCACATCGGGCGCAGCCACGGCCCGTCGGACGGCGACATCACGCGGCTAGACGACGAGAACGTCCGGAGCTGATGGCCGCGCGCGGCGTTAAACGGGGGTGAGCACGCCGCCCAAGGTGTCGGTGTTGATCACGGTCACCGGAGTCGACCAACCGGGCGTGACATCTGCGCTCTTCGAAGTCCTTTCGCGACACAAGGTTGAGCTGCTCAATGTCGAACAGGTCGTCATTCGCGGCCGGCTGACGTTGGGCGTGCTGGTATCGGGCACGGCCGAGGCGGCCGGCGGTCCCGAACTGCGGGAAGAGGTCGAGAACGCCATTCACGGCGTCGGCCTCGACGTGACGATCGAGCGCCGCGACGAGCTACCGGTGATGCGTGAGCCGTCCACCCACACCATTGTCGTGCTGGGCAGGCCGATCACCGCTGGGGCTTTCGGCGTGGTGGCCCGCGAGGTGGCCGCACAAGGCGTCAACATCGACTTCATTCGCGGCGTCTCCGACTATCCGGTGACCGGACTGGAGCTGCGGGTCTCGGTGCCACCCGGGGCGGCCTACGCACAGTTGCAGACCAAGTTGGCGCAGGTGGCCGTCGAAGAGGGTGTGGACATCGCCCTCGAGGACTACAGCCTGTCGCGACGGGCCAAGCGGCTCATCGTCTTTGACGTCGACTCGACGCTGATCCAGGGCGAGGTCATCGAGATGCTGGCCGACCGGGTCGGCGCGCACGCAGCCGTCGCGGAGATCACCGAGGCCACCATGCGGGGTGAACTGGACTTCGCCGAGTCGCTGAACCGCCGCGTCGCGACACTGGCCGGCCTCCCGGCCGAAGTGCTCGAAGAGGTCGGAGAGCAGATCGAGCTCACGCCGGGAGCACGCACCACGTTGCGGACGTTGCGGCGCTTGGGGTTTCACTGTGGCATCGTGTCGGGTGGCTTCCGCCAAGTCATCGAACCGCTCGCCCACGAGCTGAAGATGGACTTTGTGGCGGCCAACCAACTCGAGATCGTCGACGGCAAGCTGACCGGCAGGGTCATCGGGCCGATCATCGACCGCCCTGGAAAGGCCAAGGCGCTGAGGGACTTTGCGCAGCAGGCCGGGGTACCGATGGCGCAGACCGTCGCCGTCGGCGACGGCGCCAACGACATCGACATGCTGGCCGCCGCCGGCCTGGGGGTGGCGTTCAACGCCAAACCGGCGCTGCGGGAGGTGGCCGACGCGTCGCTGAGCCATCCGTACCTGGACACCGTGTTGTTCATCCTCGGTATCACCCGCGGCGAGATCGAGGCGGCCGACACGGTCGACGGAACATTCCGCAGGGTCGATATCCCCGACGACGACTAGACGACGAGGGTGGTCGGCTCCGGCGCGATGGACCCGGTGACGCCGTGCCACGCGCGGGCCAGCAGTTCGATGGCTGCCGAAAGCTGCTCTTCCGGCAGCGCGTAGGGCACCCGCACGAAGCGCTCCAGTGTTCCGTCGACCCCGAACCGCGGACCCGCGGGCAGGTCCAGGCCCAGCCGTGAGGCGGCGGCCGCCAGCGCGGTGCTCATCGGCGCGGGCAAGCGGACCCAGAGCGACATCCCGCCAACACCGGGTCCGGGTTGCCAGTCGGGCAGGTGGCGGTGCAGCAGCGACAGCAAGACCGCGCGTCGTGTCCGAAGGATCTCGCGCCGCTCCGGCAGCAGTTCGTCGCGCTGCGCGAGAAGCCTTGCGGCGGCGAACTGTTCGAGAACCGGGGTGCCCATGTCGATCGACGGGCGCAGTGCGGCGATCGTGGCGATGGTGGCACGCTCGGCGCGGATCCAACCGACCCTCAGGCCGCCCCAGAACGACTTCGACATCGAACCGACCGTCAGTACCAGGTCTCGTCGCGTCGTCATCGCCGCGGCCATCGGCGCGGGTACCGGTTCGTCCAGCCACATGTCGAGGATGGTTTCGTCGATGATGGTGCGCGTCCGGGTCTCGGCGATGATGCCCGCCAATCGCTTTCGGTCCCGCGCGGGCATCGTCAGCCCGGTGGGATTCTGGTTGTCCGGGATCAGGTAGGCAAGGCTCGGCGACAGTTGATGCACCGCAGCCTGCAGCGCGTCGAGCTCCCAGCCGTCCTCGGTCATCGCCACCGGAACGGGTCGCGCCCCGGCGGTGGTGATCGCCGACAACGCTCCGTGATAGGTGGGCTGTTCCACCAGCACGCGATCGCCGGGCTGCACGTAGGTCGTCAGGATCAAGCCGATGGCATGTAGCGCCCCGGTGGTGACCAAGACGTCGTCGGGTTCGGTGGGAAGGCCACGCTCGCAATATCTTTCGGCGATGGCTTGTCGCAGGGCGGCGACGCCGACGAGTTCGTGGCCGGGCTCGTGCAGGTATGGCGTCACGTCGTGAGTCGCATCGACGAACGCCTCGCTGACCGCGGCCGCCGGGGCGGACAATGCGGCAGCGGCCAGGCTCATAGTCGGCGGTGTGGCCTCGGTGCGCGTCGCCGGTGCCAGCGGAAGGGCCGTGGTGCTGCGGGCGCCGCGGCGGGCGTTGAGATAGCCGTCGTCGCGCAGTTGGGCGTACGCGGCAGTGACGGTGGTGCGGGAGACCCGCAGCGTGTCGGCCATCGCGCGCTCGCTGGGCAACCGGGCGCCGACGGGCAGGCGTCCGTCGACGATGAGCAGCCGAATCGCATCGGCCAAGCCGTGGTAGGCCGGACCGCTGCGACTGGACGTGCGCCAGTTGCCGAGCTCGCGGGCCAAAAGGTCCACATCGAGCGCACGTGCGGGCAAATCAATCGTCATTTGCATGCCAGTATGGACTAACTGGCTATTGAATAGCAAGCCAGTTGTCTGAACTATCGGGTCATGAGCACGAATTGGACATCTCGATTGGCCCGTACGTGGGACAGGTTCTTCCATCCGGCGGAGCGCATACCCGCCGAGTTTCTCGACCGCGATGCCGAGCGGGTGCGCAACGAGGTTGAGCTGATACGGATTCGCTTCCCGCACCATGCGTAGTGCCACGGTGCGAGGCAGCGCACTGCTGCTCGGGCTGACCGGCTACGGCTTCTCGATGGCGATGATGGTGCGCGCCGGGCTCGGGCTCGACCCGTGGGATGTGTTCCATCAGGGGTTGGCCCTGAACACGGGAATGACGATCGGCATCGCGTCCGCCGTCGTCGGTGTGGCGGTGCTGGTGGCCTGGATCCCGCTGCGCAACCGTCCCGGCGTCGGCACCGTCGCCAACGTCATCGTCATCGCTGTGACCGTAGACGCGGGACTGGCAATACTGCCCACGCCGACCTCGTTTGCGGTGCGCGTCGCGATGATGGTGGGCGCGGTCGTGCTCAACGCGATCAGCACGGTGCTCTACATTGGCGCAGGCCTCGGCCCCGGCCCGCGCGACGGGCTGATGACCGGGCTCGTGGTGCGCACCGGCCTGTCGGTCCGGCTGGTTCGAACGTCCATCGAGGTCATGGTGCTGGCGGTCGGATGGCTGCTCGGCGGGACCGTCGGCGTCGGCACCGTCCTGTACGCGTTCGGGATCGGTCCGCTGGTCCAGTTCTTCGTGCGGATCACGCCAAAGCGCGTGCTGGCCCGCAGCGGCTGGGCTCCCGTTGCGGTCGCCAGCGCGCCAACTCCCGTTGCGGTCGCCAGCGATTTGGGCGTGAAAACCAGCGCGAGGCCTAGGAAATCACGCCGAAATCGCTTCACTACGATGGGCGAGTGCCCGACTCCGAAGGCGACAGCGCCGATCCCGACCTGCTGATCGACTTCGCCAAGGTCACGCTGCGGCGCGGCGGCCAGGTTCTCGTCGGGCCGGTCACGTGGTCGGTGGAGCTCGACGAACGCTGGGTGGTCATCGGGCCGAACGGTGCGGGTAAGACGTCGCTGCTGCGGATCGCCGCCGCGATGGAGTATCCGTCCTCGGGCACGGCCTATGTGCTGGGCGAACGGCTGGGCAGGGTGGACATGTCCGAACTACGCGCGCGCGTCGGGCTGAGTAGCTCGGCCTTGGCGCAACGGGTGCCCGACGGGGAAGTGGTGCGCGACCTGGTCGTATCGGCGGGATACGCCGTGCTCGGCCGCTGGCGGGAGCGCTACGAGGACGCCGACTACAACCAGGCCATCGACATGCTGGAAAGCGTCGGCGCCGAACACCTGGCCGAACGCACCTACGAGACGCTGTCGGAGGGCGAACGCAAACGCGTGCTGATCGCCCGTTCCATGATGACCGACCCGGAACTGCTGCTGCTCGACGAGCCCGCGGCCGGCCTGGACCTCGGCGGCCGCGAGGAGCTGGTGGCGCGGCTGGCCGACCTGGCCGCCGACCCCGACGCGCCGGCCATCGTGCTCGTCACCCACCACGTCGAGGAGATCCCGCAGGGTTTCAGCCACGCCCTCATCCTGTCGGAGGGTCGGGTGGTCGACGCCGGACTGCTGGCGGATGTGCTGACCGCCGAGAACCTGTCGACGGCGTTCGGCCAGTCCATCGTGCTCGAAGTCATCGACGGTCGCTACTTCGCCCGTCGCACCCGAAGCCGAGCGGCGCACAGGAGGCGATGATGTTTGAGTTGGTTGAGTCTGAAGAGCCCCTCGTCCCGCGGCCCGCCGCGACGGTGATGCTGGTGCGCGACACCCCGGACGGGATCAAGGTGTTCCTGATGCGGCGGCACTCCGGGATGGACTTCGTCGCCGGCGTGATGGTGTTTCCCGGCGGCGGGGTCGACGACCGCGACCGCAACGCCCAGATCGCCTGGGCCGGGCCAGACGCGTTGTGGTGGGCGCAGCGATTCGGCGTCGACCCCGGCCTAGCGGAGGCGCTGGTGTGCGCGGCTGCCCGCGAGACGTTCGAGGAGTCCGGGGTGCTGTTCGCCGGCCCCGTGGACGATCCGCACGGCATCGTCGGCGACGCTTCGGTCTATCGGGACGCCCGAGCGGCGCTGGTGGACAACTCGCTGTCGTTCGCTGAGTTCCTGCGCACGGAGAACCTGGTGCTGCGCGCCGACCTGCTCCGCCCGTGGGCGAACTGGGTGACCCCGAGGGAGGAGCGCACCCGCCGCTACGACACCTATTTCTTCGTCGGTGCGCTCCCGCAGGGTCAGCGCGCAGACGGTGAGAACACCGAAACCGACCAGGCCGACTGGATCACGCCCGATGCCGCCCTCGAGGACTTCGCGGCGGGACGCAATTTCCTGTTGCCGCCGACGTGGACGCAACTCGACTCGCTGGCCGGCCGCACGGTCGCCCAGGTGCTGGAGGTGGAACGGAAGATCGTCACCGTGCAGCCGAACCTGACCATCACCGACGGCAATTGGGAGTTCGAATTCTTCGACGGCGAGCGCTACAACGAGGCGCTTGGGGGGCGATCCCCGTGAGGGAGTTCGTCAGCATTCACACCATCGACGAGCATCCGGGCATCGCCACACTGCTGCTGTCGCGGCCACCGAAAAATGCCCTGACCCGCCAGCTGTGCCGCGAGATCGTCGCCGCCGCTGCCGAACTCGGCGCGCGTGACGATGTCGCGGCGGTGATCGTGTTCGGCGGGCACGAGATCTTCTCGGCCGGCGACGACGTGGCGGTGCGGCAGACCCTGAACGCAGAGGAGGCCGGCGGGGCCGACGGGGTTGGTCGGGAGGCCGTCGACGCGCTCGGCGCGATCCCGAAACCGACGGTCGCCGCGATCACCGGATACGCCCTTGGCAGCGGGCTGACACTGGCGCTGGCCGCAGACTGGCGGGTGGCAGGTGACAACGTCAAGTTCGGCGCGACCGAGATCCTGGCCGGCTTCCCTCCCGGCGGAACCGCCCGGCTGGCCCGCACGATCGGCGAGAGCAAGGCCAAGGATCTGGTGTTCAGCGGGCGGTTCGTCGACGCCAAGGAGGCGCTGGCATTGGGTCTGATCGACCAGATGGTGGCCCCCGACGCGGTGTACGACGCGGCCATGACGTGGGCGGAGAGATTCGTCGACTATCCGACACAGGTGCTGGCCGCCGCCAAAGCCTCGTTTGGTGCCGATGAGCCGCTTGGGCGAAGAGCATCTGACCCTGCCCGTTAGGCTGCCCTGCATGAGTTTTGACGAATCCGGCGCTCTGTCCACCCCCCGCACGCGGGAGGTGCCCCCAGTCGCCGGCCAGCCGGCTCCCAACCCCCACGCCACAGCGGAGCAGGTGGAGGCGGCCCGCCACGACTCCAAGCTCGCGCAGGTGCTTTACCACGACTGGGAAGCCGAGAACTACGACGAGAAGTGGTCGATCTCCTACGACAAGCGCTGCGTCGACTACGCGCGTGATCTCTTCGATGCGACCGTGCCAATCGAGGAGCAACGCAAGTTGCCCTACGAGCGCGCGCTGGAGCTGGGCTGCGGCAGCGGGTTCTTCCTGCTGAACCTGATTCAGGCCGGAGTTGCGCGGCGCGGCTCGGTAACCGACCTGTCGCCGGGCATGGTCAAGGTGGCCACCCGCAACGGGGAAAATCTGGGCCTCGAGATCGACGGCCGGGTCGCCGATGCGGAGGGCATCCCGTACGACGACGACACTTTCGACCTCGTCGTCGGGCACGCCGTGCTGCACCACATCCCCGACGTGGAGCTGTCGCTACGTGAGGTGGTGCGGGTGCTGAAGCCGGGCGGGCGGCTGGTGTTCGCCGGCGAACCGACCACCGTCGGCAACGCCTATGCGCGGACGTTGGCGAACTTGACCTGGAACGTCACCATCCGCGCCATGAAGCTGCCCGGACTGAGCAGCTGGCGGCGCCCGCAGGAGGAGCTGGACGAGAACTCACGGGCCGCAGCCCTCGAGTGGATCGTCGACCTACACACCTTCGCTCCCGGCGATCTCGAGCAGATGGCCGCAAATGCCGGTGCCGTCGACGTGCATACCGGCACTACGGAGTTCACCGCAGCGATGCTGGGCTGGCCACTTCGCACCTTCGAGTCGACAGTGCCGCCCGGCAAGCTAGGTTGGGGCTGGGCCCGGTTCGCGTTCACCAGCTGGACGACGCTGAGCTGGGTGGACGACAACCTCTGGCGTCGCGTCGTGCCCAAGGGCTGGTTCTACAACGTCATGGTGACCGGGGTTAAGCCGTCGTAGATTTCGGCCTTGAAGCCGTCGCCTATCTGCGGAGCGAGGCGGGGGCGCAGGCGCTGCGCGACGTCGACGGCTACCGGTTGACGGACGCGACCCGGGTCGCCGACATCGCTTCGGTACGAAGGCAATTCGGTGAACGTGCGTCGGTTCTGGTGGAGACCGTGCTGCTGCGCCGCCGGGCGGCCGCCAAGTTCGCCGACCCGTCGGACTGGCTGTTCACCGACGACGCACTGCAACAGGCAACCGCCCAACCGGTGGCTGAGCATCGGGCCCGACGCCTGGCCGGTACGACGGTGCACGACGTGATGTGTTCGATCGGCACGGAGCTTGCCGCACTGCGCAATTCGGCCGCCTACGTGCTGGGCAGTGATATCGACCCGGTCCGTCTCGCCATGGCCCGGCACAACGTCGGCGATATCGAACTGTGCCGCGCTGACGCATTGCGGCCGGTAACCCGCGACGCCGTCGTGCTCGCAGACCCCGCCCGCAGGCGAGCCGGACGGCGACAGTTCGATCCGCGTGACTACACCCCGCCGCTGGACGAGCTGCTCAAGGTGTACCGCGACCGGGACCTTGTCGTAAAGTGCGCGCCCGGAATCGATTTCGATGAGCTCGGCCGACTTGGCTTCAGTGGCGAGATCGAGGTCACATCGCTCGACGGCAGCGTGCGCGAGGCATGCCTATGGTCATCAAGCCTGGCCGAAGCGGGCGTCAGCCGCCGCGCCACCCTGCTGGACGTCCCCGAGCAGATCACCGACGCAGAACCCGACCAATGCCCGGTGGCACCCGTGGGCCGATGGATCGTCGATCCCGACGGCGCGGTGGTGCGCGCCGGCCTGGTCCGCCACTACGCCACCAGGCATCGGCTCTGGCAGCTAGACCCCTACATCGCCTACCTGTCCGGCGACCGGCTGCCCGATAGCGTGCGCGGCTTCGAGGTGCTCGAGGAACTCAACTACAGCGAGAAGCGACTGCGTCAGGCCCTGTCGGCACGCGACGCCGGCGCTGTCGAGATTCTGGTGCGCGGCGTCGACGTCGACCCCGACGCGCTCCGGCGGAGGCTGCGGCTGCGTGGACCGCAACAGGTCACGGTGGTGGTCACCCGCATCGGCTCCGGCACCGCAAGTAAGGCAACGGCATTCATATGCCGACCGTCGAAATGATATCTACGAGTTTCTGTCCCAGGTATTGTGGCGTCGGCGGCTACGGTGCCGCTCTGGCTCCGGAGGGTTCATCACATGCGCATTTCCACGCCGGTTCTCGCCGCCTCGGCGGCCGTGGTTCTCGGTTGGTCCAGCGTTGCCGCTGCGGTGCCGGCGTCGGCCGCGCCGCCGAAATGCGCGGACCTCAACGGATCTGTTGACGCCTCGCAGATGTGCCAGATCCAAGAAGCTGATCCGGCGTACACCCTCCACATCGCCTACCCCGTCGACTACCCCGACGTGACGGCCGTCTTCGACTACATCAAGCAGACCCGCGACGGCTTCATCAACGTGGCGAAGATGCCTGACTGGCGCGCGATGCCTTATCAGCTCGACACCAAGGCGACCGAGTACAACTCGGCCGTCCCGCCGCGCGGTACTCAGTCGGTGGTATTCGAGACCTACCAGGATGTCGGCGGGGCTCACCCGCAGACCTTCTACAAGTCGTTCAACTGGGATCAGGGCTATCGCACGCCGATCACGATCGACAACCTGTTCCGGGAGGGAACGCAGCCCTTCCCGGTGATCTTCCCGATCGTGCAGACCGAGCTGCAGAAGCAGGTGGGTGAGTCGGCCGCGATCTCGCCGTCGGTGGGTCTGGACCCGTCGAAGTACGAGAACTTCGCGATCACCAACGACACGCTGATCTTCTTCTTCAGCCAGGGCGAGCTGCTAGGGGAGGCGGCAGGCGCCCTGCAGGTCACCGTTCCGCGCGGGCCGATCGACGCGATGATTGCGTAGCAGTCACGCGGGTTCGAAACCATAGACCTGGCCGGTGCTGGTGGCGGTGACCACGCGGCGGTCTTGGCCGACCGACACACCGACCGGCCACCCTGTCGCCTCGGGTAGCGGATAGCTGTTCACAGTGTGGCCGTCGGCGGGGTCGAATACCAGAAGCGCCTGACCGTTGTCGCCATCGCGGACGACGCTGTACGCAACATGAGCACCGGCTTGGCTGGATGTGGTCAACGGCGCGACGTCATCGCGGGTCCACGCCACCTCGGCGTGATCGTCGCCATCCCTGATCGCGACCAGCTTGGCGTCCGGGCCGCCGCCGGAGATGATCAGGCCCTCCGGCGATACCGACGGCGGGGTCTGCGGCAGGAAGCCGAGCGGTGTCGACCATTTCGGCTTGCCGTCGGCGGTATTGATGGCCCACAGCTTGTTGTCGCGGCCGTTGACGTAGATCGTCGAACCGTCCGCGGACGCCACCGGGCTGGCTATCACACCGGCCTTCACGGCGTCGCTGGTCCATGCCCGAGACAGCACCGGTTTCTGCTTGGCGTTGTATTTCAGCCCGACGAGCACCGAACCGGGGGCGTCCGGTTGCCACACCCCGATCGTCACGATTCCCGTCGATGCTGCGAACGAAGGCGCCGACGCGATCGGGCAGCGCGGCCTGGACAGCCGGCAGTCGGCCAGCCCGCGCTCTGAGTCGGTCGGGTCGATGCCGGCCACCAGGTCCAGCGGGGTACCGATCACGGTGCCGCGCTGGGCATCGAACACCAGAACCTGACCAAGATGCGTCACCACCAGAAGCTGCCCAGGCGCGAGAATCCTTGGGGTGGTTGGCATTCCGATCACCTGCTGTCGCCATCGGAACCATTGCGTCGTGGGGAAAGACATCATGGTGCCGGGCTGGCCGACGTAGAGATTGTCGAAGCCGTCGAACAACGGGCTCGAAAATCCGCCGCCCTGCCACAACCGGGTGCACCAGCGTTGCCGGGCGTTGTTGTCGACTTCCCACACCATCAGCGAGCAGCCGGCCGGGGTCTGGGCATTGACCGCCAGATAATGACCCGACCCCAGCGCCACCGCGGTCGCCATGTCTCCCTTGACCGAGCGGGTCCACTCCAGGTTGAGCGCATCGGCGCCGGCCACGTCGGCATAGCTGCTGTTGGCGGCGTCGCCGTACTGGGCGGGCCAACCGGACGCAGCGTGGGCCTCGACCCAGGAGTCGGTGTTCCCGCAACCGGCCAGCGCACCCGTGATCAGCGCCGTAAACGCCAGCACGATGAGTCGCTGGAACACTGCATCCTTTCCCGGTCCTGCCCTTAGGACCCACGTGAGGGTAACCGTTCGTTCCGAGCGAGCTCGCGTAGGCTTTCCGGCCATGACGACGATGTGGGGCGCGCCGTTACACAAGCGCTGGCGGGGTTCCCGGCTCCGCGACCCGCGGCAGGCCAAATTCCTCACGATGGCGTCGCTGAAGTGGGTGATCGCCAACCGCGCGTACACCCCGTGGTACCTGGTGCGGTACTGGCGGCTGCTGAAGTTCAAGCTCGCCAACCCGCACATCATCACCCGGGGCATGGTTTTCCTCGGCAAGGGCGTGGAGATTCAGGCCACCCCGGAGTTGTCCACGATGGACATCGGTCGATGGGTCCACATCGGTGACAAGAACACGATCCGCTGCCACGAGGGATCGCTGCGCTTCGGGGACAAGGTGGTGCTCGGCCGTGACAACGTCATCAACACCTACATCGATATCGAGCTGGGCGACTCGGTGCTGATGGCGGACTGGGTCTACCTCTGCGACTTCGACCACAGGATGGATGACATCAACGTGCCCATCAAGGACCAGGGCATCCTCAAGGGCCCGGTGCGGATCGGGCCCGACACCTGGATCGCGACCAAGGTCACCATCCTGCGCAACACCACGATCGGGCGCGGCTGTGTACTCGGTTCGCACGCGGTGGTCAAGGGCGATATCCCGGACTATTCGATCGCGGTGGGTGCGCCGGCCAAGGTCGTCAAGAACCGCAAGCTGGCGTGGGACACTTCGGCGGCGGAGCGTGCCAAGCTGGCCGCCGCGCTGGCCGACATCGAGCGCAAGAAAGCATCGCGCTAGGAGTCTCGCGTTGACTCTGCGACCAGGGCGAAGAACTGTGAATAGCGAGCGCCCTCACCGCAGAGTCAACGTCAGCGGTCGGGCAGTGCGTGCTCGACGATCAGCCGGCGCGGATGCGGTTGGCGTTCACCGCGTTTAGCGGCCAGATATACCTGGGCCGTCTCGTCGGCGACGGTGTGCCAGTCGAAGTCCGACGTGAGCCGCTCGCGGGCCGCGATCGCACGCTGCTGCGCCGCTTTCGGATCGTCGAGCACCGCACGGACCGCTCTGGCCATGGCTGCGATGTCACGCGGCGGGTAGGACATTCCGGTCTGCCCGTTGATCACAGCTTCTCCCAGGCCACCGACATTCGACGTGACCAGTGGCGTTCCAGTCGCCGCCGCTTCCAGCGCGACGATGCCGAACGGCTCGTAATGGCTGGGCAGCACGGCGGCGTCGGCGCTGTGCAGCAACTGCACCAGGCCCTCATGGTCCACTCGGCCGACGAACGTTACCGCCTTGAGTACCTTGTATTTTCGGGCCTGTTCGACGAGCCACTCATACTGGGTGCCGTCGCCCGCGACCGTCAGCGTCGTGCCGGGGTGAGTACGCCGGATACGGGGCAGCGCCGCGATCGCGTCGTGGACGCCCTTCTCGTACTCCAGCCGGCCGAGGTAGAGCAGCTGTGCGGGACCCTTTCGCGGCCGGCGCTTCGCGAACGGCCACAGCGCGGCGTCAATCCCGTTGCGGATGACCCGGATCTCGGCGAGGCCGGGCCCGAACAGTTCGGTGATCTCGTCGCTCATCGACGCCGAACACGTGATGAGCGAATCGGATTCACGCACCAGCCATGATTCCACGGCGTGCACCTGACGGCTGATTCGTCCCGATACCCAACCGGAGTGTCGTCCGGCCTCGGTGGCGTGGATCGTGGAAACCAGTGGGATGTCGAAGAACTCGGCCAATGCGATGGCCGGGTGGGCGACCAGCCAGTCGTGCGCGTGCACCACGTCCGGGCGCCACGGCTTGGGTCGCCCGCCGGGAGTCTTCAAAGCCAGCCCGACGCGGGTCATCGAGTGACCCATGGCCAGCGTCCACGCCATCATGTCCGACCCGAAGTCAAACTCATGCGGGTCATGGGCCGCGGCCACTACCCGCACCCCTTCGCTGACCTCGTCGGTCGACGGATGCGTGCTCGGGTCGGTGTTCGAGGTCCGGCGGCTGAGCACCACGATCTCGTGCCCGGCCGCGGCAAGCGCCATCGCCAACTGGTAGACGTGCCGTCCCAGGCCGCCGACCACCACCGGCGGGTACTCCCACGACACCATCAGGATCTTCACGGGAGCTCGATCCTGCGGGAGCGTGCGCAAAATGTCGTTGTTTTACGGCGTGTCGGGGTGCAGACACGCACGCTCGCGGGAGGAGGGGAGTTCACGAGCGCCGCAACCTTCGTGCGTCCAAGGCCCCGAACAGGCCGTCGGCGCGGTTCCAGCCGGCCGCCAGCCGCTCGGCCTGTTCACGCCGGCCCGATGCGAGCGCGCCCACGATCTCGCGGGTGGCATGCGCATGCAGATGAGCACGGTAGCGGGCATAGTCGGCCGCCGAGTCCTTGCTGACCATGAACGGCCAGTCGCTCGACACCGTCAGCAGCGTCTCGCGCAAGATCTGGTCGGCGACCACGTCTCGGGCTACCGGGGCGCCCACCGACGCGGTCTGCTCGAACGCCTTGTCCACCGTGCTCAATGCGGTGTCGACGACTTCAGTGTTCAGCTGCACCAGGTCGGCGACCTTCTCGCCGGACCACACCGACCAGTCCTTGCCGGAACCCCAAGAGCTGGGCGGCAATTCGACCGGACTACCGGTGAATCCGTCGGCGATCGCATCGGACAGCGTGCCGACCCGGATACCCGCGGCGGGCAGCGTGCGCAACACCCGCGCCAGCCACACCGGACCCTCGTACCACCAGTGGCCGAACAGTTCGGTGTCGAACGCGGCGATCACGTGCGCTGGCCGGCCGATCCGTTCACTCTCGGCGACGAGCCGTCGGCGCACCACCTCGACGAAGTCGGCGACGTGCCCGTCGACGCCATGATCGGCGCGTGCGGGATCGTACGGCGCTTTGGCATCCGAAGGGACGTTGCGACCGGTGACCCGCGCCGGCTTGAGCCCGGTGACATGGTCGTAGGTGTGGAAGTCGCGGTAGGCGGCATGACCGGGATAGCCCGACTTCGGTGACCACACGCGGTAACTGACGTGTAGGTCGCGGCCAAACGCGACGACGTCGGAATCGCCAACCGGGCGTCCCAGCGCCGTGTCGCCGTGCAGCGACGGGCCGTCCACCATGAAATGCCCGACACCCGCTGCGGCATAGTCGATTTCCATGCCCGGCGCGTACGCACACTCCGGCGCCCAGATGCCGGATGGGGTGTGGGCCAAGCGCTGCTGAGCGTCGGCCAAACCTTCACGCAGCGCGAACTCGCGCAGCCGCGGATTCAACAGCGGCTGGAACGGATGCGACAGCGGGCCACCGAGCAGTTCGATGGTTCCGGCGTCGACCAGTTCGCGCAGCAGCGGGCTGCCACCGTGCTGCCACAGCGTGGTGAACTCGTCGAGCGCGCGATCGGCTTCGGCCACCTCACGAAGGCCGAACTCGCGCAACGGTTCCCGCAGGGTGGTTGCCTCCTGGGCGCGCAGCTGCCAGTTGGCCAGCCAGTGATGCATGCCCGTCAGGCAGTAGGGGTCGTCGAGTTGTGCGGTGACCACCGGGGTCATCCCCAGCGTCACCAGGTGATGACGGTCCTCGGTGGCCAGCGTGCGCAACACCCGCATCAGCGGAAGATAGGCCGCCGACCACGACTGGTAGAGCCATTCCTCACCGACCGGCCAGCGACCGTGGTGGGCCAACCAGGGCAGGTGGGTGTGCAGAACGAGGCTGAACAGCCCTGGCGTCGGATTTGTCACGGCCGCACCGCGATCGCGACCAGGTCCAGGCTGTCATCAATATCGCGGCTATCGCGGTCGCCCGCGTCGATCAGGTCGAAATCGTCAACGCTGACCGAGGCGACGTCGGCCAGCAGGTCGGCGGGCCAGGGCGCATCGGCAAGAGCGCGTGCGACCTGGGCGTCGATGATCGAGCCGCCGTGTTTGGCATCCAGCCCGGCCAGCCTCGTGCCGTGGAATACGCCGTGCATCGATTCGAGCCCGAACCCGGCCGACTCCAACAACTCGGTCAGTTCGGCGGCGTTGAGCTCGCGGGTGTGGAACGGGTTGACCGGCGTGTCCCGGCCGGGGGAGAAGGTGACCCGGTTGGGGGTTGACATCATCAGCAGCCCGGATGGCCGCAGCACGCGCAAGCATTCCGCGACGAACTGCGGCTGGTCCCACAGATGCTCGATCACCTGGAAGTTGACCACCACATCAACCGCGCTGTCGGGCAGCGGCAGCTCCGCGAGATTGCCGTGGCGCATGTCCACCCTGGGGTAGCTCGCGCGGACGTGGGCCACCGTCGCTTCGTCATAGTCCAGCCCGATCACGTGGCGCGCGACGTCGGCGATCAGGTCGGCGCCGTATCCCTCGCCGCACCCGGCGTCGAGCACGTCGCGACCCGCGCACCGGTCGGCAAGCCGCTGGTAGACCACCTCGTGGCGGCGGAACCAGTAGTTCTCCTCGGCCAGGCCGGGAATGGTGCGCTCCCCGGTCAGTGGCAGAGCACCCTCCGGCCCGGCGGGACCGTCGGTGACAAATGAGCTCATTGCAAAAGGCAGGCTAACCCAGGAGAAGGGTCGGTGGCCGGTTGGCGAACGGTTGGGCCGACTACAGGCGACTATGGGGAAGTCAGAGCACAAACTTCGACCAGCTATGGTGTTCCTGCGAACCACCTTAAGTTACCGACGAGTAACATCGTGGTGATTGCTTGAATCGTGGTATTGCGGGCCGACCCGCGGCCCTATCGAGGAGGACGAACCAGACTCATGACGAACATCGTGGTCCTGATCAAACAGGTCCCAGATACGTGGTCGGAACGCAAGCTGACCGACGGCGACTTCACCCTTGACCGCGAGGCCGCCGATGCCGTGCTCGATGAGATCAACGAGCGCGCCGTCGAAGAGGCCCTGCTGATCAAGGAGAAGGAAGCCGCCGACGGCACCGAGAGCACCGTCACCGTCCTGACCGCCGGCCCCGAACGCGCCACCGATGCGATTCGTAAGGCGCTGTCGATGGGCGCCGACAAGGCCGTGCACCTGCTCGACGATGGCATGCACGGTTCGGACGTCATACAGACCGGATGGGCGCTGGCACGTGCGCTGGGCACCATCGAGGGCACCGAGCTGGTCATCGCAGGCAACGAGGCCACCGACGGTGTGGGCGGTGCCGTCCCCGCGGTCATCGCCGAGTACCTGGGTCTTCCGCAGCTCACTCACCTTCGGAAAGTGTCCGTCGAGGGCGGCAAGGTGACCGGTGAGCGCGAGACCGACGAGGGTGTGTTCACCGTCGAGGCGCCGCTGCCCGCCGTGGTGAGCGTGACCGAGAAGATCAACGAGCCGCGCTTCCCGTCCTTCAAAGGCATCATGGCCGCCAAGAAGAAGGAAGTAACGACGCTGACGCTGGCCGAGATCGGTGTCGAGGCCGACGAGGTCGGGGTCGCCAACGCCGGTTCCAAGGTGCTGTCGTCCACGCCGAAGCCGCCCAAGACCGCGGGCGAGAAGGTCACCGACGAGGGCGACGGCGGCACCAAGATCGCCGAGTACCTGGTGGCCCAGAAGCTCGTCTAGGTCTCCCAAGACAATCCGAAGACATCTCCGAAAGACAGGCGAACAGAACGCATGGCTGAAGTACTTGTGCTCGTCGAGCACGCCGAAGGTGCGCTGAAGAAGATCAGCGCCGAATTGATCACCGCCGCCCGTATGCTGGGCGAGCCCTCCGCCGTCGTGGTGGGCGCTCCCGGCACCGCCGCGCCGCTGACCGACGGATTGAAGGAGGCCGGCGCCGCCAAGATCTACGTCGCGGAGTCCGACGTCGCCGAGAATTACCTGATCACACCCGTGGTTGACGTGCTGGCGAGTCTGGTCGAGTCGGCCAGCCCCGCGGGAGTGCTGTTGGCGGCGAGCGCCGACGGCAAGGAGATCGCCGGACGGCTGGCCGCGCGGATCGGATCGGGTCTGCTGGTCGACGTCGTCGAGGTCAAGGAGGGCGGCAAGGGCGTCCACTCGATCTTCGGCGGTGCTTTCACCGTCGAAGCCGAGGCCTCCGGTGACACCCCGGTGATCACCGTGCGACCGGGCGCCGTCGAGGCCGAACCGTCGGCCGGGGCGGGCGAGGTCGTCAACGTCGATGTGCCCGAGCAGGCCGAAAATGCGACCAAGATCTTGGCTCGGCAGCCCGCGGTGGCGGGCGACCGCCCGGAGCTCACCGAAGCCACCGTCGTTGTGTCCGGAGGCCGCGGCGTCGGAAGCGCCGAAAACTTCAGCGTGGTAGAGGAATTGGCGGACTCGCTCGGCGCTGCCGTCGGTGCGTCGCGTGCCGCGGTGGACTCCGGCTACTACCCCGGCCAGTTTCAAGTGGGCCAGACCGGCAAGACCGTGTCGCCGCAGCTGTACATCGCGCTGGGCATCTCCGGCGCGATCCAACACCGGGCAGGCATGCAGACGTCCAAGACGATCATCGCGGTCAACAAGGACGAGGAAGCACCGATCTTCGAAATCGCCGACCTCGGCATCGTCGGTGATCTGTTCAAGGTCGCCCCGCAGCTGACCGAGGCGGTCAAAGCCCGCAAGGGCTAGCCTTCCTCCCGCCATTGAAGCACGCCCTAGGTGCACCCCCTCGCACAGCTGGGGCCCCACTCGCTTGCGGGGAGTGCGGTTTTGCGTCTCCGTCGCCACAATTCGTCACCTAGCGTCACGGACACGTCACGTTGTCGATGCCGTTTCGAGAGGCGGCTGGGCGACCGTGCTGTTGTGAGCACCGCTTCAGTCCTGATAGCCGCTGATCAACCCGGCGGCCCGGCGGCGACCACGTCGTCTTCGGGTCCGCGCTACACCCTGCTGCTGTCCACCGACCCTGCGCTCATCGAAGCCGCGCAGCGCCTTCGTCATGATGTATTCACCTCCGAACCGGGCTTCGCCCTGGAAGGCGCCACCGACGGTAGAGACGCCGACCGCTTCGACGAGTTCTGCGATCATCTGCTGGTCCGCGAGGACAACTCCGGCGAGCTGGTCGGCTGTTACCGCATGTTGCCGCCGCCTGGCGCCATCGCCGCCGGAGGGCTCTACACCGCAACCGAATTCGACGTAACCGCGCTGGATCCGCTCCGGCCGTCGCTGGTCGAGATGGGCCGCGCCGTGGTCCGCGAAGACCACCGCAACGGTGGCGTGGTGTTGTTGATGTGGGCGGGCATTCTGGCCTACCTCGACCGGTGCGGCTATGACTACGTCACCGGTTGCGTGTCGGTGCCCGTCGACGATGCGGCCGGAGCGCCCGGCAGCCAAATCCGTGGCGTCCGGGACTTCGTGCTGCGCCGGCACGCCGCACCGGCCTCCTACACCGTGTACCCGTACCGGCCGGTGACGATCGATGGGAAGGGCCTTGACGACATCGAGCCGCCCGCGCGGGTGGCCGTTCCACCGCTGATGCGCGGCTACCTGCGGCTCGGCGCCCAGGTGTGCGGCGAACCGGCCCACGACCCGGAGTTCGGTGTCGGCGACTTCCCGGCGCTCCTCGACAAGCGCAAGGCCGACACGCGATATCTGAAACGGCTGCGGTCGGTGGCAGCGGCGGGCGAGATGGCCGAGGGGATGGCGTCGTGACCGCCGACGCGCACGCGAGGAGCGAAATGGACACCAGCCCCTGGCTGCCCCGGGCGACATGTGACGCGAGCTGTCTAGCTGCCGGGGCAGCGCCGAGCGGCCGGCCGGTCGTGGTGGCCATTCGTGTCGCCGTTCGGGCAACACTCGCGGTAATCCTGCTGTCGGCGGTTCCGCTGCTGGCGATTCCGATGCCTGGCCGATCGCACATCCAACGGGGCTATTGCCGGCTGATGTTGCGCGCTCTCGGCGTGCGAATCACGGTGTCCGGCGGGCCGATTCGCAATTTGCGTGGCGTGCTGGTGGTCAGTGGTCACGTTTCTTGGGTCGACATCTTCTCCATCGGCGCCGTGATGCCGGGATCCTTTGTCGCCAAGGCTGAACTGATCAGCTGGCCGGGCCTCGGTGTAGCTGCGCGTCTGATGAAGGTCATCCCCATCGAGCGGGCGAGTCTGCGCCGGTTGCCTGACGTCGTCGAGATGGTGGCCACTCGACTGCGCGCGGGACAGACCGTGGTGGCTTTCCCCGAGGGCACCACCTGGTGCGGCCTGGCGTACGGGCAATTCCGGCCTGCGATGTTCCAGGCCGCCGTCGACGCGGGCAGGCCGGTTCAGCCACTGCGGCTGAACTATCACCACCGCGACGGCAAGCCGTCCACCGTCGCCGCCTACGTCGGAGACGACACATTGATCGCGTCGATCCGCCGACTCGTCACCGCCCGCCGCACCATCGTGCACGTCCAGGTCGAGTCGCTGCAGTTGCCGGGAACGGATCGGCGCGACTTGGCCGCCCGCTGCGAGACGGCGGTCCGCGGGGACACGTCGCGACGCGCACACGGGCCCGCGCTGGCTGCCTGACCACGGAATCAGGCGGTCGTTCCACGGCGGCTAACATTGAACGGTTATGACCACGGACACTCGGCCGGATGCTCCTCGCGCAAGCGGCTCATCGGAGCAGGATGCTCTTCGCGCAGAGCGGCTCATCGGAGCAGGATGCTCTTCGCGCAAGCGGCTCATCGCCGGTCTACCTGGATCACGCCGCCACCACTCCGATGCACCCCGCTGCCATCGAGGCGATGGCGGCTGTCCTGTCGACGGTCGGTAACGCGTCGTCGCTGCACGGCACCGGCAGGGCGGCGCGGCGCCGGATGGAGGAATCGCGGGAGACGCTCGCCAAGCTGTTGGGCGCCCGCCCGTCCGAGGTGATCTTCACCGCAGGCGGCACCGAGAGCGACAACCTCGCTGTCAAAGGCATCTACTGGGCTCGCCGCGACGCCGAGCCGCGTCGCAGGCGCATCGTCACCACCGCAGTCGAGCACCATGCGGTGCTGGACTCGGTCGAGTGGCTCGCCGAACACGAAGGCGCCGAGGTGACCTGGCTGCCGACCGCATCCGACGGCTCCGTCGCGCCCGCCGCGCTGCGCGAGGCCCTGCAGGATCACGACGATGTGGCGCTGGTGTCGGTGATGTGGGCCAACAACGAAGTCGGGACCATCATGCCGCTGGCGGAATTAGCTTCGGTGGCCGCTGAATTCGATGTTCCGATGCACAGCGATGCGGTTCAGGCGGTCGGTCAGATACCGGTCGATTTCACCGCCAGTGGTCTATCAGCGATGAGCATCGCGGCACACAAGTTCGGCGGTCCGACCGGTGTCGGCGCGCTGCTGCTGCGCCGCGACACCGCCTGCGTTCCGCTTCTGCATGGCGGTGGCCAGGAACGCGACGTCCGCTCGGGCACACCGGATGTCGCCGGTGCGGTGGCGATGGCGACGGCCGCCCAAGTGGCGATCGAAGGCATGGAGACCACCAGCGCCCGCGTGCAGGCGCTGCGCGACCGGCTGGTCGACGGTGTGCTGTCGAAGATCGACGACGTTCGCCTCAACGGCGCAACGGGTACACAACGGCTTCCGGGCAACGCGCACTTCACCTTCCGCGGATGCGAGGGTGATTCGCTGCTGATGCTGTTGGACGCCAAGGGAATCGAATGCTCAACCGGCTCAGCGTGCACGGCCGGCGTCGCGCAGCCCTCGCACGTGCTGATCGCGATGGGTGCCGATACGGCCAGCGCCCGCGGGTCGCTGCGACTTTCATTCGGCCACACCAGTGTTGACGCCGACGTCGATGCAGCACTCGAAGTGCTGCCCGGCGCGGTGGACCGCGCGCGGCAAGCGGCGCTGGCCAGTTCGGGAGTTGTCGAGTAGTGCGGGTTCTGGTCGCAATGAGTGGGGGCGTCGACTCGTCGGTCGCCGCCGCCCGGATGGTCGACGCCGGCCACGAGGTGGTCGGGGTACACCTGGCGCTGTCCCCGACGCCGGGAACACTGCGCACCGGGTCGCGGGGCTGCTGCTCGAAGGAAGACGCCGGCGACGCTCGCCGGGTCGCCGACGTGCTCGACATTCCCTTCTACGTCTGGGATTTCGCGGAGAAGTTCAAAGAGGACGTGATCGACGACTTCGTGTCGTCCTATGCCCGCGGGGAAACGCCAAACCCCTGCGTGCGCTGCAACGAGCGGATCAAGTTCTCCGCGTTGTCGGCCAGGGCGCTGGCGCTCGGCTTCGACGCCGTCGCCACCGGCCACTACGCGCGGTTATCCGATGGTCGGCTTCGGCGCGCCGTCGACCGCGACAAGGACCAGTCCTACGTGCTCGGTGTGCTGACCGCCAAGCAGTTACGTCATGCGCTGTTCCCGATCGGCGATACGCCGAAGCCGCAGATCCGCGAGGAGGCGGCGCGCCGCGGCCTGGCCGTCGCCGAAAAACCCGACAGCCACGACATCTGCTTCATCCCGTCCGGTGACACACGCGCGTTCCTCGGCAGCCGCATCGGCGTGCGCCGCGGCACCGTGGTGGACGCCGGCGGCACGGTGTTGGCCGAACACGACGGCGTGCACGGCTTCACCATCGGACAGCGCAAGGGACTCGGCATCGCAGGACCCGGCCCCGACGGGCGTCCTCGCTATGTGACGGCCATCGACGCCGACACCGCGACGGTGCATGTCGGTGCCGCCGCAGACCTCGAGGTGTGGACGCTAGCGGGCGAGAAACCGGTCTTCACGTCGGGCGCGGCTCCGCACGGACCGGTGGAGTGTGCCGTGCAGGTGCGTGCACACGGCGGCATCGCCGACGCCGTGGCCGAGCTGCGCAACGGCGCACTGGTCGTCGACCTGCGGGCCCCGCTGCGGGGCGTGGCGCCCGGCCAGACCATGGTGCTCTACCGCTCCGACGCCGACGGCGACGAAGTGATCGGCAGCGCCACCATCGCGCGGGCCGACTAGTTGGGCACCTTGTCCATGATGTTCGTCATCACGATGTCGGGTACCGAGTCGGGGAACGAGCAGAAGGACACCTCGACCAGTACGACGTTCTTGACCCGGTAGTCGCGGCCGCACGCGCCAGCCGACCGCATCCGCAGCGTATCGGCGTCAGCCGTCCACTCACCGATGAACGTCGAGCCGAGTTGTGTCGACCCACAGTCGTACACGAGCCCGACAAGATCGGCGAAGGCACGGCGAGCGGTGTCCGCGTCACGGTACGCGGCGGCGGCTTCGGAGATCAGCCCGCCGTCGGGCGGGTTCTGAAATGTGGTCTTGTGAAACTCCTCGACCTCGGAGCCGAACGTCTGCGTCTCGGCGAAGTACCACTGGCACTCCTGCGGCGTGCCGTTCATCAGATCACTGACGTCGACGGGAATCTTGCCGTCCATGCTGGGCACTATCGTCAGGTGCTCGCCGGCGCCGGTGATCGCACGCATCTGGGCCTGATCCAGCATCACGGCCTCGACGTCGACCGGCGACCGCGATTCGTCGTCGATGCCCGGCGGGGCCGGCAGCGCCGTGCCCTGGATGGTCTGCGCGCACCCCGCGGCCAGCAGCGTGGCGGCGCACAACAACGCCAGTCGGCCGGCCATTGCGGACATGGTGTCGCTCCCTTCCCGGTTCGCAGACTAACGCGTGTGGCGCATGTGGCGAATAGTGTTGGAGAAGTGACTGAATTCGCCGCGGCCACCGGCATCGGATCATGGCCAGGGACATCGCCGCGCCAAGCCGCCGAGATTGTGGTCGGTGAATTGCACCGACTGGCGCATCTGGTGGAGTTGCCGGCCCGTGGGGTCGGGGCCGATCTCATCGGCCGGGCCGGCGCGCTGCTGGTCGACATCGGGATCGACACCGTGCCCCGTGGCTATCGGGTGGCCGCCGGTCGCAGCGCGGTCACCCGGCGCGCCGCCAGCCTGCTCGCCGAGGACGTCGATGCGCTTGAAGAGGCCTGGGAGGAGGCCGGCCTGCGCGGCTCGCAGCGGACCGTCAAGGTGCAGGCACCCGGCCCGATCACGCTGGCCGCGCAACTGGAACTGGCCAACGGACACCGGGCTATCACCGACCCGGGTGCCGTGCGTGACCTGGCCGGATCGCTGGCCGAGGGGGTCGCCGTCCATCGTGCCGAGGTGGCCCGGCGGTTGGACTGCCCCGTAGTGGTGCAGTTCGACGAACCTTCGCTGCCTGCGGCGCTGGAGGGCCGGCTCACCGGCGTGACCAGCCTGAGTCCGGTGCACCCGGTCGACGAATCGGTCGCGGCCGCGCTGCTGGACGACTGCGCGGCCACTGTCGGAGGCGAGGTGGCGATACACAGCTGTGCGACCCGACTGCCCTGGACGCTGTTCCAGCGCAGCACGGTCGATGCGGTCTCATTCGACGTGTCGACGCTGACCGCCGACGACCTCGACGGTGTCGGCGAGTTCGTCGAATCCGGCCGCACCGTGTTGCTCGGGGTCGTTCCCGCGATGGCACCAGACCGCCGCCCGTCAGCGGAGGAGGTGGCGAAGTCCGTGGTCACGTTCACCGACCGGCTCGGCTTCCCTCGTGCGGTACTGCCCGAACGGATCGGCGTCACACTCACCTGCGGCCTCGCCGGGGCGACACCGGAGTGGGCGCGAACCGCGATCGAACTCACCCAGAAGGCGGCCGATGCTATCGCCGACGACCCTGCTGCGATCTTGAAATGATGTTTGCCGGGCAAACATGTGCAACAATGCATGGCACGACGTTGGGTACAGCAGACCCCAAGCGTCTGGGAAGGGATCGTGGCGCAGTCGACTATTCGCTTTGCGGCGGGTGCCGGTGTTGTCGCAGCGTCTCTCCTGATCGTGGGTCCCTACCCGGCGGAGGCGGTTGCCGACAAACACGGCTCTGGTTCGCATTCCAGGCACGATGAGCTGGGAAACCGCTCGAACCGCCCGAGCAGCGGTCAAAAACGCAGCGGCCTCGATAGTGCGAACCGCGTTCTCGACCTCGGCGACGCCGACAGGGATTCGAAATCTCCTGTCGATCCCCCCCAGATGAACCTCGGAACGGGCCGCAGCGACCTCGAAGACCTTGCCACAGTGGACAGCATCGCCCCGGACGGCCCCGCCACCTTGCGGTCGGCGGCGGTGGCGGAGGAACCCACGAGCGGCCCCGCCACCTTGCGGTCGGCGGCGGTGGCGGAGGAACCCACGAGCGGCCCCGCCACCTTGCGGTCGGCGGCGGTGGCGGAGGAACCCACGAGCGGCCCCGCCACCTTGCGGTCGGCGGCGGTGGCGGAGGAACCCACGAGCGTCAACGCATCCGGTGCCGTGCCCAGGTCTGGGTCGGATCACATCGGGGCGCCGACGGTGTCCGTCCGGTCGCCACGCGTGGTGGTCGGAAACGGCCGTTCGCCCGGGCTGCAGGCTGGCGATCCCGAGCCCGTGCGCGAGAACCCGGTCATCCCCGAGATCGTGCCTCCCGCGGTGCCCGTCGCCATTGAGGTCACCGTCCCGCCCCTGCCGCCACCCCTGCCGCCGGTCGAGCGCATCCAACCGCCTCAGTTGGTGGTGGGCGAGTTGGGCACCGCGAAGGTCGATACGACGACCGACCCGCTGTTCGGGCTGACCGGGTTGATCCTGATACCCATGGTCGGTGCCGCCCTGGGCTACCGGCAGGCGCGGGCAGCTCAGGGGCTCCGGGAGTCAGCCCGTACGTAGGTCCTTGCGCAGGATCTTGCCCGACGCTGACTTGGGGATCGCGTCGATGAACTCCACCTGACGGACCTTCTTGTACGGTGCGACCTCCTCGGCGACGAACTCAATCACTTCGGCGTCGGTCAGTTCCGCACCAGGTTGCTTGACCACGAAGGCCTTCGGCACCTCTTCGCCCGATTCGGTGTCGATGACCCCTATGACGGCGGCGTCGGCGATCCCCGGATGGCTCAGCAGCACCGCCTCGAGTTCAGCGGGCGGCACCTGATAGCCCTTGTACTTGATCAGTTCCTTGAGTCGGTCGACGATGTACACGCAGCCGGTCGCGTCGACCCGCGCCATGTCACCGGTGTGCAACCAGCCGTCGTCGATCGTTTCCCCGGTGGCCTTTTCGTTGCCGAGGTATCCGGCCATTACGTTCGGGCCCTTGAACCACAGTTCGCCGGGATCGCTGAGACCGTCTGCGGGAACATTGATTTCGGCTCCCGTCTCGGGATTGACGATCTTGCACGCGGCGTTGGAAACGGTCCAGCCGACCGAACTGAGCGGCGCGATCGATCCCATCGATTCCTGGCCACCGTCGAACGGGGTGATGTGGCTGACCGGGCTGAGCTCGCTCATCCCGTATCCCTGCACCACGCGGCAGCCGATGCGGTCTGCGACGGCGTGGCCGAGTTCTGCGTCCAACGGGGCGGCGCCCGACATGATGGTTTGCAGCGAGGACAGATCGAAATTGCCCACCGCCGGATGCTTGGCCAGGGCGACCGCCACCGGCGGGGCGATAAAACCCACGGTGCACTTGTGGTTTTGGATATTGCCGAGGAACTCCTCGAGGTCGAAACTCGGCATGATCACGAGTCGGGCCCGTGCGTGCAGGGCGGCGTTGAGCAGCACCGTCATCCCATAGATGTGGAAGAACGGCATGATGGCGATGACTACGTCGTCGGCGACCATCCCGTGCAGCGGCCGAATTTGCGCGACATTGGCCACGAGGTTGCGATGCGTGAGCATCACGCCCTTCGGGTTACCGGTGGTGCCGGAGCTGTAGGGAAGCACCGCCAGGTGCGCGGACGGAGCGAAGACCACCTCCGGGGCCGGCCACCCCGGTCCGAGCAGATCGGCCGCGTTCGGATGTCTGCTGGCCGCCAGCCCTTCGCCGTCGAGCACCACCAGGTCGGTATCGGCCAGACCCACAGTTGCGGCCGCCTGTTTGGCCTGGGGCAGCAGCAGCGTGACGGTGACCAGCGTCTTGGCCCTCGAGTCCGTCAGCTGCTTGGCGATGTCCTTGGCGGTGAACAACACATTGATGGTGGTGGCCGTTGCTCCCGAGCGCAGAATGCCGTGAAAGGCGACGGCGAACGCGGAGCTGTTGGGTGCGAGCAGGCCGACCACGTCGCCGACGCCGATGCCGCGGCCGGCCAGCGCCCCGGCGAAGGTGTCGATGCGGGCGATCAACTCGCGATAGGTGGTCTGCCTGCCGGACTTGGTATCGATCAACGCGACCCGGTCTAGGTCGGCCTCGTCGATGCCGCCGAACAGGTACTCGTAAACGCTCGCCGTCGGGATGTCGACTTCGGGGAAGGGACTCGCGAAGCTCATGGCCCCGATCGAACCATGGCCGACCGGGCGCCGGGTCAGACTTCGTCGAGCTGTCGGATGAGCATCCTCGGGGCGACCATCCGGAACGACGCGTCGATCAACTCACCCACCTCATCCCAGTCGACCTTCTTCGTGGCCTTGAAGTCCAGTCCCAGCCAACCCGACGGGCCCATGTAGGCGGGGTAGAAGAACCGGTCGTCTTGCGAGAGCGCCTCGCGGTCCGACTCTTCGACCTTGACAAGGATGGAGTGCGGATACTGCATGTATTCACCGCGAGTGTCGCCCTTGGCGCTCCCGCCAAACA
>CAWDAC010000044.1:0-148470 GCA_963800125.1 uncultured Actinomycetota bacterium | reverse complement strand
GAATCGGGCCTTGTCTCAGTAGCTCGGGCGAGATCCTCAGCCGAGCGAGGGCCGTCGACCAGGAGGTCCGCAATGCCGAGAACCGCGACTGTGTGCAGCGACGCGGTCACAAAGCTTGCGGTGACCAGCGCCAAGAATCGTTGGACCGCTGGCGGTGTGCTCATGCGCGAACGTTAGGCGTGGCTGGTCGATGAAGTCAATGCGAGCTTGGACCGATGCGGGGACTCGCGAACAAGGAGGTCAGAGACACCCCCGCACCGGAATCTGTGAGGTGTGACTTGCGCGCTGCCTTCTGGTCCATCACGTCCAACGTGGTCGGCAACCCGGTGAGTGCATTACGGCGCTCGACCGAGAGGATTGTGCTCTCGAATGATCCCGAGCAGGCGGCTCAGATCAGCCGCGACGACGACGCGATGGACGATCTGCAAGGCACCTGTTCACGGTCCTGGTGGATCGGGAATGGCAACACGGAACCGCAGCCGCCGTCGACGTGACACTGCTGGGCCGGTTCTACGAGAGGTTCGCCGACCACGCCGTCGAGATCGGGCGTCGCGTCGTTCTCCAAGTCACTGGACTAACAGCCGTCGAAGACGGCTAGCACAGACCGGGCCTGCAGTAGAGCACAACAGAACTTTCCAAATCGACCAAGGGTTGAGGCGGGATTGCGTGTCGCCTGTGAGATTCTGTGGGGTGTCCGCTGATCGGCGGCTGCTCCTTCGGGGGTGGTGACGTTTCTGTTCACCGATGTCGAGGGTTCGACCCGTCGGTGGGAGGCCGACGCGGATGCGATGCGGGCGGCGCTGGCCGCCCATGACGAGGTGCTGCGCGGGGCGATTGAGGCGCACGGCGGCTTCATGTTCAAGCACACCGGCGACGGGGTGTGCGCCGCGTTCGCCTCACCCAGATCTGCGGTGGATGCCGCGGTGGCTGCGCAGCGGGCGCTGGAGTTGCCGGTGCGGATGGGGTTGGCGACCGGCGAGGCCGAGCTGCGCGAGGGGGATTACTTCGGTGCGGTGCTGAACCGGGCGGCGCGGGTGATGGCCGCCGGGCACGGCGGGCAGGTTCTGCTCGACGGCACCACTGCCGGGCTGTGCAGCAGCATCGACCTGATTGCCTTGGGGCCACGGCGATTACGCGACATCGCCAAACCCGTCGAGATGTTCCAAGTCCTGGCCGTCGGCCTGCGTAGCGAGTTTCCGCCCCTTGAAGACGCTCGATGCGGCACCGGGAAACCTGCGCCCTCAAACGACGAGCTTCATCGGACGCGAAGCAGAACTGGCCGAGGTGCAAGAGGCGCTGAAGGCTCATCGGTTGGTGACGTTGACCGGGGTGGGCGGGGTCGGCAAGACCCGCCTGGCGACCGAAGTTGCGGCGCGGCTGGCCGACGAGTTCCCTGACGGCGTCTGGTTTTTCGAACTGGCCGCGGTCGCCGATCCGGCGGCGGTGCCCGATGCGGTGGCCGCGGTGCTGGGCATCACCCAACAACCGGGCAAGAGCGTGGCCGACAGTGTGGCCGCCGCATTGGAAGGCAGGGTCCGGTTGTTGGTGTTCGACAACTGCGAGCACGTGCGTGACGCTGCGGCGGATCTGGTCGAGGCGATCCTGGCGCACTCGGCGACGGTGCGGGTGTTGGCGACCAGCCGCGAAGGATTGGGGGTCGCCGACGAGCAGTTGTGGCTGGTGCCCTCGCTGGAGGTGGGTGCGGGCATCGACTCCGCGGCGGTGAGCCTGTTTGTCGAACGCGCCCGCAGCGTTGCCTCGCGCTTCTCGGTGGCCACGGCTGATGAGGCCGCCGCGGTGGTGGAGATCTGCCGCCGCCTCGACGGGATCCCGTTGGCCATCGAGTTGGCGGCCTCGCGGATGGCGTCGATGACGGCGAGCGAGGTGCGTGATCGTCTCGATCAGCGGTTCCGGCTGCTGGTCGGCTCCCGGCGCGGGCTGGAGCGCCACCACACGCTGCGCCACGCGGTGGCGTGGTCCTACGACCACCTCGATGACGAGGAGAAGTCGCTGCTGGAGCGGTGTTCGGTGTTCGCGGGTGGGTTCGACCTCCAAAGTGCCTGCGCGGTAGCAGGATCCGAGACTCCGACGACTACGCCGTGCTGGATCTGCTGGACGCGCTGGTGCGCAAGTCGCTGCTGGTTGCCGACCGGTCATCGGGGCGGACCCGGTTTTCGATGCTGGAGACGATCCGCCAGTTCGCCGAGGAACAACTCGTCGCCCGCGGCGAGGCCGACGAGGTCCGAACCGCGCATGCCCGCTACTTCGCCGGGCGCGAAACCGACATCATGGCGCTGTGGGACAGCCCCCGGCAGCGGGAGGCCTACGACTGGTTCACCGCCGAACTGGCCAATCTGCGCACCGCGTTCCGGTGGGCCGCCGACCACGGCGACCTCGACGTGGCCGCCACCATCGCCACCTACGCGGGGTTCCTCGGCTTCTGGTCGAGAATTATGAGCCGATAGCCTGGGCCGAAGAGCTCATCGAGCCCGCCCGCGCCGTCGACCATCCCCGGCTCGCGTTCCTGTATGTGATGGCATCGCTGTGCTGGCTGTGGGACGGATCGAGGAGGCCGTCCAGCTCCGCGACGCCGGTCAGACGGCGATGGGCAGTGGCCGCGGCGAGGTTCCGTTCGGCCTCGAGGGCTTGCTGGGCGCTGTGTACCTGGCCATCGGCCAGCCCGAACGGGCGTCGAGTGGTGCCGCGCCCAGCTCGCACGCGGTCGCGACACTCACGCATTCACCTGGGCAATACTGGTCATCGCACTGACGTTCGCCGGGTCCCGTGAGGAGGCGATGGCCGCCGCGAACGGTCTGATCGAGCCGCCGAGGCCACCGCCAACCCCTTTGCGCTCTCGTTTGCGCTTATGGCCTACGGCTTCGCCTTCCGCGACGCCGATCCCGTCCGCGCGCTCGAGGCCCTGCGCCGGGGCCTGGTGATCGCCCACGACAGCGGCAACCGCTTCAACGAATCACTCCTGGCGACCGTTTTGGCCCGGCTTGAAGCCGAACACGGCGACCCGCTGGCGGCGCTCGATCACATCACTCTGGCGATCCGCAACTACTACGACTCGGGAACGTCACCTTATCCGTTCCCCCCTGGCGATCTCGCGGTCGTTCCTCCACCGGCTCGGACGCCTACGAACCAGCAGCCACCATCGCCGGTTTCGCATTCAGCCCCTCACCGCGCGGCGTCCCCCGAAATCAGCACCGCGATCGCCCACCTGCGCGATGTCCTCGGCGACCAGACCTACGAATCGCTCGCCCGCAAGGGCGAGACGATGACCACCGCCGCGATGGCGACCTACGCCTACGACCAAATCGACCAGGCCCGAGCAGAACTGAACGCTGTCTCGAAGTAGATGCCGATCACCTGATCACCTTGCCGCGAGCAGGCGAGTGAGTCTGGCCAAATCCCGCATCTACGAGGTGATGGAGAACAGGTGCCATTCGCCGGGAACGCCTTTGAGTGCGTGAGCGCCGCGTTCCTCGAACTCAAGCCCTGAGCCGATCACCAGGTCGCGCAGCGTGCTGGACACCAGCACGTCGTTCGGCCCGGCCAGGGCGCTCACGCGCGCCCCGATGTGCACGGCGATGCCGCCGATGTCGTCGCCGCGGACCTCGCATTCGCCGGTGTGCAATCCGGCGCGCACTGCGAGGCCCAGCGCCTGCACCGCGTCGCGGATCGCCATCGCGCAGCGGATCGCCCGCTGAGGGCCGTCGAACATCGCAAGGAAACTGTCGCCCGAGGATCCGGCCGCCACTGGACGACGTCCGCTAGGCGGCTCGGGCCGAGACACGAGCGGTGGCGCAGCGGCTCGGCTCGATTTGGCAGCTGCAGCGCGTACGGCTGCGCGAGCACGGAGCTGCAGAGACGTTGGCAGTCGACACCTGGGACGAGGTGGCCGCGGAGGTCATGCTTCGACCGACCAAGTGCCAGAGCTCCACCCGCTATTTCGCCTTATTGGGGACATAGTTGCCGCTTACTCTGTCCACGAGCGCGTGCCAGTCGTGGACGCGCGGCGTGGACCTCGGCGTTGGAGGTTTCTGTGACGTGGCATATGAACGAGCCCGGCAACCGAGCTGATCGCTGGCTGTGGTGGTTGAGCGCCGGCGATGAGGCTCGTCCGTTGAGCTCGTGGATCCGAAGCCTCGTCGATTGGACAGGCCGGCTTGGCGTCGATCCCGAGGACAGCACCGAAGAGATAGCATTGCAAAAGCGGCTAGCCGTTCTCTCTCTCCATCGGCCTCCTGCCGTTCACGCTAGCTGTGGAGCGCCATCTACGTCGCCGCCGGCGTCCCGCTTTCGGCGGCGCCATACCCGGCACTCTACTCGCTCGTCACGCCGATCAACACAGTGATCTTCGCCTGGACGCGCCACCTCGATTTCTACCGCTTCTTGCAGCTCCTGCTGTTCCTGGTGCTGCCCTGGCTGCTGATGCTGGCCCTGGGCGGTTACAAGCAGTCGAGCGTCGTGATTATCTGGGCCGCTCTGTGTCCGCTGGCCGCCCTCCTTGTTGAGGATTTCCGTGGCACGCTCTGTGGATCATCGCTTTCGTCCGCTCCTCCTCGTCGGTGCGGTGTTCCAGCCCGACCTCACCCGGCGCGGCTGCCGGACACTTCGTCACCTGCTCTTCGTGCTCAACCTCGGCACTGTGATCACGATCGCCTTCCCGCTGCTCTACTACTTCGTCGGCCAGCGGAATTTCTTCCAGGAACGATCGGAGATGTTGCTCCTCAATATCCTGCCGGCGGAGATTTCCGAGGCGCTGAAGGCGGAGGAGCGGACCATCGCCGCCCAGTACGACGCGGCCAGCATCCTGTTCGCCGATGTGGTGGTTCACCCCGATGGCGGCGAGCATGACGCCGACCGACATGGTCGACCTGCTCAACGAGGTCTTCCATTGCTTCGACGAACTGGTCGAGAAGTACGGCCTGGAGAAGATCAAGACGATTGGCGATTGCTACATGGTGGCGTCGGGGTTCCGCGCCCGCGCCCGATCACGCCCCGGCGCTGGTGGAGGTGGCCCTCGACATGCGGGCCGCGGTCGCTACGGCCGTTCGGCGGCCACACCTGGCCTTCCGGATCGGCATCAACTCCGGTCCGGTGGTGGCGGGCGTCATCGGCCGCAAGAAGTTCATCTACGACCTTTGGGGCGAACGGTAACACGGCGAGCCGGATGGAATCGCAGGGCCTGCGGGGTGCATCCAGATTACGCGCGCCACCTGGCGCCTGGTAAAGGACCGCTTCCAGTGCGACGAGCGCGGCATCATCGACGTGAAGGGCGCCGGCCCGACCCGGGTGTGGCACGTGGTGGGCGACGCGATATCTGTTAGGGACGGCCGGCGTCCAGCCAGCTCGTGATCTCGATGCTGAGCTAGCAGCAGGCATTCTTCACTTGGCGTCCCATTCGAACACGCTGGTGGGGTCGGTTCGGGTCTAGAAGGCTAGATTCGGCGAAGCCGGATTTTTGAGTCAAGTTAGTGGTGTGTGGGTCAGGTTCGCTGGTGTTTGAGCGGGGTTGTGGCGGTTGATGTTTCGTTGCGCGAATTATGTTGTGGTGGTGAGGGTTTCGACCGCGTTGCGGTATGCGGTGGCAGCGGATTTCAGACGGCCCGGGGTGGGTTCGGGAGCGGCGAGTTCGGCCAGGCCGCAGCGCAAAAAACGGTCGTGGACGGAGGTGAGGAATTTCGCGGTGTCCAGGCCGTGATCGGTGACCAGGTAGCGGTGGGTGCCCGGGATCCGGGTGATCAGGCCCGGGTTTTAAGCCGGCGCAGGTCGTAGGTGATCTGCCCGGCCGTGACGGTGCAGGGGTCGAGTCCGCGCAGCTCGGCGGTGAGCGCGCGCAGGTCGTTGTTGGTGAATCCGTTCGGGTGGCACCGGAACACGAGCAGTGCCGACAGCAGGGCGTGGCTGCGTTGGTCGGCCAGCCGCAACCCGGGGATGCGGATGCCGGTGGCGGTGGTGAGGGTGCCGGTGATGGCGTGCAGGGCGTCGGTGCCGGTGATCGGGTCGTGGCTGAGTCGTTGGACGTGCAGTAGGCGTCGGTTGGCGGTGTAGCCGATCTCCCGCAGTGCGGGCAGATTGGTCAGTCGTTTCCCGATCCGAAATCGCGGGTGTCGTTGATGGTGGTCTCGGTGCGTAAGGCCCTCCCTTCCTTGTGGTACTGCTTGATCCGGGTGTGCTTGTAGTCCACGTGCAGGCTCGGGGTGACCCCGTAGGTGATCACCCGGGTCCGGAACCGTCCCGGTGTCGCGCGTGGTCCGCGCCGCCGACAGCTGGCGGTCGAAGACCAGGCTACCTGGTCGGGGCGGCCGATGTCGAGGTTGTCGCGGATGACCTGCTCGAAGAACATCCGGCCCGAGACCGGCTTGTCCAGCATCTGGGTCAAGGAGAACTCGGCCTGCAGGATCGACAGGTCGTAGCGGTAGCCGGCGGCCCGATCCGCGGCGGTGAACGGGTGCGGCAGGATGGCCAGCCACTTGCGCAGCAGCGCGTCGATCTGCTCTGGTCCGAGCCGGTCGCAGATCCCCTGCAGCGCCACCGGATCATCGACGGCGGCGAACCCGTTGTCCAGCGCGGTGAACCCGATGCCGGCTTTCGCGGCCTGTCGTTTGGCCCACTCGTTGCCGTTGAGGCACAGCTTGGCGTTGTAGGGAAAGTAGGAGCAGAACTTCAGGAAGAACGGGCCGAAATCGGCGTCGACGCAATAGAAGTAGAAGTGGTTGACCAGCCCGGTGGTCTTGACGATCCACGGGTAGGAATCACCGTTGGCGTCGTGGCGTTTCTCGGTGCGAAACAGCTTGGTCTTCTCCTGCGCCCGCCCGACGAACACCACCCCCTCGGTGGCGGTGAAGCGCGCGAGGTGCTCGTGCATCACGTCGTCTTTGCGTTGCCCCTTCACGAAGTCGATCCAGGGCACCCGGTTGACCTTGGCGAACCGGTGCACCGCGGTACTGAACGCGTCGGTGATCTTCGCCAGCGGTGCGGTCGAGGCGATCGGCAACCCCAACTGCCGTTGCACGTAACCGACCAGCCCAGCCGCGAACTGCAGGTGCGGAACATAGACGTTCAAATACATCCGGTCGATGCACTCGATCTCGAACTGCACATGCTCAGTAAAGACATCGCCGACAGATCGCGCTACGGTCATGATGGGCTCCGATCGAGACGGGCGGCCAGCAGGCCAACTAACCGCTACATGCGGTTCATACACCGGACCGGTCCGCCGGTCACGGTCTCCACCCGACCGGAGCCCCCAACTCACCGGCAGCCGAAGACACGCCTCGTCGGGCTGGGGCGAAGCCCCGTTAGCGAAGCTTAAGCGGCGCAGCCGTGAATCTTGAGTCAAGTTGTGGCTTCGAGTCGTGTTGCGGTCAGGCGGCGAGTCGAGCTTGGTAGGCGAGTTCGTCGAAGGCGGCTTGGTAGGCGCGGGCGGCGGTGCGCAGCCGGGTTGGCGTGGTGGGCTGGGGTCGCTGACCTGGGCGAGGCCGGCGCGGAGCAGGTGGTCGTGGGCGTGGGTGAACAGCAGCGCGTGCTGCAGCCCGGTGTCGGTGACGGTGTAGCGGCGGGTGCGGGGGATGCGTTCGATGAGCCCGTGGGCGCGCAGGCGCCGCAGGTCGTAGGTCATCTGGCCGGCGGTGATGTCCTCGGCTCGTTTGCCGAGCAGGGGCGCGATCAGGGTGCGCAGGTCACGGTTGGTGAAGCCGTGGACCAGGAGCCGGTGGACGAGCAGGGCCTGCAGCAGGGCGTGCACCCGGTTGTCGCCGAAGCGCAGTCCGGGGATGCGGGTGCCTCCTCGGTGACGACCGGGGCGGTGAGGTCGGTGAAGGCCTTCGCGCCGCGGATCGGGTCGTGGCTGATGGTTTGGACGCCGAGCAGGCGCCGGTTGGCGGTGAAGCCGATCTGCCGCAGTTCGGGCAGGCTGGTCAGCCGTTTGGTCACGCGGAAGTCGTGCGGGTTGTTGATGGTGGTTTCGGTGCGCAGCGCTCTCCCTTGTTTGTGGTACTGCTTGATTTTGGTGTTCTTGTAGTCGACGTGCAGGGACGGGGTAACCCCGTCGGTGATCACCCGGGTGCGGAACCGGCCCGGAGTCCTGGTTTGCGGCCCTTGAGGATATGCGGCGGTCGAAGATCAGGCTGACGTGGTCGGGGCGGCCGATGTCGAGGTTGTCGTGCAGCACCTGCTCGAAGAAGATCCGCCCCGACACCGGGCGTCGAGCATCTGGGTCAGGGAGAACTCGGCCTGCAGGATCGACAGCTCGTAGCGGTAGCCGGCGGCCTCGTCCTCGTCGGTGAACGGGTTGGGCAGGATCGCCAGCCACTTGCGCAGCAGCGCGTCGATCTGCGCGGGTCCCAGGCTGTCGCAGATCGTCTGCACGCCGCCACGTCGTCGACTGCGGCGAACCCGTTGTCCAGCGCCTCGAACCCGATCCCGGCCTTGGCCGCCTGGCGTTTGGCCCATTCGTTGCCGTTGATGCACAGCTTGGCGGTGTAGGGAAAGTAGGTGCTGAACTTGATGAAGAACGGGCCGAAATCCTCATCCACGCAATAGAAATAGAAGTAGTTGATGAACGCCGTCGAGCGCACCAACCAGGCGTAGGGCTCCCCGGCCTGGTTGTAGCGGCGCTGGGTGCGCCACACCAGCGCCTTCTCCTGCGCCCGGCCCACGAACAGCACCCCCTCGGTGCCGGTGAACCGGGCCAGGAACTGCTGGGCCACATCGTCCTTGCGTTCCTTGCCGAAGGACACCAACTCCAGGCCTCGCGCGGCGACGAAGCCGTGGATGTCGGCGACGAACGCCTTCGTCATCGGATCCATCAACGCCGTGGAGGCGTAGTGGTGGCCGCGGTGGCCGACGAAGAAGCCCTGCACCCCGGCGCCGTAGGCCAGTCGCGGTACCCACACGTTGAGATACATCCGGTCGATCGACTCGATCTCGAAGACCGTGTGATCGGACAAGACATCGCCGGCACTACGCGCTACGGTCATGATGGGCTCCGGTTCGGACGGGCGGCCAGCAGGCCTACCAACCGCGTTCTGCGGTTCATACACCCGATCGACACGATTCGACCAGGGTCTTCATCCCGTCCGGGCCGAAGCCCCCAGGCCACACCGCCGGCATGCCCGTTGGGATGGGGCGAAGCCCGGCTAGTATTGCGGAAGTCGGCGGGGATGACATCGGCATACGCCCGCCGCCAGGTGTGAATCTGCACCTCGGCGATGGCGCGCGCATCGGCTGAACTTCCGCGCCGGAGTGACGGCTGACTTTGAGAAGTCATCCCTCCTCTTTCAGGTGGATCGCGGTGGTATTTGAGGTTGTGGTCGCTGTATCCGTGGCTGCATCGCGATGGCGATCGCCTGTTCGTAGTCCTTCGCGTGGTCGAGGAGGGCCACCCGTGTCGCGATATGACGGACATCGCTGACCAGCGGTGACACGATACTGACGTGGACGGCTTGGGGACGACGGTCGCGGTGCACTGACAGCGGCGGGACTGTTGTGTGGGTCGTGCGGCACGGAGCTGCCGCCGAACTCCAAGTTCTGTAATGAGTGCGGTGCGCCGGTCGCACAGGTCAGCCGATCGGCGGAGTACAAGCAGGTGACGGTGCTGTTCGCCGATGTGGTGCATTCGATGGACATCGCGGCGGCGGTGGGTGCGGAGCGGCTGCGCGAGATCATGGCCGACCTGGCCGACCGCTGCGCGGCGGTGGTGCAGCGCTACGGCGGCACGGTGGACAAGTTCACCGGCGACGGCATCATGGCGGTGTTCGGCGCACCGGTAGCGTTGGAGGACCACGCTGTTCGCGCCTGTCTGGCGGCGTTGGGCGTTCAGGAGGAGGCCGAAGCGGCTTGCCGTCGACGTCCAAGACCGCGACGGTGTGGACCTGCGGCTGCGGGTGGGCCTGAACTCCGGCCAGGTGATCGCCGGTGAAATCGGTTCGGGACCTTTCGGTTACACCGCCGATCGGTGAGCAAGTCGGGATGGCGCAACGGATGGAATCGGTCGCGCCGCCGGGTGGGGTGATGCTCAGCGAATCCACCGCCCGGCTGGTTGAGGGCGCCGCGGCTCTGGGCGAACCGGAGTTGGTTCGGATCAAGGGCGCCGACGAACCGGTGCCCGCCCGTCGGCTGCTTGGCATGGCCGACGGGCATCGCGCTGATCGGGCGTGCTGAGTCGACTCTGGTCGGTCGGCGCTGGGAGATGTCCGCCGTCGAGGGCTTGCTGGACCGTGCCATCGATGGCCACGGCGCGGTGGTCGGCGTGGTGGGCCCGCCGGGCATCGGCAAGAGCCGTCTGGTGCGTGAAGTCGCTGCGATGGCCGCCGCCCGGGGTGTCGAGGTGTTCACCGCCTTCTGCGAATCGCACACCAGCCAGGTCCCCTTCCATGCCGTGGCGCGGCTGCTGCGCGCGGCCACCGGCGTCGAGGGTCTTGACGAGCAGGCTGCCCGCGATCGAGTGCGCGACCGCGTTCCCGACGCAGACCCCGAGGACTTGCTGCTGCTTGATGACCTGCTGGGCATCGCCGACCCGAATGCTGCCGTCACCGCAGATCGATCCCGATGCGCGTCGGCGGCGGTTGACCGCGCTGGTGAATGCCGCCTCGTTGGCCCGCGAAAGCCCGGCGGTCTTTGTCATCGAGGACGCCCACTGGATCGATGAGGTCAGCGAGTCGATGCTGGCCGAGTTCCTCACGGTGATCCCGCAGACGCCCTCGCTGGTGCTGGTCACCTACCGACCGGAGTACGACGGGGCGTTGGCTCGGGTGCACGGTGCGCAAACCATCGCCCTTGCGCCGCTGAGTGATTCAGAAACCGCGGCACTGGTCTCGGAGCTGCTCGGGCCGGACCCCTCGGTGGGTGGGTTGGGCCAGCATGATCGCCGAGAGGGCCGCCGGTAACCCGTTCTTCGCCGAGGAGATCGTGCGCGAACTCGCCGAGCGCGGTGTGCTGCAGGGGCAGACCGGGCGCATACGTGTCGACCGCAGATGTCAGCTGAGGTCAAGGTGCCTGCCACCTTGCAGGCGACCATCGCCGCGCGCATCGACCGCCTCGACCCGAAAGCCAAGCGCACGCTGAACGCAGCAGCGGTCATCGGCTCGCAGTTCAGCCTCGACTTGCTGGAAACGCTGGGCATCGACCTGTCCTTGAGCACCTGGTGGCGGCCGAGCTCATCGATCAGGTCAGGTTCACCGGACGACCCGAGTACGTGTTTCACCACCCGCTGATCCGCACCGTGGCCTACGAATCACAGCTCAAATCCGATCGCGCCGAGCTGCACCGGCGCGTGGCGGCCGCGATCGAATCACGTGACCCGGCAATCGGTCGAGGAGAACGCGGCGCTGATCGCCGAACATCTGGAGGCCGCCGGTGATGTGCACGCCGCCTACGGCTGGCACATGCGCGCGGCAACGTGGGCGACCAACCGCGACATCGCCGCGGCGCGACTGGGTTGGGAGCGCGCCCAAACGATCGCCGACGCATTACCCGCCGATGACCCAAACCGGGCAGCCATGCGCATCGCTCCTCGCACCATGTTGTGCGGGATCGCCTGGCGAGTCCATGAGCATGTGGCCGGTGACCGCTTTGAGGAATTGCGGGAGTTGTGCGCCGCCGCCGGGGACAAGGCGTCACTGGCCATCGCCATGGCGGGGCTGGTGATGGATCACGTGTTTCAGGACCGGGTGCGCGAGGCGTCGCAGCTGGCATCGGAAGCCTGGGCCCTCATCGAGTCGATCGGCGATCCGACCTTGACGGTGGGGCTGTCCTTCCCGCTGATCTACGCCAAGGCTGAAAGTGGCGAGTGGTCTGAGGTGCTGCGCTTGTCGCAGAGGGTCATCGACCTGGCCGACGGTGACCCGTCTAAGGGCAACTTCATCTTCGGGTCTCCGTTGGCGCTCGCGTTTGCGGCGCGGGCCATCGCCCGCTGTTGGCTGGGTCGTCCCGGATGGCGCGACGACCTGCGGCACGGCCTGGCCATGGCCCGCAGCGCCGACCCGCTGTCCTACGCCAGGGTCGTCACCTACGTCTACTTCCCGGGAATATCGTTTGGCGTGCTGAGGCCCGACGATTCCGCGGTGCGCGAGATCGAGGATGCGCTACGGATTGCCGAACGATCCGGTGATGACCTCGCGGTGGCCTGTGCCCGGATGACGCTGGGCGTTGCGCTGGTTCACCGCCACATTGCCGCCGAGCGTGAGCGCGGACAGCAGCTGCTGGCCGAGGTCAGCGACGTGTTCCTGCGCCGGGGATACTTCCTGTGCGAATTACCGATTGTGACGTCTACTTGGCGCGTGAGAGGGCTCGGCGTGGAGATCGCGATGACGCCATACCGCTCATGCGCGCCGCCGTTGACCATCTGGTCCGCGAGGGACAGCTGCTGGGCGTGGGGTGTTTCACGACGGGTGTTCTGGTGGAGACACTGCTCGACGGCGGCGCCGAAAATGATGTGGCCGAAGCCGAGGCCGCGATCGAGCGGTTAGCGGCTGCGCCAGCCGATGAGGGTCTGGTGATGCGCGCCATCTGGCTGTTGCGGCTGCGGGCTCTGTTGGCGCGGGCTCATGGCGATGCCGCGGCTTACGCGCGATTTCCGGGATCGCTACCGGGCCATGGCCAAAACGCTCGGCTTCGAGGGGCATATCGCGTGGGCTGAGTCGATGCCATGACCTCTACCGGATTGGCGTGTGCTGCATGCGGAATCGAGCTGCCGCCGAACTCGAAGTTCTGTAACGAGTGCGGCGGGTGCCCGCCACCTTGTAGGCGACGATCGCCGCGCGCATCGACCGGCTCGACCCGCCGGCCAGGCACACGTTGAGCGCCGCGGTGGAGTGTAGAGGAGGGGGAATGAAGGATGGGTCCACTGGACTACCGTCTGTGGCAGTGCTCGGAGGGGGTATCGGCGGCTTGAGCGCGGCCCATGAATTGGCGGAGCGTGGCTTTTCCGTGCAGGTCTACGAGAAGGACGGCGAGCGATTCGGAGGCAAAGCACGGAGCGTCTGGGTCTCCGGCTCGGGTGTGGACGGCCGTCAAGATCTGCCGGGCGAACACGGTTTTCGCTTCTTCCCCGGCTTCTATCGCCATCTGCCGGATACCATGCAGCGCATTCCTCTGGCAAACGGTAACCGTACGGTCGCTGACAATCTCGTTCCTACCAGCCGCCTGGAGCTCGCCCGCAAGGGAGAACGACCGCTCGAAATACCGCTTTCCCTCCCACGCAATCTGGCCGACCTCCGGCAAGCGATGCGAACGCTCGCTGACTGCCGGAGGTTGGGCATAGGCGACCGTGAGCTGGCGTTTTTTTTCGGGCGATTGCTGGTCAACTTGTCGGCCTCACCGGGTGCGGGGACGGGTTTGGTGGCCATCAGGCGACCTCCCCGGTCCCGAACACCGCGTCGTAGGCACCCAGGTCGGCGACCTCGACATCGACCTCGAGGTGAGCGCCCGCAGCCGGCCGGGTGCGGAACTGCTCCCGCAGGACCGCCGCAGACACCACGTGATCGGGATCGGTAACTAATCCTGCTGTGCCCCAGAGCCTTTGATGATCGGCGACGACGCGCTTGCCCGCAATGGGCCACGATCCGATCCAGGCTGGCCCGTCACGGTGATCATCCGGCCGATCGCCTCCGGATGCACCGAGTAGGCGTTCCCGCCAAGGCTGACGTAGTAGTCGCGACTCAACCGCGTCGTCACCACCGTGCCGGCGGCCGGGGCCACCGGCGGCAGCGCCACCATCGCCGCCCGATCCGCAGCCAGAGCCTGCTCGGGGATCGTCCGGGTGGTGGCGTGCTTGCGGCGGTTGGCTATCGCGATCAGCCACTCGAGGAGTTGGGCGTTGAAATCGGCCGCCGAGACGAACGTGCGGCCGGGCAGAAACGACGTCGCGAGGTAGCCGTTGGCCCGCTCCACCAGACCCTTGGTCTCCGGGTCATAGGGCCGTGTCTGGATGAGACGGGTGCCCAACACCCCACAGAACCCGGCCACTCCCTCGGCAAGACGACCACGCTGCCCGATACCGGACTCGTTGTCCCACAACAAGGTCCGAGGAACACCGCCGATATTCTCGGCGATCAGCTGCCACATGCCGGCCAGTAGATCGCCAGTCACCCGCGACGGGATCATCATCGCGGCGATGAACCGCGAACAAGCGGCCACCATCACCAGCACCGGAAACGACCGCACCACCCCGCCATGATCGGGGACCAGTTGTCCGGGAAACCACAGGTCGCACTGGATCTGCTCGCCGGGTAGATGCGCCAGCCGATCGCATGGATCGACTGGGGCGTACTCCGGGCGGATCCTGGCGACGTGTCGGGTGACCCGGTCATGTTCGTGCGTGACTGCAATCCGCTCAAGTGGGCTCAGATCGAGGCGTCGCCGCCGATTTCAGCAGCGGCGGCGACCTCTCGCCGAGAGTGATCGTGAACCCCAAACAGGATGAGGCGCAGTAATGGCGACCATCAGCAAGTACCAGACCACCGGCGGCGCAACGCTGTACCGGGTCCGCTACCGCACACCCGAGAACCGCCAGACCGACAAGCGCGGGTTTGTCTCCAAGCGCGAGGCCGAGCGGTTTGTTGCCACCGTGGAGGTGGCCAAGATGCGCGGGGAGTACGTCTCGCCGACGCTGGGCCGGGTCACCGTGGGCGAGCTGGGCCCGGCCTGGCTGGACCGCCAGCAGGGGCACCTGAAGCCGTCGGGATTCCGTTCCTACGACGGGGTCTGGCGGCTGCACGTCGAGCCACGCTGGGGCGGCACCCGGGTGTGTGACATCCGGTTCACCGAGGTGCAGGCCTGGGTTAGCGAGCTGGCGGCGCGCCGCGGGCCGGTGATCGTGCGCACGTCGCACTCGGTGCTGGCCCGGATTCTCGCCGACGCGGTACGTGATCGGCTGCTGGCGGCCAACCCGGCCCGCGGGGTGAAGCTGCCGCCGGTGGTGAAGCGCCAGAACGTCTATCTGACCGCCGCGCAGTTGCACGCGCTGGCCACCGAGGCCGGTCGGTATCGCTCGCTGGTGCTGCTGCTGGGCACCGCCGGGCTGCGCTGGAGCGAGGCCGCGGCGCTGCGGGTGTGCGATGTCGATTTCCTGCGGCGGCGCGTCGAGCTGCACCGCAACGCGGTGACGCTGACCGGGCGGGTCGCCGTCGGCACGCTGAAGTCCGGTAAGGCCCGCACCGTGCCGCTGGCCGGGTTCGTCACCGACGAGTTGGCCGCCACCTGTGGGGCAAGGGCCGTGGCGATCTGATCTGGCCATCCGGGACTGGCGGGTATCTTCCGCCACCCGGGGTGACGCGGTCGTGGTTGTCGGGTGCGGTGGCGCGCTGCCAGGCGGCTGACCCGACGTTCCCGCGCATCACCGCGCACGCGCTGCGGCACACCGCGGCCTCGCTGGCCATCTCGGCGGGGGCCAACGTGAAGGTCGTGCAGCGGATGCTGGGGCACTCCTCGGCGGCGATGACGCTCGATGTCTACGCCGATCTGTTCGATGACGATCTGACCGGGGTGGCCGACCGTCTCACCAGACTGTGGGCAAAATGTGGGCACGCGGCCTCTAACGGGCCTCTGGCGACCAGCCTGAAACGGCGTCTACCAGCGCAAACAGCGCGGTAGTGGGCTATCCGCCAAACATGACAAAGATCTTCGGCGCGCAAAAGACTGGCCTGCCCCAGGAGATCTTCTCGAACGCCTCCGGGTAGCCCAGCGCGATCTTGCGCACCTCCGCCAGTCCGAAGTCGTCGTCACGGAACATGATCGGATGCGGCATGCGGCCAAGCTACCCGGCTACCGCGACATCTGTTCGGCGCGCAGCTCCGCGTGCATCTCCCAGGGCGCCTGCGGCAACACGTGTCCGGTTTCCAGCAGCGACTTCAGGTTCGAAATGACCGCTGCCCAGCCCGCCGCGGCCGCCTCGTAGTCCGACGCGTCGGCAAGGGATTCATGCGTCACCGTCAGCCGGACGATGTCACCGTGCGGTTCGATATCGAAGCGCACGACCGACGGCTGACCTGACTCGTCCGGACCGCCGAACGTCATCACCAGCCGGCGCGGCGGCGCTGCCTCGATCACCTCGCCCACGACGTCGGCGATCCCTGATCCGTCCGTGCGCAAGTGCTCCCAGCGTGACCCCGGCCGCCAGTCCGACACATTGCTGTGTCCCCAGTACTGAGCGGTCAGGTCTGCGTCGGTCAGCGCCTCCCATACCTTCTCCGGGCTGCTCTGGATATAGGTCACGTACACGAACGTCGGCTTGTCGGCCGTCCTGGCCATTTCTGCCTCCTCTGCCTGAAGCTTCACCGCATGCAGCGCGTGAAGCCGCGGATACTCGAATGCCTGGATCCAGCGATGCTGAATCTGATGCAGCGGAACGGGATTCAGGTAGTGCAGCTTGCGCCGCCCGCGCTTGACGGTGCTGACGAGATTGGCCGACTCGAGCACCGACAGATGCTGGCTCACCGACTGGCGCGCCATCTCGAGGTACTCGCACAGCTGGCCGAGTGTCTGGCCGTTCTCTCCTCGGAGCCGATCCAGCAGCAGCCGGCGGCTCGGGTCGGCCAACGCCTTGAAGACCCTGTCCATCTGATCGTCCGCCACGTCACCATTATGCAGGTAAGCGCCTGCATAACGTCAAACGCGCAGGTGACGGTACGCGGTCTGGCTGGTTTCGGTGTCGGATGCCTCGGCTAGCCTGCGAGGGTGACCTCCAAGGCAACCCCTGAGGCGCGAAAGGCGCTGGCCGAACAGGCCGAGGACGCCCCAGACGCCGATCTACGCCGTCGCTGGCAGGAACTGGCCGATGAGGTGCGAGAGCACCAGTTCCGGTACTACGTCAAGGACGCGCCGATCATCTCTGACGCCGAGTTCGACAAGCTGTTGCGCGAGCTGCAGGCGCTCGAAGACGAACACCCCGAGTTGCGTACGCCCGATTCGCCGACGCAGCTGGTGGGCGGCGCCGGCTTCGCGACCGACTTCACCGCCGCAGAGCATCTCGAGCGGATGCTGAGCCTGGACAACGTCTTCACCCCCGAGGAGCTGGCAGGCTGGGCCGGGCGCATCAAGGGCGAAATCGGGGACCACGCGCACTATCTGTGCGAGCTCAAAATCGACGGTGTCGCACTCGCTCTGGTGTACCGCGACGGCCGGCTGGTGCGCGCGGCTACCCGGGGCGACGGCCGCACCGGCGAGGACGTCACCCTCAATGCCCGCACCATCGACGACGTGCCCGAGAAGCTCAGCGAATCCAAGGAGTTCCCGCTGCCGAGGGTGCTCGAGGTGCGCGGCGAGGTGTTTTTCAGGGTGGCCGACTTCGAGGATCTCAACGCCGGCCTGGTCGCAGAGGGGAAGCCGCCGTTCGCCAATCCGCGCAACAGCGCGGCAGGTTCGCTGCGGCAGAAGAATCCCGCGGTCACGGCTCGCCGCAAATTACGGATGATCTGCCATGGCCTCGGCCACGCGGAGGGATTCAGCCCGAAGACGCTGCACGACGCCTACCGCGCGCTGAAGGCGTGGGGACTGCCGGTGTCCGAACACACCGCCAAAGTCCAGGGCTTGGACGCCGTCACCGAACGCATCGCGTACTGGGGCGAGCATCGCCACGACGTCGAACACGAAATCGACGGTGTCGTAGTCAAAGTCGACGAAGTCGCGCTGCAGCGGCGGCTCGGCTCGACGTCGCGGGCGCCGCGCTGGGCTATCGCGTACAAGTACCCGCCGGAGGAGGCGACCACCAAGCTGCTCGACATCCGGGTCAACGTCGGTCGCACCGGCCGGGTCACTCCGTTCGCCTTCATGGAACCTGTCAAGGTCGCCGGATCGACCGTAAGCCAGGCAACCCTGCACAACGCGTCGGAGGTCAAGCGCAAGGGCGTGCTCATCGGTGACACGGTGGTGATCCGCAAGGCCGGCGACGTGATCCCCGAAGTCCTGGGTCCCGTGGTCGACGCGCGCGATGGTTCCGAACGCGAATTCGTCATGCCCACAACGTGTCCCGAGTGCGGCACAAAACTCGCCCCGGCCAAGGAGGGCGACGCCGACATCCGCTGTCCGAATACCCGGTCGTGCCCGGCACAGTTGCGGGAGAGGGTTTTCCACGTCGCGGGGCGCGGCGCATTCGACATCGAGGGCCTCGGTTACGAGGCGGCCGTCGCGCTCTTGCAGGCCGGCGTCATCACCGACGAGGGCGACCTGTTCGGGTTGACCGAGGACGACCTGCTGCGCACCGAGTTGTTCACCACGAAGGGTGGTGGTCTGTCGGCGAACGGCAAACGGCTCTTGGCCAATCTCGACAAAGCCAAGTCGCAGCCGCTGTGGCGAGTGCTGGTCGCGTTGTCCATCCGCCACGTCGGGCCGACCGCGGCGCGCGCGCTGGCCACCGAGTACGGCAGCCTGGACGCGATCACCTCGGCGTCCGAGGCGCAGTTGGCCGTCGTGGAGGGCGTCGGACCGACCATCGCCGCCGCGGTGACCGAGTGGTTCACCGTCGACTGGCACCGCGCGATCATTGAGAAGTGGCGTGCCGCGGGTGTGCGGATGCAAGACGAACGCGACAGCAGCATCGAGCGCACGCTCGAAGGGCTGTCGATCGTGGTGACCGGATCATTGACCGGGTTCTCCCGTGACGACGCCAAGGAGGCCATCGTCGCGCGCGGCGGCAAGGCGGCCAGTTCGGTGTCGAAGAAGACGGCTTACGTGGTGGCCGGCGATTCGCCCGGTTCGAAATACGACAAGGCCGTCGAACTCGGGGTGCCGGTCCTCGACGAGGACGGCTTCCGACGGCTGCTGGAGAACGGTCCGCCGAAGGACTAACGGCGGATGGGCGAGGATTTCGAACCCGCCCTGCCCGCTCGTCATCTGCCTACCATCAAACCGTTGACTGATCCTCTCGCGCCGGCGCTGGTCCGCGCCTCCTCCCGGCTCGCTCCGCCGCCGACGCCGGTCGCCAGCATGCTCATTCACGCCGGCGTGATCGTCGTGTGGGTTGCCCTGTTCCTGCTCGCCTTCGGCCAGGGTGGCGTCTTCGCGTGGTCGGTCGGGCTGGCGTACCTGGTGTATGACACGGTGCTGCAGGTGTTCACCGCCTGGCAGATACGACGAATCACTGTGGCCGGTGCGGCGCCGCAGGACACTGCTCGCAGCACGCTGGCGGTGATCGTCGCCGCGTACAACGAGGCGACCGCACTGCCTGCGACGTTGGCCGCCCTGCTCGACCAGGACGATCCACCCGACGAGATCCTCATCGCCGATGACGGATCCACCGACGGCACGGCCGAGTTGCTTGTTGCCCAGTTCGGTCTCACCGCACCCAACTTGGAAGGGGCCAGCACTCCGAAGGTGGTCAAAGCGACGTCGATGATCTGGTTGCGGCTGCGCCACGGCGGCAAGGCCCACGCGCTGAATGCCGCCCTCATTGCGACCACTGCTGACGTCGTGCTGACCGTCGACGCCGACACGGTCCCCGAACCGCGGGCCATTGGTGCTGTGCGCCAAGCCTTTTCCAGTGAACCCGAACTGGCCGGTATCACGGGGATCATTACACCGGTTTGTCGGCCGTCGCCATCGGCCCGGGTGCTGCAGTGGTTTCAGACCTACGAGTACATTCGCAATTTCCTCGGCCGGTACGCGTGGATGCGCATCGACTGCCTGGAGCTGATCTCAGGGGCTTTTTCGGGATTTCGGCGGCGCGCCGTCATCGATGTCGGCGGGTTCGACGACGTCTGCCTCGTCGAGGACTACGAGCTGGTCCATCGCATGCGCCGCTACGCCGGTGAGCGTGGTCTCGTCTGGCGCTTCCGCGTCCTCGGCGACGCGCAGGCCCGCACCGAGGCACCGGGATCGGTAGCGGCGCTTCTGCGTCAGCGGCGGCGCTGGTTCGGTGGGTTCCTGCAGACACAGTGGTGGTACCGCGCGATGGTCGGCGACCAAAGAATGGGCCGTCTGGGCACGTTGATGCTGCCGATCAAGGCCATCGACACGGTGCAGCCGCTCTACGGTCTGACCGCGTTCGTCTTGCTGATCGTGTTTGTCGTGACCGGGCGGTTGGGGATCCTCGGGCCAGTGGCATTGGTCGTCATCGGCAAGCTCGTCATCGATGTGGCATTCCGGGTGTGGTCGGTGCAGATGTACCGGCGCTGGGTCGGCGATCCGCGCCGGGCAAACCTCGCCTCGGAGGTGGTGTTGACATTGGTCGAGCCCTTCACGTACCAGCTTCTCCTGTACGTGGGTGCGGTACTCGGCTGGTTCGCGTTCCTGGGCGGCGAGCAGCGGTGGGGCCGGCAGCAGCGGTTCGGTCTACCGGTCGGCGAGGCACCGAGGAGTTCGTGACGGCGGCGCGTCAGCGCAAAATGGTCGCGACGATCCCGGCGAGGTAGCCCAGCCGGGCCACCTCGGACGGCCGGAACTGCGGTCCGCCGGGCCGGCCGAGCACCACGGCGATTTGGCGGTCACCCAGCGGCGCGGCGGCCAGCGTGGTGTACATGTCGCGCCACAGTTGTGGCACCCAGTCGGCGGCGGCGTCCAGCGCCTCCGCCTGATCTATCGGCAGCCACGGCGCTACGTCCGCCTGGGTCTCGGGCGCTCCGGGACTGCCGACGATGCGCTGCAGGCCTGACTCGGTCCCCTGGACCACGGTGCACCATCCGACACGTAGCACCAGGGGCGCCTCGTCGGCGAGCACCTGCAGTTTCTTGAGCTTCTCGTCTGCCGCCGCGATGTGATCAATCAGTTCCAGCTCCCGGTGCGCTTCGAGCAGACCGGTATGCGGGCGGATGCTGTCCACATGCACCCCGTTGAGGTTCTCGGCGGCGGTGATCAGCATGTCCGGCATCGCTCCCGCCGGCAGGTCAACCACGAGATCGTCGATCGCATATCCCGACGCCCGCTCAACCACGTCCAGGGAGAGAATGTCGGCCCCCACCGAGCCGAGTGCCAGGGCGAGGGAGCCGAGGCTGCCCGGCCGATCCTCCAGCTGGACCCGCAGCAGATAGGAAGGCACGCGCAACACTGTCGCATAGGCGTCGACGCTCGGCATTCTGGCCGGTTCCGAAATCCGGGTCAGTTCCGTCGAAGGTAGACGGTGCAGGTGGACGACTTGCAGTGAAACTGGGGGACGAACCGCTGCGGATTACGCCGGACCACCGATCCGGCGACGGTGTCGTCTCCGACAATCAGCATGCGCACGTCGGCAGCCTCGACGATGCGCTCGGCCTGCTCGACCGTCACGTCATCAGGAATCCTCGCTGCGGCGCGCGACAGGTCGAAAGGCCAAGCGAGGTAAGGCAAGTCGGCCCAACGGTCGAAAACCGTGATCTCGCCCGGCCGCACCTCGGCGATGGCGTCGAGGTAGGCGGTCGGGGGACCGTCGGCGCCGACCGCCCGCTGGCGCTGCGCCGAGGTCATGCCAACGTACGCGGTCAGCGGCGGACCGTCGCCCGACAGTCCGGGGTAGGCGACGACGAGGTTGTGCGCGGCGGCGAGCGCGGCCAGGCCGAACACGGCGAAGCGTGTCGCCCGCCGCAGACCCTCGACTGCCGGCACCGCCAATGCCAGCACCAGGCCCGGAAACGCCAGGATGTACCGAGCCACCGCGGGATCCGGTGTGGCCAGGGTGGCCACCGCGACCACCGCGATCGCTGGCGATCTAGCCCGGACAGCGCGGATGACGGCGACCGGCAGGGCGACCAGGAAGAGTAGGCCGAGCCCGCCGATGCGCATGTCGAACACGGGATGCGGCGGGACGACGGTGAGCCATGATTCGGCCACGCGCTCGAACACGTTGCCGTGTGTGCGCGGGGCGGCGGCGCCGGATTGCAGCAGGTCCGACATACCGTATCGGCCCGGGAGGTTGATGGGACCGAGCGAGAGCCGCACCGGCCAGACCGGGTTGCCGTGGCGGACCAGGTTCACCACGTAGGACTCCGCGCCGAGGACCAGCGCGACGATTGCGGCGACCGGGATGACGGCGCGGAAGCCGGCCCGGTAGGCGCGGACGGTGAGCACAAGCAGGACCAGCGCGGTTGCGATCGCCGCCTGTGGCTTAGACCCGAGAAAGAGCCCGATCGCCACGGCCGCGAGCAGGATGCGAGTGCGGTCCATCGGGCCGAGGACGAACGCGGCCGCGGTCAGCAGTAGCGCCGCCGACGCGACGTCGGTGTAATTCGTCGGCAGCTGCAAGAACACCGCGGGAAATGTGAGCCACGCCACCCCGGCCGCCACGGCGTGGTCGGTGCGGGCGCCTTGCCGGCGCGCGATGGTGGCGATGGCGAGCGCGCCGAGCAGGCCGAACGGGAGGTGAGCGAGCTCGACCAGCCGATCATCGGGCAGCAGCGCCCGCCAGGCGATGAACGCGTACTCGACGATGTGCGGGTAAGTCGACAGGTATGCGACGTCGTCTGGGATGTCCGCGAACGTCCCACGCTGCAACGCGAAGTTGACGTACGGCAGGTGATATCCGAGGGCGTCCCACTGCCAGACCGGCAACAGGTAGGCGGCCGCAATGGCGAGCGCGATCGCGGCGGTGGCCACAGCAAGCAACGGCAGCGTCTCCAGGCTGACCCCGCGGCGCCACCGCAGTCGCCACGACATGCCCCGCACGCGTAACACGATCGTTGCACCGATGGCGGCTGCAACCAGCACCCCGACGAGCACAGGCGTCGTCAAGAGGCCCAGTGCGCCCAAGAGGCGCACCACGATGGCGATAACCGCGACGATGAGCAGCGCACCGGCCAGTAGACGCTCGAATCCGGACCCGTTCGGTGCGCGCGCGGCACCCCCTTCGGCTTTGGCAGACGGGAGGACCGGGATCACACCCTTTAGGCTTGTCCACCGTGCCCCAGATCTCCAGAGACGAGGTTGCCCACTTGGCGCGTCTGGCCAGGCTGTCGCTAACCGATAGCGAGTTGGACAGCTTCGCCGGCCAGCTGGACGCGATCCTCGGCCATGTCAGCCAGATCCAGGCCGTCGACGTCACCGACGTCGAACCCACCGACAACCCACTCAAGTCGGTCAACATCACCCGCCCGGACGCTGTCGAGCCGTGCCTGACGCAGGACCAGGCGGTGGCGCAGGCGCCCAAGGCCGTCGACGGCCGGTTCGCCGTCCCGCGGATTCTGGGGGAGCCCGAATGACCGCCCGAAGGCGAGCGCGAGTGAGGATCGCAGCGAAGCGAGGACCGGAGCGAGCGGGAGCCGAGGCATGAGCAACGACGTGATCAGGATGGACGCGTCGACGCTGGGCGCCAAGATCGCCGCCAGGGAGCTGTCGTCGGCAGAAGTCACCCGGGCCTGCCTGGACCGGATTGTTGAGACCGACGGCCAGTATCGGGCGTTCCTGCACGTCGCGGAGGAGCAAGCGCTGGCGGCGGCAGCAGAGGTCGACGCCGCGGTGGCCGCGGGCGAGGAGCTGCCGTCCCCGCTGGCCGGTGTCCCGCTGGCGCTCAAGGACGTGTTCACCACCACAGACATGCCGACCACGTGCGGGTCGAAGATCTTGGCGGGATGGACGTCGCCCTACGACGCGACCGTCACGGTGCGGCTGCGTGCCGCGGGCATCCCGATCCTGGGCAAGACCAACATGGACGAATTCGCGATGGGGTCGTCCACCGAGAACTCGGCCTACGGCCCGACCCGCAATCCGTGGGACGTCGAGCGGGTGCCTGGCGGATCCGGCGGCGGCAGCGCGGCGGCGCTGGCCGCGTTCCAGGCGCCGCTGGCCATCGGGTCGGACACCGGCGGTTCAATCCGCCAGCCCGCGGCGCTGACTGCGACCGTCGGCGTCAAACCCACCTACGGCACGGTGTCGCGCTATGGCCTGGTGGCGTGCGCGTCGTCGCTGGACCAGGGTGGGCCGTGCGCCCGCACGGTGCTCGACACCGCCTTGCTGCACCACGTGATCGCCGGGCACGACCCGAAGGACTCGACCTCGCTGGACGCCGAGGTGCCCGACATCGTCGGGGCGGCCAGGGCGGGCGCCGACGGCGACCTGCGCGGCGTCAAGGTCGGTGTGGTCCGTCAGTTGCGCGGCGACGGCTACCAGGACGGCGTGCTCGCGTCGTTCAACGCCGCGGCCGAGAAACTCACCGAACTCGGGGCCGAGGTGTCCGAAGTGGACTGCCCGCACTTCGACTTCTCGCTCCCGGCGTACTACCTGATCCTGCCGTCGGAGGTGTCGTCCAACCTGGCCAGGTTCGACGGCATGCGCTATGGGCTTCGGGTCGGCGATGACGGGACGCACAGCGCCGAGGAGGTCATGGCGTTGACGCGGGCGGCAGGCTTCGGTCCGGAAGTCAAGCGCCGCATCATGATTGGCACTTATGCGCTGTCGGCGGGCTACTACGACGCCTACTACAACCAGGCTCAGAAGGTGCGCACACTGATCGCCCGCGACCTCGACGAGGCCTACAAGAAGGTCGATGTGCTGGTGTCGCCCGCCACCCCGACCACCGCGTTCCCGCTGGGGGAGAAGGTCGACGACCCGCTGGCGATGTATCTGTTCGACCTCTGCACGCTGCCGCTGAACCTGGCCGGGCACTGCGGCATGTCGGTACCGTCGGGCCTTTCGCCCGACGACAACCTCCCCGTCGGGCTGCAGATCATGGCCCCTGCGCTGGCCGACGACCGGCTCTACCGCGTCGGTGCCGCCTACGAGGCAGCCCGCGGCCCGCTGCCGACGGCGGTGTAACGCCCAAGGCTGCCCGCGATGCCGACAGAGGGGAAGATAGGCCAATGCGGATCGGAATCCTGACCGGAGGCGGCGACTGTCCCGGCCTGAACGCGGTCATCCGGGCGATCGTTCGCACCAGCGACGTGCGGTACGGCTCGTCGGTAGTCGGGTTTCAGGACGGCTGGCGTGGACTGCTCGAGGACCGGCGCATCCAGCTGCGCAACGACGACCGCAACGACCGGCTGCTGGCCAAGGGCGGCACCATGCTGGGTACCGCGCGCGTGCATCCGGACAAGCTGAAGGCCGGCCTGGAGCAGATCAAGCAGACGCTGGACGACAACGGAATCGACGTGCTCATCCCGATCGGCGGTGAAGGCACGCTGACCGCGGCGCACTGGCTCTCGGAGGAGAACGTTCCGGTGGTGGGTGTGCCCAAGACCATCGACAACGACATCGACTGCACCGACGTCACATTCGGCCACGACACCGCGCTGGGTGTTGCCACCGAGGCGATCGACCGTCTGCACAGCACCGCGGAATCCCACCAGCGCGTCATGCTGGTCGAGGTGATGGGCCGCCACGCCGGCTGGATCGCCTTGAACGCGGGCCTGGCGTCGGGGGCACACATGACGCTGATCCCCGAGCAGCCGTTCGATGTCGAAGAGGTATGCCGTCTGGTCAAGCAACGGTTCCAGCGCGGCGACGCGCACTTCATCTGCGTGGTGGCCGAGGGCGCCAAACCGGCCAAGGGCTCGATGCAGCTGCGTCAGGGTGGCATCGACGAATTCGGCCACGAGAAGTTCACCGGTGTGGCGGCGCAGCTGGCGATCGAGGTCGAGAAGCGCATCAAGAAGGAAGTTCGGGTCACGGTGCTCGGCCACGTGCAGCGCGGCGGCACACCTACCCCTTACGACCGGGTGCTGGCCACCCGCTTCGGGGTCAACGCCACCGACGCAGCGCACGCGGGCGAATACGGGATGATGGTTTCGCTGCGCGGCCAGGACATCGGGCGGGTGCCGCTGGCCGACGCTGTGCGCCAGCTCAAGCTGGTGCCGCAGAGCCGGTACGACGACGCCGCCGAGTTCTTCGGCTGACGCCCGTAATTAGGATCAAAACCATGACCGCCGCATCCACCGCCGAACTTGTCGACTACGACGACGTCGTCGCGCGGTACGAGCCGGTGCTCGGCCTTGAGGTGCATGTCGAGCTGTCTACCGCCACCAAGATGTTCTGCGGCTGCGCCAATCGGTTCGGCGCCGAGCCCAATACCCAGGTGTGTCCGGTGTGCCTCGGCCTGCCCGGATCGCTGCCGGTGCTCAATCAGGCCGCCGTCGAGTCGGCGATCCGGATTGGGCTGGCGCTGAACAGCGAAATCGTGCCATGGTGCCGATTCGCTAGGAAGAACTACTTCTACCCGGACATGCCGAAGAACTACCAGATCTCGCAGTACGACGAGCCGATCGCGATCAACGGACACCTCGACGTTCCGCTCGACGACGGCACCACCTGGCGGGTGGAGATCGAACGTGCGCACATGGAGGAGGACACCGGCAAGCTCACCCACCTGGGCAGCGAGACCGGCCGGATCGAGGGCGCCACCACGTCGCTCATCGACTACAACCGGGCCGGCGTGCCATTGATCGAGATCGTCACCAAGCCGATCGAGGGCACCGGCGAGCGCGCCCCCGAGATCGCCCGCGCCTATGTGACTGCGCTGCGGGACCTGTTGCGGGCCTTGGGTGTTTCCGACGTGCGGATGGACCAGGGCTCGATGAGGTGCGACTCCAACGTCTCGCTCAAGCCGGTTGGGGTAGCCGAATTCGGCATTCGTACCGAGACCAAAAACGTGAACTCACTCAAGAGCGTGGAGGTAGCGGTCCGCTACGAGATGCGCCGTCAGGCAGCGGTTCTGGACTCCGGTGGCCGGGTTCACCAGGAAACGAGGCACTTCCACGAGGACGGGTACACATCGCCGGGCCGCAGCAAGGAAACAGCACAGGACTACCGCTACTTCCCCGAACCCGATCTGGAGCCGGTCGCACCCGAAGCCGAGCTCGTGGAAAAGCTGCGGCAGACCATTCCGGAATATCCGTGGTTGCAGCGCAAGCGCATCCAGCAGGACTGGGGGATCTCCGACGAGGTCATGCGCGACCTGGTCAACGCGGGGGCCGTCGAATTGGTAGCCGCCACTGTCGCGCAGGGCGCGCCCAGTGAGGCCGCGCGGGCCTGGTGGGGAAACTTCTTGGTGCAGAAGGCCAATGAGGCCGGTGTGGAACTCGACGCACTGGCGATCACGCCCGCGCAGGTTGCCACCGTCGTCGCCCTGATCGACGAGGGCAAGCTCTCCAACAAGCTGGCCCGCGAGGTCGTCGAGGGCGTGCTGGCCGGAGAGGGCGATCCCGAAGAAGTGATGAAGGCGCGCGGACTCGAATTGGTCCGCGACGACTCATTGATCCAGGCCGCGGTGGACGAGGCGCTGGCCGCCAATCCCGATGTGGCAGAGAAGATTCGCGGCGGCAAGGTCCAGGCCGCCGGTGCCATCGTCGGGGCAGTCATGAAGGCGACGAAGGGTCAGGCCGACGCTGCCCGCGTACGCGAGCTGGTGCTGGCGGCGTGCACCTAGATGACATCGGTACGGCCGCACCGCGATCGAGGTGTCCGACGCGCTGATGCGCGTGCACGCGAAGGCCAAGGGCATCGAACCGATCAGCGGGTTGCGCTACAGCGCCAACAACCCCGAGGCGCAGCGGTGGATCCACATCACCGGCTGGCACTCGGTGCTCAAATGCTACGAGCGCTACGGTCCCGGCCCGCTTTCGGATGTCGAGGAATCCCGGTTCTGGGCCGAGTCGCGGATCGCGGCGGAGCTACAGACCTGCAAGCCCGCCGATGTCCCGGCGTCGCGAGACTAGGTCCGCCAGTATTTCGCCGACGTTCGCGGCAAGCTGTGCACCTCCGAGCACGCCGACTGGGTGATGCGCTATCTGCTCTGGACGCCTCGCGACCGCGGCGCGCGGCTGTGGGCGGGCAGCCGGGTGCTGGCGCCCGCGGCGATCGCGACGCTGCCGAAATGGGTGCGCCGCACGGGCAACTTCGACCAGCCCGCCGCGGTGGACGCGGCCGTCGCGCGCGTTGCGCAGGCGATGGTGCGGCCCCTGTCGGCCGGCATTCCCGCCCGCTGTTGGCCATGGCGCGGCGGCTGGTTCCGCAGACCGCCGAGGTGCTGGCCCAGCACCTGACCGCGGGCCCACGTGCGTTGCGGCCGACGATCACTCCGGCCGAGGCTTGAGAGCGGATGGCTGCGCACGCCTGACGAGCGCCACCGCGTGCAAGACCACGAACAGTGCGTGCACAACGGTCGCCGCCACACCCATCGGCACCAGTCCGAAGGTGGTGAAGCTGTCGAAGAACACGATGTTGGCGCCCCCGAGCAACACGTGAACGGCGGCCGCGAACACGTGCCAGAACATGCTCAGATCGGTCCTGGCGACGGCAAGCAGCAAGACACCGATGAGCAGGGCGAGGCCATGGGCCTCAACCCACCCGATGATGAACGGCGAATGGTCGAAGAGTTCTCCGAACGGGCCGGCGCCGCGGTAGTAGCCGACGAGTTCGAACAGGATCTGGACAGCGCCGACCACCGCGAGAAATGCGCCGTCGGCGGTCAGCAGAAGGCGTCGCGCGCGATCTGACATCGCCATATCATGCGCGATCGAGCCAGTTCGGCGGTTCCTAGGTGTTGTCGGCGTTGCTGCGCGGGAATCCGCCGCCCGACGGGAACACCGGGAACACGACGTCGTCGAGCTTCTCGGGGTCGCCGGCGGTCTTGTTCACCGTCGCGCCCCACACATTGCCGTCGGGCGACGTCTGCAGCGCCCACGCGTGTCCGTGCACGTCCTGGCGGACCACTTCGGGCTCGCCGGTCACCGAGCCGGTGTCGGGGGCCAGCCGGACGGCCACTGTCTGCTTGGTGTTGATGAGGTTGACTAGCACCGTGCCGTCCAGCGCGGCACAGCCGGCCACGCCGGGCTTGTCGGGCCAGGTCCACACGGTGGAGACCTTCGAGTCCTTGGTGATTCGCTGCAGCCGGTCGGCCGTCGGCGTGCGGTCGGTGATGTACAGCGAGCCGTCCGACGGGTCGGTGCACAACCCGCCGCCTGCCCCCATCCCGCTCAAAGCGGTGGTCTGCGGCGCCTGATCGACCGTGGTCGGCTGCTCGATGCGCAGCACCTTGCCGGCCGGCGAACCAGGGTCGGCGGCCAGTGCGGGGTCGCCCGCGTCGCCGGTGAGCACGACCAAGGTGGTGGGGCTGGTGAAGGTCAGGGCGCCCATATTGCCGGTGGCGCCCTTGGGGATGCCAGTGAAGATCGGCTTTGGGATGTCGCCATCCGCGATTCGGATGACCCGGTTGTCGGTCGGCGTGCTGACGTACGCGTACATCAGCCGATCCTGCGAATAGGTGGGCGACAACACGATGTCCATCAAGCCGCCGTCACCGCTCGGGTCGACCGGAATTACCGCCTTGACCTTGGGTTCTGCTCGAACCGAGACCTCCTTGACCGCGCCGGTCTCCCGCTCGGCGACCAGTGCCGACTGGCTGTCGGGAAGCATGATCAGGCCGCTGGTGCTCTCTAGGCAGCCCTGCATGACCCCGGGCGCCGGGCACTCCTTCGGGAACGGCTTGGGCGGCAACGGCGGGGGCGGCGGGGGAGACGAGCTGGGCCCCGGCTGCAGCTCGGGCTCGGTGGTGAACGGCTGCGACTGGGCATCGTCGAATCGTGCACATCCGGACACCGCGAGCAACGCGGCGCACGACAGCGCGAGGACACCTCGCAACGGCCCGCGCAGATTCATGCCCGCCAGGTTACGGATTGTTCGGCGGTGCGCGCCACGCCGGTATTTCCTCACCCGCGAACATGGAGCGCAAAAGCGCCGCGCCAATCCTCGATTCACCCATCATGAGCACTTACCCTGGGCAGATGACCAGTCATCCCAATTGGCAGCGGCCCGACGACTTGGGCCGGCCCGCGTCGGCAAGCCTGGTCGACCCAGAGGACGACCTGCCCTCATCGGATTACGCCGGTGATTTCGAAACCACCGCCATCCCTGGCTACAAATCGGGCCCGCAGCCTGGATTCGGGCTGATCGGCGAGCCCGAACCGTTGCCGTACGCGCAGCCAGGCGACAGCCAACCCATGTCGACCTACGCGCAACCGGCCGACATCGGTTCCGGTTTCGACGACCGCGGCCGGACAAACGACCGACGCGGCACCCAGGACCTCGGTCTGCTACTGCTGCGCTGCTCGGTCGGCGCTCTGCTCATCGGACACGGCCTGCAGAAAGCGTTCGGCTGGTGGGGCGGTCCCGGTCTGCACGGGTTCGAGGACTCGCTGACGGCGATGGGTTACAAGTACGCCGACATGCTGACCTATATCGCCACCGGTGCCCAGATTCTCGCCGGTGTGCTGTTGATTCTGGGTCTGTTCACCCCGCTGGCGGCGGCAGGCGCGCTGGCATACCTGCTCAACGGCCTGCTCGTCGAAGCCAGCGCGGCCCACGACGAGGCCAGGCTGTCGGATTTCCTGACCGACGGACACGAGTACAGAGTCGTCCTGATCGCCGCGGTCGCAGCGATCATCCTCATCGGCCCCGGCCGGTACGGGTTGGACGCCGGTCGCGGTTGGGCCCGCCGACCGTTCGTCGGCTCCTTCGCGGCCCTACTGGTTGGCATCGGCGGCGGTATCGCGCTGTGGGTGTTCCTCAACGGGGGCAACCCGCTGGCGTAACGGCTCAGCCGTACGGGTTGGGCACCCGGCCCGCGCTGGCCTCGGTCAGCAGCGGCAGCGTCGCAAACGTCACTGCGGGAAGCAGCAGCTCGCGACCGTCCTTCAGCTGCGCCCGCGCCCACGAGGCCTTGCCGAACCGAAGCCCTTCGATGTCCTCCCAGGGCACGGTCTCGCTGCTCAACAGGCTGCGCGCGGTCACGGTGTCGCGATCGGCGACCGTTCGCAGCCGAATGATGTACGCCGACAGGATCACCGGAATGACCAGCAGCGGCGCCGCCCACGCCGGCCAGCTCAACACCAGCGTCAGCATGCCCAGCGCGAGGAAGCCGACCGCGAAATGCGCCATCGGAGATATCCGGATCACGACCGGTTTTGGCTGCGCCGAGGGCGATTGCGAAGTCACGCCTGCCATCGTCCCACTGCGCCGGGACGCCTCGATCGCGGCGCCGTGCGCAAGAACGAATTTGACGGCTGACCAGTGCGGAGACTACGGTCGATTGTTGTGCAGAACGTTGGCTTGCTCGTAGTAATTGGGTTGCGCGTTGATACCGCGCTAGCCCTGACTCGGGCATAGTCACCAGTATCAACGCGCAACCCTCGTACAGCGGCTTCGCTGGCGGGGGTTTTTTCTTGCCCCAGCAGTGATTTGAGAGTCCAGAGAAACAACCAAACAAGCCCAGACAAATGAGGTCATCGTGAGCGCACCAACCACACGACCCCCGGATCGGTCGGCGACCCCGCCGAACGGGGAGCAGGCCGCGCCCAACGTTGCGAAACCCGCAGCGAAGGCAGCCGGTCACGGCCCGTCAAGCCAGCCCAAGAAGATTGCCCCGCAACAACTCACCGGAGCGCAGTCGGTCATCCGGTCGTTGGAGGAGCTCGACGTCGACATCATCTTCGGCATTCCGGGCGGTGCCGTGTTGCCGGTCTACGACCCGCTTTTCGACTCGCAGAAGCTTCGTCACGTCCTGGTCCGCCACGAGCAGGGCGCGGGACATGCGGCCAGTGGTTACGCTCACGCCACCGGCAAGGTCGGCGTGTGCATGGCGACGTCGGGACCCGGCGCCACCAATCTGGTCACTCCGCTCGCCGACGCCCACATGGATTCGATTCCGGTGGTTGCGATCACCGGGCAGGTCGGTCGCGGGCTGATCGGCACGGACGCTTTCCAGGAAGCCGATATTTCGGGCATCACGATGCCGATCACCAAGCACAACTTCCTGGTGCGCGACGGGAACGACATCCCGCGGGTGATGGCCGAGGCGTTCCACATCGCCTCGTCCGGGCGGCCCGGGCCGGTGCTGGTCGACATTCCCAAGGACGTTCTGCAGGGACAGTGCACGTTCAGCTGGCCGCCGCGGATCGAGTTGCCCGGCTACAAGCCGAACACCAAGCCGCACAATCGCCAGGTCCGCGAGGCCGCCAAGCTGATCGCGGCTGCCCGCAAACCTGTGCTCTACGTCGGCGGTGGCGTCATCCGCGGCGAGGCCACCGAGCAGCTTCTGGACCTGGCCGAGCTGACCGGCATCCCGGTGATCACCACGCTGATGGCTCGCGGCGCGTTCCCGGACAGCCACCCCCAGAACCTGGGCATGCCGGGCATGCACGGGACGGTCGCCGCGGTGGCCGCTCTGCAGCGCAGCGATCTGCTGATCGCGCTCGGCACCCGGTTCGACGACCGGGTGACGGGCAAGCTGGACTCGTTCGCGCCGGAGGCGAAGGTCATCCACGCCGACATCGACCCGGCCGAGATCGGCAAGAACCGCAACGCCGACGTCCCGATCGTGGGTGATGTCAAGGCCGTCATCGCCGACCTGATCGAGGCGCTACGCCGAGACGGCACGGTCGCAGGCACCGTCAAGATCGACAACTGGTGGGAGTACCTGCGCGGTGTGCAGTCGACGTATCCACTGAGCTACGGGCCGCAGAGCGACGGCAGCCTGTCTCCCGAGTACGTGATCGAACAGCTGGGCAAGATCGCCGGACCCGACGCCGTCTACGTCGCCGGGGTGGGCCAGCACCAGATGTGGGCCGCACAGTTCATCTCGTATGAGAACCCGCGGACGTGGATCAACTCGGGTGGTCTTGGCACCATGGGCTTCGCGGTTCCTGCGGCGATGGGCGCCAAGTTCGCACGCCCGGATGCCGAGGTGTGGGCCATCGACGGCGACGGATGCTTCCAGATGACAAACCAGGAGTTGGCCACCTGCGCCGTCGAGGGCGCTCCGATCAAGGTCGCCATCATCAACAACGGCAACCTTGGCATGGTGCGGCAGTGGCAGACGCTTTTCTACAAAGAGCGGTACAGCCAAACGGATCTGGCCACGCACTCGCATCGGATCCCCGATTTCGTCAAACTGGCCGAGGCGTTTGGCTGCGTCGGATTGCGTTGCGAGCGAGAAGAAGACGTCGTCGACGTCATCAACCAGGCACGCGCCATCAACGACCGGCCGGTAGTGATCGACTTCGTTGTCGGCGCCGACGCGCAGGTGTGGCCGATGGTGGCCGCAGGCACAAGCAACGACGAGATCCAAGCGGCCCGCGGCATCCGGCCGCTGTTCGACGATCCTGAAGAGGGGCACGCCTGATGACCCGAAGACGAGCGCGAGTGAGGATCGCAGCGAGGGACGAGCGAGGACCGGAGCAAGCGGGAGTCGAGGCATGAGCACCCGAAGGCGAGCGCGAGTGAGGATCGCAGCGAGGGACGAGCGAGGACCGGAGCAAGCGGGAGTCGAGGCATGAGCACGGTCCCCACGCACACGCTGTCGGTGCTTGTCGAGGACAAGCCAGGCGTCCTCGCCCGCGTGGCATCGCTGTTCTCCCGGCGCGGCTACAACATTCAGTCACTCGCGGTCGGCGCCACCGAGCAGAAGGACATGTCGCGGATGACCATCGTGGTCTGCGTCGACGAGTCGCCCCTCGAACAGATCACCAAGCAGCTCAACAAGCTGGTCAACGTGATCAAGATCGTCGAGCAAGACGAAAACAACTCGGTGTCGCGCGAACTTGCGCTGATCAAGGTGCGTGCCGATGCCACCACCCGCAGCCAGGTGATCGAAGCGGTGAACCTGTTCCGCGCCAAGGTAGTTGACGTGTCGACGGAGTCGTTGACGATCGAAGCCACCGGTACACCGGCGAAGCTGGAAGCGTTTCTTCGGGTGCTGGAGCCGTATGGCATCCGTGAGCTCGCGCAGTCCGGAGTAGTGTCGCTGTCCCGCGGTCCGCGTGGCATCGGCACTGTGAAGTAAGCCCCAATAGGAAAGACAAGAAGGAAGATTCACGTGGCAGTTGAGATGTTCTATGACGACGACGCCGACCTGTCGATCATCCAGGGTCGCAAGGTGGGGGTCATCGGCTACGGCAGCCAGGGCCATGCGCACTCGCTGAGCCTGCGCGACTCCGGTGTGCAGGTGAAGGTCGGCCTCAAGGAGGGCTCGAAGTCGCGGGCGAAGGTCGCCGAGCAGGGCCTCGAAGTGGACACCCCTGCCGAGGTCGCCAAGTGGGCCGATGTCATCGTGCTGCTGGCGCCCGACACCGCGCAGGCCGACATCTTCAAGAACGAGATCGAGCCGAATCTTGAAGACGGCGATGCGTTGTTCTTCGGACACGGCCTCAACATTCACTTCGATCTGATCAAGCCGCCCGCCAACGTCACGGTCGGCATGGTCGCCCCGAAGGGCCCCGGCCATTTGGTGCGCAGGCAGTTCGTCGATGGAAAAGGTGTCCCCTGCCTGATCGCGGTCGACCAGGACCCCACCGGCGAGGGACAGGCGCTCGCGCTGTCCTACGCGAAGGGCATCGGCGGCACCCGCGCCGGCGTCATCAAGACCACGTTCAAGGACGAGACCGAAACCGACCTGTTCGGTGAGCAGGCGGTGCTGTGCGGCGGCACCGAGGAGCTGGTGAAGACCGGCTTCGACGTGATGGTGGAGGCCGGATACGCGCCGGAGTTGGCCTATTTCGAGGTGCTGCACGAGCTGAAGCTGATCGTCGACCTGATGTATGAGGGCGGCATCGCCAGGATGAACTACTCGGTGTCCGACACCGCCGAGTTCGGCGGCTACCTGTCCGGCCCGCGCGTCATCGACGCCGACACCAAGGAGCGGATGAAGCAGATCCTCTCCGAGATCCAGGACGGCAGCTTCGTCAAGAAGCTGGTGGCCAACATGGAGGGCGGCAACAAGCAGCTCGAAGATCTGCGCAAGCAGAACGCCGAGCACCCGATCGAGGTGACCGGCAAGAAGCTGCGCGATCTGATGAGCTGGGTCGACCGCCCACTGACCGACACGGCCTAGTTGCGATTTGTGGAGCCTTGACCGTGATGAGCGCGGTGTCGTGATGAGCGCGGCTAGGGCTCCACAAGTCGCTCGGTCACGCTGACGACGCGCTTGGCCAGGTGGTCGAGCGCGTTGTTGGTCGCTTCATCGAATTCACTGATGTTGTCGTGGCCCGCGATCAGGCTCGCGCCGTATGGGTTTCCGTCCACGTACTTCAATTCGTCGGTGTATCCCGGCGGCACGATGATGCCTCCGAAGTGCATCAGCGTTATGTACAGGGTGAGAAGCGTAGTCTCCTGACCGCCGTGCGCGGTGTTCGTCGACGTGAAGCCCGCGTACACCTTGTCGGCAAGCTTGCCCTGCGACCACAGGCCGCCGAGCGAGTCGAGGAAGCCACGCAATTGCGAAGCAACCGAACCGAATCGCGTCGGGGACCCGAAGATCACGGCATCCGCCCAGACGATGTCGTCTCCGGTCGCAGGCGGCAGGTCCTTGGTCGCCTCGTAATTGGCCGTCCACGCCGGGTTCTGCGCGAACGACTCCGGGTCTCGTGTTTCGGCGATATGGCGGACACGCACCTCGGCGCCCGCGGCTTCCGCGGCGGCAGCGACTCGCTTGGCCATGGACGTGCCGTGCCCGGTCGCCGAGTAGTAGATGACTGCAAGCTTGCTCATGGCGCAAGCCTAGGACGGGGTGGACCAGGGGAAGTTGATCCAGCGATCGGTATGGCCCCAGATGCACTCGCACCCGACGTTCGACTGCGGCTTCTGGTAGACCACCGCGCGACGTCGTCGGCCAATTTGCGTGCGGCGGTCCCGAACAGCTCCCAGGACAGCTCGTCATGGTCGGCCATCGGGAAACTGTAACGCGCCTCAGGGGACAGGCTCGGCAGCTTCTTGATGCCGAACTTGTCCCGCAATTCAAGCCCATTACCCTGATCGCGTGACTCTTCCCGTGGTACTGATCGCCGACAAACTTGCCGAATCGACCGTGGCCGCCCTCGGCGACCAGGTAGAGGTCCGCTGGGTCGACGGCCCAGACAGAGAAAAGCTGCTGGCCGCCGTGCCCGAGGCCGACGCGCTGCTGGTGCGCTCGGCGACCACCGTCGACGCCGAGGTACTGGCCGCCGCGCCCAAACTCAAGATCGTCGCGCGCGCCGGTGTCGGCCTGGACAATGTCGACGTCGACGCGGCCACCGCGCGCGGCGTGCTGGTGGTCAACGCACCGACATCGAACATCCACAGCGCCGCCGAGCACGCACTGGCGCTGATGCTGGCCGCGGCGCGGCAGATCGCACCGGCCGACGCGTCGCTGCGTGAACACACCTGGAAGCGGTCGTCGTTCTCCGGCACCGAGATCTATGGCAAGACCGTCGGTGTGGTGGGGCTGGGCCGGATCGGGCAGCTCGTCGCCCAGCGGCTGGCGGGGTTCGGCACGCACGTGGTGGCCTATGACCCGTACGTCTCACCTGCCCGCGCCGCGCAGCTCGGCATCGAACTGCTGACGCTCGACGAGCTGCTGGCCCGGTCCGACTTCATCTCCGTGCATCTGCCGAAAACGCCGGAGACCGCCGGACTGATCGGCAAGGAGGCGCTGGCCAAGACGAAGCCCGGCGTGATCATCGTCAACGCCGCCCGCGGCGGACTGGTCGACGAGGAGGCGCTCGCCCAAGCGGTCTCCAGCGGGCATGTCCGGGCCGCAGGCATCGACGTGTTCGCCACCGAACCGACCACCGACAGCCCGTTGTTCGACCTGCCGCAGGTCGTCGTCACCCCGCACCTGGGCGCGTCGACCGACGAGGCCCAGGATCGCGCGGGCACGGATGTCGCCGAGAGTGTGAAGCTCGCGCTGGCCGGTGAGTTCGTGCCCGACGCGGTGAACGTCGGCGGCGGTGTCGTCGGCGAGGAGGTGGCGCCGTGGCTCGATCTGGTGCGCAAGCTCGGGCTGTTGATCGGCTTGCTCTCGGCCGAGCTGCCGGTGTCGCTCTCCGTTCAGGTTCGCGGCGAGCTGGCATCCGAAGACGTTGGAGTGCTGCGGCTTTCGGCGCTGCGCGGACTGTTCTCCTCGGTGATCGAGGACCCGGTGACATTCGTCAATGCGCCCGCGCTGGCCGCCGAGCGCGGTGTCGAGGCGAGTATCAGCACCGCGACCGAAAGCCCCAACCACCGCAGCGTGGTCGACGTGCGCGCGGTTTGCTCCGACGGCCAGGTGGCCAACGTGGCCGGCACGTTGTCAGGCCCGCAGCAGGTGGAGAAGATCGTGCAGATCAACGGCCGCAACTTCGATCTACGTGCCGAGGGCACAAACCTGATCATCAACTACGCCGACCGACCCGGAACGCTCGGGAAGATCGGCACACTGCTCGGCTCCGCAGGAATCAACATCCACGCCGCGCAGCTCAGTGAGGACGCGGAGGGTCCGAGCGCGACGATCCTGATGCGCATCGACCGCGACGTGCCGCAGGATCTGCGCTCGGCGATCGCCGAGTCCGTCGGCGCCAACTTGCTGGAAGTGGTGGACCTGTCGTCATGAACCCGTCTCTGGAGGGCCGGGCTTGTGACTCGTCCCTTGTGTTCCGGGGCGCCGTTAGGCTTGCTGCCGCCGCCCTAACTGGCTGTCAGGGTGGGCGCTGCGTGTGGACGCATGACTTCGCCCCAACGAACGACACCGCGCTCGGCAATGTTGTTCGCTGCATTGTGGTCGGCGTGCCCAACGAAGTCACACCGCACACATTCGAAAACGCTCTGGGAGCGACGGTTTCGCTTGTCAACCCACCCGCACGCGCTGCAGGTTTGCGAGGTATGGGCAGGGTCGACCTGAACGAAAGCCACACCGGCAGCTTGAGCCTTGTAGGCCAGGAAGCCGCCGAGTTGGGCGAACGCCCACGAATGCAAGGTGGCCCGTTGGGGCTTGCGAAGCCGTACCCGGTCACGGATACCGCCCAACTGCTCGACAGCGATTCCGCGTCCGGTGCGTTCAGCCTCGGCCACTATGCGCTTGCTGACTTTGTGGTTGACGTCGGTCGCGAATCGTCGTTCCTTGCGACGGCGCTTGCGCAGCAACCTACGCGCCGAACTGGTTTTCTTGGCCTGCAACCGCTTACGCAACCGCGCCTGTCGTTTGCGGTATCGGTTGAGACATGCGCCGGCGGCGCGATCGCCGTCGCTGGTAGTTGCGATGTTGACGATGCCCAGATCGACGCCAACGAAACCATTGACGGGTTCGGTCAACGGCGCTTCGGGCACATTTACGGTGGCATACAGAAACCACTTGCCATCCCGCTGGACCAGGTCGCTCTCGCCGATCTTGCGGGTCCCCAGAAGGGCGAGGTCCCCAGGGGCGGCGAGGATCCGGATCTTGCGCAGCCTTCCATGCATGGTCCAAATCGACACCGTTGCTTCACGGTCGCCGAACACATTGGGCATCTGCCAGGACAAACACCGCGCGTCGAACGGTTGTGCCGCATCGTCGCGGAACACGATCGGTTTCGCCAATACTGTTATGCGTCGCCGCGATCCAGGTGGACCATAGTTTCCGGCTGCGGCGTTCGCACGGAGCGTGGTGTAAGCGTCCGCGACCTTGCCGATCACCCGGACCGCCGGCTGGGCCGACAACCCGAACCGCTGCCGCAACTCGGGGTAGAAGCGCTTCTGCGCGTCATGCTTGCGAAGTACTCCATCGGCATGCATCTGCGCCGACAGCCACGACGCCGCGTTATTGCAAGCGCGCAGCGTAGCGTCCAGGGCCACAGCCTCGAGCCCGACTGGCAGTACGCGGACCTTAACCACCTGCTTCACAAGCAGCACGGTAACCGCCGGCACCGACAGGTCGCTGCTGCGCTTGGCCATGAACGGCCAGGCTTTCGACAAAGGAGGGCGTCGTGAGATTGGCGGTTATCGCCGGTGACGGCATCGGCCCGGAGGTGGTCGGGGAGGCCGTCAAGGTCCTCGGCGCGGTGCTGCCCGGTGTCGAGAAGACCAGCTACGACCTCGGGGCGCGGCGATACCACGCCACCGGGGAGGTGCTACCCGATTCGGTTCTCGACGAGTTGCGTGCGCACGATGCGATCCTGCTGGGCGCGATCGGCGACCCGTCGGTGCCCAGTGGCGTTCTGGAACGTGGCCTGCTGCTGCGAATTCGCTTCGAACTCGACCACCACATCAATCTGCGGCCTGCCCGGCTGTATCCGGGTGTGACAGGACCGCTGGCCGGAAATCCCGACATCGACTTCGTCGTGGTGCGGGAGGGCACCGAAGGGCCCTACACCGGCACGGGCGGCGCGATCCGGGTGGGCACCGCGAACGAGGTCGCCACCGAGGTCAGCTTGAACACGGCTTTCGGGGTGCGGCGGGTGGTGCACGACGCGTTCGGGCGGGCCCGGCAGCGGCGCAAGCACCTGACCCTGGTGCACAAGAACAATGTGCTGACCTACGCGGGCGCGTTGTGGTGGCGCACCGTGCAGGAGCTGGCCGCGGAGTATCCCGACGTCGAAGTTGCCTACCAGCATGTCGACGCCGCCACGATCCATATCGTCACCGATCCGGCCCGGTTCGACGTGATCGTCACCGACAACCTGTTCGGCGACATCATCACCGACCTCGCCGCCGCGGTGTGCGGCGGTATCGGGCTGGCCGCCAGCGGCAATATCGATGCGACGCGTACGAATCCGTCGATGTTCGAACCCGTGCACGGCAGCGCGCCCGACATCGCGGGTCAGGGTGTCGCCGATCCGACGGCGGCGATCATGTCCGTCGCGCTGCTGTTGTCTCACGTCGGTGAGCCTGACGCCGCGGCGCGCGTCGACAAGGCCGTCGAGCAGCACCTGGCCACTCGCGGTGACAATCGACTGTCCACCGCGCAGATCGGCGATAGAATCGCCGCCTCGCTGTAGTCACGATCTTCGGGGGGCAGGCGATGTCGATCGACGCTGTGGACATGATGGTCGTTCACCGTGTGTTTCGTCGCGAGTTTCAAGACATGCCCGGATTGATCGCAGCCGTTGCAGCGGGGGACACCGCTCGCGCAAAGGTGGTCGGTGACCACGTGAAATTCATGGTGGACGCACTTCATCACCACCACGCGGCCGAGGACGAGCTGGTGTGGCCGAAATTGCAATCCCGAGCGCCAAGCCGCCGGGCCGATCTTCAACGGATGGTGGACGAGCACGGCGAGATCGCGGCCGCGGTCGACCGTGTCGAGTTCATGCTTCCGACATGGGCGAAATCGGCCGATTCCAAGCTGACCGAGCAACTCTCGGCCGCCGCCAGTGAACTTTCGGCTCGTGTTGGCCAGCACCTTGAGGACGAGGAACGAAATGCGGTGCCGATCATCGAGGAACACTTGACACAACAGGAGTGGGCCGCGGCGGTGAAACAGGCGGCGTCCTTCATCTCGCCGCGCAACCTCCGGTTGGGGATCGTCCTGGGTGGGCTCGTCCTTGACGGCGCATCTGAAGAAGAGCGGCGAATCATTCTGTCCGGTGCACCGCTTCCACAACGGTTGGTCGTGCAGCTGTTCAGTGCTCGCACGACGGCGGCGTATCGGCGGCGCCTCCACGGCTCGCCATAGGGTCAGTGTTTGTGCACGGACTCCACGGAGTACAGGTGGGGATCGAAACTCGTTGCCAGTTCGGCAGCCGCGACCATGTGTTCGCGAGCCGTGGGATCGGCGGTCATCGCCTCAAACGCCGCTGCGCTGTCCCACTGCGCGTAGTTGACGACGCGGGTGCCGTCGGTGCTGAGATGGATGTTGGCCGAACGGAAGCCGGGCAGGTGTCGCATCACTTCGTCGGTGGAGCGGCTCAGCAGATCGGCGAGCTGCTGAGCGCGGTCGGGTTCGACCGTGAAGACGTTGATCAGGGTGGCGTACTCGCTGTGCTGACGGATCGTGGTCATTGCTTCTCCTTAATGTCAGGTTCCTTACACACAGCCTATCACTGATGTAAGGTTCCTGCCATGGGTCAATCTGAGACCGAACGCGCCGTCGGTTATCTCGTCAAGCGGGTGCAGCAGTCGCTTCGGCGCCGATGCGATGCCGCCCTTCGGCCGACCGGCCTGTCGATGGCTCAATACGCCGCGATGCGGGCGTTGGCCGACCATCCCGAAGCGTCGGCGTCCGAGTTGGCGCGGCTCTGCTTCGTGACGCGGCAGTCGCTGCAAGAGCTGCTGGCCGGATTGCGGGCCGCGGGATTTGTCAAGGACGCCAACCGACCGCCGCGGGGGCGCGCGCGTTCTCTTGAGCTCACCCCGTCTGGCGCAAAGCGATTGGCCGCCGCCCAAACAGCGGTGACAGGCGTGGAATCGTCCATGGTCGAGGGAATTTCGGCGAGCGCACACCGTCAGCTTGCTGCACTGCTTGGCCAATGTGCCCGCAACCTCGAAGCGGTGTGATGTCCCTCAGCTGTTGTTGGCTTTGACGCGGCGTTTAATCTCCCTAACCGCAACCCAATTGACTGCCGGACGTTTGAGACCTCGCTTGTCGAGATACTTCTGGGCCGACGACCTCACCCCCTTGATGAATGAGAACACCTGTAGTTTGGATGGCGGGCTGAACGCTGTACTCACGAATACCCATGCGCCATCCCGGTTCTCAACGCGACCCTTGATCAGGATGGCCCTGAGTTTCCACATCTTCTCGTCGTGGTAATGGCACATCAGGTTGGCTGGCCCCTCGACGGCGCGTACGGCGTCGGGCACCGTGCCGGGTAATTCGCCCCTTGCAGAGTCGTACCCCCGAGGATCGACCCTGACGCTGGCGGGATAACCGTCGGAGTCGAGCACGGTCAGCACGGCTTCGTCGAACTTGTTGAGCCACTTGGCCGCCTCAGCCCACACGACGCACCTCGCCAAGATCGAGTTCCTGCGGTGCCCCTGTGAAATCCCGAGTTGGCCAGAAGAGTGCACGCCGTGGGATGACGTAAATCAGGATTCGCATGTAGTAGGACCACCACATTCGCCGGCCCGGCGACGAACTCCAAATAGCCCCCGCGGGTTGGCGTTTGGCAATGGTTTCCATGAGCGCTGCGAGATCGGGATCGGATGACATGTCGGTCACGATGCGATCCTCCGCGGTGGCATCGCCCTGGATGAGCACGGCTCCCGGTTCGGTGATTCCACTTCCGGTCGGTTCCGAGAACAACAGACTCACCTTGGGGTTACGGCGGATGTTGAACGCCTTCTGCGGGAGCCCGATGCTCGTCCCCAGTAAGAACCGTCCGTCCGTCAGCAGCCTCGGAACCACGGGCCAGGTCTGTGGCGATCCGTCGCGTGACAGCGTGGTGAACTCGCACGTGAAGTAGTTGTCGATGATATCTAGTGCGGCGGATGTCACGAGCGGAGCATATGTCAGCCGCGGTCTCTGGTCAGCGGATCCCCGTCGACCGGCACCAACGGAAGCGCAATCAACGGAAACACTGCGCACGTCGCGAACGCTGCCGCATAGCCTGCGACGCCGATCAACCCACCGAACAACGGCGGTGCGACGCCCGCGGTCAGCAGCTGGCTGGTGTTCTGCGTGCCGAGCGCGCGTCCGCTCCAGAACGGTCCGGCGATCTCGGCAATGGCGGTGAACGCCAATCCGTTGTCGGACACGGTGATCACCGAGGCGACGATCATCACCGCAACGCTGATCGGAGAGTCGAGCCAGTCGGTCAGCGCCAACAGCCCCATCGACGCGGCGGCTGCCAGCGCGATGGTGCGAATCGGCCGCAGCCGAGAGCCCACCATGTCAGACCACCGGCCCGCCGCGATCCGTCCTGCGGCCCCGAGCACCTGCGCCACCGTCACCAGCGCGCCCGCCGATCCCGCCGACCAGCCGCGCTCGGTCATCAACCACACCAGCGTGAAGGTCCACACCACCACCTGGGGTGCAACCAGAAGGACCGACACGGCGTGGATGCGCCACAGTACCGCCGAGCCTCGATACGGATTGGCGAGATCCTGCTCGGTGGCCTCGGCGCGCGGCGGCCGCGGCGGATCCTTCACGGCCACTGCGCACACCACAGCGGACGCCGCGCACACCGCGGCGGGAAACAACAACGCCACCGAGACGCCGTGGCTCTCCGCCAAGCGAGGAATCACCAAGGCGCCCAAACCGACTCCCAATGGCTGGGCAGTCTGCCGGATGCCCATCACCAGGCCGCGCTGGTGCGGTGGGAACCAGCCAACCACCAACCGGCCACTGGCGGAGTTGCTGCTGGCCGCCGCCATTCCGCCCAGCAACAAGAACGTCCCGACTGCGACCAGTGAGTGCACCGATGCCGCCGCGAACGCCGCGGCCGCGGTCAGCGCTGAGCCCAGCGCCAGCACGATGCGTTCGCCGATCCGGTCGACGACGTAACCCCACGCGATGAGGGTGACCACCATGCCGAAGCTCGGCATCGACGACAGCAAGCCCGCCTTGGCCAGGTCGAGTCCGCGCTCGGTGTGCAGCGTCGGGATGAGAAACGCCGCGCCGTTGATGAACACGTTCGCGCACAGCGTCGCCGTCAACGCGATCCCCAGCATCGACCAGCGGCGCAGGGTGCTGATCGATTCGACGGACATGCCCCCATCGTGGCACGCTGTCTCACTATATTGAATCAACTTCTCGTATTGTGAGACGACCCCGGTTGGGAGTGGCTGCCTGTGGCCGCATGGCCGCCCACTAGGCTGAGATGATGCGCCTAGGCCGAATCGCCAGCCCCGACGGAGTTGCCTTCGTCAGCATCGAGGGATCGCCCGACGACCCGGCTGCGGTTGTCCGTGAGATCGCCGAGCACCCGTTCGGCACCCCCACCTTCACTCGGCGGCAGTGGCCGCTGGCCGACGTCCGGCTGCTGGCCCCGATCCTGGCCAGCAAGGTGGTGTGCATCGGCAAGAACTACGCCGCGCACATCGCGGAGATGGGCGGCGAGGCGCCGACCGATCCGGTGATCTTCATGAAGCCCAATACCGCGATCATCGGACCCAATACGCCGATCCAGTTGCCTGAAAACGTCAATCCCGTGCACTACGAGGGCGAGTTGGCCGCCGTCATCAGCAGGCCGTGCAAGGACGTGCCTGCCGCCCGGGCGGCCGAGAACATTCTCGGATACACCGTCGCGAACGACGTCTCGGCGCGCGATCAGCAGAAGAAGGACGGCCAGTGGACCCGCGCCAAGGGCCACGACACTTTCTGCCCCGTCGGGCCGTGGATCGTCACCGACGTCGACCCGTCCGATCTCGAGATCCGCACCGAGGTCAACGGAGAGGTCAAGCAGGACAGCCGGACATCGCTGATGGTGCATGACGTCGGCGCGATCGTGGAATGGATCTCGGCGGTGATGACCCTGCTGCCCGGCGATCTCATCCTGACCGGAACACCGGACGGGGTCGGCCCGATCGAAGACGGCGACACCGTCAGCATCTCCGTCGAAGGCATCGGTACTCTTACCAATCCCGTTGTGCGCAAGGGAAAGTCATGACGACCGCGCACGCGAGGAGCGAAAAGACAACCGCGCACGCGAGGAGCGAAAAGACAACCGCGCACGCGAGGAGCGAAAAGACAACCGCGCACGCGAGGAGCGAAAGGACAACCACGCACGCGAGGAGCACTGAGAGCGTACGAGTTCGGTTCTGCCCCTCGCCAACCGGCACGCCACACGTCGGCCTGATTCGTACCGCGCTGTTCAACTGGGCTTACGCACGTCATACCGGCGGGAAGTTCGTGTTCCGCCTCGAGGACACCGACGCCGAACGCGACAGTGAGGAAAGCTATCTCGCGCTGCTGGACGCGCTTAGCTGGCTCGGCCTGAACTACGACGAGGGCCCGGAGGTGGGCGGACCGTACGGACCCTATCGGCAGTCCGAGCGCCGCGACATCTACCGCGATGTGTTAGCGCGACTGCTGGCCGCGGGAGAGGCCTTCGAGGCGTACTCCACTCCGGAAGAGGTGGAGGCGCGTCACCTCGCCGCGGGCCGAAACCCGAAGCTCGGCTACGACAATTTCGATCGCGACCTGACCGACGAACAGCGCGCCGGCTACCGCAAGGAGGGGCGCAGGCCGGTGCTGCGGCTGCGGATGCCCGACGAAGACATCAGCTGGAACGACCTCGTCCGCGGCGAAACCACGTTCGCGGCCGGTACCGTGCCGGACTACGCACTGACCCGAGCCAGCGGAGACCCGCTGTACACGTTGGTCAATCCGGTCGACGACGCGCTGATGAAGATCACTCACGTCTTGCGCGGAGACGACTTGCTGCCGTCCACGCCGCGTCAGATCGCGCTGTACCAGGCGCTGATCCGCATCGGCGTGACCGATCGCGTGCCGGAGTTCGCGCACCTGCCCGCCGTGCTCGGCGAGGGCACCAAGAAGCTGTCCAAGCGTGACCCTCAGTCCAACCTTTTCCTGCACCGCGACCGCGGCTTCATTCCGGAGGGCCTGCTGAATTACCTGGCCCTGCTGGGCTGGTCGATCGCCGACGACCGCGACGTGTTCACCCTCGACGAGATGGTGGCCGCATTCGACGTCGTCGACGTCAACTCCAATCCGGCTCGGTTCGACCAGAAGAAGGCCGATGCGCTGAACGCCGACCACATCCGGCTACTGAGCGAGGAGGAATTCACCGAACGGCTGCGCGTGTACTTCGACGCCCACGCGTACGACACGGGGCTGGACGACGAGCAGTTCGCCGAGGCCGCCCGGCTGGTACAGACCCGCATCGTGGTCCTTGCCGATGCATGGGACTTGCTGAAGTTCCTCAACGACGCGGAGTTCGCGCTCGATGAGAAGGCCGCGGCGAAGGAACTCGGCCCTGATGCGGGCCCAGTCCTCGACGTCGCGTTGAGTGCACTCGAGGGGGTCGAGGAATGGAGGGCCGACAAGATCGAAATGGTCCTCAAGGTCGCACTGTTGGAAAACCTGGCGCTCAAGCCGCGGAAGGCGTTCGGTCCGATCCGGGTGGCCGCCACGGGGGCATCGGTCAGCCCGCCGCTGTTCGAGTCGCTGGAGCTGCTCGGCCGCGACCGCAGCCTGCACCGGCTCACTGCGGGCCGCGACCGTGCGGCGGCGGCGGCCGACGCGTGAGAAGACGACGCGAAATCTTTGGTAATCTGCACGTCGGCCCGGCATCACACTCGGTAGGTTCGTCTGCCGTTTGCTTGGCCCGAAAATAGCCTGTGACCAGCGGTTACAGGCGGCCAATGGGGTATGGTGTAATTGGCAACACAGCTGATTCTGGTTCAGCCATTCTAGGTTCGAGTCCTGGTACCCCAGCAGCGATGAGCCGCTTGCGCGAAGAGCCGAGGGCAGCGCGAGCGATTATGGTCGGCATTGGCTCCTGAGCTATGCTGGCCGTCCGGATGTAGTTCTAGCCCCCGTCGTCTAGCGGCCTAGGACGCCGCCCTCTCACGGCGGTAGCGTGGGTTCGAATCCCATCGGGGGTACCACATCCCATTACAGCCGGCGGGTCAACGCCTCCGACGCGGCCAGCAGGTCCGCTGCCCACCGGGCTCCTGGCCGACGACCCATCCGATCGATCGGTCCTGACACCGACACCGCCGCGATCACCGTGCCTCGTCCGTCGCGCACCGGTGCGGAGACACTGGCCACCCCTGGCTCACGCTCCCCAACGCTTTGCGCCCATCCGCGCTTGCGCACCTCGGCCAGTGTGCGGTCGGTGAATGTGGCCGTCGGCAGCACGGTTTGCTGTGTTGCGGGATCGCTGTATGCCAGCAGAATCTTCGCCCCGGAACCGGCGTTCATCGGCAGGTGCGCGCCGACCGGCACCGTATCTCGAAGGCCGGCAGGCGGTTCCAGCGCGGCCACGCAGATCCGCGACGTGCCCTCGCGGCGGTAGAGCTGCACGCTCTCGCCGGTGATCTCTCTTAGCCTCGGCAACACGACGGCGCCTGCCGCTAACAACGGGTCGTTGACCTGGCCGGCCAACTCGAGCAGTGCAGGCCCGAGCCGCCAACGGCCTTCGCCGTCGCGGGCGAGTAGCCGGTGAACCTCCAGCCCGGCGGCAAGCCGGTGTGCGGTGGCCCTCGGTAGGCCCGTCCGCTCGCACAGTTCGGCCAGCCCACACGGTGCGTCGGCGACTGTGTGCAGTAGCCCCACCGCTTTGTCCAGCACGCCGATGCCGCTATCCTGTCTCACAGGGAGATACTAGCGTTCCAGATTGTGAGATAGTCAAGTATGACGACGATAGCGCGGCCGCGCACGATGGCGGAGAAGGTATGGGACGACCACGTCGTCGCCCCCGGCGGCGGCACCGGCGCAGCCCGGGAACCCGACGTGATCTATATCGACTTGCACCTCGTTCATGAAGTGACCAGTCCGCAGGCGTTCGACGGGCTGCGGCTCGCAGGCCGCGGCGTCCGGCGACCGGACTTGACCATCGCCACCGAGGACCACAACGTGCCGACGATCGACATCGACAAGCCGATCGCCGATCCGGTATCCCGCACTCAGGTCGAGACGCTGCGACGCAACTGCGACGAGTTCGGCATCCGGCTGCACCCGATGGGCGACCTCGAGCAAGGCATCGTGCACATCATCGGACCGCAACTCGGTCTCACTCAGCCCGGCATGACGATCGTCTGCGGCGACAGCCACACCTCCACCCACGGCGCGTTCGGCGCATTGGCGATGGGCATCGGCACATCGGAGGTCGAGCATGTGCTCGCCACGCAGACACTGCCGCTGCGTCCGTTCAAGACGATGGCCGTGAACGTCGACGGCCGACTGCCTGCAGGAGTCAGCGCCAAGGACGTCATCTTGGCGGTAATCGCCAAAATCGGCACCGGCGGCGGGCAGGGCCACGTCATCGAATACCGGGGCAGTGTCATCGAATCGCTTTCGATGGAAGGCCGGATGACGATCTGCAACATGAGCATCGAGGCCGGGGCGCGCGCAGGCATGGTTGCGCCCGACGAAACCACTTACGAATTTCTGCGCGGCCGTCCGCATGCCCCGACGGGTGCGGATTGGGATGCGGCGGTCGCGGCGTGGGACCGGTTGCGCACCGACGACAACGCTGAGTTCGACACCGAGGTGTACATCGACGCGCCAACGCTGAGCCCGTTCGTCACCTGGGGTACGAACCCGGGGCAGGGTGTGCCACTGTCGGCGTCGGTACCCGATCCGGAGCTGATGCTCGACGACGCCGAACGACAAGCCGCCGAGAAAGCTCTGGCGTACATGGATCTTCGACCCGGCACGGCGATGCGCGACATCGCCGTGGACATCGTATTCGTCGGTTCGTGCACCAACGGCCGCATCGAGGACCTGCGTGTTGTGGCCGACGTTCTGCGTGGCCGCAAGGTAGCTGACGGCGTGCAGATGCTTGTGGTGCCCGGCTCGATGCGGGTGCGCGCGCAGGCGGAATCGGAAGGCCTCGGCGAGATCTTCACGGCAGCCGGCGCGGAGTGGCGGCAGGCCGGCTGCTCGATGTGTCTCGGCATGAACCCCGACCAGTTGGCGCCCGGACAACGGTGCGCGTCGACGTCCAACCGAAATTTTGAGGGCAGGCAGGGCAAGGGCGGCCGCACGCATCTGGTGTCCCCTGCGGTCGCGGCGGCCACCGCCGTGCGTGGCACATTGTCGTCGCCCGCAGACCTGAGCCGCTAGAGGAGACAGCCATGGAAGCGTTCCGCACTCACACCGGCATCGGTGTACCGCTGCGTCGGTCCAATGTCGACACCGACCAGATAATTCCGGCGGTGTATTTGAAGCGGGTCACCCGAACGGGTTTCGAGGACGGGCTGTTCGCGTCGTGGCGCGCTGACCCTTCCTTTGTGCTCAATTTGAGCCCGTTCGACAAGGGGTCGGTGTTGGTCGCCGGCCCAGATTTCGGCACTGGGTCGTCGCGCGAACACGCGGTGTGGGCGCTAATGGACTACGGCTTCCGGGTCGTGATCTCGTCTCGATTCGCGGATATTTTTCGCGGGAATGCCGGCAAGGCGGGGCTACTGGCCGCTGAAGTTGCCCAAGATGATGTGGAACTGTTGTGGAAGCTGATCGAGCAGCAACCGGGGCTGGAAATCAGTGTGAATCTTCAAGATCGGAATGTGGCCGCAGGAACGGTCGTGTTGCCGTTCAAGATTGACGATTACACCGCCTGGCGACTGCTTGAGGGACTCGACGATATAGGCCTTACGCTGCGAAAACTCGACAAAATCGAGTCTTATGAATCCAACCGGCCGGACTGGAAACCACGTACGCTGCCCACCCCTGGATAGCGCCCAAAGCGGCCGAGAATAAGGCCCTCCAAACCGGTTCTCGGAGACCATCGCCAGCGGCCAAGCGCGGCAAGCGGATTGCGAAAAATCTGCGCAAGCAACACCTGAAATTGCGCGTGGCTCTTGGAAATCAGTGGTATTTGGGTTTACCGTGTCCTCTAGTCGGTTCAAGGTGGACCACTGGTGTGGAGGTTTTGCATGAACAAAGCAGAGCTGATCGACGTACTCACGAAAAAGCTCGACACAGACCGCCGGTCCGCGACCGATGCGGTGGAGAACGTTGTCGACACGATCGTGCGTGCGGTGCATAACGGTGACAGTGTCACCATTACCGGTTTCGGCGTATTCGAACAACGCCGTCGCGCAGCCCGGGTGGCGCGTAACCCGCGCACCGGCGAGACGGTGAAAGTGAAGCCTACGTCCGTGCCGGCGTTCCGGCCCGGCGCTCAGTTCAAAGCGGTTGTCTCTGGCGCACAGCGCCTCCCGGCGGAAGGACCTGCAGTGAAGCGTGGAGTTGGTAGCGGAGCGGCCAGGAAGGCCGTCAAGAGGGCGGCTGTGAGGAGGGCGGTCGTCAAGAAGGCTGTGAAGCGCGCCGCGGTCAAGAAGGCAGTGAAGCGCAACGTCGCCAAGAAGGCAGTGAAGCGCAACGTCGCCAAGAAGGCAGTGAAGCGCGCCGCGGTCAAGAAGGCAGTGAAGCGCAACGTCGCCAAGAAGGCAGTGAAGCGCAGCGCCGCCAAGAAGGCAGTGAAGCGCAGCGCCGCCAAGAAGGCAGTGAAGCGCGCCGCGGTCAAGAAGGCAGTGAAGCGCAGCGCCGTCAAGAAGGCAGTGCGCAGGGCGCCGGCCAAGAAGGGCCGTCGGTAATTTCTCCTCAGATACGCCGTGGGTCATCGAGACCCACGGCGTATCTGCGCGGGATGAGTTCGGTTAAGCCGCTTCGGGCTCGACGACCGAGGTAGGCCCCACCGTCGAACGGTGCACGTGAAGCAGAAGCCGCCCGGCGCAACAGCTCGGCGTACTGCGCTTCCATGCGCTCCTTGCCTGTGCCTGCCACCAGCATTTCCAGATCGAGCAGTTTCGACACGTGTTCGCGATCGTTATCGGGAGTCTCCGCCTCGATTATCAACAACTTCGCGTCGGCGGTCATCGCGGTGCGAACGTTGCACAGGATCTGCAGCACCTCGTCGTCTTCCCAGTCATGAACGATGTGCTTGACCGCACAGGTCGCACACCGCCCGAGGGCACCGACTCGACAACAAGCCGACCACCGTGCACCGATCGGATACCCCTGCCGCACGTCGGCGAGCCAGTCGAACATCGGCTTGCCGCGCAGTTCATCGACGCTGGCGCGTCGGTCAGCGGCTATTTCTTGGTGGCCAACGGACTACCGATGTGATCGGCCGCCACCAAATGGCCCTGCGATGATGACATGACCCATGTGCTGCCCTTGCGGTTGCGTGACTTGTCCGGCCGCACGCCGTCGCGTTCACACCACCACGCGATGAGATCCGGAATAACTCTCCCCTGCGTGCAGATCACCGGTGTGCCTCCCGTGGCCGCGATCTCGAGGACGCGACGGCGGGCCGCCTTGCGATCCTCCGCGTACGCTTCCTCGGTCAGCAGTGGCTCGTTGTGGATCGGCGCCCCGAGTTCTTCGGCCGTCGGCTCGAGGGTCTGGTGGCAGCGCACCCGGTCCGCGGCGTAGAGCATGTTGGCGCCGAATGCGAGCAGTTGGCCGACCAGCGATTCGGCTTGAGCGCGGCCCCGTTTGTCCAGCGGGCGCATCCGGTCGTCGCCCTTGTACCGGGACTTGCTGCCTGCGGTGCCGTGCCGAACGATCAAAACGGTCTGGGTGTCGACAGGCAGCTTGGCGAAACGGCGCAACACCTTGCGGTCGTGCGAATATCCGAGCTGCTTCATCGCGGCCGCAACGGGCAGCCACTTCAACTCGTCGACTTCGGAATTCGGCGTGAACTGGCCATCGGTGCTGCGCGCCGCCCAGTACCGAACCTTCTTGATGCCCTGTTCGACCGGATAGCTCACCGACGCCAGCCGCCTGCCGAGGTGCGAACTGTACCCCGTCTCCTCGTGCACCTCCCGCACGGCGGTGACCGGTTCGGTCTCTCCAGGGTCGACCTTGCCCTTGGGCAGCGACCAGTCGTCGTAGCGGGGGCGGTGAATCACCGCCACATCGGGCTCCGCCGAATCGCCGTTGGAGCGCCACAACACTGCACCGGCTGCCAGCACTGCCTTGTTCACCGGGACCGCGTCGGTAGTGGGGTTCTCCTTTGGCACCTCAACTCCTGCAGGTCATTCGAACCCGCTCGTGGTCTCGCACCGCGGGGCGGATATCAAGGGTGCCGGTGGCGTTCCATCAGCCACACCTGATGGTCGCGCACCGTCTGGCCCTCCTGCGGTGACGCCGTCCAACTCCCGTCGGCACCCAGCTCCCAACACCGGGTGGCCGGGTTCATCGCCGACTCGAACACCTCATCCAGTTGCGCCTTCAGTCTCGGATCCTTCACTTCAGCCATCACCTCGACCCGCCGGTCGAGATTACGATGCATCATGTCGGCACTGCCGATCCAGAACTCGTCGATGGCGCTGAAGTGAATAACCCGCGAGTGTTCGAGGAACCGGCCCAGAATCGAACGCACCACGATGTTCTCGGAAAAACCGGGGTCGCCCGGTCGCAGGGCACAAATACCCCGCACCACCACCTCGACCCGCACACCGGCCTGCGACGCTCGATACAGCGCGTCGATCACCTGCTCGTCCACCAACGCGTTGGCCTTCAGCCGGATTCGGCCGTCGGCACCCGCGCGCGTGGCCGCGACTTCACGTTCGATGCGCTCGATGATGCCCTTGCGTACGCCGTGCGGGGCGACCAGCAGATTGCGATAGGAGTCCTTGCGTGAGTAGCCGGTCAGCGAATTGAAGAGATCGGTGAGGTCGGCGCCGATGTCGGGTGCGGCGGTCAACAGCCCGACATCCTCGTACAGGCGTGCGGTCTTCGGGTTGTAGTTGCCGGTCCCCACATGGCAGTAGCGCCGAATCGCCGAGCCCTCCCTGCGCACCACCAGCGCCGTCTTGCAGTGCGTCTTCAGACCGATCAACCCGTACACCACGTGCACGCCTACCTGCTCGAGTGCTCGTGCCCACTTGATGTTGGCCTGCTCGTCGAACCGCGCCTTGATCTCCACCAGTGCAACGACCTGCTTGCCGGCCTCCGCAGCGTCGATCAAAGCGTTGACGATCGGGGAGTCGCCGGAGGTGCGATACAACGTCTGTTTGATCGCCAGCACGTTCGGGTCCGCGGCGGCTTGTTCGATGAACCGCTGCACGGTGGTGGAGAACGAGTCGTACGGGTGGTGGACGAGAACATCGCCGTCGCGCAACGTGGCGAAGATGCTCTTGGGTGTTTCCCGTTCGCCGAACGCCGGCGGGGTGGCGGGCACGAACGGCGGATCCTTCAGATCCGGACGGTCGACGCCGTAGATCTGCCACAGCGACGACAGATCCAACAGCCCGGGCAGCTCGATGACGTCACTCGGGTTGACGTCGAGCTCGCGCAGCAGCAGCTCCAGCATGTTCTCGGTCATGTCGTCGGCGACTTCGAGCCGCACCGGGGAACCGAATCGCCTGCGGGCCAATTCCCGTTCGAGCGCCTGCAGCAGATCTTCGTCGCGGTCCTCTTCGACCTCGAAATCCGCATTGCGAGTGATGCGGAACGCATGGTGCTCGACGATCTCCAGGCCGGGGAACAACACCGGCAGAAACGCCGCGATCAACTCCTCCATAGGCAGGAACCGCAATGCGCCGTCCCGGCGGTCCAGCTCGACGAAGCGGTCGACGTTGTCGGGCACCTTGATGCGGGCGAAGTGCTGGCCGCCATTGTCGGGATGCTTCACGGTGACGGCCAGATTCAGGCTCAACCCGCTCACGAACGGGAACGGATGCGCGGGGTCGACGGCCAGCGGCGTCAGCACCGGGAACACCTGCTCGTGGAAGTAGGCCGACAGCCGGTCCCGCTCGGCGTCGTCGAGCTGTGCCCACGTGACGATGAGAATGCCCTCGTCCGCCAGGGCTGGACGCACCGAATCCAGGAACACGTGCGCGTGCCTGCTGGCAATCTGCTGGGTGCGTTCACTGATCCGCCGCAGCTGCTCGCGAGGTGACAGGCCGTCCGCGGAGCGCACCGACAAACCCATCTCGTCGCGTCTTTTCAGGCCGGCCACCCGGACCATGTAGAACTCGTCGAGGTTCGACGCGAAGATCGCGAGAAACTTCGCCCGCTCCAGTAGCGGAAGCGAGGTGTCGGCGGCCAGCGCCAGCACCCTGGCGTTGAAGTCCAGCCAGCTCAGCTCGCGGTTGAGGTACCGGTCCTCGGGCAGTGCATTGTCGACGGCTGGTGCCGTCGCCGCAGGTGGTGCCTCCGGCGCCGAATTACCCGGCACCACATCGGTCTCGTCGGGTCGAACCTGTGCCTCGGTTTCGGTCATTCCCTCGATCATTCCTCATCCGCCAGCGAAACTGCTACAGACGACCGATATCCGTCGATGGTTGTTTACCTGGGTCTACCGATGGCCTGCGTCGTCGCCGCACCCACGCCGAGCCGGCGCGCCACCATCAGGTCGTCGGGCGTGTCGATGTCGCAGCGCAATCCCGGCCACGCCCCGGTCAGTTCGATGGCGCCCGAATGCTGATGCCGTCTGGCCGAATCGGGTCCGAACTGAGGCTCCAATGCTACGCCGAAAGCAAACAGCGCAGCGGTGCCCGTGCCATGCCTGTCACCGACGAAACTGCGGGGGTAGCCGCGGGCGGCGGTGATCGCTTCGACCAGTTCCTGCGGCTGAAGTGCCGGCAAATCACCCTGCAGCGCAACGATATTCGGTGTGAACTCACGAACAACCGCTTCCGCGGCGACGATCGCGTTGTTCAGCGGATTGCGGTGGCCGTCCGGCGTCGGATCGGTGAGCACCTGGGCGCCCAACTCCAGCGCGGCATCGGCAGCAATCCGGTCGGGCGTCACGACGGTCACCGTCTGCAGCGCCGGGACAGCCAGCGCGGCCTTGATGGTGTCGACCATCATGGCCAGCACCACGCTTTCCCGGGTCGCTGCGGAGAACACCGGGGCGAGTCTCGTCTTGGCGGCGGCGAGCCGCTTGACGGCGATGACCAATCCGACGTCAGCTGGCGCGCCGGTCTGCGTGCCGCTCATGAGCTCTCATCCTGCCAGGACAGACCGCCGCGGCAGTCGAGATATCGCCCCGACGCGCCACGCTCGATTGGATGGCGGGCCTCCTCAACGCGGCTCGCGCCGCTTGATCGTCGCCCCGCTAGGGTTGAAGCCGTGGTCGAGGCGGCGGTAATGGGGGCCGGTGCGTGGGGAACGGCGCTGGCCAAGGTGTTGGCGGATGCGGGCAACGACGTGGCATTGTGGGCTCGCCGCCCGGAGCTGGCCGACGAGATCAACAACACCCATCGCAATAGCGAGTACCTCGGCGACGTCGAACTGCCGAAGTCGATCCGCGCGACCAGCGACTCCACCGCAGCGCTCGCCGGTGCGTGCACGGTGCTGCTTGCGGTGCCGTCGCAGACACTTCGAGCCAACCTCACCGGCTGGACCAACCTGCTCGGCGACGACGTCACGCTGGTCAGCGTGGCCAAGGGCATCGAGCTGGACACGTTGATGCGGATGAGTCAGGTGGTGGTCCAGGTGACCGGTGCCGACCCGTCGCGGGTGGCCGTCGTCACCGGCCCCAACCTGGCCAGCGAGATCGCCGAGGAACAGCCTGCGGCCACCGTCGTCGCGTCCGCTGACTCCGGCCGCGCGGTGACCCTGCAGCGGGCGCTGGCCACCCGATACTTCCGGCCGTACACCAACGCCGATGTCATCGGCGCCGAGGTCGGCGGGGCATGCAAGAACGTGATCGCATTGGCCTGCGGCATGGCGGCCGGGGTGGGACTCGGTGAGAACACGGTGGCGGCGATCATCACCCGTGGGCTGGCCGAGATCATGCGGCTGGGAATCGCGTTGGGCGCCAAGCCCGCCACGTTGGCCGGCCTGGCCGGAGTGGGTGACCTGGTCGCGACGTGCACGTCGCCGCACTCGCGCAACCGTACGTTCGGTCAGCGGCTTGGCAAGGGCGAGTCGCCGGAAGCGGCGAAGCTGGCGGCCGGTGGTCATATCGCCGAGGGCGTCACATCGTGCGAATCGGTACTGGCGTTGGCGTCCAGCTACGACGTCGAGATGCCACTGACCGACGCGGTGCATCGGGTGTGCCACAAGGGATTGTCGGTGTATGAGGCGGTCGCACTGCTGCTGGGCCGCAGCACCAAGCCGGAGTAGATGCCATGACGGGCGTGTACGGCGATTCGACTCGCAGCGTCAAAGCTGTTGGTTCGGAGGCGGTTCCGGGTGCCGCGGTGGCACCGCCGCCCATCCCTGCTTCCGCGTACCATATCCCGCCCAGTGAGGACGACTCGCTCGACAGCTACGGGCGCAGGTCGAACCCGACATGGCGTCATCTGGAATCGGCGTTGGCCGAACTCGAAGGTGCCTCAGCGGCTTTGGTGTTCGGCTCCGGCATGGCAGCGATCACGTCCGTGCTGAGAGTGCTCGCCAAACCGGGCCAGAAACTGGTCGTGCCAGCCGACGGCTATTACCAGGTGCGACGCTATGCGAGGGAATATCTTGCGCCGCAAGGTATCACGGTTGTTGAAGCCAAGTGCGCCGACATCATCGAGGTCGCGTCCAGCGCCGACGTTGTGCTTGCCGAGACGCCTTCCAACCCCGGCCTTGACGTCGTCGATCTGCATCGCCTGGCCATGACGTGCCGCGGTCGCGGCGCGACGCTCGTCGTCGACAACACCACGGCGACACCGCTTGGGCAGCAGCCCTTGTCGCTGGGCGCCGATCTGGTGGTGGCCAGCGCCACCAAGACGCTGTCGGGCCACCACGACCTGCTCGCGGGCTATGTCGCAGGAAGTCACGTCGATCTGATGGCGGCGATCGAGCACGAGCGTCTGCTCGCAGGCCCCATCCTGGGTGCGTTCGAGGCCTGGATGGTGCTGCGCAGCATCGGCACCGCGGGCTTACGGTTCGAACGCCAGTGTCAGAACGCGCTGGCGATGGCGTTGACGCTGCGCAACCATCCCGCTGTGCGGTCGGTGCGGTATCCCGGCTTGACCGACGACCCGTCGCACGAGATCGCCAACGGGCAGATGAAGCGCTTCGGCGGCATCGTGGCGGTGGAGCTGGAGAGCGCCGCGGCGGTGCACGCACTGGTGGAGCGCAGCGCTCTGCTCATCTCGTCGACGAGCTTCGGCGGAATCCACAGTTCGGTAGACCGCCGAGCCCGGTGGGGCGACCCGGTCGGCGAGGGTTTCGCACGCCTGTCGTTCGGCATCGAGGACACCGACGACCTGGTCGCCGACATCGAACGGGCGCTGAGCTGAAAGCGCAGGTCGCAACGCTAGATCGTGCGGGTTTCGGCAAGGGCGGTAGCGTCTCTAGGTTGTGACTGCCCGCTACCAGCCCGGCTCGTCCGGTCGCGTCCGTGTTGCTGTTGTCTACGGCGGACGCAGCTCCGAGCACGCGATCTCATGCGTTTCCGCAGGTAGCATCCTCCGCCACCTTGATCCGGAGCGGTTCGAGGTGGTCGCGGTCGGTATCACCCCAGAGGGCTCGTGGGTGCTGACCGATGCCGGGCCGGACACCTTGGCGATCACCGACGGCCGGCTACCGGAAGTGAGCGGCACGTCGGGCACCGCGTTGGCCCTGCCCGCCGACCCTGGTCGCAGCGGTCAACTGCTGTCGCTCGGCCAAGGGGCGGGGGAGCTGCTGGCCGCTGTCGATGTGGTGTTCCCGGTGTTGCACGGACCGTACGGCGAGGACGGCACCATTCAGGGACTGCTCGAGTTGGCCGGTGTGCCGTATGTGGGCGCGGGGGTGCTGGCCAGCGCGGCCGGCATGGATAAGGAGTTCACCAAGAAGCTGCTCGCCGCCGAAGGCCTGCCGATCGGAGACCACTCCGTGCTGCGGCCAAATCAGCAGACGCTGGAACTCGAAGAGCGCGAGCGGCTGGGGCTGCCGGTATTCGTCAAACCGGCGCGTGGCGGATCGTCGATCGGGGTCAACCGGGTCACGGCGTGGGATCAACTGCCCGCGGCGATTGCCGATGCCCGCAGGCACGACCCCAAGGTGATCGTCGAGGCGGCCGTGCCCGGTCGCGAACTGGAGTGCGGTGTCCTCGAGTATCCCGACGGCAGAGTCGAAGCGAGCACTGTGGGCGAGATTCGGGTGGCCGGCGTGCGCGGCCGCGAGGACGCGTTCTACGACTTCGCCACCAAATACCTCGACGACGCCGCGGAGTTGGACGTGCCCGCCAAGATCGACGACGAGGTCGGCGACGAGGTGCGCCGGCTGGCCATCCGGGCGTTCCACGCGATCGACTGCGAGGGCCTGGCGCGTGTCGACTTCTTCCTGACCGAAGACGGGCCGGTGGTCAACGAGATCAACACGATGCCCGGATTCACCACGATCTCGATGTATCCGAGGATGTGGGCCGCCAGCGGCGTGGACTATCCGACCTTGTTGGCGGCGATGGTGGACACCGCGCTGGCGCGGGGAACCGGGCTGCGCTAGCGGGCTGGAGCTGGGTCGATCGGCTTGGCGGTGACCGTCCGCGCGATTACCTCGGAAATCTGCTGGATCGGCGTCGGGCCCGACCCGCTCGGCAGTGTCAGGGCTATATATACCGGGCGATCCACGGCGAACCAGGTGCTCCTGTCCTCGTCGGTGACCTCGAACCACTGCACGGCGTCGACGACCTGAATGGGCACACCGACGACGAATTCCGCGGGGCGGTCCAGCCCGCAGCGCAAGATGACCGGTTCGGCGTCCTGGGCCGCCTGCCACGCCGCCGCGCCGGCCGGGGCGGGGTCTGCGGCCGGGACGCGCCGGTAGTCGCCGAGCTGCTCGGGCAATGCGGCCATCAGCGCGCGGCACTCGGGGCTTTCGGCTCGTGGAGCGGGCACCGACGCGATGGGGACTGGCTGTTGCTGCGGCGGCGATTGCCGGATGGCCGCGATCGCCAGCACCGCGATGATCGCCACGGCGGCGACTGCGATCGCGGCGATCAGCAGAGACCGCGGCGGCCCGTCCCGGCTGGTGTCGGTCGAGGGTGCCACATGGGCAACCTTAGGGGCGCGCCCCGTTGGCGATGGGGCAGGTAAGCGTGCGGGTGATGCCGGCGATCTGCTGAACGTTCGGCACGACGTTGTCCTGCAGGTCGCTCATGGTGTCCGCCCCGATGCGCACCACGACGTCGTACGGGCCGGTGACGTACTCGGCGGACAGCACGCCGGCCAGCCCGGCCAGCTGCTTGGCGACGACCTCGGCGCGGCCCACTTCGGTCTGGATCAGCATGAAAGCCTCGACCACCCGCCGTCTCCTCCGTCTCGCTGCATAGACTCCACGCCGCAGGGAACAAACGTACCGCAGGTCCGCCCGGGGTTCAGCGCGACGAAAGAGCGTCGACAGGAGGTGCCATGGCGAACGACGAGCCCGCCAATAGCCTGGCTGGGCTAGGGGAGTTCGCCGTCATCGACCGGCTCGTCGCAGGCCGCGACCAGCCGGCGGTTGTCGCGGTGGGTCCGGGTGACGACGCCGCAGTCGTCGTCGCGGGCGACGGCAAGACGGTGCTGTCCACCGACATGCTCGTCGAAGGCCGACACTTCCGGCTGGACTGGTCGTCACCACATGATGTGGGGCGAAAAGCCATCGCGCAGAACGCCGCCGACATCGAGGCCATGGGCGCCGCGGCAACCGCTTTCGTGGTCGCGTTCGGCGCACCCGGTGACACATCGACCGCGCAGGCGCTCGAGCTGGCCGACGGCATGTGGCAGGAGGCCGGCCGGATGGGCGCCGGGATCGTCGGTGGCGATCTCGTCAGCGCCCCGCAATGGGTGATTTCGGTGACCGCGCTCGGTGATCTCGACGGACGCGCACCGGTGCTGCGGGCCGGCGCGCGCGTGGGTGACACACTCGCCGTCGCCGGCGAGCTGGGCTGGTCTGCAGCCGGATATCACCTGTGGCACAACGGCATTGACGGCTTCGATGCTCTGCGCCGCCGACATCTGGTACCGGAACCGCCATACGGTCAGGGTCGCGTTGCGGCAGACACGGGCGCGACGGCGATGACGGACGTTTCGGACGGGCTGGTGGCCGACCTGGGCCACGTTGCCGAGGCCTCCGGCGTTGGTATCAACGTGTCCACTGCGGCGCTGGCGGCCGACCACGACGCCCTGTCCGCAGCCGCCGCCGCAACGGACGCTGACGGGTGGGCGTGGGTGCTCGGCGGCGGGGAAGAGCACGCCCTGGTCGCGACGTTTCCCGGAACACCGCCCGACGGCTGGCGAGCCATCGGCACGGTGGTCGACGGTCCGCCGCGGGTGCTGGTCGACGGCGCCGCATGGCACGGAAATCCGGGCTGGCAGTCATTTCAGTGAGCAGAGCCGCTAGGTTGACATGTCGTGACGGCACGGCCCCTGCATGAGCTGGTCGATGCGGGCTGGGCGCGTGCGCTCGAACCCGTCGGTGATCAGGTCGCGCAGATGGGGGAGTTCCTGAGGGCCGAGATCGCCGCGGGCCGTCGGTACCTGCCCGCTGGGCAAAATGTGTTGCGTGCCTTCAGTTTCCCGTTCGATCAGGTGCGGGTTCTGATCGTCGGACAGGATCCGTACCCCACCCCGGGTCACGCGGTCGGGCTGAGCTTCTCGGTGGCCGCCGACGTGCGGCCGCTGCCGCGCAGCCTGGAGAACATCTTCACCGAGTACGGCACGGATCTGGGCCATCCCGCTCCCGCCACCGGCGATCTCACGCCGTGGGCCGAGCGCGGGGTAATGCTGCTCAACAGGGTGCTGACCGTGCGACCGGGCAACCCCGCGTCGCACCGGGGCAAGGGCTGGGAGGCCGTGACCGAGTGCGCGATCCGCGCTCTGGTGGCGCGGTCACAGCCGATGGTGGCGGTGCTGTGGGGTCGTGACGCGTCCACGCTCAAGCCGATGCTCGACGGCAGTGACTGCGTCGCCATTGAGTCGCCGCATCCCTCGCCGTTGTCGGCGTCGCGGGGATTCTTCGGCTCGCGCCCGTTCAGCCGCGCCAACGAACTACTCGAGCAGATGGGCGCCGACCCGATCGACTGGCGCCTGCCCTGATTGCGCCGAGATCGACGTTTTGGCGAGTTCTTCTCGCACTTTTCCGCCCAAACGTTGGTTTGGGCGGCATCAGCCGCGGGTGACCTTGCCTGCCTTGATGCAGGACGCGCAGACGTTGATGCGCTTCTTGTTGCCGCCCGGATGGGTCACGGTGCGCACGGTCTGGATGTTCGGATCCCACCGACGGCTGGTCCGGCGATGGGAATGTGACACCGACTTGCCGAAGCCGGGACCCTTCCCGCAGATATCGCACACGGCAGCCATATGGAGAACTCCTCGGATCAGTACTTAGGGGGCCAGCGACCGCGGACGGGTGACCCGACAACCTGACTAGGATACCGGGCCGGAAAGCGAACGCCAAAACGATGTCCACCGGCTGCGGACCAGGCCCGTCGTCGTGACCAGTGGTGTCTGGAGCAATGGATAGGCTGGCGCCCACCGGGAGGTCCGTCGATGGCGGTGGGAGGTGGGTGACAGATGGCCGAGTCGGGTCGGCGGCTGGATGCGTCAGCCCTGCGGGACTGGGCCCACACCTCCGTTGGTGACCTGATCGCCCACACCGACGAGATCAACCGGCTGAACGTCTTCCCGGTCGCCGACGCCGACACCGGAACAAACATGCTGTTCACCATGCGCGCGGCGTGGGCGCAGGCAGACGCCACGGCCAGCGACGGTGACGTGGCACGGGTGACCGCGGCCCTGGCCGATGGTGCGCTGCACGGCGCTCGTGGCAACTCCGGGGTGATCCTGTCGCAGATTCTGCGCGGCCTGGCCGACGTCACCGCCGAGGCTTCCGCCGAGCGTGGTGGCGAGCTGGCCGATATCGACGGCGTCGTCCTCGCTGCCGCACTGCGCCACGCGGTCGGTCTGGTCGTCGAATCGATGGGCGAATCGATCCCGGGAACCATCGTGTCGGTGCTGCAGGCCGCCGCCGAGGCCGCCGAAGACGCCAACTCCGATGACGCCGACCTCGTCGGCGTTATCGCCGCCGCGGCGGATACGGCGGTGATCGCACTCGACAAGACCATCGAGCAGCTCGACGTGCTGGCCGATGCCGGCGTGGTCGACGCCGGTGGCCGCGGGCTGCTGGTGCTGCTCGACGCGCTTTCCCGAACCGTGTCCGGTCACGCGCCGACCCGCCAGGAGTATGTGCCCCAGCCGCCGGATGTCGGGATGACCGTCGCAGCACCCGCTCCGCTGCGTTTCGAGGTGATGTACCTACTGAGCGGCTGCGAGCCCGACGGGGTCGAGCACCTCCGTCAACGGCTCGATGAATTGGGCGACTCGGTCGCCATCGCGGCGTCCTCGTCCGAGGGCGCAGGTCGCTATTCGGTGCACGTGCACTCCGATGACGCCGGCGGCGCCATCGAGGCGGCCCTGCCGTTCGGCACCCCGAGCCGGATTCAGATCACCGCACTCACCGGGGCCGCGGGCACGCATGCGCCGGGAGGCTGGAGCCGCGAACGAGCGGTGCTGGCCGTCGTCGATGGCGACGGCGCGGCCGAGTTGTTCGCGGGTGAAGGCGCCCACGTCTTGCGGCCCGATCCCGATGCGACAGACCCGACCACCGCGGTGAGCGCCAAGCAGTTGCTGCGGGGCCTCGTCGACGCGGGCGCCGCACAGATCATGGTGCTGCCGAACGGCTATGTCGCGGCCGAGGAGTTGGTCGCGGGATGCACGGCTGCGATCGGCTGGGGGATCGACGTGGTGCCGGTACCCGCCGCGTCGATGGTGCAGGGGTTGGCCGCATTGGCCGTGCACGACGCCGACCGCCAGGCCGTCGACGACGGCTACACGATGGCCCGTGCCGCCGCAGGCGCCCGGCACGGCTCGGTTCGGGTTGCCACCGAGGAAGCATTGACCTGGGCAGGGACCTGTCAGCCCGGCGACGGCCTCGGCATCGCCAGTGACGAGGTTCTGATCGTCGCGGAGGACATCACCGCCGCCGGCGTCGGACTGATCGACCTGCTGCTCGTCGCGGGCGGCGAGCTGGTCACGGTGCTTACCGGAGCCGACGTGGACCCCGGTGTCGGCGAAGCACTTCGGGAGCACGTGCACCGCCAACACCTGGGCACCGAGCTGGTGACGTACCACACCGGCCATCGCGGTGACGCGTTGTTGATCGGGGTCGAGTAACCATGGCCGTCCTGACTGACCGGCTCGATTTCGTCATCGGCGGGTCGAACGCGAGAAAGCTGGAGGAGCACTTCGGGATTCGCACGGTCAACGACCTCTTGCGGCATTACCCGCGTAAGTACAACGAGGGATTGACCGTCCGCGGTGAAGGCGAGGCGCTCGACCTCGAAGAAGGGGAGCACGTCACCTTCGTCGACGTCATCACCGATACCAAAGTCGGTGAGATGAAACCGCAGTTCGACAAGAAAACCAAGAGAATGCGGAAACGCAAGTGGCTGCGGGTGACGCTGGGCGAGCATCGACCCAAGGTGACTGCGACGTTCTTCAACGCCGACTGGATGATCGACAAGCTGCCCACCGACACCCGCATCATGTTGTCCGGCGAGGTCAAATACTTCAAAGGCGCCATGCAACTCACCCATCCCGCCTTCCTGGTCCTGAAGTCGCCCAGCGGCAAGGAGATCGGCACCAAGTCACTGAAAACCATCGCCGACGCATCGGGGGCAACCGGCGATGAACTGTTGTCGGCATTCGAGCGCGAGTTCTTCCCGATCTATGCCGCGGACGCGAAGGTACAGAGCTGGGACATTTACGCATGCGTGCGCCAAGTACTGGATGTTCTCGACCCTGTCGATGAACCGCTACCAAAATCATTTGTGCAACAAGCAAATCTGATTTCTGAAGACGAGGCACTGCGCGCCATCCACCTTGCCGAGAGCGAGTCAGAGCGCGAGCGCGCCCGGCAGCGCCTCACATACGACGAAGCCGTCGGGCTGCAGTGGGCGTTGGTGGCGCGGCGGCATGGCGATCTGAGCGAATCCGGACCGGCCGCGCCGAGGAAGGACGACGGGCTGCTCTCGGCACATATGGAGCAACTACCGTTCGAACTGACGAGCGGCCAGCGCGAAGTGCTTGACGTCTTGTCGACCGAACTCGCCGCGACCCGTCCGATGAACCGGATGCTGCAGGGCGAGGTGGGTTCGGGCAAGACCATCGTGTCCGTACTGGCCATGCTGCAGATGATCGACGCCGGCTATCAATGCGCGCTGCTGGCGCCGACCGAAGTCCTCGCCGCCCAACATGCCCGCTCCGTGCGCGATGTCCTCGGCCCGTTGGCGATGGCGGGCCAGCTCGGCGGTGCAGAGAACGCGACGCGGTTGGCACTGCTCACCGGATCGATGTCGCCACAACAGAAGAAGCAGGTGCGCGACGAGGTCGCCTCCGGGGAGGCAGGCATCGTCATCGGCACACACGCGCTGCTGCAAGACGCGGTGGACTTCAAGCGGCTCGGCATGGTGGTCGTGGACGAACAGCATAGGTTCGGTGTCGAACAGCGAGACCGGTTGCGCGCCAAGGCCCCCGGAGGTTTGACACCGCACCTTCTCGTGATGACCGCCACCCCGATCCCACGCACCGTGGCGCTGACCGTCTACGGCGATCTGGAGACCTCGACGCTGCGTGAGTTGCCCCGCGGTCGCCAGCCCATCGCCACCAACACGATCTTCATCTCGGAGCAACGCAAATGGCTGGATCGGGCGTGGGCGCGTATCACCGAGGAGGTCCGAGCGGGTCGTCAGGCCTATGTCGTCGCGTCGCGCATCGACGAGACCGACAAGGGCGGCGGCGACAACAAGGGTGGGCCACCTGCCACCACGGTGGTCGAGTTATTCGAGCGCCTTCGGCACGGGCCGCTGTCCGGACTGCGGCTCGGGTTGATGCACGGACGACTGTCTGCCGACGAAAAGGACGCCGTGATGGCCGCGTTTCGCGCGGGCGAGATCGATGTCCTGGTGTGCACCACTGTCATCGAGGTCGGCGTCGACGTGCCCAATGCGACGGTCATGTTCGTGATGGACGCCGACCGGTTCGGCATCAGTCAACTGCACCAGTTGCGGGGTCGTATCGGCCGCGGCGCATACGCCAGCTTGTGTCTGCTCGCCACCCGGCTGCCGGAGCGATCCAAGGCCGGAGAGCGGCTGAAAGCGGTAGCAGGCACACTGGACGGATTCGAACTGGCCGACCTCGACCTCAGGGAGCGCCGCGAAGGAGACGTGTTGGGATACAGCCAATCCGGCCGGCCCATCACGCTGAGGTTCCTATCGCTGTTCGAGCATCGGGAAGTCATCGAAGCCGCGCGCGAGTTCTGCCAGTCGCACTATCAGTATGAATCCACCGATCCCGGAATGGCTCTTCTGGCAGCTCAGTTCACCGACACCGAGCGCGTCGAGTACCTGGACAAGACATGAGCCGAAAACGGCTGATGTGGTTGGCGATGGCGGTGGCGCTGGCCATGATGGTCGCCTATCAGACGATCGCGGCGGCGGACCAACGCTCCGCCTGGTTCGTCGCGCAGGCCGACATCCCCACCGTCGCACCGGGTGTCGACGTGCTGGTGGGAGTGGCCGAGGTGCCGCTGCGCATCCGTGGCTTCGACTACCGCAGGGCGGCATTCGGTGACGCCTGGACCGACGACAACCCCGCTCCCGGCGGTCACAACGGTTGTGACACCCGCAACGACATCCTCGACCGCGACCTCGTCGACAAGTCATATGCCTCGATCAAGCGGTGCCCCAACGCCGTTGCCGCCGGCACCTTGCACGACCCGTACACCAACGCCACCATCGCGTTCGTGCGCGGCAACCAGGTCGGTGCGTCGGTCCAGATCGACCACATCGTCCCGTTGGCGTTGGCATGGGACCTCGGCGCCCGGAGTTGGACCGACGACATGCGGCTGCGGTTCGCCAACGACCCGGCGAATCTGCTCGCGGTAGCTGGACAGGCCAATCAGGACAAGAGCGATTCCGAGCCGGTGCTGTGGATGCCACCCAACGTCGCCTTCCGGTGCCAATACGCGATGCAGTTCATCGCGGTGCTGCGGGGCTACGGGTTGCCCGTCGACGCGCCGTCGGCAGGGGTACTGCGGGAAGCCGCCTCGACCTGCCCGACGAGCTGAACTCACGTCATGGCTGATGTTTGGTCCGGCCTGCGGGTGCGCCCGATGACGGTCGATGAGGCCACGAGGGTCGCCAGCTGGCGTTACGCCGGCCAGTGGTCGGTCTATGACCTGACTTCGGCGCGGCCGCTCGTCGACGACTTGGCCAGCTACTACGCGGTCGTGGCAGGCGAGACGCTGATTGGGTTCTGCTGCATCGGCGCGGCAGCGCGGGTGGGCGGAATGACGGAGGATCCCGCCGTCGTCGACGTCGGGATGGGAATGGATCCGGCGCTGGTCGGACACGGGCACGGCGCGGCATTCGGACAGACCGTGCTTGATCATCTGGCCGAGACGTGTCCCGGCAGGCCGCTGCGCGCCGTCGTCCAGGCGTGGAATCAGCACAGCCTGCGAACGACGAGCCGGCTGGGTTTCGAGGAGGTCGGTGAGCTGACGACGATGCAGGATGGCCGGCCGGTCGCCTACCGGATCGTCGTGAAGCGGGGCACCGGTCAGGTACCGGTATAGGTCTCGGGGTTCGGCCGAAATCGGGTGCCGTCGTTGAGCCCGTTGAGCGTTGCCATCTCGTCGTCGGTCAGCTCGAAGTCGAACACGTCGAGGTTTTCCTTGATGCGCTCCGGCGACGCGGAACGGGGGATGACGACGTTGCCGAGCTGAATGCTCCAGCGGATCAGCGCCTGTGCGGGTGTCTTGCCGTGCGCCTGCGCAACCGAGGCGATGGTCGGGTTGTCGAGCAGCCGGCCGATGCCCAACGGGCCGTAGGCCTCGGTGACGACGCCGTGCTCGGCGTTGGCGGCGCGCAGTTCGGCCTGATTGAGCATCGGGTGCAGCTCGATCTGGTTGACCGCCGGGACGAAGAATGTGAGGTCGATGATCGTCGACAGGTGCTCGGCGGTGAAGTTGGACACCCCGATCGAGCGGGCGTCGCCGTCCTCGTTGGACTTCATTATGCCGGCCCAGCTGTCGATGTAAGCGCCGCGTTCTTCGGCGGGCCAGTGAATGAGGTAGAGGTCGACATAGTCGAGGCCGAGCCGGTCGAGGCTCGCCTTGCAGGCGTCCTTCGACGACTTGAAACCCTGATCGGGGGTGGCCAGCTTGGTGGTCACGAACAACTCCGAGCGCGGTATGCCCGAGGCGGCGATGGCACGGCCCACGGCGGCCTCGTTGCCGTAGGCGGACGCGGTGTCGATCAACCGGTAGCCGGCCTCCAACGCGGCAGATACCGCTCGTTCGGCTTGGTCGTCCGATAGTTCCGCGACGCCGAGGCCGAGTACCGGCATCGTGTGCTCGTCGTTCAGAGTGACGGTGGGTATCGAGGCCGCCGACATCATGGCACCTATCCTGTGAAGTTGTAGTTTCGTGGATCGGGACCGAGCCGATTTGCGCTGTCCAGCGACGAAATCGATGCCATGTCGCTCTCGCTCAGCTCGAAGTCGAACACGTCGAAGTTGCTCGCTATCCGCTCGGGGGTCACCGACTTGGGGATGACGATATTACCGAGTTGGATATGCCACCTAATAAGAACCTGCGCGGGTGTTTTCCGGTGCGCCTCGGAGACGGCGGTGACCGTCGGGTCCGTCAACAGCGATCCCTGCCCCAGCGGAGTCCACGCCTCGGTGGCAATACCGAGCTGAGCATGCACTTCGCGCAATTCCCGCTGCGGCAGCATCGGATGCAACTCGACCTGGTGACGGCCGGAACGATGCCGGTCGCGTCGATCAGGATCCGCAGATGCTCCGGCTCGAAATTGCTCACCCCGATCGACGAGATCCGCCCCTGGTCGCGCAGATGCGCGAAGGCCTTGAAGGTGTCGACGAACGTGTTGTTGGCGGGCATCGGCCGGTCGATCAGGTACAGGTCGAAGCGATCGACGCCGAGCCGATCGAGACTGGCGTCAAACGCGGACAGTGTGTTGTCGTATCCCTGGTCGGCATTCCACAGTTTGGTGACCAGGAAGACATCCTCGCGGGGAACGCCGGACTTGGCGATTGCCCGGCCGGTCTCGACCTCGTTGCCGTAGATGAAGGCGGTGTCGATATGCCGGTAGCCCGCGTCCAGCGCGGTCGCCACCGCTCGTTCGTGGCGTTCGGCGGGGTCTGGAAAACGCCGAGCCCGACCTGTGGAATCGAATTACCGTCGTTCAGCTTTATGAGGGAGAGCGAGAAGCCATGGCTCAAAGCCTGCCAGCCGGGAGCAGCGCCCGAGATAGGGTCCTGAACGCCGCGGCGGAAGTGACACTGCACGCCATTCCGCGGATACCCGATCGACTGAAGCGGTTGATGATGGGCGGCCGCACGGTCACCATCGACGGCAACACCCTGGACACCACGCTGCAGCTGGTGTTGACTGCGCAGCGCCTCTCGGGCTCGGAGGGCCTCATCCTCAGCGAGGATGTGTCGTCCGCACGGACGCTGCTGAACATGACGGTCGCACAGTTCCCTCGTGTGAAAGTCGACGTCGCATCGACCGACGTGTCGCTGCCGGGCCCGGCCGGGGAGATCCGCGCGCGCCATTATCGGTCGAACGAAGACGGCGCGCCGTTGCTGGTGTACTACCACGGCGGCGGGTTTGTCGTCGGCAGCGTGGACACCACCCACGACAACCTATGTGAGGTCATTTGCAACGACGCCGGCGTCCATGTGCTCTCGGTCGACTACCGGATGGCGCCCGAGCACAAGGCGCCCGCCGCTGTCGACGACGCATACGCGGCCTATCGGTGGGCACTCGACCACGCCGCCGAACTGGGCGCCGACGCAGGCCGCGTCGCGGTCGGCGGCGACAGCGCGGGCGGCAATCTCGCCGCGGTGGTGGCACTAGCGCGCACGCGACGACGGCGCCCCAGCCGCCGGCACTGCAGCTGCTGCTCTATCCGATGACCAACTTCGCCGGCCAGACCCGGTCTCAGGGCCTGTTCGCCGACGGGTTTTTCCTTCGCCGCTGGGATATGGACTTCTGCGACGACAAGTACATCGCAGGTTCGGGCGTCGACCCCACCGATCCGAGGGTGTCGCCGCTGCTGGCCGACGACCTGACCGGCCTGCCGCCCGCGCTACTGATCACCGGGGGCTTCGACCCGCTGCGGGATGAGGGCCGCCAGTACGCCGACGCGTTGCGGGCCGCGGGCAATTCAGTGGACGCGCGGGAGTTCGGTTCGCTGATACACGCCTTCGCCAACTTCTTCGGCCTCGGCGGCGGCAGCGCGACGGCGACCGCCGAGATCATTTCCGCTTTGCGTGCCCATCTCAGCCGCGGCTGACTGACCAGCGGAAGCCCGCCGGTACGCTTGACCCGTGGCCAAACCCAAGAAGAACGCCCGCTACGACCTCAAAGCGGCCGACCGCAGGCGCAACCTGTTCATCCAGATCGGCCTGACCGCAATCGTCGTGCTGCTCGGTGCGGGGCTGGTGCTCTACATCGTGACGTCGAGTAAGAAGCCCGCCGAGGGCGAGGCCAAGTCGATCCGGGTGACCTCGAGCAACGTCATCACGAAAGAGGGCACCGACGAGCCTAAGGCCGTGCTGTCGTTGTACGAGGACTTCCTGTGCCCGGCGTGCGGCAACTTCGAGAAGAAGTTCGGTCCGACCGTGAACAAGCTCATCGACACGGGTGCGGTCGCCGCCGACTACTACATGGTTTCGATCCTGGACCGCCAGGGCGATGGGTACTCGACGCGCGCGTCGAACGCCGCCTACTGCGTGGCCGACGAGTCGACGGATGCGTTCCGCCGCTTCCACGCCGCTCTCTATGCGCAGCAGCCCGAAGAGGGCGTGGGCCCATTCCCGGATAACGCCAGGCTGATCGAGGTCGCTCGCCAGGCAGGCGCGGGCGGCGGTGTCCCGGACTGCATCAACAAGGGCAGCTACGTCGAGATGGCACAGGGTCTTGCGAAGGCGACCGGTGTTCAGTCGACCCCGACGATCCGCATCAACGGCCAGGACTACAGCCCCACCACGCCCGACGAGCTGGTGGCCAAGATCAAGGAGATCGTCGGCGACGTTCCGGGCCTGATGCCTGCGCCGCCCAACCCGGAACCGACCCCACCGGGGGCGCCGTGACCGTTACCGACGACAGCCCGGCTGAGCCCGCGACAGCGGACCACCAGCCGGGTGTCGCGGTGCGGACCGCCAGCGCGGTGTGGGTGCTGATCGCAGGCGTTCTCGGGTTGGCCTCGGCGCTCGCGCTGACGATCGAGAAGATCGAGATCCTGATCAACCCCGACTACGTGCCGTCCTGCAGCATCAACCCGGTGCTGTCCTGCGGGTCGGTGATGGTGACCCCGCAGGCCTCGGCGTTCGGCTTCCCCAACCCGCTGATCGGCATCGTCGCTTTCACCGTCGTCGTGGTGACAGGGTTGCTGGCCATCGGCAAGGTCCGGCTGCCGCGGTGGTACTGGGCGGGGCTGGCCACCGGCACGCTGCTCGGCGTCGCCTTCATCCACTGGCTGATATTCCAGAGCCTCTACCGCATCGGCGCACTCTGCCCGTACTGCATGGTGGTCTGGGCGGTCACCATTCCCTTGCTGGTCGTCGTGGCATCGATCGCGCTACGACCGCAGCTCGAACACGGGGTGGCGAGGGTGCTCTACCAGTGGCGGTGGTCGCTGGTCGCGCTGTGGTTCACCGCGCTGATTCTGATGATCCTGGTGCGGTTCTGGACCTACTGGTCAACGCTTATCTAGCCGTATCGCGGCGGGTCGGCGTTAGGGTACGCACGTGATTTCCAAAATCCTCGTTGCCAACCGCGGGGAAATCGCGATCCGCGCCTTTCGCGCTGCCTACGAGATGGGTATCGCGACGGTCGCGGTCTATCCGCACGAGGACCGCAACTCGCTGCACCGGCTCAAGGCCGACGAGTCGTACCAGATCGGCGAACCGGGCCATCCGGTCCGCGCATACCTGTCGGTCGACGAGATCATCCGGGTCGCCCAGCACGCCGGTGCCGACGCGGTCTATCCGGGATACGGGTTCCTCTCCGAGAATCCCGATCTGGCGGCGGCCTGCGCCGCGGCGGGTATCACGTTCGTCGGGCCCGGCGCCGATGTGCTGGAGTTGACCGGCAACAAGGCACGCGCGATCGCGGCCGCCCGGGCGGCCGGCCTGCCGGTGTTGACGTCGTCGGCGCCGTCGGCGTCGGTCGACGAGCTGGTGAGCGCCGCCGAGGGCATGCAGTTCCCGTTGTTCGTCAAGGCGGTGTCCGGCGGCGGCGGCCGAGGCATGCGCCGGGTGACCGAGCCCGCGGGACTGCCTGAGGCCATCGAGGCGGCAAGCCGGGAGGCGGAGTCGGCGTTCGGCGACCCGATGGTGTACCTCGAGCAGGCCGTGCTCAACCCGCGCCACATCGAGGTCCAGATCCTCGCCGACACCCACGGCAACGTGATGCACCTCTACGAGCGCGACTGCAGCGTGCAGCGGCGCCACCAGAAGGTCATCGAGCTGGCGCCGGCGCCGAACCTGCCCGAGGAGCTGCGACAGACCATCTGCGACAACGCCGTGGCATTCGCCCGCGAGATCAACTACTCGTACGCAGGCACCGTCGAGTTCCTCCTCGACGAGCGGGGGCAGGCCGTCTTCATCGAAATGAACCCGCGGATCCAGGTCGAGCACACGGTCACCGAGGAGATCACCGACGTCGACCTGGTGGCCAGCCAGATGCGCATCGCCGACGGGGAGACGCTCGAGGAGCTCGGGCTGCGACAGGACAAGCTGGTGGTGCACGGCGCGGCGATGCAGTGCCGCATCACGACAGAGGATCCGGCCAACGGCTTTCGCCCCGACACCGGCCGCATCACCGGTTACCGGACTCCCGGCGGCGCAGGCATCCGCCTGGACGGCGGCACAAATCTGGGCGCCGAAATCAGCGCCCACTTCGACTCGATGCTCGTCAAACTCACCTGCCGCGGTCGTGACTTCTCCGCGGCGATCGCCCGCGCCCGCCGCGCCCTGGCCGAGTTCCGGATCAGGGGCGTGTCGACGAACATCCCGTTCCTGCAGGCGGTCGTGGGCGACAACGATTTCCGGGCCGGACGGATCAACACCTCGTTCATCGATCAGCGGCCGTGGCTGCTGACCGCCCGCACACCGGCCGACCGTGGCACCAAGATCCTCAATTACCTCGCCGATGTGACCGTGAACCAGCCGCATGGTCCGCGCCCGTCGACGGTCTACCCGCAGGACAAGCTGCCGGAGATCGACCTCGGGGCGTTGCCGCCGCGCGGAAGCAAGCAGCTGCTGACCGAGGTGGGGCCGGAGGGTTTCGCGCGACGGCTGCGCGAAACCAAGTCCGTCGGTGTCACCGACACGACCTTCCGCGATGCGCATCAGTCGCTACTGGCGACCCGGCTGCGCACCACCGGGTTGCTGATGATTGCGCCCTACATCGCGCGGATGACGCCACAGCTGTTGTCGATCGAGTGCTGGGGCGGCGCGACTTACGATGTGGCGCTGAGGTTTTTGAAGGAAGATCCATGGGAGCGGCTTGCGGTGCTCCGGGAAGCGGTGCCCAACATCTGCCTGCAGATGCTGCTGCGCGGCCGCAACACCGTCGGCTACACCCCGTATCCGGAGATCGTCACCAAGGCGTTCATCGACGAGGCGACGGCGACCGGCATCGACATCTACCGCATCTTCGACGCGCTGAACAACGTCGAGTCGATGCGGCCGGCGATCGATGCGGTGCGCGAAACCGGAACGGCGGTGGCCGAAGTCGCGATGAGCTACACGGGCGACCTGTCCGACCCCGGCGAAAACCTGTACACGCTGGACTATTACCTGAAGCTGGCGGATCAGATCGTCGACGCGGGTGCGCACGTGCTGGCGATCAAGGACATGGCCGGGTTGTTGCGGCCGCAGGCCGCCACCGCGCTGGTCGGTGCGCTATGCAGCCGGTTCGACCTGCCGGTGCATGTGCACACCCATGACACTCCCGGCGGTCAGCTGGCGACCTATGTGGCGGCCTGGCAGGCAGGCGCCAGCGCCGTCGACGGTGCCGCCGCACCGCTGGCAGGCACCACGAGCCAACCCGCGCTGTCGTCGATCGTGGCTGCCGCGGCGCACACCGAATACGACACCGGGCTGTCGCTGGCCTCGGTCTGCGAGCTCGAGCCGTACTGGGAAGCGTTGCGAAAGGTGTACGCCCCCTTCGAATCCGGGCTGCCCGCGCCGACCGGGCGGGTGTATCACCACGAGATCCCGGGCGGGCAGTTGTCGAACCTGAGGCAGCAGGCCATCGCTCTCGGGCTCGGCGACCGGTTCGAGGAGATCGAGGAAAGCTACGCCGGGGCCGATCGGATACTCGGACGGCTGGTGAAGGTGACGCCGTCGTCGAAGGTCGTCGGCGACCTCGCGTTGGCCTTGGTCGGCGCGGGCGTCAGCGCCGACGAATTCGCTTCTGATCCGGCACGATTCGACATTCCGGACTCCGTCATCGAATTCTTCCGCGGCGAGTTGGGCGACCCGCCCGGCGGCTGGCCGGAGCCGTTGCGCACCAAGGCATTAGCCGGACGCCCGCCGGCCAAGCCGACCCAAGAGCTCACCCCGGATGACGAGGCGGCCCTCGCGCTGGCCGGACCCACGCGTCAGGCCGAACTGAACCGCCTGCTGTTCCCCGGTCCGACAAAGGAATTCGAAGCCCACCGCGATCTGTACGGCGACACCTCGAGCCTTTCGGCCAACCAGTTCTTCTACGGACTGAGGCACGGCGACGAACACCGGGTGACGCTCGAGCGCGGCGTCGAGCTGCTGATCGGGCTGGAGGCGATCTCCGATCCCGACGAGCGAGGCATGCGCACGGTGATGTGCATCCTCAACGGCCAACTGCGCCCGGTGGTGGTGCGCGACCGCAGCATCGCCAGCGACGTGCCCACCGCGGAGAAGGCCGACCGGTCCAACCCCGATCATGTCGCTGCGCCGTTCGCCGGCGTGGTCACCGTCGCCGTCGCGTCCGGCGACGAGGTCAGCGCCGGACAAACCGTCGCCACCATCGAGGCGATGAAGATGGAGGCCGCGATCACCGCGCCAAAGGCGGGCACCGTCAGCCGGATCGCCGTGTCGCAGACCGCGCAGGTCGAGGGTGGTGACCTACTGGTGGTGGTGAGCTGACCCGCATCGTCGCCGGCAGCCTGGGCGGGCGGCGGATTGCGGTGCCGCCGCGCGGCACCCGCCCGACCACCGACCGGGTGCGCGAGTCCCTGTTCAACGTGCTGGCCGCCCGGGTCGACCTCGTCGGCGCGTCGGTACTCGACCTGTATGCCGGCTCCGGAGCGCTAGGGCTGGAGGCAATGTCGCGCGGCGCGACTGCCGCGTTGTTTGTCGAGTCCGATCAGCGGGCCGCGGCGGTGATCGGACAGAACATCAAGACGCTCGGTGTCGCGGGAGCGACGCTGCGGCGCGGCACCGTCGCGTCGGTGCTCGCGGCGGGAACCGACCAGCCCGTCGAACTGGTGCTCGCCGACCCGCCCTACGACGTCGAAGCCGTCGAGATCGAAGAGATGCTCAGCGAGCTGACGACGCGAGGATGGGCCGGGCCCGGCACCGTCGCGGTGGTGGAGCGGGTCGCGTCGGGTCCGCCGCTGCGTTGGCCGCTCGGGTGGGCCGTGTGGCCGGAACGAAAATACGGCGACACCCGCCTGGAGATGGCGCAGGTGAATACAGAGGGCGGCTGATCTGCCCTGCTACGGTCATCGACCATGAGCGGCGCGGTATGTCCCGGATCGTTCGACCCGGTGACCCTCGGCCATATCGACATCTTCGAGCGCGCGTCTGCCCAGTTCGACGAGGTCGTCGTCGCCGTGCTGGTCAACCCCAGCAAGTCCGGAATGTTCAGCCTCGACGAACGCATGGCGATGATCACCGAGTCGACCACCCATCTGGCCAATCTGCGCGTTGAGGAGGGCGAGGGTCTGGTCGTCGACTTCGTGAAGGCCCGCGGTTTGACCGCGATCGTCAAGGGGCTGCGCACCGGCACCGATTTCGAGTACGAGTTGCAGATGGCGCAGATGAACAAGCACATCGCCGGAGTCGACACGTTTTTCGTCGCGACCACGCCGAAGTACTCGTTTGTCTCCTCGTCACTGGCCAAGGAGGTGGCAACGCTCGGAGGGGACGTTTCGGAGCTGCTGCCCGTGCCGGTGAATGTGCGATTGCAGGAAAAGCTGAAGGGCACCAAGGGTTAGGCAGGCCAGTCGGCGGGTAGGCAGTAGGTGGCGCACAGCCCATCGCGCCGCCCCAAATCCACCGGATAAATCGGAGAAAATTGCCGTGGTTGAAACATTCGTTCAGTCGACCGATGACGTCGTCAAATTCCTCAAAGGACAGCACAACCTAATCAAGGACATGTTCGACGACGTGTTGTCCGCGTCGGAAACGAAAGCTCGAGAGAAGGCGTTCATCGACCTGCGCCAGTTGCTGGCCGTACACGAGACCGCCGAGGAAATGGTGGTTCATCCCCGCGCGCGTCGTGAGATCGCCGATGGCGACGCGGTCGTCGATGCCCGACTGCACGAGGAGCATGAGGCGAAGCAGCACCTGTCGAAGCTCGAGGCCATGGACATCGGTTCCCGCGAGTTCATCGTTGAGCTGACCAAGTTCCGGGATGCCGTCGTCGACCACGCCAAGCACGAGGAGGACGAGGAGTTCTCCAAGTTGCAGCGCAAGCTCGACAAGGAGGAGCTGCGCAGGATGGCCGGGGCGGTACAGGCGGCAGAGGCCATCGCGCCGACCCGTCCGCACCCAGGCGTCGAATCGGCGAAGGCCAATTTCGCGGTCGGACCGTTTGCGTCGATGCTGGACCGCGCACGCGATGCGATAAAGCAGGCCATCGCGTAGCGAATTTCATTGATCAGGCAAAGACCGCCCGACATTTAGCGTGCTCGGGCGGTCTTTGTTTCCCCGATAGGCGAATGGTGCGCCCGTTGACATAATGTTCCCGATGCGAGTCAGCCGACAGTTGTGCGGGCCCGGAGTGGGGCCGCTGGAAGCCGACCGGCGACACACCGGCGGCGCTAGCGGAGTCACAGGGGTAACACCAGGCACACTGGTAACGAACAACTACGCCTGGAGGGTGTGCCGTGTACCGAGTATTTGAAGCGCTCGACGAGTTGGGCGCGATCGTCGAAGAGGCCCGCGGCGTCCCCATGACGGCAGGTTGTGTGGTGCCCCGCGGTGACGTGCTCGAGCTGATCGACGACATCAAGGACGCCATCCCTGGCGAACTCGACGATGCACAGGATGTGCTGGACGCGCGCGATTCGCTGCTGAACGAGGCCAAGGAGCATTCCGGGTCGATGGTCGCCACGGCGCACGCCGAGGCCGACTCGATGCTTAACCACGCCCGCACCGAGGCCGATCGGCTGCTGGCCGATGCCAAAGCCCAGGCCGACCGCATGGTGGCCGAGGCGCGCCAGCACAGCGAGCGGATGGTCGGGGAGGCCCGGGAGGAAGCCGCCCGCATCAGCGCGACTGCAAAGCGTGAGTACGAAGCCAGCGCCGGGCGTGCGAAGGCCGAGGCCGATCGCCTGATCGAGAACGGCAACCTCTCCTACGAGAAGGCAGTCCAGGAGGGCATCAAGGAGCAGCAGCGCCTGGTGTCGCAGACCGAGACCGTCCAGGCGGCGAACGCTGAGGCCACTCGGCTGATCGACTCGGCCCATGCCGAGGCCGACCGGCTGCGCGGCGAATGCGACATCTACGTCGACAGCAAGCTCGCGGAGTTCGAGGAGTTCCTGAACGGCACACTGCGGTCGGTGGGCCGCGGCCGCCACCAGTTGCGCACCGCCGCAGGCACGCACGACTACGCGGCACGCTAGCCACTGCGCTCAGCCGCACGGCCGTCGCCGTACCATCGGAGGATGGCGACGCAACGTAATTCCCGCTCGCCGCTCGTGATCAACATCGCTCGACTCGGCCGGCGGCCAGGGTCCATGCTGACCATCCGGGAGACCATGCCCAGCCCGTCGCGCATCGGCGTCGAGCTGGCGGCGATCGACGCAGGCGCGCCGCTTGACCTGGATCTGCGTGTCGAGTCGGTGTCGGAAGGCGTGTTGGTCACCGGAACGGTGTCGGCTCCAACAACCGGGGAGTGCGCCCGTTGCCTGACACCGGTCACCGGACATGTCGAGATCGACCTCACCGAGCTTTTCGCCTATCCCGACAGCGCCACCGAGGCGACCACCGAAGCCGACGAGGTGGGCCACGTCGTCGACAGCACCATCGACCTCGAGCAGCCGATCGTCGACGCCGTCGGGCTGGCGCTGCCGTTCTCGCCGCTGTGCGGGCCGGAGTGTCAAGGGCTGTGTCCGCAGTGCGGCATCCCGATGGCGACGGCCGAGCCTGGACACCGTCACGAGCAGATCGACCCGCGCTGGTCGAAGCTCGCCTCGATGCTGGAGACGGACGACAAGTGACGGATGACCCCGACGCGCTGCTCAAGGCCCTTGGGGTCGAGCTGCCCGGCGAGCTGCTCAAGATGGCGCTGACGCACCGTAGTTACTCCTACGAGAATGGCGGGCTGCCGACCAACGAGCGGCTGGAGTTTCTTGGTGACGCAGTGCTCGGGCTGACCATCACCGAGGAGCTCTACCACCGGCACCCCGACCGCTCGGAGGGCGATCTGGCCAAGCTGCGCGCCAGCATCGTCAACACCCAGGCGCTCGCCGACGTCGGGCGGGCGCTGTCCGATGGCGGTCTCGGTGCCCACCTGCTGCTGGGCAAGGGTGAGGAGCACTCCGGCGGTGCCGACAAATCGAGCATCCTAGCCGACGGTGTCGAATCTTTGCTTGGCGCAATCTATCTCGAGCATGGCATCTCGGTTGCCCGCGAGGTGATCGTGCGGTTGTTCGGCGCGCTGCTCGACACGGCGCCGACGCTGGGCGCGGGCCTGGACTGGAAGAGCAGCCTGCAGGAACTGACCGCCGGGCGCGGAATGGGTGCGCCGTCGTACCTGGTGACCGCCGCCGGACCCGACCACGACAAGGAGTTCACCGCCACTGTCGTCGTGATGGACACCGAGTACGGCAGGGGTGTCGGCCGGACCAAGAAGGAAGCCGAGCTCAAGGCCGCCGCGGCGGCGTGGACGGCGCTGGACAGTGCCTGAACTCCCCGAGGTAGAGGTCGTTCGGCGGGGACTAGAGGCACATGTGGCGGGCAAGACCATCACCGCCGTGCGGGTACACCATCCCCGCGCTGTGCGACGTCACGAGGCCGGCCCCGCGGACCTGACCGCGCGGCTGCTGAACACTCGCATCACCGGCACCGGCCGCCGTGGGAAGTATCTGTGGCTGACGCTCGACGAGGCTGACTCGGCGCTCGTCGTGCATCTGGGGATGAGCGGGCAGATGCTGCTCGGGCCGCTGCCGAACGACAACCATCTGCGGATCGCGGCGCTGCTCGACGACGGCACGGCGATGAGCTTCGTCGACCAACGCACGTTCGGCGGCTGGATGCTTGCCGACATGGTCACCGTGGACGGCACCGATGTGCCGGTGCCCGTCGCACACTTGGGCCGCGACCCGCTGGATCCATTGTTCGACCGCGATGCCGTCGTTACGGTGTTGCGGCGCAAGCACTCCGAGATCAAGCGCCAGCTGTTGGACCAGACCGTGGTGTCCGGGATCGGAAACATCTACGCCGACGAGGCTTTGTGGCGGGCCAAGATCAACGGCGCCCGGCTGACGTCGTCGTTGACCCGTAAACAGCTCGGCGAGCTGCTCGACGCCGCGGCGGAGGTGATGGCCGAGGCGCTGGGGCAGGGCGGTACGTCGTTCGACTCGCTGTACGTCAATGTCAACGGCGAGTCCGGCTACTTCGACCGGTCGCTCGACGCCTACGGCCGCGAAGGCGAGCCGTGCCGGCGCTGCGGCGCGGTGATGCGGCGGGAGAAGTTCATGAACCGCTCGTCGTTCTACTGCCCGAAATGCCAACCCCGCCCGCGAGTCCGCCGATCCTGATTGCCGCGAAATTGGGGGCACCTCCCGCTTGCGGGGGACATCCCGGGCTGTTGATTGGTGCGCGAAATCACGACCGGGAATGCTATTTCGCGGGACGTTGTAGAAATAAGCCATGACGGAACTGTGGGTTGAGCGCACCGGCGTGCGCCGCTACACCGGGCACAGCTCACGCGGTGCGGAGGTGCTCGTCGGCTCGGAAGACGTCGAGGGCGTGTTCACTCCCGGCGAGCTGATGAAGATCGCGCTCGCCGCCTGCAGCGGGATGAGCAGCGACGAGCCGCTGAGACGTCGGCTCGGTGACGACTATCAGACGACCATCAAGGTGTCAGGCCCAGCCGACCGCGAGCAGGAGCGCTACCCGCTACTCGAGGAGAAGCTCGAGGTCGATCTATCCGGACTCTCCGATGATGAGGTGGCCCGGCTGCTGACCGTCGTAGTGCGCGCCATCGATCAGGTGTGCACGGTCGGGCGCACATTGAAGACTGGTACCAAAGTGACGTTTGAGGTGACTGATGTCGGACGAACCTGATGTTCGCCTGACCGCCTGGGTGCACGGCTACGTGCAGGGCGTTGGTTTCCGCTGGTGGACCCGCTCGCGGGCGCTCGAACTCGGCCTCACCGGGATTGTGTCCAACCGGCCCGACGGCCGTGTTCAGGTGGTCGCCCAGGGCCCTCGCGACGCCTGCCAACGCCTCCTCGACCTGCTGGAAAGCGGCAGAACTCCAGGATCGGTCGACGAAGTCATCGCCGACTGGTCAGAAGTGGGCGACGCGTTCACGGGCTTCACCGATCGATAGCCCACGCGGCTGTAGTGTGGCAGGTCGTGCACCTCAAGAGTCTGACGCTGAAGGGCTTCAAGTCCTTTGCTTCGCCGACGACTCTGCGCTTCGAGCCGGGCATCACCTGTGTCGTCGGGCCCAACGGCTCCGGCAAGTCCAACGTGGTCGATGCGCTTTCCTGGGTGATGGGCGAGCAGGGCGCCAAGACGCTGCGCGGCGGCAAGATGGAGGATGTCATCTTCGCCGGCACGTCGTCGCGTGCCCCGCTGGGCCGGGCCGAGGTGACCGTCACGATCGACAACTCCGACAACGCGCTGCCGATCGAGTACTCCGAGGTCTCCATCACCCGCCGGATGTTCCGTGACGGCGCCAGCGAGTACGAAATCAACGGCAGCAGTTGCCGTTTGATGGATGTGCAGGAACTGCTGAGTGACTCCGGCATCGGGCGCGAGATGCACGTGATCGTCGGCCAGGGCAAGCTCTCCGAGATCCTGGAATCCCGCCCGGAGGACCGGCGCGCGTTCATCGAGGAAGCCGCAGGCGTGCTCAAGCACCGCAAGCGCAAGGAGAAGGCGGTCCGCAAGCTCGACGCGATGTCGGTCAACCTGGCCCGGCTGACGGACCTGACCACCGAGCTGCGCCGCCAGCTCAAGCCGCTCGGCCGGCAGGCTGAGATGGCGCGCCGCGCCCAGACCATCCAGGCCGATCTGCGTGACGCGCGGCTCCGGCTGGCCGCCGACGACCTCGTTACCCGCCGCGGCGAGTTCAACGACACCAACCAGGTCGAGATGACGCTGCGCCGCGAACACGACGAGATGACCGCCCGTCTGGAGGCCGCCACCGTCGAGCTCGACGCCCAGGAGACGGCGGTCGCCGGACTCAGCGAGCGCGCCGAGGCCGCCCAGCAGGGCTGGTTTCGGTTGTCGGCGTTGGCAGAACGGGTCAGCGCGACGGTCCGCATCGCCAGTGAGCGCGCCCAGCATCTCGACCCCGAACAGGAAACATCCACCGGTGCCGATCCGGAGGCGCTTGACGCCGAGGCCGACGAAGTCGCCGCGCATGAGCGGCAACTGCTCGCCGAGCTGGCCGAGTCCCGCAACCGGCTGACCGCGGCACGCGACGAGCTGACCGAACGCGAGCGTGTCGCCGCCGAGGCCGAACGCGCACACCTGGCGGCCGTGCGCGCCGAGGCCGACCGCCGCGAAGGGCTGGCCCGGCTGGCCGGCCGGGTCGACACCATGCGTACCCGCGTCGAGTCCATCGACGAGACCGTCGCGCGGCTGACGGAGACCATCGAGGAAGCCGCCACCCGCGCGCAGCACACCCAGGCCGAGTTCGAGACGGTCCAGGGCCGCGTGGGCGAGCTCGACGCAGGCGAGGTCGGGCTCGACGACCACCACGACCGAACCGTGGCCGCGTTGCGACTTGCCGACGAACGAGTCGCCGAACTGCAGTCAGCCGAGCGTGGCGCCGAGCGCCGGGTGGCGTCGTTGCGCGCCCGCATCGATGCCCTGTCGGTCGGACTGGACCGCAAGGACGGCGCCGCGTGGCTGCAGAAAAACCTCGCTGGCACAGGGCTTTTCGGCTCGGTGGCGAACCTGGTCAGGGTGCGACCGGGTTACGAGGCGGCGATCGCGGCGGTCATGGGTGCCGCGGCCGATGCCGTCGCGGCCGAGAACTTCGGCGCCGCCCGCTCGGCCGTCGCGGCGCTGAAGGCATCCGACGGTGGACACGCCGCGATCGTGCTGGGCGACTGGCCCGTCGATACACCCGCGCCGACCGGGCCGCCGCCCGAAGGCGCGCTGTGGGCGACGGATCTGGTCGACATGCCATCGCGGCTGCGCGGTGCGCTCATGGCGATGTTGTCCGGCGTCGCCGTGGTGCGCGATCTGTCCGCGGCGCTCGACCTGGTGGCCGCGCGCCCGCAGCTGCGTGCCGTCACCGCCGACGGCGATCTGGTCGGGGCCGGCTGGGTCAGCGGCGGCTCGGACCGCAAACCCAGCACGCTCGAGATCACCTCTGAGGTGGAGAAGGCCCGTTACGAGCTGGCCGCCGCGGAAAAGCAGACCGGTGAGCTGAGCGCCGCGCTGTCCGGCGCGCTGGCCGAACAGGCCACCCGTCAAGACGCCGCCGAGCAGGCGCTGGCCGCGCTCAACGAGTCCGACGCCGCGATCTCTTCGATCTACGAACAGTTGGGTCGGCTCGGGCAGGACGCCCGCACGGCCGACGAGGAATGGCAGCGGCTGATCCGGCAGCGCGACGAGCTGGAGGCAGGACGGGTGCAGACCGTCGAGGAACTGGCCGAGCTCGAGCAGCGCCTGCACAACGCCGAGCAGGCGCCGATGTTCGACGCCGCACCTGCAGTCCGCCAGGAAACGGTCTCGGCCGCCGAAACCGCCCGCGCCGCCGAGGTGGAGGCCCGGCTGGCGGTCCGCACCGCAGAAGAGCGGGCGAATGCCGTTCGCGGGCGCGCGGATTCGCTGCGCCGCGCCGCGGCGGCCGAACGGGAGGCCAGGCTGCGCGCCCAGCGCGCGCGGGAGGCCCGCGAGCACGCCGCCGCGGTGGCGGCAGCGGTGGCCGAGTCGGGTCGCGTGCTGGCGCAGCGGCTCAGCGCGACGGTGAGCGTCGCGTCTCGCCGCCGCGACGCCCTGGCCACCGAACGCCACCAACGGATCGACGCCTTGGCGAAGGCGCGTGAGCAGGTCACCGAGTGCACCACGAAGATCGCTGCGGTCACCGAAGCGCTTCACCGCGACGAAGTCGCCAAAGCCCAAGCGGCGTTACGCATCGAACAGCTGGAACAACAGGTCCTCGACCAGTTCGGGATGGCGACCGACGACCTGATCGCCGAGTACGGGCCCGATGTGCCGCTGCCGCCGTCGGAACTGGAGATGGCTGAGTACGAGCAGGCCCGCGAGCGCGGTGAGCAGGTCACCGCGCCTGCGCCGATGCCGTTCGACCGGCCCACCCAGGAGCGCCGCGCCAAACGCGCTGAGCGTGAACTCAACGAGCTGGGCCGGGTTAATCCGTTGGCGCTGGAGGAGTTCGCCGCGCTCGAGGAGCGCTACAACTTCCTGTCCACCCAGCTCGAGGACGTCAAGGCGGCGCGCAAGGATCTGCTCGACGTGATCTCCGACGTCGACGCCCGCATTCTGCAGGTGTTCACCGAGGCGTACGAAGACGTCGAGCGCGAGTTCCGCGGGGTGTTCGCGGCGTTGTTCCCCGGCGGCGAGGGCAGGCTGCTACTCACCGATCCCGAGGACATGCTCACCACCGGCATCGAGGTCGAGGCGCGCCCGCCGGGCAAGAAGATCAAGCGGCTGTCCCTGTTGTCCGGTGGCGAGAAGGCACTGACCGCGGTCGCGATGCTGGTCGCCATCTTCCGGGCGCGGCCGTCCCCGTTCTATGTGATGGACGAGGTGGAAGCCGCGCTCGACGACGTCAACCTGCGCCGCCTGCTCGGGCTGTTCGAGCAGCTGCGGGTGCAGTCGCAGCTGATCGTCATCACCCATCAGAAACCGACGATGGAGGTCGCCGACGCGCTCTACGGCGTGACCATGCGCGACGACGGCATCACCGCGGTGATCTCGCAACGCATGCGGGGCCAGGAGCTGGTGACCGCCGGCTGACCGTGGCCGCGCTAGGCGATGGGTGTCACGCCGCGACGCCGTAGCGCCGCGAGGTTGGCCGCGCCGCAACCGTGCAGGCAGATCTGCAGCTCGGCGATGAATCGCTGGAGCCAATCCAGCACGGCCGCAGTCGATTCGATGGCCGGCGCAAGCAGCGGGCGGGCCACCGCCACCACGTCGGCGCCCATTGCCAGCACCTTGGCGGCGTCCATGCCGGTGCGGATGCCGCCGGACGCGACGAGTGATACGTCGGGCAGCGTGTGGCGCACCTCCTGCAGCGCCTGCGCGGTCGGGATGCCCCACTCGGCCAGCGCCGGGTAGCGGATCTCGCCGTAGCGGACGAACTGCTCGACACGGGCCCACGACGTCCCGCCTGCTCCGGCGACGTCGACGGCCGCGACCGGGCAGTCCACCAGTTCGGCGGCGGCCGCCGCCCCGATGCCGTGGCCGACCTCCTTGAGCATCACGGGATAGCTGATGGACCTGGCGACGTCACGAAGCCGCGCGATCGAGCCCGAGAAGTCGGTGTCGCCCTCGTGCTGCATGGCTTCCTGCAGTGGATTGGTATGGACCGCAAGCGCATTCGCGCGAACGCGGTCAAGGGCGTTGACTAGCTCGGGTACCAGCTCGTCGGACAGCTGGGCCAGCCCGATGTTCCCGATCAACAGCGCGTCAGGCGCGACGTCGCGAACCGTGAAGCTCGCCGACGCGGAATCGTCGTCGAGCATGATGCGCTGCGAGCCGAGCATCATGCCGATGCCGAGCTTCTGGGCGGCGGCGGCCAGATTTCGGTTGATGACGCCGGAGAGTTCCGCGCCGCCGGTCATTGCCCCGATCAACACGGGCGCCGCCAGCCGCACCCCGAGAAACTCGGTGCCGAGGTTGACGGCGCCCAGACTGGTCTGGGTGAGCGCGTTATAGGGCAGCCGGAAGCGCTCCAGACCGGTGGTGACGGTCTGGAAGTCCACCGCTTCGGTCAGGCACACGTCGATGTGCTTGGCCTTGCGGGATTCCATCCCATTTTCCGAGCCATCGCCGAAGCGGACGGGGTCCGTCGTCACCGTCTACCCACATTGGGACAATGGCATGGTGTCCGAGGGTCTGTGGATCGCAATCGCGGTCATCGCCGTTCTGGTCGTTACTGCTCTTGTGGTGTTCGGCCTCGTCTCATACCGCCGCCGCAGGATCAGCCTCGACTCGTCCACCAGCACAGACACTGCCACACCGGTCGACCGTTCCGGCGGGTACGCCGCGTCTTCGGGTATCACGTTCACACAATCGTCAGCACCGCCAACGGCCCCACCTGCCGGCGAGGCCCCGCCCGAGCGCCTCGACACCAGCGGCCTGCCCGCCGTCGGCGACGACGCCACCATCCCCCGTGACGCGCCCAAACGCCCCATCGCCGACGTAGAGCTGCCCGATTTTCAGAAGGAAGCGCCAGCTGAGCCTGATATCGGCGCCATAGCGCCTACTGCGCCTGATGTCGGCGCCATCGCGCCTACGGCGCCCGATGTCGGCGCCATCGCGCCTACGGCGCCCGATGTCGGCGCCATCGCGCCTACGGCGCCCGATGTCGGCGCCATCGCGCCTCCGGAAGGCAGACTGGAGCGGCTGCGCGGGCGGCTGGCCAAGTCGCAGAACGCGCTGGGCCGAAGCATGCTCGGCCTGCTCGGCGGTGGTGACCTCGACGAGGATTCCTGGGAGGCGGTCGAGGACACTCTGCTGATCGCCGACCTGGGCCCCGTCGTGACCGAGTCGATCGTGTCCGCGCTGCGCGAGCGGATCGCCAGCGGCCGGGTACGCACCGAAACCGATGCCCGCACCGTCCTACGCGAGGTGCTGATCTCCGAGCTGCATCCGGACCTGGACCGCTCGGTCAAGGCGCTGCCGCACGACGACCACCCGTCGGTGCTGCTGGTCGTCGGGGTCAACGGCACCGGCAAGACCACCACGGTCGGCAAGCTGGCCCGCGTGCTGGTCGCCGACGGACGTCGGGTCGTGCTCGGCGCCGCAGACACCTTCCGGGCCGCCGCAACCGACCAGCTGCAGACGTGGGCGTCCCGGGTCGGCGCCGATGTGGTGAGCGGGGCCGAGGGCGCCGACCCTGCATCGGTGGCGTTCGACGCCGTCGACAAGGGCATCGACTCCGGCGCCGACGTGGTCCTCATCGACACCGCAGGGCGGTTGCACACTAAGACGGGGCTGATGGACGAGCTCGGCAAGGTCAAGCGTGTGGTGAGCCGGCGCGCCGCGGTCGACGAGGTGCTGCTGGTGCTCGACGCGACGATCGGCCAGAACGGGTTGGCGCAGGCGCGGGTGTTCGCGGACGTCGTCGATATCACCGGTGTGGTGCTGACCAAGCTCGACGGCACAGCGAAGGGCGGAATCGTCTTTCGCGTACAGCAGGAATTGGGGGTGCCGGTCAAACTCGTCGGACTCGGCGAAGGCCCCGACGATCTCGCACCTTTCGAGCCCGCGGCGTTCGTGGACGCACTGCTCGGTTAACGAACGCGCGTCTAAACCGCGCGATGTAACACCGCCGAAACGTAACCGGCGTATCCGTTCACACGAGCGAAACGCCCAGGCGTCTTAGACGAAACAACCACTCAGCATTGTCTTGGACCAGGTCAACGGTCGTAAAACCTTTGCGGCCGTGGCATGTCGAAGGAGGAAACTGCGAGTGGACCAATTCCCGATTATGGGCGTACCGGACACCGGTGACACCGCGTGGATGCTGGCAAGCTCCGCACTGGTGTTGCTGATGACCCCGGGCCTGGCGTTCTTCTATGGCGGCATGGTGCGCGCCAGAGGCGTGCTCAACATGATCATGATGAGCTTCAGCGCCATGGGCGTCGTGACGATTCTGTGGGTGTTGTACGGCTACTCGCTCGCCTTCGGCAACGACGTCGGCAACCTGTTCGGCGACCCTACGCAATTCTTCGGTCTGAAGGGCTTGATCGGCGGAAACGGTGCTGCGGCGGTCGCCGCCGACCCGTCCGCTGGGGTCGAGGCCGCCGACGTCGTCAACATCCCGTTGGTATTCACCTTCCCCGCCACGGTATTCGTTGCATTCCAGCTGATGTTCGCGATCATTACCGTCGCCCTCATTTCGGGCGCGGTCGCCGATCGCATCAAGTTCGGTGGCTGGCTGTTGTTCGCCGGTTTGTGGGCGACCTTCGTCTACTTCCCGATCGCCCACTGGGTGTTCTCGTTCGACGGCGGCACCGCGGAGACCGGTGGCTGGGTCGCTAACAAGCTGGCCGCGATCGACTTCGCGGGCGGCACAGCGGTTCACATCAACGCCGGCACGGCGGGCCTGGTGCTCGCGATCATTCTGGGCAAGCGCAAGGGCTGGCCGACCACGCCGATGCGGCCGCACAACCTGCCGTTCGTTATGCTCGGTGCGGGCCTGCTGTGGTTCGGTTGGTACGGGTTCAACGCAGGTTCGTCGACCAGTTCCAACGGCACTGCGGGATCGACGTTCATGACGACGACCATCGCCACCGCGGCCGCGATGCTGGCCTGGCTGCTCACCGAACGGATCCGCGACGGCAAGGCCACCTCACTGGGCGCCGCGTCGGGCATCGTGGCCGGTTTGGTCGCCATCACCCCCTCTTGCGGCTCGGTCAACGTGGTCGGCGCGCTCGTGATCGGCTTCGTCGCCGGTGTGCTGTGTGCCCTTGCCGTCGGCCTGAAATACAAACTCGGGTATGACGATTCGCTCGACGTGGTCGGTGTGCACCTTGTCGGTGGCCTGATCGGCACGCTGATGATCGGACTCGTTGCGGCTCCGGAGACCTACAACGGCGTCGCAGGACTGTTCTACGGCGGCGGCTTCGACCAGCTGTGGCGCCAGGCAGTGGGTGCCGGTGCGGTTCTCGCCTACTGCGCGATTGTCACGACTATCTTGGCTTTCATAGTGAAATTCACCGTGGGCCTGCGCCTTAGCGAGGAAGATGAAGCAGCCGGCGCAGACGAAGCCGAACACGCTGAGAGCGCATACGACTTCGCCACAGTCGGCGGCAGCTCGGTTCTCGGTCGTCACGGCGCGGAGGAATGAGGGAAATGAAGCTGATTACTGCGATCGTTAAGCCGTTCACGCTCGAGGACGTCAAGACCGGCCTGGAGCAGACGGGAATTCTCGGAATGACCGTCAGCGAGGTGCAGGGTTATGGACGCCAGAAGGGCCACACCGAGGTGTATCGCGGCGCCGAGTACTCCGTCGACTTCGTGCCCAAGGTACGTATCGAGGTGCTCGTCGACGACTCCGCCGTCGACAAGGTGGTGGATGTGATCGTGCAGGCCGCGCGGACCGGCAAGATCGGCGACGGCAAGGTGTGGGTGAGCCCGGTCGACACCGTGGTCCGGGTCCGCACCGGCGAGCGGGGGACCGACGCCCTTTGATCCGGATCGTGAACTGAGACGCCGTCTCCCGGCCGTGCACCGTGTGAGAGTTAATAGGTAAAGGGCCGGGGGAGGACTCGAAATGACAGAGCAGAAACCAGCTTCCGCCGCCGGCGCCTCTCGATGGGTGGGCCCACAGCTTGCTAGGGGAGCTCCGGCAGCGCCCAATGTCGCCGGCCAAGCGGCTCCGGCGGGCTCGTCCAAAGCCGCGACCGACCTGACCGCAGCGTGCGAACAGCTGTTGTCCGGTTCGCGTCAGCTGGACTCGGCGGCACTGCGGGACGCGCTCCTCGAGCTGCATGAGTTCTGGCTCTCGGCCAAGGCGGCCGAGATCGGGATTACCGACACCAGCGGCTTCGCCATCGTCGCCACGGGAGGGCTGGGCCGTGGCGAGTTGCTGCCGTATTCCGACCTCGACCTGATGCTGCTGCACGACAATCTGCCCAAAAGCGTCGTCAGTCGGGTCGCCGAGGGTTTGTGGTATCCGCTGTGGGACGCCAACATTCGTCTCGACCACAGCGTGCGGACCGTTCCAGAAGCGTTAAAGGTTGCCGGAGAGGACATTTCGGCCGGGCTTGCGATGCTTGAAGTACGCCACATCGCCGGCGACTCAGACTTGTCCTCGCTGTTGGTCAGCGGCGCGCGTCGGCAATGGCGCACCGGAATCGCTTCGCGCTTCGATGAACTCGTCGAACACACCCAGCAGCGGTGGCAGCGCAGCGGCCAGATCGCCCACCGCGCCGAGCCCGACCTCAAGACCGGTCGTGGTGGTCTGCGCGATGTCCAGCTGCTCAATGCCCTGGCGATCGCTCAACTGGCCGACGTCTATCCCAGCCGGTCGCTGGCGTCGCCGACCGAGACGCTGGGCGAGGCGCACCTTGCCCTGCTCAACGTTCGCACCGAGCTGCACCGCGTTTCCGGCCGCGGCCGTGAACTCGTGCTGGCCCAGCACGCCGACGAGATCGGCGCGGCGCTGCGCATCGGGGACCGATTCGATTTGGCCCGCATGCTTTCCGACGCCGCCCGCACGATCAGTTTCTATGTCGATGCCGGGCTGCGCACCGCGGCCAACGCCCTGCCCCGTCGGGGATTCGCCGCGTTTCGACGGCCGGTGCGCCGTCCGCTGGACGAAGGCGTCATCGAGTTCGCAGGCGAGGTCATCCTGGCCCGCGATGCCCGCCCGGAGCGCGATCCCGGCCTGATCCTGCGGGTGGCGGCGTCCTCGGCGACCACCGGCCTGCCGATGGCAGCGTCCACCTTGGCCCGACTCAGCGAAGCCGCGCCGGAACTGCGGACGCCGTGGCCACCTCAGGCGGTCAAAGACCTGTTGGTGATGCTGGCCGCGGGTCCGACAGCGGTGGCCACCATTGAGGCGCTGGACCGAATGGGTCTGTGGGGCAGGCTGTTCCCGGAGTGGGGTGCGGTGCGTGACCTGCCGCCACGCGACGTCGTGCATATCTGGACGGTAGACCGCCATCTCGTTGAAACCGTCTCGCGGGCAAGCGCATTCACTACTCGCGTGTCCCGCCCCGATCTGCTCCTGTTGGGCGCGTTGTGCCACGACATCGGTAAGGGCCGGGGTGGAGACCACAGCGTCATCGGCGCGGAACTTGCCACGCAGATCGGCACCCGTCTGGGCCTGTGGCCGTCGGACATCGAGATGCTTTCCAAGGTGGTGCGCCACCATCTGCTGTTGCCGCACACCGCAACGCGCCGTGACCTGCAGGACGCGAAGACCATCGCATCGGTCGTCGACGCGCTGGAGGGCGATGCGGTACTGCTGGAGTTGTTGCACGTGCTGGCCGAGGCTGACTCGCTGGCGACGGGTCCCGGTGTGTGGGGTGACTGGAAGGCCTCGCTGATCGGCGACCTGGTGCGCCGCTGCCGGCTCGTGATGGCCGGTGAACCACTGCCGCAGCCCGATCCCGTTGATCCGCGCTATCTTTCGCTGGCATCCACGGTGGGCGTGCATGTCGAACTGACCCCGGCCGACAGCCCACACATCTACAACGTGACGATGATCGCTCCGGACCGGCGGGGGCTGCTGTCCAAGGCGGCAGGTGTGCTGGCGCTGAACTCGCTGCGCGTTCATTCGGCGTCGGTGAACGGCCACGAAGGCTCGGCGATCAACACGTTCGTGGTCTCACCGCATTTCGGTTCGCCGCCGGCCGCCGAGCTGTTGCGCCAGCAGCTCATCCTCGCCCTCGACGGCGAACTCGACGTGCTGGCGTCGCTGGATAGCCGCGACCGCGAGGCCGCACAGCACGGCACGACGCGGGCCGGCGAGGTGCTCGCAGCGGTGCCCATCAACCACGTCACGGCGCCGCCCCGGATCCTGTGGTCCGACGGCGCGGAGCCGGGCGAGCTGGTGGTGCAGATCCGGTCCACCGACCGCGCGGGCCTGCTGGCGCGACTGACGGCGGTGTTCGAGCGGGACGGTGTGGACATCGCGTGGGCGAAGGTCACCACGTTGGGCTCGTCGGTCGTTGACGTGTTCGGCATCACCGCCGTGGGAGACGGCGATTCGGCAGGAGTGCCCGCTCAGATTGGCGCAGCGGTCCGCGACGAGATCGAACACGACCTATACGCGGTGCTACCCACCCCGCCGCCTGCGAAGCCGGTGTCCGAGGCCAGCTAGGCTGGCGTGCGTGTTTGAATCCCTGTCCGACCGGTTGACCGGTGTCCTCCAGGGGCTGCGCGGCAAGGGGCGGTTGACCGACGCCGACATCGACGCGACCACCCGCGAGATCCGGCTGGCGCTGCTGGAGGCCGACGTCTCGCTGCCCGTGGTGCGCGCGTTCGTCGCCCGCATCAAGGAGCGCGCCAGGGGCGCGGAGGTGTCCGCCGCGCTGAACCCGGCCCAACAGGTCGTCAAGATCGTCAACGAGGAACTGATCGGCATCCTCGGCGGCGAGACCCGGCAATTGGCGTTCGCCAAGACCCCGCCGACCGTGGTGATGCTCGCAGGCCTGCAGGGCTCAGGTAAGACCACCCTGGCAGGCAAACTCGCCAAATGGCTTAGCGGACAAGGTCACACCCCGCTGCTGGTGGCCGCGGATCTGCAGCGCCCCGGCGCGGTGAACCAGCTGCAGGTGGTCGGGGAACGGGCCGGCGTGCAGGTCTTCGCTCCGCATCCGGGCACGTCGGGCGAGAGTGCCGCCGACGTGGGCCCGGGTGACCCGGTCAAAGTGGCCGCAGGCGGCCTCGCCGAGGCGCAGGCCAAACACTTCGATGTCGTCATCGTCGACACCGCAGGCCGGCTCGGCATCGACGACGAGCTGATGGCGCAGGCCGCCGCGATCCGTCAGGCCGTCGATCCCGACGAGGTGCTGTTCGTCGTCGACGCGATGATCGGCCAGGACGCTGTGACCACTGCGGAGGCCTTCCGCGAGGGTGTCGGCTTCACCGGCGTGGTGCTCACCAAGCTCGACGGCGACGCCCGCGGCGGTGCCGCGTTGTCGGTGCGTGAGGTCACCGGCGTGCCGATCCTGTTCGCGTCCGCAGGCGAGAAGCTCGACGACTTCGACGTCTTCCACCCCGACCGGATGGCGAGCCGCATCCTCGGCATGGGCGACGTGCTGACCCTCATCGAGCAGGCTGAGCAGGTCTTCGACGCGGAGCAGGCCGAGGCCGCCGCGGCCAAGATCGGCTCGGGTGAGCTGACGCTCGAGGACTTCCTCGAGCAGATGCTGGCCATCCGCAAGATGGGTCCGATCGGCAACCTGCTGGGCATGCTGCCCGGCGCGGGTCAGATGAAGGACGCGCTGGCCGCCGTCGACGACAGCCAGCTCGACCGCGTGCAGGCCATCATTCGCGGCATGACGCCCGCCGAGCGGGCCGAACCGAAGATCATCAACGCGTCGCGGCGGCTGCGGATCGCCAACGGCTCCGGTGTGACGGTTTCCGAGGTCAACCAGCTCGTCGACCGGTTCTTCGAGGCCCGCAAGATGATGTCACAGATGGCCGGCCAGATGGGAATGCCGTTCGGCCGCAAGGGTTCTTCGCGTAAGACTGCCAAGAACAAGAAGAAGGGGCAAAAAGGCCGTAAAAAGGTGAGTGGCCCGACGCCACCGAAGGTGCGCAACCCGCTCGGTGCCGGCATGCCCGAGGGTTTCCCGGACCTGTCCAACATGCCGAAGGGCCTAGACGAGCTGCCGCCGGGTCTGGCCGACATCGACCTGTCGAAGCTGAAGTTCCCGAGGAACAACTGATTTGGCTACCTCCACCACGCTTCACATTCGTGGCCGCGCGTTGCCCGATGAGGAGCCGGTGGAGTGGTGGGTCGTCGACGGCGTCTTGAGCGCCGAACCGGTGGCGGATGCCGAGACCGTCTTCGATGGTGGCTGGATCGTCCCGGGCCTGGTCGACGCGCATTGTCACGTCGGCCTCGGCGACCATGGCCGCGTCGACCTCGATGAGTGCATCGCGCAGGCCGAGACCGAACGCGGCGTCGGTGCGCTCCTGCTGCGCGACGCCGGATCGCCGACCGACACCCGCAGCCTCGACGACCACCACGACCTGCCGCGCATCATCCGTGCCGGCCGGCACCTGGCCCGGCCGAAGCGATACCAGCGCGGCTGCGCGATCGAACTGGAAGACGAGTCGCAACTCCCCGACGCGGTGGCCGAACAGGCGCGGTGGGGCGACGGCTGGGTCAAGCTCGTCGGCGACTGGATCGACCGCGACACCGGTGACCTGGCACCGCTGTGGTCCGACGACGTGCTCAAGGCGGCCATGGCGGCAGCGCACGCCAACGGCGCCCGCGTCACCGCGCATGTGTTCAGCGACGATGCGCTGCCGGGTCTGATCAACGCGGGCATCGACTGCATCGAGCATGGCACCGGCCTCACCGACGACACCGTCGAGCTGATGGTCGAGCACGGCACCGCGTTGGTGCCGACGCTGATCAACATCGAGAACTTCCCCGGCATCGCCGACGCGGCCGAGAAGTATCCGGGCTATGCCAGGCACCTGCGGGACCTCTACCACCGGTGCAATCCGCGCATCTCCGCCGCGCGCGAAGCAGGCGTGCCGATCTACGCAGGCACGGACGCGGGCAGCAGGGTCGCGCACGGCCGCATCGCCGACGAGATCGACGCGCTGAAGGGGATCGGGATGACCCCGACCGAGGCGCTGGGAGCGGCGAGCTGGACCGCCCGCGGCTGGCTGGGCAGGCAGGCGCTGGAGCACGGTGCGCCCGCGGACCTGGTGTGCTACGCCGATGACCCGCGGACGGGCGCGGCCGTCGTCAACCATCCCGACCTGGTCATGCTGCGCGGCCGCACGTACTAGGGCTGGCCGAAACCCCAGTCGAACAGGCCGATCGCCTGGCCGTATAAGTCGCCCGTGCCGTACATCTCCACGACCACCAGTCGTCGGTTCCCGCGCTGGGCGGCGGCGACGAACGTGTTGCGAGCGAGGTTGGTGAATCCGGTCTTGCCTGCGAGCGTGCCGGGATAGCGCGTCAGCAGTTCGTTCTGGTTGGAGATGGTCTTGCCGGGGAACTGTGCCGACTGCTGCCGCATGATCTGCGCGATCAGCGGGTAGGTCAGCGCCGCGCGGAGGATCACCGCGAGGTCGTGGGGCGTGGTGATCGATTCCCAGCCCGGTCCGTCGAGCCCCGACGGCGACGACGCCCTGGTGCTGCGGGCGCCCACGCTGGCCGCCTTGCGGTTCATTGCCGCGACTGCGACATGCTGGCCGCCGAGCATGTCGGCCAGCATGTTCGCGGCGTCGTTGCCCGACACCATCAGCAGCGCCTCCAGCAGCTGGCGGGTGGTGTACGGCTGGCCCGGCTTCAATCCCACACAGGAGCACTCGACCTCGGTGTGGGACTGATTGGCGCGGGCGAAGTTGTCGGGCCGCAGGTTGTCGAGCACCACCATCGCCAGCAGCGGCTTGATCGTGCTGGCGGGCGCGTGCTGCGCGTACGGATCACGCGAAGCCAGGATGCGGCCGGAGTCGAGGTCGGCCAGCAGCCAAGCCTGGGCTGGACCGTCAGGGAGCGCTACCGCCCCGGACGGCTCGATGGCAGGCTCTGCGGACGCGGCAGGGACGACCACCGCGGACGTCGCGAGAGCGAGCGCGGTTGCGAACGCAGCCAACATCTTTCGCACGGGCGCTGAGCGTATCCTGTGCAATCACTGGAATTAGGCGCGCAGAGATCTCGGATCCGTTGCAGATCAACAACTTTTGATGACGTGGCGCTTAGAGTAAACCGACGCTCATCTGGCGGTCCTGGGCGAAGCCCCAGTCGAACAGCCCGGCGGCTTGATCCCAATACGTCGGGCCGCCCTCCTTGATCAGCCCGTACATCATGGCGATCACCAGTCGGCGTCCGCCACGATCGGCCGCGGCGACGAACGTCTTGCGTGCCGCGTCGGTGAAACCGGTCTTGCCACCGAGAGTCCCCGGGTAGCGGTGCAGCAGTTCGTCGTCGTTGACGATCGGTTTGTCGCCCGCATCGGTCGGGAACATCGCCGCCGGTTGCGCGATGGTCTGGGCGAATACCGGATTGGCCATCGCGGCGCGGAAGATCACGGCCAGATCCCGCGGAGTGGTGGAACCTGAGCCGCCGGGCCCGTCCAGCCCGGACGGCGTGGCCGCGTGCGTGTTCAACGCGCCAAGGGAGGCGGCTTTGGCGTTCATCTTCGCCACGGCGGTGTCATAGCCGCCGATCATGTCGGCGAGCGCATTGGCCGCGTCGTTGCCCGACATCAGCAGCAGCGCGTCGATGAGCTGGCGCGCGGTGTAGGTGCGGCCCGGTTTGATACCGACGCAGCTGCACTCGACGTGGGTGTCGGCCTCGGTGCCGACGACCGTCGCGTCCAAGTTGGGCAGCTCATCGAGCGCGGTGAGCACCAGCAGGGTTTTGATCGTGCTCGCGGGCGGGTGGACGACGTCCATGTCACGCCCGGCCAGCACCTGGCCGGTGTCCATGTCCGCGACGATCCACGCCGGGGCGGGCCCGTCGGGGATCGGCACGCTGCCGACCGGTTGGATGTCCGGCTCTGCCGTGGCGATTGGAACGACCGACAGCAAGGCCAGACTCAGACACGCGGTGATGACGGCGATGAACCTCCCCATAGAACGAGCAGCCTAACCCTGATCGCTGAATGGCACCTGACCGGTGTTCAATCGACGCATGCTGAGCTTGGAAGAGATCTCCGACCGCCTCGAACTGCAGCACCTGCTCATCAGCTACTCCGAAGCCATCGACCGGCGTGAGTTCGACGAGTTGGACGCGATCTTCATCCCTGACGCATATATCGACTATCGCGAGACCGGCGGCATCGACGGGCAGTATCCGCAGATCAAGGCGTGGCTTGCCGAGGTACTGCCGACATATTTCACCCGGAACGCCCACATGCTGGGGTTACCGGCGATCAAGATTGCCGGCGACAACGCCACCGCCCGCACCTTCTGCTTCAACCCAATGGTGTTCAAGGGGGATAAGCCCAGCACGATGCAGGTCGGCCTCTGGTACGACGACGAGTTCGTCCGCACCGCCGACGGCTGGCGGATGTCTCGGCGCGTCGAGATCAAGTGCTACGACAAGGTGCTGTGACGGTCGTCACCTACCCGAGTTCTGTCGTTTGTTGCGGCGATTTCTCGAAATTCGCCGCAACAAACGCAACAGTTGACGGTCGGTCGATCGCGAGAGGTTTTTGCCGGTAGCGGCCGTTCTGGCACAATGGGCGGCTGTCCGCGGACCTGACTACGGTCGCTCTGCGGTCAGACCCACGCGAGGCAAAACCGGATCCCGGCAATCCGCCCCGATCGCTGAATTGCAGCGTGACACACACAGGAGTAGTCGCTTAACCATGGCTGTCAAGATCAAGCTCACTCGGCTTGGCAAGATCCGCAATCCCCAGTACCGCATCGCCGTCGCCGACGCGCGCACCCGCCGCGACGGCCGCTCCATCGAGGTCATCGGCCGCTACCACCCGAAGGAGGAGCCGAGCCTCATCGAGATCGACTCCGAGCGGGCCCAGTACTGGCTCTCGGTCGGCGCTCAGCCCACCGAGCCGGTCCTCAAGCTGTTGAAGATCACCGGCGATTGGCAGAAGTTCAAGGGTCTGCCGGGCGCTGAGGGCACGCTGAAGATCAAGGAGCCCGGGCCCAGCAAGCTGGACCTGTTCAACGCGGCGCTGGCGGAGGCCGAGGGCGGCCCCAGCACAGAGGCCACCACGGCCAAGAAGAAGAAGGCGCCTGCCAAGAAGGCCGCGAAGGCCACCGGAGCCGCTGGGCCGGCGACATCAGGCGCCGAGCCCGCCGAGGCAGAGGCCAGCGCCGAGCCCGCCGAGGCAGAGGCCACGCCGAGGCCAAAGCCGAAGCCGCGCCGGTGGTTGACGAGTCCGAACCGGCCGCTGAAGGCGCCGACGCCGACCCCGCATCCGCCGAGGGCGCCGACGCCGCCGCACCCGCCGAGGGCGCCGACGCCGCCGCACCCGCCGAGGGCGCCGACGCCGCCGCACCCGCCGAGGGCGCCGACGCCGCCGCACCCGCCGAGCAGGCCGAGGAATCGTGAGCTCGGTCGTCGTCGACGCGGTCGAGCACCTGGTTCGCGGCATCGTGGACAACCCCGACGATGTCCGAGTCGACATGGTGACCAGTCGCCGCGGCCGCACCGTGGAGGTGCACGTGCACCCCGACGACCTCGGCAAGGTCATCGGCCGCGGCGGCCGGACCGCGACCGCGCTGCGTACGTTGGTCGCAGGCATCGGCGGCCGCGGCATCCGCGTCGACGTGGTGGACACCGACCAGTAGCGTCCGATGGACCTGGTAGTCGGGCGGGTCGTCAAGGCACACGGCGTCACCGGCGAGGTCGCCGTCGAAGTCCGCACGGATGATCCGGACACTCGTTTCGCGCCTGGCACCCGATTGCGCGCACGCCCGAGGGGCGGCGGGACCGAACGCGCATATGCCGTCGAATCCGCGCGCGAGCACAGCGGGCGCCTGCTGGTGCGACTGGCCGGCGTCGCCGACCGCGGCGCCGCGGATGCATTGCGCGGCACCCTCTTTCTCGTCGACTCCGAAGCGCTGCCCCCCATCGACGATCCCGACGAGTTCTACGACCATCAGCTCGAGGGACTGCGGGTAGCTGACAACCGCGGGCACCACCGTCGGGACGGTCGCGGAGGTACTGCACACCCCCGCAGGGGAATTGCTCGCGGTGTGCGCCGAGGGCGGCGACGGCGGCGAAGTGCTGGTGCCGTTCGTCAGCGCCATCGTCACGTCGGTATCGCTCGAGAACCGGACCATCGAGATCGACCCGCCCGATGGTCTTCTGGAGTTGAGCTGACTCATGCGCATCGACGTGGTGACGATCTTCCCCGACTATCTGGACCCGTTGCGGCAGTCGCTGCCCGGCAAGGCGATTGAGTCGGGCATCGTCGACCTACGGGTGCATGACCTGCGCCGGTGGACACACGACGTGCATCGCTCCGTCGACGACTCGCCGTACGGTGGCGGACCCGGAATGGTGATGACTGCGCCGGTGTGGGGCGAAGCGCTTGATGAAATATGTTCTGCGGAAACACTTCTCGTCGTTCCCACGCCTGCGGGCCGGCCGTTTGCCCAGGCGGTCGCGCAGCGCTGGAGCGCCGAGTCGCACGTGGTGTTCGCCTGCGGGCGCTACGAAGGAATCGACCAGCGCGTGATGGGCGACGCGGCGAAGCGGATGCGCGTCGAAGAGGTGTCGATCGGCGACTTCGTGCTACCTGGCGGCGAATCCGCGGCGCTCGTGATGATCGAGGCCGTCGTGCGTCTGCTTCCCGACGTGCTGGGCAATCCCGCGTCGCACCAAGACGATTCGCACTCAGACGGCCTGCTCGAGGGTCCCAGCTACACCCGGCCGCCGAGCTGGCGTGGGTTGGACGTGCCGGAGGTGCTGCTTTCCGGGGACCACGCGAAGGTCGCGGCGTGGCGACGCGAACAGGCGCTAGAGCGCACTCGGGAGCGCCGTCCCGATCTGATCGGCGACGACTAGATTCGCCCGCCGGGGAACATCGTCTTGACCGCCTGGGTGATGGTGGCTCGCGCGGCGGCGTCACCATCGCGTTCCAGCGAGCTGATCGCCATCACGTAGCGGCGGTCTGGTCCGATCACGCCGGTGGACACGTGCAACTGGTTGGCGCCGTTCCAGCAGCAAAACCAGCCCTGTTTGACGGCAACCCGCTCGGCATAAAGTCCCTCGGGAATTCCGAAGCGTTGCGGGTAGCCGTCGATACCGGTCGGCGTTGACTGCGCGAGATTGCCCATGATGACGTTGGCCTGTTCGGGCGGCAGCCCGCCGCTACCGTCCAGCAGCATGTCGTAATAGCGGACCAGATCTCTTGCGGTGCTCAGCGTGACGTCCCAGTGCCCGTTGTAGGGCGCCGTCGTGCCCGTCAACCCGTACCGCGCCACGACGCGGGTGATGACAGCGCTTCCACCGCTTCGGTTCCAGAAATTCTGCGGCCGCGTTGTCGTCGGAGGAACGCAGCATGACGTCGAGTGACTTGCGGTCGGCAGGCGAGAGTGTCGTCTGGCCCTTCGACTCCTGCAGCAGCAGGTCGTCGGCGATGAACAGCTTGACCACCGACGCGATCGGGAAGGCCTGGTTGTCTCCGTTCGAGACGATCTGGTCGGTGTTGCGGTCCAGCACGACGGCCGAGATATCGGCCCCGGCCTTCGCCGCATCGGTGGAGGCCTGCTTGGTGCGGGCGTCCAGGCCGTCGAACGTAGCGTTCGGCTCGTCGGGCGGGGCTTCAGGCAGCGGAGCCAAACTGCCCTGGGGCGCGACGACCGTCAGGTGCGGTGCATCGAGGTCAACCGGCGGTGTGCCGTAGACCCGGGCTTCACATCCAGCCACCACCAGCACCGCGCTCACGATGGCTGCCGTCGCCGTCGTCAGACTCGACGGCCGCCGACGCATAGCCCTCCTTCAACAGATCCTGAGCCGGGGGCCGGGGCCTCGCCACGCGGCGCCCACCGGGTGGTCTCAGCCTAACCGCTCGACCGGGATCGGCGAAGACTAGATCCGCCCGCCCGGGAACATCGTCTTGACCGCCTGGGTGATGGTGGCTCGGGCCTCGGCTGCACCGGCCGGCTGGTCGGACCCGATCACCATGATGTAGCGACGGTTCGCTCCGATGATGCCGGTCGACAGGTGCATCCAGTCGGCGCCGATACAGCACATCCAGCCCTGCTTCACCGCGACCGGCTCGGCGTAGAGCCCCTCGGGGATGCCGAAACGCTGCGGGTACACGCCCCCTGGCTGGGTACCGTCGATCGCGGTCGGAGTGGACGCGGCCAGGTTGTCGACGATCGTGTCGGCCTTCTCCCGGGGAAGGCCGCCGGCGCCGGAGAGCATCATGTCGTAGTAGCGCACCAGATCCGCGGCGGTGCTGATGGTGTTGAACCATCGGCCGTTACCCGGGGGGCGGGTGCGACTGAGTCCGTATCGCGCTGCGACCCTGGTGATGATCGCGCTACCGCCGCCGCGGTTCCAGAAGACCTCAGCGGCGCTGTCGTCGGAGGAGCGCAGCATCGAATCGAACAACTTCCGGTCTTCGGGAGACAGTGCCGCACCTCTCAGCAGCAGGTCGTCGGCGATGAACAGCTTGACGACCGACGCGATGGCGATCCCCCTGCCATTGCCGTTGGACACCTGCTGCCCCGTCGAGCGGTCCAGCACAACGGTGGTGAGGTCGGCACCCTTTGCAGCGGCTTCGGCCGTGGCTTGCTTGGTGCGACCGTCAAGGCCCTCGAAGCCCGCGGCGGGCTCGTCGGGCGGGGCTTCGGGCAGGGGGGCCAGCGGGCCCTGCGGGGCGACGACGATCAGCGGCGGTGGAGAGGGTTCCACCGGCGGGGTGCCGTAGACCCGGGCCTCACAACCGGCCACGGCCAGCACAGCTGCGGTAACCGCGACCAGCCTCGACGGTCGCCGTCGCATGCGTATCCTTCAAGAGCACGAGATTCCCGGAAGGGGAACGGGCTTGCTGAGCGCCGCCCGCCCGCACGGTCCAGCCTAACCGGTGGGCACTGGTCATGCGTCCTCAGCCCGGCCCGGCGTTTCAGGGGTCCGGCAGACAGACGATTTCACTGCATGCGGCCCCATCTGGCACAATTGAGCAGTTGTCTGTGCAGGACGTGGGGGCGGTCGGCCCGTCCGCCGCGAGATGCACCAGATGCGCCCGAATCATCGGCGTGGCGACGCGTAAGGACCGCGAGCCCGCCGCAGCCGCGAACAGCAAGGAAGAGTCACCGATGAACACGCTGGACTTCGTCGACCAGTCGTCGCTGCGCGACGATATTCCGGACTTCAGCGCCGGGGACACCGTGAACGTGCACGTCAAGGTCATCGAGGGCGCCAAGGAACGCATCCAGGTCTTCAAGGGCGTGGTGCTGCGCCGCCAGGGCGGCGGCATCCGCGAGACCTTCACCGTTCGCAAGGAGAGCTACGGCGTGGGCGTCGAGCGGACGTTCCCCGTGCACTCCCCGAACATCGACCACATCGACGTCGTCACGCGTGGCGACGTGCGCCGCGCGAAGCTGTACTACCTGCGCGAACTCCGCGGCAAGAAGGCGAAGATCAAGGAAAAGCGCTGAGGTCGCGCGCGACCGGATGCCATCGATGCGACGCGGGTGGCGCGGTGGTAGGCATCGTCAGTGGATACGCTGATCCCGTGACCGGAACCGCGGACACCCCAGAATCCTCACCCGAGCGCACGCTCGACGACGACGACGCCGGGGCGACCGACGAGCAGGCCGACGAGGCCGCCGACAAGTCGAAGCGCAGGCGCGGGGCGCTCCGCGAAGCCGTCATTCTCGTGGTGATCGCGGTCGGCCTGTACTACTTGATGCTGACATTCATCGCCCGGCCGTACCTCATCCCGTCCGAGTCGATGGAACCCACGCTGCACGGCTGCACCGGCTGCGTAGGCGATCGCATCATGGTCGACAAGCTGACCTACCGGTTCTCCGAGCCAAAGCACGGCGATGTGATCGTGTTCAAGGGGCCGCCGAACTGGAATGTCGGCTACAAGTCGATCCGGTCCGACAACACCGCGGTGCGCTGGGTACAGAACGCGCTGTCGGTCATCGGGTTCGTCCCACCGGACGAGAACGACCTGGTCAAACGGGTCATCGCGGTGGGTGGGCAGACCGTCGAGTGCCGTGCGAACACAGGTTTGACCGTCGACGGCAAGCCACTCAACGAGCCCTACCTCGACCCGGCCACGATGGGGGCCGACCCCAAGATCTATCCCTGCCTTGGCCCAGAATTCGGACCGGTGGAGGTGCCCAACGGACGGCTGTGGGTGATGGGCGACAACCGCACCCATTCGGCGGATTCACGTGCGCACTGCGGCCACACGCCCGCCGACGCGCAGCGGGGTCTGATTTGCACGGGGGACCCGACACTTGGAACGGTGCCGCGTAGACAATGTGATCGGAAAGGAACGGTTCATCGCCTGGCCGCCGTCGCGATGGGGTGGAATTCTCACCACCGTCATCGGTGTCGTCCTCGGGCTCGGGCTGGCAACAGGAGTGACGTGGGCTCTGTGGACCCGCAGAGAAGCCAGTAAGAGGAGGTTGCGATAAGCCGCTTGCGCGAAGAGCAGAGGGGCTGAGTGCACTTGCCGGCGACATGGCCGCCCCGAACGGTGATCCGCAAGTCCTCTGGCCTGCGCACTCTGGAGTCGGCGCTGTACCGCGGCGGTCTGGGCCCGGTGGCAGGCGTGGACGAGGTGGGCCGCGGCGCCTGCGCGGGCCCGTTGGTCGTCGCCGCTTGCGTGCTCGGGCCGAACCGGTTGGAGAGCCTGGCCGCGCTCGACGATTCCAAAAAGCTCACCGAGAAGGAACGAGAGCGGCTGTTTCCCCTGATCCGGCGGTATGCGCTGGCGTATCACGTGGTGTTCATCCCGTCCACCGAGGTGGACCGGCGTGGGGTGCACGTGGCCAATATCGAGGGGATGCGACGGGCGGTCGCGGGCCTGTCCGTGCGGCCGGGATATGTGCTGAGCGACGGTTTCCGGGTGCCCGGCCTGGCGGTGCCGTCGCTGCCGGTGGTGGGCGGCGACGCGGTCGCGGCCTGTATCGCCGCTGCCAGTGTGCTGGCCAAGGTCAGCCGTGATCGACTGATGGTGACGATGGAGGCCGAACACCCTGGTTACGGCTTCGCCGAGCACAAGGGCTACAGCACCCCGGCGCACGGAGCGGCGCTGGCTGAGCTCGGGCCGTGTAGCCAGCACCGATACTCGTTCATCAACGTCCGCCGCGTGGCGACACCGACCGGCACCAAGGTGGTGACCGAGCTTGTGGGTGAGTGCGTACCGGAGCAGCGCGGCGAAGTTGGGTAAGGGAAGATGGAGCTAGACCGACACGAAGGACTGCTGACGCGATGAGTGCCGAAGATCTCGAGAAGTACGAGACCGAGATGGAGCTCTCGCTGTACCGCGAGTACAAGGACATCGTGGGGCAGTTCAGCTACGTCGTGGAAACGGAGCGGCGGTTCTACCTGGCAAACAGCGTGGAGCTGGTGCCACGCAATTCCGACGGCGAGGTGTACTTCGAGCTGCGGCTGTCCGACGCCTGGGTGTGGGACATGTACCGTCCTGCCCGGTTCGTCAAGCAGGTGCGGGTGATCACTTTCAAGGACGTCAACATCGAAGAGGTGGAGAAGCCCGAGCTGCGGCTGCCCGAGTAGCCGTTCCAACCGACAATCGCTGGAAGCGCTCAGCTTTCCGCGGCGTCGTTCAGGTCCACCATCTTCGACATCGGACACTCCTTCTTCTATGTGAGGGTGTTTGATTCGGCTGGTACGCGGAGGTGCTTGCGCGCTGCCAGTTCCTCTTCGTCGACGAGAACGACCATGGGCTGGCCCGGAACGCAGAGCATCGTGACGGTGAAGCGGCACCTCACGTCGTCGCGATTGTTGCCGTCCGAGTAGTGGATGACGTCGCCTCCGGGTTCCCAGAATGCTTCTCCGGCGCGGAGGACGCGCGGCGGCTGGCCTTCGAGCTCGAAGAGCATCTCACCTTCGAGCATGTAGCCGAAAGCGGGGCCACTTGGATGCCGGTGTGGCGGGGCTCCCGCACTGCCGGGCGGGTAGTCGATGACAACGGTCATGGCATGTGCGCCTTCGGGGATGAACGGCGGCTGCGCTTCCTGCACTACCGTCAAGGCGTTTTCCCACGAGGCGTCATATTTCTTCGACATCGGTCATTCCTCTTCCAGTTGTGTTTTCTACCGGGCATCGCTGAGCACGTTGGTCACGAGCCAGTCGGTGAAGCGAGTTTCGAACAGGGTGGCACCGGCACCGGGAACGATGCTGCCATCGTCAATCACCGCACCGAAATACGGGGCCGCGGGGTCGGTCAACACCTCGCTCGACGCCCGCCACCTGGACACAGCGGAACCCTGACGCCAGCTCGGCAACGTATTCGAGCAAGGCGGTCTTGCCGACACCCGCCTCGCCGCGCAGCACCAACACTCGACTGCTACCCGATTGGACTTCCGAGACCAGACCGCGGAGCGTCTCGCATTCGGTGACGCGACCGTGCAGGCGTTGCCGCCCACGCCTGGCTCGACATAGGCACCGCCGCGTGTGTTTCCAGTGGACCTTACCGGTTGCCGTTCGTGAAGGGCTGGTCCGATCTTGATGCTAGCGACCGTCGCGGCCTGTAGTCCAGAGTCCGTGCTTGCCCCATACCCCGCTGGCCCGCAATAACGACGTGCGCACATGCGATTCCAGTGCTAACCCTATATCGTCATGCGCCGATCGGAGTATCGATGGCGACTGGATCCCGGGGCGAAACTTCGCTGCTTCCAGACGATTCGACCGAACAGGCGTTCAGAGAGGCCAGGCCGATGGCCGCGATGACCGCCAGACGCGGCTTGTAACGAGGCATGCTGCACGTCCTTCTACGGCGCGGGGGGCGCTGGCGGTGGGGCCGGCAGCGGGATGGGCGGCGGCGACGGCGGCGGGGGAGGGGCCGGGGCGTCGGACCGGGGCCTCGCACCTCGTGCGCTGCGCGACATCACCGCGGCTGCACACGCCGGCCGGTTCCAGGTCGACGACTGCCGACTGGCACTTTCCGTCGCTGCCGGCGCTTTGATGGGTCTTGGCAAGCTCCTGCAGGACGAGCCCGACCGCGACGACGCTCAAGCTGCCGACAAGGTCACGAAAGACGTCCTGCGCCTGTTTGGGCTTTCCGCCAAAGAGGCACATGAGATCTCTACCCGTCCACTGCCGGATCTCGACAAGGCAGGGACGGCCGCCTGACTCGCGCCGCAAACCGGGCGGCAATGACGGCAGTTGCCCGATTGGTCAGGTGAGGTGTTCGCCGAAGAACGCGAAAACCCGGGACCAGGCGTCCTGGGTCGCGGCCTCGTCGTAGCCGAAACCCGTAATGCGGAGCAGCGGCTGGCCGGGCAGCTGGTTGGCGAAACTGTGCCCGGCGTTGGAGTACACCTTGATATCGGAGGGGATGCTCTTCTCCTCGACTACCTTGCGCAGACGAGCCGGCGCGCCGATGCCCAGGGGATCGCGGCGGCCGAAGCTGGCCACGATTGGGCACGCGCCGTCCAGCGTCGCGCTGAGATTGCGTGGCAGCGGGTTGCCGTAGAACGGCGCCGAGGCGCCAAACCCCTTGGGGGACATCACCAGTGCGAACTGGCCACCCACGCAGAAGCCCGCGATGCCGACGGCGCCTGAAGCCTGCGGCATGGCGAGCAGGTGATCGCGAGCGGCCAGGATGTCGTCGAGCGCACGGCCACGCTTGGTCAGCAGCTCCCGGAAGACACGTGCGATGCAGCGCGCCCGGCCGCCGCGCGAGAACATATTCGGCGTGACGGCGATGTAGCCCGCTGCGGCGATCCGACGCGAGATCGACTCGTTGTCCGGCCCGTAACCGAACGCGTCATGGATCACCACCACCCCCGGCCATGGCCCCTCGCCTTCGGGAACGCTCAACACCGCGTCGATCGGACCGTCCGGGGTATTGATCGTGATGGTCTCCACGCGATCAATCTAGCGGCCGGGGCCGCCCGTAACGGAGCCGCAACCGTCAGGTCAGGCTGGCGGCGATTTCGTCGAAGGCGGCGATGGTCGGAAACAGCATGGTGGGGTCCTGGGGCAGTGGCCAGCTCGACAGCTTGGCGGCGACCAGATTGGCCGCCCGGTTGACGTAGATCATCTGGCCGTGAATCCCCAAGCACAACAACACGTTGTTGCCCGAATGCGGGAACCAGCACTGGTTTCGGTACATCCCGCCCGGCATGCGGTTGTCGCCGGGGCTCGCGGCGAAGGCGGACCGAGAGTCGAGCCCGCCTGCGAACGTGTCGGCAATCCATCCCAGGGATACCACCCGCTCACCGGTCAGCGACGTACCGCCGCGCAAAAACAGCGACCCGAATCTGGCCAGGTCGGTGCAGGCATGCGTTGATGCCGCCGTCGAACATCCCGGTGCCCACCGAGTCGACGCCGATCGTCGCGTCTTGACGTGCACCCAGCTTGGCCCACAGCAACTGCGACATCAGCTCTGGCATCTGCAATCCGCTGGCCGCCTCGCATATCCAGCCGAGGACGTCGGTCTCACAGGACCGGTACTCGAACGGCCCCCCGTGCGGCGATTTCTGCGGCAGTGTGAGCAGAAAGTCGTACATCGTGGTCGGCAGGTCCGGCACCGTGCGCGGCGCCCATCCGATGGCCTGTTCGAGCAACCGCACCTCGGCCATCGGGTCCAGATAATCCTCGGAAAACGCTATCCCCGAACGCATGTCGAGCACATGGCGCACCGTCGCACCGGCGTATCCCGAGCTGGCCAGCGCGGGCACGTAGTGGGTCAGTTCCGCGTCGACGTCCAGTGCGCCACTGCTCGCGAGCGCACCGGCCACCATGGCGATCAGCGACTTGCTCACCGACATCAGCAGGTGCGAGGAGTCGGCCTCCATGCCGCCGTAGTAATACTCCCCGAGCACCTTGCCGTGCTGGATGACGATCCAGCCGTCCGTCGCCGTGGCGGCCATCACTTCGCCGACGGTGGTGCGCCTGCGGTTCGTCCGGTCATACAGCGGGATGTCCGAGAGGTCGACCGGAGTCGACGGCAGCTTGGCGACGGGTCCGGTACCGCGTGAAATCGTCGCCGTGGGGAGAAAGTCGGCTACGTGCTGAAACGTCCAGTGCAGTTGGGCTGCCGACTGCCAGTTGTCCAGCGTCACGTCTGACGGCACGCGTCCGGTGTCGCCTCCGAGGACCATGGCGACGACCCGCTCGAGCTCAGCCCGACTTCACCCCCACATTCGTGATCGGGACCGCGGGCTTGGCGATCGGTGTACCTGCGAATTCGGCGCGGATCGAGTCAATGAGATGACGCGCGCGAATCGCCAGCGCCGATTTGCCCGTGCCCGAGTCGACCTGCAGCCGACCCTTCGTGACCAGCACACCGAGGTCGGCACCCTTCCAGCGATAGTCGCCTGGACCGTAGATCCTCAGGAAGAATGCCTCCGCCTCGTTCTGCAGCTGGTGCCAGTCCAGTGCGGGCCTGCGGAACACCAGCGCGCCGCTCCTGTCGAGCGTGTACTGCCCGGTGCGAGGTGTGGCCGTCAGCCGTTGCACGATGTCATCGGTCTCCTTCATCACCATTTGGCTCCACACGTCTGCCGACGCCAGTTCCTCCCATCGCTCATTGATCTCGTCGACGTCCAGATCGAAGTCGATGTTCATGTACTCGAGGATGTGGAACAGGAATAGCGGCACGTCGGCGTAGGCGCCCGCGGTGACATTGGTGATCGATGACGCCCCGCTGATCCGCGGATTGAGTTCGCCCAGGTACACCTCACCGGTGTCGGTGTCGATGAGGACATCCACCTCGAAGAACCCGCGGTAGCCCTCCTGGGCCAGCCGGTCGCCGAGCCGTCGCACCAACTGTGTTGCTATATGCCTACTTTCGCCGGTGATAACTTCGGGAAACATCTCGTTGCCGCACCACCCCCCGCGGGCGGGAGTGAGCCTCTTGTAGCCGATCAGCTCGGACATGAAGGGCCCGACGATGGTGCCGCACCGGGTGAGCACGGCCTCGACCGCGACCGGGCGGTTGTTGATGCGACGCATCACCTTGATCTCCTCGCCGACGATGTCGGCGCTGTGCTTGCGCCAATCGGCCTCCGAGGAGATGAAGAAGGTGGTCTTGCCGGAGTCGCCGTACGGTGTCTGAACCACGAGTTCGTCACCGAGGCCGGCTTTTTCGGCCACCGCCTGCAGACCCGCCCAATCGTCGACCCGGGTCAGTACGTTGGGCACACTCGGCGCGCCGGCTTCGTTTCCCAGCCGCGTCGTGACGATCTTGGAGTCGAGATGTTGGCGCAGACTGGCCGCAGGCAGGATCAGGTCGTAGCCGAGTTCCTTACAGATGTCCTCCGTTTCGCTGTCGAAGAACACCATTGCTACCTTGGGCCGGACCCCTCGCGGAGTAACCGCCTTGATGTGCGCGCGCACCTCGGGGTTGGTGAGCAGCCAGTTGTTGATCTCCTCGCCGCTTTCGAACTCTTGATAGGGCTTGTCGCTCGGCGTGAACACCCGCGGATGCGCTCCGTCCCAGGGGTCGTAGTACGTCACATAGGTGAAGTTGCGGACCCAGCGGTCAAGGCCCAAGAGGTTGAAGGGCGTGGCGCCGAAGAACAGGACCGGCACGTCGTTGGTCCGGAAGAAGTGCCGCACCTCCGAGATGTTCTTCAACTGCCGCCTCGGTTGTCCCGAGGAGGAGGCAAAGGCGGCGTCGGTACCGACGCTCACGTCCTTCGGCTTGGCGGCGGCCTTCCTGGTGCGTTTGGCCGGTGCGGGCTTCGCGGCGACGGACTTGGAGCTGGGACGCTTCGCGGGTCCGGCGGCGCTGCCCTTCTTGGCAGTGGTTTTCGTCGCTCGTCTTGATCGAACCGGGCGGTCACTCATGTGTACACCTCGCTGCTCATCGGATAGCTCACATTAATGCGCCGCGAAGCGGTGCAGGGGTGGTTCAGTTCCGTTCCGTGACCACGAGTGTGATTCGCGTCGCGACCCTGTGAGATATCCAGTTCGGCCCAAATAGCTCACAATTGGTGGCTGTGTTTGCTGTAACACCCTGACGATGTGCCGTGGCGGCACAACACCGATCAGTCGAGTCGGAGGCCGTCCATCACGTGGCCGAGCTCGGTGACCGCCTTGCGGTAGGCGGCATTCTGGTTGTCCGCGCGCGCGACATTCATCGAGGTTTCGCAGAGCGCGCCGTAGAGGAAGTGGGCAAGAGGACCGGCAGGCCGCGGCGCGATCCGCCCGGCTTTCACCGCCCGCGTGATGGCGACCTCCATCATTTCCAGCAACGGGGCCTCCACGCGGCGCACCCCGTCCCACCCCATCGCGGCCAACGCGTCGAGAAGCATGATCCGCTGCAACCCCGGCTCGAGACATTCCGCCAGGAATGCTCGACAGCTGGCCTCGAACGCTTCCCAGGGATCCTGCTTGGATGCGTAGACCGCAGGCAGCACGGCGGCGAGCCGCTCGACCTCTCGCGCGAACACGGCCTCGAACAGCTGTTGCTTGCCCTCGAAGTGGTGGTACACGGCGCCTTTGGTGACGCGGGCCTTTGCTGCCACCGCGTCCAGTGAGGTCGCCGCGTAGCCGTCCTGGGCGAACAGCTCACGCGCCGCATCGACGAGTGCGGTCGTCGTCGCCTCGGTGCGTTCTGCCTGGGTTCGCCTCGCCTGCTTGGTCGGCACGAACTCACGATATCGGCTAATGGTCAATGAGTGGCTCCACTGCGCGGCGCGTGGTTCGGCGTTACAGCAGCTGATAGATGCGGTAGTCGATGTGGTCCGGCGACAGGACGTTGTAGCCGACGGCCACGATCTCGTTGAGCCACGTGTAGCGGTCGTCTGCGGTCTCGAACTTCGGTGTCGTGCGCACGTAGGTCTCCTCGAACGGCAGCACCTCCCCTGCGGCAAGGCGATCCAGTCCGTCTGCGGGAACCTTGACGACGCCCCGGGTCTCGTAGTGAATGAGCGCGCCGTCGTGAGTGCGCAGCGTGGCACGGACGTCCACCCGGCCGATCTGGTCGGCGCCGACGAGCATCCAGTCACCGCCGCCGGGCAGGAGTTCGGCCTGAAGCCGTGGTCCCTCGATCACGCCACCGTTCGTGATGAACGTCAGCCTGGTGCCGAGGGTGGTGGAAATCAGTTGCGCGGGTTGAAGTTCAACGTGCATGTCGAACAGGTGCTCGGCCGGCAGCCTGTCGAAGAGTGGCAGCTGGTCTGCCGGCGTGTTGTTGTTCGCCACCACGGTCGTCATTGCGTGACCGTCCCCAGCGCGGCCTGGAGCTGGACCGCGTCGACGAAGGTGTCCTTGCGTGCGACGAGCCCGTCGGGCGACACCACCACGACATCGAGGCAGTCGAAACGGATGTCGCCAGATATCAGCGCCCAATCCAGAACCCAGTGGTCTTCGCCGTAGAGCACGCGGTACGTCTCGAACGAGAACTCGGGGAAGCTGTCGAACAGCTCGGCGAAGGTGGCGCGGACGGCGTCGCGGCCGACAACGGGCTCGGCGCCGAGGTGGGTCCAGAACCGGGTGTTATCGGTGTGCAAGTTGACGATCGCGTCCGGATCGCGGTCGGCCCATGCGGCGAAATAGCGCTCCGAAATCGCCTTCAGGTCGACGGCTTGAGTTGCGGAAGTGGACATGGCGGCCTCCGTTCCGGGATACCAACATACTGTGGGTAGGTAATAACCTACCACGAGTATGCAACATGTCCAATTGCGCCGAAATCAGGTTCCGGTACGTTTTTCGACGGTTTTGTGTGCTGGAACCTGATTTCGCGGGCTCCGGGCACTCGTTGTCTCCGCGTTCCTCCTCGGCCCCGGGAACTCCTGTCTCCAGAAGGTCGTCCAGCCAAGACCACAGGTCGTAGAGGCGCCTGCTGGAAAGTTCCATCAGGCCACCGATGTAGGTCAACTTCTTGCGGTCCAGGAACAGTGACGTGCGGGCGGTGTTCGAATAGAGCCCCATCTTGTCGCGTCGGAGCAGTCCCGCAGCCACCAACGCGTCCAGAGCGGTAGTTGCGGCGCGGAGATGCCAGCCCAGCTTGTCGATCAGCGCCTGTGCCGACAGCGGGCCCTCAGCTAGCAGGGTGAATACGCCGCGTTCGACGGACGGTGGGCAGCGTCAACGGAGCGGACGTGCGGTCAGGATGAGGCGGGAGCCCCAGAACGCCATCCCCTCCTCGATGATGTCCTGTGGATTGACGAGCTTCCGCAGCACCGGGCCGACCAGCGGGTTTTGGAAGGCGCGCATCATCAGACGCTCGCGCCGGACATCGACCGAGGACTGTTCAGTTGCCATGTCCGGTACCTCCACGTAGGGCGGCAGTGTCAACGTTGCGTGACCGGGTACCAACATTGTCGTGAAGCCGAACACCCTGCCGTAAGGAATTGAGAGACTAAGTGCGTGCGTTCGACGCCGCAGTGCTGGCTGACAGACATGGACGGCGTCCTGGTGCGCGAGGAGAACGCGCTGCCAGGGGCCGCGGAGTTCCTGCAGCGGCTCGTCGAGAAGAAGCGGCCGTTCCTCGTCCTGACGAACAACTCGATCTTCACCCCGCGCGACCTGTCGGCGCGATTGTCGCGATCGGGTCTGTCGGTGCCTGAGTCGGCGATCTGGACCTCCGCGCTGGCCACCGCGGCGTTTCTCAGCGACCAGTTACCCGGCGGCTCGGCCTACGTCATCGGCGAGGCCGGCATGACGACCGCCCTGCACGAGGTGGGCTACACGCTGACCGATGTCGAGCCGGACTTCGTCGTGCTCGGCGAAACCCGCACCTACTCGTTCACCGCGATCACCAAGGCGATCCGGCTCATCTTGGCGGGCGCGCGGTTCATCGCAACCAATCCCGACGTGACCGGCCCGTCGGCCGAGGGTCCGCTGCCTGCCACCGGTTCGGTCGCGGCCATGATCACCAAGGCCACCGGGCGGGAGCCGTACTTCGTCGGCAAGCCCAACCCGATGATGTTCCGCAGCGCCCTGAACCGCATCGAGGCACATTCGGAGAACACCTTCATGGTCGGGGATCGGATGGACACCGACGTCGTCGCCGGCATCGAAGCGGGACTGGAGACCATCCTCGTGCTGACCGGGTCGACCACCCGCGACGAGGTCGAGCGGTACCCGTTCCGGCCGAGCAGGGTCCTGCCGAGCATCGCGGAATGCATCGATCTCGTGTGATTTCCGTCGACCTGGCGCCGGACGTGCTCGCATCCCTGCGCAAGATGGCCGACGAGGGCACGGCGTTGCAGCGCTGTCACAAGAGCCGGATCCGCTACCAGTGGATCGTCGGCGACGGGTCGATCCTGGCCGAATAAGTGAAGAACGAGATTTACGACGGCGCGACGCCCTACTCGACCTATGTTCGGGGGGTGATCATCGACGGTGACCGCGGGGTGTTGTTGACCGGCAGGGACGACAGCGCCCTCGTCATCGAACGGTGAGCCCGATGCCGCGGACGCGAGGAGCAAGACAATCGCCGAGATAGAACTGATCGGAGTGCCGTTCGACGGCTACGGGCGACCCGGGAACCAGGCCCGAGCGGCGAGCGTGCTGCGCGACGCCGGGCTGCTCGACGCCTTCGAACACCACCATGTGGTCGGCCACGATGACCTGGACCTGCCCGCCGGAGACCCGGCACGCGGCGCATCGACCGGCCTGATCAACGAACGGGCGCTGCTCGCAATGACCGACGCGCTGAACGAACGGGTCGGGTCGGCGGTGACCGAGGGCCGGCTCCCGATCGTCTACGGCGGCGACTGCGCGACGCTGCTCGGCATCGTCACCGGGTTGCGCGATCACGTGGGTGAGGTCGGGCTGGTGTTCATCGACGGCCACGAGGACACCATGCCGCTGGATGTGTCCGAAGACGGCGAGGCGGCCAACACCGAGCTCGGGCTGCTTCTCGGACTGACCGGACGCATGCTGACCGGCGAACTCGGTGACCGGCTGCCCGCATTGCGACGCGACCGGCTCGTCGTGCTCGGCCCGCGCGACGACGCCTGGCGGCAACGGTTCAATGTCGGCACGCTGGCCGATTGCGGAGTGTGGGTTGCGCCGCTGGCCGAAGTCGCCGACGACCCGTCAGGCGCCGGACGCCGTGCCATCGAGCAGCTGTCCGGGCAGGTCGGCCGGTGGTGGCTGCACATCGACCTCGACGTGCTGGATCCCGTCGTGTTCCCGGCGCAGGGGCTGCCCGAGTTCCCCGACGAGCCCGGTGGCCTCACCTGGGATCAGCTCACCGATCTGGTGATGGCGTTGTTCACCACGCCGGCGTCGTGCATCGGCGGCAGTATCGCGATCTACGATCCGGACCAGGACCCGAAGCACACCGATGCCGCGCAGATTGTGGCGTTCGTCCGGAACGTGGTGGCCCGCCCCACGATTAGTCGCTAGCCCAGGAGACACGTGGCCGAATCCATCGACGAGTACTTCACCGCCACCATCTTGGCGATGAAAGGATCCGCGCGCGAACGTGCGGGTGACGAACCGGTACGGGACGGTTCGTCGTTGACGGCGCGAGTGTGCTTGGCGCTGTTCGATGTTCAGCTCGGCAGCCGCCACCTCGATCTGGCCGCACGCTGGTTGCGGTCGCAGGGCAAGGGCTATTACACCATCGGATCGTCCGGACACGAGGGCAACGCCGCGGTCGCGGCGGCGCTGCGACCCACCGACCCGGCGCTGCTGCACTATCGGTCCGGTGCCTTCTTCCTGGCCCGCGCCGCGCAGGTCGACGGTCGCGAACCGCTGCGCGATGTGCTGCTCGGCTTGGTGGCGGCCACGGAGGAGCCGATCGCCGGTGGACGGCACAAGGTCTTCGGCCGTCACGACACGCACATCATTCCGCAGACGTCGACCATCGCGTCGCACCTACCGCGCGCCGTCGGAGTCGCGTTCTCCATCGCGCGCGCCAAGAAGCTCGGGGTGCCCTGCGCATGGCCCGACGACGCCGTCACTGTGTGCAGCTTCGGCGACGCGTCGGTGAACCACTCCACCGCGGTCGGTGCGATCAACACCGCGCTGCACTCCGCGTATCAGGGCTTGCCGATGCCGCTGTTGTTCGTCTGCGAGGACAACGGGATCGGCATCAGCGTCAAGACACCCCGCGGTTGGATCGAGCAGACCTACGGAAACCGCGATGGCTTGGCGTATTTCGACGCCGACGGTTGCGATCTGCCCGCGACGTTCGATGCTGCGGCCGCAGCAGCCGACTGGGTGCGCACCCGCCGGAGACCGGCGTTCCTGCATCTGCGCATGGTCAGGCTCATGGGACATGCCGGTTCCGACTACGAACCGGCCTATCGTCGGCCCGAGGAGATCAGCGCCGAGTTCGACCGGGATCCGGTGCTGCGAACCGCGAAACTGTTGATCAGCGAGGGGGTATTGACGCCGTCAGAGGTGCTCGACCGCTACGAGGCCAAGCGCACGGAGGTCATCGATCTCGCAGCGGTAGTGAGCGACGTCGCCCAGCTCAGCAGCGCCCAGGCGGTGATGAGCCCGCTGCAGGCCAGTCATGACGAAGCGTTGGCCGTCACATCTGAGCCCGTCCCCACGGACGAGCAGACACCATTGACCGTGGCTCTGGCGATCAACCATGCGCTGCAAGACATTCTGGCTCGCTACCCGGAGGCGCTGATCTTCGGCGAAGACGTCGCCCGTAAAGGAGGCGTTTACGGCGTCACCCGCGGACTGCTCAACAAGGCGGGTTCTGCGCGGGTCTTCGACACGCTGCTTGACGAGCAAGCCATCCTCGGGCTGGCCCTTGGCGCGGGGTTGTCTGGGTTGCTTCCCATTCCGGAGATCCAGTACCTCGCGTATCTGCACAACGCCGCCGACCAGATTCGCGGGGAGGGCGCCACGCTGCAGTTCTTCTCCAACCGGCAGTACCGCAACCCGATGGTGGTCCGCGTCGCCGGCTACGGATACCAGAAGGGTTTCGGCGGACACTTCCACAACGACAACTCCATCGCCGCACTTCGGGACATCCCCGGAGTGGTGATCGCCTCACCTGCCCGTCCCGATGACGCCGCCGCAATGTTGAACACCTGCGCCGCCGTGGCGAAGGCGGCGGGCGTGGTCTGCATCTTCCTCGAGCCGATCGCCCTGTACCACACACGCGATCTGCACGAGGACGGCGACGAGCAGTGGCTCGCGACGTATCCCGCCGCAGGAGTGCGGGTGGGACGGGCCCGCACGTACGGCGACGGAACGGATTTGACGATCCTCACGTTCGGTAACGGGCTACGCATGAGCCTGCGCGTTGCCCGCAGACTCGAATCGTCTGGCATCGGCGCTCGCGTCGTCGATCTACGATGGCTGGCGCCCCTGCCGGTCGATGACCTGCTCCGCGAAGCGGGCATCACCGGGCGAACCCTCGTCGTCGACGAAACCCGAGAAACCGGGGGAGTGGGCGAGGGCATCCTCGCCGCCCTGCTCCAACACGGCTATACCGGCGCCGTGGACCGCGTCGCCAGCAGGGACAGCTTCATCCCGCTGGGTGATGCAGCGCTGCACGTTCTGCTGTCGGAGGAGACGATTGAGGCCGCAGCCATAAAACTGGCCGGTTAGAGCAACTGCTTACACTTAGCCGGATGACCGGCCTACCCGATGCGACCCAGCCCCTGGCCGGGGTCCGCATCGTCGAGATCTCCAGCTTTGTCGCGGTGCCCCTGGCCGGGATGACGCTGGGTCAGCTCGGCGCGGAGGTGGTGCGGGTGGACCCGATCGGCGGCGCGGCCGACTATCGCCGCTGGCCGGTCGCCGAGGACGGGACGAGCATCTACTGGGCGGGGCTGAACAAGGGCAAGCGGTCCGTGGCGGCCGATCTGCGGTCGGCCGAAGGCCAGGACCTCGTGCAGCGCCTGATTGCCGACAGCGGTGTGCTGATCACGAATGTGGCAGGGCGCGAATGGCATTCGTATGACAATTTGACGAGGCTGCGGCCCGACCTGATCCACGTCGAGGTGTCCGGGCGCGCCGACGGCGGCACCGGGGTGGACTACACCGTCAACGCCGGGCTGGGTTTTCCGATGGTGACCGGTCCGGCCGAGCTCGCCACCCCGGTCAACCACGTGCTGCCGGCGTGGGACGTCGCATGCGGCATCTACGCGGCGCTGGCCGTCGTCACCGCGTTGCGGCACCGCGACGCCACCGGGCAGGGCCAGCGGATCAGCATTCCGCTGGAGAACGTGGCGCTGGCGACGGCAGGCAACCTGAGCCTCCTCACCGAGGTGATGGTGAACGGCACCGCACGCGAACGGATCGGCAACTCTATCTACGGCCAGTACGGCCAGGACTTCACCAGCAGCGACGGGGTCTCGTTCATGATCGTCGCGCTGACCCGCCGCCACTTCCGCGACCTGACCGAACTCACCGGAACGTCGAAGGCCGTTGCCGCCCTCGCCCAGACGCTGGGCTCCGACTTCACTGACGAGGGCGAGCGGTACCGGCACCGCGACGCGTTGACCGGACTGTTCACCGAGTGGTTCTCCGCGCACACCGCTGCAGAGATCTCCACCGCGCTGTCGGCGACGTCCGTCCTGTGGGAGCGCTACCGCAGCTTCGCCGAAGTGGTCAACGAGGACCGAGTTACGGCCAACCCGATGTTCAGGCAGCTCGACCAGCCGCGGGTCGGCGAGTACCTGGCCCCCGGCTTGCCGGTGTCGATCAACGAGGTCTACCCGCAGGCGGTGGCCGCACCGGCACTCGGTGACGACACCGCCGGGGTGCTGGCGGAGTGGCTGGGACTCAACCAGAGCGAGATCGACCAGCTCGCCGAATCAAGCACGGTGGCAACGGGTTCAGCCGATGCGGCGGCTCGATGAGCCAGCTGCTGAAACTGCTCGAGTTGCAGCGGGGCGCGGACGCCGATACGTGGATCGGTCCGGCCAGTGGTCCGGAAGGCAAGCGTGCGTTCGGCGGCCAGTTCGTCGCGCAGAGCCTGGCCGCGGCGTGCCGAACCGTCGAAGGGGGCCGACTGCCCACCAACATGCATCTGCAGTTTCTGCGCGGCGGCGAGGCCGGAGACCCGGTCGAATACTCGGTGGCGCGGGTGTTCGACGGACGGACCGCGGCCGCGCGCCGCATCGACTCCCGCCAGGACGGACGGCTGATGACGACCTCGACGGTGTCATTCGCGGTCGACCTGCGTGGGCCCGAACACGGCCGGTCGAATCACGTGACCGGCGATCCGGACACGCTGCCGCAGACCGGGCCTGCGGGCCCCGCGCCGTCGATGCCGTTGGACGAACTGGACATCAGAATTGCCGACGAGGGCTCCGGCCGTGAGTTCGTCCGGCGATTCTGGTGGCGGGCAACGGTTCCCATACCCGACGACCCGTTGGTGCACACGCTCGTCGCGGTGTACGTCACCGATGTGTACATGATCGATCCCGCGCTCCAGGTGCACGGGCATTCGATGAATGCCCGCAGCCATCGCAGCGGCACGACCGACTCGTCGATCTGGTTCCACCAGCCAGTCCGCGCGGATCAATGGAATCTGCTGGAGACCAGATCGCCGGCCGCCGCGCGTGGCCGCGGCGTCGTGATGGGCAGCCTTGTCCGCGCCGACGGCGTCGTTGCGGCCACCCTGGTGCAGGAAGGTCTTATCGCAGAGCGGGAACCGAAGTCGCAATAGCCGCGCGCTCGGTCCGCTCGCGGATCCATGTGCGCATCGCGCTGACCAACCGGGTGAGCAGTACGCCGACGATGATGGCCGCGACGACGCACAGCAGCGGATGAGCATCGAACAGCGGATAGACCTGATAGTGCGTGAGATAGGTGTACAGCGAGGCTTCCGCGACCGTCCCGGCGACGACCGTGAACCAGACCGGGCATCGGATCGCAGGCAGCCAGATCAGCAACACAAACCCCGCCAACACCAACACTTCCCGATGCATGCTGTCGAAGTAGCCGTGCAGGCTGACGATCAACACCAGCGTCACCGCGATCCGCTGCCACGCCGTCGACGACTTGGCCGCGGCCCAACCCACCGCGAAGAACCAGAAGGCCAGGATCGTGAACCATGCCTCGCGGCCGAAGTCCAGTCCCAAGAGGTCGTAACGCAATGCCAGCCCGGCCACCAGGAAGCCTGCCGCGAACGCGAAGGGGCGCCGTCGTTCCAGCCGGTCGGCGGCGGGTAGCCAGCACACGAAGGTCAGGGCGACCAGAATCCAGACCAGCACCTCGACGAACCACAGCCGTCCGGCGGTCATGCTGTCATCCGGACCGAAGAACTTCTCGACGAGCAGCAGGTTCGTCGGGTGATAGTCGTCGGTGATCAGCAACGCTAGCGCAATCCATATCACCGATGGCACGACGATCCACGCAATTGTCCTGCGCAGGTGGCGAACCCGGTCTCCGCGGGGAACCGGTGTCAGGCAGAACCGCCCGAAGTTGTATCCCGCGATCCCGAGCAGCAGATGCGCACCGCCCCACATTTCGTACAAGGTGGCATGTGAACCGACGATGAGCACAATGGCCGCGGCGCGTAGCGCAACGCTGGTTTCCAGCGTCGCGCCCAGCCACGGCCACGATCGCCGTTCCGGGCGCGATATACGTCCCAAGTCGGCCACCGATCGCCGCTGCCAGTCGACCGGCAGTCGACCGAGCGCCCGTTCGAGCCGAACCGACATTGCCACGTAGGACAGCGAGTTGCCGCCGAGGTCGACGAAGCTCTGGTCGGGGCGGATCGTTCGCGAATCGATCTGCAGGACGTCTGCGAACAGTGCGCGCAAGTCGGCGGGCGACTGCGCCAGTTCGTCGGTTCGACGCGCGATGTCCCGCACGGCTTGATAGTCCGGTTTGCCCGACGGCAGCAGCGGCAGCTCATCCATGGTGATCACGCGGATTGCGGCTGGAGGAAGGCCGGAGGCCGACACCGTAATGCCTTGTGCGGCATGCTCATCGTGGCCGACCGCGGCGACCACGAGCCGGTCGTCATCGTCGGTGCAGATGGCTGTCACACCGCCTGCGCTCAATGCGGCCTCCACCCGCTGCAGGTCGATGCGCAGGCCATAGATCTTGACGAAGCGGCTGCTGCGGCCGATCACCTCGTAGAGACCGTCGGGTGCCCGGCGCGCAACATCACCGGTGCGCAGAGTGTCGACGGTTTTGCCCAGCGCCAGGTCCGCAGGGGATCCCGCGTAGCCCATCATGACGTTCGCGCCGTGATATACCAGTTCGCCGACGTCGGGGTCGGCGCATTCGTCGAGCGGCTCGATGGTGAAGGAGCCACCGGGGATCGGCCGGCCGATCGACGCGGGCCGCGACTGGGCGAGTTCCGGCGGTAGGAAGGCCATTCGTGCGGTGGCCTCCGTCGCGCCATACATGACGAACAGCTGCCAGCCTCTGCGCTCGCCGAGCGCGGCGAAGCTTCGCACGCGTTCGGGTGGGAGTCGCCCTCCGGCTTGGGTGACATATCGCAGATCGGGCAGATCGATACCGTCGAAGCCGATCCGTTCGAGCATTTCGAATGTGTATGGCACACCGGCGAACGAAGTGCCGCGATGGCGGTGGAACAGCGTCCAGAACTCCTCCTCGACGACCGAGCGGTCGGTGAGAATCAGCCCGGCGCCACGGAGCAGATGGCTGTGGATCACCGAGAGGCCGTAGCAGTACGACATCGGCAGAGTGGTAGCAGCCCTGTCGGTTTGGCGGATACCGAGATAGTCGGCGATCGCAGTCGCATTCGCGACCAGGTTGCAGCGGGACAGCCGGACCAGCTTCGGTGAACCGGTGCTGCCCGAGGTCGACAGCAGGAGCGCGAGGTCCGGATGCAACCGGTGGGCGCTTCCGTCGCGGCGTTCGTGGACGCCGGGGCCGTCGATGACGACGTCGGGATCATACGCACTCAGCACGGCCGAATGTCCACGCCCGGCAGACATGGGCAGCACCACGTGGTCGCCTGCCAGCGCGCCGAGATAGTTGACCAACGTCGACAGGTCGTTTTGCGTCTCGAGCACCACGAGCCTGCGAGTATCGCCGAGTTCGGCGGCGGCCGCGGCGACCCGGTCGGCGAGGTCGCGGTAGGAAAGGGACGTGGTTTCGGTCAGCACCGCGACCCGGTCGCCGTGGCAGCGCAGATGCTGGACGAGCCGGCTCACCTTAGGACGACTCCGTTACCGATCACCTCGATGCGTACCTTGGCGTCGGTCGGCGGCGGATTGAGGCTGTGCTGTCGCACGATGATTGGTGCGGTATCTCCGGCGGGGTCGATCGTGAGCAGCACGTCGTGCCCCAGGAACTCGGTGGCGATGACCGTTCCGACGCCGTCGCGTCCGTCGCTGTCCGAAACGACGGTCGCAACAAGCTGTTCGGGTCGAAGTGCCAGCGTCGCAGGCCCATCGTCAACCGACGTCTGCACGGGTACGCGGCCCAGCGCACACTCTGCAATTCCAGACACCACGGTGCACGGCAGCGAAATACAGTCGCCAAGGAACTCGGCCGTGAAGCGATCGTTGGGTTGCCGGTAGACATCCTGAGGAGGGCCGACCTGGGTGAAACGGCCGTCCCGCATGACCGCGATCTGGTCGGCGATCGAAAGCGCCTCCTCCTGGTCGTGCGTCACCAGCAGCGTCGTCACTCCGGCGTCGGCGAGCAACCGTGCGACCGCCTTGCGGGTCGATGCCCGCAGTCCGGTATCCAGCGCGCTGAACGGCTCGTCGAGAAGCATCAGCACAGGCCTGCGGGCCAGTGCGCGAGCGAGCGCAACGCGCTGCTGCTGACCGCCGGACAGCTGATGTGGGCGACGAGACGCGTATGAGGCGTCCAGAGAGACGGTTTCGAGCAGATCGGTCACCCGGTCGCGGACGTCGCGGCTGCGGGCCGCGCCCGGCAGACCGTAGGCGATGTTCTGTCCCACCGTGAGGTGTGGGAACAGCGCACCGTCCTGCGCGACGTAGCCGACGCTGCGACGATGGGGCGCAACCGAGCGTTCCGGGCTCGCCACTTGCCGGCCGGAAATGCTGACCGCTCCGGCATCAGGTGTTTCGAATCCCGCAATGAGTCGCAGCAGTGTGGTCTTGCCGCAGCCTGACGATCCGACGACGGCGGTCGTGCTGCCCACAGGCACGTTGAGGTCGATGTGGTCCAGCACGGTGTTGCCGTTGAAGGACTTTCCCAGCCCGCGGACATCGAGCATGGTGGTCATAGCGCGGCCACCTTCGTCGATTGCCGGAACAGCACCAGCGTCACTGGAATCGCCAGCACCACGAGCACAAGCGCGTACGGTGCGGCAGCCGCGTAGTCCAGCTCGCTGGAGAACGACCAGAACATCATCGACAACGTCCTGGTGCCGGTGGGTGCGAGCAGCAGCGTCGCGGTCAATTCGGTTGCCACAGCGACGAATACCAGCGATGCGCCGGCGGCCGCGGCGGGAGCGGTGAGCCGCAGGGTGACTCGGAAGAACGTCGCGGTAGGCGAGCTGCCCAGCGAACGTGATGCCTCTTCGAGGCCGATCGGGACCTGGGCGAGGCCGGCGCGGACGTTGACCAGTGCGCGGGGCATGAACAGCAGGACATAGGCGAACACGATGAGTGCGACGCTCTGGTACAGCGGGCGTGCGAAGTGGATGGTGACGGTCACCAGCGCGAGTGCGGTGACGATCCCGGGTAGGGAACTGGTGACGTAGTTGGCGCCCTCGACCATGCGGGCCAGCACGCCACTTGACCGGACCGCCACCCAGGCGACGGGGAAGGCCAACACCGTCGTCAACACCGCTGCCACCCCCGCTAGCCCGATGGTTTGGCCGAGTGCGCTGGCGATGTCGTCAAGCACCCAGACTTCGGTTCCGCCGATCCACAGCCAGCGCAGGATCGTCCAGACCGGTACACCGAGCGCCAGCACCGCCAACACGACAAGGGCCGCCGATGCGGCGAACATGTTGCGGCCCAGCCGGATCGGCGTCGCCGCCCGCGGTGCGCCGGTGCCAATACGCGCGAACCTGGCCTGACCGCGCGCCGACGCCTCGGCGATCAGCAGCACCAGGCACAGCAGTACGAGAACACCGGCGAGCATGCTGCCCGCCGCCCCGTCGAAGGTGACCTGGAACTGCTGGAAGATCGCGACCGTGAAGGTGTCGAACCGCACCATTGCGAACGCGCCGAATTCGGCGAGCAGGTGCACTCCGATCAGCAGCCCGCCGCCGAGGATCGCCAGCCGCAGCTGCGGCAGTACGACGCGGAAGAACACACCGGCCGAATCGGATCCCAGAGCCCGGGCGGATTCCTCGACAGCCGGATCGAGCCGGCGCAGCGTCGCGGCCACGGGCAGATACATGAACGGGAAGTACGACAGCGTCGTGATCAAGACTCCAGCCCACAGTCCGTGCAGGGATGGCATGACGCCGACCCACGCATAGCTGTTGACGAATGCCGGAATGGCAAGCGGCGCAACGAACAACGGACGCCAAAACGCCCGGGCTGGAAGGTCCGTCCGCTCCACCAGCCAGGCCACTGCGACACCGATCACCACGCACAGCGGCACCGTCACGACGACCAGCGCGACGGTGTTGAACAGCAGCTCGCCGACCCTCGGCCGTACCACCAGGGCATAGGCGCGTGTCCACCCGACGGATACTGCTCCCCAAGCCACGTAACCAAGTGGGATGCACGTGGCGGCCACCAGGATCGCGACCGTGGCCGAGACGAGTGGGCCGGGACGGGCGGCCGTTTCAGACCGCGAAGCCGGTGCCACGGGGCGCGAGACGGGGGGAGCGACCATCTACAACAAGCCAGCCTTCGTCATCAGATCTGTCACCTTCTGGGCATCCAGCGTCGAGGGGTCGATCGCCGGTGCCGCCAGTGAGTCGAGCGGCGGCAAGGCGGGGTTCGCGGGCACGCCGCTGGCCACCGGGTACTCGAACGAGGTGCCCTTCTCCAGCACCTCCTGGCCGGCCTTGCCGGTGATGAAGCGCAGGAACTGCTGGGCCTGTTCCGGTTTCTTGCTGGACTTGAGCACGCCGCCGCCGGACAGGCTGACAAACGCGCCGGGATCCTGGTTGCGGAAGTAGTGCAGCTCAGTGTTGCCGCTGCCCTCTTTGGTCTCGGCCTGATCGCGGAACCAGTAGTAGTGGTAGATGATGCCGCCGTCGACCTCGCCGGCGTTGACGGCCTTCATGGTGGCGATGTTGTCGTTGTAGATGACCGCGTTGGTCTTCATGCCGGCCAGCCACTGCGCGGTGGCCTGCTCGCCCTTGAGCTGAAGCAGGGCCGAGACGATCGCTTGGAAGTCCGCCTTGGCCGGAGCCCCACCCCAACGGCCCTTCCACGCGGGTTGCTCCAGGTCCAGTAGGGATTTCGGCAGCTGATCAGGCTGCAGCTTGGACTTGTTGTAGACGAAGACTGTGCTGCGCGCCGCGACACCCGTCCACTTGCCGGTGGCCGGACGGTATTGCGCCGGAACCTGATTGAGGGTGTCTGCATTCAGGTCGGCGAAGAGGCCGGCCTTTTCCACCGCGGCCATGGCGGGGGAGTTCTCGGTCACGAAGACGTCGGCGGGTGATGCCTCTCCTTCGGCGACCAGCTGATTGCCCAGTTCGGTGTCGCCGCCCTGGCGGTAGGTCACCTTGATGCCCGTTTCCTTTGTGAAGGCGTCGATCCATTCCTTGGTCAGCGATTCGTGCTGGGCGTTGTAGATGAGGAGTTCGTCGTTGTCGGATGAACTCGAGCAGGCAGTCGCTCCAGCCACGACGGCAAGGGCCGACACGAGCGCGACGATCCGGCGCCAACGGGGTCGCATCCAGGAGGTCCTTCCCGCGCCAACCCGGCGCTTTAGCTGAGGTTTACCTAAATGAACATACCCTTCGCTTAGCCCGATCTGTTGGCCCGCGAGAAACCGGACATCGCTCAATTGGTGTGAATCCGCTGGCAGTGACATCCAACGTGCAGAATGGAGCGTGCTTTCATTGACTGATCACACTTTCTCGGGCCAACCCCACGACAACGTGCAACACTTTCAGCAGCCTGGCCCGGGGTTCTGCAGCGCGGCTTGTTCTGTGCTTGCTGGTCAGGGAAACGACCCATTCGCGACAACACCGAGGGATACGAACGAATGAGAAGGTCCACAACTGCGATGCGCCGCGGATTGTTCGGCGCCTTGGCCGCCTGTGTGCTCGGAGGTGTAGTGACGACCACCGTCGCGCTACCGACGGCCGGTGCTGCGCCCTGCACGGCGGGCGGACTCGCGACCACCGCCAGCGGCGTGCTGAGCTCGGCCGGCACCTATCTGGACGCCCATCCGGGCGCCGATGATGTGCTGACCGCGGCGGGTTCGCAACCGACAGACGAGGCCAAGTCGAACGTCCAGGCGTATTTCCTGGCCCACCCGGGTGAGTTCCTGGAGTTGAAGGGCATCGCCCAACCGCTGACGGACCTGCGTGGTCAGTGCGGTGTCTCGGTGTCACCGAGTCAGCTGGCCGCGCTTGTCGAATCGTTCCAGTAGTAGTCCAGGCGCGAAGGGGCGCTACATCCGACCGTAGCGACTGCGCACGAAGCTGTACGCACCGAAGGCGGCGATCCCGAGCGCGGCCAGGATTAGCAGGACCTTGCCGAACGGTGCCTGACCGAGTGTCTTCACCGCGGCGTCGAGTCCGGCGGCCTTCGACGGGTCCGCCTGGAGCGTCGCGGCGACGACGAGCAGCCCGGCGCCGACGAGCACGAGGCCCTTGGCCACGTAGCCGGTGACACCGACTGCGGTGATGCCCGTCCCGCCGGAGGTCCGTAGGTCCTTTAGGAACTTCTTCGACGCACCCTTGTAGACGTGGTAGCCGCCGATCGCCGCGACCCCCAGCCCCACCGCGATCAACAGGGTCTTGCCCCAGCCGGACTGCATCAGCTGCGCGGACAGCCCGGCGTTCTGCTGGCTGCTCGACTGTCCGATGCCCATCGCGAAGCGCGCCGCCGAGAACGCGATGGCGAAGTTGACGATCGCCAACCCGAGGGACTTGGCCCGCTTCCAGGCCGGCGAGTCGTCCTGCTCCTGTCCGGATCGCTCACCGGGCTTGGAGCCGATCACCGCCTCGCCGACGCGCCACAGGCCCAATGCCAGCAGTCCCACGGCCGCCACCCACAGCATGACGGCGCCGCCGGGTTGTCCGGCAAGTGTGGCGAGCGCCCCGGACTGGTCGGCGTTTCCACCGGAACCGAACGCGAGGCGCAAGATGATGAAGGCGACGAGCAGGTGCAGGACACCGCTGGCGGCGAAGCCGACGCGCGCGGTGTACTCGAACGCCTTGCTGTCGGTTGCCTTGTCGACGACTCCGTGTACTGACGTGCTGCTCATGTCGACCTCCTGCGGCGGGGTGTACCCGTTTTTTGACGACCGCGAAACCGAATGGGAGGTTTGGCGTAACGCATCTGGAGGTTCGATGATCAAGCTCGTTTTCTGCCTGCGGCGCTTGCCCGTGCTCTCGGTGTCAGAGTTTCAGCGGTACTGGTTCGAAAACCATGCCGAACTGGTGCGCCGGCATTCCCCGGCACTACGGATTCACCGCTACACCCAAAGCCATACCTTCTCCGACGTCCGCCTGTCCCCGGCGATCGATTCGCGCGGTGGTCGAGTCGATCCGTTCGACGGTGTGGCAGAGCTGTGGTGGGACAGCGCCGACGACCTGCTCGAGGCGATGTCCACGACCGAAGGACTGAACGCAGGCCGGGCGCTTCTCGAAGACGAACGGACCTTTATCGACCTACCGAACTCCCCGCTGTTCTTCACCAACGAGCAGGTGATCATCTAGCTGAGGAACTCGAGCCGGCTTTGCGTCCTCGACGTCGGCGAGACAGAGGCCACTGGAACCATGTCCCGCCTTCACTGACCGGACACGAGCCGCGCAACCCGGTCGAGCAGCTCGGCCACCTTGTTCGGCTCGGTGATCATCATGTCGTGGCCGGTGTCGATGTCCCACAACCGGCCGTGCCATTTCTCCCGTAACCCGTCGGCATCGCGCAGCGACAGGAATAGCGTGCTGCTGATATGGGACTGCGGGATTGACTGCAGCACCATCTCATTCGTCAGTTGCAGCGGTTGCTCGAAGCATCTCCAGGGGTGCGGTGTCAGCCGCGTGCGCATCCAGTCCAGAGTCCGCGGATCGACCACCCCATAGAACGGGAGCGTCTCGGCACTGGGAAACAGGCACATCTCCACGCCGTCGACGATTCGGCTGTCTGAACGCGCGGCCGCCATGAACGGGCCGGCAACATCCACCAACGACTGGCCGTCCTTTGGGGCCATGGCGTCGAGGTAGACCAGATGGCCCACGCGATCAGACGCACGGTCGGCCGCCCCGGTGATGACCATGCCGCCATAGCTATGCCCGACCAGGACGACGTTGCGTAGATCTTCGTAGTGCAGGAGGGCAACAATGTCGTTGACATGGCAGTCGAGGTCGACACCGGCTCGGAACAGGTGCGCCCGCTCGCCTAAACCCGTCAGTGTCGGGGCGTAGACGTCGTGCCCCTTGTTTCGCAGCAGCCGGGCAAGGGGCTTAAAGCACCATCCACCATGGCCGCCCCCGTGAACTAGAACGATGGTCGCCATGGCTATTACAGTTCGGCGGTCGAGTAGTAGCCGTCGTGAATCCCTCCGACCGACGGGTCGTATCGGTCGGCCATACCGGCACCGACGAATCGCTCCTCGCCGTTCTGTGTGCAGATTGTCCAGCCCTGCTGCCGCAGATAGTCCTCGGCGTTGACACACTCTGTGGACACCATGGTCCTGGCGTCCTCCATGTCGTCCGACTCCGGCTGCTCGACATCCACGCCATATGTCAGGTACCAGTCGACGGCCAGCTTGCTGCCCGGGCTGGACAGCTCAGTGATCGTGTCCAACACGCGACCTTGCGCCTGCGCCGGGAGGTACGGCAGCAACGCCTCGGCGATCCACGCGGTCGGCTGCGCGGGGTCGAATCCGTGGTCCCGCAGAATTGCCGCCCAATCTTCCCGCAGGTCCACCCCGATACTGTGCACCGTCGCCTGATCCGCGACGCCGAGTTCCGCCAGCGTCCGAACCTTGAACTCGACGACCCCCGGTTGATCCAGCTCGTAAATGATTACGCCGGGAGGCCAGGTAAGCCGCTGCGGCCGGGTATCAAGACCGCACGCGAGGACGACTACCTGCCGCAACCCGCTGCGCGTCGCCTCGATCAAGAAATCATCGAAGAACCGCGTCCGAAGCGCGATTCCGTCGGCGACCGCCTGCCCGTAGTGGGCCGCGGATTCGTCTTGGAACGGGATGCCCGCAGCCAACGAGCGGTAGATCTCGACCCCCAGGGCATCGACGAGTGGTTGCGCGTACGGATCGCTGATCAAGGCCTGCGGTCGGCTCGATATCAGCGCCCGGATCGCCGCCACTGCGACAGCTGTGGTTCCGACGCTCGTCGTGAGATCCCAGCTGTCGTCTTCACTGTGCGCTTCCGTCGTCATGCTCGTTTCGCCGCGTCCGTCGTACCGCCTTCGGCGCGCGCCCACGTTGACATCTCGCATGCCGCACCGTACAAGTCCCGCGAAGGTGCACCCGGCCTCAGCGCCCGCATTACGAACCGTATCGAGTGCATTCAGCATTCCTCTGACCAAATATCTGTTCCGCACAAGGTAGGCCCAGTCGGTAACCGCTGTCAATCCCGGTGCGCGGAATAGCCTGGCCGACAGTGACTATCGGTCCATAAGGGCAATCGACGAGGAGATGCACAATCAGTGGTCCCAGGACGTCGCGTATCCAGCCCCATGATGAGGATGTTTTGATCCATCCCGATTGAGGGGCGTGCACCATCCAACGTTGCAGACGTGGTGATTCCAGTGGACACATCGTGGTAGGTGATCCACGCGATGCCGGTGAGAACGACGATCACGCTTGACATCAAGGCGCCGAACACCTTGCCGCGGACTCGCGACGAATGGCCGGCTGACCGGCCATCGACACGATGCCGCCCTCGTCGCACGGGCGGTCCGGGTTCACCACCATCCGAACCGCGGCCCATTTGTCTCATAACAGACGGGGATCCCCAGCGACGGTGTTTCTACTCAGCCGCGGTGTCCTTGGGGCGGCGGCAACCGGTTCTGCCTGTCGGTGACTTCCTTCATCGCAGACCTGCCTCGCCAGGCGACACTATTCCACCCGTTATCACGGCGGCTGGCTCGCGTCCCTTCGGCTGCCGCCCGGCGCGGGCAGGCACCAATCGCGGGACCGCTCAGAGCTGTGCTCGACCCACAAATCGTTATCAAGAAACACCGTTCATCGTTATCAGGAAACACCGTTCAACCTCACGTAGGCGTCGGCGGCATTACTGCACCATTTCTTCACGTGCCGCGCTATGGGGATATCGCGCCACGCTGATCGGTTGGGCACGGCTGGAATGGGGAGGAACACATGCGCGAACCAACGGCCGCACTTGCGGTTGCAGTCATCTGCGTTCTGATCGCCGGGTGCGCCAGCACAAAAGGCAACGCCGAGTCGATGACGACCACCCGATCGATGATTCCGCGTCCTCTTGTTGAGCGTGAGCTGGCCGGGTTGCTGCTCAGCCCCGAACAGGTGAACGTCGCTATGGGGACGGCCGGAATGACGGTCACGAATAACCAGACCTCGATGTCTGACAACAGCGCCACCCTGGCGCCTCAGGAGTGCCTCGCCATCGACGGCGCGGCGGAGGCCCCGGTCTATGCCAACAGCGGTTACTGGGCCGAGCGCGATCAGAGCTTAAACGACGGCGATAACTTCACGCACTATCTCAAGCAGGCAGTGGTGTTGTTTCCTACCGTGGAAAAAGCTGGTGCCTTCGTCGACGCCTCCGCCCAGCAGTGGCCGGCCTGCCGCCAGTACACCCACACGCAGAGCGAGTCACAGTGGTCCGTCGGGCAGATCTCCAACGCGAACGGCACACTGAGTACCACCGCGACTCAACAGAACGCCAGTGCCCCCGGCTGGGGCTGTGGACGCGCGCTGGCGCTCAGAAACAATGTCATTATCGACATCAACACGTGCAGCGCTAACCCCGCTGAATCGGCGTTGAAGATTGCCGACCAGATCGCTGCCAATGTAACTGCGCGGTGGTAAGGACATGCCAGTCGTGCCCAGGAGAACGAGGACATACTGTTCAAGGACGCTCATTTCCACGAAATGAAGCGGGTGATCGACTGCGGAGGAGCCCGGCTATGCGGGGCGTAAGGCCAGCGAGCCGACGGCCCCACAGCTGTGCCCGTGACTTGACCGCAGTTCTACGGATGGCTGACTTAGCGTTCCACCGCCGCCGAGGCGGCAGATCGCCAACGTGAGGAGCACGGCGTGGATGCTCTGGTTCGGCGGCTTGACTTCGCCGCCCTTGCGCAGTCTGTTTACCTTAACCAGGCCGCCCTGGGCCTCATCCCCGCCCAATCATTGGAGGTGATGCTGGAGCACCTCACCCAGACAGCCCAGCACGGCAATGTCCGACTGAGCGATGAGGAGGAGCTGCGGATTCTCGACGAACTCCGTGCCGCCGGCGCAATACTGCTCGGCACGGAGCCTGGCGCGGTGGCCGTACTTGGAGGGGCCAGCGCGGGTCTAGCAACAGCGGCGGCGCTGGTGCCGGCTGGGGACGTCGTCCTGGTCGCGACGGATTTTCCCAGCGTCACGCACCCGTGGCTTGCCGGTTCGGCAAGTGGACGATCGGTGACGTGGGTCGAGGACAGAGCCAGTGTCAGCCTTACTGAATCCGTCGTTGACGCTATCCGGCCGGGCGTCGCCGCTGTGTGCGTGAGCGCAGTGATGTATGGCACGGGCTCCCGGGTCGACTGCGCGGTACTCGCCGACAGCGCTCACGAGGTCGGTGCTCGACTGATTGTCGACGCTACTCAGCTTGCCGGCGCCGGCGAGGTCGCAATGGCCGATTGGGGCGCCGACTTCGTGGTCACCAGCGGATACAAATGGTTGTGCGGACACGGGGGAGTCGCGTTGTTCGCGGTAGGTGACGATCTGCTGGACTCGATCCCGCCGCATCCCGGTTGGATGGGGACTCCGAACCCGTTCGCCTTTGACGCTACTCGCCGCGAGCAGGCACCAGGAGCTCGCCGATTCGAGCAGTCAACTATTGCGTATGCGTCGGCGCTGGGGCTCACTGAGTCGATCACCCGGCTGAACGGTCTCGGCTCGGGGACTATCGAGGCCCACGCGCGCCTCCTTGCGGCCGAGCTGGTCGAAGCTGTTCAGCCACTCGGCTGGCATCCGTTCCGCAACCTCGACGACCCGTCCGCCAGCCCGCACATCATCGCGCTGCAGCATGCCGACCTTGACGCAACCGCTGTTCGGGCAGCGCTTCACCGAGATTACCGAATCGTGACTAGCGCAAGGCTGAATGCGATCCGAGTCTCACTGCACGTCTACAACAACTCCGGTGACATCGAATCGCTGGTCGGCGCGCTAGCCACGATTGGTAAAGCACAATTCGAACGAACGAGCGTCGATTCGTTCCACGGTCCCGGCAAAGGCGGTATCCGAAACCAGCCCCGCACTGCTCCTCGATGAAGTGCGCGCAATGGGAAGGCCGTGACGTGGAAACGCGCGGTCATCGACGTGCCTGTCGGCGGAGCAAAATGCTGCCTGGTCGCTCGAACGGAGCCCTCAGGTTCCTGGCATGTCTCTGTGTGACGTCGCCCAGTCGTGTGGTGGTATTGAGCGAAATGGGTCCAGCCGTTACGCTGCAGCTCAGCTGAATAGCGCTGTCCTAGCGGCTATTTCATCGTAGGAAAGCGGCTGAGCATCAACCGTGGTGTGCCATGGTTCCATCGGCGTGCTGTGTTCAGCATTGTCGAGATAACTTGTAAACTCCGGCGGAGCATATTCTGGATCCGTAGTGCGGCGCGTCACAGCGCTCGACGCGATGCTCTCGCAAGTCGTCTTGGAGAAATCAGGGCTTCGATGGAATGGCGGGATCAAGCGGTACATGCCCTTGCGTGACTCATGGAGCTCACCGAGGGAATTGGGTTCAACCCATGTGCACGTGCGCACCACATCCCCCCGGTCTATCTCAGATTCGGGTGGGCGGGCATGCACGAACGCATCCTCGCGGAATTCCAAGCCGCAGGTGCGGGCACGATCGACCATCCAAAGGAGCGCTATGTCACTCAGCCCGTGGTCCGGGTAGCCACCTCCGACATCGGAGTGAACTCCCGAAAACCAGACCTGTTCCACATGCTGATCTTCTGCGCCTTCCTGCGTCTTCCACAGTGCAGGCTTGAACGGTCCTCGCTTCTCGTCGATCGCCAGCGCCTGATAGGCAGCATCCACGCTGGTGCTCAGTTCGGTATTGTGAAACTCCCATCGCTTATTGAGCAGGGAGATCAAGCGGAACCCATCAAGCGGGATTCCGAGCGCACCCACCGTGTCCCAGACCCCGATGAAACGGATGCGCGGCTCGTAGGAGTACGAGCGCCGGAACAGTGTCGCCTCCCTGCCTCGTGGGGTGTTTGTCTTGGTTCGGCTGCGGTAGAGCGCATACGCTTCGCTGACACGGTCAACGTGCTCTTGCCGCAGGATTCCGGCGTTTCGGACGAGCCCCACGGTACTGCGTGCAGTGAATGCGCCGCGGCTGAAGCCGAAGAAGAAGAGCTCGTCGCCCGGTTCATAGTTTTGCACCAGGAAGCGGTAAGTGTCGCAGACGTCGCGAGAGAGCCCGAAACCGAACGCGCCTCCGCGAATACGCTCCCGTCGGTTCGATCCGATCCCACGGTGATAGAACGTCCGCTGCTCGGTGCCTTTGCTGTCCACAGTTGCGATGGCCAACGCAACTTTGGTGACGTTCGTTGGGCATTGCTGGTCCGGAAAATTCCAGGTGCCATCGCAGCACACAACCAAACGCTTCGACATCTCTAGCTCCTCCCTGACGGCGCGTAGCGGTAAGCCGGTTGGCAACGTTTCCCTGTGACCCCCGGGAACACCGACAGCACAGCCGTCATGTCGAGGAGCGTAATACCGCTGTGGGATGCCGACACGAGTAGTCCGCTACTCTATGTACTCGTGTGTGTCTAGCTTCGATTTTTCGCGCAATTGCCGGTGGAAGTACCGCGGAAAACCATGAAGTGCGGCTTCTATCGCTGCGCGCAACGGCTTCGGTGCTGAGAGACTGAAATCATCGACATCTTTGACGGAGCGAGGAGCGTGGCGATGCCCGACGTCGATGCGATGGTTCTGGCTCCCGTCGACGAGATCGTGGAGTCGATGGGATTGGCTCCACGCAACGGGTTTCAGCTCGAGCCCCGGTGCCGCGTGTGCCGAAATGACACCCTGCGGATCAAGGTCAACAACCTGCTGGCAAGCGAGGCGAGCTCCACGATGATCCTCCGCGCCTTGCGGGATGACAACGCCAAGCCAGACCGGGTCACCATCGACTCGATCCGCAACCACACCGTCCGCCACTTCCCAGTGCAGAACGTCGCGAAGCCTACCTACCGGCGGATTCTTGAGTAGCGGGCGCAGGAGAACGGCGTCGACTTCGTCAAGGGCGTGGCCACCGCGATCACCCCGATGGCTTTCTACGAGACCGTCATGGTCAAAGGCTATGCGACGCTTGTCGACTCAGACACCGAGGTCGACGTGAACACCGGAATCGTTGCGGCGGGTCGGCTGCAGTCGCTGATCGATTCCAGGGACCACAGCCACGATATGTTGGTGATGAAGGTCCAGTTGGGCCAGATCTGCGACGCGGTCAAGTCCACAGTGCCGCAGGAGATGTGGAGGGCGATCGTCGAGAAGCTGGAGGAGCTCGAGCAGCACCACCCGGAGGCCCTCGACGTCGGCATGAACTCCTTCGATGACGCTGACGTCGCGTGGGTGTGTTGGACCCGATCATTGCTGCTCGCCCCACCGCGACCGCATTCACCACAGCCAGCTACCTCAATGCCGTCGCGGTTGGCGCAGACTCGTTCTGGGTTCCTGATCATCTCAACGCGCTGTTTCCTCGAGCGGTGTGGAACGAAAGGTATTGCGGTGCCGCGAAAATCCTGTCCACCGCCGACGCGTACCTGGAACCGTGGACCATGCTGGGGCGGCTGTCCGCCCGCAACCGGATCGGTCGTCTATACCTGGGCGTCGGGGTGACCGACACCGGACGACGCAACCCGGCGGTCACTGCGCAGGCCGCGGCGACGCTACATCTGCTCACCCGTGGACGCGCAATCCTGGGGATCGGCCCCGGCGAACGCGAAGGCAATGAACCCTACGGCGTGGACTGGACCAAACCCGTTGCGCGCTTAGAAGAAGCATTGGCCACGATCCGGATCCTATGGAACTCCGGCGGCGAGCTCGTCAACCGAGACTCGCCGTACTTCCCACTGCGCAACGCCATTTTCGACCTGCCCCCGTATCGAGGGACGTGGCCCCCGATCTGGATTGGTGCGCACGGACCCAGCATGCTGCGCGTGGTGGGCCGCTACGCAGATGGCTATTCCCTGGGTTCCCCCACCGCCCACAAGACTACGCACATCGTCTGGAGATCGTCCGCGAGGCGGCCTCCGACGCCGGGCGGGACCCAACGTCGCTGGTGCCGGCAGTGATGCTCACCGGACGCAACTGAGATGATGTTGACGAGGCACTCGAATCCGAGGTCATCAAGGCGAGCGCCTTACAGGAATCCGATGAAGTCTTCAGCCGCCACGGCGCGCAACATCCACTTGGTCTAGGCTTCTCCGGCGCGCAGTACCTGAGCCGCCACATTAATTCCAGTACTGCAGCCACTCGACCGTCGCGAAGACCGTCAACGACGCGGCGTAGACGATCACGGCTACTGCGGCACCGCGCAGGCTGATTCGCAGACCGGCGCCGTCGACTGGGTCGAGCCAGCGGCGGCACCATGACGACACCGTGGGCATCAACCACCATTGCATTAATGCCACGCTGACCACCTGGCTGAGCCAAACTGACAGCCACGGCTGCGCGCCCAACTTGCCGATCACCGGTGCCACGAACTTCGACTGCAGCATCACCATGGGGTAGAGCACCATCAGTAGGAGCATCGCCGTCTTCCAGCTCGGCGTCATCTCCGTCTTCCCGTCCACGTTGCGCACGGTGGTGCCGAGCGGGGTGGTCTTGGCGAATACCGAGAAATCCTTCGTCAGACTCGACCGCACCGGCAGCACGACTTCCTTGCGCTGCGGCGACCGTAGCCATGCCGACAATTGGGGTTCGGTGCGAAAAAGGATCAGCGACATCCATTTCCCCAACGCACCCGGCGGAGAAGACAGCCGTGCCCTCATAGCCGGAGAATTGGGACGCGGCCATCGTCAGCCTGATATGGGCAGCCTGGAAGTCAGCCTCCATTCCGCCGGACACGCTGGAGGAGACAATCGCCACACCGGTCGGCATCACCGCGCCTTCAATGATCACCAAATCCGAAGAAAGCCGCAGAAATCCCCGTGCCGCAGCGCCGCGCACCAAATGCTTCCACGTCGCCCCGTCGAGCCACTGGTGGAGCAAGTCCTCGGACTCGAAGGTCACCGCGACCGCCCAGTCCAGCGGCGTGTCGCGATTTATCGAGGCAGCGAGCGCAACGAATCCTCGTGCGGCCTCCGCAGCGGATCGCACGTCGCAGACCCAACCGTCGAAAACTTCGGGGTCAGCGACCCGGTGAAAAATCGTGACGGCCATGGCCTTCATCGCGATCCACCTAGACCGCGCCGAATCGACGGCCCGCGCCGGACTTTCGTCGCAACCTTACTTGCCATGCGATTCTTCTTACTCAGCTAGTTCTTCGCCGCGCCTGTAGCGGCGAGGATGGTGCGTGCTACGAGGGAGGGGTCGTCCATCATCGGGTCATGCCCAACGTCAGGGAGAAGTTTGAACGCCGCCTGTGGCAGGCGCTCACGAGCATTAGGGCCGTACCAGGCGACGGGAAGGATTGCGTCTTTCTCCGACCATGCCAGAGTGACGGGGCATGGCAGGGGTCGAGAGGTGCAATGTGCTCGCCGTCGGTCGAAAAAATTTCGGCGCTGACTGTGCACTCGATGTAGTCGTCGACGATCTGAACGCCCCGCTTCGCGGTTATTCGATCTGCGTGGCACGCGGCGCTCCCACGGAACCAAAGCCGACGCACCGTCGACGACTTCAGTACGAGGGGAGTGATTGGCCGCGTAAGGCGAGCCATCACCGCGCCTCTTCGCACCTTTGTCATGGTCCTTGTCCGCAGACCGTCACCGGACGACCAGAAGCCGCCCGGTGCAAACGCGCAGACGGAGGCTGCCCGGCCGCGCCGTGCCAATTCGATGGCCACAAAACCACCCATCGAGTGGCCGACAAGATGCGGACGTTGTAGTCCGTGCTCATCCAGGTAGCGTTCGGCCCAGTCAACAACGTCGCGAATGGTTACTGGTCGTCGCTGTACAGGCGGTCCGCCACGGTGCCCTATCGCGGTCGGTGCGTAAACCTGGTGATAGCTACGAAGAAGTGGGGCGACGTCTTGCCATGCATTGCCAGATGCGTTGAGGCCGTGCAGGAGCACGACGGCCGAACCGTCCGAAGGCATGGGGCGAAGTCTTACACAAGCCCGCAAATAGATGCATCGACTCATCGCCGATTTCTGCTAATTCGCTGTCCTTGTAGTCTCCTGGACATTGACGAATACGGGAGGGGCGAGCCCTAACGGCACGACTGCGCGGCGACATCAGCCCGCCTGGGCGGCCGCAACCTCGAAATGCGAGACCGTGGTCTCGCGATCGACGAGGTAGTCGTCATCCTCGGGGTAGAACACGGCGGCCTCGATGTCGGATCCGGCGAACCCGATGATGGCAGCCCGTGACTCCCACCAACTGACCGTCAGGACTTCGGTTCGACCAGCTCCCAGGTCTCTCGTCCACATCTGGCAGCCAAGGTTGCCCGGCGTCGCCGCATACTCACGCAAACCTGTGCCGGTGATGTAGGCGACGTAGGCGTTCGCCTGCTCGGTCCGAACCCAGCCTCGCCACATCCGAGCGATCATGACCATCTCCTCGACGACGCCGGGTCTCCTGCCCACCACGATGGGACCCGGCTCGGTGTATGGGCCTCGGGTGTCCGGCATCCCAAGGGTTGGCGCACATTATTGCCGGATTGATCAGGGTCGTGAGGGTTCTACATCAAGTCATCACTGCGTTTCCTACCTAGTTCAGCGAACTAGGCACCTTTGTAGTGACGTAGACGCTGACCCGGAACCTACTCGCGCCCCCGTGCTGCCGTCTCGACGATCGCGCCGACTTACGCCGTCACGCGTACGTGGCGAGTTCGGTGCACGCACAACGCTCAACGAGCAGCGGTACAAAGTCACGGATGGCACACGGCGGGTAAGTCGTAAGTCGCACAGGGCGAAACTCCTACTTAATACGAGTTCCACTACACCTGTGCCACAGGGGATTTGGCCTGATTCCCCAGGTCACGGAGTCTGGACTGCGCAACTCTGCCCAGTTTCTCGCCGCGCAGTTCTTACGCATGTCGTCCGGATCTTTGCACCGGTTTACCTTTGGCTTAGAACACAGCTACAGGTCCGGTGGGGTGGCCGAGAACCGAGAAGACAGCCACCCCACCGGATCATCAGGCCGTCAGGTCGCAGGAGACGACGCCCAATCCGGAGGCCAATCCGGTCCACCAGTTGTCACAGCGGGCCGCAGGCGATGGCACTACGCGGACGATTCCCGCCAGCGGTGGCGCGATCTGAGGGCGTTGGGGGGCGCTCGGGATGCCGCTCGCAGCTAGAAGCGCCGACGAGGCCCAGTACCTACGTGTGACCATCAGGAACTACTGGGCCGCAGTAGAAGCCATACGTAGTGAGGTCGCGCGCGAGGGTCAGGTGGCTATAAATCCCCGCTATGGGTCGAGCCGGTAGAAGCGCAGGAAGTCGTGCTCGATGGGCAGGACCGACACCGCCGAGAACCCCGCTTTCGCGGCATAGCGCTCCAGGGTCGATCGCCGCATGACGGTGCCGGTCTCGGCCGACGGCTTCGAGACCATCCCCGCCGGCAGGCAATCCAGGACGCTGTAGCCGTAGAAGAGGCGCTCGGTCTCGCCCGCCGGCGCGTGGAAGGCGTCGGCCACGCGCTCGTCCGCCACGATCAGCGTCCCGCCCGGCGCAAGTAGCCGTCGCACGCTGGCCAGCACGTCCACCGGCCGCGACATGTCATGCAGCGCATCCACGATCACGGCCAGGTCGTACTGCCCGCACAGCGACGGGTCAGCCGCGTCGCGCGCCTGGAACGTGACCCGGTCGGCCACGCCCGCGTCCAGGGCGTTGGCGCGGGCCAGCGCGATCGCCGGTTCGTCCAGGTCGAAGCCATCCACGGTCGTCGCGGGGTATCCGCGCGCGATGGAGACGGCGGCCCACCCCACGCCGCACGCGACGTCCGCGACGCGCGCGCCGGCCTTGAGCTTCTCGTGCACGTCGGGGACCTGTGGGAGGTACTCGCTGGCGAACGAGCCCACCAGCCACGGCCGGTTGAAGTCCCCCTGCGCCTCGACCGCGTCGGCCCCCTCAACGGCGACGCCCTCGCCGGTCCGGTACGCGTCGACGAGCTTCGGGAGCACGCCCCCAAGGGCCGCGAGCGAGCGGCACAGGGCCGCCATCGCGTACGGACTCTCCGGATCGATCAGGGCCTCGGCGTGCCCGGCCGGAAGTGAGAAGCGCCGCTCCTCCTCCGGCTTCGCGGCGTCGTCCACCTCCAGGATCGCGGTAGCGGCCTGCTGCTCGAGCCATTCTCGCGCGTAGCGGGCATAGATGCCGGCGCGTTCGGCGAGCTCGCCAGCCGTGAGCGGCCCGTGCGCGGCCAGCATGCGATAGAGGCCCAGGCGGTCCCCCAGGTAGACCGTGAACACGTCCATCGTGCCCAGGGCCGACGCGAAGAGACGCTCCACGAACCCGTCGCGAACCTGATCCGTGCTGGTCATCGCACTCCCCTCTCCTGCCGCGGACGCCGCGATGATGGAACGCGCCCCTCCATAATGATTGGGCGACCGGGCCGGGCTCAAGGCTCCGACGACAGTCGACGTGGAAGTGACGGCCACGCCATCGTGCAGCGCGGCGGCGAGAGGGTGCGGTGCGGGCCGCCAGCACGACTACAGCGACAAGAGGCGAGGGGTTTGGGGTTTGAAATCTCATTCAATATGCCCACTTTCTGGCCGATTGGCCGTCACGCTGAGTGTCATGTCCGGCATCAAACACGTCGTTGTCGCCGTGGCGTCGGACTCTTGATGGTTCAGCCGAGGGAATGCAGGACGTCGATGAGTCCAGTCCTGAGCATGAGGTCGAGTTTCTTGCGGGGTGCGGGACTCTGCTGGGGTAACGGAGCGCTCTTAATGGCGTTGTCTGTGAATGAAGGCGGGAGTGTGGATAACCGCGGTTCGTCGGTTCCCCGGTGTCTGCCGTCGATCGCATTGTGGCGGCATGACTTCGTTGACTCGCGCCGAGATCGGCACGCTTGGTGAGAATCTGGCGGTCGAACATCTGACATCGCTGGGACTGCAGGTGCTGGACCGCAATTGGCGCTGCCGATACGGCGAGCTGGACATCATCGCGGCCGACGGCGCCACCCGCACGGCGGTTTTCGTCGAAGTGAAGACACGAACCAGTGACCTCTTCGGCGGGGTGGAGCAGGCGGTGACACCGGAGAAGGTTCGTCGGTTGCGCCGGTTGGCGGGGTTGTGGCTGGCGGGTCAGGACGGCAGCTGGGCGAAGGTGCGCATCGACGTCATCGGCGTGCGCATCGGCAGGCAGCGGAGTCCGGAGATCACCCATGTGCAGGCGGTCGGCTGATGACGTTGGGTAGGGCGTTCTCGGTGGCGGTGCGCGGGCTGGAAGGCGAGATCGTGGAGATCGAGGCCGACATCACCTCGGGGCTACCCGGTGTGCACCTGGTCGGGCTGCCCGACACCGCGCTGCAGGAGTCCCGTGATCGCGTCCGGGCCGCAATCACCAACTGCGGCAACAGCTGGCCGATGGCCCGGCTGACGCTGGCTTTGTCGCCGGCGACGCTGCCGAAGGTGGGGTCGGTCTACGACCTATCGAAGGTCGAAGTAACGCTGTTCTAGGGATAAGCTGGCGTGGCTCTCGGTCAACCGATGGGACGTACAGTCAATATTCCACTAAAGGTCTTCTGTCACAACGCTATAGGGCAATTCAATGTGGTATGTAATATGCAAAGCTGCCTCGCGCGTAGGACCGGACCCGATGCCTCGGCTTCAGCGCATCTCGGCTACGCATCGGGTACCCAAGTCCATGGAAGTACCGCAGAAAGCCCCGGAACTACCGGCGCTTTCTTGCTGCGCAATAGGTCTTCGCCCTGGGAGACTAAGACGAAGCATCGACCACGGTGCACCCGTCGCCGGATCGAGGAGAAAGACATGCCCCTGTCCCACGCGCTCGCCACCCCTGTCGACGAGATCACGGAGTCATCGGCGTTGGTCCCGCGCAACGGGTTCCCTCTGGAGCCGCGATGCCGAGTGTGCCGAAACGATGTGTTGCGCAAGAAGGTCAACGACATGTTGGCCGCCGGGGCCAGCTACGCCATGGTCTTGCGTGCCCTAGGGGAAGACAACGCCGAACTCGACAAGTGTGATCGGGTCACCATCGACTCGATCCGTAACCACACTGCCCGCCACTTCCCAGTCCAGAACGTCGCCAAAGCAACCTACCGAGAGATCCTCGAACGCCGGGCAAACGCGAACGGCGTCGACTTCGTCGAGGGCGTGGCCACCGTGCTCACGCCGATTGCGTTTTTGAGACGGTCATGGTCAGAAGTTATGAGACTCTCGTCGACTCGGACACCAGGGTCGATGTGAACACCGGCATCGTAGCGGCGGGTCGGCTGCAGTCGCTGATCGACTCCAGGGACTACAGCCGCGACGTCCTCGAGCTGAAGGTCCAGCTGGGCAACATCAGCCAGGCGGTGCGTTCTGTTGTCCTGGAATCGATGTGGACTGCGATCATCGAGCAGATGGAGGAGCTGGAGCAGCACTCGGAGGCGCTCGACGTCGGGGAGGCCGCCTTCGATGACGACGACGCCTACGACCCCATGGAGTTCGCCGAGGCGGACGACGAGTTTTGACCTCCGTCTCGCCTGCCGTCACCGGGGGCGATGGGGACCGCTGCCGGTGTGGACGGCGCGTTCGCGGTGGCCTGGACGCTTTGGAGATCGAGGTTCCATGCGATGGCGCCACGCGCCGAGACGTCCTTGGCGTAGGTAGCGGCTTTAGTCGGAAACGTAGACGGCGTAGGAGATTTGGTGTGGGCGTTATGTCCTCAACGCCGACCTCACCGTTTGCGCGATCAGCAACCCAGACGCGGGCTCGGCCATCCCGACCACCAGCGGCTTCAGTTGGGGTGCCCTTCCTCATCACCCTGCCGGTTTTTGTGCCGTCGCCAGCCGACGATGAACCAGTCGACGATGAACGCGACCATCGAGATGCCTAGGCCCACCCAATAAACCTCCTCAGGGACGACGTGAATCCACGAGAGCACGATGAGGATGAACCCGATCACCCAGGCGGCGGTAATCAGCCGGTCGGTCGTCACGCCTCATGATCGCACTGCTTCGCAGGTGGGAGATGAGCGAAACGTCCGTCAACATCTGCGATCTTGTGACCTTTGCTGTGACGTGGACGTTGGTCGGCTCACCTCAGCAGTAGGATCGGTGACACCTCGGTCGTCGTATCTTCGGGCAACACGAATAGGTGAATAGCTGCCGTCCATGAACGGAGGCGCGATGTCGGAGAAGCCCACTGTTGCTGGAGGCCGTTAAGATCCAGGCCCGCGCCGTCATCCCGATCGTGAGAGCGCTCGAGGATCGCGCGCTCACTGCGGACGGGATAGTCCGCACCCAATCAAGGGGACAACCACACCTGCCCGATTGCGGCAAAAGTCCCAACGGCAGCGGATTTAGGCAAACAGTTCCGGGTGCGAGGCGACGTACTGCTCGACGGTCTGCGGGGGTTGACCGGTGACCTGTTCGACGTCATGAGTGGAGCGGTCGTAGCGGTTCTCGCGATGCAGACGCACCACGGTCGCGAGATGCTGCTGAACGAGGTCGGACTGCCCCGATTTCCGCAAGTACTGGCGCAGCCAGTCATCGTAGGGAATGTCTTCCGCGCGGATCGTCCGTCCCAGCGCGCGCGAGTACTGCTCGGCCAGACCCTTGATGTCAAGCACCTGCGGACCGGTCAGCCCGTAGACCTGCCCCGCCTTCGGCGGGCTGAGCAGCAGGGCCGCGACCACCCGCGCCACGTCCTCGGCGGCGATCGGCGACGTGCGCCCGGTGCCGAAGGGCAACGCCAGCACATCGCGCTCGCGCACGGATCGCCTAGCCAACACCGTGAACAGCGGATTGTCCAATAACACCGTGGGACGCACGTGAACCACCGGTACACCCGACCAGTTCATGATCTGCTCGGCGAACCAGAACAGCCGCTGCTGGCGGGACTCCTCGCTGCTGGTTAGGGTCATTTGCGAGACCGTCATCTGCGACATGTTGACGAGCACCTCCAGGCCGCCCAGCTCACGGGCCGCCGCGCAGACGATCGCGACCTCCTGCAGGTAGTCGAACGAGATGTGAGTGTTGAAGAACATCCGCGTGACATCCCGCATCGCTTCGACCACGTCGACCGGACCGGTGAGATCAGCAACCACGACCTCGGCCCCGAGTTCGCGAAACCGATTCGCGCGGCTATCGTCGCGCTGCACCATCACCCGGACCGGCTCCCCCTTGCCCCGCAGCAGCTCCACAACCGAGTCGCTGACCCTGCCCGAAGCCCAAGCCGCGCCCGTGATCAGATACATGGCGTCAATTTAGCCGCCGACGGCTGACGACACCGTACAGTCGACCGACCTTTGCCACCGCCAACCACGATCGGTTCTCAGGCGGTGGGGACGGTCGGCCTACCACATGACCACACATCGCATGTGCGGCAAGACCTACACCTGGGACGAGCTGCGCGAGGTGTCGAAGGCCGAGGCTGCTGATCTGCCGCCAGGGACCTGGCGAGACGGCAAGTTCGACTTCAACGACTACCTGATCGAGTCGGTTCTGGTCGGCACCATCGAAGAGGTCGATACCGACGATGACTACGACGACGACTGACATCCACCCATCTGCCCGCATGGGGCGCGCCGCATGACGGTTACTGCCCCGCCCACACTCGGAGAGCACACCCATGGACATCACGATCTACCGCTACAGGAACCAAGGGACTCGCGCCGAGCTGCGCGCTGACGCCGGCCGATCGATCAAGGTTCGGCGATGCGCGAGATCACGCTGCTGCGGCTGCGCGCGCTGCTAGCCAGGGCTAACGGCGACGACACCGTCTACCTCGACTATCGGGATCACTACCGCGATGGCCACAGAGCTGGGCTTCGAGGGGCATATGAAGTGGGCCGAGGCGATGCCGTGACGGCCGGGCCGATGAGCTCTCCCGGTGTCCCGAAATGGACCTTCACATTCGAGACACCTCCCTCGTGGGCGCCCCGACGAACGTCCCCGACTAGGTCATTCGGAACACTGGTTCGGACGCGGAATCGACTTCCCACGCTGAATCCGCGCGGGTTGGATTCCCGTTATCGGCACCACTGTTTGCGCAGGTCAAGCCATATTGCGGTGGCGCTCATCATATACGGCGCGGTGATCGGGTCTGCATCCGGTCCGCACGTCCGGTGCGGGCTAGCGCGCCATCGGGTTGCCGACGCTCGTGCGGATGTCCTCGGTAATCCCATTCGGTCCGCATGGAGGCACATTAACGAGAAACTATGTGGCTGCGGACGATGCCACTGCCAAACTATTGACGTGGAAATTGGGCACGTGCACTACGCAAGAAACGGAAACGTTCGGCTCGCCTATCGCATATTGGGCGACGGCGACACCACGCTGGTCTGGGTCCCGGGTTGGACCAGCAACGTCGAACTGTTGGACGAGCCCCAAAGCCCATTTACCGCATTTTTCGAGCAACTTGCCGGGGATACGCGGTTCATCGCGTGGGATAAGCGCGGCACAGGGCTGTCGGACCCAGTGATCCATGTCCCGCCACTCGACGAACGGATGGACGACCTGCGCGCTGTGATGGACGCGGCCGAAGCGGACTGCCCGGCGATTTTCGGCGTCTCCGAGGGCGGCCCGATGAGCATCTTGTTTGCCGCGACTTACCCCCAAAGAGTTCAGTCATTGGTGCTGTACGGGACATTGCCGCGATTTACCCCGGACCTGCCCGACTTTCCGTGGGGTTTTACCGCCGATCAGCTAGCCGCATACCGAGCCGAGATCGAAACATATTGGGGCGAAGGAGCACTCGCCGACCTCTTCTTTGGCCCGATCGCCGAGGTACCGGGTTTCCGTGACTTCTACGGGCGTGTTCAACGACTGTCTGCGAGCCCCACGATGGCGCTGATGTTGTTGGATGCACTCGTGGACATGGATGCGCGGGCTGTGCTGGACGCCGTCCGCGTCCCGACACTCGTGTTGGCAAGGAACGGCGATTTAATCAACACGGTCGAAGCCGGTGCTGCGTTGGCTGCGGGTATGCCGAACGCGGAATTTCGTGAGCTGCCACCAGGACCACACGGCCTCTTCGACGACGCGTTGGCGTCGGCCGTCCTAGATTTCGCGTGCGGTACCCATTCTGATGCTCCGACCGAGCGGGTGCTGTCCGCAGTGATGTTCAGCGACATCGTCGGCTCCACCGAGTTGCTCAGCGTTCACGGTGACGCGCATTGGCGCCATGAGCTTGACGCGCACGACAGATTGGTTGACAGCTTGCTGTCGCGGTACGGCGGTCACCGCGCCAAGCACACCGGCGACGGCGTGTTCGCGCTCTTCGACGGCCCCACCAAGGCGGCTCGCTGCGCTCTCGAACTGGTACCGGCCCTGGCAGCGCGCGGCATCCACGTTCGGGTGGGCGTCCACATCGGCGAATGCGAGCGGCGTGGCGACGACTGGAGCGGCATGGCTGTCCATGTCGGCGCCCGTATCGGAGCCATGGCCGGACCCGATGAAGTGCTCGCAAGTCGCACAGTGCGCGACCTGTCAGCGGGCTCGGGCCTGCGGTTCCAAAGCCTTGGAGCGCATCGCCTGAAGGGCATCCCGGACGAGACCGAGGTCTTCCGTGTCACGACCCGAACAGGCGTTCCGATATAAGTGTTGCGCATGCGATACCTGGCGCAACGAGCACGATCAGCGACATGGAGAACTCGAACAACGACGCACCCACCGGGTTCCTTGCCGGTTTGGCTGGTCGAACCCGGGCCGAGGTGTGTGCCGCCGTCCACGCCGCCGGTGGTGGTGCCTATGGGAAATGGTTGGGCACGACCACTGATCCGACGTCAACCATTACCTGCAAGTCCGTGAAGCAGCCTCGCCTAGGTGGGCAGGGAGTTGAGGAACGCCGGACTCTTGATGGTTCAGCCGAGGGAATGCAGGACGTCGATGAGTCCAGTCCTGAGCATTAGGTCGAGTTTCTTGCGGGTGCGGGACTCTGCTGCGGATAACGGAGCGCCTTGCATGGCGTCTTCTGTGAATGAAGGCGGGAGTGTGGATAACCGCGGTTCGCCGACGTCGGGTTGTCGGCCATCGATCGCACTGTGGCGGCATGACTTCGTTGACTCGCGCCGAGATCGGCACACTCGGTGAGAATCTGGCGGTCGAACATCTGACATCGCTGGGACTGCAGGTGCTGGACCGCAATTGGCGCTGCCGATACGGCGAGCTGGACATCATCGCGGCCGACGGCGCCACCCGCACGGCGGTTTTCGTCGAGGTGAAGACACGAACCAGTGACCTCTTCGGCGGGGTGGAGCAGGCGGTGACACCGGAGAAGGTTCGCCGGTTGCGCCGGTTGGCGGGGTTGTGGCTGGCGGGTCAGGACGGCAGCTGGGCGAAGGTGCGCATCGACGTCATCGGCGTGCGCATCGGCAGGCAGCGGAGTCCGGAGATCACCCATGTGCAGGCGGTCGGCTGATGACGTTGGGTAGGGCGTTCTCGGTGGCGGTGCGCGGGCTGGAAGGCGAGATCGTGGAGATCGAGGCCGACATCACCTCGGGGCTACCCGGTGTGCACCTGGTCGGGCTGCCCGACACCGCGCTGCAGGAGTCCCGTGATCGCGTCCGGGCCGCAATCACCAACTGCGGCAACAGCTGGCCGATGGCCCGGCTGACGCTGGCTTTGTCGCCGGCGACGCTGCCGAAGATGGGCTCGGTCTACGACCTGGCTCTGGCTGCCGCGGTGCTGTCAGCACACGGCAAGGCGGAGTGGGAACGGCTGGAAAAGACGTTGCTGCTGGGCGAGCTGGCGCTCGACGGCCGGGTGCGTCCGGTCAAGGGTGTGTTGCCTGCGGTGCTGACCGCCAAACGCGAGGGCTGGCCGGCCGTGGTGGTTCCGGTCGACAACCTCCGTGAGGCCAGCCTGGTCGACGGGATCGAGGTGCTGGGTGCGCGGACATTGGGACAGCTGCACGCCTGGTTCGCGGGCAAAGCGCAGCTGGAGGAGAGGATCGAGGCGCCGACGTCCGCGCCGGAACCGCTCGTCGATCTCGCCGATGTCGTCGGGCAATCCCATGCTCGCTTCGCCGTCGAGGTGGCAGCCGCCGGCGCACACCATCTGATGCTGACCGGGCCTCCCGGTGTCGGGAAAACGATGCTGGCACAACGGCTTCCGGGTCTTCTGCCCGAATTGTCGCACAGCGAGTCGCTGGAGGTCACCGCGATCCATTCGGTCGCCGGCCTGTTGTCGGGCAACATGCCGCTGATCACCCGACCGCCGTTCGTGGCGCCGCACCACACGTCGAGCGTCGCGGCGCTTGTCGGCGGCGGCACAGGAATGGCGCGGCCCGGTGCGGTCAGCCGGGCACATCGCGGCGTGCTGTTTCTCGACGAATGTGCCGAGATCGGCGCCAGCGCGCTGGAGGCGTTGCGAACTCCATTGGAGGACGGCGAAATTCGGTTGGCGCGACGCGACGGTGTGGCCCGGTATCCCGCGCGGTTCCAACTGGTGTTGGCGGCCAACCCGTGTCCATGCGCACCCGCGGACCCCCGCGACTGCATATGTAACCCGGCCGCCAAGCGCCGCTATCTGGGCAAGCTGTCGGGCCCGCTGCTGGACCGCGTAGATCTGCGGATGTTCATGCACCGCGAGCGGGCCGGAGCGTTCGCGGCGGAGGCCGGCGAGTCGACCGCGCTCGTGCGGGAACGGGTGAAGTCGGCGCGCGACGCTGCCGCGCAGCGGTGGCGGCAGCACGGCATTCGGACCAACGCCGAGGTCAGTGGTGTACTGCTGCGCCGCCGATTCCGGCCCGAGCCGAAGGCGATGGAACCGCTGAAAACGGCTGTCGACCGTGGACTGCTCAGCATCCGTGGCGTCGACAGGACACTGCGGGTCGCCTGGACGCTCGCCGACCTGGCCGGGCGGACGTCGCCGGGGGTCGGCGACGTCACCACCGCACTGAGCTTCCGGCAGGCCGGAGGTGCGCAATGACCGACGACACGCGTCTGGCATTGGCGTACCTGTCCCGAGTGGCCGAGCCGCCCTGTCCCGAGCTGGCGATGTTGGTGAATCGCGTCGGGCCCATCGAGGCCGCCGAGCGCGTCAAGTCCGGCAAGGTTGCCGACGACCTTGCCCGACGGACCGAGGCCCGTCGCGGGATAGACTGCGCCGCAGCGGATCTCGAGCTACTCGCCCGTCGAGGTGGCCGCCTCGTCACCGCCGACGATGCGGAGTGGCCGTTGCTTTCCTTCACGGCATTTGCCGGTGTGGATCACCGGCTGCGGCCGCAGGCCCATCCTCCGTTGGCGTTGTGGACCGTCGGTTCGGTCCGCCTCGACGACATGGCCGAGCGCGCGGTCGCGATCGTCGGGACGAGAGCGTCCACCGCGTACGGGGAGCACGTCGCGGCGGACCTGGCCGCCGGCCTGGTCGAGCGGGACGTGACCGTGGTGTCGGGCGGCGCATACGGAATCGACGGCGCGGCGCACCGCGCCACCCTGGCAACCGACGGGTTCACTGTTGCGGTGCTCGCCGGCGGCATCGACATCCCATACCCCGCTGGCCACGCCGCGCTGTTGCACCGCATCGGGCAGCAGGGCCTGGTCGTGAGCGAGTATCCGCCCGGTGTACGTCCGGCGCGCCATCGGTTTCTGACCCGCAACCGGCTGGTCGCCGCGTTGTCGGGTGCGACGGTGGTCGTTGAGGCGGGCGCCCGCAGCGGGGCGGCGAACACCGCGGCGTGGGCGCGGGCGCTGGGGCGTGCGGTGTGTGCGGTGCCCGGACCGGTGACGTCATCGGCGTCGGTCGGGTGTCATGCGTTGTTGCGCAGCGGTGCCGAGCTCGTCACCCGCGCCGCCGATGTTGTCGAGCTCATCGGTCGGGTCGGTGAACTCGCGCCGGATGAGCAGCGGCCCGAATCAGCGCTTGATGGTCTCGGTGAGGCCGAGCAGCGGGTCTACGACGCGTTGCCCGCCCGCGGCCGCCGCACCGCGGACCAGATCGCCGTGGCGTCCGGTCTGCCGCCGACACAGGTGCTGGGCCCGCTCGCCATGCTGGAGGTTTCCGGCCTTGTGGTTCATCAGGACGGCCGGTGGAAGCTTGCGCGGACAAGGTAGCCGACCGCAAATAGACCCGTGCCCGTACAGCCGTTGAACGCCACCACGTGCTGGAAGCCGTAGGTGGCAAGCTTGGGGATCGGCAGCACCTCGTCAATCGCGTGTCTGCGCTTCTTCGGTGCCGCGGCGATCGGGGCTGACATGGTCCAAGAATCCGGCAGTTTCACACTGTTCGCATGTCGAAGGCGTCACCAGCGTCAAGGCGATAGATGAGCGTATTGCAGGCGATCCGCTGCCCTGGTGACGTTGAATGCGTTGTCCGCCCACGCGATCAGCGTCGCGCGCAGCGTGTGCCATTCACGGTCGGCGAGGAGGGGTCCGAGCAGTCCGTCGGTCAGCCGACAGCGCGAGTCGATAGGCACAACCGACAACGCTGCAACCGGATCTGCTCGATCTGGTGGATGGACCATTCCGGATGCGCGATCGCGCGCTAGGGGCCCAATAAGGTCCTCGGCCCGATTGGACAACATCTGAACCTGACGGACATCGTCGGACTCGATGTCCCACCGACGACTATCGGACTCCCCGTACCGGATCAGCACAATCCAGCGCGTCCGCCAGGCAGGCGAGGTAGAGGGCGAGCCAGTGCCTGCGGTCGGACGTGGGCCAGCCGGTGTGCTCCGAGATCCGCCCGAGGCGGTAGACGAGGGTGTTGCGGTGGATGGTGAGTGCGGCCGCGGCGTCCACCAGGACGAACCCGCTCTCCACCCAGGCGATCACCGTGGCCCGGGTCGAGGCCCAGTCGCCCGAGGACCTCAGGTCTCCCAGGGTCTCGGCGGTGATCCGGGCCCGGGCTGCGGGAGGCGCAGACAAGATGAGCTGCTCTGCCCGGAGGTCGGCGATGTCGTGGGGCGAGGGCTGTCCGTTGGAGGAGCCGACGCGAATCGCCATCAGCGCCTCGGAGTAGGACGTCGCGATCCCACGCTCGTCCGGCGCGACTCCGCCCACTCCCACCCGACAGGTTGCGCCGACGAGGTCGTGGATGCGCCCGGTCAGGTCGACGAGATCGTCTCGACCCAGCGGCGGTCGCCCGTCGTGCTGGCTTCGCAGCACGATGTACCTCGAGGACGACAGTCCGCAGGACAAGTCCTGCGGACTCCTGGAAGACCTCGCGGACGAGCCGCAGCGGCGAGGAGCCCGCACTGCCAAGACTCGTGGGCGCCATGACCTCGATCACGATGGCCTGCCTGGGCAGGCCCAGGTCGAAGCCGAAGTCGCGGGCGCGGGTCGGCAGGTCGGCGGGGACGTCGGCGTCATAGGTCAGCAGGTCGCGCAGCAGGGACTCCAGCACTCTCTCGCGGGTCATCCGGGTGCGCAGCAGCACGGCTTCCTCGAGCAGGATCTCCGTCTGTCGCTTGACGACCAGTCCGAACCTGCGGGCCTGGGCCGGGGTGCCGGTGATCCCGACCGTCCCGACCGCGGCGCCGTCGTGCACGATCGGCAACGTCATCCCGGGGCGCACGCCGACGAGCCGACGCGCCTCCTCGGCCGTGTGCGCGGCGGCACTCTGCGTCTCCACCACCTCGACCGACGCCTCGTGGAAGGTGCCGACGCGGGACTGGTCTCCGCTGCCGATCACGATGCCGGCGGCGTCGGTGATGATGATGTTGAGACCGATGATGGCGCTGGTGTCGCCTGCGATCTCCTGGGCGAGCGCGGGCGTCAGGATTGCCGACCCTGCGGCGGCGGTCACGGGCACTGACATGTACGAACCGTACGACTTCGGAGCCGATGATCGCCAGATATTCGTACGGGTCGTCCGATGCTTGCCTCGCTCAGCGGTCTTAGACTCTGCGCTCAACCCCTCCACGAGAAGGTGACCCGATGCGCGTGAACTGTCTCTCCCGACGAGTCGGTCTCGGTCTGGCCAGCGGCGTCTGCATCGCCGCGTTGGTGGCCTGTGCGGGAGGTGGTGATGTCTCCGCCGAGGCGGCAGGCCTGGACACGATCGACCCCGGTGTCATCCAGGTCGCGGTGCAACCGTACGCGCCGTACACCTCGCTCAAAGCGGACAAGCTCACCGGACTCGACAGCGACATCCTCAACGCCGCCGCGGAGAACCTCGGTCTGAAGGTCCAGCCGCAACTGACCGACTTCAACGGCATGCTCGGCGGCGTCCAGTCCCGCCGCGTCGACGTCGCCATCGGCGGCATCGCATGGTCCGAGGCCCGACAGAAGGAGGGCCTGTTCACCGACCCCGCCTACTACTCGCCGCCAGCCATGGCCGTGCACGGGTCCGAGAAGTACAGCACCATCGCCGACCTGGAGGGCAAGGATCTCGGCACGGTCACCGGGTACGTGTGGGTCAAGGCGATCCAGGCGCTTCCGGGCGCGACCTTGCACGCCTACCCCGACGCGAACGGCGTCTTCAACGACCTGTCGTCCGGGCGGATCCAGGCGGGCTTCCTGGACCCGTTGATCATCATCGACGCCAAGGCCAAGCGTCCCGACTTCGACTTCACGACGCAGTACCTCACCCCGCCGACGGCGGAACAGGTCAAGGCCGTGCCGGCCCTGGAATACCTCGCCCCGTACCAGGTGAGCTTCTACGTTGCCAAGCAGGAGCCCAAGCTCGAGGCCGCACTATCGAAGGAGATCGACGCGATGTACCAGAACGGCAAGCTGGCCGAGCTCATCAAGAAGTACGGCGGGGATCCCGAGCAGTTCCTCGTGCCCACGCCGGAGATCTCGAAGGCCCGTCAGGGCGTCGACCGTGCGGCAAACTGGACCGCCCCGGAGTCGACGTCATGAAGGTCCAGTGGGGTCTCTACACATCGGATCTGTTCTCGGCGCTGCTGAAGACGTTGGAGTACACGGTCCTGGGATTCGTCGGCGCCGTGTTGCTCGGACTGGCCCTGGCGCTGATGCGGCGAAGTCAGACCCGAGTCGTTCGCCT
>CAWDAC010000043.1:0-120780 GCA_963800125.1 uncultured Actinomycetota bacterium | reverse complement strand
TGTGGTCATCAGCGTCAGCAACAAGAGCGAGCCACCGACGACGATGACGACCTGAACTGCAGTCATGGGGGTTGGAGCGTATGGCGTGGGCGCCCCGCAAGGCGTGAGTTGCTGAAACCTGGGGTTGTTCAGCGCTGTGGCTCTGGATGCTTCCTCCGAAGCGGTGAACTCCTGACACACTGGCTGCGGTGCTAGTGGAGTGATCGAAGGAGGCGATGGTCCATGGTTGGTGTGGGGGCACTCGTGACAGGTGCGGCACCGCTAGCCGGTGGTGTTCTGCTCGGCGGCATGGCGGGCAAATCGGGACCGAGTGCTCCGGACTTGCGAGCCGTCATCCTTTCGGACCTGGAACTGCTGCAGCGGATTCCGGAAGCCGAGGTGGCCCGTCGAGCCGCATTGAAGCGAATGCTCGGAGAGCACGTCGAGGCCCTCCTCGTGGCTCAAGAGAAGAGTCGGGAGTTTAGGAGGAAGACCAGATATTTCACCGAGCACTGGCGCGACATCGTGTTGTTTGTCACGACCCTGTTGTTCGTCGTAGTTATTTGCTATGCCGACCACCATCGTCCGGTTTGGCTTCCGCTGTTAATTGCGACGATTGTGATGTCCGTGGTAACGGGTATCTCTGTGGTGCGTGGCTTCTTGAGGAGCGTTCGGCCCAGTGCCCTAGACGGCGACCACGACCAGCGCGACCGCAACCGCGATGCCTAACGAACGGCATGCTGACTGCTGCGGGAGATCCGACAGCGTGGTTCCCGGCGCTCGAAGTCGACCCTCACGGGTTCAGCCGCCCTCGTCATCGTGCTCATCAGAAAGTGGTTGTAGCCCAGCGGCCTCACGCAAAATGTTCAGCGCACGCAGAGGATCGTCAGCGGGCAGGACGTGATACTCCAGTCCCTCGGCGTGATCAGGAGTCACAGCCCTAACGATAATGCTCTGGAGCGACGAGGCCAGCCGGGCAGCCTGTTATTGGGCTGAAAGCGGACTAGGGGGAGACCACCAACGTGGTCAGCGCCCGTACGCCAACTGGTACGCCAACCAGCCCGATTCCGGCCGTGTTCGTGGTTGTGCGCCGACGTACGTGAAACGCTCGGACCAGCAGAAACTCGACACCCACGAACACCGACGAACCCCTTGCCTGAATCTGGGGGTCAAGTGGTCGCAGGTTCAAATCCTGTCAGCCCGACCAGCACGAATAGGGATACCGAGACAGTTTCGGTAAGGGCAATACCCAAACGCCGTACCCAAACCAGGTTTCAGCCGCGCTCCGCCAGCAAAGGGATAGCCCGACAGCGCGGTGCCATCGGGGCTATGACCGGTAACGACGCGATGTGTGTCGCCGCTCCGGCATTGTCTGGAGCCTTGTTAAATGTCCGGGATCGTCTGGCTGACGTATGTCTCCCAAGTGGCGATCTGGCCAGCCTCGAGCATGACGGCCTGCATCTCAGCATCGTCCATCAGCGCCTGCTGGAGCTGGCCGAACCGCGTCCAGTCCTCGGCGGTGGAGAGCAAGCCGATGGTGTTGGTCGCCGCCCCCCCGATCATGGTCGCGAGGACGGTCACGTTCTCGGCGCCATGTTTACGGGCGAGGTCACACCCCTTCTTGAGTTGCTTCTGCAAATCATCCCACTTGACGCCCGGGTTTGGGTGGATCGTTATTAACGACATGATGGTCATGTTGGCCCCCCTAAATGCGTGGTGGTTGTTGGCTGGCTAATGGCCTGACTGTAGGCCGATGGCAGCAATGTCGCGGCAACTTGGCAACGAAATCGCAAAAAATCAACCTGGAAATATGCTGGGAAATAACTGCAGGGCAAATACCCGCCCGGTCAAACGGACGGACGGCCACACCCCGGAGGCCGACCACGCGGAGCGCCAGCGCGTGAGGAGTCCCTACAGCCCAAGCTCATTGGTCAGGCCGTCGATCGCGGCTCGCGTGGTCGCGTCCGACGTGTGGCCGTAAATGTCGCCGGTGATGCTGATCGAGCTGTGCCCCAGCAGGTCGGCTACCGCCTTGATATGCACGCCTGCCTCGAGCCAGGCCACCGCGGCGCTGTGCCGCAGGGTGTGCACACCGACGTCCGCGATGCCCGCCCTGGCGGCAGCCTGCTCGATGGTGCGTAGGACGTTGCGCGGGTCGACCGGTGTGCCGAACTCGGTGGTGAACACCAGCCCGCTGTCGGTCCACTGGTTGCCGGCGTGTAGCCGCTCGGCGGCCTGGGCTGCCCGCTGGGACTTGAGCAGCGCCACGATGGCCGGTGACAGCGGCACTGTGCGTTGGGACCGTGGTGATTTCGGCTCGGTGATGAGCAGCCGGTCGCCGACCCGGCTGAGCGTGGCCGCGACCTTGAGTGCCCCGTCCTTGAAGTTGATGTGCTCCCAGCGCCTCACCGCGGCGCAACCCGGTGGCAGCGATCAACGCGAGCACGGGCCGATAGCGAAAGCCTTCGGCAGCTTGAAGGATGGCGGCGACCTCGCTGGCCGAAAGGTGTCTGGCTTCTACGCGGGCCACCCGTGGTCGCGCCATCCTTGCGGCCGGATTGTCGGCAATCAGCCCGTCAAGCTTCGCGTCGTCCAGAATCGCCCGCAGCACCGTATAGACCTGCCGCACAGTGCTATCGGACAGACTGCGCTTACGCAGCGCGACCACCAAGCCGTCTATGTGCGTCTTGCGCAGCTTGTCCAGCGGTGTCGCGCCGAACGGTGCGGGGGATAGGTGTTTGCGTGCCAGGTTGCGGTACAGCGCCTTGGTCGACTCTTTGCGCGATGATCGACGCGCTGATCGAAAAGCATCCACACTGGCGGGTACCCCAGCCCGCGTCGCCGAAAATCCGCCGCGGACTGACCAGCGGCGCCACCACCGCCACCCGCAAACACCCCATCGTGGGCCGACGCGCTACGGCAACGGCGGGATTAGAATCAAACGGCGCGCTGCGGACAACGGACGGGTCCGCCGCAGCAGCGCCGCAGCCCAGGAGGGCAACGGGAAGAGCCGCTGAGCGGCCCCGCGAATCTATCCACGCCCTCCTGAAAGGCTCATCATGACACTCCTCACCGCCGCCGGCAGCGGCTCAGCGATCCTCACACCCGAGCAAGTACAAGCCCTCGTGATCGAACCGCTGCTCAACCAGGCGGTCGCCACTCAGGTTTCCACCGTCGTCCAAACCGCGTCCACGTCAACACGTTTCCCAATCGTCAAGCAAGATCGGGTCACGACCTGGGTCCAGGAGGGCGCGGAGATCACACCCAGCGACGCCGATCTGGACGAATTGGTTTGCACCCCACTGAAATTGGCCGGACTCAGCATCGTGAGCTCGGAGTTGATGGAAGACTCAGACCCTAGCGCGTTGGAGGTTGTCGGCAGCGGTCTGGTCCGCGATCTGCAACTCCGGTTGGACAGCGCCTACTTCGGCACCGTCACCGCCAACGGACCCAACGGGCTCGGCCACCTGACCGGCGTCACCAACATCGACGGCGGGACGATCACCGACCTCGACGCGTTCGCCGAAGCACTATCCGAGGCTGAACAGGTAGGCGCGCAACTCACCGCGTTCGTCGCACACCCCGACACCGTGCTGGCCATGTCCACCCTGAAGCTTCAGGCCGACAACATCCAACCCTTGTTGGGCACTGACCCGAGCTCGCCGACGCGACGGTCAGTGCTCGGTGTCCCGGTGTACCCGTCGCCGGCCGTCGGCACCAACGTCGTGTGGGGTCTGCCGATGGCGAAGTGTTTCGTCGTGATCCGCAGAGGCGCAAGCGTCGTCGCCGACAGCAGCGCGTACTTCTCGAGTGACCGGGTCGGCATCCGCTGCACCCTGCGCGTTGGTTTCGCTTGGCCGCACGAAGCGGCCGTGATCCAGATCGGCATCGGCGGAAGCTGACCCGAGGTGTGGGCTGGCCCGCCACGGCACAGGGGCAAAAACCAACCCAAGCCCAAGCCGCCCAAGCCGTCCAAACCACAGCCGAAGTACGCTGGACACACACCTGGAGGAGGTGTGCCGTGAAGAAGATTCTCATCACCCTCGCCGCGCTCGCGGTGTCGGCGACATTCTCCCTCGCCGGAGCAGGCCAAGCCGCCGCCAAGCCCGGCGTCTGTGTCAGTGGCCCGTGGGGCTACGCCCAAGCCTGCGTGGAAGGCCCCGGCTGGGTGGACTGGAACCCGCACTGGAAGGGCTGGCATCCCGGCAAGAACGTGCACTGGAAGTAGCTACGGCCTAGCGTTCGCGGTTGGCCAGCATCGAGTCGCCACCCCGGTGCGGCAGTGGTGACCTGGGAGGATGCTCCTTGATCTTGATCACGGATACCGTGTCCGCTGTTGGGCAAGTCAAGGTCGCGTCAAGCGCAGCGCACCGCTCATCGGTAGCAGCGCACTCACAGTGGTGGCCGGGTCCGTTTTGGTTTGGGGCCGTCCCGGCCAACCACCCCAGCCTCGCAGCAAACCCCAGGTCATGCCCGGCGATGCATAAACCATGTATAGACTATGTCCCCAGGCCCGCCGGGGGTGCCCTGACCAGCATAAATGCGGCAGTGGCCTATTACTGCCAACATTTACCCCCGGCTGAAATTCCCAGTTAGGCTTACAGTATGCATGACCAGCTAACAGACGTCGCACGGGGCGGTGACCGCCTCGCCGCCCTCGAGGTGCTCCGTGACCGGCTCGCCCAGGAGATCGACGCTTGCACCCATGTGCGCGATCTGCCCGCACTGGCCCTGCGGTTCACCGACGTGTTGTCGCAGATAGACGACCTGCCGGCGTCGCAGCCGAGGGTGCGGCGGATGTGATCGCAGAGCGGCGGCGTCAGCGGCGGGCGCAGCCCAGCTAGCTCCGCGAGTCACCTTTGCCGAACTGTGGCCTCGACCACATCGCAGCGCCAGGTTCATGGTTGATTCCTGCCAACCACCAATCAATTTCTGCCACCGGAATTATTCGCCTGACCTCCCTGTTTAGTCAGTTAGACCGGCACGAAGAAGACCAAACCGGCCGATACGGAAAGACAAAGAAGAAGGCATCAAAATGAAGAAGTTCGGATTTGCCACTATCGTCGCCAGTGGCCTCGCCGCCGCGGTTCTTGGCTTAGCCGGCCCCGCGCAGGCTGACATTGGTCACCACGACTGGGTGGTGGACACCCAACAGCATGCCACCGTCGGCTCGGTCACCCCGACCTTCGGCAACGGTCGCTGACCCACAATCTCAACAAGAAGGGGCGCCCGCATAAGGGCGCCCCTTCTTCGCATGTGCTGCAACAATGCTCCGTGACAACTGAGGCCGGAGCTTGAACTTCAGGCAACCCGCACCGGCACCCCGAACGATGCCCTCGCAACTGTTGCAGCATACGTTCGACCATGTTCACGGTGATGTCCCGGCGGCCGCTGCACTCGCACTGCCGGCACACCTCCGACCGCGACTCGTTCGGCTTCCTGCTCGCGCACGGGCTCAGTGTGCTCCTAGCGTTCACCTGGCGCAGCTACGTGCTTACGTGCCGGCTGCCTGGACTAGCAGCAACCAGATTTCGTACCCAAACGTGTACCCAAACCAGCCCCGTTTCCGCCCATGTTCGGCAATGTTCGCTGACAGCCGGAACGGATGCCTAGCTGCGACAACGAGGCATCAGCGGATATCAGCGAACACCAGATATTAATCCGGGGGTCAAGTGGTCGCAGGTTCAAATCCTGTCAGCCAGACACTGTCAGCCCGACGAAAGAAGTGGGAGGTCAGAGGGCCGCCACTTCGGTTCGCGAATCAGCCCCGTACCCAACGCGTACCCCAACCGGCTGACGTTTGTGGGTGTCCGCCGGTGTTCAGCTCGGCCCGACCGGGTAGGAGATGTGTGTGATGAACACGCAAGAGTTGGCTCGGGAGCTTGGCCACCCCGACGCCCAGAAGCTGCTCTCCGGCTCCATGGCCCGGCTCGCCTACAACGGACACGATGGCTTCCCACGGGTCATCCCTGTCGGGTTTTACTGGACCGGCGAACGCATCGTTGTCTCCACGGCACCGACCTCCCCGAAGGCCCGCGCGCTTTCGTTCCGGCCGGAAGTCGCATTGACGATCGACACCGGCTCCACGCCAGAAGAGGCGAAGGCCCTCTTGGTGCGTGGCCTCGCCACACTCGAAACCGTCGACGGCGTCACCGATGAGTACCTCGCGGCAGCGAGGAGGACGATGGACGAATCCCAACTAGCCGAGTTCGAACGCAACGTGCGGTCGACGTATAAGCAGATGGTGCGCATCTCGATTGAGCCGAAGTGGGCGCGGTTCTATGACTTTGGCGCTGGCCGGTTACCCGCTTTCCTCGCGAACCTCGTCAACGATGGTTAGCGAGACTCGGGTCCGCGTTGCATCGTGGAACCAATTTGGGACCGGGTAGCAACGCAGTCACAGCCCGAGCCGCGTCGCCAGGCCGTCGACTGCAGCGCGCGCCGTGTCGTCAGAGGTGTGGCCGTACACGTCGCCGGTGATCGCGATGCTGCTGTGCCCGAGCAGGTCGGCGACCGCCTGGATATGTCTTAGGTCTTGGGGACCTTCACGTCGGGATCGATTCTCGGCGCCCGGGACTTGACCGCTGGTCAAGTGCGCCGCAGGGGTCAACTCGCGCCTCCTTCGCGCCAGTTGCTCAGCACGTCGACTTCTTGTTATCGACATGCAGGTCGGATCCGCAGCGCCCTGGCGATCCGTCACGACCTGATAGGCCACCTATCGGACCAGCTGGCCAGCTGGGCGAATGAATCTGGTCGGTTGGCACTAGCGGGTGGTTATCGGATCAGCGTCCTAGGGTCAGGAAAGCCCATTTTGGTGTAGCCGGGTGCGCGTTTGCGCAGCGATGACGCGACCACGGGGGTGAGTTCGTCGTGGTAGTCGTACACGGTTGCAGTTGTCTTGCCGGGGTGGGGCCGGGTGATGCGTCCGATGTATTGCACGAGGCGGTTCTTGAACGTGATCGGCGCCGCCAGAAACAGAGTGTCCAGAGTGGGGCAGTCAAACCCCTCGCCGATGAATGAGCTGGTGCCGACGATGAGCAGTGGTTCGGCATCGCCGGTGTGCGTGGCGAGTTGTTCGGTAATCTCTCGACGTTGGCGCGCCTTCATTTGACCGCTCAGAACAGTAACCGTCTTCCCGGCGTGGTCGAGTCGCTGGGCGATCGCATTGAGGTGGTCGATCCATGTGGTCAGCACGAGGACGTTGGCGCCCTCGTCGTGGGCGGCGAGTACGTCAGTGACGATCTGGTCCAGTCGGGGTTCATCGGCGATGAGCGCGCGGTAGATCTCGGCCATTCCGCCTGGGGCGGTTGGGTCGGCGTCTCCGGTGTAGCGGAACCTGGTGACGTGCAGGTGCAGAACCGGATATGGCGCGATCAGGTCAGTGTCCGTTGAGGGAAGCTGTCCGGCTGAAGGGCTTTCAAGGGTGACGTGGTGTGATCCGAGTTGGTGGTAGATGAGATCCTCGAGCCCATCGCGGCGTTCCGGCGTCGCAGTGAGCCCAAGCCAGTACCTGGCTGGAATTCGGTTGAGGACATGGAAGAATGCGCTGGCCGCGACGTGGTGGCATTCGTCGACGATTACGAATCCGTAGTTGGCGGTGATCTCTTCGACGCTTGCCCTGCGGGCGAGAGTCGGCAAGAGCGCTACATCGACAATGCCGGTGGTTTTGGATCGCCCGCCACCGATCTGACCGCACTTGAATCCAACGTGCTTCTGCAGCCGGTCACGCCACTGATCGGCCAGTGCTTTGCGGTCAACAAGGATCAGCGTAGAGGTGGCACGTAAAGCGATTGCAGCGCACGCAATTACGGTCTTTCCCGTGCCGGGTGGTGCGATCAGGACACTGGTGTCTTGCTCAATGAGTTGCCGTACCACAGCGGTCTGTTCGGTTCTGAGTTCGGTTGCACAGGTGAATTCGTGATGATCGCCAGCGGAGCGGTTGTCCTCGATCCGCAGCGCACTTCCGGCTGAGTCGACTAGCTCCGCCAGAAGTGAGTACAGGCCGCGAGGAAGGACGAGGTCGCCTTCGGCGGTCTCGTCGTAGCTGTAGAGGAATCGCGGCGTGTCCCAGGTGCTGCGGCGTGCGCGCTGACGCGCATCGAACTCCGGATTGCGAATGGATGCTGCGTGTTTGACGGCCGAGATCATCGCAGGCCCGAGATCGTTGGCGGTCAGGGTGATTCGGGATGCAAATGAAGCCCGGATGATCGCGGCAGGTCGGGGCACGATTTTCGATGATGTCGGCAATTGCAGTCTGCGCACGCGATGGCCGAAGTGCGGATCGGGCAGCGCGCGAGAGAGCCGGGTCACGTCATTGGCCGACAATCGGGCGATACTGGACAGGTAGGCCCATTGGTCGTCGAAGGGTTCCAGGGTGGCCGGGTCGAGGAAGACTGTTGTGCCGTGCTGGCGGCGTTTCCCGTTGAGCGGCGCAGCGATGAGGTTGCCCATGCCGCCGCCAGTATGGACGTCTTGCGACGGAAATAGCCGGTCATAGCTACTGAGGTGCATACTGCCGCGTAATTGGAATGCCTCGCCGAGCAGGCTGGTGGCGATACGTCGGGCCACAGCCGCCGACGTTGCCTGGGCGAAGAAGATCCATACGTGCGCGCCGCGGCCTGACTGCGAAACCTCCAACGCAGCGGGGACCTTATGGGCGCGTGCGGCCTTCATGAACGCCAGCGCGTCGAGCATTGCGGCTTCTTTGTCGAAATCAGCTGCGACCCACCAGCATGTGTCATCGTCCTCAAGGGGATAGAGGCCGATATGAATCTCGCCACGCAAATGCTGGTCGACGATGTCAGGAGTCAATGGAAGATACACGGCCTCGGCGCGGTTCATGCCCTTGCGCCAGTAGCCGCGAATGGCCGGCATCCAACCGGATCGGCCGTCACGACGGTTCTCCCAACGCAGAGCGTAAACATCAGAGCGACAACGAAACAGATCGAAGTAGAAGCGGACCTTGTCCTCGGGTGTCGACTCCATGTGGACCGGCGAGTCCGGCGCGCGGGTTAGGGTAGCTTGATCCCCATGGGCGGCGCGGGCCTGCTCTTCGCTCAATTTCAGCAGGCGGCGCAAGCGCACATTGTCAGCACGTAGTGTTTCAAGCTCGCCGGGAAACTGCTCCTTCACACTCACCGACTTGTTCGGCGCGTCCGGGAGGTCACGCGCTCAGTTCGACGGTGCTCTCACCGAAGTCGGCGACCACCCGCAGGGTCCCCCCAAGTGCTGCAACATACGACTGCAGCGTCCCCAGTTCGGTATGCGACAGGTCGCCGCTCTCCAGCTTGGATACCCGAGCCTGGGAGACACCCATCAGGGCGGCGACATCGCTTTGCCGGGCGTGCCCGTGTGCCTTCCTGATCTCCGCGAGTCGGTGGGCGCGAACAGCTTCCAGCATTTCCTTGCGCGCGTTATCAGCGCGCTGCGGGTCGAGCCGGCCCTGCGCAACAGCCTCAGCGCGAACCTCACGCCACGTGCGAGCCATGGTCATCCACCTCCTGATTCACTCGCTAACCAGTTTTCGTAACGCTCCTCGGCGATCGGAATGTTCTGGTCGTACCAGCCTTGCCAGTCGCCCTGCTTGTCGCCGCCGAGCAGGAGGATCGCTGCCTATTCGGGTCGAAGATGAACAGGATTCTGACGCTCGTGCCGGCGGGCCGGAGTTCCTTCATGTTGTGAAACTTCGACCCACTGACCTTGTCCACTGTCGGTCTGCCCAAGGTCGGACCTTCCCGCTCGAGCAGGTCGATCGCACCGGACACCGCACCCGTCGTTTCCTGGTTGAGTGCGCAGTACCAGTGATCGACCTCCTCAAGCAGAATCACTTCCCAGGGCACGAGGGTAATATAACCTAGAAGTTATGTGCAACAGAGGACCGACACGGGCGTCGACGTGGGACCAGAATGGGACCACGCGTCAGCTAGCGCAACGCGCTACTCACAAGTGGTCATCGATTGGGCGCCCTGCGCGGACGTGTTGGCTAGTGGTTGTATTTCTGGGGGTCTCGTCGGCGGCGATGTTCATCAACTCCGACAACTCGAGGAGATCGTGCTCTGCCACCCCGTTGGGCACGGTGTAGGCCAGCTTCCGTAACTCGACAGCGTATTTGTGCATCTCCCGGCGGAGGTGTGCCTCGATCGTGGGCATAATTTTTTTCCTGACTAGGTGAGCCGAGTGTAGCCCCTAATCAGGGATACGCCGGGGTGTGATTCTGGCTGGCCGATCCCGCCATGCAGTGGAGATGCCCCCACCGGTGGCGCCGCCCGACCGCGATCTCGGCCTCGCGCGCTGGCGGACCTTCGTCGGCGCCAAGCGCTTGTTCGACGACGGAACCGCTCTTCTTCAACTGACCCGCCTTTGCAATTCGCCGTCCCTGTGCTTTAGTGCGCCTCGCGACCAGAAAGTCAGGGGATTGCATGGCCTATCTGCTGGGCATCGACGGCGGGACGGAGAGCATCCGGGCGGTCGTGTTCGACCTGGACGGCCGGCCCAAAGGCTCGCACGCCAGCGCCTATCAGACCCAGTTCCCGACGCCGAGTTGGGCCGAGCAGAACCCGGAGGATTGGTGGCGCTGCCTCGGCGAAGCAGCGCGTGGAGCGCTCAAAGCTTCCGGTATTTCCGCCGATCAGGTGATCGCGCTGTGCGTCGACACCACCTGCTGCTCGGTCGTCGCGGTGGATGCAGAGGGCACGCCGCTGCGCCCCGCCATGATCTGGATGGATGTGCGCTCCGCCGCCGAAGCCGCCGATGTCGCTGCCAGTGGCGATCCCGCCCTGCGCATCAACAGCGACGGCAGAGGACCCGTCTCCGCCGAGTGGATGATCCCGAAATCCCTGTGGATGAAGCGTAACCAGCCGGGGCTGTTCAGCGAAGCCGCGCGCATCTGCGAGTATCAGGACTACATCAACTGGCGCCTGACCGGCCGCTGGGTCGCCTCGCTCAACAACATGTCGGTGCGCTGGCACTATCAGAGCCGCGAAGGCGGCTTGCCGCTGTCGCTGCTGGAGAAGCTCGATCTTGCCGACCTCGAACAGAAATGGCCGCCGCTGATCGTGCGGCCCGGCGATGTGATCGACTCCCTCGCCAAGTCCGCGGCTGAGCATCTCGGCCTCAAGTCCGGCATTCCGGTGGTGCAAGGCGGCGCCGATGCCTTCATCGGCGTGATCGGCCTCGGCGTCACCGAGCCGGGCGAGATGGCGCTCATCACCGGCTCATCGCACCTGCATCTCGGCATCGCCGCGCGCGAGGTCCACGGACCCGGCATCTGGGGCACCTACATGGACGCCGTCTATCCCGACAAGCCGGTGATCGAAGGCGGCCAGACCTCAACCGGATCGGTCATCGCCTGGTTCAAGCGCCACTTCGCGCCGAACACCTCGTTCGATGCGCTGAATGACGAAGCGGCGAAGATCGAGCCCGGCTGTGAAGGCCTGCTGGTGCTGGACCATTTCCAGGGCAACCGCACGCCCTACACCGACGCCCTGTCGCGCGGGGCGATCACCGGGCTGACGCTGAAGCACACGCCGGCGCATGTCTATCGCGCGATCATCGAAGGCATCTGCCTCGGCACCAAGCTGATCCTGGAGAATTTCGGCGCGGCCTTCACGCCCAAGCGCATCGTGGTGGCCGGCGGTGCGACCCATTCGCCGCTCTGGCTGCAGATCCACGCAGACACGATCGGCGCGCCGCTGGCGCTGACCGAGGTGTCGGACGCCCCTGCCCTCGGCTGCGCGATCCTGGCTGCCCACGGCGCCGAGCGCTTCGGCAGCATCGAGGAAGGCGCCGAGGCCATGGTGCGGACAGCGCGCACCATCGAGCCCAACGCCGCCAACGCCCAGCGTTATGAGTCGTTCTATCCGCAATATCGCGAGCTCTATGCCGCGCTGAAGAAGGCCCGAGAGACCAAATGAGTGAAAAGCGATGAGTGCCGGCTACTCACAAGTGGTCATCGATTGGGCGCCCTGCGCGGACGTGTTGGCTAGTGGTTGTATTTCTGGGGGTCTCGTCGGCGGCGATGTTCATCAACTCCGACAACTCGAGGAGATCGTGCTCTGCCACCCCGTTGGGCACGGTGTAGGCCAGCTTCCGTAACTCGACAGCGTATTTGTGCATCTCCCGGCGGAGGTGTGCCTCGATCGTGGGCATAATTTTTTCCTGACTAGGTGAGCCGAGTGTAGCCCCTAATCAGGGATACGCCGGGGTGTGATTCTGGCTGGCCGATCCCGCCATGCAGTGGAGATGCCCCCACCGGTGGCGCCGCCCGACCGCGATCTCGGCCTCGCGCGCTGGCGGACCTTCGTCGGCGCCAAGCGCTTGTTCGACGACGGAACCGCTCTTCTTCAACTGACCCGCCTTTGCAATTCGCCGTCCCTGTGCTTTAGTGCGCCTCGCGACCAGAAAGTCAGGGGATTGCATGGCCTATCTGCTGGGCATCGACGGCGGGACGGAGAGCATCCGGGCGATCGTGTTCGACCTGGACGGCCGGCCCAAAGGCTCGCACGCCAGCGCCTATCAGACCCAGTTCCCGACGCCGAGTTGGGCCGAGCAGAACCCGGAGGATTGGTGGCGCTGCCTCGGCGAAGCAGCGCGTGGAGCGCTCAAAGCTTCCGGTATTTCCGCCGATCAGGTGATCGCGCTGTGCGTCGACACCACCTGCTGCTCGGTCGTCGCGGTGGATGCAGAGGGCACGCCGCTGCGCCCCGCCATGATCTGGATGGATGTGCGCTCCGCCGCCGAAGCCGCCGATGTCGCTGCCAGTGGCGATCCCGCCCTGCGCATCAACAGCGACGGCAGAGGACCCGTCTCCGCCGAGTGGATGATCCCGAAATCCCTGTGGATGAAGCGTAACCAGCCGGGGCTGTTCAGCGAAGCCGCGCGCATCTGCGAGTATCAGGACTACATCAACTGGCGCCTGACCGGCCGCTGGGTCGCCTCGCTCAACAACATGTCGGTGCGCTGGCACTATCAGAGCCGCGAAGGCGGCTTGCCGCTGTCGCTGCTGGAGAAGCTCGATCTTGCCGAGCTCGAACAGAAATGGCCGCCGCTGATCGTGCGGCCCGGCGATGTGATCGACTCCCTCGCCAAGTCCGCGGCTGAGCATCTCGGCCTCAAGTCCGGCATTCCGGTGGTGCAAGGCGGCGCCGATGCCTTCATCGGCGTGATCGGCCTCGGCGTCACCGAGCCGGGCGAGATGGCGCTCATCACCGGCTCATCGCACCTGCATCTCGGCATCGCCGCGCGCGAGGTCCACGGACCCGGCATCTGGGGCACCTACATGGACGCCGTCTATCCCGACAAGCCGGTGATCGAAGGCGGCCAGACCTCAACCGGATCGGTCATCGCCTGGTTCAAGCGCCACTTCGCGCCGAACACCTCGTTCGATGCGCTGAATGACGAAGCGGCGAAGATCGAGCCCGGCTGTGAAGGCCTGCTGGTGCTGGACCATTTCCAGGGCAACCGCACGCCCTACACCGACGCCCTGTCGCGCGGGGCGATCACCGGGCTGACGCTGAAGCACACGCCGGCGCATGTCTATCGCGCGATCATCGAAGGCATCTGCCTCGGCACCAAGCTGATCTTGGAGAATTTCGGCGCGGCCTTCACGCCCAAGCGCATCGTGGTGGCCGGCGGTGCGACCCATTCGCCGCTCTGGCTGCAGATCCACGCAGACACGATCGGCGCGCCGCTGGCGCTGACCGAGGTGTCGGACGCCCCTGCCCTCGGCTGCGCGATCCTGGCTGCCCACGGCGCCGAGCGCTTCGGCAGCATCGAGGAAGGCGCCGAGGCCATGGTGCGGACAGCGCGCACCATCGAGCCCAACGCCGCCAACGCCCAGCGTTATGAGTCGTTCTATCCGCAATATCGCGAGCTCTATGCCGCGCTGAAGAAGGCCCGAGAGACCAAATGAGTGAAAAGCGATCATGACAATGAGGTGAATATCGAGAAGTTCCCGATCGGGTGCGCCGCGACGCTGCGCGAGCTGGAGGAGGAGCCGCACCCGCTGCTGGCACGGCTGCGGGCGGCGGAGCCGGTGTCGTGGCTTGCCGTGCTGGGCGGGTGGCTGGTCACCCGGTACGACCTTGCGGTGCGGGTGATGCGCGATCCCGCCACTTTCACCGTCGACGATCCCCGGTTCTCCACCTCGCGGGTGGTTGGCCCGAGCATGCTCTCGCTCGACGGCGCGGACCACACGCGGCACCGCGAGCCTTTCGCGCACCCGTTTCGCCCGGCGCGGGTGCGGGGCCGGTTAACCGGGTTCGTCGACGCGGAGACGGATCGGTTGATCTCTGCGATCGAACCGGCTGGCCGTGCCGAGCTGCGGCGCGAACTCGCCGGTCCGCTCGCGGTCGCCGTAGTCACCGAGGCGCTCGGGCTGCGCGACGTCCACGCCGACACGGTGTTGTCTTGGTACGCGGCGATCGTGGCGGCGGTGTCGGAGGTGACGGCGGGGCGGCCGGTCGCCGCGGCCGGTGTGGAAGCCTTCGGCCAGCTCCGGACCGCAGTGGCGCGCACCATCGCTCGTACCGACGAGCCGTCGCTGCTGGCGGAGGCGGCGCGGGCGCCGGAAGGGCTGCGCCAGGACGAGATCGTGTCGAACGCCGCGGTGCTGATGTTCGGCGGTATCGACACCACCGAGGGCATGATCGTCAACGCCGTCGGGCATCTGCTGGGCGACCCCGAAGCGCTCGCGCTCGTCCGTAGCGGCGAGGATTTCTTGCCGAACGCGATTGAGGAGTCGATCCGGTTGGAGCCCGCCGCCGCGGTCGTCGACCGTTACGCAACCTGCGATGTCGAGCTCGGCGGCGCGCAGATCCAGTGCGGCGACTTGGTCACCGTTTCGATCGCCGGCGCCAACCGGGATCCGGCCGTGTTCAGCAACCCTGACCGGTTTAACATCCGCCGTGCCAACGCCCGGCTCAACCTCGCCTTCGCGCTGGGGCCGCACGCCTGCCTCGGCGCACAACTCGCCAGGACCGAGACCACGATCGCAGTCGGTCGACTATTTGATCGACTGCCCGGCCTGCGGCTCGACCCCGACCACCCGAACGCGCCACGCGGTCTCGTGTTCCGCAAACCGCCGACTCTTCACGTGCGCTGGACTGTCTAGCAGTCGTCGTTAAGCGAACGCCGTTGTGGTGCCCGAGGATTCGCAAAATGAAGAGCCGGTTGCCGCCGCCCGGACATGGCGGACCCAGATCACACCGCCGACCAACCGCCGTCCACCGACAGCGTCGCGCCGGTGATGTTCGCCGCGTCGTCGCTCGCCAGGAACACGACCGCCGCGGCAACCTCGGAGAGGGTGCTGGCCCGCCGGGACGGAACGCGCGCCAGCAGCGGAGCCAGGTGTTCGGCGAACTGCGCGTTGCGTTCGGTCAGGCTTGGACCGGGCGCCACGGTGTTGACCCGCACGCCGCGCGGGCCGTACTCGTCGGCCCACGACTTGGTGAGCGAATGGATCGCCGCCTTGCTGGCGCTGTAGAGGGCTGAGCCGCCCATACCGATCAGTCCGTTGATGGACCCGATGTTGATGATCGATCCTGCGCCGTGTTCGGCCATCGTGGGCGCGATCACCCCGGTCAGCAGGAACGCCGCGGAAACGTTGACGGCGAACGCATCGCGCACCAGCTGCTCGGGCACGTCCGCGGTTGGCGTCGGTGTGATCAGCATCGCGGCGTTGTTCACCAGGATGTCGATGCGGCCGCCGGCCGAGGCGGTCGCCTCATCGGCGAGTCGGCGCACGTGCGCGCCGCCGGCGCCCAGGTCGGCGGCGACGAACGCGGCCGAACCTTCGCCGGATTCGATTCGGTCGACGATGCCTCGGCCGCGGGCAGCGTCGCGGCCGGTGACGATGACGAAAGCTCCGTGCTCAGCAAGGGCGGTCGCGAAGGCCGCGCCAAGGCCGCCAGTTGAGCCGGTGACGAGAGCGGTGCGGCCGGCCAGGCGGGTAGTGTTTGGACTCATGAGTCCACATGCTCCGCTCTCGAAAATGGACTTGCAAGTCCAGAATCTGACAGCGAAGGGCCGCGCTACGCGAGAACGCATCATCGAGGGCGCTGCGGCTGAGGTTCGTGCCCGCGGCGTGGCAGTAACGACGCTCGACGATGTCAGGGCGCGCACGCAGACCAGCAAGAGCCAACTGTTCCACTACTTTCCGGGTGGCAAGGAGCAGCTGCTGCTGGCGGTCGCTGAACATGAGGCGCAGCGGGTGCTCAGCGATCAGCAGCCGCATCTTTCGGCGTTGACTTCGTGGGCGGCGTGGCTCCGTTGGCGCGATGCGGTCGTGGAGCGCTATCGCCGCCAGGGCCAGCACTGCCCGCTCGCGGTGCTGATGTCGGAAATCGGGCGCAGTTCTCCGGGGTCCCAGGCGGTGACGGGGGCGCTGATGCGCGAGTGGCATGACGAGATCGCCGCAGGCGTGCGGCACATGCAGGACCTAGGACAGGTCGCCGCCAGTGTCGACGCAGACCGAGTGGCCGCATCGCTGCTCGCCGGCATCCAGGGCGGGGTCGGAATCATGCTCTCCACGGGCGATCTGAGCTACCTGGAAGCGGCCCTCGATGTCGGCATCGCATCCCTTCGCCGCCCCGGACTGGGTGCAGAGCACCTGCAGAAAGCCGACCGCCGCAACCACCAGCGGCGAAACGAGGGCACTCGTATCTGATCAACCACACGACTCAGTGTCACCGGACGCACGAGTGAGAGGGTCAGTCGCCGGTGTTGGACGCGGGCGGCGGAGGTCCGCTTAGATCAGGCGAGAGGTCCAACAGGCGGCGGCGGTGCAGTTGGAGCAGCCGGCCCGGGAAGCGTCAGCGGGGCAGGCGGCAGATGCGGTGTCGGTGGTGAAACTGGCGCTGCCGGCGCGAGAGGCGTCAGAGGCGCTGACGCCGTGAGCGGCGACGGAGCCACACCCGAAGCAGGCGACCGCGCGGGCACATCCGCGGACCAACTCGCCTGGAGTTGACTCGCGACGAAAGCCGCTCCCTGATTAACCATGCCGGTCTCTACGTACTGGTTGTGTGCTGCGAAGCTGCTCCCGTCAGAAGCGCAGACTAGGTCGTCGTCTACGCACAAGTCGATGGTCTTGGCCACATACTGTGGGCCGACGGTGATCGCCGGCTCATTGATCGCATGCATGAAGCGGGTCGACGGTTTTCCGAAGAGCGCAACCGCTGCGACGTGGTTGGCCACGTCGGGCGGCATCGGCGCAGGTACATCCAAAGCGGAAACCCCATCCGGCACCACGTCCGCAGTGACGAAGCCCATCACGGCCGCGCCTTGGGAGAACCCGCCGAGCACCATCTTGGTGTGAGGACAGTTCGCCACGGTGGAAAGGACGTGTGCGCGCGCGTCCGCAATTCCATCGACGGCGGTGGGAAAGTCGGCGGTGGCAGGGTAGTCGACCGGATACACCCCGAGCGACTTCGCGCCGACTTGCGTGCGCAGCGAGTCGACGAAAGCCTCTCCCGTGGGGCCAAACCCGGGCTGCTCGGTGGTGCCGCGGGCGAATACCACCTCGGCGTCTGGGCACGCCACCGCCTGTGCGGGCGCAATCGGTGCTATCTGCGTCGCGCATGTCGCCAGCGCCGCAGCACCGACCAAACCAGTGATGTGGAGTGTCCTCATGGACCAATGCTGACACACCGCGACGCCGCGCGTCCGTTGAACGCAAGGACGCCCATTGGCAACAGTCGTTGTCCAAGTCCGAATACTTATCCATCGAGGGCGCCGACCGACTGGCACCCGCACTGTCGGTGGACGGTCATCCTCGACGAATCGTACCCGCCCGTCAGCGGCATCCCCGCGCTGGACATTGTTCGCTGAACACGGGCCGCCACAACGCAACTCGACGAAATCCACCGCGTTGTCGTGACATACGCCACAGGCAGTTCCCGCGCGACGCCGATGACGAGGGCGAGCCCGGTGGATCGGCCGCACCTGAGCCTTTTGGGTTGGTGGCCACTGCGGTCGCGTCGAACGTCGGACCCTCGATGTCGTGGTACATGCCGCGGACGTAGTCTTCGCCCATCGGCTCGACGGCCATCAACGCGCCGCAGAAATCGAGGTGGAACTCGCCGTGCCAGCGATCGCGCACGGTGTAGCGGAAATCCATGACTGCGGCGGAGCTCCGATGTCGAGTGGGAGGCCCTAGAAGATCGTGATCACTCGTCGTCGCGCCTCGTACCTCAGGACCGTCTGCATGCGCTTGGTGTAGACCGGGCTGCACCGGGCCCATTTCTCGATCGCGATCTGCAGCATCTCCTTGCGACCGAATTCCTGAATACACCAAGCCATTCCGGACCGGTCGATCAACTGACCTATCAGCAGCAGCTCGGGCACCTGCCTCGCGAGTTCGTCGCGCGAAAGGCTGGCGTATCTACTCGTCATGCATTGTCCTACCCACGTGCAGCTTCACCGCGTCGTTGACGTAGCCAGGCCCGATCCGTTCCGCGGTGTTTCGTGATGGCGTTACGATTTTCGGCCACTAGAGACACCGATCCGCGAGCGGGCGGACTGCCACTTCGGTCGTCAGTGAACGCGACGTCGATCTCCGGGGCCTGTATGCCCGAGCGTGCACGCGTCGCCGACGTAGCTAGGCCCGATCCGTCCCGCGATGCTTTCGCGATGGCGTCCGATTTCGGCCATGAGGGGGATTGGCGCGTGCGCGATGACGCTAGTGCTCACCGCCTGCAGCGTTGACACGAACACCCCTACCACCACGACTGAGGCCGTCACGAAGGCGAGTCCCACCTCAACGACGACGTCCTCAACGCCAACCGCGACCCCCACCCTGGCACCCGGCGGCTGGGGCGAGACCCCTCCGAGCCGCGATGCCATGGAGGAAATGGGCCGGTGGGCTTTGGCGTCTATTGTCGCGTGTCAAAGCGGCTGTCGATGAATCGTTGAAAGCGATCGACAGGTTCGACGCTCTTCAAAAAAGCCCAGACGTCGATGCTGCGAAAGCTGGGTGCAAGGACATGACTCAGCCCATTGATATCATAGTGGGAGCTCACATACCGACCCCGGACCCTGATCTGACGAATGCGCTCCAGGCGATAATCGACGACGCCCGGAACGTCGCGACCAGCTGCGAAAAGGCCCTCACCGACCCGTCGGCCACGAACAAGAACACTTTCGACGCGTCTGTTGACAAGCTCAAGTCAGATTTCAGAGCGGCGGGGGACATCATGGTCCGAGACGGGAAGATTCTTACCGCTGCCGGCATCTAGGCCGCTGAACCGTAAGTTGCCGCTGGGGGAAGGACGACGTGGCGAACTGGACTGCCAAAGTCGCGGAGGCGTTTCACGCAATCGCGGGTGGTCTGCGCCGACGGAAGAAGGTCAAGTCGACGTCGTTCGACGAGACGAACGAAAAGGCGCCGTTCAACGCCTCCGGCGTTGCGCAAGTCGGTCCGGGCCGGTTCGTCTTCATCGACAACCACGACCCGTCAGCCCTGTTCGAACTCGCACTCGACGCCGACGGCACAGCAGTCGAACGGATTTCGCGCCGCCCCATGGCCGGCGTGGCCGAGGGTCAGTTGCGTGATCCCGAGGGGCTGACCCGCGTCGGCCGCAACGGCGAGATCTTTCTCATCGTCGCATCCTCGCTCTGCGTCCTGGACGCCAAGGGGTCAGGGCGACAACAAGTCAGTGACGGATTGGTGCGCGTTCGCTACACACCCCACGGTGACCTGCACGCAGAAGCGATGCAGGGATTCCGCGACTGGTTACTGCGCCACGTGCCTTCGCTCGCCGCAGCCGGCCAGCGAGAACCGGACGCAGGCGGGCTGAACATCGAAGGCCTTGCCTGGGACCCGCGTACGCGGACGCTCCTGTTCGGCCTGCGGGGGCCCGCGGACCCCGGAAGCATCACGATGATTCGGGTCCCCGTCGATGCAGGCGTTGCCCCGTGGACTATAGGGGCGCTTGAGGCGCCGTCGATCGTGCGCGCCCGCGTACCACGATCAAGCGCGAAGCAGGGCATCCGCGACATCTCGTACGACGAGCAGACCGGAGACTTCCTTGTTCTGCTCGGACGGTCGACGAGCACGGGCGACGAACCGTTTCAGCTGTGCGCGTGGAACGGCAGCAGCGACAACGTCCAGCTGCTCGATGTCAGGTTCCATCGATCGATGAAGCCAGAGGGCGTCGTCGCATTCTCAAGCGGCGACGAAAGGAAACTCCTCATCGTCGACGACCGAGGTGGCTACGCAGTGTGCGACTACCCCGAGAGTGATCAGTAGAAGTAGAGGTTGGAACCGGGCAGTTCCTGGTGGACCCTTTCCCTGCCGGCCGGCGTGAGGTCGGACCCATACTTTGCCATCTCAGTTGTCCGCACGCTGACGAGGTTGAAATAGCCGGTATACGCGAACCGGCCCGGCGGGTTGGCGGGATTCGTGACGGGGACGGGTACGGGGACAACCGTGAACTCTTCGGCATGATCGCCGTTACTTGGCGCACATGTGTAGAGATACTTGTGCCCCTGACCCGTGACTTGCGTGCCGCTGGCATGCAGAACGCGGTTGAAGGCCTGATTGGTCAGCGACTTTCCGGTACCAAGGTCGTTGAAAACCCAAAGATCCGTCGGGTGATTGTTGTCGAACAGCGGTTGGTGGTAGACCTCGAAGTTCACCGGAGCGGGTATGCCCGGCGGAATCGACTCGGTATTGCTGGCATGCAGACAGTGACTGGTGTCGTGCTTGAGGATATACACCGGGTTGGCGGGGCCGGGCAGACCGCTAGCGATATATCCGGCCGATTCGGCCAGCCGTAGTTGTTGTCGCACTGAATCGATCTCCGCCACAACATTGGCCACGCCGAACCCCGCGAGCAATGCCTGCATTTGATCGATCAACGGTTTCAGGACCGTCTGCTGATTCTCGCGGCTGAACAAGGTCTCCCGATACAGCCCGAATCTGGTCGAACAATTGCTTACGGCGCGTGTCGTCGTTACGCACGAGCTGCGCGATCACCCCGTCGCGGCCCAGCTTGAACGGCCTGCTGGGTTGGAGTGTCTGGTCGATTCCCCACGGGATCATCTTGAACTTGATGTCGCCCACGCCCGGCGCTGCGACAGCAGTCACGTCGTTATAGAGATAGGTGTTATTCGTATTGTCGGCATAGCCGTCCCAGTGCTTGAGAAAGAACTCCATCGCATAGAGCTTGAGGAACTGGTCCATATCGAGCATCTGATCCGCGCCGGCCAGCCCGTTCGCCTTGATATGACGGCAAGCGAACTTCAGATCGGCTTTGTCGTCGAATTCGGAGAGGGATTCCACCCCAATGAAGTCCAGCCTCGCTTCGACGAGATCGTCCGTATGCTCGATTTCGTACAGATTCCCCTTCATGTTGCCGTTGAAATTGCGCTCGATGTAGCGCTTCATAATCGGCTCGGCATTGACGTAGATGCCAGGGCTGTTGACGCCACCGACCCCCTGGCCGATCAGGGTTCCGTTGACGAACACCCGGGCATAGTTGCACCGCGAATGGGGCAACCCCGCCATGTCCAGCAACCTGTAACCCAGCGTCTGCTTGATATAGGACTTGTCCTGAATCGAGTTGTTGAGCGTCACGTAGCGCGACCCGATCAGGGCTTCGATCGCGGGGACGTTGGCATTGCCGAACTTGCCGAAGTCGATGTGCAGGCACGGCTTGTTGCTGTCGATAGAGCCGCAGAATGATTTCTTCTTGACGCCTACGTCGGCGAACGTGGCCGCCTGCGCGGGAAATCTGGTTCCGGATATCTCGACCGAAGCCGCCTTGCGCCACGTGTACCTGGCGCCACCGGTGAAATTGAAGTTGCACCGGCCACCGTCTGGCTCCTCGTTTCGCACCGCATCCCACTCGGCCTGCGGCATCTTGATCTTGATCGTGACCACATTGTCGAGCGCATAGAAAGAATCGAGTGCTTGTTGCTGCAGATCGGTCATTGTCATATCTCCCGTACGTCGCGGCTTTCCAACAGCATGCGACGCGACACCGCGTTCGACGCGAGTAGCAGGCTACTCGTCTTCAGGAATCGCTATGCCACGACTGCACAAGGAACTTCGGCAACGTCTGGGCGGCTGTTGCCGCGCACTGAAATTGGCGACGACGCCGTCGCTTTCGATGCACTTGGGGGACGGCGTGGTTCGTTGGCATGACGACAGGGTCGTCGCAACGATGACGGCCACGCCGCAGGTGAGCCCGACGGCGCGGCTGGTGGGCGTGGTGGTGCGGGTGGCGAGGCAGGATCAGGAAACCGCGGGCTGCGGTTGGCCGAGCCAGAGAGTCAGCCGGCGGCCCACTCCTTGGCCCGCTCGAGCTCGTCGAGGCCGAACAGGGCGAGCTCGCCGGGGACCATCCAGGCGAAGGCGTGCAGCGCGTGGGCGACCCAGTCCTTGTCGGACACGACCGCAATTCGCTTGAACGCCGAATGATGCCGGATCAGGGCACCAAGGCCCAGCTTCAGGTCCTCGATCAGGCCGCCGGGCCCGAAGCCCTCGTAGTCTGGAGCAACCACCTCGACGATCCTGATCTCGCCGGTTTTCAGGAGTTCCTCCATGGCCGGCTTGATCATCGATTCCCCTTCGTGGCTTGGCCGGTTTAGCCGAAGCCGAGACTGATCACCACGTGGATCCGGTCAGGCTACCCCGAGGACCGTCTCACAGGCGGCCGTGACCAGCGTCCCCGCCCGGCATCGCAGACGTCCGATCCTCACCTCCATCCTCCGGCAGGTCGAGGAAGCGGTGCAGGTCGGTGACCATCATTCCGATGGACTGTTCCTCGGCCTGCCCGGACGCTACCGACCGTGACCTCCTGCAAGGCCGTGGAGCATCGGCACGCTGATGGCGCACACGACCGCCACAAACGGGTCGTCGTCAGCCTCGATGACAAATCGCTCTGCAATCGTCGTCATTTCGAGTGACGCTCAACAGGCGGCCGTATGCGGACTGTAGGGAGATCACGTGGTCAGCGCCGTACAGCAACCGGTACAGCAACGCGGCCTGTTCGTGGTTGTCCGCAGATGTACGGACAATGACACTAGCCGCGAAGACTGGTCACCCACGGACACCCTCGAACACCATCGTGTGTTCGATTCGCTGCTCACCGGCTGGTACGGCGCGCGATGCGCGCGGCAGCCGAGACCGGGGACTCGTGCTCCCAAACTCTGATCACTTCCCAGCCAGCCTGTTCGAGCAGCTCATCGTTCGGTTATGCGGTCCCGCAACGCGATCCGGAATCAAGAGACACGCCCTTAGCCAGATCGGGCCTGTCCAGCCTGGCCGCCGGTGACGACGCAGCAATAGCCGGACGTGAATCGGCCCCCTCCTGTCGGGAGGGGGCCGATCCGTTGGGCCGGTGACTTCGGGCCGCTAGCTCAAGCGACTCCGGATGTCGTCACTCTTCGTTGGTGGAATCGCTGGCTTTGGGCCGCGCGGTGAGCCCGCCGGTGAGATTTTTGGTGACATTGTTGACGGTGTCACTTAACGTCTTTCAGCGACTGGTTGAGCGAGGAGCTGAACTGCGTGCTGGCGTTCGTGAGTGACCCGCTCAGCGGGCTGCCAGACCTGTTGGAACTCCCGGCGGCGAACGTCGTGGGCCTGAACTTGTTGCCCGCAGCGAGGACATTGGTGTGGTGCTGGTGCGTGCTCGTTAAACGGGGTCCTGAGCTCGATGCCGAAGTTCGAGTTGGTGACTCTGTCGTTAGCGCCGTTCTGATCGTTCACGCCGATAAGCGCCAGCGATCGCCCAGGGGCCCGGCCCCGCAAGCCGCGTGTTGTTGTTGCCGAAGATGTTAAACGCCACGTTGAGGCCGGGCAGAAGCGCCACCAACCCCGTGCCCGGAGTCGTTTGCCGACGCGAGCAGGTTGTCGTCGCCAAAGAGGTTAGTGGCGTTGTTCACGACGCCCGTTGCACCAAGGGTATTGTCGCTGCCGATATTGAGCGCGCTGTTGCCTACGCCAGCGGCGATGAGGGTGCTGCCTGTACCACCGAAGCTGCCTGCGAGGTTGAAGAGACCTGCCGAATCGCCGAACTTCCGGCGGTAGCGAAGGAGACGTTACCTATGTTCGGTAGGCCAGTAGAAGTAAGCTGGCCCGCGCTGGTACTGGTGAGTTCTCTGCCGACCGCCGAGCCCACCGAGATGGCGATGTTGAAGGGGCTAAACAGCCGAAGGATTGCCGGCAGTTGCGTGCTGCCATTCCCGCCTGCGGGCGTGGGGCCGATCACTATCGCGATGCTGCCAAAACTGGCCTGGCAATGGACGGCGGCCCCGTCGCCAATTCCAATGCCGCTGAAATTGATGCACGATGCGCTGGCCGTTCCGAGCACACCCAGTGACGCCGTCGCCAACGCCACCGCTGCCCCCGACGCCACCGCAGTCCGCAGTAGGCCGTCGGGGATCTTGTCCTTTGAGCTAACCCTGCGCATAAGCATTTCGTGTGCCTCCCTGTTCACGAGATTCGGTCGATGGAACGGAACAGTATCCCCTAGGCGAGCGCGGGGGGAGCAAAACAGCAAAAATTGACGGCTAAACAGCAAAAATTGACGGCTAGGTAGTTCCTCGGCTCCAGTTCAGCGACGCAAGAGGTTGAGGAAACCTGTCCGCAAACAACTTAGCCGTCGCCTACAAACCCACCGATCTGCGCAAAATGGCGTTAGCTAGAATGACTGCAAAGCAGTGGCACCCAGGTGCCCGTCGCTAGCGACCCTTCTTGAGCAACCGCGAGTTGTCCCACGTCCAGGATCCGCCCCTCCGGGATGAAGCGGAGGAACGTCGACGTGGCATATCGCGCCTTCGTGGTAGCGGGCAGCACCGCCGCGTCCGGACGGAAGCCGGCGTACTTTGCGTCCAGAGCAGCGTCGAGCCGTGACACCTCGTCAGCGTCGTCGACGATCCGGACCGTCCCGCTCAGATGCACCCCAAGCAAATCGATCCACCGCTCGCCGGACTCGACGAGAAACGATGCCCGTGCATCACGCTTGACTCGAGCGACCTTCTTGGTCCGCGGCGGGGTCTTCACGACGATCGTGCGCTCGTCGACTACGTACCAGACCGGCAACGACACCGGCGTGCCGTCCCGCCGGAGGGTGGTGAGAATTCCCGTGTGGGACTTATCTAAGACGTCCCAGGCCTCGTCCTCGCTGAGCCGGATCATCCAGCAGTATGGAGGTGTCCTCGCGATCGTGGCACCTCCTGCACGAGGTCGCCCGGCCGTCCAACGCCTACTTGATTCCGACCACCATCGAATCAGGACCGACGAGATGCTTGACGTAGCTGTCCTTGAAGCCCGCGTCGGCCATCCAACCGCGGCAGTCCGCACCGGTGTAATCGAAGCCGAGGCCCTCGATCAGCATGTTCAAACTCATCAGAAGTCCAAACGCGTTGTGTCTGCGGTCGTCGTCGATGATCGCTTCGTACACGATCAACGCCCCGCCGTCGGGTAGCGCGTCATAGGCCTTCTGCAGCAGCATGCGCTTCTGGTCCAGATCCCAGTCATGAAGGATGTGGCCCATGATGAGCACGTCGGCGCTCGGCAACGGGTCGGCGAAAAAGTCACCGCCACTGAAGCTGAGGCGATCTGCCAGCCCGTGTCGGGCGACGTAGGCGCCGAAGATCGGCTCCATGGGCGGTAGATCGAAGCCGCCGCCGGTCATGTGTTCGTGCGCCCGGGCGATCGCCACCGGGACAGCGCCCTCCGCACAACCGATGTCGATCACGCTGCCGTAGTCGCGCCACGGGAACTTCTCCGCGAGCGCTTCGCCCGTGGCAGCGCTCAGGCCGCTCATTGCGGCCGCGAACTGCGCCAGCTTCTCGGGGTCGGCGTACAGCGTCTCGAAGAATCCGCCGCCGCCGGACTTCACCTCGCTCTGCGGCTGCCCGGTCCGCAGTGCCTCGGTCAGCGATCCCCAGAATTGGTAGAGGCGGGCGTTGCCCATCTCCAACATTCCACCCATATACGAAGGCTTGGCCGGGTCGAGGAAGAGGTCGGTCGCCGGAGTGTTGGAGTAGCGGCCGGCGTCGTCGCGCTCGAGCATCCCGAGCGCCACCAACGCGTCGAAGAAGTCTCTCGCACCGCGGGGATGCAGCCCGAGTTGCTCGCGCAGCTCCTCGCCATTGAGCGGGCCGGTCTCACTCAGCGTCCCGAACAGTCTCAGCTCGACGGCGCTCAAGAGCGTCTTCGACCCCCAGAAGCCCAGCCCAAGCCGCATGATCGAATCCGGAGTAACCCGCTCTGCCTGCTCCGCACCTGTCATCGGATGCCTTCCGGTCGGATGGTCGTTTGCCAGCTCAACCTATCCGCCGCGTGATCGGGCAACGAGGAATTCTGCGAGATGCATGCCCTCGTCAGCCCTCGATCTGCCGCCGGATCCAGTCGAGGTTGGCTTGCATGTTCTTTTGCCATTCGGACAGCCGGCCCGCGATGATCCTGGCCTCTTTGTCCGGTTGCGCGGCGATCGCGATACTCAGCCCCGACGGACCCGGCCCCAGTCGCGCCCACTGCCGGATCAGCGCACCGTCGCTGGCCGGTTCCACTTCAAACCCCCACGTCGCGCCGACACCGTCCGGTCCGAATACGTTCCACACCCAACGGCGCTGATCTTCGACCTCGACGACCTCGCACACCGTCTCCCATGTGCCCAACGCTGTGTGCTGGTTGCAGCCACGAAAGCGAGCACCGACCTTGACACAGTCGGCGCCGTCGAGCCATTCCGCCGACCGCAGCTCCGCTGAGCACCGCACCGGGAGTTTGATGTCGGTGACGTAGCGCCACGCAGTGGGGACATCGCAGCGAACACGCTGAGTCACTTCTATCGTGGGCTGATCGCGATAACGCACCGCTGGTATCTCTCTGACTCGTCTGATGTACCGGCACTTGCAGCATGCCAAGGACGGCGATGATGCGGCCGAAACGACAGGAAAGCGAGGCAATGCGGTGAAGGTCGGCACCATGATCGAACCCCGCTCGCCGGGCGCAACCGAGTTCGCAGTGGCCGCCGAACGGATCGGTGTCGACTCGTTGTGGGTGCCCGAGGTGTGGGGTTACGACGCACTCACCGGACTGGCGTACCTCGCGGCCAACACCTCATCGGTCAACCTCGGAACATTTGTGGTGCAGCTGGGTTCGCGCAGTCCGGCGCTGCTGGCGACCTCGGCGCTGAGCCTGCAGGAACTGTCGGGCGGCAGATTCCTGTTGGGCGTCGGCAGCTCGGGGCCCGGGGTGATGGAGGGCTGGCACGGTGTCCGGTTCCACAAACCGGTGCAGACAACGCGGGAAACCATCGAGATCGTCCGAATGGTCAGCCGCGGAGATCGGCTCGAGCACCCTGGCGAGATCTATCCACTCCCGCTGCCGGAAAGCAGTGGCGCAGCCCTGCGCCCGATGGTGCGGCCCACCAATGTGCCGATCTACGTGGCGGCGATGGGACCGCAGAATTTGCGACTGACCGGCGAGCTGGCCGACGGCTGGTTGGGCAACGCCTTCATTCCCGAAGCCGCCGAGGTATTTCTCGGTCCGTTGCGCGACGGAGCTTCGCGCGCCGGCCGCGATCTGACGGATCTTGACCTCGTTGCGCCCGTTGCGGTCGAGATTCACGACGACGAACCGTCCGCCGATGCCGCCGCACGCCGCCACGCCGACGGGTACGCGTTCACCATTGGTGCCATGGGCGCCAACGGCCGCAACTTCTACAACGACGCTTTCACCCGGCTGGGCTACGGCGCTGAAGTCACTACCGTCGTCGAGCTGTGGCAAGCGGGAAAGCGAGACGAAGCTCGCCAGGCGGTGCCGATCGACCTTGGCCGGCTCACGAATCTCGTTGGTACGCCTGAGAGAATCGCCGAACGGGTGGGCAATTATCGAGCGGCCGGGATTACGACGCTGCTCGCCAAACTCGAGGGCGATTACGCGCACCAGCTGGTGACGCTCGAGCGGCTGCTCGACATCGTCAACGTTGGTTGAGCATGTTCGTCGCCCTGCGGCGTGCGAGGGTGGACTATGGCTCGCAGCCTAGGAACACGCAGACGCTCGCAGCCGAGCGAGATCAGTTCCACGTAGACGGGTCGCGAACGGCCGTGACCACCTGCCGGATCGCGTCGATCACCAGCTCCGGCTGATCCTGGTGGATGTTGTGCCCACTCTCCGTGGCGACAATCAGTCGGGCGTCGGGGACCAGGGTGGCGATGTCCTGCTGCAGCCCGAACATGATCGCTTCCATCTTGTCAGTCGGCCAGCCGGGAACGGGTGCGGCGAACGGGATGCCGTGGGCCAGAACGACCAACGGCATCGGTCGTAACGGAGCAGCCCTACGCGCATCACGTACCTGGACGACGCTCGGAGTATCGGGCAACGGGGCGGTCCACCACTGCTCCGACTCCGGATAAGCGTCGAGCAGTTCCTGGTTGGTGACCGTCTGCGCTTCGAACTCTTTCCACTGCGCGGGGGTCAGGGCCTGCTGGAAGCGGTGCCAGACGTCCTCGTGTGTTGAGTCGAGCAGCACCATCCCCACGACGTCGTCCGGGTACGTGCTGGCATAGAGCCGGGTGACCAGACCCCCGGCGGAGTGGCCGACGAGGACATAGGGCCCAGGTATGTCGGCGCCGTCAAGCAGCGCGTGCAGATCGGCGACCATGTCCCGCGCCGTACGCGGCTGAGGAACCGGGTCACTGCGGCTGGGCAGGAACAGCGGCCCATCCGGATCGAGGTCAGGATTAACCTCACCGATCGTCCCCGGCCGGTCGTACGAACAGACGCGGCTGAAGGCGGCCACACCGGGCAGCACCATGGTCCGCTGCCCCGCGGGCTTCAGATTGTCGCGGCTCCAGACGTCACCGCGGCCGTTGGCGCCGGCTTCGAGGATGACCGTGGGACTGCCCTGGCCCCGGCACTCCAGGTAAAGCGATCGGCCGCCGATATCGACCAGCCCCGAAAAGTCACCGGTGGTCGCAGGCGTCGCGTCCGCGTTCGGTGCGGGGCCGACGGCGAAAGTGCCGACAATGGTGAGCACGCCGGCCAGAACCAACGCCGAGCGGGCGGGAAAGAGACCCATGCGAATGCTCCTCGCGCCCGACATCGGTGCCGGACATCAGTGAACGTACTTCGTCGCTGAAGGGAGCGAATGCTGTTCGGGAATGCCGACCCTCGCGACGGCAGATCAATCCTGGCTAGGTGGTGTCCTATCGTGGTAGCAGTCCGCGTAGCTGGCGGGCTGAACCGCCAAAGGTTTGCAGCCACCGACAGGGCGAGAGTTGCAGAGGGCCATGGGGAATCAGCCGTTAGACACATCCACTCGACTCGCCGTGGAACGCACCCGCCTCGCTAGCGAACGAACGCTGATGGCGTGGATTCGCACCAGTACGTCCTTGATCGCGTTTGGTTTCACCATCTTCAAGTTCTTCCAATACCTAGCGACGCAGGAGCACCGTCGCACGATCGTCAGCCCCTGGATCGTCGGGATGGCAATGATTCTCGTGGGTCTCACGGGCCTGGCACTGGCCTGGGTTCAGCATCGTCAGCAGATGAAGGCACTGAAGGCAGAGGTTGGCGCCATGCCGTACTCGATAGCCGGAATCATGGCCGGCTTGATCGCCGTTCTGGGTGTCATCGCGCTCGCCGTAGTGACGTTGAGGCTTTAGGACTGATCAGTCATGGTTGAGCATGTTCGTCGCCGTGCGGCGTGCGAGGGCCATCGTGGACACCATCGGGTTTACCCCGGAGCAGCTGGGCATTCCGCTGGCGTCGGCGATCCACACACCCGTGACGTCGTGCAGCTCGCCGTTCGGTTTCGCGACCGACGTCTGCGGGTCGCTGCCGAGCTTCGCGCTGCACATCTGATGCGCACTGAACACCGGGGTCCCACCCGGGCCGATCGGGATCTGGTTCACCTTCTCGATGAACGCCTCGAGGTCCTCGCCCCGATTCCAGGGCGCGAACGGCTGGCCGGCGAGAAAGATCTGCTGCGCCCCCGCCGCCTCGTGCATGCGGATCGACGTCACCGCGGCTTCGCGGAAATGACGACGGTCGAGATCGTCGGTGAACGGATACCAGAACGTGGATTGACCGTTCTCGTCGAGGGTGACGCTTCCGGCGCCGCGGTCCTTGACGATGAACACCCAGTCGGCCCGGTACCGATACTTGCGGGTGAGCTCTTTGTGCGCAGCACCGTCTAGCCACGGGACGACCGTGGTGAACAGGCCCGGCAGGTGCTGGACGCATTCGATGATGTACCCGAATCCCTCGTTCACTTCGGCGAATTCGTTCATGATCCCGGCCATCGCGGGGCCGTACCACGGGTCTTGGGGTTCGTCGTAGACCCCGCTGACGAGACTGGCGGGGTGCAGTCGCAGTTCGGCGCCGACGGCGGGCCCACCGATGCCTGACCGCAGGAGAAGCCCCGGGGTCTCCAAGCTGCCGGCGGCCGCCACGACGGATGGTGCGTGGATGACGACGCGGGAGGTCTCCTGCGTCCGCGGGTCGGTGTATGTCGCCTCGACTCCGATGGCCTCGCCGTTATCGGTGAGGATGCGATTGACCCAGGTGTTCGGCAGCAGTTTCGCCCCGGCGTCGGAAGCGTCCTGAAGATAGGTGCGCATCGTGCCCTGTTTGGCACCGGTTTGATCGCCCATCCCGCTGTACCCGATCAGGTTGGGGTCGTATTTCTCCGGGTCGATGTTGAGCGTGGCGACCCGATATGAGTAATCGAGCTTGGACGCACCGTCCCACAACCGCTCATGGGGGCCGTTCTGGGTGGCGACCTTGTCGTTGCATTGGATGCGCTCGAACACCGCTTGCAGGTGTTCGTCGAACGCCGGGGTGTCGACGTCCTCAAGCCCTGCGTCGGCCCAGCAGGCGCGGACGGTGTTCGGGGTGAGCAAGGAGTTCGACCAGTTGACGGTGCTGCCACCGCCCACGGTGCTGCCCGCAGCGATGCTGACCATGCCATCGGCGGAGGGAAAGAAGCCACCGCGCAGGAACAGCTTCTGATATGCCGCCAGTTCGGACTGCTCGAAGTCGGATTCGCTCCAGTAGCCGCCCGCCTCGAGGATGATCACCCGCTTGCCGGCTTGCGCCAGCAACGCAGCGGCCACTCCGCCGCCACTACCGGAGCCGACGACGACGACATCCGCCTCGAGCGTCGACTCACCGGATGGGGTGATGACCTCCAGCGTCTTGCGGGCATCCGAAGGCGGGGACTGGGCCGGGCCCGGATATTCCATGCCGACCCACAGCGGGTTGCGGCCATCCGGCCCCGGCAGCGAATAGGCGAACAACACCGAAAGCTGTTTCAGCGCGGCGATCGCCCCAGACGCCTCGGGCGACATGCTTGCGACGCCGGCGATGAGCGCCTCGCGCGCCGCCTGGGTTTGATCCTTGAACCCGGCGAGGCCGGCAGCATCGATCAGCTGCAGCAGGCCGGCGAGCTGCTCGTCGGGCAGGTGCGTGACGAGGTACTGCTCGGTAGCGACGTCGGCGCCGACGTCGCTGCCCTTGGCGGCGTAGAAGCCGTCAGGGTCGTCCTCGCGTGGAACGGACGCGACGAACGTGTCGACGATGGCGGTCAGCGTCTCCCGCTGCAGAGTGGTGAATTCGGTGGGCACGGCGTGACCTTTCTTGGTCGTGATCAAGCGGATCGGGGGACAGGCCGGTAGAGGCCGAAGGCTCGGCGGATGCGACGGACTCCCGAAGAAACGGCTGGAGCCACTGTCACGGCCACCGGCACCAGGAGCGGAGACAGGACCATCATCAGAATTGCGATGGCGCTGAGGTAGCTGCTCATTGTTGACTCACTTTCTCCGCGAAGCGGAACTCTGGTTCTGATTGCGTCGCCACGCTGGGCGCCGCGGTTGTCATAAGAATTGCGGAGCCGGCCGTGGTGCCGCGACGTCCCCAGAAGCCGAAGTTTTGGCGAGTTACTGGCTTGCGGAGCCAAAAGAGGTCGCAGCGAACCGCTCGGTGCGGATAGCTGGAGGTTTATGGTCTGGTCATGGCGAAAGCGGGCCATGACGATCCCGCGGCCGTCGCTCGGTCTGCGGCGGCGATCGTCAGTCGTCTGGACCAGCGAATGGCCGAGCTGACCGGCTCGATCCAGGAGATCGTGGTCACCGAAATTGCCGAGCTGCGCGACGACGCGCAGCTGGTGCAGCTGCTGCGTGACAGCATCGAGGGAAACGTCGCCACGGTGTTTTCCGCGATCCGGCACGCCATCCCGATCGAAAAAGTCGAATTGCCTACCGCCGCCGTCGAACACGCACGGCGTCTCGCACAGCGCGGCGTGACGGTCAACGCGCTGGTGCGTTCCTACCGCCTCGGACACAAGGCGGTGCTCGACGCGGTGCTGGACGAGATAGCGGCGTCGGACCTGGAGCCGCCGCTGAGCCTCGCCGTGTTCAGTCAGATCTCAGAAGTTACGTTCGGCTACGTCGACTGGATCACTCAACAGGTGGTGATCACCTATCAAAGCGAGCATGACCGGTGGATGGAGAGCCAGAGCGGCCTGCGCGCGTTACGGGTGCGGGAACTGCTCGACGGGGCCGACCTCGACATCGATGCCGTGACGACGGCGATCCGGTACCCACTTCGGCGGACCCATCTGGCGGTAGTGGCCTGGCGCGATAAGGACGACGGCGGTGACGACCTTGCATCGATGGAGCGCTTCGTTGATCAACTCGCCGAATCTGCCGGCGCCCGCGAGTCATCGTTGTTTATCTCGGTGGACCGCCTGACCGGATGGGCCTGGATCCCGGTGCGGGCGGAGGCTGCGCCGAATGCGGTCGCTCGCATGCGTGCGTTTGCCGAGTCACGAATTGATGCGCCGTGGATCGCTGCCGGTAATCCGCTGCCGGGCGTCGAGGGGTTCCGGCGTTCGCATCAGCAGGCGCAAGAAGCCCACGCGGTTGCGATCGCGTCGGGCTCGAACGCACACCGGGTCACTGTTGCCAGCGATCCCGGCCTGTCGACCGCGGCGCTTGTGGGCAACAACCTGGCCGCCGCGCGGGTGTGGGTCGCCGAGGTGCTCGGTCCGCTCGCATCCTGCACGGATAACGACGAGCGACTTCGCGAAACGCTGGGAGTCTTTTTGCGCGCCGGCGGGAGCTTCAAGGCCGCCGCCGAGGAACTGCACCTGCACTCAAACTCGGTCAAGTATCGCGTGCAACGCGCGATCGACCGTCGTGGCCGACCGATCAGCGATGGCCGACTCGACGTCGAAGTCGCGTTGCTTCTCTGTCACTGGTACGGCAATGCCGTCCTCACCGTTCCGGCGTGATTGGAGAGACGGCAATTCAGCTATGGCCGAGACCAACGTCGATCTGCCCACGGCGAGCCGGATCATCGAGTCGCTCTGACGCTTCAAATCCTTTGACGTGCTCCTCGGACTGAAAGTCCGAGGATTCCCATGGCGGCTTACGCCGCTGGTGGGGTGCTTCCCGCTTCATCGCCCACCGCCGCAACGGGTTGCGGTCTTACATGGACTCCACCGGAACCACTTTCGTGGTCCCGCCCACTTGCGTGGGAGGCGTTTAGTCTCTCCGCCCGCCCGGCGGCGAGAATGATCTTGGCGGCGTTGTAGTCGCGATCGTGGACCACCCAGCACGTCGGGCAGGTCCACCGCCGTATCTGTAGCGGGAGTTCGTCGAGCCGGTGCCCGCACGCCGAGCACGTCTTGCTCGACGCCAACCACCGCGACACCTGATGAACGGTGCGACCGTTGCGGTCGGCTTTCTCGCCGATGATCCGGAGGAACTGGCCCCACCCCGCGTCCGAGACTGCTCGGGCGAGCCGGCGGTTTTTGACCATGCCCTCGATGTTGAGGTCCTCGACGTGGATCACTTGGTTCTCGCGAACCAACGCCAAAGCCTGCTTGTGGTGATAGTCCCGCCGCGCCCGCGCCACCTCGTTGTGCGCGATCGCCACTTTGCGCCGCGTCTTGTCCCTGTTGTGCGATCCCTTCTGCCGGCGGGACTTCTCCCGCTCCAACCGCCGCAACTTGCGCAGCTTGCGGCCCAGATACTTCGGGTTCGCAACGTCGGTGCGCGCACCGACGGTGGTCGCGATCGTCGCCAACCGCGTTATGCCCACATCCACCCCGGCCTCCCGCTCCACCGGCGGCAGCGGTGTGCAGGCGACGTCGACAACGAAGCTGGCGTAGTAGTGGCCGTCCGGTTCCCCGATGATCGTGACGCTCGACGGCTCCGAGGGCAGATCGCGCGACCAGCCGACCCGGACCTCGCCCACCTTGGCCACAAACAACCGCCCACCGGACCGAACCGAGAATCCGTTGCGGGTGAGCCGAAACGACTGCCGGTGATTCTTGCGCGACTTCATCCGTGGACGGCCCAGCGTGCGGCCCTTGCGTTTCCCGGTGTGTGAGTCGAAGAAGTCGCGCCACGCCCGCCGGCAGTCGTTGACCGACTGCACCAACGCCACACTGGGCACCTCGGCCAGCCAGCCACGCTCGAGAGTCGTCTTGGCCGCGGTGATCACCTGGCGCTGAATCTCGGTGTCGCAGAGTTTCACCCCGGCCCGGTACGCCTCGTCGCGTACTCGCAGTGCGTCGTTGAACACCACCCGGCAGCAACCCAATACCCGCGCCAGCATCTTCCGCTGAGCCGGTGTCGGTTCGATGCGGTACCGGTAACGCATCTGCATAGTCCGACTCTACGGCCGACCTGTGACAACCCAGACCTATCACCGCGCCCGGCACAGCGCGTCGGCGCTGCATGCACATCTGGTGTTGGTCACCACGTATCGCCGCCCGGTGTTCACCGACGAGATGCTCACCTTCGCCGAGAACACCATGCGCACCGTGTGCTCCGATCTCGATGTCGAGCTGGTCGAGTTCAACGGCGAAACCGACCACCTGCACCTTCTCCTCGCCTACCCACCCACCATCGCAATCTCGACACTCATCCAGCGCCTGAAAGGCCGCACCGCCTACCCGGTGCGACACCAATTCACCGGCCGCTGTGTCCGCGCCCGCATGCGCGGACACCCCTGGTCGCCGTCCCACTTCGCCGTCTCCTGCGAAGGCGCACCACTGTCCATCATCAAGCAATACATCCACGCACAAGCCCGACCGCTTTGAACGCCCGGCCACGCCCAGCAACACACGGGATGGGCTAACCCCGCACTGAAGTCCGAGGCTTGCGCCCAAGAAAGTTCCGGTCAGCCCGTCACATCACGATCGCGGATTGGTAAACGCCCACGAGTGAAGGCGCTGCACATGATCGCGCAAACTATGCTCCGCTCTGTGGCCGTTTAGTGCCATGCGGCAACGTCGGTTCGACGACGAGGGTAGGGCCCAACGGTGCGAACGGTATTGGGACTGTCGAAGACGTCGACCAGTATCGGGTGGGTTCTGGTCGACGTGCGAAACGCCGGCGGCGACACCCTCGACTACGACGCCTTCGATGTCGACTTCGGCGACAAGGGCACCAATGGCAGCATCGTCGAGCCGGCCGCTATAGCACGCCGCGCGCGTGCCATCGCGACCGCAACTGGCTTCACCGTTGATTGTGTCCGCGTGACGTCGAGCGATCACGTCGACACGGATGTTTCGTCGCTGCGAATGGCGTTGGCAGAGTCGGGTTTCGACGAAGTTGTGTCGGTTCCGCTGACGGAGGCCACCCAGGCGTGGGCGAAGAGTATCGCGCGTGCCAACGGGCACGAGAAGACTGCCGTATGCATCCTCGACCGCGAGTCGGTCTCGCTTTCGGTCATCGACACCCGTAACGGCGCCATCAAGACCGAAACCACCATTTCCCGCGATAGCACCGGCTTGATCGACTGGCTGAGCACCGCTTTCGGCCGGAACGGTTCGCAGCCCGAGAGCCTGTACCTGATCGGCTCTCGCTCCGAACTCGACGCGATCACCGGGCCGCTCGACGAGCACCTGGCGGTGCGGGTCGTCGCCTCGCTTGACGCCCAGTTTGGTCCTTGCCCGCGGCGCGGCGCTTTCGGGGCTGACGCACGTCGCCGATGACACGGCCGCGGAGGGCCGGTCTCGGCTGGCGTCGCGCGTGCGGGTGATTACCGTCGCGGCTGCAGTTGCGCTCGCTGCCATGTTCGTGCTGTCTTCCGCTGGCGGTCCAAATCGTCTGGCGGCGAGCGAATCCCAGCGGGCCGCAACTCCGTCGACAACGGCAACCAGCACCGCTGAGATACCGACCGGCGCCGACCCCGTTGCGCCCCTCGTTTTCCCTCCGCCGCCTGCCGCAGCGGCTCAACCAGTCCTACGAAGCCCCCTCAGGCGACGATCCGCCCTGCGCCCGCGCCCGCCGAAACCGTCGCTGTCCCGTCCGCGACCGTCGCCGCACCCGTGCCCGAGACAGTGCCCGCCGCACCGATCCCGCCCCGTCGGAGACGATCTCGCCGCCTCCGCCGGTCCGACCGCAGAAGACCTGGGCGGTGCCCCTCAGCGCCTTGGCCGTGAGCACGGACCCCCTCGGGGACTTAGCGCTAGAGCCGACCCGCGGCGAAAGTTGCGGCCTCACCGACCATCCCGTTCACCGGATACAGAGCGTGCGCGACTGACGGCAGACCGCCGGGAGCACCGTTGCAGATCGTGTCACCGGGATCGCACAACTCGATGGTCTTCGCCGCATACGACGGGCCGATCACGATCGGCGGCGCGCCGTACTGCTGCATCCACGCATCTGACGGCTTGCCGAAGAGAGCGACCGCGGCGACGTGGTCGGCCACCTCGGGCGGCATCGGAGCGGGTACGAGCTCAACAGGTACCCCCGGCGGCACCGCAGCCGAGGTGACAAAACCCGCCACCGCCGCGCCTTGCGAGTAGCCGCCGAGCACCATCCGGGTCTTGGGACAGTTCGCCGCCATGGACTCGATATGAGCCCCCGCATCCCTGATCCCGTCGACGACGGTTCCGGCGAACGCCAATGGGTCGGCGAAGTCGCTGCTGGCCGGGTAGTTGACCGGATACACCCCGACCGACCTGCCGCCGGCTTGCGACCGCACCGAGTCGACAAACGCCTGGCCTATCCCGCCAACACCAGGCGGCTCGGCGGTACCGCGGGCGAATATCACCTCGACGTCCGGGCACGGCTGGGCGGATGCCGACGGGACGGGCACACTGAGCAGTGCCGCCCAGACGGTCATCGCCGCGATGCCAACGTGTTTGATCACTTTCATCTGTACTCCCCGCGTTGATGGGCAGGGGATACCCGGCTCAGCCGAACCGCAACCTGCACCCCGCTAGAGCCTGCTCGCGGCGAAAGATGCGGCCTGGTTGACCATCCCCGTCTGAACATACGCACCGTGGGCCCGCATGTCCCAGCCGCCTTGGAAGCAGATCGGATCGTTGGGAACGCACAACTCGATCGTCTTGGCCGTGTAGAGCGGGCCGATCGAGGGCAGCGGGCCGGGGGACAGGCTGTCCGCGAACGTACTTCTCGGACCACCGAAGACGGCGGCCGCCGCGACATTGTCGGCGACGTCGGGTGGCATATACGTGGTGGCCAGGTCCACCACCGCCGCCCCTTGCGAATATCCGCCGAGCACCATTCTGGTGTTCGGGCAGCTCGCGGCCATCGCCTGAACATGCGCACTCGCATCGTCACTGCCGGCGGGCGTGCTTGTGTCGAAATCGTTGCTCGCCGGATAGTTGACGGGGTACACGCCGACCGAACGCCCGCCGACCTGCGAACGGAGCGAGTCAACGAAAGCCTGCCCGATCCCACCGACGCCGGGCGGCTCAGTGGTACCGCGGGCGAACACGATCTCAACATCGGGGCATGGCGCGGCACCGGCAGCGGGGAGGTCGATCAGGGCGATGGGCAGTGCTCCGGCCGTCGCCACCACTGCACCGACGATGCGTGTGGCCCGGCCTGCGCTCGTTGTCTTCATGCTGATATGTCGCGCTGCGACCCGAAGATGTGACATGGGCTCTAGGTCGCCGGGGCATCCAGCGGCGACACGATATCCAACACCACAACCGGCACGAGGATGAATGCGAAGACCACCAGTGGCCCCACGATTCCGATGAGGATGGTGACCCACCACGAACCCTGCGCCCCGCCCGCTGCCGTGTGGGCAGCCAAGTCCGGCCCCAACCACACGCACCGCGGGTACATTCGCCACCGCCCCAGAGAATCGAGATTTCGAGCGGCAAGCCAGAGCCCGGGGAACGCTGAGCCCAGGAATGCCGCCAGCGTGATCTGGTTCAGGCTGTAGAGCCGGAACTCCGGCACTTCCGCAGGCGCCACCGGAGCCGGCTCGCTGACCATTGCCGAAGGGTATCGGCTGATGGGCCGTTCGCTTTTCCGAATTGACGACGTGACGGTTATAGTCCGCGGCCTTCGCGCCGCCGGTCGTTGAAGAATCGCCGCACCCGCTCGGACACCCGCGTGTTGCGGCTGCGGCCGCCCAAGACCGTCAAGACCCCGATCACCACCGCGGCAAGTAGCACGCCTGATCCGGCTAACGCGGTAACAACTGTTGAAACCCCCATGGAAGTCGCATACCCGAAAACCGCGCGAACACCGCAACCTATGGCCTAGATCACGATGTTTGGCCCGATTACGAGTGGAAACGAGACTGTTAGTCTCGTTGTGGGTCAGATGCCTGTGCGCCGACCCAAAGGAGAGGTCGATGACCGAATCCGCTGTCCGGTCCGATCCCGGCAATCCGCCGGAGCCATGGATCGGTCTTTGACGCGATGTGTCTGGCGGTGAACTGCCCGAGTCGGGAGCGCACAAGGTTATTCAAGGCCCGCATGCAACGTTGGTGGGGCGCGTCGGATCGACGTAACGCAAAGGCACAAGAAGGCGTTAAGCCGCCGCGACGCCGCTGTACGCTAACCCTGGTCCGAGGCGGAGGGGATGAAACATGAAGCTCATGGCAGTACTCGCACTGGCTTGCGGATTCGCCGCCGCACCGATGGTGGCGGCGGGCACTGCATCGGCGCTGCCGGGGACATGCGACGGCGCGGATTGTGTCCCGTATGTGGACCACAATGTCGATCCCAGCGCGCCGTGCGTCTTCGGGTCCCGCTACCCGTACGGCTTGGACGCGACGGGCGGCACCTATGTCTGCACCGCCGGCGACCAGTGGCTGCAGTCGGAGCCGCTGATCGGGGTGCGCACCTTGCGGGCGCCGTGCGATGAGAACCAGCCGGGTGTGGCGCAGTCAGCCGACGGTCAGCCGTTGAACTGCGAGTACGGGGGCTGGAGCGCCTACTACGACAATCTCTACTACCCCGGAGCAAGTTGACGGGTCACGCAGCGACCGGCGACATCTGGGAAGTGATGTCGACCGCCCGGACCATCCGGCGGTTTACCGACGAACCGGTCGACGAAGCCACACTGACCCGGTGTCTGGAGCGGGCCACCTACGAGTTGCACGATCGGGCGGGCGAGTTCATCTCGGTCCTGTTCGCGCAGCAGCGCTTTCCGGCGGCGTCCGAGCTTCTGCTCGGCGGGTCGATCTTCCCTGCGATGCAGAACTTCCTGCTGGCCGCGCGCGCTCAGGGTCTGGGGCCTGCATGACCAGCTGGGCGTCGTACGGAGGCGAAGCGTTGTTGCGCGAAGCAGTCGGTGCCGGCCGCTGGCCGGGGCCGCCAACCTCGACCACTGGGATGCAGCCTGGCGCTCTAGGGCGTGACCGCCTCGTCAACGGTAATGCGGTGCGCCGTGGTCACCAGTTCCATACCGACGGGTCGTTGGGGGGGTAGTTCATGCAGACGTCGGTGCCATGGGCGGCGACGCCCTTGTTGTTGAAGAACAACTTGGCCCAGTTGCCCCAGTGAGTTGCCATCTGCTCGTAGTAGACGTTGGTCGCGGTGTCCTCCGAATACTGCCGCCGGCCGGCGTAGTCCAGCGAGAAGAACCAGTAGATTCGGTCGCGGGCGCCCTGCTGAATGTCGGGCGGCCTGTTCTTGTAGTCGATCATGTAGCGCTCGTAGTACACCGGGTCGGTGTCGCGCACCGCGGCCATGTACTGGTCGACCGTGCAGGTCGTCTTGAGTATCCGGTTCGGGATCGGATAGTCGTCGCCCGCGTCGGCCGACGCAACGCCCGGAAGGGCCAACGCGACGACACTCAGCGCGGTCACCGCGACGCTCGCTTTACCCAACATCACTGCCTCCCTTTACTATTGCGGCTGCTCCGCCGCTAGCGGCGGCCCTTCCGGTGCCGGCGGCCGCTCCGCTGCCGGCGGCTGCCCCGCCACTTGTTGGAGTACGGGTAGTTTCTCGGGGCAGTAGGTCCGGAGCGCGGCACCCAGGAACTGCCATGCCTGCCCGGTGGTGCTGCCCTTGTCCAGCTGCCGAAGGATGAACGCGGCGGACTTGTAGGCGTCCGAATCCACGCCGTTGTACAGCCGCTTGCATGTGATCTTGCCGATCCACGCGTTGTAGTCCTTTGGCCGTAGATGCCGTAGGTGTGCAGCTCGTTGGCGAAATCGGTGTCGGGGTCGGCATGGGCGGGTGCCGCGAGAACATGCGCGGGCACCGCCAACGCGATCGTCGTCAAGACGGTCGAAGCGAGCCGTGTTGCCTTCATGATCACCTATCTGATTGGGCCCGTTGGGGATTCGTCGCCTGCGCGGCGGCCCACCGCAGCGCCGACTGGTTCGCGCTCCGGTGCGGGCTCGGGCCACGGCTGCGGAACGGGTCGCTGGCGCACTCGCTGCGGCCACCAGAACCAACGTCCCATCAGCGCGGCGATGGCCGGAGTCATGAACGATCGGATCACCAATGTGTCGAAAAGCAGGCCGAGACCGATCGTGGTGCCCACCTGGCCGACCACGCGCAGATCACTGACCACCATCGACATCATGGTGAAGGCGAAAACCAGCCCGGCCGATGTGACCACCGACCCTGTTCCGCCCATCGACCGGATGATGCCGGTGTTGATTCCCGCGTGTATCTCTTCTTTGAATCTGGACACCAGAAGCAGGTTGTAGTCCGATCCGACCGCCAACAGGATGATGACCGACATCGCGATGATCATCCAGTGCAGTTGAGCGCCGATGATGTACTGCCATATCAGTACGGACAGCCCGAACGACGTGCCCAACGAAAGCAGCACCGTTCCGACGATGACGGCGGCGGCGACCACAGCGCGGGTGAGCAACAACATGATGATAAAAATTAAACAGAGCGAAGCCATTCCGGCAATCAGGAGGTCGAAGTTCGAACCCTGCCGCATGTCCTTATACGTTGACGCCGTGCCGGCCAGGTAGATCTTGGAGCCCTCCAAAGGGGTGCCCTTGATAGCTTCGAACGCCGCATTCTTGATCTGGTCGATGTGCGAAATGCCTTCAGCCGTTGCGGGATCCCCCTCATGGGAGATGATGAACCGCACCGCCTTGCCGTCCGGCGACACGAACATCTTCAGCCCGCGCTGGAAGTCCGCGTTGTCGAACACCTCGGGTGGCAGATAGAACGAATCATCGTTCTTGGATGCGTCGAACGCCTGGCCCATCGCAGTCGAGTTCTCCTGGATAGCCTTCATCTGATCCTGCTGGCCCTTCTGGCTCTGGTACATGGTCAGCGTGATGTTCTTCATATTCTTCATCGTCTGGATCATCGACGGCATAATCGCGACCAGCTGTGGCATCAGCGTGTCCAGGTGTTCCAGGTCGGGAACCAGTTGCTGGACGTCATCGGTCAGGACGTCGATGCCGTCGAGGGTGTCGAAGATCGACCGCAGGGAATAGCAGATCGGGATGTCGTAGCAGTGCGGTTCCCAGTAGAAATAATTGCGGAGCGGCCGGAAGAAGTCGTCGAAATTGGCGATGTTGTCCCGCACTTCGCCGATATCGACGGACATGTTCTTCGTCTTCTGCACCATGCTGTGCGTGGTGTCCGCCATCTCCTGGGTGAGGGCTTGCATCTTTTCCATCGTGTTGATGGTCGTCTGCATGTCGTTGGCCTGGATCAGCATGTTCGCCATGACCTTGTCCATGTAGTCCTGGTTCATCTGCTGGGTCGTGCCCTGCATGCTGATCTGGAACGGGATCGACGTGTGCTCGATCGGTGTGCCGAGCGGTCTGGTGATGGTCTGCACGCGACCGATGCCCGGGATGTGGAACACGCCCTTGGCAATTCGGTCGATGACGAGCATGTCGGCCGAATTGCGCACGTCGTGATTCGTCTCCAGCAGCAGCATCTCCGGATTCATTCGCGCCTGGGGGAAATGCCGGTCGGCGGCCTGGTACCCGAGGTTGGCCGGGATATCGGCCGGGAGGAACTCACGGTCGTTGTAGCTTGGCTTGTACCCCGGCAGCGCAAGCAGGCCAACCAGCGCCAGAGCAATGGTGGAGACCAGAATCGGGCCCGGCCAGCGCACCACGGCCGCGCCCACCTTGCGCCAGCCGCGAATCTGCATCTTCCGTTTCGGGTCGAAGAGTCCGAACCGAGAGCAGATGGTGAGCATCGCGGGGGCCATGGTCAGCGCGGCGATGACGGCAACGAGCATGCCGATCGCCAACGGGATGCCCAGGGTCTGGAAATACGGCAGCCGGGTGAAGTGCAGGCAGAACGTCGCACCGGCGATCGTCAGGCCCGACCCCAGGATCACGTGGGCGGTGCCGTGATACATGGTGTAGAACGCGGTTTCGCGGTCCTCACCGTTCTGACGTGCCTCGTGATATCGGCCGACGAGGAATATCGCGTAATCCGTGCCCGCGGCGATGGCCAATATGGTGAGCAGGTTGACCGCGAATGTCGACAGCCCGATCAGGTTGTAATAGCCGAGAACCGCGACGATCCCGCGGGCCGCCGCCAACTCGATGAACACCATCACCAGCACGAGCCCCACCGTGACGATGGAGCGGTAGACGAACAGCAGCATCACGAAGATCACGCAGATGGTGATCATCGTGATCAGCCGGATGCTGCTGTCGCCGGCGTGGCGTTGATCACTCGTGAGCGGGGCGGGGCCGGTGACGAAGGCCTTGACTCCCGGCGGCGGTGTCGTGCTGGCCACGATGTCGCGGACCGCTTGGACAGACTCGTTGGCGAGGCTCTCGCCCTGGTTACCGGCCAGGTAGAGCTGAACGTAGGCGGCTTTGTTGTCGGCGCTCTGCGATCCCGCCGCGGTCAGCGGATCGCCCCAGAAGTCCTGAATGTGCTCGACGTGCTTCGTGTCCGTCTCGAGCTTGTCGATCAGCCCGTCGTAGTAGCTGTGGGCGTCAGCGCCGAGCGGTTGATCGCCCTCCAGCACGATCATCGCCGAGCTGTTGGAGTCGAACTCCTTGAAGTCCGCACCAATGCGTTTCATCGCCTGCATGGATGGCGCGTCGTTGGGGGCCAACGACACCGAGTGGGCCTCGCCGACCTTCTCCAGCTGCGGTGCGACGACGTTCACGATGACAACGAGCGCGAGCCAGCCCAACAGGATCGGCACCGAGAAGAGGCGAATGAACCGGGGGATCATCGGGTGCGCGCCGATGTGGGTATTGGTCATGCGGATTTCACCAGGCAGAAGGTCTGGGCATTGAGTCCGTCCGTCGCATTCTCGTCCTTGATCACACCGTCGACGGTGATGCGGCAGCTGATGCTGTCACCGTCGCTCTGGGCAATGATGTTGGGGCTGGCGGCAGGCGCCGTCGTTGTCAGGGTGAGCGACCACGGCAACGCGACGTTCTTGGCTTTCTGCGGCTGAGCGTCCAAGTCCAGGTAGTTGATGGTCGCGATCGCCCCCGGCTCTCCGAAGATCTCGTACTTCACTTCTTTGGGGTTGAACGGCTCGGGGTCGTTGACCAGGCCGGCGCCGGGTCTGGTGAGCTCGGTCTTGCCGAAGACGCCGCGGAGCCGGTCCACCATGAACGCCGCCAGGAAGACCACCACTACGATGAGGAGCGGTATCCACACGCGCTTGAGCACCTTCAGCACTGGAAGCCTCGCCGCCCGAGATCCGGGGTGACGATTTCCGCCCGCGCCATGCATCCTCTCCCTACAATGTCGGTCCCTGCTTAACTTAGCCCATATAACTTCCGGTCGCGCAAGGCTAGCGCAAATAATCGCGGTGTTGGGCAACGCCGGCCCCAGGACCGCGGCCGCGGCTCCCGCGCCGACCTGGCGAATCCGCCGAATTCCGGCGCGTCTCGTCGTAATGTCCCGGTTGGGCCGGGGATGGGCCAAGGGGAGGCAGCGATGGCCTTCGTCAAGAAGAGGTCAGGCGGCTGGTTTCGCCGGCTAGCCGTCGCGGCAATCGTCGGCACACTGCTGCCGGGCCTTTACGGAGTCGCCGGTGGCGCGCCGACCGCGGCGGCCTTCTCGAATGTGTCGATCGAACAACTCAGCGTGCCGTCGACGTCGATGGGCCGCGATATTCGGATCGAGTTCCTCGACGGCGGTGAGGGCGCCCACGCCTTGTACCTGCTGGACAGCATGGAGGCCGGCGAGGACTTCAACGGCTGGGACATCAACACCGCCGCGTTCGATTGGTACAACGGCTCCGGGATATCGGTTGTCATGCCCGTCGGTGGCAAGGCGAGCTTCTACAGCGACTGGTACGGACCGGCGACCGGCAACGGCACGACTTATACCTACAAGTGGGAAACGTTCCTGACGCAGGAGCTGCCCGCGTGGTTGGCCGCCAACAAGAGCGTCCCGTCGACCGGCAACGCCGTCGTGGGCTTGTCGATGGGCGGCTCCTCCGCGTTGGTGCTGGCCAGCTACCACCCGGCTCAGTTCGTCTACGCCGGGTCCTTGTCGGGTTTTCTGCATCTCTCCCAGGGACCGTGGCCCGGCCTGGTCCGCATCGCCATGCAGTGGAACGGCGGCTTCAACCCCGACGCCATGTGGGGTGCGCCCAGCGACCCTGCCTGGGCCCGCAATGACCCGACGGTCAACGTCGGACGGCTGGTCGCCAACGGAACCCGGATCTGGATCTACTGCGGTAACGGCACCGCGACAGATCCCAGGCTCGCGAGCCCGGATGCGCCGATCGGGGGACTCGGGTTCCTGGAAGGCTTTGCGATCGAGTCCAATCGGGAGTTCGCGGACGCATACGTCGCAGCCGGCGGCAACAACGGTGTGTTCAATTTCCCCGACGGCATCCACAGCTGGGGCTACTGGGGTCAGCAGCTGCAGCAGATGAAACCGGACATCCAGCGGGTGCTGGGTGCCAGGCCCACCGCTTGATTACGACAACCGGTCCCGCAGTTCGCGTTTCAGCACCTTGCCGTAACTGTTCTTCGGCAACTCGTCGACGAACAGGTACCGCTTGGGTCGCTTGAAGCGCGCGATGCGGTCGAGCAGGTGGGCGTCCAACTCGGCAGGCTCGACCCCGCCCACGATGAAAGCCACGACGACCTCGCCCCACCCCTCGTCCTTCGCGCCGACCACCCCGGCCTCCACGACGCCCGGGTGCTCGAGGAGTGCCTCTTCCACTTCGCGCGGGTAGATGTTGCTGCCGCCGCTGATCACCACGTCCTTCGACCGGTCGCGCAACGTCAGGTAGCCCCGCTCGTCGAACGAGCCCATGTCGCCGGTGTGCAGCCAGCCGTTCTGCAGGGTGGCGGCGGTGGCCTCGGGATTTTTCCAGTAGCCGGACATCACGACGTCGCCGCGGCAGACGATTTCGCCGATCTCGCCGATGGCGGCCGGGCTTCCGTCGGCCCGCAGCACCGCGACATCCACGCCGGACCGGGCATACCCGACCGATCCGAGGATGGCGTCGTCGGCATCGAGGTGGTCGGCGCGGCGCAGGCCGGTGATCGTCATGGGTGCTTCGCCCTGGCCGTACAGCTGGGTGAAGATCGGGCCGAACGCGGCCATCGCCTTCTTCAGGCTGTCGACGTACATCGGGCCGCCGCCGTAGACCACTGTGCGCAGGTTGGGTGGGCACGATCGTCCGGTTTGCACCAGACGCTGGACCATCGTGGGCGCGAGGAAGGCGCTGCACCGTGGATGGTGCCCACAGAGGTCGAGGAACTCATCGGGCTCAAAGGCGCCCGATTCGGGTATCACCTGGCGGGCCCCGCGCAGCACGTAGGGCGGGATGTAGAGACCGGAGCCGTGCGACATCGGTGCGCCGTGCACCAGGCTGCAGCCCTCGTCGGGCGAATCGAAATCCGCCAGGTGGGCGACCGTCATCGCCATCAGGTTGCGGTGCGACAGCATCGCGCCCTTGGACCGGCCGGTGGTTCCGCTGGTGTAGAACAGCCACGCCAACGCGGCCGGGTCGGAGCACGGCACACTGGCCGGCTCGGCACCGCGCCTCGTTTCGTATGCCTCGTCGCCGATGACGTCGATCGGAACATCGGTGACGGCCGTGAGTGCGGCGGCGATCTTCGGCGAGGCGAAAGCCTGTGCGGCATCGGCGTCGTCGAGGATCTGCTGCATCTCCCGTGCATGCAGTTTGTAGTTGATCGGCAGGTACACACATTCCGCCGCCCAGACGGCGAACATCAGCTCGATGATCTCCGGGCGGTTCTCGCTGGCGACCGCGACTCGGGCACCCGGACCCAGCTTGCGCAGCGATCCCGCCAGCCGCAGCACCCGCTCCCGCAACTCTGCCCACGTACACAGTTGGCGCTCACCGTGATACACAGCGCCGCGATCACCGAAACGCGCGGCTGCCTGGTCGAGCAGGACGAACAGGTTCAACGGCTCGGTCCACTCCGATGGTAGCGCGAAGTCCGACAGAAACTTCGTCGAACTCCAGCCGCCGTCGACGACGATTGTCTGGCCATTGATGAAGCTGCCGCCAGGGGAGCACAGGAACGCGATGGTGCTGGTGATGTCGTCGACGGTGCCCAGCCGCGGATACGGCGTCATCTCGATATTGATCTTCCTGAATCGCTCGTCTTGCATGCGCTGTTCGACCATCGGGGTGCGGGTCACGCCCGGCGCCACTGCGTTGCAACGAATTCCCTGCGGGCCGTACTGGCAGGCAATGTGCATGGTCAGCGATGTCAGGCCGCCCTTCGCCGCCGAGTAGGCGCCCCCACGCAAGCCGCCGACGACAGCGAACGTCGACGTGACGTTGATGATCGCCGAGCCCGGCTGCATGTGCGGAATCACGTCGCGGGCCAGCCGGAACGGCGCCCGCAGCATCAAACCGAGGAAGTAGTCCAGGGACTCGTCGTCGGTTTCGTGCAGCGGCTTGGGACTGCCGACGCCCGCATTGTTGATCAGGAAGTCGATGTGGCCCCATCGCTGCACGGCCAGGTCCACGATGCGTTCCGGCGCGTCGTCGGCGGTCAGGTCGACCGCGATCGTCGCCACCCGATCGGCATCGCCGATCGCCTTCTCCAGGTCGGCGAGCCTGACCTCGTCGCGCCCGACGCCCAGGACCGCCATGCCCATCTCCGCCAGCTTGGTCGCGCAGCCGAAACCGATGCCACTGCTCGCGCCCGTAACGATCGCTACCTGCATGTCACCCATCCGCCTTCATCAGCGTTCCTCGGATCTGATGCTTCAACACTTTTCCCGCGTCGTTCTTGGGCAAGGAGTCCCAGATGACCACCTGCTCAGGCACTTTGAACTTCGCCACCCCGTAGTCCTGGAGGAAAGCGCGCAGGCTGTCGACGTCGGGGCCGGGGGAGGCGTTGGGCACGATGACCGCGCACGCCCGCTCTCCGGTACGGGCATCGGGCAGGCCCACGATGGAGATCTCGGAGATATCGGGGTGGCCGGCGAGAATGTCCTCGATCTCCTTGGGGGCGATGTTCTCGCCGCTGCGGATGATGATGTCCTTGGCCCGGCCGGTCACCACGAGGTAGTCGTCGTCCACCCACTGCGCAAGATCACCGGTGCGGAAATAGCCTTCGGCGTCGAAGGAATCCTGCTCGTCCTCGGGATTTCGGTAGCCGATCAACATCTGCGGGCCGCGGGCATGGATCTCGCCCGTCCCGGACGGTGCGGTGGCATGCTCGACCAGCTTGATATCCGCTATGCCGGCGCGGCCGTCGCTGTCGGCCGCCTGCTCCGTGTCCGTGGGCGAGCCGACGGTCGTGACGGGCACTTCCGTCGAGCCGTACACACGTGTCACGACGGCCCGTTCGAAATAGGCTGCAGCCCTGCGGATGAGCGACGGCGACACCGATGCACCGCCACAGATGAACACCTTCAAGCCGGGCAGCCGGGTATCGGCTCGCTCAGCCGCCGCGAGCAGGCCTTCGAGGAACGGCGTTGCGCCGGCCATGTGGGTGCAACCCTCGGCGTCCATGATCTTCACGGCCTCGTCCGGGTCCCAGCGTTCCATCAGCACTGCGGTTGCACCCAGCAGCAGCGGGCATTCGAACGCGTAGATCGACCCGCCGATGTGAGCGATCGGTGAGGGCACCAGGAACTTGTCGCCGGGCTCGACCAGCCAATGGTCGCGGATCTGGCAGATCAGGGCATGCATCGAATTATGGCTATGCAGAACCCCTTTCGGCCGACCCGTGGTGCCCGATGTGTAGAGGATCATCCGCACCGCGTCCGGGTCGAGGGCGGGCATCTCATGGACGCCGGACTGCTGCTCGAGCAGCGACGCATACCCGGTGTGGACGCCGTGTTCGCCGCGCACCACGACGACCTCGGGTGGCGAATCCATCTTGGTGGTGACGCGGTCCAGCATCGACGGATAGTCGTGCTGGCGGAACTCATTCGGCACGAAGATCATTCGGCTGCCGACATCATCGAGGATGAACAGCAACTCACGCTCACGAAGCGACGGCAGGATGGGGTTGACCGCCATCCCCGCCAAGGTGGCCGCCAGGTAGACGACCGCGGCTTCATGCCAGTTCGGCAGCATGAACGACACCACGCTGCCCGTCGGCATCCGAGACAGCAGTGCCTGCGCCAGCGACTTCGCCTGCGTGTGGAGAGTCTTGCAGTCCAGGCGGAAATCGCCGTCGATCAGCGCCACCCGTTGCGGCGTCTGCTGTGCGGCCTCGCGCAGCGAGTCGGCCAGTGTGGTCCGGACCCACAACTCGCGGGCGTAGGCGTCGGTGGCGCGTTCGTGCACAAGGTCGGTCGGCATGTCACTGGCCTCTGACCCGCCGCATGGTCATCGAATGACGAAATCGGGATGCGGGATGGGTGTTGACGGTGACCTGTGCAATCTCGCCGTCCGACGTCTTGTAGGTGCGCTGTACCTCGAGTGCTGGTGATCCCGGTTCGATCTTGAGGCCGTCGGCAAGCACGGGCGCGATCAGTACGGCGGCGATCTCCTGGTGCACCTCGATGATGCTGACGCCGAACAGGTCTTCGATCAAGGGGAAGATCGGGCCGGTATGGCGTTGCAGGAGTCTGCCGATCGCGGCGAAGGCGCGGTTGATGTAGTACTCCGTTCGACACAGCGGAAAGTCGGCGCCTTCCGACTGCCGGTAACCGCGGACCGCCAGCCATTGCTCACCGCTGCCGAGTCCCGTTCGGGCGGCGACGTCGTCCTCGACCGTGATCATGTTGATGGATTCGATCGCGAATCGGGCGGTGGTGGCAAAGGCCACAAGGTCGTTGATCGACATGACGTCGTAGGAATCCGACGCGGATCGGGGCACGACGAGGGTGCCGGCTCGCGGGCGGGACGAGACGAGGTTGTCTTCACGCAGCCTGCGGAGTGCTTCCCGCACGGTGTAGCGGCTGACCGAAAACCGTTCACAGAGTTCGTGTTCGGTCGGCAGCTGCGACCCGACGGGGTAGACACCGTCCACGATGTCTTTGCGCAGAGCCCGCGCCACCTGAATGTAGCGATGGTCGGCGGGCGCGGTGTCGGTCATCCGGTGCAACCTCTTAAGAACCGGGCCGCAACGCCAATACGCTGCCGTCCCCGTCGGCCGAAACGTACAGCGAGCCATCGGGTCCCGCCGCGATGCCGGCGAACGGGCCCTGCGGGCCGGAGAACGGCGGCATGCCACGCAGCGGCTTGGGCACGACGCCGGGCGGGGCGCCGACCGGGAGCCCCGACGCGATGGTCTGGCTGGTCTGACTGTCCAGGTCGTAATCGACCACCGCTTTGGCGTCGGCGTCGACGATGTAGACATGTCCGTCGCGCACCAGAATGCCCTGGGGTTTCTGCAATCCATCGACCAGGACCTCGGAACCGGAGCCGGTCAGCTTGACCACCCGCCCGGCCGCCGACTCGGCCACCAGTGGACTGCCGTCCGGTGCGATCGCCACGCCAACAGGGTCTTGCAGGCCGGATGCCAGCACGGTGACCTCGCCGGAGCGGACGGCCAACACCCGCCCGGTGCCGAGTTCGGCGAACACCACACCGCCCGGGCCGATCGCCACGCCGTAGAGCTGGTCGAATCCGTCTGCGAGCACCTCGCTTTCGGAAGTGGCCGGCCGGTAGCTGGTGACCTGGCCGCCGGATGTGGTCACCACGAACTCGCCCGCGCCCGCGGCAGCGAGGCCGCGGATGAATCCCGGGTAGCCCGGCGAAAAAAGCATCCCCACCGTCTGCAGCGAGCCATCGGGCGCAACCACATAGAAGTAGGTGCCGTCCGCGACATACAACTGACCGTCGTCGCCGACCTCGAGATCCAGCGGCCAGTTCAGCCCACCGGGCAGGACGGTCCGCGTTTCCCCGCCACCGAGAATCTCGGTGATCGCGCCGGTGAAGTTCGAGGCGAACAGCCGGTCACCGACGAGGGTGAGGTTGTCCAGGCCGGGGGTCAGTTGAGCCAGCAGGGTCTGTGCGCCGCTGCGCGGATCGATGCGAAGCACCTGCCCACTGGCAACCTGGGTGGAGACGATGTAGCCGTCGGAGTCGAACTTCACCGCGTCGGGCACACCGAGATCGCCCGCAACTCGTTGTGGCTCACAGGGCCCTTTTGAGTCAGGGTCTACTCGCCAGATCTCGTTGGCAGTCATCAGCGGGTAGTACAGCAGCCCGTCGGGGCCGACTTCCATGGCGTTGGGGGACGGCAGATTCTCGAGAAGGATCCGCGGGGCGTCGCCATTGAGGCCGAGTTCCATCAGCCGTCCGCCCTCTCGGCATTCGTTGACGAACAGCCGTCCCTGATGCACGGTGATGCCGTTCGCGCAGGGCAGGTCATCGCGAAGCACGCGGCTTCGGCCGTCTTTCCCGAGCGCGCTGACCCGGCCGTCCATCACCTCGGTCGCGTAGAGATTGCCGTCGGGGTCGAAGGCGACGTCGTCAGGCGCGATGATGTCGCCCCCCTTGGCGCTGATGGTTTCCAGCCGGCCGGTCTCGACATCGAGCGCGCTGATCTGGCTGCCGGTCACCTGGGCGATGTAGACCCGGCCGTCGGGACCCGTGCGCAGACCGTTGGCACCGAACAGCCGGCTCGGCGGAGTGAGCCGCTCGAGCCGCCATCCCTGGGCGACGTTCGGGTTCTGTGCCGAGTACCGGGCTTCCTGCAGCGACGTGCTCATGGACTCGGACGTTATCAAGCCCGGTTAGTCCAGACAATAGTCTCGGTGTCGTCCCTATCCGCCCTTGACGACCGGATTATGGCTGCGGAATAGTGTTCTTCAATATGCAGAGCATCGTATGTTGTCCGGACAAATAAGAGTATGGCAGACCTCCTGAGCCTCGATGGCCGCATTGTGGTGGTGTCCGGTGCCGGTGGCGGCGGCATCGGCACAACGGTGGCGCGGATGGCCGCCGAAGCCGGCGCGACCGTCGTCGCGGTGAGTCGGTCCAAGGAGAACCTCGACGAGCACATCGCGCCGCTCGGTGCGCGGGGCCTTTCGGTGATACCGGTGGCGGCCGACGCATCCACCGATGAGGGCATCGGCGCCGTCATCGACCAGGTACGGGGCACCGACGGCGATCTCTACGGGCTGGTCAACGTCGCCGGCGGTGCCGAACCGTCCACCTGGATGCCGTCCACCCGGGTCACTCGCGACGACTGGCGCGCGCTGTTCACCGCGAATCTGGAGACCACGTTCTTCATGAGCCAGGCGGTGGCGGCCGAGATCAGGCGGAATCGGAATCCCGGGTCGATCGTCTCGATCTCGTCGATCAGCGGCATGAACACCGCACCGTTCCACATCGCCTACGGGACCGCCAAGGCGGCGGTCGTCGCGATGACCCGGACGATGGCGGTCGAGCTGGCGCAGGACAACATCCGCGTCAACGCGGTCGCCCCCGGCGTAACCGCAACGGCGGCATCGCTCACGTACACCGACAACGACCCCGACCGCGACCGGACGGCCATTGCAATGGGACGGCGCGGCAAGCCGGAGGAGCAGGCCGGTGCCATCCTCTTCCTGCTGTCCGACCTGTCGAGCTACATCACCGGACAGACCTTGCTCGTCGATGGTGGCCTGAACCTGAAATGGACCCACCTCGGCGCCGATAACACGTCTCTGTTTCTCAAGGACGAATCCTTCCGAGCAGCCATTAGGAGGATGGAGTGACCGACACCGAAAGCGAGCTTGATTCGGCTACGGCCGAGGAGCTTTCCGAACCGATGACCATCGGTGTGGACGCGTATATCTCGGAGGACTACGCCCGCGCCGAGCGGGACAAGCTGTGGCGCAAGGTATGGCAGCAGGTCGGCCGCGTCGAGGAGATCCCCGAGGTCGGCGGCTACCTGACCTACGACATCCTCGACGACTCCATCATCGTCGTGCGAACCGGACCGAACGAGTCGGGGGATAATTTTTCTGCCCACCACAACGTCTGCATGCACCGCGGTCGGCGGTTGGTCGACACCCCGGAAGGCGCCAAGAACGCGTGTGGCCGCGCTCGCAAGTCGTTCGTGTGCGGATTTCACGGCTGGACGTACGGCCTGGACGGTGCGTGCACCCACATCCGTGAACAGGACGACTGGAAGGGCGCGCTGACGCCGCAGAACACCCACCTTGCCCCGGTTCGGGTCGACACCTGGGGCGGATGGTTGTTCATCAACATGGATCCCGACTGCGAGCCGTTGGCTGACTATCTGTTCCCTGCCGCGAAGATCCTCGATCCGTTCGGGCTGGAGAACATGCGCTTCAAGTGGCGCAAGTGGCTGAACTTCGACTGCAACTGGAAGGTCGCGATGGAGGCCTTCAACGAGACCTACCACGTGTTCACGACCCATCCCGAGTTCAACAAGTTCGGTGAGTTCAAGGGCTGGGCGAAGGCGCAGGGCAAGCACAGCAACATCGGCTACGACGCGCCGGACGATCTGGAGGAGACCAAGTCGAAGATCCGGCTCGGCACCGGTGACCCGCGCATCTCCACCGCGGAAATGCAGGTCTACACCATGGAGGAGACCAACGCCACCACCACCCAGACGCTGGTGAATGCCGCGAAGCGGCTGGTCGACGAGCTGCCGGAAGACACACCCCCGGACAAGGTGCTCGAGCACTGGCTGACCTCCGCGCGTCGCGACGACGAGGCCCGAGGCGTGATCTGGCCGACCATCCCGGCCGACATTCTGGGCCAGAGCGGAACTGCGTGGCAGATCTTTCCGAACTTCCAGATCGGGCAGGGCCTGACCAGCGCGCTGTGCTACTGCGCGCGGCCGCATCCGAGCTACGACCCCAACAAGTGCATCTTCGAAGTCGTGGTCCTCGAGCTTTTTCCGAAAGGCGAACAGCCGCAGACGGAGTGGCAGTACACGCCGGTAGGTGACCCGGGCTGGCTGTCCGTCCTGCCGCAGGACTTCTCCAACATGGCCGCGGTGCAGCGGGGCATGAAATCCCTTGGCTTCCAGGGCACCAAGCCCAATCCGTATCGCGAACGCAGCACTGTCAATCTGCACACCCAGCTGGCCAAGTACATGGGCACCGGCGAACCCCGAGAGCTTTAGAGGAGCAAAGACTTGACGACGTATGACACTGCCTGCGGGCCGACCCAGACGCCGGAAGACATCGACATCGACGCGCTGCGGGAGAAGTACCTGCACGAGCGCGACAAGCGGTTGCGCCCAGAAGGGTCGACGCAGTACCTCGAACTGAAAGGCGAGTTCGCGGACTTCTCGGAGGTCGATCCGCATACGCCGGTGACGCTCGCGCGAACCGATCTCGGAGGACGTCGAGGTCGCCGTCCTCGGTGGGGGTATCGCGGGGCTGCTGGCGGCCTCGTACCTCAAGAAGGCAGGCGTCGACGATGTCCGGGTCATCGAGATGGGCGGGGACTTCGGCGGCGTCTGGTACTGGAACCGCTTCCCGGGAATCCAGTGCGACAACGATGCGTACTGCTACATCCCGATGCTCGAAGAGCTCAACTATGTACCGTCGAAGAAGTTCGCCGACGGTGCCGAGATCTACGAACACTGCCGACGCATCGCCAAGCATTTCGGGCTCTATGACGGGGCGATCTTCTCCACGCAGGTTCGCGACGGTGCGGTGGGACGAGTCGATCGAGCGCTGGCAGTTGACCACGAACCGCGGCGACGATATCCGTGCCCGATTCGTCGTGTTGACGGCAGGTTCCTACAACCGGCCGAAGCTGCCGGGCATCCCGGGGATCAAGGACTTTAAGGGTCACATGTTCCACTCGGCGCGTTGGGACTACGACTACACCGGCGGAGACGCGAGCGGTGGGCTGCACAAGCTGGCCGACAAGCGTGTTGCACTTGTCGGCACCGGCGCCACTGGTGTGCAGCTGGTTCCGCATCTCGGCCGGGATTCCAAGCACCTGTACGTGTTCCAGCGCACGCCGTCGTCAGTCGACGAACGCGGAAACCCGGCGACCGATCCGGAATGGGCGAAGTCGCTGCGGCCGGGCTGGCAGGAGGAACGCAAGCGCAATTTCCACACGCTGGTCACCGTTCGGGCCGGGTGTCGTGTTCGGAGAGCCGGATTTGGTCTGCGACTTCTGGACCGAACTCGGGCGCAACTTGACCGCGCGGATCGCGGCGAGTGAGGATCCCGCATCGCTGGGCATCGAGCAGATCATGGCGATCCGGGAGGAAGAAGACTACAAGATCATGGAGCGGTTGCGGCGCCGCGTCGAGGCCATCGTCGATGACGCGGAGACAGCCGAGGCGCTCAAGCCGTACTACCGGTTCATGTGCAAGCGGCCGTGCTCGAACGACGAGTATCTGCCGACCTTCAACCGCTCGAACGTCACGCTGGTCGATGTGTCGGAGTCGAAGGGTGTGGAAAGACTGACGGAGAACGGGATCGTCGCCAACGGCGTTGAGTACGACGTCGATTGCGTGATCTTCGCCAGCGGATTCGAGATCTCCACGGAGATCAGTCGTCGTTACGCGATAGACACCATCGAAGGCCGTGACGGCCTGTCGCTCTTCGATCACTGGCGCGACAGTTATAAGACGCTGCACGGGATGACCAGCCGCGGTTTCCCCAACCAATTCTTCACCGGCTTCATCCAGGGCGGCGTTTCGGCCAACACCACCGCGATGTTCGAGCAGCAGGCAAGGCACATCGCCTACCTCATCTCCGAGGCGCAGCGTCGAGGCGCGACGACCGTCGAGCCGAGCCAGGAGGGTCAAGACGACTGGGTCAGCACTATCCGGGAACTCGCGATCGACAACTCCGCGTTCGAAGTGTCCTGTACGCCGGGCTACTACAACAAGGAGGGCGGCGGTGGCGCAGAAGGCTTCCTTGGCGAGTACTACTCGCCCGGCTTCTACGTGTTCGACGACTTGCTGAAGGAATGGCGCGACAAAGGCGACCTTGATGGCCTGGTGCTCGGAACGTGAATGCCTGACCTGAGATTCGACGGCGGGTCGCGCGTCGTCACCGGCGGCGGCAGGGGACTGGGCCGCGCGTATGCCCTGCTGCTGGCATCGCAGGGCGCGAAGGTCGTCGTCAACGATCCCGGCGTCAGCCTCGCAGGCGACGGCTCCGACATCGGGCCGGCCGATGAGGTGGCGCGGGAAATCATGGCGGCCGGGGGTGACGCCGTCGCGAGCACCGACTCGGTGGCCACTCCCGCGGGCGGGCAGGCGATCATCGATATGGCGCTGGACAGCTACGGCCGGGTCGATGTCCTCGTCCACAATGCCGGGATCGTGCGGCGGGGGTCGTTGAAGGAGATGTCCTACGACGACTTCGAGGCGGTGTTGGATGTCCATTTGCGGGGCGCGTTCCACGTTGTGCGGCCGGCCTTTCCGCTGATGTGCGACGCGGGTTACGGCCGCATCGTGCTGACCTCGTCGATCGGCGGCCTGTACGGGAACCCCGGCGTGGCGAACTACGCCGTGGCCAAAGCGGGTGTGATCGGCCTGTCCAATGTCGCCGCGATGGAGGGGGCAGCAGACGGCGTGAAGTCCAACGTCATCGTGCCCGCCGCCGTGACGCGAATGGCCGAGGGCATCGACACGTCGGCCTACCCTCCTATGGGCCCGGAATTGGTTGCACCAGTGGTTGGCTGGCTGGCTCACGAATCCTGTTCCGTCACGGGGGAGACGATCATCGCGCTCGCCGGCCGGGTGGCCAGGGCGGTCGTTGCCGAGTCGCCCGGCGTGTACCGTTCGTCGTGGTCGATCGCGGAAGTGGGCGAAAACATCGACGCGATCCGGGATCTCGCGGAGCCGATGGTCTTTCCTGTGGTGCCCGACGGCCACGGCGACCACATCCGGTACAGCTTCGGCATGGCTGCCCACGGAGCCGTCCGTGGCTAGCCGAGGCCCGCTCACGGGCGTTCGGGTGGTCGACCTCACCGCGATGGTGATGGGCCCGTACTGCACCCAGATCATGGCCGACATGGGCGCCGACGTGATCAAGGTCGAGCCGCCCGAGGGTGACAACACCCGCTACATCTCAGTCGGACCCGCGCCGGGCATGAGCGGGGTTTACATCAACGTGAACCGCGGCAAGCGCGCCATCGTCCTGGACTTGCGGACCGACGAGGGCAGGACCGCACTGCAGGCGCTGATCCGGACGGCCGACGTGTTCATCCACTCGATGCGGTCCAAGGCGGTCACCAAGCTCGGCTTCGGCTACGACGACGTCGCCGCCATCAACCCCGCAATCGTCTACACGAACTGCTACGGATACGGCAGACGCGGACCGAACCGCGACCTGCCCGCCTATGACGACACCATCCAGGCGGAATGCGGTCTGCCCGCCGTTCAGGAACAGCTGACGGGCGAAGCCAACTACGTCGGCACGATCATGGCCGACAAGGTCGCCGGCCTGACCGCGCTCTATGCCACCATGATGGCGTTGTTCCACCGCGAGCGAACCGGTGAGGGCCAAGAGGTAGAAGTCAGCATGTTCGAGACAATGGCGTCGTTCATGCTTGTCGAACACGCCAACGGCGCCATGTTCGACCCTCCGCTCGGTCCGGCGGTCTATCCCCGTACCGTGGCGCCGAATCGGCGGCCGTATCGCACCAGCGACGGGTACATCGCCGCGCTGATCTACAACGACAAGCACTGGAACGCCTTCGTGAACGCCGTGCGACCGGCGTGGGCGACGGAGTTGTACGCCACTCTTGAAATGCGCGCGAACCAGATCGACACCGTTTACGGTCTGGTGGCCGAAACGATGCGGGAGCGGACGACCGAGGAGTGGTTGGCGCTGTTCCGCGAGCTCGAAATCCCCGCCGCGCCGCTGAACACACCCGACGCGCTGTTCGACCATCCGCACCTGAACGCGGTCGGGTTGTTCGAGACGGTGGACACCCCGTACGGACCGGTGCGTATGCCGGGTGTGCCGACCTGGTTTTCGCGTACGCCGGGCGGGATCGCCGGCCCCACCCGGGAGCTGGGCGCGGATACGGCGGAGGTGCTCGACGAGCTTGGACTCGGTTCGGCCGACATCGAGCCCGCGGTGGGCTCGGGATAGGGACGCCTGTGGACTTTGAGATGGGGCCAAAAGCCGCGGAGCTCCGACGCGAGTTGCGTGAGCTGGTGAACACGCATGTGCCGGAAGGTTTTCTGGGCGCTTTCACCGACAATCCCGCCGACCTCGAGACCGCCCAGCAGTTCTGCCGGACACTGGCCGACCGCAGTCTGTTGTGCTTGTCGTGGCCGGAGGAATTCGGTGGCGGCGGGGCCTCGGTCTGGGAGCAGACCGTGGTTCGCGAGGAGATGTGGGCCCACCACGAGCCGCGCGGCGCCCAGTACATGGGGGTCAACTGGGTCGGGCCCATCATCATGCGACACGGCACCGAGGAGCAGCAGCGCAAGCACCTGCCGCCCATTGCGCGTGGCGAAGTGATTTGGTGCCAGGGCTTCTCCGAGCCGGAGGCGGGCTCCGACCTCGCATCCCTGCGGACGACCGCGCGACCGGACGGCGACGGCTGGCTGGTCAGCGGCCAGAAGATCTGGACGTCCTACGCGACCATGGCGCAGTGGTGCTTTCTGCTCGCGCGCACCCACAAGGGGGAGAAGAAGCAGCAGGGCCTGACGATCTTCCTTGTGCCGATGGATGATCCGGCGATCCAGGTCAGACCCATCCGCTGCATGATGGGTCCGCACCACCTCAACGAGGTGTTCTTCGACGACCTGCGGGTCACCGAGGCCGACGTGCTCGGCGAGGTCGACCAAGGGTGGTCCATCGTTCAGGACGTGATGGCCTTCGAGCGGGTGGGCATCGCCAGGTACGCGCGGTGCGAACGGCTGTTGGCCGCCGCACCGGCCGTGCTCGGAGATCGCTGGGAGGACCTGCCCGCGGAGTTACGGGGCCGATGGGTGCGCATGCTGACACACTGCCGCCGGGCCCGCCTGCTGGCGTATCGCGTTGTCTCGCTGCAGAGTAGCGGGCGCATCCAGCCCGGTGACGCCGCCGCGTACCGGATCGCCGTGACGAAGCTGGACCAGGACAGCGCGGAAGTGCTGATGGAGATCGCAGCCGAAGTGTCGTCGGACGACCCGGGTGGGCGGTGGTTCCTGGGCGAAGCCGAGGACCACTGGCGGTACTCACAGGCCTCCACCGTTTCCTCTGGCAGTATCGAAATGCAGCGGATTCTGCTGTCCCGAGCCATGCTGGCGGCGGCGAAATGAGCGGGATGGTCCTCGATCTCGGCGAGGACGCCAAAGAGTACGGTCGACAGGCGCTTCGGGCGTTCGAGGCGGTCGGCGGCGACCAGTTGGTGCAACAGGCCGAAGCGAAGCCCGAGACCCGCGAGGCACTCGCCGGTCCGGTGCTGAACGAGCTCGGGGCCTGGGAGCTCGATCCCCGCACCGACGCGGACGGGCTGGAAGCCGCCGCGGCGCTGTGCCGCAGCGCGGGCTACTGGGCGTTGCCCTACCCGGTGGCCGAGCGGCTGGCGCGACCAATGGATCTCGACGTCGACGGTCTGGTCGTGGTGGCCGACAACCAACCCTCGGGCGCCATTGGTGGCGTCGAGTCCCGCTGGGCGGCAGTGACATTGGACGGTGTACGGAGCGCGGTCGTCGGCCGCGGGGTCGCCGGGCCTGCGTTCGTGGCCCAGCTCGAACTGTCGGAGACCGACCGCAACGGCGCCGGCGACGTCGCGCTGGGACTCGTGCTGCCGTGCTGGACACTGCTCGGCATGCTCGACCGTGCCATGGAGCTCACCATCGCCCATGTGAGCCTGCGCAAGCAGTTCGGGCAGCCGCTGTCGGCGTTCCAGGGTGTCCAATTCCAGCTCACCGATGCCGAAGTCGAACGTAGCGGGCTGGAGATTCTCGCCAAATACGCGCTGTGGAGCATCGGCTCCGCCCGGCCCGAAGCCCTCGAAGACGCACTCGCACTGCGAATGTCGGCCATCGAGGCGGCCGAGGTGGTCTTCCGGGTGTGTCATCAGCTGCACGGCGCGGTCGGATTCTGCGACGAAACCACCTTGTCGTGGCTGTCTCGCTACAGCCAGCCGCTGCGGCGGCTACCGCACGGGTTGTCCGCGACGCGCGACCAATTGACCCGTCGGGTGGGCCGGGGCGGTCTGACGGGACTATACGCGTGACGGCCGATCTCGAGGAGTTCCGCGCCAGCGTGCGGGCCTGGTGTGAGGAGCACATCCCGCCGGACTGGCGGGCGGCCCAAACCGGAGTCAGCGACCAGGACTTCGCCCGGTTCCAGAAGGCGTGGTTCGCAGAACTGCACGCCGCGGGGTTCGCCGTACCGCACTGGCCACGCGAGTGGGGCGGTGGACTGCGCACGCGAGGAGCAGAGGGGAAGATGCCGGTTGCCGAGCAGATCGTGCTCTATCAGGAGCTGGCCGCCCACGATGCACCACGGCTCGTTCTCGCGTTCGTCGGCATTCACCACGCCGCATCGACCCTGCTCGCCGCCGGCACCGACGAGCAGCGCCGCCGCCACCTTCCCGCGATCCTCGACGGGGAGATCTGGGTTCAGGGGTTCTCCGAACCCGAGGCCGGATCCGATCTGGCGAGTCTGCGGACCACGGCACGCAGAGACGGGGACGGCTATGTCGTCAACGGTCAGAAGCTCTGGGCCAGCGGCGGCATGCATGCCGACTGGTGCCTGCTCCTTGCCCGCACCGACCCGGATGTCCCCAAGCGCAAAGGTATTTCGTACTTCCTGCTGGACATGACCACGCCCGGCGTCGAGGTGCGGCCCATTCGCAACGCCATCGGCGATTCGCACTTCTGCGAGATCTTCCTCAACGATGTCAGGATACCGGCCGCCAATCTCGTCGGTGCCGAGAACTCCGGATGGCAGGTGGCCCAGTCGACACTGGGCGCCGAGCGCGGTATGACGATGCTCGAACTCGCCGAGCGCCTTGGCAATGCGGGCTTCCGCTGGCTGGTGCAAACCTGTCCCGTCTCGGACCCGATCGTGGCCGACCGGCTGGCACAGTTCGAAACCGAGATCACCGGCCTGCGCGGGCTGTGTCGACAACTTGTGGAGAACACCGAGGCCGGCACCGCAGGACTCGCCGACGCGTCCATCGTCAAGCTGTACTACAGCGAGCTGCTACAGCGCATGACGGACTTCGGCGCCGAGATCGGCGGCCTCGCGGCGCACACCCAGCTCGTCAAGTCGGCATCCAGCGGATGGGAATCCGGCTCTTGGGTACTGGATTTCATCGGGTCGTGGGAATGGACGATTCCGGGCGGATCGAGCGAGATCCAACGGACGATCATCGCCGAGCGCGGTCTGGGGCTGCCGCGAGAACCGAGCTTGGCCTGATGGCACCTCAATTCGAAGAGTTCCACGCCGAGCTCAGGTCGGTCGCGGGCGACCTGCTCGCCAAGGACCGGGCCGTCGAGTGGGCGGTGCTCGCCGACGCGGGATGGACCGGCTTGGAGGTGGCGGAGGATCTCGGCGGGGCAGGCGCCACGTTCGGCGAGGTCGCGATCGTCTGTGAAGAGATGGGCCGCGCGGCCAGCGCCAACAGCTATCTGGGTAGCGCCGTGCTGGCTGTCGGCGTCCTGAACGCGCTGCAGCCGAGCGATATTCGCGACCGGCTACTCAGTGATGTCGGGTCCGGCGCACTCAGGGTGGCGGTCGCACTCGGGCCGCTTGACTTCGTGCCCGACGCCGTGGGCGCCGACCGGCTGCTGGTGGTCACCACCGATGCCGACGGCGTCCCGGTCGTTGTCGACACTGCCGGCTTGACCGTGACACCGCAGCCCGTGGTCGACGAGACCCGCCGCTTGGCCGCTGTGTCCGCCGACAGGCTCGAGGTCACGGAGGCGCTGCGATTCGAGGGCGATCCCGACGCGCAGGTCCGCCGGCTGCTCGACCGTGCCGCGGTCGCCATCGCCTGTGACAGTCTCGGACTAAGCGAGGCAATGCTTTCCGCGACGGTGTCCTACGCGAAGGTGCGCCACCAGTTCGATCGTCCGATCGGGTCGTTCCAAGCGGTCAAACACGCCTGCGCAGACATGCTGGTGAGGATCTCGGTGTCCCGCCAACTCGTCGGCGCCGCCGTCGACGCCATTGCGGAGGGGCGACCGGATGCCGGTGTTGCGGCCGCAATGGCGAAGTCATACGCCACCACAGCGGCGGTGGACGTCGTTGGCAAGGCCATGCAGCTACATGGTGGCATCGGATACACGTGGGAAAGCGGTATCCACATCTACCTCAAGCGCGCTGCGCTCAACCGTTCGCTGTTCGGATCACCGGCAGCTCACCGCAGAGAACTAGCTAAACGCTACCTATAAAAGGAGTTTCGTCATGGGTGTCCCCGTTTACAAGCGCATTCTCGACCTCTTCGAGGCCGAGGGCGTCAACACGCTGTTCGGCATCCCGGACCCGAACTTCGTCCACATGTTCGCCGAAGCCGACGCGCGCGGCTGGTCAGTGGTGGCACCGCATCACGAGTTGAGCGCCGGCTTCATGGCCGAGGCGGCGTCACGGATGACCGGCAAGCCCGGCCTGTGCATCGGCACACTCGGCCCGGGTGTGGCCAATATCGCGGGGGCGATGATGTGCGCGTACGTGGAGAATTCGCCGGTGATATTTCTCGGCGGCCAGCGGGCCCGTATCACCGAGCGGCGGGTGCGCCGCGGCCGCATCCAATTCGTCCAGCAGGAAGGCCTTTTCACGCCGTCGGTGAAGTACAGCAGCTCAATCGAATACGCCGACCAAACCGACGAGATCGTTCGGGAGGCGATCCGGCGCGCCATGTCCGGCACGCCGGGCCCGTCCTATATCGAGTTCCCGTCGCATGTGATCCTCGAGGAACTCGACGTGCCGGATCCGTTGCCGCCGAGCCGGTATCGGCTCGTCAATCAGGGCGCGGGTGCACGCGAGGTCGCCGAGGCCGCGAAGTTGATCCAAGAGGCGAAGAGCCCGATCCTGTTGGTCGGCCACGGTGTTCACACGTCGCGCACCGGGGCGGCGGTCAAGGAGCTCGCCGATCTGATGAACTGCCCGGTCATCCAGACATCGGGCGGCACGTCGTTCATCCCTGGGCTTGAGGACCGCACCTTCGCCTACGGGTTCTCGCCCGCAGCCGTCGAAGCGGTGGTGAAGTCCGACCTGTGTGTGGCACTGGGTACCGAGCTCGGGGAGCCGAGCCACTACGGCAAGACCCGGCACTGGGCAGAGAACGACGCCAACCGCAAATGGGTGATGGTCGAACAGGATCCGGTCGCGATCGGCGTGAACCGGCCGATCGACGTTCCGCTGGTCGGTGATCTGCGCGGTGTGGTGCCGCAGTTGGTGGAAGCCCTTCGGGATGCACCGAGGCAACCTTCCGCCGACCTCGACCGGTGGATCAGGGAGGACGCCGAGGAGCTGGCCCAGCTCGCGGAGAACGCCCCGACGGGCAGGACGCCGGTGCACCCGGCGCGCTTCGTCGTCGAGGCCACCAAGGCCTTCCCGAAGGACGGCATCATGGTGCGCGACGGGGGCGCGACGGTCATCTTCCAGTGGACCTACTCGCAGGCGAAGCCGCGCGACGTGATCTGGAACCAGAACTTCGGGCACCTCGGCACCGGCCTGCCCTACGCAGTGGGCGCGTCGATCGCCGAGGGCCGAAAGCGACCGGTGATGTTGCTGACCAGTGACTCCGCGTTCCTCTTCCACATCGCCGAGCTGGAAACCGCCGCGCGGGAGAACCTGCCGCTGGTGTGCGTGGTGGGTGTCGACCACCAATGGGGTCTGGAGGTCGGCGTCTACAAGCGCACCTTCGAGCAGCCGTCGCCCCAGCCGGGCGTGCACTGGAGCAAGGATGTGCGGTTCGACAAGATCGGCGAGGGCTTCGGCTGCCACGGCGAGTACGTCGAGAAGGAAGACGAGATGGGTCCGGCCATCGAGCGGGCCTTCGCCAGCGGCAAGACCGCCGTGGTCCATGTCTGCATCGACCCGAAGGCGAACTCGGAGGAGATGCCGAAGTACGACGAATTCCGAACTTGGTACGCCGAAGGCACCCAGTAAGTCGCGGATATAGGGAAAGGTTAAGTCATGCGTGAATATCTGAATTTCTACATCGACGGCAAGTGGGTCGACCCGATCGAGCCGAAGACGCTCGATGTCGACAACCCGACGACCGAACAGGTCTCGGGCAAGATCTCGCTCGGCACGGCGGCCGACGTCGACAAGGCCGTGAAGGCGGCGCGACGGGCGTTCGCCAGCTACTCGCAGACCAGCCGGGAAGAGCGCCTGGACCTGCTGCAGGCGATCCAGGCGGAGTACCAGAAGCGGGCGGGCGACCTCGCCGACGCGGTGCACGAGGAGATGGGCGCTCCGCCCTCGCTGGCCGGGGGACCGCAGGTCAACATGGGCCTCGGTCACCTCACGACGGCGATCGACGTGCTGAAGAACTTCCCGTTCGAGGAGCAGCACGGATCCACACTGGTGGTCAAGGAGCCGATCGGCGTCTGTGGCCTGATCACGCCGTGGAACTGGCCGATCAACCAGATCGCCTGCAAGGTGTTCCCGGCCTTGGCGACCGGCTGCACCATGGTCTTGAAGCCCTCGGAGGTGGCGCCGTACTCCGGGTACATTTTCACCGAGATCATCGATGCCGCAGGGGTTCCGGCCGGTGTCTACAACATGGTCAACGGTGACGGGCCAGGGGTCGGTGCAGCGATCTCCAGCCATCCGGACATCGACATGGTGTCGTTCACCGGATCGACCCGGGCCGGTGTCGACGTCGCGAAGAACGCCGCCGCGACTGTCAAGCGGGTGACCCAGGAGCTCGGCGGGAAGAGCCCGAACATCGTCCTCGACGATGATGCGTTCGCGCGGAGCGTCGTCAGTGGCGTGACCGTCATGATGCTGAACACCGGTCAGAGCTGTAACGCGCCGTCGCGGATGCTGGTGCCGAAGTCCCGCATGGCCGAAGCTCTTTCGCTGGCCCGGGATGTCGCCGAGAAAGTCGTTGTCGGCGATCTGGACAACAAGGCCTCGATCGGCCCGGTGGCCAGCAAGGCGCAGTTCGACAAGATCCAGGGCCTGATCCAGAAGGGTATCGACGAGGGCGCCACAGTGGTGACCGGCGGCCCCGGGCGGCCCGACGGGCTTGACAGCCGGTTACTACGTCAAGCCAACGGTTTTCGCCGATGTCACCAACGACATGACGATCGCGCGCGAGGAGATCTTCGGGCCGGTGCTGTGTGTGCTCGGCTACGACGACATCGATCAGGCCGTTGAGATCGCCAACGACACCGACTACGGGCTGTCCGGCTACGTCTCCTCGGGCGACCTGGAGAAGGCGCGAGAGGTCGCACGCCGGATCCGGGCGGGCAACGTGGCGATCAACCATGCCTTCGACATCAACGCGCCCTTCGGCGGCTACAAGCACAGCGGCAACGGCCGGGAGTGGAGCGAGTTCGGCTTCCACGAGTACCTGGAGATCAAGGGGACCCTGGGGTACGCGCCCGAAAAGGCATAGCGCACGCGAGGAGCAGTAAGGCCCTAGCGGGCCGGCCCCTTACATCGTCTGCGCGGCGCGATGCACCGCGTTGATGATGCCCTGGTAGCCGGTGCATCGGCAGAAGTTGCCCGACAGGCCTTCGCGGATCTCCTCGTCGGTGGGTTCCGGGTTGTCGCGCAGCAGTGCGGTGATCGACGTGACGAAACCCGGTGTGCAGAAGCCACATTGCAACCCGTGACACTCCCGTAGCGCGGACTGCACCGGCGACAGCTCGCCGTCCTCGCCTGCGATGCCCTCGACGGTGGTGACCTCCTGGCCGTCCACCTGCACGGCGAAGATCAAGCACGACCGCACCGCCTGACCGTCCAGCAGCACCGTGCACGCGCCGCACGCACCATGCTCGCAGCCGAGGTGGGTGCCGGTGAGGCCGCACTTCTCGCGCAGGAAATCCGCGAGCGTTAGGCGGGGTTCGACCACACCCCGCTGCGGGCGGCCGTTGACGGTCATCTCGACCGGCAGCTCATGCATGGATCGCCTCCGTCGTGTTGGCCTCCCGGACGGCTCCGGTCCAGGCTCGTGCCACCATGGTGGCCCCTACCCGGGATCGGTAGCCGGCCGAACCCTGAAGGTCGGCCGGAATGTCGGAGAGCCCGCTCATTGCGAGCCTGCCGATCTCCTCGGCGGTGATGGCGGCTGCCGGCTGGCCGACGACGGCATCCTCGGCGACCGAACCGCGCAGCGGCGTCGAACCGAGGCCGAGTAGTCCGATTCCGCAGCGTGCCACCCGGTCGTCGTCGTCGAGTTCCAGTGCTACCGCGGCACCCGCGATGGCGAAATCGCCATGGCGACGGGCGAATTCCTCGATCGCGAAACCGGACCGCCCGCCCCACACGGGGAACCGCACAGCCGTCAGGATCTCATCCGCCCCCAACGACGTCTCCCACAAACCGGTGAAGAACTCGGCCGCCGGGATCTCCCTGCGACCTCGAGACGACGTCGCCTCCATCGTCGCGTCCAGCGCAAGCGCCACCGCCGCGTACTCGGCGGCCGGGTCGGCGTGCGCGATCGCGCCACCAAGAGTGCCCCGGGTCCGGATTTGGAAGTGGCCGATGTAAGGCGTCGACAACGTCAGCAGCGGCACCGACTCGGCCACCTCGTCGTCCATGCCGACCAGCGCGTGCGGTGTTCCCGCACCGATCCACACCTGGTCGTCGCGCAGCTCGATGTTCTGCAGCTCGGCGACACGGGAAATGTCGATGATGTGCTCGAAGTACGTCAGCCGCATCGCGAGCATCGGTACCAGGCTCTGTCCGCCGGCCAGGATCTTCGCGTCCTCGCCGAACTCGCCGAGCATCTGCACGGCCTCGGCGACGGTGTCCGGGCGGTGGTAGGCGAATGCGGCTGCCTTCATGGCCGGAGCCGCTCGGCCGGCGACATCGAGCTCAGCAGCCGCGCCAACGCTGCCTGCAGGTCGTCGGCCAACTCCGCAGCGGGGTATGTGCGCTTGCGCCTGCCGAGCAGGAAGCCGGCCGCAACGCCCGCCGCAACCGCGGCGATCACCGGGGCGAAACGCTTGGCCATCGGCAGCGCAACGACTTTGAGCAGATCCACGGAGTCGCCGGCGTCGGACGCAGCGGCGGGTGCGACGGCGGTCGCCGTCGGTGTGGTCCCGGCTGCCGGCGCGGATCCGCCGAGCATGTCGGCCTCCAGGTTCTTGGCGAACTGGCCGATGAGGTTGCTCGCCACGTCGGACAGCACCCCCCGCCCGAACTGCGCCGCCTTGCCAGAGATGGTGAGGTCGGTGGTGATGACGACGTGAGTGGCGTCGCCCTCATCCTTGAGCTGGGCGGTGACAAGGGCTGCGGCGTTGCCGTTACCGCGGGTCTCCTTGCCGGTCGCCCTGATGACCACCCGCTGGGCGGCCTCGTCCTTCTCCTGAAACGATGCGTCGCCCTTGTAGGACACCGTGATCGGGCCGACCTTCACCTTCACTGCACCGGTGAAATCGTCGCCGTCGACCGACAGCAGTTGGGCACCCGGGATGCATGGCGCAACACGTTCGACGTCGGTCAGCACCTTCCACGTCTTCGCCGTCGGCACCGCGACTCGGAATTCGTTGTTCAGCTCCACGCCTAGTGGTCCTTTCCAGGTACGCCTGTGCTGGCTTGTTCGATCAGTTCGACGATCGCCGCGGGGCTGGCGGGCAAGCGGGTGAGTGTCACACCCAACGGGGCCAGCGCGTCATTGATGGCGTTGATCACCGCGGGCGTCGACCCGATGGCCCCGCCTTCGCCGCAGCCCTTGTATCCGCCGACGCCGGGTCCGGGGATTTCGACGTGGCCGTACTCGATCGGCGGGACTTCGGTGGCGGTCGGTAGTAGATAGTCGACAAATGTTGAGGCGAGCGGGTTTCCGTCGTCGTCGTAGACCATGTTCTCCAGCAGTGCGCCGCCGATGCCCTGCACGGTTCCGCCCGCGATCTGGCCCTCGACCACATTTGGGTTGATCATCGGGCCGACGTCCTCGCTGACGATGTACCGCGTCAGCGTGACGTGGCCGGTCTCCACGTCCACCTCGCACGTGCAGGCGTGAGTCGCGTTGGCCCAGTGGATCATTGCCTCCGAGGTGAACCGCGCGGTAGCCTCCAGGGCCGGTGACATCCCCGGCGGCAGCTGCTGCGGCTCGTAGTAGGAGCGGTAGGCGATGTCGGCGAAACTCACGCTCTTCTCGGGATCGTCGCGGACACTGGCCCGCGAGTTGGCCAGCTCGACGTCGGCTTCGTCGACCTCGAGACGGTGGGCCGCCATCGCGACGATCTGTTTGCGCAGAATCGTCCCGGCCTCGTTGACGGCACCCGCGGTCATCGGGCCGCTGCGGCTGCCCTGGGTGCCGGCGCCGTACGGTGTCACGGCGGTATCGCCTTGAATCGTTGCAACGTCGTCGATGTCGGCGCCGAGCGCGTCGGCGGTCAGCTGGACAACAGTGGTCTCGATGCTGTTGCCGCACGAGCCACCGTTCACGTAGACGTTGATCTTGCCGGTCGGCTCGATGCGGATCGTTGCACCCTCGGTGCGGAAATTGCCCATCGCGGCCGCGGTCGGCTCGATGTAGGCCGAGAAGCCGAGTCCGATGTAGCGGCCCTGTTCCAGGGCGTCCCGTTGTTCCTTGCGGAATCCCTCGTGGTCCAGGATTTTCACGGCCTGCTCGAAGGTGTCCGCGGGTGCGACGTGGTCGTACGGCATGCCGTTGGGGTTGACGTAGGGCATCTCGTCGCCGCGAAGGATGTTGCGGCGACGCAGTTCAACGGGATCCATGCCCATCTTTCGCGCGGCGATGTCGAGCACGATCTCGCGCGCGAGGCTTTCGAACTGCCAGGGACCGCGATATGCCACCAGTCCGCTGGTGTTCGAGAACACGGCCTTGTAGTTGAAGCTGGCCTTCGGAACCCGGTACGGGCCGGGGAAGTAGATGCCGATGGCCGCCTGATTCAGCGGATGAGGCGTCGGGTACGCACCGACATCCTGAAGGAAGTCGATGTCGACTGCGACGAAGTTGCCGTCCTCGTCGAACGCCATCCTCGCCTTGGCGTCGACGTGGCGCGCCTGCCCGGCGGACATCAGGTTCTCGCGCCGGTCCTCGATCCACTTCAGCGCGGCGGGGAGCTTGCGTGCGGCCAGCATGATGCACATGTCTTCGCGCAGCGGGACGACCTTCTGGCCGAAGCCGCCGCCGGTGTCGCGCACGATGACCCGAACATGTTGTGCCGGCAGCCCCAATAGGCGGGCGCAGAACGCGCGCAGCTCGTGAGGGATTTGGGTGGATGCCCAGATCGTCACCTCTTCTGAGGCGGCCAGCCACTCGACGAGGATTCCGCGCGTCTCCATCGGCACCGGCACGTACATGTGCTGGTAAATGTTTTCGGAGACGACGTGCGCCGCGGCGGAGAATGTTTCCTCGTCTGGCGGCGCGCCAGCCAGGCCGAAGGCGACGTTGTCGGGGTACTGCTCGTGGACCACGACGTCGGCGTTCGCGGCCTTAGTAAAGTCGGCGATGGCGGGCAGCGGTTCGTAGTCGACGTCCACCAACTCCACGGCATCCTCGGCGATGTACCGGCTCTCGGCGACGACGAGGGCGACCGGGTCGCCGACGAACTTCACTTCGCCCTCGGCAAGCGGCGGGCGGGGAGTGTCCGGCATGTCCCTGCCCACGACCGCGTGCCAGGCCTCCTTGACATCCGGATTGAGGTCGTCGGCAACGAACACCGCGAGCACGCCGGGGGTGGCCAGCGCCGCCGACGTGTCGATGCCGTTGATGCGGGCCCGGGCAAAGGGGCTGCGAACGAAGCAGGCGTGCAGCATGCCGGGGCGCGAGACGTCGTCGACGAACGTGCCGTGGCCGGTGAGCAGGCGGTTATCCTCGACGCGGTGGACCCGAGTTCCCGCATATCGGGTGGCGACGGTCTCGGTCATGCCAAACGCTCCAATGCGTCGTCGAAGGGGCCGCTACGACACGTCGGCTGAGCCGACAATCGACCTAGTGCTAAGCAGTTGCCCAGCAAGCCTACCGGATACGAGATTCTCCCTAATGAGCATATGGCATTCTCGCGGGCTGGCCGGGCGGTATCCATCTAGATTGTCCAGCGTGAGCCGGTTGATCAGGCGGGTGGAACACACGGTCGCCGAAGACGTTCCGGGACCGCCCGACGCAGTGCGCGGTTTCTACGTCGACCTCGAGAACATCAAGCTCGTGCATCCGCTGGTGGTGTCGGTGCGGACCGTCGACCGAAGCGAAACGGCGGACGGTTACGTGCAGACCTACCGGGTGAGCGATCGGATCCCGGTCGGACCGTTCACCTTGCGGACGAGTTACGTTGCGCGGCTGTAGGTCCCCGATACCGGTGACGTATTGTCCGAAGCCCGCCAGTTCCCGCGCGTGCGGCTGTGCAGCACCGTGGCGTTCGAGCCGATCGAGGTGGGCACCCGCGTCGTCGAGCGGATCCGGATCGAAGCGCCGCGGCCGCTGGCGCCGATGACCACTCGCAAGGCGGTTGAGGCGCACACGGAAATGCTCGCCGGTATCCGGCGACGCTTCGAACTGGCGCCGAACTAGACGTCTGCGGCTATGTCGGGAAGAACCCGTTACCGGTGAAGAACCCGGCCTGCCAGCCCTGCTCACCCAAACACAGCAGTGGGCGTCCGTCGGGAGCCTGTGCCGCCGCTTGCGGTGCAGGGCACGGGGCGCCGATTTCCTGAACCCCGTGCAGTTGCGGTGAAGCCACCCAGAACCCGGTGTACACCGGCGGCCACTGGTTGGGGATCCAGTGACATTGCAGCGGCTCGCCGCCTGGGCCCCGGCCGAACGTGAAGATCTGGAAGTTGTCGCACGGTCCGGCCAGGTGAGCGTCGTAGTTCATGCCTGGCACGTCAGATGCGTATTGGCCCGGCTTATCGAAATACATATTGTCATTCGGTTCGCCCATGGCGACCGGGGCTGCACCGATGGCGGCGCCCGCCACTGTGGCGGCGATGGCTAGTTCGCGAATCATGTCCCCACCTCGGATCTTTGTGATCGGGTCCCACTCGCGGCCCGGCTGGCCCTCGCCAAAGCCTAGCGGGCTGCCCCTGGGTGGGTGTCAGGTTTGGGGAGGACCACCCCGGGTTTGTGGCGCTTGGGTATGCACTTTCTGCTCGGGGCGCGGGCGCTGCTACGTGGACGTTTGGGAACGCACCCACGAAGGAATCGACGTCGCCACCGACTCGCCGGGCGGATAGCGCTAGCGGGCGCGCCCGGCAACACTCTGCGCCGCTTGCCCCTAGCCCGGCACGTGGGCATGAGACGGTAGACACCTATGGATGGCTACGAGTACGTGTCCTATGAGGAATTCGGCCGCCGGTTCTACGAGATCGCGGTGACGGAGGAGCGCGTCGAGGGCGCAATCGCTGCGATCGCGGGCGACGAGTTCGAGATGGGCCCGATGGGTCAGGGCCCGGGCAAGATCGCCAAGGTCACCGCCCGGGTGCGAATCCAGGAGCCGCGGGTCACCCGGTCCAATGGCGAACTGATCACGTTTGCGATTCGCATTCCGCTCGAGATCGACATGGTGATCGACCTGCGGATAGACAAACCCCAGTTCATGGTGTTCGGCGAGATCGCGTTGAGCGCGACCGCACGCGCCGCCGAACCGCTCCTGCTCATCCTGGACGTCCAGAAACCGCGGCCCTCCGACATCGCCATCCGTGTCAGGTCGAAATCGCTGCGGGGCGAGCTGCTGCGGATCCTCGCGGGCGTCGACGCCGAGATCCGACGGTTCATCGCCGCGCACGTGGCAGGCGAGATCGACAGCCCGGCGTCGGTGAAGGCGAAAGTCATCGACGTCGCCGACCTCATCGACGTCGCATGGACCGGCGTCTGAGCGGACGGCGTGGTTGACATGCCGGTTAGCCCGTAGTCGGCGGTTCCTCTACGATGCTGCAGGTGCGCAGACTTAACGGGGGCGTTCGCATGCTTGCAGTGTTCGCCGGAACGATCGCCGCGGCATCGGTGCTGGCGGCTCCGGCCCAGGCCGACCCCGCCAGTGACGCGTTCCTCGACGCGTTGACCAACGCGGGCCTCGGGGGCAACACCGATCCGGCCAACGTGGTGGCGGTGGGCCAGTCCATCTGCCCCATGTTGTCCGATCGGGGCCAGAACGTCGCTGATGTCGCGGCGAAGGTCGCAGACTCGACGGGCATGTCGCTCGGGGGAGCGAACCTCTTCACCGGCATCGCCATATCGTTCTTCTGCCCGAGGGTGGTGGAGTCGATCGGCGGCGGCCAGTCGCCGATTCCGCTTTCCATCCTCGGCTTCTAGCCGACCAGGCTGTCCAGCTGCGGGCGTTTCGGCAGGCGGCCGTCGCCGGTGGACTTGCCCCGCGCATGGTGCCATAGCCACGGGGCCAGCATGTTCTTCGTCCACAGCAGTTGCGAATGGGCGCGCGATCGCAGCGTCTCTTCCACGGCGGCCGGACCGGGCTGTGCCCAATCATGGTTACTGGATGGCAGATTGAGGGCTTCGGCGGCCGCAGCTGCGAACAGAATGTGGCCCTTGGTTGACCCGTGTACGCGGTCGTCGCTCCAGGTGTCGGGCTGGCTCATCGACGGCGCGTGGTAAAGGTCGACGAGCCTGAACCCGTAGTGGTCGGCGGCCGTGGCGATGGCATTGTTCATGCGCAGCATGCGTGAAGTCAGGATCCTGCCGACCGGCACGATGCGCGCGATATCGGGGAACGTGGTCGTCACGACGGTCGCACCGGACTGCACGAGTCGCTCGTGCAGTAGGTCCATATCGGCCAGCGCGCGGTCGAAGAGCAGTCCCGGCCGGGTGATGTCGTTCATGCCGACGCAGACGGTGATCAGGTCGGGCCGCATCGCCAGGGCCCGGGGCAGTTGGTCGTCGAGCACATCACGTATCCGGCGGCCACGGATGGCGAGGTTGGCGTACTGAAGGCCGGGATGAAGTGCATCGAGCACCGCCGCGAGCCGGTCGGCGAAACCGACGATTCCGTCGGAATCGTCGCCATCCCATAGCCCCTCGGTTTGGCTGTCACCGAGGGCGACATAGCGGGTGTATACGCCGTCGGCCATGAGCGAGACTTTAGCGGCGCAGCGCGGCCTTCGCCCTTGGCCACGAAGTCGGTGACGCGCATAGCGCGACCCCGATTGCCGTGACCGAGCCGTCGATGACCGGCCCGGAGTGCACCGAGAGGTCATGGGACTTGTCGATCGATCGAGGTGTGGGTCACGTGCGTGCTGTTGTCGATGCTTCTGGTGTTGCTTGGACGTCGCCATTGTTGACCGTATTGCCGTTGCCGAGCACCGCGCCGTCGCCGCGTTGAGCTTGCTGTTGTGACCGGCCGACAACGGTTATCCGCGGCCCAGCCGGGTCAGGTTGAGTGGCCTGCCCACCACGCTGAGCTGATTGATGACGTCCTCCAGGCGCCGGCGCGGCACGTCCATCCGCCATTCCGGCAGAGTGCCGGACAGGCACAGCACGTCGGGCGCGAAGCTGATGTCTGTCAGCTGAAGGCGGTGCGGCAATTCGGGGAGGTGCACGGGGTAGGCAGGCGTGCGCTCCGGCAGGCGCAGGCGTCTGCGGCGCAGCACCAGGCCGCGCGGTTTCAGCCACAGCGTCGACCCGTCCAGGCTCGCGTCGACCTCGAGATGGCCCATCGCCGGATGGCGCGCCAGGCGCAGCCGCGCGATGCCATCCGGACCGATCCTCGCCGGACAGCCGCGGCGCCGCCAGCCGGAACAGGTCGTCCAGGGTGTCGGCGGGAAGTTCAAGTGACAGCTCGACGGGCGCGGCCACCAGCACCGGCTGGCGCGGCAGGCCGAAGGTGCACATTGTGCAGCACGGCGGTGGCGCGGTCCAATCTGTTGCCGTCCCAACGGATGTCGCGAGCGGCGAGGCGAACGTCGTTGAGTTGGCCGACGGACAGGCCGCGGACGTCGAGCCGGGAGTCGAACTCCGTGACGGTCAGGGTGATGTCGCCTTCGTCGAGCCGGACGGCCAGCCGACGTCCGACGACCAGTCGGCGAAGTGTCATGAACAGCGTCCGGTAGGCGGCGGCGGCACCGCTGTCACCGGCGCGACGGCCGCCGTCGACCACAGCGACGCCAGCATGTCGAGCGGCCGGAACGGATCCCATCGGCCCAGCGGTCCCGAACGCGTCATGACACCCAGCATCCTCGCATTGCCGCTCCGGATACGGCGAGTCACCTCATGGGGATGAAGCTGTTCAACAGCGCCCGCATCGACTTGGACACCGCGTGGCGCGTCTTAACCGGGTTGGGTGAGTTCGCGATCAACATCGCGCCGCGTGTCAGGGCGCCCAGCAGCAGCCTGGTTGCGGTCTCGGGGTCGTCGATCCGGATTGTCCCGGCCTTGGCCGCGGCCTTCAGCGATCTCACGATGACCGCGTGGGCGTACTGCTCGTCGAGATCGGTGTATCTGGCCAGGCCCAACACCGCGGGCCCGTCCAGCACCAGAATCCGTTGCACATCGGGCTGCAGCACGCCATCGAGAAACGCGTCGAAGCCCAGCGCCAGCTCGTCCAGCCCGTCGGTCGCGCCCATCGCAGCCTCCGTCGACGCGGCCATCAGCTCGGTGTGTGCCTGCACGAAGACCGCCTCGAAAAGTGCTGTCTTGGTGGGGAAGTGGTGATAGAGGGCACCGGTCGTCAACCGCGCCTCGCGGGCCAGGTCCTCGACCGACGTGCCGCGGAAGCCGCTCTGGCCGAAGAGCCTGCGGCCCGCTGCCACCAACGCCGCGCGCGTCTGGGCAACCTGCTCGGCGCGCAGCGACGGCGGCTGCTCTGAAGAAGCCGAACCGGGCATGACTCTCGCATTTCTTGTTGGTGGGACCAGCATACCCTATTGACATAGCAACACTATGTGGAATAGTTGCCCTATGACATCCGCTCCCGTACACATCACCGGCCCCGCCGAAGACACCCGTCGTGCGCATGGTGCGACGCTGGACGCCCTACGTGACGCCGTGGGCAGAACCGCCGAACTCCTGCGTCGCGTCGACAACGCAGCCGCACCGGTGCCAGGACTGACGTGGACCGCCGCGGAGACGGCAGCGCACATGGTTGGCGACCTCCGCGACTACGCCCAGGCGCTGACCCGACACACCAACGGCTATATGACACATGCCAATCGGCCGCAGGAATCACCTTCGCGATTGAGCGCCGTCGTCAACGCACGCCACTTGGAGGAGATACCCGAACGGGACCTGAGTCGGCTCGCCGAGCTGCTCGAGGAGGCGGCGGTGGCTTACCTGGCCGCGGCCGCCGCCGCGAACGAGACCGCGACGATCCCCACGCCCAACGGATTGGTGATCAGCCCGGCGACGATGACCTGTCTGCTGCTTGGCGAACAAGCCATCCACGGCCTCGACATTTCGCGTGCGGTCGGGGCCCGATGGGATATCAGCCCGGGCGACGCGCTGATGATCATCCCCGGCGTGTTGACAGTGGCGCCGCAATACCTTCGACGGTCCGCGGCCAGCGCCCGGGTGAGCTTCGAACTGCGAATTCGTGGCGCCAACGGCTACCGGATGGCGGTCGACCACGGGACGGCCATTGTCACCGCCGCAGCCGAGAAGTCCGATTGCGTCATCACCGCCGACCCCGTCGCGTTTCTGCTCCTCGGCTACGGACGCATCCCGCAGTGGTCGCCGATTGTCCGGGGCAAGCTGCGTCCCGGTGGTAGGCGGCCGTGGTTGGCAATGAAGTTCGGAAAGCTGTTGTCCAGCCCGTAGGTCTCGCGCCGTACAGTGGTGCCGATGACGTCGACGTGCGTCTCGGCATGACACTGAAGGAAGTTCAGCCCGATCACGTTGTGCTGAGCGATGATTCGTGGATCGACACCCACACCGTCGCGTGGGTGACCGGAATGACCGGAGCCCCGTTGATCGAGAAGCTGGGATTGCCGACCGAGCGTGGCCGGTTGAAGGTGCAGGCCGACCTGCAGGTGCCCGGTCACCCCGACGTTTTCGCGGCCGGCGACGCGGCCGCGGTGCCAGACCTGACGCAGCCCGGCAAGATCACCCCGCCCACCGCCCAGCACGCAATTCGGCAAGGAAAGGTGTTGGCGCGCAACGTCGCGGCCAGCCACGTGTTCTTTGACCTCGATCCGTCGTCCCGGTTGGCTGCTGCTGACCCGCAGGTAGGGCGGTTCTTCGACGGCGAACCACCGATAGTCGCCGAGGTAGCACTCTCACCCGTCTTGATCTTGGTGATCGTCTGCGTTGTGCGGTCGAAGGTGACCGTGCCGTCGTCATCCAGGTCAAGGCGCCAGCGCGGCTGGAAGCCGCTGTGGCCGCTTCCGCCCGGCGGAGTCTTCGCGTCGCTCATGTCAGCCGGCGATCGTCAAGGTGACGTTGTTCAGCGACACCGCGACGTCGCTGGGCAGGATGTCCACGAATGTGCTCTGGTCCCGTACCGCATTCCCGCTGGCGATGATGTGGCCGGGAAAGCTTCCGGCGCAGGGGAGGTTGCTGCACCGCAGCCAGAAGCCAGGCGGACTCTGGTACGGATACATGCTCGGTGACTGGTCGACGCGATATCTCCCCGGCGGGATGCTGGCCGTTGCCCAGCCATCCGTTGGTTGCTTGCCGAAGACGCCGTTGCTGCCATAGCTCGGCGGATCGGCGTGCGCCGGTGCGGCAACGGCGAGCCCGGCGAGCAGGGCGCCGGCCGCAAGCCGGCTGCGTTTCACCAGACCCGTATGTAGTCGACGAGCATGTCCGGGGGCTGAAAATTGTTGAAGTTCGGATCGCCGCCACCGGGACCGCCGACCGCGAGGTTGAAGACCGTGTACAGCAGGTAGTCGGGTGCGTTGAAGGGCCACACCCCGTCGATGGGAGCGGCAGGAACCGTGAAGTACGGTGCGCCGTCGAGGTTGTCTCGCCAGAAGCGGAATCCGGTGTCATCCCATTGGACCCGGTACGTGTGCCACTCCCCGTCCACCGGCCACCTGTTCTCGCGCCATGTTCTCCCGTCGGATCGCGCGTGGACTGAGCTTCCAGGAGCCCACTTGCCGTTGCCGTACCACTCGAGGATGTCGACTTCGCCGTCCGGCTGAGGCCCCCTGCCGTCGGGCGTAGGCTCTCGGTTCACCAACCAGTACGCGGGCCAAGCACCGGGAACGAGGCAGTTGAGTTTGATTCGGGCTTCCCAGGTGTGCCCGATGCCGATCTTCATGGTGCTTTCAACTCTGCCGCTGAAGTAGGTGTTGCCTTCTTGCGTGGCGCGGAGGACGAGATTGGAGTTTCCGTCGAGGAACACGTTGCGGCGATCGTTGCGGAACAGGCCTAATATCGGCGGGTTGACCGGCTCATTCCAGCCCACCACCGTCCACCTCGAGAAGTCGGGTGGTGCGCCGGGCGGTCCGTCGAACTCGTCGGCGAAAAGGTAGTTGACGGGAGCGGCTCCCGGTGGCGGTGCTCCCGGATCCACCGGTTGACCTGGCACGGGCGGTTCAGCCTCGGCCTGGGGGACGGGGACCGCGGCCGCCAGCGCGGCAAACCCGGTCATCAACATCATGTTGCGACGATTCATCTCTGGCACATGTCGACCTTAAAAGGCGGACCGTCGAAAACGGAAGATTTTGGCTAGGCTCGTGCGCAATGCCCAAACTGAGCGCGGGTCTACTGCTCTACCGGGTCAATGATGGGGCCGTCGAAGTGCTGATCGGGCACCCTGGCGGTCCATTCTGGGCGAAGAAGGACGACGGGGCGTGGTCGATCCCGAAAGGGGAGTACATCGACGGCGAGGATCCGTGGGTTGCCGCCCGGCGCGAGTTCGAAGAGGAGCTGGGCAAGCCACCTCCGGATGGCCCGCGCATTGATCTCCCACCGCTGAAGCAGCCGAGCGGGAAGATCATCACCGCCTTCGCGGTCCGGGGAGATCTCGACCTGGAGGGCACGTTCAGCAACACTTTCACTCTGGAGTGGCCGAAGGGGTCGGGAAACGTCAGGGAGTACCCGGAAATCGACCGGGTGGATTGGTTCTCCGTGCGTGCGGCGCGGTCGAAGCTTCTGACGGGTCAGCGCCCGCTTCTCGATCACCTGATGGGTGTGGTCGCAGACGCCGGATCGGCCGGGTCTCGATAGCGTTTATCGTCAGCGCCCGCCCGTGGATGCGCCAGCCGGACCGCGCGCGCACGTATTCGTCGTCGTAGCGCAGATGCCAGACCAGGTCGGTGATTTGGTCATCGCCGATGCTCCAATGGTGCGCGACACAGGTGATGCGACCCAGCGCGTAGTCGGCGTCCGTTCCGGGGGCGTACACCTCGCCGACGATCGCGTGCTCGGTGCGTGCAATGCCTGCCAGCGCGGCCATCGCCGCGCGGACGCCGTCGCGGCCCCGGCTGTGGCGGACGGGATCGAGGGATCGCGGCGGGTCCGGCAGCCGCAATTCGGCTGTGTCGGTGAATAACTCGACGACGTCGTCGAAGCGACGGTCATCGACAGCGGCGGCGTAGAGGTGAACAAGGTCGGCCAGCGCCAACCGGTCCGCGACGGCGAGGGTCATGTCTTGAGTGCCAGCCTCTCGGCGCACGCCGACAAAAGGTCCTTGGCCTGTTCGATATCGGTCGTCGGCGGCATCGCCAGCACCAACCGGTCGGCGCCGAGTTTCGCGAGTTTCTCTGCGCGCTCGCCGTCGATCTTGGCCACCAGATGACCGAGCGAGAGCTCCAGCGCATCGGGATCGCGTCCCAATTTCGTTGCCTCCTTGTGCATTACGGAGACCAACTCGGTCAGTTCGGACCCGCCGACACCGAGTGGCTGAAGCCCGTCGCCGAGCCGCCCCGCGCGGCGTGCGGCCGCCCGGCTGTGTCCACCGATGTGGATCGGTGTCCGCGAACCGGCCATCGGCTTGGGATAGCACATGGCGTGGTCGAAGTCGAAGAACTCGCCGTGAAAGTTCGCGCCCTCGGGCCGGTCTTCCCACAGCGCGCGCATGACCGCGAGCTGCTCGTCGGCACGGCGGCCTCGGCTGTCGAACGGGGCTCCGCACGCGTCGATCTCCTCCTTCAGCCAACCCACCCCGACGCAGAGCCGCACCCTGCCGCCGGACAGGGCATCGAGGGTGGCCACCCGCTTCGCGAGAACGACGGGGTGGTGGTTCGGCAGCACCAGCACTCCCGTCGCCAGGCCCAGACTTTCTGTCTGGCCGGCCAGAAACGCAAGCAGGTCAACGGGATCGGGGACGGGGCAGTCGGCGGACAACTCGACCCGGCCGGACTCGTCGTAGGGGTAGACGCTGTCGTAGCGGGCCATCAACACGGTGTGCTCGACCACCACGATCGACTCGAACCCGCACGCCTCGACGTGTCGCGCGAACGCCGCCATCCAGGTGGCATCAGCGGTGATCCCGGCCTCGACCGGAGCGACGACGGCGAATTTCATGGTGTCGCTCAGTTGCCGCCTTCGTTGCTGGCGCGGATGTCTTCGCGGCATTCCCGACGGGTCTGGCCGGTCTGCTGCATGCAGACCCGCACCGGTGTTTCCTCCTCGACGGGCAGCGGCTCGTCGGTGATCTGGGTGGTCACGGTGACGGTCGGGGGAGGAATGTCGCCCTGGTTCAGCGACCAGATGGAGGCACCGGTGGACTGCAGGGTGGAGCAATAGGCGGTCGAGCCGTTGGCCGTGCTCGCGTTGCTGCCGACCGGCGAGCAATTGGCGCCGATGACCGCGGCCGCCGGAGCCGCCGACCGGCGTGGTGGTGGGCGGTGGTGGTGGGCGTCGTGGTGGCCGGTTCCGACGATGCGGGCGGCGGAGATGGCGGCGGTGGTGACTCGAGGGCTCTCGAACTCTCGGGCGGCGCCGGCGGAGCGGTGTATTCGTCGTTCAACAGCTTCTCGATCTCGCGGAACTGGATCAGCACCAGCGCGATCGCCACGAGCAGAAGCGCCGCCAAGATCGCAGGAACGATGATGCCCGGACGCAGCAGCCTGCGTCCTGGTGCCTCATGCCTACCCGCGAGGCCGGCCGCCGCACCCGCCAGCGCGGTACTGGTGCGCTCGGAGTCGTCCGCCGGCTCGACCCCCAGTCGGTGGGCCAGCGCCCGCGCGAAGTCCACGCAACGGTCGTACCGGTCCTTCGGGTCCTTCGACAACGCCTTGGTCATCACCGGATCGAGCGCCGACAGCTCGGGACGCTTGTCGGCGATTGCGGGCGGTGTCGCGGTGAGGTGTTGGCTGATGACCACCGTGGGATTGGAATGCTGAAACGGCGGCGAGCCGGTCAGCAGGTGAAATGCCGTCGCGGCCAACGCGTACTGATCGGCGCGTCCGTCCAGGTCGTCGCCCATCAACTGCTCGGGAGCGGCATAGTAGACCGTTCCGACCGTCATGTTCGTCGCCGTCAGGCCGCTGGAGTCATCGACCCGTCGAGCGATACCGAAGTCACAAAGCAGAATTCGCTGCTCGCCCGACTCGGGGTAGGCCAACATGATGTTGGCCGGCTTGACGTCGCGGTGCAACAGATTACGGCTGTGCGCGTAGTCGAGGGCCTCGCCGACGGCGGTGACGATCGCGAGTACATCCTCTTTCGGCATCCCGTTCGGGTAACGGTCACGCAGCAGCTGGGCGGCGTCCGTGCCCTCCACATAGTCCATCGAGATCCAGATCTGGCCCTCGAAGTCGCCGCGGTCGTGGACACCGACGATGTGCGGATGCCACAGCGTCGCCGCGATGTCGGCCTCGCGGTTGAACCGCTGCCGGTACTCACTGTCGGCGGACACGTCGGCGGGCAGAACCTTGAGGGCTTCGGCCCGGGGAAGACGTGGGTGGTCGGCCAGGTACACCTCGCCCATGCCTCCAGAGCCCAGAAGCCGCACGATGGTGTAGCCAGCGAATGTCTGACCATCGGCTAGCGGCATGGCCGAATAGTACAGACGGGCTACAGATCCAAGATGAGATGCTCTCCGCTGGCTCGCGAGATGCAGACCAGCATCATGCCGCCGGCGCGCTCCGGATCCGGTCAGCAGCGTGTCGCGATGGTCGACGGCGCCCGCCACCACCCGTGTTCGGCACGTGCCGCAGAAGCCTTGCTGGCATGAATAGGGCGCCGCGACGTCCGAGCGGTGCAACGCGGTCAACAGTGTCTCGTCGGCGCCGACGCGTACCGTTCGGCCAGACGACGCGATCGACACCGAGAACTCGCGGCCGTCGACGACCGGTGGGGCAGCGAAGCGTTCGAAATGCAGCTCGACGTCGTCGCGTCCGGCCAGCTTCGCGCGGATCGCGGTCAGCATCGGCGCGGGCCCGCAGGCGTACACCGTTGTGGCGTCGGGGCAGTCACCGAGCAGTTCCTCCGCTGTCGGCACGCCGCTGACGTCGTCGGTGCGGATCTCGACGCGATCGCCGAAGCGGGCGACTTCCTCGGTGAACGGCAGGCTGTCGATGCTTCGACCGGCGTAGACCATCGACCAATCCACGCCGAGGCGTTGCGCGAGACCCAGCATCGGAAGGATCGGCGTGACGCCGATCCCGCCCGCGATGAACCGGTAGCGCTGCGTCGGCGATCCGTAGCCGGGGACAGTCAGCGGGAACGCGTTGCGCGGACCGTGGGTCGTCACCCCCGCGCCGACGGCCAGCCCGTCGTGGACCTCGACCGATCCACCCCCACCATCGATGATCCGGCGAACGGCGATCCGGTACGTGTCGGTGTCGTCGGGGTCTCCGCACAGCGAGTACTGGCGCACCCGGCCGCTTGGGAGGTGAAGGTCGAGGTGTGCACCGGGATGCCAGCGCGGCAGCCGATGGCCGTCGACGGGCGCGAGCGTCAGCGCCACCACATCCTGGTCGCGCGCCACCACCTGCCGGTCCACCACGTTCAGCGGGATGCTCCGATCCAGCACCGCGGCAGGTGACATCTTCCTGATGGCACCGGAGAGGCCGAACAGCCCCGCCACCGTGGCGTCCGCAAGACCGATCAGCGGATCGTGGCGCGACCGCCCCGAGGCACTGGGCGGGGCTTGGCGAAACCGGTCGAAGATCGGCATCAACTTCGGCATCAAATATGTGCCGCGCGCGCAGCCGGGGAGCTGGCGAGGTAGGCGACCGCCTGCGCCGTCGAACCCATGTCCTCCGGCGTGAATCCCGGACGAAAGTACATCAGCGTGTTCGAGCCGAACAGCTTGCGGTACTTGGGAAGTAAGCCAAGCTTCGAATCCGTCCAGCGCAGCCGGCGCATCTTCCACCAGCCGATGTCGGTTTCCGGGTCGTTCTTGGTCAAGATACCAGGCGCCGCGCTCGAAGAATAGGGCGATAGCAGCCACCGCCATGGCCATGGCGCGGATCCGGTCGACATAGCTGTCATGGAAGTAGACGGCGACGTCATGGGCGACGTTGCGGTGTTCGACCTCCTCGCTGCCGTGCCAGCGGAACAGGTCCACTATGGTCGGGTCGGCGCCGTGGTCGTCCCACGTGCAGTTGAGCGCGAAGTCACCCATCACCGCCGTATAGTGCTCGACGGCGGCGATCAGCCACAGCCGGTCACACAGGTGGTTCTGTCGCCGCCTGGGGTCAGGGGACGTGCTGGGCGCCAACACCTTCGCGAACATGTACTCGATCTGGTCCAGCATCGGCTTGGGGTCGACGCCCCTGGTGAGCATGAACTCGTGCAGGACCTGTTCATGGACGTCGGCGTGGGTGGCCTCCTGCCCGATGAAGCCACGCACGTCGTCGGCCAGTTTGGGGTCCTTCACCAATGGCAATGCTTCATTCAGCGTCGCGACGAACCAGCGCTCGGCGGCGGGCAGAACGATGTTGAGAAAGCTGATCACGTTGGAGGCGACCGGATGGCCGGGAATCCAGTGCAGGGGAGTGCTGGCGACGTCGAAGTGCACCTTTCGGGCCTGGATCTGTACCGGCCCCGGATCGATTTCCCGTTCGAAGCGACGTGGTCGCAGCATCGCCGACCTCCCTCCCTGGAGATGACGTGAAGTCTACGGATAGTCAACGCGAACCAGAGTCGGGCCCGGCCCGCCATGTCAGGATTGCCGCTATGGCCGGCCTGGCGGATGTCGTCGAATGGGCCCGCAAGCAGGTGGTGACGCGGGTGCCGAAGGCCGATCTCGATCAGCGCGACGCCGACTACATCCGCGAACAGTTGCCCGGCCTGTGGCTGTTGGCGTCGCTGTACTTCCGCGCCGACGTGCGTGGTCTTGACCGCATTCCCGCCGAAGGTCCGGTACTGATCGTCGGCAACCACAGCGGAGGCAACGTGCCGCCGGACACGTTCGTGTTCACGCTGGCGTTCTGCTCCTACTTCGGCGTGGAACGGCCGTTCTACCAGTTGGCGCACAACCTCGTCGTCTCGGCGCCGCCGTTGGGTTGGCTGCGTAAGTTCGGCACCGTCGCCGCCAATCCCGAAAACGCCCGGCTGGCACTGGAATCCGGGGCGGCGCTGCTGGTATACCCCGGCGGCGATTACGAGGTGTTCCGCCCGTCGTGGGAGCGCAATGTCGTCGACTTCGGCGGACGCAAGGGCTACGTCCGGTTGGCCCGGGATGCCGGGGTGCCGATCGTCCCGGTCGCCAGCGTCGGCGGCCAGGAGACCGCCCTGTTCCTCGACCGCGGCCAGTGGCTCGCCAAGCTATTGATGGTCGACAAGCTGCTACGGCTGAAAAGCGTGCCGATCTCGCTGGCGCTGCCGTGGGGGTTGAACATCAGCGACCTGGCCGGCCACATTCCGTTGCCGGCCAAAATCACGATCGAGGTGCAGGAGCCGATCGACGTCAAAGACATCGAGGCAGCTGACGACGATGTGATCCACGACAAGGTGGAGGCGAGCCTGCAGGCCGGCGTGGATCGGCTCGCCGCCGAACGTCGATTCCCGGTGATCGGCTGATGAGTAGCGCTAGCGGGAAGAAGCGAGGGCACTGATGAGCGCTTGCGCGAAGAAGCGAGGGCACTGATGCGGGTCGAGCGGCGCTCGGTGATCGACGCGGATCGCGACACCGTATGGAAGTTCGTCAGCGACCCGGATTGCTATCCCCAGTTCATCGCGAGCCTCGAACGCTGGGAGACCGTGACCGGGGGCCCGATGGCGGTCGGATCCCGCTACACCGTGCACTGGAAGATCGGCTCGGTGCCGATCGGCGGAGTGGTGGAGGTGGTCGAGTTCGACCAGACCCGCGACCTGTCTTGGATCGGCATCACCGGGGTGTCGCTACGCGGCCGGTTCCGGTTGCGGGCCGGCGGGAACGGCCAGACGAAGGTGACGTTCCGGCTGGCCTACGAGTCGGCGGGCGGAATTCTCGGCCTGATCGCCGACCGGGTGGCGGCGCGTCAGGTCGGGCGGAACATGACGGAGACGTTGAAAAATCTGCGAAGTCTCGCCGAGGCGTAGCGTCAGCCTGGCGGTACCGACATGCCCGGCTGCGGGCCGACCGGCGTCGCCTGCACCGTGGTGACGCCGTTGGAGCCGACGGTCCGCCCACCAGGGCCACCAGTATCAGTTGGGGCCTGTTCCTGCAGCAATTCCTTGGCTTTCTCGCTGCAGTCGAGGTTCAGAACCATTTTGCCGTTGCTCAGCATCTTCTGGCTCGAAACCATGCACTCTTGCTGCGGCAACGCACTGCCGACCGAACCCCCGAAGCTGGTGCTCATGCCCATGCCGTGCAGCATCTTCACCGCCCTGGCGTACGGTTCACCGATCACGTTGTATTGGTTTGCAGCTCCCGGGTCCGAACTGGCTAGCCCCACGCTGAGCAGGCCGATCGAGGCCGCGGCGACCGCGCCCGCTCCCAGCACAACAAGCTTTTTCACGTGACTCTCCCTAAGTCGGTGCGGTGCGAACATATCGCAGCCGTGACAAATGTGAAACCGGTGACAACCCGCGCAGCGTTACACCTGCGGATTCACTGCGGCTCGGATGGCCTCTGCGAGCGCGTTCGCGCGCGGGTCCGAAAAGACGTCCTCGACCAGCAGGCGACGCCCGTCCGGGCCGCCCAGCGGGACCCGCCAGTTCGGGTATTCGTCGGTGGTGCCCGGCTGGTTCTGGGTGCGCATCTCGCCGACCGCGTCGGCCAACGAAAGACCCAGCAGCCGCGACGGGGTGCGACCCAGATAGCGATACAGAGCGAGGACCGTTTCGTCGACACCGGGTTTGTCAACCAGTAGACCGACTCGCCGCAGCTCATCAACCCATGCCGACTGCTCGGCGCGGTCGTCGGCCAGTTCCTCATCGACCGGCCGGGTCAACAGGCCCAGCTCGTCGCGTAGTCGGACGTGTTCACCGGCCAGATAGCCGGCCGTCGGGGGCAGGTCGTGGGTTGTCACCGAGGACAGGCAGTATTCGCGCCAGCGCTGCGCCTGCAGTGGACCGCCGTCGCCGTCGCGGTCGAGCTCGAACCAGAGGATCGATGTGCCGAGCAGTCCGCGATGGGCGAGGTAGTGCCGTACCCACGGCTCTACCGTGCCGAGGTCCTCGCCGACCACCACCGACTCGGCGCGGTGGGCCTCGAGCGCGAGGATGCCGATCATCGCCTCGTGGTCGTAGCGCACATAGGTGCCCTCGGTCGGCGGCGCACCCTTGGGGATCCACCAGAGCCGGAACAGCCCGATGATGTGGTCGACGCGGACGCCGCCCGCGTGCCGGAGCACCGCGTTCACCATGGCCCGGAACGGCTCGTAGCCACGCTCGATGAGCTGGTCGGGTCGCCACGGTGGCTGCGACCAGTCCTGCCCGAGCTGGTTGAACTCATCGGGCGGCGCGCCCGCGGTCACGCCAAGGGCGAGCACATCCTGCAGTGCCCAGGCATCGGCGCCGTTCGGGTCCACGCCAACGGCGAGGTCGTGCATGATGCCGAGCTCCATGCCCGTCCGCATCGCTGTCGACTGCGCCGCAGCCAGCTGATCGTCGAGCTGCCATTGCAGCCAGCGGTGAAAATCCACGGTGTCGGCGTGCCCGGCGGCGAAGTCGGCGACCGCAGGGTTTTCCGGGTGCGCGAATGCCTCGGGCCACCGGTGCCAGTCGGGTCCGTGCTCCTCAGCCAGTGCGCACCAGATCGCGAAGTCGTCGAGGCTGCGCCCCTCGCGTTCGCGGTACGCCGCGTATGCCAGCTCGCGGCCGGCGGAACGCCCGACCCTGTACACGTTCTTCAGTGCGTCGCGCTTGGCCTGCCATGCCGTGTCACGGTCGATCAGTTCGGCACCCCGCGCGCTGTCGGCAAGCTGCACCCGTGCCTTGCGGATGTGGCGGCGGTGACATACGTCGGCGAATTCAGGTATCGCCTCGACGCGCAGATAAAGGGGATTGACGAACCGGCGTGAGGTGGGCAGGTAAGGCGACGGCTCCATCGGAGCGGTCGGTGCCGCGGCGTGTAACGGGTTGACCAGAATGTATCCGGCGCCGTGGCGTGCGCCGGACCACACGGCCAGGTCGGTCAGATCGGTTAAATCGCCGATTCCCCAAGATCTTTCGGATGCCACGCTGTACAGCTGGGTGGCCAGCCCCCACGTCCGCTTGGCCCCGAGCCGTGCCGGCATATCCAGCGTGGCCGGGGCGACGATCAGCGGTGCGTTCGCCTCCAACGTGTCCGAGTGAACGTGTAACCGGTGATAGCCCAGCGGTAGGTCGGCGGGCAGCTCGAAGGTGGCCTCACCGACCAGCCGGTCGCCGAAATCGTATGGGGGAGTGTGGTTCTCCAGCTGCTGCAGTCCGGCGCGGACGCTGCCGTCCTCCAGCCGTATCCACAAGCCGACGGGGTCGCCATGGGTGACGTGCACCCAGAACGACGATTCGGCACCTGCCCGCCCGACGATGGTCGGGGGCAGGGCGCGCCCCCAGTAGTCGCGGTCGTGCGCGACGAGCGCCGCCGCCCGCTCCTCTTCGGTCGTGGCGGACACCCCGAGTGCCGCCAGCACAGCGACCAACGTGGTCTCCGGCACGTCTGCGTGGCGGCCGGTCCAGTCTTCGTATTCGGTGGCGACTCCGTGGCGACGGGCCAATTCGCCAAGTGTCGGCGACAGCTCAGCCATGTCGCCAATCCTGCCGGTTCTCAGCGTCGCGGTGTTTGTTGCGCTCCTCGCGTGCGCGGTGTTTGTTGCGCTCCTCGCGTGCGCGTCAAACATCGCGGATCAACAAGTCGTCCCAGGTGTCCCGGCGAACCACCAATCGCGCCTCGCCGTCGCGTGCGAACACCACCGGGACTCGACGGGCTCCGTTGTACTGGTTGGACATCGTGTAGCAGTACGCACCGGTGACCGGCACCGCCAGCAGGTCGCCCACCACGGGCTCGCGCAGCGCGATGCCGTCGACAAGCTGGTCGCCGGATTCGCAGTGCCGCCCGACCACGGTGACGATCTCGCCGCCGCCGCCGACCCGATCCACGATCGTCGCCTCGAACCGCTGCCCGGTCAGCGACACCTCGAGGTTGTCGCCCATGCCGCCGTCAACCGCGACGTGGGTGACGACACCACGCTTGATCGTCGTGACGCGGTACACCGTGCAGGCGTTGGTCGCGACCATGCTGCGGCCCGGCTCGATGATGATGCGGCTGCCGTCGGGCAGCAGCTCGCGCGCCTGCGTCACCATCGCCTCGGCGTAGTCGTCGACGGTGGGTGGGTGCTCGTCGTAGGTGTAGCGCACGCCGAGGCCACCGCCGAGGTCGTAGGTCTCGAACGTGCCGAGCTTCGCGATCGGTTCGACGGCCGCGGCCAGCTGCTCGACGTTGAGCAGCTGCGACCCGACGTGGGTGTGCACGCCGTCGAGTTGCAAGACCGAGCTGCGCTCGACCCGCGCGATCGCATCGCGGGCATCGTCGGGCAGCAGGCCGAACTTGGAGCCGGCGTGCCCGGTCGCCTGCGAGGCGTGGGTGGCGGCTTCGACTCCGGGGATGACCCGGACCAGGCAGTGTTGCCGATGTCCTTGCGGCACGATGCGTTCAAGCCGGTCGATGTCATCGAAATTGTCGATGACCACCAGTCCGAGGCCGTGCTCGACGGCCAGCTCGAGCTCCTCGTCGGTCTTGGCGTTGCCGTGCAGGACCAGCCGGGCCGGGTCGGCGCCCGCCTTGACGGCGGTGAGGATCTCGCCGCCGCCTGCGACGTCGAGGTGCAGGCCCTCCTCGACCATCACCCGCTGAACCGCCGTGCACGGGAACGACTTCGACGCGAAGGCCAGATCGCTGCGGGGCCAGCGGCCGCGGAACGCGTCGAGGTACTCGCGCGCCCGGTTCCGCAGGGCGTCCTCGGCGACGACGATGGCGGGTGTACCGAACTCGGCGGCCACATCGTCGAGCCGGCACCCGCCGACCACGATGGTGCCGTCGCCGTCCAGTTTCGAGCCGGGCGGGAACAGGCCCAGCAGATCGTCGGCGGTCGGCTCGGTGCGCATCGCCTCAGCGTGCCACGCTGCGCCTGCAAAACATCGTCATCCGAAGAACAGGAGTAGTCCGACGATGAGGGCAGCAAAACCGGCAGTAGCCCAACCGATCAGGCGCGCTTCGAGCAGGGGTGCGGGCACGACCTTCTCGCCGGTGGTAATCCGTTTTGCCCGAGCATGGCCGAGCCAAATCACCATCAACGCCAGTACCACCGCAGTGATGGCCAACATGGTTCGTCCGACAGCAAGTGGTCCACCAGCCCGCAACAGCGGGATCGCACCCCCGGCAAGGAAGCCGATTGCGGTGCGTTCCCAGGACAATTGGGTTCGTTCGGCCTGCAGGCCGGCTGCCGCCCGGTCCGCATTCACGTCAGCGCCCTGCCGACGGTGAGGCGAGCAGCACGATCAGCACAAGCACGGTAACCACCAGAATGGCGCCACCGAGGATCATCGGCATCCGGCTCGGGGGCAGCACCGCGCCCTGGCGCATCGCGGCTTGAACTCGCTGCCAACGCCGGACCGCCAGCACCGCCAGCAGCCCGCCACCGGCGGTCAGCAACAAACCGAGACCGTGGCGCACTCCAGGGACGCCGAACGACGGTACGAGCTGAACGACCGCAACGCCGCCGGCAATGAGCGCAAGCGCTGTGCGGATCCAGGCGAGGAACGTGCGTTCGTTGGCGAGCGTGAAGCGGTAGTCCGGCTCCTGCTCGGTCGGCTCTGATGGTCGTCCCTCCATGTGCGACATCATGCCGCGCCGAGTCGCCATGGCGGCCGGTCATGGCCAAGACGGTCGTCGGTATCGTCCCGCTCATGGCGCTTGGACGGCTCGACCACGTCGGCGCCGCGGCACAGAACCGGCGGGCCAGGGTGGCGGTCGCGGCGTTGTTCCTGACCAACGGGGCGCTGTTCGCCAACCTGCTGCCTCGCTATCCCGAGATCAAGGCCGACCTGCAGCTGTCCAACGCGGTCTACGGTGTCGCGATCGCGGCGTTTTCGGGCGGCGCACTGGTCGCCGGGTTGGCGGCCGCGAGGCTGATCCGCCGATTTCGGTCGGCCCGGGTCGCGGTGGCGGGCAGCATCGGCATCGCGGTGTTCATGTTTGTCGCGGCGCTGGCGCCATCGGCCGTCGCCCTTGCCTCGGCGCTGTTCATTGCGGGGGCGTCCGACGCCGTGACCGATGTCGGACAGAATGCACAGGCCCTGCGCGTGCAACGAAACTACGGGCGCTCGATCATCAACTCGTTCCACGCGGTGTGGTCGGTGGGGGCCGTCCTCGGCGGCGCGATGGGTGCGGCCGCGATTGCGTTGCATATCCCGCGCACAACGCATCTGGCGGTATCGGCGGCAGTGTTCAGCGCGGTGGTGTTGGCCGCGTACCCGTTCCTGCTCCACGGCCCCGACCAGGACGATCACCCATCGGCGCGGACCGAGGGGGGCGGGCGGCCCGGTTTCGGGATCTACGCGACATTGGTCGCGCTGGTGTTCATCGCGATCGCCGGGGCGATCGTCGAAGACGCCGGAAGTTCCTGGGCGACACTGTATTTGCAGGATTCCCTCGGCGCACCTGGCGCGATCGCGGTTTCCGGTTACATCGCGATGGTCGGCTTCCAGTTCATCGGGCGGCTGATCGGCGACCGGCTGGTGGATCGGTTCGGGGAGCGTGCGGTCGCCAGGGCAGGCGGATTCATCGCCGCGGCAGGCATGGGCGCGGCCCTCGCGTTTCCCAGTGTTCCCGGCACCATCGCGGGGTTCGCCGCCGCCGGTTTCGGCGTGGCCACGTTGGTGCCTGCCGCCATGCACGGCGCCGACCAGTTGCCTGGACTCCGGCCCGGCACCGGGCTGACCGCGGTGGCGTGGCTGATGCGGGTCGGGTTCGTGTCCTCGCCCCCCGTCGTCGGGCTGATCGCCGACGCGACCAGCCTGCGGGTCGGGCTGCTGGTGGTGCCCATCGCGGGTCTGGTCGTGATGCTGCTGGCGGTAGCGCTCAGCCCGCGGCGGCTGCCATCTCGATAGTCAGCACGCCCGCGATGATCAGCGCGATGCCAAGTCCCATCAGCCAGGTCAGCGGTTCGTCGAACAGGAACCTCGCAACGACCGCCACCAGTGCTACGCCGCACGCGGTCCACACGCCGTAAGCGATGCCGACGTGCATGCCGAGCGACAGTGTCAACCACAAAAGGTAGAACGACGCCAGGTAACCGACCGAGACCGGAATGATCCAGCGCCGCTTGCGGAAACCGTCGGACGCGCGCAGTGCCACGGTCCCCATCACCTCGAACAGGATGGCGCCGGTCAGCGCCAGCCACATCACGGCGCGGTCTTCTCGGTATGCCGTGATCCCATCTCGACGAGCAGGACCCCGGCGATGATCAGCCCGATGCCGACCACGATCGGCCAGGTGAACGGGTCACCGAAGATAGCCGCGGCCAACACCGCGGTGCCCGCGGTGCCCAGCGCACCCCAGATTCCATAGGCGACCCCGATCGGCATACCGGCCCGGATCACCATGGTGAGCAACACGAACGCACCGACATAGCCCGCGACGACGACCACCAGCCACGCCGAATGGTCTTGCGAGGCACGCAACGACAAGGTGGCGGCCACCTCCACGACGATCGCCGCGCCCAGCAGGGCCCACCTCCGCACGGCTTACAAGCTAAACGACGCGCTCCACCATCGGCGTCAGGACCTCGTGCGCGAACCGCCGCAGTTCGGCGTCGTCGCCGAAATCGGGGTCGCTCGGCGGCATCGAGATATATGTGAAGAACAGCCGGGCGAACACGTCGGCGACCCAGCGCACTTGCTGTGAGGCGGTGCCGGGCTCTTCGCCGTGAATGTAGTTGGCGATGAAGGCCGATCCCATCTTCAGCAGCTCGACGGAGTCGGCGATCGGCGCAGGGTGAAGAGATGAAGCCTGTCCGGCCCTGCCCAGCATCGGATGTTCACGGGCGAAGGACACCGCAGCGATGAACGCCTCGGCAACGCCCTCGTTGGGATCGTCGACGGTGTCGATGGCGTCGGCTACCGCGCCGAGAAAGCGTTGCGTTTCCCGGCGCACCAGCGCCTCGACCAGATCGTCGCGCCGCGGGTATCGGCGGTAGGCGGTCATCCGCGACACGCCCGCCCGCCGAACAACGTCCTCGACCGTGATGCGTTGCAGCCCAACGGCGGCGGCCTCGGTCAGCGCGGCGTCCAGGATGCGCTGACTGGTGCGGTCGGCGGCCTCGTCGACACGGCCGCCCGCACTCGCGCCGCCGACCACCTCGATGAGCTGGGCGTCGATCACGACGCGACGACCTCGGAACGCACGGTTCCCGCGGCCCGGTCCCGGGCCATTTGCAGATAGCGCGGTGTACCGAACGCCCAGCGCAGCCGTTCGGCGTCGAAACGCAGCATCGGGCCCATCAGGGCGCGCGTCGCCGCGGGCGGCCGGTCGAAGCCGATGAGCTGCTGCGCCCATCGCGGTGCGCGGCTCATGCCTGCGTATATCGCGAACCGGTGCAGCTGGCGATCGAGCCGCTCGGGCAGGTTCGGGAAGAACGGTGACGTCATCAGGAAATCGACGAACTCCCGGGTCTGCGCGTTGACGCAGAGCTTGGGCCGCATCGCCTCGACGTAATCGTCGAGCTCGGCGGCTGTGGTGGGCACCCAGTCGGCCCCGCCCATCCGGCCGATCACCGCCTGTTCGGAAAGGTAGCGGTCCTTTTCATGTTGGGACAGTGGGCGTTTCGTGTCCTCGTACACCCGCAGGATCATCCACGGGATGCAGGTGTGCACCCATGCGATCAGCTCCGGATCCAGTGCGCGGTAGGCCACGCCGTCGGGACGGGTGCCGTTGACGAATGAGTGGATGTGCTTGACGCGTTCGATCACCGACGTGGCGGCTTCGGTGTTGCCGAATGTGGTGGCCAGTACATAGCCGAGCGTGGCACGGGCCCGCTGGAACGGATCCTCACGATAATTCGACAGGTCCTGCACGCCCGCGATGACCGACGGGTGCAGGATCTCCAGCACGATCGCGGGCAGCCCGGCTTGCGACACCGAGGCAAGGTCGGCGTTGATCTCCCACGACATGCTGCCCGGACCGATCAACCCGGGATCGCCCGGCGGGCCGTCATAGACGTCGGGATCGTCGTGACGACCGGCGCCCTTCTCGAAGTCGTCGACTATCCAGCGGCGCAGCGATCCATTCCTCATCCTTTGGTAGGGGTGATACAGATACCATCCCAGATATACCATTACGTGTCGGAGTTCACGCATGTCAACGGCTACCCGCCGGTAATCTGGATTTTGATGACGAGCGACAACACCCTGGTAGAAACCGTCAACGGGCCGGTCCGCGGCTCACGACGACGGGCGCGTGACGGCATGGAAGGGCGTGCGGTACGCCGCGCCGCCGATCGGCGACCTGCGGTGGCGGGCTCCCGAACCGCCCGCGGCCTGGACCGATGTCGCCGACGCCACCCGTTTCGGCCGCGTCTGCCCTCAGCCCGTCGATCCCCGAATCCCGATCGATCTCGGCGCGCCGCAGGGCGAGGACTGCCTGACCCTCAATGTGTGGGCGTCATCGGATACCGCTGCGGGTGACGACAAGCCGGTGATGGTGTGGGTGCACGGCGGGGCCTACATCCTGGGCTCGTCGAGTCAGCCCCTCTACGACGGCCGGGTACTGGCCGGTGGCGGCGAGGTGGTGGTCGTCACCGTGAACTATCGGCTCGGCGCGTTCGGCTTCCTCGACCTGTCGGAGTTTTCCACCGCGGGTCGCCGGTTCGACTCCAATCTGGGGCTGCGCGACGTGCTGGCGGCGCTGCGCTGGGTACGCGACAACATCGCCGCGTTCGGCGGAGACCCCAACCGTGTCACCATCTTCGGCGAATCGGCGGGCGCGGGCATCATCACCACCCTGCTCACCAGCCCGGCCGCCGAGGGGCTGTTCTCCGCGGCGATCGCGCAGAGCTCGCCGGCGACCTCGGTATACGACGTCAGCAGGGCCCACGGCATCACACGCCAGGTGCTCGACAGGTTGGAGGTGGCGGCGCCCGACATCGACCGGCTCCCGGACGTGCCGGTGGAGGCGATCGTCGCGGCCTCCACCGACGTGTTCTATGAGGTGCCCGTGCGCAGTCCGGGCACGCTGGCATTCGCCCCGATCGTCGACGGCGACGTGGTACCCGACTACCCGGTGAAGCTTGCCCGTGAGGGCCACTCCCATCCGGTCCCGTTGATCATCGGCACCAACAAACACGAGGCGGCGCTGTTCAAGTGGATGAAGTCGCCGCTGATGCCGATCACACCCGAGGCGATCAACGCGATGTTCACCGAGATCGCCGCCGAGCAGCCGACACTGCAACTGCCCACCGAAGACAAGATCGGCACCGCCTACGCGGGCCTGCGCGGTAAGGCCCGCGGCATGGGTGTCGCGCGCGACGTCGGCTTCCGGATGCCGTCGGTGTGGCTGGCCGAAGGGCATAGCACCGTGGCGCCGGTGTACCTGTACCGCTTCGACTTCGCGACGCCGATGCTGCGGCTGCTGCGCATCGCCGCCGCCCATGCCACCGAGCTGCCATTCGTCTGGGGCAATCTCGTCACCGGCCCCAAGGACCCGACGTTCAAGCTGGGCGGGCTGAAAACCGGCGGGCTGGTCTCCGAGCGCGTTCGGGCGCGCTGGCTGAACTTCGCCACCCACGCCAAGCCGGCCGGCCTGCCCGGCGAGCCCGAATGGCTGCCCTACCAGGAGCCCGACCGCGCCTCCCTGCTGATCGGGAGGCAGGACACCGTCGTCAACGACATCGATGCGGACATCCGCGCCACCTGGGGCACGCAGGTACTCAATTTCCGGTAGCCCGCACGGCCATCGCTAGACTTTGCCCTGGAGGTGTCGCAGTGGACTGGGCAAAGTCATTCGAGGACGTGCTGCCGCCGTTGATGCACGACCCCGTGACGTTCGCCGTCCCGTTCTTCCTGCTGTTTCTGGTCATCGAATGGGCCGCGGCGCGCAAACTCGCCCACACCGAGGGCGACCGCGCACCATCGGGCGCCTACCTGAAACCCGACGCGTGGGCCAGCATCTGGATGGGCCTCGTTTCCGTCGGCACCAGCGCGGTGATGAACGGCATCGCGCTGTTCGGCTACGCGGCCCTCTATGTCTACGTCGCGCCGTGGCAGCTGCCCGCCACCGCCTGGTACACCTGGGTGATCGCCATTCTGGGCGTGGATCTTCTCTATTACTGGTACCACCGGATGGCCCACCGGGTTCGCTTGTTCTGGGCGACGCATCAGGCGCACCACTCCAGCCAGTACTTCAACTTCGCCACTGCGGTGCGGCAGAAGTGGAACATCAGCGGCGACGTCTTCCTGCGCGCCCTGCTACCGCTGTTCGGCGTGCCGCCGTGGATCGTGTTCGCCAGCTTCTCCATCAACCTCATCTACCAGTTCTGGATACACACTGAGCGCATCGGAAAGCTCTGGCGGCCAATCGAATTCGTCTTCAACACTCCATCGCACCACCGGGTGCACCACGGTATGGACGAGCAGTACCTGGACAAGAACTACGGCGGCATCCTGATTGTCTGGGACAGGCTGTTCGGCAGTTTCCAGCCCGAAACCTTCCGGCCGCACTACGGGCTGACCAAGCAGGTCGACACCTACAACATCTGGAAGCTCCAGACCCACGAGTATGTGGCGATCGCGCGGGACGTCCGCGCGGCGCAGCGCTGGCGCGACCGGCTCGGCTTCATCTTCGGTCCGCCGGGCTGGGCGCCACGGCAATCCGTGCAGCCCGACATTCCGGCGCCGATCACTGTTTCCAAGTAGCGCCACTCATCCGTGCCATCCTGGGTACGGTGTTGACGCGCTTCGCGGGCGCGGTGCACCGCGTCGGCTGAAGACCGGCACCCGGCCGTCGATGGCGTCGGTAATCCACCGCAGTACAGCTTGATTCGCCTCAAGCTTTGTCATGTTCGAGCCGTCGATGATGCTGACTTGCCATTGGTCGCCCGGGAATCTTGTCAAGCGTGACCACTTCATTGCCGCCCAGCCCCCAGTGCTCAGTACGTGGGGCATGTGTCGGGGGTCTCGGGCGTGGTGGCGCAGCCATTCAGCGAACGCACCTCACCGGGCGCGACGGGATCACCGGCCAGCAGCAGGTGTCGTCCTTCCTCGTCAAGCGCCTTCGCGCGTAACACGGCACGCTCGGCCATGCGCTGCCGCCACTCCAGGTCCGGGGTGGTCGGGATCGCACCCAGGTGGCGGAGCTCGATCGCCTCCCGGACCGACGACTTACCTGCGCCGCTCGCCCCGGATAGCAGAAGCAACATAGCGCCCATCTTCGCGGTGTTGGCAACCGATTTAACGCCGTGAGCGATGCCCAGCCCGTAGTGTCCGCGGTGTGCAGACGGTATTCGATTCCCACGTCGACCCTGATCTGGTCGAACGGTCGCTTGCGGCAAGTGCCTTCGACTCGATGTGGCTGGACATGCCTCGGCCGCAGTACGCCGAGTTGTCGGGTTCCGTCACCGCGGACATGCTGGTGGTCGGCGCGGGTTACACGGGGTTGTGGACGGCATTGCATGCTGCACAGCGCAATCCGGACCAGCGAATCGTGCTCGTCGACGCCGAACGGGTGGGCTGGGCAGCGTCGGGCCGCAACGGCGGCTTCGTCGACGCCAGCCTCACCCACGGCCTGGCGAACGGAAAGTCCCGCTGGCCCAAGGAAATCGAGAAGCTCGAGACGATGGGGCGGGACAACCTGGACGGCATGCAGGCCGACATCCAGCGGCTGGGGCTTGACGTCGACTGGCAGCGCACCGGGATGTTGTCCGTCGCGACAGAACCGCATCAGGTCGCCTGGCTTGAGGAGGCGGCACACGACGGCGAGGGGCAGTTCCTCGCGCTGCGCGAGGTTCGCGACGAAGTCGCGTCGCCGACCTATCTGGCGGGCCTGTTCAGCCCCCACACCTTGGCCATCGTCCATCCCGCGAAGCTCGCGTTGGAGCTCGCCCGCGCCTGCGAGGAAGCCGGCGTGCGGATCTTCGAGCGGACGAACGTCACATCGATGGATACCTCCGGCGCGACCATCCGCTTCCAGGCCGGAAACGGGATCATCATCACCGGTCACGCCGTGTTGGCCACCAACGTGTTCCCGAGCCTGATCGTGCGTAACCGGCTGCAAACGGTGCCGGTGTACGACTACGTGCTGGCCACCGAACCGCTCACCGACGCCCAACTCGACCGCATCGGCTGGGCGAACAGGCAGGGAATCGGCGACTGCGCCAACCAGTTTCACTACTACCGGCTCACTACCGACAACCGGATCGTATGGGGCGGCTACGACGCCGTCTACCACTTCGGCCGCAAGGTCGATCCGGCCTACGAGAATCGGCCCGCCACGTATCGCCGGCTCGCGCAGCATTTCTTCATCACCTTTCCCCAGCTCGACGACGTCCGGTTCAGCCATCGCTGGGCGGGAGCGATCGACACCAGCACCCGGTTCTGCGCGCACTGGGGGCTGGCCAGTGCGGGCCGGGTCGCCTATGTCAACGGCTTCACCGGGCTCGGCGTCGGCGCCGCGCGGTTCGCCGCCGACGTCTGCCTCGATCTGCTCGACGGTCGGCCGACCGAGCGCACCGAGCTGGAAATGGTTCGCAAACGGCCGATGCCGTTTCCTCCTGAGCCGTTGGCCAGCATCGGAATCCAGGCGACGCGATGGTCGCTCGACCGCGCCGACCATTCGGCGGGACGGCGCAACCTGTTGCTGCGGACGTTGGACGCGCTCGGGCTCGGCTTCGATTCGTGAACGTGCACTGAGCGTTTGCAAGACGTTTGATTTGGGGCGATCCGAACGGTACCCACGCCCACCCGAGATCAGTAAGCTCAGCCGGGTCGGGTATGGGGAAAATTGGCGTCCGGTCGAGCACGACAGGATGTCGCCTTCAGAAAGGGGCGTAGGGACGTGACAGACAGACTCGCCAAGGGTGAGAAGCTCGAACGTGGTCAATCGCTGACGTCAAAGAACGGGGCATACACACTGACCGTGCAGGACGACGGCAACCTGGTGCTTGCTGCCCGCGGTCAGGCGGTATGGGCGACCAGCACGAACGGCCAGAACGTCGAGCGCCTCGAGGTGCAGAAGGACGGCAACTGCGTGCTGTACACGCCGGATAAGCCGGTGTGGCACACCGACACCAAGGGCGCCAAGGATGTCCGGCTCGTGCTGCAGGACGACCGCAATCTGGTGCTCTACGGTTTCGACGGGCCAGCGTGGTCGTCGAACACGCAGACCGACGAGCCGCCACCGCCTGCGGCCGCCGAGGCCGAGACCCCGGAAGTGGCACCCGCAGCGGCTGAGGAGCCGTTACCGGCGGCCGAGCCCGCTCCGCCGCCTCCTCCGCCACCGCCGCCACCTCCGGCTCCGCGCACATACACCGTGGTGTCCGGTGACACGCTGTGGGCGATCTCGGAGCGCTTCTACGGAGACGGCAGCAGGTATCAGCAGATCGCCGATGCCAGTGGCATCTCCAACCCTGACCTGATTCATCCGGGACAGGTGTTGACGATTCCGTAGCAAACTGATGACGGCGGCCCGGGTCGAACGGCCCGGGCCGCCTTGCTGATTGCGCCCGCGCCGGTAGGGTAGGAGGCCACTGACCCCAATGGATGGGAGATGACTGTGCGCCGACGATGGTTGCGCACGCTAGCCGCGGCGGCCGCGCCGATCGTTGCGCTCACCATTCCCGCGGCGCCGGCACAGGCCACTCCCGGCGTGCTGGTCTACCCAGGGATGGAGATTCACCAGGGCTCGAACGTGTGCACGCTGGGTTTCGTCGACCCCGCCGCGCGAACCGCATTCACCGCGGGCCACTGCCGCGGCGACGGGCCCGTCGTCGATAAGGGCGGAAACCCCATCGGCACCCTCACGACGTTCCGCGACAACACCCCGGACGGCGCCACCATCGCCACCGACCACATGATCTCCGACTGGGAGGCGATCGAACTCGCCCCGGACGTTGAGCTCAACAACATCCTGCCCGGCGGGCGCGTCCTGGTTTCGGATCCGGGCGTCGTGCCCCAGCCTGGTCTGCCGGTGTGCCACTTCGGTGTGATCACCGGGGAGAGTTGCGGGACCGTCGAAGCGGTCAACAACGGCTGGTTCACGATGGCCAACGGGGTGGTGAGCCAAAAGGGTGATTCCGGTGGCCCGGTCTATGTGGTCACCCCCGACGGCCGGGCGGCCATCATCGGGATGTTCAACAGCACCTGGGGTAATTTCCCGGCCGCGGTGTCCTGGCAGACCGCCAGCCAGCAGGCGCGCGAGGCCGTCCTGCAGCCCGCGTCCGGGGACATCGCGCCGGGCTGACGGCTACCTCGGTTCGAGGCGACGGGCTACGAACAACCCCAGGCTGTCCAGCAGCTCGTTCCAGCCCTTCTGAATTCCGCTTTCCTCGGTGACCATCTCCGCCGGGCCGGTCAAGTGCAGCGTGAGGCGAGTGCCGCCGTCGTGTTCGGCGAAGTCGACGGTGATCAGAGCGCCCTCGTTGTCCTCGTCACCCCACGTGAACACCAGCCGCTCCGGCTCGACGACCTCGCGGAACCGCGCGACGGTGGGGTAGCGGGTGCCGTCCTGCTCGTTCACCATCGTCCAGCGCCACAGCCCGCCGACGCGAAGATCCTGGGAGATGGTCTCCTGCGGTGTGGCGACGTCGCGCGGGAACAACCACTGGCTCATGTGGTCGGGCTCGGTCCATACCCGATAGACCAGATCCCTTGGCACATCGAAATCTCGGACCAGCGTGAATTCGCGTTGCGGTGCAGTCATTTTCGGTTTCCCTTCTGGATCTTGCGGAGGTGGTCGTCGAGCCGGTCGAGACTGGAGTCCCAGTACTGGCGATACCGCTCCAGCCAGTCGGTGGCGTCCTTGAACGCGACCGCCTCAAGCCGGCACGGGCGCGATTGCGCCTCGCGTCGGCGAGTGATGAGGCCGGCGCGCTCGAGCACCTTGAGGTGCTTGGAGACGGCGGCGGGGGGTCGGAAGTGTCAAGCGCGGAGCCTAATAAAGCCTTGACTTATATAAGCAACGCCTTCTACTGTGGTGTGGTGCACGCTTTCGATGTCCTGGGCGATCCGGTCCGCAGGCGCATCCTCGAGCTGCTGGCCGACGGAGAGCTGACAGCGGGTGCGATCGGTGCGACCATTCAAGACGAGTTCGCGATCACTCAGCCGGCGGTGTCGCAACACTTGAAAGTACTGCGGGACAACGGCTTCGCCTCGGTACGGCCCGATGGTCAACGGCGGCTGTATGCGGTGGACGGACGGGCGCTCCGCGATGTCGACGAGTGGCTCGGCGCATTCCGTCGCTTCTGGACGCCACATCTGGACGCGCTGGCTACCGAAATCGCTCGCGGCAAGCGCAGGCGCCGAATCAATCAACCAGGAAGGCAACATGATTGACGTCACTCAGCAGATCAATACCGTGCGCCGGACCGTCGGCACCCGGACGCTCGAAGCGGGCGAGGCGCGCGTCGTCACGATCAGCCAGTCGTATGACACCGACGCCGCGGATCTCTGGGACGCCTGTACCAACATCGAGCGGATCCCGCGCTGGTTCCTGCCGGTCGCGGGCGACCTCCAGGTAGGCGGCCAATACCAGCTGGAAGGCAACGCCAACGGCACGATCTTGACCTGTGACCCGCCTCGTGCGTTCACCTCGACATGGGAGTGCGGCGGCGACGTCAGCTGGATCGAAGTGCAGATCACCAGCGAGGGCTCGCACCGGTCACGGTTCGAACTGCAACACATCTCGCACGTCGGCGATCACTGGGAGGAATTCGGCCCTGGCGCCGTCGGGATGGGTTATGACGGCGCCTTGGTCGGTTTGGCCATCCACATGTCCACCGGCAAGTCTGTTGATCCCGGGTTCGGCGAGCAGTGGACGGCCTCCGACGACGGTCGCCGATTCATGAAGCTGTCCAGCGAGGCGTGGTACGAGGCCAACGTGGCAGGCGGCGCCGACGCCGAATGGGCAAGGTCCGCCGCCGATCGGTGCCTTGCCGCCTACCTAGGAGAAAACTAGAACACGTTCTAGCCAGGTGGACGTGCCGGAGATATCCTCGATGCGATGCACGCCCAGACACCTGTCCAGATCGCGTGGGTGACGAAGGACCTTGACGCCACCGAGAAGGCACTCACCACGCTCTTGGGCGCCAAGAAGTGGATCCGCGTGCGCGATGTGCACTTCGGCCGGGACACCTGCACATACCGCGGACGGCCCGCCGATTTCGTGGCCCACATTTCCTTCAGCTATGCCGGGGAGACCCAGCTCGAGCTGATCGCACCGGTAGGGCGAGAGCATCTACACCGAGTTTCTCGACCTGGGTCCGGGACCACGTTGAAGCCGACACCGAGCATTCGAGCGCGATCGACGACGATCGTCGACGTGGCGATCGGCGCTACAGAGGTCATTCCGCCCGAGATCCGGGCGTTCTTCGATTACGTGAAGCAAGAGCAACAGCAGTGAGCACCGACGAGCGCTCGCGCGAGGAGAAATCTATGAAGCAGATCCCGGAAACCGTCGACGCCGCCGACGTGACGAGTTGGTCCGACGAGGTCGACGTCGTGGTGATCGGCTTCGGCATCGCAGGCGGGTCCGCGGCGGTCAGCGCGGCGGCCGCAGGCGCCAGGGTGTTGGTGCTGGAACGCGCGGCCGCCGCAGGCGGCACCAGCGCGATGGCGGGCGGCCACTTCTATCTCGGCGGCGGGACCGCGGTGCAGCAGGCGACCGGCCACACCGACACCCCCGATGAGATGTACAAGTACCTGGTCGCGGTGTCACACGATCCCGAGCTCGACAAGATCCGCGCATATTGCGATGGCAGCGTCGAACACTTCAACTGGTTGGAGGACTTGGGTTTCCAGTTCGAACGCAGCTACTACCCGGGAAAGGTCGTCGTCCCGCCGGGCACCGAGGGCCTGTCGTACACGGGCAACGAGAAGGTGTGGCCGTTCTGCGAGCAGGCAAAGCCGGCACCGCGCGGGCACTCCGTGCCGGTACCCGGTGAGCTGGGTGGTGCCGCGATGGTCATCGACCTCCTAGTGAAACGGGCCGACGAGCTCGGCGTTCAGGTCCGCTACGAGACCGGCGCAACCAACCTGATCGTCGACGACGGTGCGGTGGTCGGTGTCAGGTGGAAGCACTTCAACGAGACCGGCGCGATCAAAGCCAAGGCGGTCATCATCGCCGCAGGCGGTTTCGCGATGAACCCCGAGATGGTCGCAGAGCACACACCGGCGCTGGGTCAGAAGCGGCGCACCAAGCACCACGGCTTGGTGGAGCCCTACATTCTGGGCAGCCCCAACGATGACGGTCTGGGCATCCGGATGGGTGTCTCGGCGGGCGGCGTTGCCAAGAACCTGGACCAGATGTTCATCACCGCCGCCGCATACCCGCCGGAAATTCTGCTCACGGGCATCATCGTCAACAATCAGGGCGACCGCTTCGTGGCAGAGGACTCCTATCACTCACGCACGTCGGCCTTCGTGCTGGAGCAACCTGACCAGGCGGCCTTCCTTATCGTCGACGAGGCACACACCGAAATGCCACCGCTGCCACTGATCCGGTTCATTGACGGCTGGGAGACCGTCGAGGAGATGGAGAGGGCGCTGGGCATTCCCGAGGGCAAGCTGGTGGCAACTCTGCGCCGGTACAACGAGAATGCGGCACGCGGTGAGGATCCCGACTTCCACAAACAGCCGGAATACGTTGCGGCACAAGATACCGGGCCGTGGGCAGCGTTCGATCTCTCGCTGGGCAGGGCGATGTATTCCGGGTTCACCATGGGCGGACTGACCGTCTCGATCGACGGCGAAGTGCTGCGCGAAGACGGCTCGACGATTCCTGGGTTGTACGCCGCGGGCGCGTGCGCGTCGAACATCGCGCAGGACGGCAAGGGCTATTCGAGCGGAACCCAATTGGGCGAAGGCTCGTTCTTCGGTCGCCGCGCCGGAACGCACGCGGCGCGGGCCTAGACCGGCGCGAGCCGCCAACCGCCGTCGCCGAGCAGCTCGAGCCGCCGATCGTGGTGCTGTTCGAGCGAGGGACGATGACTGACGCTGACCACGATGCAGTTCGGCAGCTGGCTGCGCAGCGCTCGGTACAAGCGCGAACTCCTGACCTTCGTCGAGCGCGGATGTCGACTTCGTCCAGGAAGACCACCTTCGGCTTGGCCAGCAGCACACGGGCGAACGCGATCCGCTGCTGCTCGCCGGGCGAGAGGATCTTCGCCCAGTCGGCCACCTCGTCGAGCCGGCTGCCCAGGTGCCCGAGTGACACGGTGTCGAGGGCGGACCGGATCTCGTCGTCGGAGAACCTGCCGTCCTCGGCGGGATAGGAAACCACCGCACGCAGATCACCCAGCGGCACGTACGGAAGTTGCGACAGGAACATGGTGTCGTCCTGCGGGCGGCGCAGCGTGCCCGAGGTGAACGGCCACAGCTGCGCCAGGCTGCGCAGCAGGGTGGTCTTGCCGCTGCCGGAGCCGCCGGTGATCACCATCGCGTCGCCCGGATCGAGCCGCACGTCGAGGGGTCGATGAGCCGTATCCCTGCCGGCGTCCGCACCTCGACGTCGTCGAGCTGCACCGAACCGTCAGCGCTCGGCAGCGCGGTCAATGACGGTAGCTCCCTTGCTGTTTCGTTGACGGTGATCAGCCCGTCGAGGCGGATGATGGCCGCTCGATAGCCGGCGAACGCATCGTAGACGTTTCGGAAGAATGCCAGCGAGTTCGTGCACCCGTCGAAACGCTTGCGACGACTGGGTGACGTCGCCGAGCTGGATCTGACCGTCGAACAACCGGGGGGCCTGAACGACATAGTGGGAGCGGGTCGACGATCTGGCTCATCGACCGGTTCCAGCCGAGGAACGCGATACTGCGGCGCACGAACGCACGGTAGTTGGCGATGACGGCCGCGAATCGGGTCATCAGCTGACCGCGTTCGGCACCTTCGCCGCGGTAGAGGCCGACAGCCTCGGCCGCATCGCGCAGCCGCACCAATGCGTAGCGGAACGCGGCGTTGGTGAGCTCGTTGCGGAAGGACAGCCGGATCAGCGGGTGGCCGATCCAGAACGCGACGACCGTCGTGAAGAACACATAGACCAACGCCATCCAGAACAGCGCCTTCGGCACGGTGACACCGAAGAGCGTCAGCGGGCCCGCCAGACCCCACAGAATCGGGGTGAACTCGACCAGCGACACAATGGCAAATACCGCCTGAGAACAACAACGTTTGGGCTGTCCCGACGGTCGGTGTGTTGGTTTCCGGGCCGGTTCCGGTGGTGAAGATGTCGATGTCCTGCTGGATGCGCTGGTCCGGGTTGTCGATCGGATCATCGACGAACCGTCCCCGGTAGTAGGCATCGCCATCGAGCCAGTCGCCGGTGAGCCGGTGGGTGAGCCACACCCGCCACCGGATGATGAACCGCTGCATCAGGTACACGTCGAGCACGCTGCGCACGACGTCGGCGGTGAATCAGGCCGGCGAGGATCAGGATCGCCCACCAAAAGCCTGCAATGGCAGCCTCTTTCGCGGCCCCCTCGCCCGCGAACAGCGGCCTGCAGTGCCGAGAACTGGTCATTGGACTGATAGCTGAACAGCACGGCGAGCCGCACGTCGATCATCACCAACAACATCAGCACGCCCAAGAACGCCCACACCGGAATGCTCTGGCGGCCCTTGAAATAGTCGCCGGTGATGCGCCAGAACTGCCGCCCCCAGGTCGTGTACCGGGCGACCAGGGCCAGCACAACGACCGTGCCCACCGCGGCGATCGCCCAGGCTTTCGCCACCCAGAGCGTCGACGCGACCAACTCGTTGCCCCAGTCGAGCGTGGGCGTGAAGGTTTCCATGCCGGGGAAGCTACCCCGGCATGGTTACACGAGCGCGGGTTCCGTCTCGTCGCCTTCCACCCGGCCGAACCGCCATTCGCCCTCGCCGAGCAGTTCGAGTTCGTGCGTGTGGTGCTGTTCGACGGTGCTGCGGTGACTGACGCTGACCAGAATCGTGTCCGGCAGCTCCGTGCGCACCAGGCTGTAGAGCATGAACTCCAGGCCTTCGTCGAGCGCAGACGTGGACTCGTCGAGGAAGACCGCCTTGGGTTTGGTCAACAGGACGCGGGCGAACGCGATCCGCTGCTGTTCGCCGGGGGAGAGCACCTTGGCCCAGTCCTGCACCTCGTCGAGCCGGTCGACAAGATGTGGCAGGGCCACCCTTTCCAGCATGCGTTTCAGCGTTTGGTCGTCGATCGCGCCTTCTTCGCTCGGGTAGGTCACGACGGCTCGCAGATCGCCCAGCGGGACATAGGGCAGCTGCGAGAGGAACATCGTCTCGTTCGGCCCGCACGGTCGCGTCAACGTCCCGGACGTGAACGGCCACAACTCGGCCAGGCTGCGCAACAGCGTGGTCTTACCGCTGCCCGACGGGCCGGTGATCACCAAGGTGTCCCCGACTTCCAGACGCATGTCGAGCGGGTTGATGAGTTGCTTTCCGTCGGGCGTCCGGACCTCGATGTCGTCCAGTTGTACTGTGCCGTCGACACAGGGCATGGTCTTGATTTCCGGCAGCGCCCTGCCTTCTTCGTTGGCGACGACCAGACCGTCGAGCCGGATGATCGCGGCCCGGTAGCCGGCGAAGGTGTCGTAGACCTGGCGGAAAAACGACAGCCCGTCCTGGATCTGGCCGAACGCTGCTGCGGACTGGGTCATGGCGCCGAGCATGATCTCGCCGTTATAGAACCGCGGAAACTGCAGCAGATACGGCAGCGGCACGATGGTTTGACTCATCGACCAGTTCCAGCCGTTGAAGCCGAGCGACCTGCCCACATACCGCTTGTAGTTGCTGACGACTGGCGTGAAGAGTTTGCGCAGCCCGGTGCGTTCGGCAACCTCGCCGCGGTAGAAGGCGACCGCCTCGGACGCGTCACGCAGTCGCACCAATGCGTACCGGAACGCCGCGTTGTATTTCTCGTTGTTGAACGACAGCCAGATGATCGGTCGGCCGATCCAGAAGGCGATGACGGACGCGAAGAGAACGAAGACGATTCCGATCCAGAACATCGCCCTTGGAAGCGCGTAATCGATGATCGGCAGCGTCAGCGTGCCGGAGAGGTTCCACAGGATCGCCGTGAAGGAGATCATCGAGGCGACCGCGTCGATCGCGCCGAACAGCAGCGTGTTCTTCGAGTAGTAGTACGGAACGTTGGGAAGCGGCCCATTGCAGGCGGTGAAGATGTCGATGTCGCCCTGGATGCGCTGGTCGGGATTGTCGATCTTGTCGTCGATGAAGCGAGCCCGGTAGTAGGCCTTGCCGTCGAGCCAGTCCCCGGTGAGTCGATCGGTGAGCCACGCGCGCCACGCCAGGCAGAACCGCTGCACCAGGAACATGTCCAGCAGGAGCCGTGCGATGTACAGGGCGGCCAGGATCGAGAAAACGAGCAGGGATAAGTAGAAGCCGTTCTTTCCAGAGACCTTCACCGCGTCTTCGCCGGCCGCGGCAGCTTGCCTGCCCGCTTCGACGGTCTGAAAGCTGGTCAGCATGTCGTTGCTCTGGAAGCTGAGCAGCACCTCGAGTCGCACGCCGGCGATTACCAGCAGCAAGATCACGCCCAGCCACAGCCAGACCTTCAGGCTCTCGGGACCGGTGAAATAGGCGCCGCTGATACGCCAGAACTGCCTGCCCCACACGGTGAAGCGGGCAATCAGGACGAGGATTACCAACGTGGCTATCGCCGCGATCGCCGAGCCTTTGGCGATCCATACCAGCGATGCCCAGAGCTCGTTTCCCCAGTCCAGCGTCGGGGTGAACATTTCCATTCCGGCAAGGTACCCCGACAAGCTTCGGGCAGCGCTCCAGACGTCTCAACTGCGGGTGGTGAGCGGCTCCAGCCGCCATTCCCCGCCGCCGACGAGCTCCAGCCGGCGAGCGTGGAACCGCTCCACCGTGGTGCGGTGACTCACGCTGACCAGAATGGTGTCAGGGAGCTCGGCACGGATCAGTTCGTACAGCGTCAGCTCGAGGCCCTCGTCCAGTGCCAGAGGTCGACTCGTCGAGGAACACCGCACGCGGCTTGGTCAAGAGGATGCGGGCGAAGGCGATGCTCTGCTGTTCGCCGTTGACGTAGACGAACCGGCCCTTCATCTGGCACGCCGCGTCAAGGATCCGGCGCAGCACCCCATGCCTTCGAATACCTCGAGTGTGCGGGGTTGCACGCCAACGGCTTTGGCGCACTGAGGGGGATCGTAGATGGGATCGACGACTCGGATGTCGACTCCGCGGCGGGCAAGCTCGATTGCGGCCGTGAGGCCGATCGGGCCGGCGCCGGCGATGAGGACATCGGTATCGACCATGGGGGTGATTATGCTGCGGCCATGAGCATCGACGCTCCGATTGGCAGCAGGATAGGCGCGGGACATCTGATCGCCCGCCGATTGCGCGCCAGCGGTATCGACACGATCTTCACGCTTTCGGGTGGGCACCTGTTCTCGATCTACGACGGTTGCCGCGCCGAGGGCGTCCGGCTGATCGACACCAGGCACGAGCAAACCGCTGCCTTCGCCGCCGAGGGCTGGTCGAAGGTGACCCGGGTGCCTGGCGTCGCCGCGCTCACCGCCGGCCCCGGCGTGACGAACGGGATGAGTGCCATGGCCGCCGCGCAGCAGAACCAGTCGCCGCTGCTCGTGCTCGGCGGCCGGGCGCCCGCGCTGCGCTGGGGTCAGGGTTCACTGCAGGAAATCGACCATCTGCCGTTCGTGGCACCGCTGACCCGGTTCGCCGCCACCGCAGAGTCGGGCGACGCGGTCGGCGGGCTGATCGACGACGCGCTGCGGGCGACCGTTGGCGCGGCGGGGACGCCGACGGGCGTCGCGTTCGTCGACTTCCCGATGGATCACGTCTTCGGCGAGGCCCACGACGCCGGCGAGCCGGGTGCACTGACCGCCCCGCAGGCCCCGGCTCAACCCGACGGCGATGCGCTCGGTGTTGCGGCGGGACTGCTCGCCGACGCGCAGCGGCCGGTGATCATGGCGGGCACCAACGTGTGGTGGGGCCACGCCGAGACGGCGCTGCTGCGGCTGGCCGAAGCGCTGCGCATTCCGGTGCTGATGAACGGCATGGCGCGCGGAACGGTGCCTGCCGACCACGAGCTGGCATTCTCCCGCGCGCGCTCAAAGGCGTTGAAGGAGGCCGACATTGCGCTGGTGATCGGGGTGCCGATGGACTTCCGGCTTGGGTTCGGCGGCGTATTCGGCGAGCAGACCCGGCTCGTCGTCGCCGATCGCGTCACGCCGGAGCGGCCGCATCCCCGCCGGGTCGAGGCGGAGCTCTACGGCGACCTGACGACCACCCTCTCGGCGCTTGCCGGTGAGCGGTCGACGGACCACGAGACGTGGATCGGCGAACTGCGGGCCGTGGAGTCCGCCGGTCGGGCCGCCGAGCAGGCCGAACTGACCGACGACCGCAGTCCGCTGCACCCGATGCGCGTGTACGCCGAGCTGAAACCGCTGTTGGACCGCGACGCCATCGTCGTCATCGACGCCGGCGACTTCGGCTCCTACGCCGGACGAGTCATCGACAGCTATGTACCTGGCGCGTGGCTGGACAGCGGACCGTTCGGCTGCCTGGGCTCGGGTCCCGGCTACGCGCTGGCCGCCAAGCTGGCCCGGCCCGACCGGCAGGTGGTGTTGCTGCAGGGCGACGGCGCGTTCGGGTTCAGCGGCATGGAGTGGGATTCGTTGGTGCGCCACGGTGTCCACGTTGTTTCGGTGATCGGCAACAACGGGATCTGGGCCCTGGAGAAGCATCCCATGGAGCTTTTGTATGGCTATTCGGTGGTGGCCGAGCTGCGGCCGGAGACCCGCTACGACGAGGTGGTCACCGCGCTCGGCGGACACGGCGAGCTGGTGTCGACACCCGCCGAGCTTCGGCCGGCGCTGGAGCGGGCCTTCGCGTCGGATCTGCCCGCGGTGGTGAACACGCTCACCGATCCGAGCGTTGCCTACCCACGTCGGTCGAATCTGGCCTAACCGCCCTCCCGCGAGCGTGCGTGTCTGCCCACGACACGCCGAGGCAAAGTCGGCAAACCCGCACGCTCGCGGATCCTAATTGGATGGACGCGTTGAGAATTGGCGACCATCCGGGATGCGTGGATGTGCGCATACACGACTCGGTCGACGAGTTCCGCGCGATTGCTGAACCCCTTTACCGGCGAGATCCCGTCAAGCACACAGTCGAGCTAACCCTGCTGAATGCCGGCAGGATTCCAGAAAAACTCACTTCTGCTCACTGTGTGGGACGACGGCGACCCCGTCGGTGCGGCATTGCAGACTCCGCCATACCCGTTGGTGTGCAACGGAATACCCGTCATAGTGAGCGGTCGGGTGACGACCGCCTGGCGCGAATCCATCCGGATCTGGATGGCGTGCGCGGTAGGCGTGATACGGCGATGGCCTTCGCGGACGCCTGGCGCTCGGTTACGGGGCATGCAGGCACGGTGACGACGGAGGAACGGCTCTACCGCCTGGGGACGTTGCGTCCGCCGGTCGAGGTCTCCGGTGTGCACCGCGATGCCACCGGCGTCGACCATGCTCTGCTCGGCGGGTGGGTGGAGCTCTTCTTCGTCGAGACTTTGAGCCATCGGGCCGGTCTTCACGCCGCGGAGTTCGCGCGGGCGCGCCGACCTGGCCAACCCGACATCCAACGCGATCTATCGGCGGATCGGCTTCGAGCCGGTCGTCGATCAGGTCCGCATCGACTTCGCGGTTGACGGCTGACCGCTATTGCTCGAGCGTGCGCGAACTGTGCCGCGATACCGGCGTGTCTTAGGTGCAGACGCGCACGCTCGCGGTAGTGATGAGCGGTCGAAACCGGGCCGCGTACCGTAGCTGTGTGGCGAAGACTAAGTCCCGCACCTCAGGTCGTGTCAGCAACCGGTTCTGGAAGCTGCTCGGCGCCAGTACCGACAGGGACCAGGCCCGCTCGATGGCGCAGGTGCGCGCATCCGAGGAGTTCGACGAGAAGGCCGCCGGCCTCGACGACGAGCAGTTACGAAAGGCCGCGCAGCTGCTCAACCTCGGCGACCTCGCCGAATCGGAGGATGTTCCGCAGTTCCTCGCGATCGCGCGGGAGGCCTCCGAACGCACCACCACGCTGCGGCCGTTCGACGTTCAGCTGCTCGGTGCCCTGCGGATGCTGGCCGGTGACGTGATCGAGATGGCCACCGGCGAGGGCAAGACGCTGTCCGGCGCGATCGCGGCGGCGGGCTACGCGCTCGCGGGCAGGCACGTTCACGTCGTGACCATCAACGACTACCTGGCCCGCCGCGACGCCGAATGGATGGGCCCGCTGCTGGAAGCGATGGGGTTGGAGGTCGGCTGGGTCACCGCGGATTCGACCGCCGACGAGCGCCGCGCCGCCTACAAGTGCGGCATCACCTACGCCTCGGTCAACGAGATCGGCTTCGACGTGTTGCGGGACCAGCTCGTCACCGACGTCGAGGATCTCGTGTCGCCGAACCCCGACGTGGCGTTGATCGACGAAGCCGACTCGGTGCTCGTCGACGAGGCGCTGGTGCCGCTCGTGCTGGCAGGCACCTCGCACCGGGAGACCCCGAAACTCGAGATCATTCGGCTGGTGGGCGAATTGATCGCCGGCGAAGACTACGACACCGACTCGGACAGCCGCAACGTTCACCTCACCGAGGTAGGTGCACAGAAGATCGAAGCCAAGCTCGGCGGCATCGATCTGTACTCCGAAGAGCACGTCGGCACCACGCTCACTGAGGTCAACGTCGCGCTGCACGCTCACATCCTGCTGCACCGCGACGTGCACTACATCGTCCGCGACGACGCCGTGCACCTGATCAACGCCAGCCGAGGCCGCATCGCCCAGCTGCAGCGCTGGCCCGACGGCCTGCAGGCCGCCGTCGAAGCCAAGGAAGGCATCGAAACCACCGAGACCGGCGAGGTGCTGGACACCATCACGGTTCAGGCGCTGATCAACCGGTATCCCACGGTGTGCGGGATGACCGGCACCGCGTTGGCCGCGGGGGAGCAGCTGCGCCAGTTCTACAAACTCGGGGTGTCCCCGATACCGCCGAACACCCCCAACATTCGCGAGGACGAGGCCGACCGCGTCTACATCACCGCCGCCGCCAAGAGTGACGGGATCGTCGAGCACATCGCCGAGGCGCACAAGACCAAACAGCCGATTCTGGTGGGCACCCGCGACGTCGCCGAATCCGAGGAGCTGCACGAGCGGTTGGTCAAGGCAGGCGTCCCGGCGGTCGTGCTGAACGCCAAGAACGACGCCGAGGAAGCCCGGGTGATCGCCGAGGCAGGCAAGCTGGGCTCGGTCACGGTGTCCACGCAGATGGCGGGCCGCGGCACCGACATCCGGTTGGGTGGGTCCGATGAGGCCGATCACGACGAGGTCGCCGAGCTCGGTGGCCTGCATGTGGTCGGCACGGGCCGCCACCACACCGAACGGCTGGACAACCAGCTGCGTGGCCGGGCCGGCCGCCAGGGCGACCCCGGTTCATCGGTGTTCTTCTCCAGTTGGGAAGACGATGTCGCCACCGCCCACCTGGAACGCAACAAGCTGCCGACCGAAACCGATGAGGACGGCCGCATCGTCAGCGCCAAGGCATCCGGTCTCCTGGATCACGCGCAGCGGGTCGCCGAGGGCCAGCTGCTCGCAGTGCACGCCAACACGTGGCAATTCAACGAGCTGATCGCACAGCAGCGCGCGATCCTCGTCGAGCGCCGAAACACGCTGCTGCGCACGCCAACCGCCCGCCAGGAACTGGAAGAGCGATCACCGAAACGCTACGAAGAGTTGTCCGAGGAGCTCAGCGAGGAGCAGCTGGAGCGGATCTGCCGGCTGATCATGCTGTATCACCTGGACCGCGGCTGGGCCGATCACCTTGCCTACCTCTCCGACATCCGGGAGAGCATTCATCTGCGCGCGTTGGGCCACCAGAAGCCGATTGACGAGTTCCACCGGATGGCCGTCGACGCGTTCGCTTCGCTGGCCGCCGACGCGATCGAAGCCGCGCAGCAGACGTTCGAGACGGCGAACGTGCTCGAGGAGGAGCCCGGGCTTGACCTGTCCAAGCTGGCCCGGCCGACGTCGACGTGGACGTACATGGTTCATGACAATCCGCTGGCAGAGGACTCGATGTCGGCACTGAGCCTGCCGGGGATATTCCGCTAGGTTTATCCCATGAACCGCGCGCAGGGGGATGTGCGGGACCGCGTGGTGACGGTGCCCAACGCGCTGTCGGTGCTGCGCCTAATCCTGGTTCCGGTCTTCCTGTATCTGCTGCTGGTGGCCCACGCCAACGGTTGGGCGGTGGCCGTGCTGATGTTCAGCGGCTTCTCGGACTGGGCCGACGGCAAGATCGCGCGCCTCGTCGACAATCAGTCGTCGCGGCTCGGGGAGTTGCTCGATCCCGCGGTCGACCGGATCTACATGCTCACGGTGCCGCTCGCGTTCGGCGTCGCAGGCATCGTGCCCTGGTGGATCGTCATCACCCTGATCGGTCGCGATGCCGTACTGGCCGCGACGCTCCCGGTGCTCCGCAGCCGCGGCCTGTCTGCGCTACCGGTCACCTACATCGGCAAGGGAGCGACGTTCGCGCTCATGTCGGCGTTCCCGTTGATCCTGCTCGGGCAGTGGGACGCGCTGTGGAGCCGCGTCATTCTGGCGTGCGGCTGGGCGTTTCTGATCTGGGGGCTGGCGCTGTATCTGTGGTCGGCCGTGCTGTACCTCCTCCAGGTGGGCATGGTGATGCGACAAATGCCGAAGGTGCACTCGCGTGGTTGATCCCGGAGCCGCTCGGCCGGCGACATCCGATCCCGGAGCCGCTCGGCCGGCGACATCCGACGACCGTCGGGCACTCGGTGGGTACGACCCCGAGGCCGGACGCAATGCGCACGAGGCGGGCGCACCGACGCTGATCCCGGTGCCGTCGCTGCTGCGCTCGCTGTTGTCCGACCACCTCGACCCCGGCTATGCCGCGGCGGCGGCGGAACGCCGCGACGGCGCGGGCCCCAGAGGCCGGGTGGCCACCTGGATGTGGCAGGTGCTGGCCGCCCTCGCGGTCGCGACGGTCTTCGCGTTCGCCGTCGCGCAGGCGCAGGCCACCGCGCCCGGCGTGCGGGACGCCCAGCAGGTGCTGGCCGGCAGCGTGCGGTCCGCCGAAGCCACCACCAACTCCGTGACGGCCCGACGCGATGCGGTGGCCGCCGAGCTTGACGCCGAACGACGCAGCCGCCTTGAGGGTGACGAGCGGGGGCGGCAGCTGCTCGGCAGCCTTGACGTCGCGAACTTCTCGGCGGCGGCCACGCCAGTGATCGGCCCCGGTCTGACGGTGACGATCACCGATCCCGGCGTGTCGAAGGACCTCAGCGACGTGTCGAAGGAACGCGTCGAGGGCAGCCGCCAGGTCATCCTGGACCGTGACCTGCAGTTGGTGGTCAACTCGCTGTGGGTCAGCGGCGCCGAGGCGGTCTCGGTAGGCGGCGTCCGGATCGGCCCGAACGTGACCATCCGGCAGGCGGGCGGCGGCATCCTGGTCGACAATCAACCGATCAGCAGCCCCTATGTGATTCTCGCGGTCGGGCCGCCGCATGGCATGCAGGATGTGTTCGACCGCAGCCCGGGTCTGCAGCGGCTCCGGCTGCTGGAGGCCTCGTATGGAGTCGTGGTGACGGTCAGCTCCACCGACGCCTTGACCGTCCCCGCGGGTTCGGTGCGAGATGTCAACTTCGCCAGAACGATTGGGTGATCGGGTCCATAAACAACGACAGGACATCGGAGGCAAATGATCGGAATCGCCGCGCTTGTCATCGGCATCGTTCTGGGCCTGGTCTTCCATCCCAGCGTGCCCGATTTCATCGAGCCGTATCTACCGATCGCGGTGGTCGCCGCGCTGGACGCGGTGTTCGGCGGGCTGCGGGCGTATCTGGAGCGGATCTTCGACTCGAAGGTCTTCGTGGTGTCGTTCGTGTTCAACGTGCTGGTCGCCGCGCTCATCGTCTACGTCGGCGACCAACTCGGCGTCGGCACGCAGCTGTCGACGGCGATCATCGTAGTTCTCGGCATCCGCATCTTCGGCAACGCCGCGGCCCTGCGGCGCAGACTCTTTGGCGCCTGACGGATGACTGACGACACCCCGGACACCCCCGGACAGCACGAGGCGGATCAGCACGGCCGCCACGAACTGCCGCCCGACGAACCATCACCCCAGATCGGCGACCTGCAGCCCGGCGGGGCGCGGCGGGGTCGGTCGCAGCTCGTGTTCGGGGCGCTGGGCGTACTGCTGTGCATACTGCTGGGCGTGGCAATCGTCACCCAGGTCCGGCAGAACGAATCCGGCGACTCGCTGGAGACGGCACGACCGGCCGACCTGCTGGTGCTGTTGGACTCGCTGCAGCAGCGGGAGGCCGCGCTGAACACGGAGGTCGCCGACCTGCAGCGCACGCTGGCGTCGCTGCAGGCGTCCGGCAGCAGCGACCAGGCCGCGATCGAGAACGCCCAGGCCAGGCTGGCCGCGCTGTCGATCCTGATCGGCACGGTGTCCGCGACGGGGCCTGGGGTGACATTGACCATCGAGGACACCGCCCCCGGAGTGGCGCCGGAGACCATGCTCGATGTGATCAACGAGCTGCGGGCCGCGGGTGCCGAGGCGATGGAGATCCAGGGGAGCCAGGGCGACCCAAAAATCTCAGTGCGGGTCGGCGTGGACACCTGGGTGGTCGGCGCCCCCGGTGCGCTGGTGATCGACGGCCAAACCCTCAATCCGCCGTATACCGTTGTGGCCATTGGCGATCCGCCAACCTTGGCCGCAGCGATGAACATTCCCGGCGGCGCGATGGACAGCGTCGAACGCGTCGGCGGCACGATGGTGGTACAACAGTCCGACCGAGTGGATGTAACCGCCTTGCGGCAACCGAAAGCCCGCCAATACGCTCAGCCCGTGAAGTGAGCCCCACCTGCGAAGAGGAGCGCCGTGAGCGAAATCCCGCCCGATTTGTACTACACCTCCGAACACGAGTGGGTGCAGCGCGTCGGTGACGACACCGTAAGGGTCGGCATCACCGATTTTGCCCAGTCGTCCCTTGGCGACGTGGTGTTCGTTCAGCTGCCCGACGCCGGCGCCGAGGTCACCGCGGGGGAGTCCTTCGGTGAGGTGGAGTCGACGAAGTCGGTGTCCGATCTCTACTCACCTCTGACGGCGAAAGTCGTTGCGGTCAACGGTGATCTGGAGGGCAGCCCACAGCTGGTCAACTCCGATCCCTACGGCGAAGGCTGGCTGATCGAGCTGCGGGCAGACGCCGAGTCGCTCGAGGAGGGCCTGCGGGGGTTGCTTGATGCGGACGGCTACCAGGCGATAGTGACCGAATGAGATGTTGTTAGGGTGCCAGCGATCGCTTCCGCCGTCTGACTGCGTGAGGTCTTCAAGTTGATCCGGCGGTGGTGGACCCAACGACGACCGCAGCGCGGTACGGTCATCGTGAGACGAATGACGGCTGGAGAAGGTGCCCACCGCGGGCCAGGCCAGATATCGCCACAGCAGCCAGTGAGGAGCAGCGGGTGACGGAAAAGGACCAGAATTCTGGGGCTGACCAGACGTCTGACGACGTCACCGTGGAGACGACATCGGTATTCCGCGCCGACTTCCTCAACGAATTGGACGCCCCGGCAGCGGCGGGGACCGAGGGGGCGGTCTCCGGGGTCGAGGGACTGCCGGTGGGATCGGCGTTGCTAGTGGTCAAACGCGGTCCCAACGCGGGGTCACGCTTCCTGCTCGACCAACCCACCACGTCCGCCGGGCGGCATCCCGACAGCGACATCTTCCTCGACGACGTCACCGTGAGCCGTCGCCACGCAGAGTTCCGGCTGGAGAACGGCGAGTTCCAGGTCGTCGACGTGGGCAGCCTCAACGGCACCTATGTCAACAGGGAGCCCGTCGACTCGGCGGTGCTGGCCAACGGTGATGAGGTACAGATCGGCAAGTTCCGCCTGGTCTTTCTGACCGGGCCCAAGACGGACGACGACAGCGGCCCGGGCAGCTAAGTGACCGCCCCCGACACGCCCGCAATGACCGGGATGTCGATCGGAGCGGTTCTCGACTCGCTACGACCGGACTTCCCGGACGTGACCATCTCCAAGATTCGCTTCCTGGAGGCCGAGGGACTGGTCACACCGGAGCGGACCGCGTCGGGATACCGGCGGTTCACCGCCTACGACTGTGCTCGGCTGCGCTTCGTCCTGACCGCGCAGCGGGACCAGTACCTGCCGTTGAAAGTCATCAAGGCGCAGTTGGACGCCCAGCCCGACGGCGAACTGCCACGCACCGGATCCGCCTACGGCGTACCGCGTTTGGTGCCGGTGTCGGGAGAGTGGGGTGTGTCGGAGGAATTCGGTGCGGCGGTGGCGCGCACCCAGGTACGGCTGAGCCGAGAAGACCTGTTGGCGCGCTCGGGGGTGGATGACGAGCTGCTCACCGCGTTGGTCAAGGCCGGCGTGATCACGCCCGGCCTCGCCGGCTTCTTCGACGAACATTCCGTGGTCATCGCGCAGTGCGCGGGTGCACTCGCCGAGTACGGGGTGGAGCCACGCCACCTGCGCGCGTTTCGGTCGGCGGCCGACCGCCAGTCCGACCTGATCGCACAGATCGCCGGTCCGGTGGTCAAGGCAGGCAAAGCCGGCGCACGGGATCGTGCCGACGATCTGGCCCGCGAGGTCGCGGCACTGGCGATTACCTTGCACACGTCATTGATCAAGTCCGCTGTGCGCGACGTTCTGGATAGGTGAGGATTAGACTCGTCGTGACGGCCTTTTCGTCACGTCCGGGCCACTTCGGTCTGGGTGGAGTGAGTAGCACAGCGGTGCGGAGGGCAGACACAGATGGGTGAGGTTCGTGTGGTCGGCATTCGCGTGGAGCAGCCCCAGAACCAGCCAGTGTTGTTGCTGCGGGAATCCAACGGTGACCGCTATCTGCCGATCTGGATCGGCCAGTCGGAGGCCGCGGCGATCGCGCTCGAGCAGCAGGGTGTCGAGCCGGCTCGCCCGCTGACCCACGACCTGATCCGAGATCTTATTGCCGCGCTTGGCCATTCGCTCAAAGAGGTACGGATCGTCGACCTTCAGGAAGGCACCTTCTACGCCGATCTGATCTTCGATCGCGATATCAAGGTGTCGGCCCGGCCGTCGGACTCAGTGGCCATCGCGCTGCGGGTCGGGGTGCCGATCTACGTCGAGGAGGCGGTGCTGGCCGAGGCCGGCCTGTTGATCCCCGACGAGAACGACGACGAGGCCGCAGGCGCGGTGCGCGAGGACGAGGTGGAGAAGTTCAAGGAATTCCTTGACAGCGTGTCACCTGACGACTTCAAGGCGACCTGACCCGATTGCTGCGTGGGTGCAACATCACGGATGCGTCTCAACTGACGCTTTCGGGTTCGACACGCGGCGCGGGTTTCCCGGAACCGTGAACGGGGCAGCCATACTTTGATTGCCACGACGAGCAGTCAGGGCTCTTCGGGGAGCGTATGCTCGACACATTCGGGCTTGGGCAAACGTGCCGCGGTGCGGGTCACAAACGCGAGTTCGATCGGCGAGAGGATTCGAGAGTGGGAGACACGCCACGTCAAGAGCAGCTAGACCTTTCGTCGAACGATGGTGCAGCGGAGGCATCCGCCCCGAGTCCCAGCGAACCCGTGCAGGCCGGACTGTTCCCGGACGACTCGGTGCCAGATGAGCTTGTCGGCTACCGCGGGCCGAGCGCCTGCCAGATCGCAGGCATCACCTACCGCCAGTTGGACTATTGGGCCAGGACCTCGCTGGTCGTGCCGTCGATTCGGAGCGCTGCCGGTTCGGGCAGCCAGCGGCTGTATTCGTTCAAGGACATCCTGGTCCTCAAGATCGTAAAGCGTTTGCTGGATACCGGCATCTCGCTACACAACATCCGCGTAGCGGTCGACCACCTCCGCCAGCGCGGTGTTCGCGACCTGGCCAACATCACGCTGTTCTCCGACGGCACCACCGTCTACGAGTGCACGTCGGCCGAGGAAGTGGTGGACCTGCTGCAGGGTGGCCAGGGTGTGTTCGGCATCGCCGTTTCCGGCGCGATGCGTGAGCTGACCGGCGCCATCGCCGACTTCCCAGGTGAGCGGGCCGACGGCGGCGAGTCGATCAGCGCACCCGAGGACGAGTTGGCGTCTCGCCGCAAGCACCGCGACCGCAAGATCGGCTGAGAGATCCCGCGTCGACCCTCCTGCCGGTAGAATCGGCAGCGCATCGCCCTTGTGCGGGAGAGTTCCGTGACGGCCAGCCACGGACGCCGAAGGAGCAGCACCTCTCCGTCAACCTCTCAGGCACCCGGACCGCGCAGGGCCCCGATGCCTCTGGAAAGTGGCGAAGCAGTCCTCTTTGGGCTTCCTCGCCCGCCCAAGGGGAAAGGCTGTGTTCTCCGCCTATTGGCGGGGCCAACCGAATCTCTCAGGCGCCCGGATCGGGTTGACGACAGAGGGAGAGGAACCCTAGTGGTTCCTGCCCCGAGTGTCAGGAGATAGATGTTCTCCCACGATCAACCGAATTTCGCCGACCGGCACATCGGGCCGGACGCGGATGCCGTCGCCACCATGCTCAAGACCATCGGCGTGGGGTCGCTGGACGAACTCGCCGACAAGGCGCTTCCTGCAGGCATTCTCGACGCGTTGTCCGCCGACGGTGTGGCACCCGGTCTCGACCAGCTGCCGCAGGCCGCCACGGAGGAGCAGGCGCTGGCCGAGTTGCGCGCGTTGGCGGACGCAAACACCGTCGCGGTGTCGATGATCGGTCAGGGCTACTACGACACGCTGACGCCGCCGGTGCTGCGGCGCAACATCCTCGAAAACCCGGCCTGGTATACGGCTTACACGCCGTACCAGCCGGAGATCAGCCAGGGCCGACTGGAGGCGCTGCTGAATTTCCAGACCATGGTCGCCGACCTGACCGGCCTCGAGGTGGCCAACGCCTCGATGCTCGACGAGGGCACCGCGGCCGCCGAGGCGATGACACTGATGCACCGCGCGGTGCGCGGGCCGTCGAACCGGCTGGCCGTCGACGCCGATGTGTACCGGCAGACTGCAGCCGTGCTGGCCACCAGGGCCGAACCGCTCGGTATCGAGATCGTCACCGCCGACCTGCGGCACGGTCTTCCCGACGGCGAGTTCTTCGGGGTGATCACCCAACTGCCCGGTGCCGGTGGGGAAGTGGTCGACTGGACCGAACTGGTGACCGAGGCCCACGAGCGTGGCGCGTTGGTCGCGATCGGCGCGGACCTGCTGGCGCTGACGCTGATCACGCCTCCCGGGGAGATCGGCGCCGATGTAGCGTTCGGCAGCACCCAACGATTCGGTGTGCCAATGGGATTCGGCGGACCGCACGCCGGCTATCTGGCCGTGCACACCAACCACGCGCGGCAGCTGCCGGGCCGACTGGTCGGGGTGTCCAAAGACATTGATGGCGCCGCGGCGTATCGGCTGTCCCTGCAGACCCGCGAGCAGCACATTCGCCGCGACAAGGCGACCAGCAACATCTGCACCGCACAGGTTCTGCTGGCGGTGATCGCCGCGATGTACGCGAGCTATCACGGTGCCGACGGGCTGGCCGGGATCGCCCGCCGGGTACATGACCGCGCCCGCACCGTGGCGGCCGGGCTGTCGGCGGCGGGCATCGACGTGGTGCACGGCCGTTTCTTCGACACGGTGCTGGCCAGTGTGCCGGGCCGCGCCGGGCAGGTCCGTGACGAGGCCAAGTCGCGCGGCATCAACGTCTGGCTCATCGACGATGACCACATTTCGGTGTCGTGTGACGAGGCCACCACGCCCGAGCACGTCGACGGGGTGCTGGCGGCGTTCGGAGCCGCCACGGCGGCGACATCCAACAACCGTGCGGCACTCATTGAAAACTTCGGGCCCGACGTCGCCACCAGGACGTCCGACTTCCTGACGCATCCGGCGTTCACCCGCTATCGCACCGAGACCGAGATGATGCGCTACCTCCGATCGTTAGCCGACAAAGATATCGCGTTGGACCGCAGCATGATTCCGCTCGGCTCGTGCACCATGAAACTCAATGCCGCAGCCGAAATGGAGCCGATCACCTGGCCCGAGTTCGCCCGTCAGCATCCGTTCGCACCGCACTCAGACACCCCGGGTCTGCGCAAGCTGATCGGCGACCTGGAGTCCTGGCTGACCCAGATGACCGGGTACGATTCGGTGTCGCTGCAGCCCAACGCCGGCTCGCAGGGCGAGTACGCGGGCCTGCTGGCAATCCGGGCCTACCACACAGAGCGCGGTGAGCCCGGCCGCGACGTGTGTTTGATTCCGTCCAGTGCGCACGGCACCAACGCGGCGTCGGCGGCGCTGGCGGGCATGAGGGTTGTGGTGGTGGCGTGCCGGGCCAACGGCGACGTCGACCTCGACGACCTGCGGGCCAAGGTCGCCGAACACGCGGATCGGTTGGCCGCCTTGATGATTACCTATCCGTCCACGCACGGCGTGTACGAGCACGACATCGCCGAGATCTGCGCGGCCGTGCACGACGTCGGCGGCCAGGTGTACGTGGACGGCGCGAATCTCAACGCGCTGGTGGGGTTGGCGCGGCCGGGGAAGTTCGGCGGCGACGTCAGTCATCTGAACCTGCACAAGACGTTCTGCATCCCGCACGGCGGCGGTGGGCCCGGTGTCGGGCCAGTCGCGGTGAGGGCACACTTGGCGCCGTATCTGCCCGGACATCCGCTGGCCGACGAGTCCCCCGCAAGCGGGAGGTGCCCCCAGCCCAAGGGGCACACGGTGTCGTCGGCGCCGTACGGGTCGGCGTCGATCCTGCCGATCACCTGGGCGTACATTCGGATGATGGGCGCAGAGGGGCTACGGGCGGCATCGTTGACTGCGATCGCGTCGGCCAACTACATCGCCCGCCGCCTCGACGAGTACTACCCGGTGCTCTACACCGGCGAGAACGGTATGGTCGCCCACGAGTGCATCCTCGACCTGCGTGGCATCACCAAGTCCACCGGCGTCACCGTCGACGATGTCGCTAAACGGTTGGCGGACTGCGGTTTTCACGCGCCGACGATGAGCTTTCCGGTGGCGGGCACGCTGATGGTCGAGCCGACCGAGAGCGAGAGCCTGGCCGAGGTGGACGCATTCTGTGACGCCATGATCGCCATCCGCGCCGAGATAGACCAGGTCGGCGCGGGCGCCTGGCCCGCCGACGACAATCCGTTGCGGGGAGCACCGCACACAGCGGAAAGCCTGCTCGTCGCCGACTGGCGCCATCCTTACAGCCGCGAGCAGGCGGCCTATCCGCTTGGAAAGAACCGCCGACCCAAGGTGTGGCCGCCGGTGCGGCGCATCGACGGCGCGTATGGCGACCGCAACCTGATGTGTTCGTGTCCTCCGGTGGAGGCGTTCGCGTGATGTCTCGGATCGCCATCGCCGCGACGCTGATCGTCGCGGGCTGGTCCGTGTCGGTAGGGATGGCCAACGCGGATCCTGTGCCGCCGCCTCCGCCGCCGGGGCCGAAGACGACCATCGAGGGCGACGGCACCTATGCCGTGGGCAGCGACATCGCCCCGGGGAATTATGAGTCGGCGGGTCCTCTCGGCGACGGTGCGTGCTACTGGAAGCGGGTCAACGGCAGCGACATCGTCGACAATGCGTTGAGCAAGAAGCCACAGTTCGTGCAGATCGACCCGACCGACACGGCGTTCACGACGAACGACTGCCAGCCGTGGCAGAAGACCGACGCCGCGCCGCCGCCGCAGCCCGCGCCCGGGGATCTGCTGGGCCAGCTGGGCAGTTTCAT
>CAWDAC010000042.1:0-70026 GCA_963800125.1 uncultured Actinomycetota bacterium | reverse complement strand
GACGTGCGGCTGAGTTTGCCTCTTCAGCCGCGACTAGGTATCGAACCAGCGCACCCGTTGGGCGGCGACGGGTTCGTGCTTGCCCTTCACCGTGACGTGCTCGAGTGGTCCCGCCGGTTTACCGAGGAACCGGGCCAGACGGTCCGCCACCATCACCTCGCCGCTGCCTGCGCACGACTGCAGTCGCGAGGCGGTGTTCACGACATCACCGACAGCCGTGAAGTCGCTCACCGCGGCGTTGCCGCCGATGTTGCCGACGAACGCTTCGCCGTAGTCGAGGCCGATGCCGAGCTCGAGCACCGGGCCGTCGGAGCCGCCGTAGCCGAGGCCTTCCAGCAGCCGACGCGCGTGCTCGAGCATGACAGTCGCCACCGTGCGGCGGTCGGCGTCGTCAGGCGACCACGAGCTCTCGGCGACGTAGACGGGCAGATATAGCGCCATGACCTCGTCGCCGATCAGCTTGTCAATCAGCGCTTTCGGGAAGAGCACCTCCTCGGCCACGGAGTACAAGCGGCGCAACAACGCACTCGCCTCCTGCGGGGTGATCAACTCCGAACGCGCAGTGAAGCCGCGCAGGTCTGCGAACAACACACCGACCTCGGTCGTGATGCCGCCTGGCGGCGCCAGCTCGACGCACGTCGCACACAGGGTTGGGTTCTTCCGTGATGGGCGATAGCCAAGCGGTTGAACCAGCCGGCCACCGATACCCGCGAACGGTGCACCGCAGATGCCGCACCGCGGACTGGCCGGTAACGAGCGCATCAACCGATGAACTGCCCGCGTGGTCCTCGTGGTGGAGAACTCGAAGTACGCCATCCAGTCTTCCGGTGCCAGCGGCTCGCCGGGTCGCTTTCCCGCGTACTTGACCAGGCCGCGCAGCGCCAGCCGCTGCCAGCCTGTCAGCCGCTCGCCGGTGGAATCCTCGCCCACTTGTCCAGAATGTCCCATTTTCCGCTGACGAGGGTGGCTTTCCAAGAAACGTTGGCAGACAATCGAATTAGGGCCGCTTCCTCACTCAGCGATCGCTGACGATGGCGGCGTCGACCAGCTCGCTGAGTTCGGCGGCCAGCGGTGAATTGCGCAGCGGCTTGCCGTCGAGGGTGTGTACCCTTGCCGCGAGCGTGATGCTCGAAACCAGCCAAACGCCTTGGGCCGCAACGAGATCAGCGGGCTGCAACGCCCGGTAGTCGCAGTCGTAGCCCTTGTTGCGGGCCACCTCGAACAGGGCCTGCTGTGTGGTCCCGCGCAGAATGGGGTACCACGGCGGCGGGGTGAGCAGACCGAGCCGACCATCGATTTCCGTGGCGATGACCACCGTCGACCGCGGTCCCTCGAGGACGTAGCCCTCGGAGCTGACGAAGACCACGTCGCCGGCGCCGTGGCGTTCGGCATGACGCAGCGCCGCCATGTTCACCGCGTAGGACAGTGTCTTGGCGCAGGCGAGCAGCCACGGCATGTCGCCGGCACCGTCCGCGGGCAGGCCGCGAGCCAGGGTGAGGGCCGCCACCCCGTCCCTGCGGGCTTCGGCGACCCTGCCGGGCAGCGCGCCGATCATGGCGAATGCCGTCGGAGGTGAGCCGCTTTCCCGTCCTCGGCTGTAGATCAGCCGCAGCACTCCCTCCTGGCCGCCCCCGTCCGTCCAGCTCGCAGCCGCGGTGGCGACCGCAGCACGCCAGCGCGGCAGATCGGGCTCCGGCAGATCCATCAGCCGCGCCGATTGGGTCAACCGTCCCAGGTGGGCCTCGAGCAGGCACGGGCGCCCGTCGCGCACCAGGAGCGACTCGAAGATGCCGTCGCCACGCACCACGGCCAGATCGTCGGCGTACAGGACAGGTCTCTGCGGATCGTGCAACTGCCCGTCGAGCGTCACGACGACCACCGGTTCGCTCGCCATGGGCAAGAAGCGTAGCGCCGTACAGTTGGAGCTATGTCAGCAGTTCCCGCCCCCGACACGGGTCCCGACGCCGGCGCCGTCTGGCACTACGGCGACCCGCTCGGCGAGCAACGCGCCGCGACCGACGAGGCCGTGGTGGTGGACCGCTCGCATCGGGCGGTGCTTACGCTGACGGGCGGCGATCGGAAAAGCTGGTTGCACAGCGTCTCCACCCAGCACGTCAGCGAGTTGTCGGACGGCGCGGTCACGCAGAATCTGAGCCTCGACGGTCAGGGCCGTGTCGAAGATCACTGGATACAGACCGAGCTCGGCGACGCCACCTACATCGACACTGAATCGTGGCGCGGCCAGCCGCTGCTGGCCTATCTGCGCAAGATGGTGTTCTGGTCCGATGTCGCGATCGAGCCGGCCGACCTGGCCGTGTTGTCACTGCTGGGTCCCCGGCTCGCAGACCAGACGGTGCTGGGCGCCCTCGGCCTTGATTCGCTACCGGCTGAAGACACAGCAGTGGCGCTACCCGACGGCGGTTTCGTCCGTCGTATCAGCTCTCCAGGCATCGAGCTGGATCTGCTCGTGCCACGTGCGCAGGCCTCCGACTGGCTGGACCGGTTGACCGCGGCGGGCGTGCGGCGGGCCGGGGTGTGGGCCTACGAGGCACATCGGGTGGCCGCGCTGCGCCCGCGGCTCGGGGTCGACACCGACGAGCGAACGATCCCACACGAGGTGGGCTGGATCGGCACCGCAGTACACCTGGACAAGGGCTGCTACCGCGGCCAGGAAACCGTCGCGCGGGTCCATAACCTGGGCAAACCGCCACGAATGATGGTCCTCCTGCATCTTGACGGGTCCACGGACCGACCATCGACCGGCGATCCGGTACTCGCAGGCGGTCGTGCCGTTGGGCGGCTCGGCACCGTTGTCGACCACGTGGACCTCGGCCCCATCAGCCTGGCGTTGCTCAAGCGCGGGCTGCCCGCCGACACTGCGCTGGCCACCGGCGGCGAGGTGGAGGCGCCCGCCGTGATCGACGCCGATTCGATGCCGGCCGCCGATGGCGCCGGGGCGGGTCGGTTGGCGGTCGAACGGCTGCGGGGCGGGGCACGGTGAGGCGATGCGCGCTCACAAGGCCCTGCCAGCAGAGCGCAGCCGGGCACGGTAAAGTGTTGGCAGGACAATAAAGACACACAGATCGGAGCCGCCTGCTAATTGGGCCGCTCCGTTATTGCGCGAGGGGGTTCCCCCATGGGCCGCGGCCGGGCAAAGGCAAAGCAGACCAAGGTTGCTCGTGAGCTCAAATACAGCTCACCGCAGACCGATTTCGAGCGGCTTCAGCGCGAGCTGTCCGGGTCGGGCGCTACCGAGCCTGACGACGATCTCAATGGCAGCGACGGGTTAGCCGACGACGACTGGGCCGACGAGGACGACTTGCGGCGCTAGTCGGGATTCTCTTTCGGAATTCTTTCTAGAAACGTGGGTGCTGGCCCACGAGTTGGGCGCGTGGGCTGCCCTTGCTGCCCTTCTTCACGGTGCCCGCGATCCAGCAGTTCAGGTGACGGGCGGTCAGAATCGCCAACGCACGGTCGGTGTCCTCCGGCGCGACGACGGCGACCATGCCGACACCCATGTTGAACGTCTTCTCCATCTCGGCGCGGTCGATCCGGCCGCGCTGGGCGATCATGCCGAACACCGGCGCAGGCGTCCACGTGCCGCGGTCCAACTCGGCTACCAGCCCGTTTGGGATGACGCGTTCCAGGTTGCCTGCCAACCCGCCACCGGTGACATGGCAGAACGTGCGCACCTGAGTTTCGGCGGCCAGCGCCAGGCAGTCCTTGGCATATATGCGGGTCGGCTCGAGCAGCTCTTCGCCCAGCGTGCGGCCGAACTCCTCGACATGGCCTGCCAGGTTCATCCGGTCGATCTCCAGCAGCACCTTGCGCGCCAGCGAGTAACCGTTGGAATGCAGGCCGGTGGAACCCATGCCGATGATCACGTCGCCGGGCTTGACCCGGTCGGGACCGAGCACGTTGTCGGCCTCGACGACGCCCACGCCGGTCGCGGAGATGTCGTAGTGGTCCGGCGCCATCAGCCCGGGATGCTCTGCGGTCTCGCCGCCCAGCAACGCGCAGCCGGCGATCACGCAACCGTTGGCGATACCGGACACCAATTGGCTGACCCGCTCCGGCACGGTGCGGCCGACGGCGATGTAGTCCTGCAGGAACAGTGGCTCGGCGCCGCACACCACCAGATCGTCGACGACCATGGCGACGAGGTCTAGCCCGACGGTGTCGTGCTTGTCCATCGCCTGGGCCACGGCAAGCTTGGTGCCGACCCCGTCGGTCGAGGAGGCCAGCACCGGTTCGCGGTAGCCGCCGCGCAGCTCGAACAGCCCCGCGAAGCCGCCGAGGCCGCCGCGTACCTCGGGCCTGGTTGCCTTGCTCGCCAGCGGTTTGAAAAGTTCGACGGCGCGGTCACCAGCTTCGATGTCCACCCCGGCCGATGCATAGGAGATGCCGTGTTGTGCGGCGTGATCCGTCATCGCGACCAAGGCTACCGGGCTGGGCGACCGCACGGTATGCGCCGCTGGCTGTGCATTTCTGACTGACATCGCGCACGATCGGGCACGGTATGACAGCGTGAGCGAACATGACCGGAGTTCGCTCGTTTGCGCTGGCCGCCGCCGCAACCGTGGCCGTGTCGCTAACCCTCCCCGGCACCGCGACCGCTACCCCACCGCGGGATGCGGACGGCACTGTCATCTGGCAGATGACCGACGGTGCTGCTCCGAATGGAACGGACTACGTCTTCCGTGAGATCACCGTGGCGCCGGGCGGCAGCACCGGCTGGCACTCACATCCGGGCCAGCTGTTCGGCGTCGTCAAAGAGGGCGTCTTGATGCACAACCGGGCCGACTGCTCGATGGACGGTCTGTACGTAGCAGGCCAGAGCGTCGCGGAGAAGGCGGGCCCCGACTACGTGCACATCGGCCGCAACCTCGGCCCGGGGCCGCTGGTTCTGCAGATCCTGTACGTCAATCCCGCCGGGGCGCCGCTGTCCGTCGACGAGCCCGACCCGGGTTGCGGGTTTGCCTGACGCCGGAAACGGTCATCCGCCCGTCTGTTGGCTCTGAATAACTGAGGGGCATCGACGGATTGCATTGCACCGCAGCAGGTTTCGCCGAACGTTCACCGATGTCATGGTTAGGGCCTGCGGCGCGGCGGGAATAGCAGGAACGGCCTAGGGGCGGCGCAGCGCGGAGACGTTGTCGTTGTCGGACTGCACGCCGGAGCGAGCGGCTGTGGCCAGCATGTGCTCGATGACGTTCTTGCCCAATGCCGTCTCGCTGGGCAGCTCGATCGGGTACTTGCCGTCGAAGCAGGCGGTGCACAACCGCGAGGCGGGCTGTTCGGTGGCCGCAATCATGCCCTGCTGGGAGATGTAGCCAAGGGTGTCGGCACCGATCCCGTGCCGGACCGCTTCGAGCATCTCCTCTTCGTTCTCGACGGCGTTGGCGATCAGCTCGGCCGGAGTAGCGAAGTCGATGCCGTAGAAACACGGCCACTTCACCGGTGGCGACGCGATCCGCACGTGCACCTCGACCGCCCCGGCCTCGCGCAGCATCCGGACCAGGGCGCGCTGGGTGTTGCCCCGGACGATGGAGTCGTCGACGACAATGAGCCGCTTGCCGCGGATCACCTCTTTGAGCGGATTGAGCTTCAGCCGGATACCCAGCTGGCGAATGGTCTGCGACGGCTGGATGAACGTGCGTCCGACGTAGGCGTTCTTCGTCAGGCCCTGCCCGTACGGAATGCCCGACTCCTGCGCGTAGCCGACCGCGGCCGGTATGCCGGACTCCGGAACGCCGATCACCAGGTCGGCGTCGACCGGCCGTTCCTGCGCAAGCCGGCGTCCGATGTCGACCCGCGTCTTGTGCACCGACCGGCCGCTGATCGTGCTGTCGGGGCGCGCCAGGTACACGTACTCGAACACGCAGCCCTTCGGCGAGGGCGGGGCGAACCGGCTGGACCGCACCCCGTCGGCGTCGATGGCGAGCAGCTCGCCGGGCTCGATATCGCGGACGAACGAAGCGCCGACGATGTCCAGCGCTGCGGTCTCCGAGGCGACCACCCAGCCCCGGTCGAGCCGCCCCAACGACAGCGGCCGCACGCCGTAGGGATCACGGGCCGCGTACAGGGTGTTCTCGTCCATGAACGTCAGGCAGAACGCGCCGCGCACGGTGGGCAGCAGCTCGAGTGCGGCCTGCTCCAGCGTTGAATCCGCGGCGCCGTGCGCCAGCAGCGCGCCGAGGATGTCGGAGTCGGTGGTCGCAGCGGCGGCGCCGCGCATGTTGATCAGGCCGGCGTCGCGGGCACGGCCCGCCAGTTCGGTGGTGTTGACCAGGTTGCCGTTGTGTCCCAGCGCCACGCCGGTGCCTGCGGCTGTGTTGCGGAACACAGGCTGAGCGTTTTCCCACGTGGTGGAGCCGGTGGTGGAGTAGCGGCAGTGCCCGATCGCGACGTGCCCTTCCATGGCGCCAAGGGTCTGCTCGTCGAAGACCTGGCTGACCAGCCCGAGATCCTTGAAGACAAGCACCTGCGAGCCGTCGGCAACGGCGATACCTGCGGCTTCCTGGCCGCGGTGCTGGAGAGCGTAAAGGCCGTAATACGTGAGCTTGGCGACCTCTTCGCCGGGTGCCCACACGCCGAATACGCCGCATTCTTCCCTTGGTTCATCGGAGGAGCCGCTTGCGCGAAGAGCATCGATGGAGTCGGTCTGCTGGCCGGTCACGATAGGGCTGCTCCCAGGGGGCGGTGGGCGACGTGTTCAGTCTACGGTCATCACGCGTTAATCACGGAATCGGACGACGGTGTCGCCGCACTGATCAACGATCGTGGCCCGGCTTTCGATTCCCGGCCATCGGGCCGCTACGTCGTCAGCCGGTGAGCGGTACGACCGGCAGGACCGTCGCGATGTCGGGGGCACGGGCGCCCGACAGCTGCAACGCTCCACTGGCCGCCGCGTCGGCGACGGTCCGTAGGCCGGTGGCCAGCAGCAGCCAGGTCCGCGGGTCGGTCTCCACCACGTTGGGCGGATTGCCGCGGGTGTGCCTCGGTCCTGAAATGCATTGCACCGCAACGAACGGCGGCACGCGCACCTCGACGCTCGCGCCCGGAACTGTCGCCGCGAGGGTGCGGGCGGTCAGCCGGACCGCTTCGGCGAGCTCGGATCGTCCAGGCGCGGGCCGGTTCTCGTCGCGCAACCAGTCGGCGACCGCGAGGACAGCCGCGCGTGTCTTCGCCGGATCGGCGGTGCGACGGGCGGACATACCTCAGGGTCTCAAAGTGTTTGTCGACCGCCATGAGCCGCCCTACAAGGTGGCTGGGGCGGTCCTCCCGGCGCTCGTCGCGGTCGCGGCGAGCTTCATCTATTTACAGTTCCGCGGCGACCTCGCGCCGAAAACTCAGCTGACCCTGCTGTCGTCACGGGGAGCACACGATCAACCCGTAGTCCTTGACATCAACTTTTGTTGAGGTTCTACGTTCGCGACATGACGTTCAAACCGCACGAAATCGACTTCCTACGTCAAGCCGACTTGGGCCGGCTCGCGACGGTCCAGCGCGACGGCACACCGCAGAACAGCCCGGTCGGCTTCGCATACAACGACCAGTTGGGCACCATCGACATCGCGGGCTACCGGATGTCGCAGAGCCAGAAGTTCCGCAACATCGCGCATAACAACAAAGTGGCGTTCGTCGTCGACGACATCACCTCACGCGACCCGTGGCGGGTGCGTTGCCTGGAGATCCGCGGCACCGCCGAGCAAGCCGAGATCGCGCCGTCCCGCGGGGCCGCCGGAGACGAGCTCGACTCTGCGATCATTAGGGTTACGCCGGGGCGCATCATCAGCTTCGGCATCGACGATCAGGTCAGCGAACCGCATCAGCTGGTCCCCGATATTCGTGATGTGTAGACCTTGAGCAGGCAGACTGCTCGTCATGCCGAAGAGGATGTTGTCCGACCCGGCGGTGGTCGGCGGGGGATTGGGCATGGCTGTCCTGCCGACTTGGCAGCCGATGGGATTGTCACTGGCGATGATCGCCGGCGATGTCTATAACGGGTCCGGCGTACTGGTGTTCGGCCTGATGTCGGCTGGTGTGATCTGGGCGCTGCACCGGCTGCATGCCCACGCACCTCGGTCGCCTTCGACGGCCGACCTGATCGGGTCTGCACTCGGAGCGGCGCCCGCGCGAGCAGTTGGGGTCATTCAGTCGCCGCGTACGTGCTGATCGGCGCGTACACCGCCAAGAGCATCGGCCTGCTGGCGCTGACTTGGACCACCGACCCGATTGCGGCGACCGCCGGATGGTGGTGGCCGGCGTTGTCAGTGGCTGCAGCGGCGGTGGCCACTGCACTGGTTAGTGCGCTGCCGACAAGGGTTCTCGCAACCGTGGTGACGGTGCTCGCAGCATTCGGCCTGCTGGTGTTCTTCTACGTCGCGTTGGCCGTGCTGGCCCGGGTGGCTTCGGGCACTGAGCCCGTCGAGATCGGCACTTCCGCACCTTCGTCCGAATTGGGCCCTGTGGCAGTAGTTATTCCGCTCGCTATTGGCCTGGCTGGGTTCGAGATCCCGACAGCGGCCAGTGACCGGCTGAGATCGGTGGGTCGGCCGCTCGGATGGGCGATGGTGCTCGTCGTCGTATGCGGCGCGACGGGGTGGGTGGCCGCCACCATGGGCGCCACGGGAGGTTTCCGCTACGACTCCGCCGGCCTCGTTCTGATCGTCTCGGAGATGTTCGGCGAGTCGGGCAGCCTTTGGTTGTTCGCCGCTTCGGTTGCGACGGCGACGGCCGCCCTGCTCGTGCTGGTCTGGGGCGCGACGCGCGTCGCTCGCCCGCTGGTCGACCGCGGCGGCGCATTAGGGATGGTGGTCACGGCGGTGGTGATGGCCCTGCTGGTGGTGGCGATGTGCCGCGGCTGGGGTGACGCCTCGGCGAAACTCTGGGGAGTCGCGGGCATTCTGCTGATCATCGTGTATGCGCTTGCCGCTCGGGCGAATTCACGTTTGGACGAAGCCGACACTATGGCGTGGGCGGTGTTCGCGCTGATGGGCGTAGTGCTGGCCGCGGTGGTGGCGGTGGTGCTGTACGGACAAGGTGGCGGCGAGGGGCGGTGGCCGGTGGCTATCGCCGCTGTCATCGCGGGGGTCGCGGCCGCGTTGGCCGCTGAACGGAAAGGGCTGCGACGGCGCCTGCCTCGTTGATCGCTAGGTGCACGAGCATCGGGGCCGCCAGGCTGCCGGACCGCTCCCCCAGCAGCGCGAAGAGCCAACCGGCAACACCGGTAATTAGCACGGTGCTGATCACCGGCTCACCCGTGCTTCGGGCGTCGGCGATGTGCGACAGCCCAAAAGCCAGCGACTGCAGCAGCCGACCGGCCGTCGACCCGAATGCGTCGGCCGCGACGGTGCCCAATGCGGCCCGGAACGCGGCTTCCTCCGACCACACCGTCCCGAGCGGGATGCGCACCAGCAGCCAGCGCGCCGGGGGACCTGGGAGGTCGCGCTCGGCCATCGCCACCCGCACCCGCGGCAGCGCCGTCGACGCCGCCACACCCAGTGCCACCGGCGCGGCCACGGCCAGCCCGAGCCGCAGCCCCGACCACAATGCGGGCGGACGCAGGCCGAGCGGTGCGCCGGTGGCCGCGACGAGCCCGGCACCGAGGACCGCATGGGCCAGTGGGCGAACGCGCGGCGGTATCCGTGGACCGACCAGCCCGTTCCAGCCGACCAGCGCCGCCGCCAGCGCCAGCGCTCGGATCCGCTTGGGGCACACTAATACTCGGGCCCGTCGGCGGCTGCGGTCTTCTCGAGCGCGAGCCGGATGCGTTCGGTATCCTCGGTGGTCCATCCGTCGGGTGGCGCGACCGCGGCCCAGCCGTCGAGCACGTACTCGCCGTAGTTGTGGCCGTGTCCACCGGGAACCGACGCCGCATTGGTCATGTCGGCGGCGACCTGCCAGAACGTGATGATGGGGTACCACCGCATCAGCGGCGTGCGGTCCCGACCAGGTGGTTCCTTCAGCCAGTCCGGGCGGTTGAACAGCAGATCCTCCGACCACCAGACGATCGGGTCGGAGGGGTGCTGCAGAAACAGCACGCGCGTCCCCTCCCATGGCGCATCGGTATCGCCGACGATCTCTGCGGTGTCGGTGGCCTCCGAGAACCGGACGGTTCGTCCGTTGTCGTAGCGTGGCTCGACTTCAGGTGTTCCGGGGTCGCGCCGCACCGTGATCCCCTTCCACAGCGGGCTGGCGTTGGGCGGACCCACCCACAGCACCGACGAGAAACCCATCCGCGCGATGTCAGGAAGCCAGCCGAAGGCGCCCTGCCCGGCCATCGAGCCGAGGCTCTCGCCATAGAGCATCAGCTTGGGTCGCCGGTCGGGCGGCAGTTGCATCCACCTGTCGTGGATCGCGTTGATCATCATCCGACCGGATTCCATCGATTTCTCTCGGTCGCCGAGGAACGAAATCCAGCTCGGCAGATAGGAATACTGCGAACCGACCAGCGCGGTGTCGCCGTTGTACATCAACTCCAGCGCCCGAGCGGCGACCGGGTTGATCCAGCCGGTGCCGGTCGTCGGGATGATGACCAGCACCTTGCGGTCGAAGGCACGGGTGCGATCCAGTTCGCGGACCAGGACGTCCATCCGCTCCTGCTCGGTCTCGGCGGTCTGCAGCCCGGCGTAAACGCGAATGGGTTCCTTGGCGGGCGCGCCGTTCAGCCGAGTCAGCTCGTCCGCGTCCGGGCCGGTGGCGACGAAGTTGCGGCCCTGAAATCCCAAGGTGTCCCACGGGGCGAAAGACGTTGGACTGCCTGATCGTTCGGGGACCAGCGGCTGTGTGATACCAGCCCTGGTGGTGGTGTTCTGTGGCTGGGACACACGGTTGGCGCCCGCCAGGAAGCCGCGGATCAGCACGCCGTTGATCAGCGTGATCGCCAGCACGACGACGATCGCGGTGCCGATGAACAACGCCACCTCGTCGTGCAGATGCCAGCGCCGGATGAAGAACCGGGCCATCGTCTTGATGAGGTCGATGAGTACGCGTGCCGCGGATACGCATATGCCTCCGACGAGCACAGAGATGATCAAAGTGCGGAGATAGCCGGGAGTTCCCGGGCCTTCGATGCCCATTACCGCCGACACCCGACGCTGCCAGGCGGCAGCCGGGATCAGCATCAGCACGCTTGCCGTCGCCGACAGCGTGACGGTGGCCGCCTTCAGCCAGTAGAGCACTCGCTTAGGCGGCGGCCACCACTTTCTGCGCCGTAATACGAAGCGGCGCACCATCTTTTCGGAAAAGACACCGATCCCGTAGCCGATCGCCGCGTTCAGTCCGCCGATCAAACCCTGGAACAGCCAGTCGCGCGGAAGCAGTGACGGCGTCAGCGACAGGCAGAAGAACAGCGCGCCGAACGCGACCCCGACGAAGTCAAGCCGCAGCAGGCTCCACGCCCACACCAGTAGTGGATGGCGTTGCTTGCGCTCGGGGGTCTCGGCGACCGGTTCGCCGGTGATGTCGTCGGTCGGAACACTCACCCGAACAGCCCAGGCAGCACGCCCTCCGACGTGCTGCGCAGGTCCTCCAGTGACACCGTGAACTGGTCCTGCACCTCGATGGCGTCACTACCCTGGTCCACCACGCCGATCCGGGTGACGGGCAGTCCGCGCGCCTCGCACATGGACCGGAATCTGCTCTCCTCGGTGCGCGGCACGGCGACCAGCACCCGGCCCGCGGACTCGGAGAAAAGAAACGTAAACGGAGCTGTGCCTTCTTGCCAGCCTTCGGGAATCAGGATGCGGCAACCCGTTTCACCGGTAAGTGCCGCCTCCACCACGGCCTGGATCAGGCCGCCTTCGGACAGGTCGTGGGCGGCCGACACCAGTCCGTCGCGAGATGCGGCGCTGAGTACCTCGGCGAGCAGCTGTTCCCGTTCGAGGTCGACCGTGGGCGGGCGTCCGCCCAGATGGTCGGCGGTGACCTGCGCCCAGATCGAGCCGTCGAACTCGTCGCGGGTGTCGCCGAGAAGCATCAGGGTCTCGCCGGGCTCGGTGCCCAGCCCGGTGGGGATGCGCCGGCTGACATCATCCAGAACGCCCAACACGCCGACCACCGGAGTGGGCAGAATGGCCGTCGTCCCGGTCTGGTTGTAGAAGCTCACGTTGCCGCCGGTGACCGGAATACCCAGGGCGACACAACCATCCGCCAAACCGCGGACGGCCTCGGAGAACTGCCACATGACGCCGGGGTCTTCGGGCGAGCCGAAGTTGAGACAGTTCGTGACCGCGATCGGGGTAGCGCCGGTCACCGCGACGTTGCGGTACGCCTCGGCCAGTGCAAGCTGCGTGCCGGTGTACGGGTCCAGCTGGGTGTAGCGGCCCGACGCGTCGGTGGACACCGCGATGCCACGCCCGGTGGACTCGTCGACGCGCAACACCCCACCATCGGCGTTCTCGGCCAGTACGGTGTTGCCGCGGACGTATCGGTCGTACTGCTCGGTGATGAACGCGCGACTGCACAGATGCGGACTGCCAAGCATCGCAAGCAATGTCGCGCGTAACTCCTCACCGGTTCGGGGCCGCGGCAGCTTGTCTGACGTGTCGGCGTTGAGTGCGTCCTGGCTGTCCGGGCGCTCGACCGGGCGTTCGTAGACCGGGCCCTCGTGCGCCACCGTACGGGGCGGCACGTCGACGACCGTGTCACCGTGCCAGGTGACCTTCAGCCGGTCACCATCGGTGACCTCGCCGATGACGGTGGCCAGCACGTCCCACTTGCGGCACACCGCCATGAACGCCTCGACGTTATCGGGGGCCACGACGGCGCACATCCGTTCCTGCGACTCGCTGGACAGGATCTCCGCGGGCGTCATGTTGGCCGCCCGCAGCGGCACCTTGTCCAACTCGACCGCCATGCCACCGTCACCTGCCGATGCGAGTTCCGATGTGGCGCAGGATAACCCGGCTCCGCCGAGGTCCTGGATGCCGATCACCAAGCCGGCCGCGTACAGCTCGAGGCAGCACTCGATGAGCACCTTCTCCATGAACGGGTCGCCGACTTGCACCGACGGCAGCTTCTTTCGTCCAGTACCGCCTTCGTCGCCGCCGAACGTCTCCGACGCCAGCACCGACACTCCGCCGATGCCGTCCAGACCGGTCCGGGCACCGAACAGAATGATCTTGTTGCCGGTGCCCGACGCGAACGCCAGGTGCAGATCCTCCTTGCGCAGAACTCCCACGCACAGCGCGTTTACCAACGGATTGCCGGCATAGGAGGCATCGAAAACGGTCTCGCCCCCGATGTTGGGCAGTCCCAGTGAGTTGCCGTATCCGCCGATCCCGCGGACCACGCCGTCGACGACGCGGCGGGTGTCGGGGGCATCGGCGGCGCCGAACCGCAACTGGTCCATCACCGCGACCGGACGGGCTCCCATCGCCATGATGTCGCGGACGATGCCACCGACCCCGGTCGCGGCGCCCTGATACGGCTCGACGTACGACGGGTGGTTGTGCGATTCGACCTTGAACGTGGCCGCCCAGCCGTCGCCGATGTCGACCACGCCGGCGTTCTCCCCGATACCCGCCAACATCGCCGAGCGCATCTGCGTCGGTGGTGGTCTCGCCGAAGTAGCGCAAGTGCACCTTGGACGACTTATACGAGCAGTGCTCGCTCCACATCACCGAATACATGGCCAGTTCGGCGTCGGTCGGCCGTCGGCCAAGAATCTCGCGGATGCGCTGGTACTCGTCGTCCTTGAGGCCGAGTTCGCGGAAGGGTTGCGGCTGGTCGGGAGTGGCTGCGGCGTGCTCGACGGTGTCGACCACGTGGGTGAGCTCCGACGTCACGCAGCCAGTCTAGTTTGAGCCGCGGTCAGCCTCCTGCGGCCACGCAGAACGCGTTGCCGTCGGGATCGGCGAGCACCACCCAGCCGAAATCGCCGAAGCTGCCCCTGCCGGTCTCGCTGGCGCCGAGTTCGACCAGCCGCTTGACTTCCGCCTCCATGTCGGCGGCGCTGAAGTCGATGTGCACGCGGTTCTTGCCGGGCGTCGGGTCGTCGACCTTCTGGAATGCCAGCCCCGGACCCTCCGGCCGGGTCACGGTGACGAAAAACCCTGGTGCGACCGGGTTTACCTGCCCGCCCACCGCACGGGCCCACCAGTCGGCGAGCTTTTCGGGGTCAGTGCAGTCGAACGTAATATTCTCCGTCTTGAGCGCCATGCGCCTGACACTATGTTCAGCCCGGTGACATGTCACCCGGATCACAGCCGCATTTACCTGGCACGTAATTGTGCGACGTCACCACTCGACGCACGCTGGCGATAGCGCGTCCGACCGGGGCGCACCCAGCCAAGAAGGTAGAACCATGACCGAAACCCCGACCAAGCCGACTTTCAGCGCCGAGATGTGGGCGGCCTTCTGGGCAGCCCCGGCTGTGTCGCGAGTCGACGACATTCTCGCCGATGACATAGTCGGCTACTGGCAGGGCGACCCGAAACCGGTGCGAGGACGAGCGGCCTACGCCGGCAAGATCGCGGAGCTTGTCACGGCCACTCCCGATCTGCGGCTGGAGCTCGTCGACAGCGCGACCGTTGCCGGCAGCACGACCGGCGAACAGCTCGTTTTCCTGCACTACGTCGGGCGTGGCACCGGACCGGACGGGCCGTTCGCGATCCGCGGGCTCGACAGGGTCCGCACCCGGGACGGAATCGTGGTCGAGAACGTCATCCGCTACGACCGGGTCGAGCTTGCGTCTACCTGAGGCCCGGCGCCCCGTCAGCCCGGTGACAAGAACGCCCGCAGCGCCGCCGAATAGGCGGCGACGTCGTCGGCCCCCATCAGCTCGCGCGCCGAGTGCATGGCCAGCTGGGCGGCGCCGACGTCCACGGTGGGAACGCCGGTGCGCGCCGAGGTCATCGGCCCGATGGTCGACCCGCATGGCAGGTCGGCCCGGTGTTCGTAGCGTTGCAGCGGCACGCCCGCCTGCTGGCAGGCCAGTGCGAACGCGGCCGCCGTGCGGCCGTCGGTGGCGTATCGCAGGTTGGGCTGCACCTTGAGCACTGGCCCGGCGTTGACCCCGATCAGATGGCCCGGCTCGTGTCGCTCGGGGTAGTTCGGGTGGGTGGCGTGCGCCATGTCGCCCGACGCCACCATCGACGCCGGCAGCCGGCGCAGAAAGTCTTCCCGGCCACCGCCTTCGGCCAGTGCGATGCGCTCCAGCACCGTCGGCAGTAGCTCCGACTGCGCGCCGTGGTCCGATTGCGAACCCACTTCCTCGTGGTCGAACAGCGCGAGCACCGGCAGGCAGCTGTCGGGCTCGGCGGCCAGAAACGCCTCGAGGCCCGCGTAGCAGCTGCACTGGTTGTCCAGTCGCGGCGCACTGACCAGCTCGCGGTCCACCCCGGCCAGGGTCGACGGCGTCAGGTCGTGCGTCATGAGGTCGAAACCCAGGACGTCGTCCGCGTCCACTCCGGCCTGCTCGGCGATGTACCCGACAAACGAGCGCGTGCCGCTGCCCACGCCCCACACCGCGTTGACGTGCCGCTGCGGGTTCAGGGACACCGACTTGCGGTCTTCGGCCAGATGAATGGCCAGCTGCGGCACCCGCAGGATCGGTTTGTCGATCCGGATCAGTTTGTGCTCGATGACTCCGTTGTTGCTGGCTGAGCGTACCGACAGCCGGCCGCTGATGCCGAGGTCGCGGTCCAGCCACGAGTTCAGCCACGCCCCGCCGTAGGGCTGCAGGGCGACCACCTGCCAGCCCGAGACGAACCGGTCGGGATGCTGCTTGACCCGCAGGTTGGGGCTGTCGGTGTGGGCACCGACGACACGAAAAGGCACACCCGCCTGTCCGCCGGCCCGCCACGCCATCAGCGAACCGGCGCGCACGGTGAAGAAGTCTCCGGAACCGGGCCAGGCGTCACCCTCGGCCAGCTCGGTGAACCCCGCTGCCCGCAGCCGATCCGCCACCGTGACGCACACGTGGAACGGCGACGGCGACGCATCGATGAACTCGCACAGCCCCTGTGCATTGGCCGACATAGTTCACCATCATTGCGGACCCGGTTGCCGATAGGGTCGAACGGTGCCCGCCCCACTGCCGCAACCGGTTCTGGCGCCGTTGACACCCGCGGCCATCTTCCTGGTGGCCACTATCAACGAGGGGTCTGTGGCGGCGTCCGCAGTTCTCGATGCGCTGCCGGACATCTCCGGGCTGGTGCGCTCGATCGGCTTCCGCGACCCGACCAAGCGGCTGTCGGTGATCACCTCGATCGGCTCCGATGCATGGGACCGGCTGTTCTCCGGACCGCGCCCGGCCGAACTGCACCCGTTCGTCGAGATCCAGGGCGCGCGCCACCACGCCCCCGCGACCCCGGGCGACGTGCTGTTCCACATCCGGGCCGAGTCGATGGACGTCTGCTTCGAGCTGGCCGGCAAGCTCGTCGAGTCGATGGACGGAGCCATCACGGTCGTCGACGAAGTGCACGGCTTCAAGTTCTTCGACAACCGCGACCTGATGGGTTTCGTCGACGGCACCGAGAATCCGGACGGGCCGATCGCGGTGTCCGCGACCCAGATCGGCGACGAGGACCCCGATTTCGCCGGCGGCTGCTATGTGCATGTCCAGAAGTACGTCCACGACATGAGTTCCTGGAACTCGCTGTCGACCGAAGAGCAGGAGCGGGTGATCGGGCGCACCAAGCTCGACGACATCGAACTCGACGACGCCGTCAAGCCGGCCAACTCGCACCTCGCGCTCAACGTCATCGAGGACGACGACGGCAACGAGCTCAAGATCGTCCGGCACAACATGCCATTTGGCGAAGTAGGCAAGGGCGAGTTCGGCACGTACTACATCGGCTACTCGCGCACTCCCGCGGTCACCGAACGAATGCTGACCAACATGTTCATCGGTGACCCACCGGGAAACACCGACCGCATCCTGGATTTCTCGACAGCCCTGACCGGAAGCATGTTCTTCACCCCCACGGCCGACTTTCTCGATGGCCCACCGCCGCTGGCGGATTCGACTCCCGAAGAAGACGAAGCTCCCGCAGTCCCCGTCGTTTCCGCGTCCCGTGACGGATCACTCGGCATCGGCAGCCTGAAAGGAACTCCCCGATGAACAACCTGTATCGCGATCTGGCTCCGATCACCGAAGAGGCTTGGGCGGAAATCGAATTGGAGGCGACGCGGACGTTCAAGCGGCACATCGCCGGGCGGCGGGTCGTCGATGTCAGTGAACCAGGGGGCCCCGTCACGGCGGCCGTCAGCACCGGACATCTGCTCGATGTCGCCTCGCCCGGCGACGGCGTGCTGGCCCACCTTCGCGAAAGCAAGCCGCTGGTGCGGCTCCGGGTGCCTTTCGCGGTGTCGCGCACGGACATCGACGACGTCGAGCGCGGTTCGCAGGACTCGGACTGGGATCCGGTGAAGGAGGCCGCCAAGAAGCTGGCGTTCGTGGAGGACCGGGCGATCTTCGAGGGCTACGAGGCGGGGTCGATCGACGGCATCCGCAACTGCAGCTCCAACCCGGCTCTCGCGCTGCCCGGTGACGCACGGGAGATTCCCGACGTGATCGCCCAGGCGCTGTCCGAGCTCCGGTTGGCCGGCGTCGACGGCCCGTACTCGGTGCTGCTCTCGGCCGACGTCTACACCAAGGTCAGCGAGACCACCGAGCATGGCTATCCGATCCGCGAACACCTCAACAGGCTCGTGGACGGCGAGATCATCTGGGCGCCCGCGATCGACGGCGCGTTCGTGCTGTCCACCCGCGGCGGCGATTTCGATCTGCAGCTCGGCACCGATGTATCGATCGGTTACCTGTCACATGACGCGGACACGGTGCAGCTGTATCTCCAGGAGACGCTGACGTTCCTGTGCTACACCGCGGAGGCGTCGGTGGCGCTGACGCCCTGACCCGGGTCGCTCAGGCGGCCAGCACCAAATCGAGTGCCGAGTAGAACAGCCCGAGTCCGTCGTCTGACGGGCCGGTGAGCGCCTCGGTGGCATGTTCGGGGTGCGGCATCAACCCGACCACCCGTCCGTTGGCCGACGCAATGCCTGCGATGTCGCGCATCGAGCCGTTGGGGTTGTCCCGGTAGCGGAACACCACGCGGCCGTCGCCCTCGAGCTTGTCGAGCACAGCCTCGGACGCCACATACCGGCCCTCGCCTGACTTCAGCGGCACCAGCAGGTCGGCGCCGAGCTCGTAGCGGGAGGTCCACGCGGTCGTATTCGACGCCACCTCAAGCCAGACGTCGCGGCAGACGAAGTGCAGCCCCGCGTTGCGGGTTAACGCGCCCGGCAGCAGTCCGGCCTCACACAACACCTGAAACCCGTTGCAAATACCCAACACCGGTAGTCCATCGCCCGCCGCGGCGATGACCGATCCCATCACCGGGGCGAACCTGGCGATTGCCCCAGCCCTCAGATAGTCGCCGTACGAGAAGCCGCCGGGCACCACGACCGCGTCAACGCCCTTCAGGTCGGCGTCGGCATGCCACAGGCTCACCGCCTCGGCGTCAACCGCGCGGACTGCCCTTGCGGCGTCGACGTCGTCCAGCGTGCCGGGAAAGGTGATCACCCCTACCCGGGCGGTCACAGTGCGTCTCCGGCGGGCTCCCTGCTGACGGTCCAGTCCTCGATCACCGTGTTCGCCAACAACGATTCTGCGATCTCGGCGACCGTGGCGTCGTCGACTCCGTCATCGACCTCGAGCTCGAAACGCTTGCCCTGCCGCACATCTGACACGCCGACCACGCCGATGCGGCCCAATGCACCGACGATCGCCTGGCCCTGCGGGTCGAGGATCTCGGCTTTGGGCATCACGTGCACAACCACCCGGGCCACGCGCGGCTCCTCGCTGTTGAAGTCGGAATTGCTCGGGCACAACTCTACCGGCGGCAGCGGTCCGACCGCCTCACCGGCACGAATCGATATATGCCCTGCACAGGGGGGCCGTCATCGCGTCAAGGACCTGCGCGTCGGGCACCAGTGGCCAGTCGACTCGCGGCGGGGACACCGCCCACATCGCCACCTCGACGAGGGTGCTGCTGCGGGGGTGGACTACCAGGTATTCGTGCAAGACCTGCTGACCGGGAAGCAATCCGCTGACCACCGCGGCCATCCGCTCTGGAGAGTCGGTGGTGAGCGACGGCGAGGCCAGCGGGGCCGTCAGCTGGCAGACACGCAACGCGGCCACGGCGGTCCTGAACGTGGCCAACGCGGTGTCGCCGCCCCTCCAGGTCTCACCGCGCCAGTGCAACACCTGTACCTGCAGCTGCCACTGACCCTCCGGCTGCGGGACGACGGCTCTGGCCGCAACAGCGAAGTCACGGGCATCGCCGACGACGGGTGGAGTGCCGCAGCCCTCCTCGAACCGGAAGTGCGGGTCGGTCACGGTGACGGCGACTCCGGCCAGGCCGGACCAGTGGTACGTCGAATACAGCGGAATTGCGGTCGGTTCGATCCACGCCGAATCCGGAATGCGATCACAGTTCGGCGGACAATCCATGGGGAGCGCGTACGCAGGCCAGCCAGGCATAGGGGGAGCAATGGCCAGCCCACAGGCCGCCAGAACTGCCGCCAGCATCATTCGCATTCGCCCACCACCCCTGAGCGCACAATATAGGCATGCAATTGACGCATTTTGGCCATTCGTGCCTACTCGCCGAATTCAACGACGAATCCGTGTTGTTCGATCCGGGGAACTTCTCGCACGGCTTCGAAGGCATAACCGGGCTCTCGGCGATCCTGATCACGCATCAACATCCCGATCACGCCGACACCGCGCGGCTACCCGCGCTGGTAGAAGCCAATCCCCAGGCGGCGCTGTACGCCGACCCGCAAACCGCCTCACAGCTGGGCCCACCGTGGCAGCCCGTGCACGTCGGCGATGAATTGACCATCGGCTCGTTGTCGGTGCGTGGCGTCGGCGGTAAGCACGCCGTCATCCATCCGGAAATCCCGGTGATCGACAACATTTCGTACCTCATCGGCGACGGCGACCACCCGGCTCGGCTGATGCATCCCGGTGACGCGCTGTTCACGCCGGGCGAACCGGTAGACGTGCTCGCCACCCCCGCCGCCGCGCCGTGGATGAAAATCTCTGAGGCCGTTGACTATCTGCGTGCGGTGGCGCCGGCGCGCGCGGTGCCGATCCACCAGGCGATCATCGACCCCAACGCTCGCGGTATCTACTACGGACGGCTGTCCGAGATGACCGACGCCGACTTCCAGGTGCTGGAACCCGAAAACGGCACGGAGTTCTGAGCGCGAGACGCAAAAGCACCCACTTTTCGCGTGTCGGGGGGCTTTTCTGTCTGCTCGGCCGACTAGGCGGTGTCCCTTGCCGCGGCGCGGCCCGCGGCCCGGCCGGAGAAGACGCAACCGCCGAGGAACGTGCCCTCCAGCGAACGGTAGCCGTGCACACCGCCGCCACCGAAACCGGCTGCCTCGCCCGCGGCGTATAGCCCACTGAACACGGTGCCGTCGGCACGCAGCACCCGCGAGTCGAGGTCGGTTTCCAAGCCGCCCAACGATTTCCGGGTCAGGATGTGCAGTTTCACGGCGATCAGCGGCCCCGCTTTCGGGTCGGTCAGCCGGTGCGGGGCGACGACCCGGGTGAACCGGTCACCCAGATAGTTGCGGGCCACTCGGATCGCCATCACCTGGGTGTCCTTCGTGAACCGGTTGGCGACCTCCCGGTCGCGTGCAGTCACCTCTTGTTCGACGGTGGCATAGTCCAGGGGGATCACATCGGGCACGCTGTTCATCGCGGACACCAAGTCCCGCAACGTGTTTGCGCTGACAAAGTCGACACCCTTGTCGACGAACGCCTGCACCGGCGCGGGCGCGCCCGGACGCACCCGGGCCAGCACGTCCCGCACGCTGCGACCGGTGAGGTCGGGGTTCTGCTCCTGTCCGGAGAGCGCAAACTCCTTGGCGATGATGCGGGCGTTCAGCACAAACCAGGTGTAGTCCTGCCCTGTTCGCGCGATGTGTTCGAGCGTGCCGAGCGTGTCGAAGCCCGGGTACAGCGGTGCGGGCAGCCGTTTCCCGGTGGCGTCCAGCCACAACGACGACGGCCCAGGCAGGATCCGGATGCCGTGATCGGGCCAGATCGGGTCGTAGTTGGTGATGCCCTCGGTGTAGTGCCACATCCGATCGCTGTTGATCACGTGCGCGCCGGCCGACTCGCTGATGCCGATCATGCGGCCGTCGACGTGTGCGGGCACCCCGCTGAGCAGTTGGTCGGGCACCCTGCCCATCCGCTTCGGCCAGTTCTGCCGTACCAGGTCGTGGTTACCGCCGATGCCGCCACTGGCAACGATCACGGCCTGCGCACGGAACTCGAACTCGCCGACGACGTTTCGCGACGACGCCACCCCACGGGCGGCCGTCGACGGTTCCAGCACCGCACCGCGTACGCCGACGGCCGCGCCGTCCTCGACGATCAGCTCGTCGACCCGGTGCCGATGCGCGAAGCTGACCTTGTCGCCCTGCAGCCGCCGCGCGAACACCTCGACGATCGCGGGGCCGGTTCCCCAGGTGATATGGAACCGTGGCACCGAGTTGCCATGTCCGCGTGCGTCATAACCGCCACGCTCGGCCCAGCCGACCAGCGGGAAGGTACGCAACCCGCGTTCCCGTAGCCAGCTGCGTTTCTCGCCGGCTGCGAAATCCACATATGCGTGCGCCCACTGGCGCGGCCAGTGGTCCTCCGGCCGGTCGAACGCCGCGGTGCCCAGCCAGTCCTGGAGCGCGAGCTCGTGGCTGTCGCGTATGCCCAGCCTGCGCTGTTCGGGACTGTCGACGAAGAACAGGCCGCCGAATGACCAGAACGCCTGCCCGCCGATGTTGGGGGCGTTCTCCTGGTCGACGACCAGGACGCGACGGCCGCGTTCGACCAGTTCACACGCGGCGACCAGCCCGGCGAGCCCCGCTCCGACGACAATGACATCAGCCTCAGCCATGGCCGCCAATGTAGCGCCCCGCGCTGGTCAGGCGGCGTCGGTCAAGGCGGGATATGGCCGCCACTCGTAGACCGCGGGCGTGCACTGATGCATCAGCGCCAGGTCGATGGCGTCGAGCATGGCCTGGCGCGGCCCGGGTCTGTGCAGGTGCCGGGCCGCCACCGCGACCCGCACGATGCCTGCCCGGCGAGCGGTGCGCTCAGCGGACAGCACCAGCGTGCGGCACCACCACGGCTCGGACAGGAAACCCTCGCCGATACCGAGCACCCGCGCCCGCACCGTCGTCTTACGCACCAGGTCGCTGATTCCGCTCAGTCCGGCCAGGAGCCTGAACCCATTGCGCGGCAACGCATTTATGGTTCCCTGCGACACCGTCCAGCCCGGTGCGGCGAAGAGCCTGGTGCGCAGTCCGAGGTACTCGAGCACCCGATCGGCGCCCATCAGCCGAAGGTTCGCCTCATGCGCGGGCAGCGTCGCGAACTCGCCACGACGTTTCTTGGTTGCGGCCTCGTCGAAGCCGTGCAGAACGATGGCGTCACCGCCGTTTCGCCGCGCGGCAAGCCATTCCACCGTGGATGGGTCCCGGTCGAGCCGGTAACCGCCCTTCAGCCTGGGCGCGACCAGGAACGAGGACGGTACCGCTCGCTCTTCCAGTTGTGCGCAGAACGCCGCGACGTCGGGCAGTGTCTGCTCACTGATGCCCGAAATCGACACGATCAGCTCTCCAGCCACACCCACATTGTGGCAACGCCAGGTGTCGCAATGGTTTCCGACACTCTTACAGCAGTTGTCTTTTGCGCTATCGCAGCAGGACCGCCTCGATGGCCTCGACCACCTCGGGGGCGTCCGGTTCGGTGCGCGGACGGAACCGCCTTACCACCGTGCCACCCGGTGCGAGCAGGAACTTTTCGAAGTTCCACTGCACGTCACCGGCCTCACCGGCGGCGTCTGGAGTCTTCGTCAGTTCGGCGAACAGCGGGTGACGGTCCGGCCCGTTGACATCCGTCTTGGCCAGTAGCGGAAAGGTGACACGGTAGGTGGTGGAGCAGAACGTCTGGATCTCCTCGGCGGTGCCGGGCTCCTGACCCATGAACTGGTTGCACGGCACACCGATCACTGTCAGTCCCCGATCGCCGTAGTCCTGAGCGAGCTTCTCAAGCGCGCTGTATTGCGGCGTCAGACCGCATTTCGAGGCGACGTTGACGACCAGCGCTGCGCCGTCGGCGAGCTCGGCCAGCGACGTCGGCTTGCCGTCGAGAGTGGTGAGTGCGATGTCGGTGAGCGGCGTGTCCGTCATGGCCCGAACATTACCGGTAGCCTGGCTAACAGGTTCACCGCGCGGTCAATCCAAAGCCTCGAGGCGCACTAACCGTCGAACAACATCAGGGCGATCCGCTCGACCGTCGGCATCGGATCGCCATCGGTGTCGATCGCCTTGTTCAGCCAAAGCGTCGAAAACCCGTGTACCAGAGACCATGCCGCCAGCGCGGCGCTTTGTGGATCGGCCTTGGCGTGCGGGTCGTTGAGGGTGCCGACACCGTGCGCCAGCTCCGCGCCTGCGGCGGTCTCGGCGGCCACCAGATCGGGGTCCGTGTCGTCGTACAGCGACTTGTCGAACATCACCGCATAGTGGCCGGGATGGTCGATGGCGAACCGGACGTACGCCAGCGCAGCGTCGATGAAGTCCGGCCGGGCGCCGGTGAGCGCGTCGGCCAGCATGCCGAAGCCCTCGGTCGCCAGCGCTGTGAACAGGCCACGACGGTCGGTGAAGTGATGCGCAGGCGCGGCGTGCGACACCCCGGCCGCCCGGGCCAGCTCCCGTAGCGAGAGGCCGTCGGCGCCGCGGTCGGCGACCAGGGTGGCGGCCTCGGCCAGGATCGCCGCCTTCAGGTCGCCGTGGTGGTAGCTGTCCCTGCCGCTCATGAGGTCACTATAACCCGGAATCTTGACAGTGCCTAGATTGTTCTCTACGTTAGATCTTGTCACTGTCTAGATTGGAGATGGAAATGGCCGTGCTCGTCACGCTCGTTCTGGGCACACTGGGGGCCCGCCTGGTCGGCTGGCTGGGCGTCGACTATGCCGACAGCTGGCCTGCGGCGATCGCTCTCGGGCTGGCCGCGATGTTCGTGGTGACCGGGGTCGCGCACTTCGTCAATCCCCTGCGCCGGGACATGATCGCGATCGTGCCGCCGCGGCTCCCCGCGGCCGGCCTGCTGGTCACCATTACCGGCGTGCTCGAGCTGCTCGGCGCCGCAGGGCTGCTGTACCCGCCCACCCGGGTGGCGGCGGCGGTATCGCTGTTCGTGCTGATGTTGGTGATGTTCCCGGCCAACGTGTACGCATCGCGGATGCCGAACCCGCCGAAGTCAATGACCACTCGGCTGGATGTGCGCACGATCGAGCAGGTCGTTTTCCTAGGGGCCGCTGTCGTGGTCGGCCTTGGCGGCATCCAGTAGCCACGCGTACTGGAAGGCCGCCTCCTTCCAGCGCTCGTAGCGCCCGCTGATACCACCGTGGCCGGCGCTCATCTCGGTCTTCAACAGCACCGGGTGGGCGTCGGCCTTGGTATGCCGAAGCGCTGCAACCCATTTCGCGGGCTCGACGTAGTACACCCGGGTGTCGTTGAGCGATGTCATCGCCAGGATCGGCGGATAGTCCTTGGCTTCGACGTTCTCGTACGGCGAGTAGGACTTCATGTAGTAGTAGACGTTCTTGTCCGCCAACGGGTTTCCCCACTCGTCCCATTCGGTCACGGTGAGCGGAAGCGACGGGTCGAGGATGGTTGTGAGCGGGTCGACGAACGGCACCTGGGCCAGAAACCCGGCGAACAACTCCGGCGCCATGTTGGCCACCGCACCGATCAAGAGCCCGCCCGCGCTGCCACCGAGCGCGACAAGATTCTCGGGCCGGGTCACATCGGTGTCGACGAGATGACGCGCGACGGCGATGAAGTCGGTGAACGTGTTCGTCTTCTGCAGCAGCTTGCCGTGCTCGTACCACGGGCGGCCCAGCTCGCCGCCGCCGCGCACGTGCGCGATGACGAACACCATCCCGCGGTCCAACAGCGACAAACGTGCGATAGAGAACCTGGGGTCCTCGCACGATTCGTAGGCCCCGTATCCATACAGCAGCGTGGGTGCCGGGAACTGGAGGCCGGCGCGGTGGATGATCGAGACCGGCACTCGTGCGCCGTCCTCGGCGATTGCCCAGTCGCGCCGCTCGACGTAGTCCTCGGGCCGGTAGTCGCCGAGCACCGGCTGCTCGCGCAACAGCGTCCGCTCGCCGCTGGCGAGGTCGACGTCGTAGATGCGCACCGGAGTGACGAACGACGTCGCGCCGATCCGAAGCTTGGGCGAGTCCCAGTTGGGGTTTCCGCTCAGGCCCGTCGACATCAGCTCGGATTCGAACGTGAACTCCTCCGGATGGCCGTAGTCGCCGTCGGCGTAGAGCGGCCACAGCTGGATCCGCGGCAGCGCCTCGCGGCGGTAACTGACCACCAAGTGGCCGACGAAGGCATCGACGGCGTCGAGGCGGACATCGTCGCGGTGCTCGACGAGCGTGCGGGTTGCGGTCGGGTCGCTCACCGGCGCCTCGACGAGGGTGAAGTTCTCCGCGCCGTCGTTGTGCAGGATGAGAAAGCGGTCTTCGCCGCCGACGACGGCATGCTCGACGGAGTATTCGACGAGCTCCCGCCGTGGCCACACGGGGACGAACTCGGCCTGGGGATCGGCGGCGTCGGCATACCGGATCTCCGATGTCACGGCGCTGCCCGCCGCGATGATCACGTACTTGTCGCTGCGGGTGCGCCCCACTGCGAGCCAGAACCGCTCGTCGGGTTCGTGATAGACCTTCTTGGCGGGCAGGCCGGCCCCGATGCGGTGCCGCCACACGGTGTCCGGCCGCCACGCGTCGTCGACCGTGGTGTAGTAGATGGTGCGGTGGTCGGCGGCCCAGGTCGCGCCTGCAGCGATGCCGACGATCTCGTCGTCGTACAGTTCGTTCGTTCGCAAGTCCTTGAACCGCAACGTGTATCGCTCGTCGCCGACGACGTCGACGGAGTAGGCCAACGTGTTGGCGTCGATGCTGACCGTGGCGGCGCCGAGCGCGAAGAAGTCGTGCCCCTTCGCCTCTACGTTCTCGTCGAGCAGCACATGCTCTCCGGGGACCTCGGTGTGCTCATCGAACGTCGGTGGTGTCCAGTCATCGCGATCGGTTATCGGACAACGGCAGTGCACGCTGTACTGCTTGCCCTCGAAACTCCGGCTGTAGTACCACCAGTCACCGCGGCGGGTGGGCACCGACAGGTCGGTCTCCTTGGTGCGGGCCTTTATCTCGTCGAAGATCTTCTGCCGCAGCGGCGCCAGATGGTCGGTGACCTGTTCGGTGTAGGAGTTCTCCGCTTCCAGGTGTTCGATAACCGCGGGATCGGACTTGTCGCGCAGCCACTCGTACGGGTCGATGAAGACGTCGCCGTGGTACTCGCGACGGTGCTCGACCCGTTTCGGACTGGGCGGTACGAGAGCTTCGGTCACGCGGCCGAGCCGATCCAGTCGGCGAACTGCAGACCCGAGATGCGCTCGTAAGCATCGATATAGCGCTCGCGCGTGGCATCCACGATGTCGGGTGGCAGCGGGGGCGGTGGCTTGTCGCCGCCGCGGTCCCAGCCCGATTCCGGACTTGTCAGCCAGTTACGGACGAACTGCTTGTCGAAGCTGGGCTGTACGACACCCTCCTGGTAGGTGTCGGCGGGCCAGTACCGCGACGAGTCCGGGGTGAAGATCTCGTCGGCAAGCACCAGGTTGCCGTGCCCATCGACGCCGAACTCGAATTTGGTGTCGGCGATGATGATTCCCTTCGTCAGAGCGTGGTCGGCGGCTCGGATATAGGTCTGCAGGGTGAGGTCGCGCAGCTGGTTGGCGCGCACGGCGCCGACCATGTCGATCACGTCGGCGAACGCGATGTTCTCGTCGTGTTGGCCGAGCTCGGCCTTGGTGGCCGGCGTGAACAGCGGGAAGTCGAATTTGCTGGCCTCGGTGAGATCCGGTGGCAGCGGGATACCGCTGACCTCGCCGGTCTTCTGGTAGTCGAGCAGTCCCGAACCGGTCAGATAGCCGCGCGCGACGCACTCCACCGGAATCATGTCGAGCTTGCGCACCACCAGTGCGCGGCCCAGCACGTCGGCGGGGATGCGCGGGTCGTCGGGCGGCCCGGCGAGATGGTTGGGCGCCCGCACGTAGTCGAAGAAGAACACGCTCATCGCGGTCAGGATGCGGCCCTTGTCGGGTATCTCGTTGTCCAGGATGTAGTCGAACGCCGAGATGCGGTCGCTGGCGACGAACAGCAGGTGGTCGTCGTCGATGCGGTAAAGTTCGCGAACCTTGCCGCTGGCCAGATGCTGGTAGTCGGACAGAGCGGGGCGCATCGGGTCAGCCTAGCGGTCGATCTGTGTTGGGATCGACGGCATGACATCGAGGTTTGTGCCATACGCCACCATCCCCACCCGGCTCCTCGCGCAGTTGTTCAGCGACTTCGTCGTCGCGGTCTGGATCGCCATCTGGGTCCTGGTGGGCATCGCCGTGCATTCGGCCGTGTCCACCATCGCCGATTTCGGCAGTGACGTGGAAAGCGGCGCGAACGGGATCGCGGGAAACCTCGATTCCGCGGGCGAGAACGCCGACAACGTGCCGCTGATCGGTGATGCGCTCAGCAGCCCGCTCACCGCTGCGGGTGGTTTCGCCCGCGACATCGCAGGCGCGGGCCACCAGTTGAACACGACGGCCAGCTGGCTGGCGTGGCTGCTGGCGTTCGCCGTCGCGGCCCCGCCGATCCTGGCGATCGCAATGCCGTGGCTGGTGCTGCGGCTGCGATTCTTCCGGCGCAAGTGGGTGGCGCTGACGCTGGCCGCGACACCGGCAGGCGAACAGCTGCTCGCGCTGCGGGCGCTGGCCAACCGCCCGCTGGCCAAGCTTGCGGCGATCAGCTCGGATCCGGTCGGCGCCTGGCGACGAGAAGAAGCCGCGGCCATCAGCGGCCTGGCCGCCCTCGAACTCCGGGCCGCCGGCGTCGCCCGCCGCCGCCGCCCCCCCACCTAATTGCGATTTCGGCGTGATTTCTAGCGCTCACCGCAGGTTTTCACGCCGAAATCGCATATGCGGGAACCCGACGAGGGTATGAGGTCGTCAACTGTGGATGCTCGACGACCTTCTGCGCAGACATGACGGCGTAATCACGCTTGCACAGGCCCGTCGTGTCGGTCTCAGTGAGCACGCCGTCATAAGGCGTCACAGTTCGGGGAACTGGCGTCGATGTGGGCCGGGCGTCTACTTCGTCGATGACCGGCCGCACACCGACGCAGCGCGTATTCGCGCGGCAGTTTGGAGTTACGGCGTCCGCGCGACAGCAAGCGGAGTTGCGGCAGCGTGGTGGCACGGACTGACCAAGTTCGCGCCCGACATTGTCGAGGTGACAGTGCCACGGGACAGCAATGGTCGATCCCGCGACGGCTCGAAAGTACGAAGGCGAGACCTCAAACCGGCTGACATTGTTGAGCTACGAGGCCTGCGAGTCACGGAGTTGGCGCTGACGGTCGTCGAGGCGGCGGTCCGACGCAATGGTGGCGCGAGATTGATGGACGCTGCACTTCAGCATCGCGTCGAGCTGCGTGGCCTATGGCGCGCGCACCTGCGCAACAAGGGCCGCTATGGGTCGCCGGCCGCACGCCGGCTTTTGCAAGCCGCAGACAATGGTGCTCGCTCAGAGGCCGAACGACTGCTGATCCGACTCCTGAAGGCGGCGCGCATCACCGGCTGGCGGGCGAACTATCCGCTGGCCGGGTATCGGATCGATGTGGCGTTCCCGAAGCAAAAGATCGCGATCGAGGTCGATGGCTGGGCGTTCCATAGCGATCAGGAGGACTTTCAGCAAGACCGTGAGCGCCAGAACAACATCGCGCTGCTCGGCTGGCAGGTGCTGCGCTTCACCTGGCTGGACCTGACCGAGTACCCGCAGCGGGTGCTCGCCGAGATCCGCTTCGCGATTTCGGCGTGATTTCTAGCGCTCACCGCAGGTTTTCACGCCGAAATCGCAACAGGCCGGCGATGGCGACGATCGTCCACGCGGCGAACGCGATCCAGAAGAACACCAGCGAGACGGTCGTCAGTACCCGCCAGCCGGTTTCGACGGCGGTCGCGTAGGTCGCAGACGAGTACATCCCCAACGGGAACACCGCCGCCCACCAGTTGCCGGAACGAAGCCTGACGCTCACCACGGCCAGCGGCGCAATCCATGCGCTGGCAACGACCCACGTCACGACTGTCAGCGGGCGAATGTCTTCGAAACCGGCCGCGTATATGTGATCACCTGCCAGCGTTGCGATCGCGACACCGCCCATCAGAATCCAGATATCCGGCTGCATCAACTCCGGCGCCGATCGGTCGTGGCACGCGCGCCAGACGACCAATCCAGTCATCAAGCCGTACACACATACCGCCAAAGCCAGCAGCGCGACCGCCAACCACAGATATCCCGAATCCGCCGCGAGTATTGCCAACCCAGATGTCGCGACGCTCGCCAGTTCCCAGCCGCCACGCGCGCGGTCGCGCAGCCCGATCCACCGTTGACGCAACAGAAGCCGGGCGGTCAGCATCGCCAGACCCAGCCATGCCAACGCAGCAGCGATCCCGAGAGTCGCGTGCGAGACGGGCGACGACTGCAGCCGCGTGCCCACGACTGCGCATGCCGCGACAAATGTGAACAGCTGCAACGGCACGTCGAGATCTTCGAAGTCGGGCCGCAACCTCGCCATCGCCGCAACCACCAAGGCCGCCAACAAGACCGCCGCGACGACAGCCAGCCCATCGCTGATGACGTGATAGCCGTGATCCGCGCCGGCGATCGACACAATGCCGGTCGCCATCACCGCCGCGAACGCGTCAGGCTTCACACTTCCAGTTCGACGATGAGATGGCGGATGCCGGTATGCCGGTTGCTCCGTGTCCACTCCACCGGCTTGACCACCCGGGCGGACGAGAACCTTCCGAGTAGCTCCTCGAACAGGACCCGCAGCTCCAAACGGGCAAGGTTAGCACCGAGGCAGTAGTGGATACCCTGGCCGAAACCCAAGTGCGGGTTGGGTTTCCGGACGATGTCGAAGGTATCGGGATCGTCGAACGCCGCGGGGTCGCGGTTGGCCGAGCCCTCCCAGATCTGTACCTTCTGCCCGGCCTCGATTGCGCATCCGCCCAACTCAACGTCGCGCGTGGCGGTGCGACGCTTGGACGGCGACGGCGACGTCCAGCGCACCATCTCCTCGACGGCGGTCGGCAACAGCGACAGGTCCTCGCGCAGCATGGCGAGCTGGTCGGGGTGGTCGGCGAGGGCGAGCAGCCCGCCCGCGACAGCGTTGCGCGTGGTTTCCGCACCCGCGCTGAAGAGCAGGCTGAAGAACAGGTACAGCTCCACTTCCGAAAGGAGGGACGGAGAGAGCCCCCCGTCGTCCACCGTCGCGTTCGCGACGACCGACAGCATGTCGTCGGTCGGCTCGGACCGCTTCGACGCGATCAGCTCCTGACCGTAGCTGTACATCCGCGTCCCGGCCTCCTCGACCGGCATCTGCGAGACGGATGCCTTGCGGGAGCCGCCGAAGTCGAACTGCGGCTCGATGGCCTCGAACAACCAATGCCGTTCGGATTCAGGAACTCCCAGCAGAATGCAGATCATCTGCATCGGCAGCTCCGCAGCGACGTCGACCAGGAAGTCGAACGGCTCCCCCGGCTCGACGGCAGCCAGCAGCCGCCGGGCGCGGGCCCGGAGATCGTCCTCAACAAGGCGGATCATCCGTGGCGTCAGGCCGGAGCTGACCAGCCGGCGGATCTGCGAATGCCGCGGGTCGTCCATCATGTTGAGCACCTGGCCGGCGATCGCAAGGTCCTGCAGCAGCGTCCCGCCGTACCGGCGCTCGCCGCCGGTCACCGACGAGTACGTCTCCGGATCACGAAGCACCGCAAGGGTTTCGGCATGAGTGGCAACCGACCAGAAGCCCTCGCCGTCCGGAGTGTTGTCGGTGGGCTCATGCCAGTACACCGGCGCCTCGCGGCGATGCACATCGAACAGGTCGTGCGGGAAACCGTTGGCGAAGTTGTCCAGATCGGTGAAGTCGATTCCCGCCAGTGTCACAGGATCGCACCCGAGGTGTACTTCGCCGCCTCGGGATAGCGGCTGACCAGTTCGTCGACCGCAGCGACGACGGCGTCGACCTGACTGCCCGCCGCGCCGGTGAACGCCTGCTTGTCCGCCAACGCCGCATCCAGCGCAGGCCGGTCCAGCGGCAACCGGCGATCGGCGGCCAGCCGGTCCAGCAGATCCGGTTCGGCGCCGTGCTCCCGCATCGCCAGCGCGACCGCGACGGCGTTCTCCTTGATGACCTCGTGCGCCGCCTCGCGACCCATGCCTGCGCGCACCGCCGCGATCAGGATCCGCGTGGTCGCCAGGAACGGCAGATAGCGGTCGAGCTCACGCTGGATCACCGCGGGATAAGCGCCGAACTCGTCGAGCACGGTCAGGAACGTCTCGGTCTGCCCGTCGATGGCGAAGAACGCATCGGGTAGCGCCACCCGGCGCACCACCGAGCAGAACACGTCGCCCTCATTCCATTGCGCCCCTGCGAGTTCGGCCGCCATCGATGCGTAGCCGCGCAACACCACCTGCAAACCGTTGACGCGCTCACACGAACGCGTGTTCATCTTGTGCGGCATCGCCGACGAACCAACCTGACCGGGCGCGAATCCCTCGGTCACCAGCTCGTGGCCTGCCATCAACCGGATGGTGTGCGCCAGCGATGACGGCCCGGCGCCGACCTGCACCAGCGCCGAAACGACGTCGTGGTCAAGCGAACGCGGGTAGACCTGGCCGACACTGGTGAAGATCTCGGTGAAGCCCAGGAACTCGGCGACCCGGCGCTCGAGTTCGGCCAGCCGGGCGGTGTCGCCGTCGAACAGGTCGAGCATGTCCTGCGCGGTGCCCATCGGACCCTTGATCCCACGCAGCGGGTACCGGTCGATCAGCTCACGCAACCGGGTCAGCGCGATCAGCATCTCCTCGGCCGCCGACGCGAACCGCTTGCCCAAGGTGGTCGCCTGCGCGGCGACGTTGTGACTGCGGCCTGCCATCACCAGGTCGCGGTAGCTGATCGCCCGCTCGGCCAGCCGGGCGACGACGGCGACCCCATGCGAGAAAACGAGCTCCAACGACCAGCGGATCTGCAGCTGCTCAACGTTTTCCGTCAGGTCACGGCTCGTCATGCCCTTGTGTACATGCTCGTGGCCGGCCAGCGCGTTGAACTCCTCGATGCGAGCCTTGACGTCATGGCGCAGCACCCGCTCGCGGCCTGCGATCGAGGCCAGGTCGACGTCGTCGATCACCCGCTCGTAGTCAGAAAGAACTGAGGACGGCACAGCGGCGCCTTCTATACCCAACTCTATCTGCGCCCGCAGTACGGCCAGCCACAACCGGCGCTCGGCGACGACCTTGGCCTCGGGCGACCAGATCGCCACCATCTCCTCGCTGGCATACCTGCTGGCCAGCACATTGGGAATCGCCACAACCACACAGCTTACGGCGCGGGTAGGGCAGGCTGGCCCCATGTACTTCGTTGGACTCGATCTTGCGTGGGGTGAGAAAAACCAGACCGGTGTCGCGGCCATCGACTCCGACGGTCGACTCCTCCACGTCGGTGCGGCACAAGATGACGCGAGCATCATCGACGCCGTCGCTCCGTTCACCGGCGACGAATGCCTGGTCGCCATCGATGCCCCGCTGATTGTGAACAACCCGACCGGACACCGACCAAGCGAGACGTCGCTCAATCGCGACTTCCACCGATTCGAAGCGGGCGCGCGACCGGCGTTCACCGACAAACCCGAATTCAAGAACCCCCGCGGCGCCCGGTTGGCGACCGCACTCGATCTCGACATGGACCCCGCCTCGAGCGCGAGCCGGCGGGCCATCGAGGTCTACCCGCACCCGGCGACGGTCGTGTTGTTCGAACTCGAGAAGACACTGAAGTACAAGAAGGGGGCTTTCGAGGACCGTAAACGCGATCTGCTGGAACTGATGACGCGGATCGAGGGACTCGACAAGGCGACACCGCGTCTGCGGGTGAACCACAACGTGGCCTGGGTGGAGCTGCGGAAAAGGGTTGCCGCCGCCACTCGACCGGTACAACTCGACCGCGACGAGGATCCCGTCGACGCTGTGCTCTGCGCATACGTTGCGCTGTACTGGTATCACCGGCCCGACGATGTGACCATCTACGGCGACTTCGAGACGGGATACATCGTCACGCCGAGCCTTCCACCCGATCTCGTGTCCACACCTCGCCGACGGGTAGTGCCGCCGCCCACTGACGAACTCCACGAGCGGCTCACGCGTCTTTCGGTGCTACTCGAGGACGCGCAGCTCGAATTGAGGACAATCCGCGAACGGCTGTACCGACTGTGAGCTAGTCCGGCGCTTCGCCCAGACGCGTCGGGTCCTTGATGCCGGCGTCTTGAACTCCGAGCCGGCGGTTGATCGCCATGGTGACGAAGAACAGCGCGATGCCGATGAGAACGAGTATGCCCGCCAGGATGTACTGCTGCGACGGCCGTCCGGACAGCGGCGTGACGAGGTACAGCGAGGTGATACATCCGATGACCGGCAACACCGTCGGCGTCTTGAAGTGCCCGCCCGTCTCGCGCACGTCGCGGCGCAACACCAACACCGCGACGTTAACGACGGCGAACACCGCAAGCAGCAGAAGCGATGTCGTCCCGCCGAGCATGCTGATCGCCTTGTCATTGGCGAACGCCGTGACGTAGATGATGAGGCCGAAGGCGATGGCGGTGGTGAACAGAATGGCCACCCACGGGCTGCGGGTACGCGGATGCACCCTTCCGAGCACGGGCGGCAGCACGTGCTGGCGAGCCATCCCGTAGATCAGCCTGCTGGCCATCAGCATGTTGATCAGCGCCGTGTTGGACACCGCGAACATCGTGATGAACGGGAGGATCTTGTCGATCGGCAGTCCCGGCGCGCCGGCCTTGACGACCTCGACGAGCGGGGTGTCGCTGGCCTCCAGCTCACCGACGGGCACAAGCGCCACGGCCACGATCGACACCAGGATGTAGACGATCCCGGCGATGGTCAGGCCCGTCAGCAGCATCTTGGGGAAGATCTTCACCGGGTCCTTGGTCTCCTCGGCCATGTTCACCGAGTCCTCGAAGCCGACCATCGCGAAGAAGGCCAGCGAGGTCGCCGCGGTGACGGCCATGAAGGCGTTCTTGTCTTCGGCGGTGTCGAACGCCACCACCCGGGAGAAGTCCACGTCCGCGCCGCCGGTGAACGCCCACAACCCCACCAGGATCACCACCAGCAGGCCGGTGATCTCGATGATCGTCAGGAACACGTTGAGCTTGACGCTTTCGCCCACCCCACGCAGATTGATCAGCGCCAGTGCGGTCATGAAGAACAGCGCCAGCGCGACGACACCGGCTGTGCCCAAACTGAAGTCGAAGCCTTTGAAGAAGTTCGCCGCAAACGTTCGAGCAGCCGTCGATGCCGATGTGATTCCGGAGCACATCACCACAAAGGCGATCAGGAACGTAACGAACTGAATGCCAAAAGCCTTGTGCGCGTACAGCGCTGCACCCGCCGCCTGCGGGTATTTGGTGACCAGTTCCAGATAGCTGAAGGCGGTGACCGTGGCAATGAGGAATGCCACCAGGAACGGAACCCACGCCGCTCCACCCACTTCGGCGGCGACATCGCCGGTCAGCGCGTACACGCCGGTACCCAGAATGTCTCCGACGACGAACAACAACAGCAGACCCGGGCCCATCACTCGCCGGAGTTCGGGCTGCTGCTCGACGGTATCGGCCTGACTCATGGGTGCCTCCCTGTCAGTCGGCTGTGAATACCCCATCATTGACCAGCATCAAACGTGCGGCACGGGCATTGGCGCAAAGAGGGCCGAACCGTGACCGGATTCAGCCGGGTGTTGCAGTCAGCTCGGGTGTGATGATCGGCTCAGGTGTAGAGATGGGCGCAAGCACGTCGATCACGTCGATCAACGTCGAGCGCGCGGCCGTGCGCGGACCGTCACCGTCATCCACCAGCGCCGCCACCACAGCCCCGTCGACGGCACACACCAGGGCGGTGAGCAGTTCGGCGTGCACCGACCGTCCGGACCGCTCGACGACCTTGACGACCGCGTCGGTTCGCTGCTGCAGTATCCGCCGCTGAACCACGCGCAGTGCCGGTTGGCGCGCGCACGCGATGTAGCGCTCGTACCGCGAAATCAACTGCTCGCTGACCCGTGAGTCGGGGTCCTCGCCGACGAGCAGGTCGACCAACACGTCGGCCGTCGACTCGGCGCCGCGACGCCGCCGCGACAACGCGGCCACCCGCTCGCGCAGCTGTTGCGCTTCCAGCGCGCCGACGTGCTCGACGGCCTTGACGATCAGATCATCGAGGGACGAGAAGTAGTAGGTCGTCGCCGCCAACGGAAGGCCTGCCCGCCGGGCAACGGCGCGGTGGCGCACGGCGTCGAATCCGCCTTCACACAGCAGCGCGGCAGCGGCGCTAACCAGCGCGTACTGCCGACGCACTCCCTTGGGAGTCACCGCTGCAGTCATCATTAGCATGCTGCCAGTCGCCCGAGTCCGAAATGACTCTTTCGGCTAAAGCTAAGCCTTTACACAGAAAGTCGGGCCGTCGGTCGATTTGGATGCATTGCCGAAATGCCGCCCGACGGTAAGCCAGCCGTCAATGGCATGATGGCCCGCATGCCAGAGCTGAGCCGTCGGGCGATGATGCGCCTCGGTGTCAGTGCGGCCGCAGGCGCCGTCGGCGCGTTCGCACTCGGCACGCTGCGCGAAACGGGTCCGTCCATCGCGGGGCCGCCGGTGTCGATGACGAGCGCCGGAGCCCCACTCGCACCACTGGCCCCGCCCGTGCCATTGGAGCCCGCGCCGACCGCGGTGCCGACGTTCGTCAGCGGCTCGTTCGTCTCGGCCGCCCGCGGCGACGTCGACACCAATTGGGCGATCGCGCGGCCGCCCGGCCAGACCGGCTCGCTGCGGCCCGTTATCGCCCTGCACGGCAAGGGCGCCGACGCGGCTGAGGTGATGGCGGGCGGCGTGGAGCAGGGTCTGGCTCAGGCCGTCGCCGCCGGCCTGCCGCCGTTCGCGGTGGTTGCCGTCGACGGCGGCGGAAGCTATTGGCACAAGCGCGCGTCGGGCGAGGACTCCGGCGCGATGGTGCTCGACGAACTGATTCCGATGCTCAGCTCGCAGGGTCTGGACACCTCACGGGTGGCCTTTCTCGGCTGGTCGATGGGCGGCTATGGCGCATTGCTGCTGGGCGCCCGGCTGGGCCCGGCACGTACCGCCGCGATCTGCGCGGTCAGCCCGGCGTTGTGGACGTCGTCCGGTGCGACCGCCCCGGGGGCGTTCGACGGCGCTGACGACTTCGCGGCCAACAGCGTTTGGGGTCTGCCCGCTCTCGGGTCGATACCGGTCCGGATCGACTGCGGCAACAGCGATCCCTTCTACTCGGCTACCCAGCAGTTCATCGCGCAGCTGCCCAACCCCCCTGCGGGCGGCTTCTCCCCCGGCGGACACGACGGCGGGTTCTGGAGTTCACAGCTGCCCGCGGAACTGGACTGGATCGCGCCCCTGCTTACTCAGTAGATCCCCGAGTCGTCCCCCTCCCCTTCGGGCGGGAGGTGCCCCCATCGCTCCAGCCCGCCGGACCTAGACCTTGATCTGGCCCTCAGCCGCAGCCAGTCCGATGTCGGTACGAAAGTGGCTGCCCGGCAACCGAATCGACTTGATCAGCGCGTAGGCGTCGTCGCGGGCCGCGGCCAGGTCGGATCCCGTCCCGACCACCGATAGCACTCGGCCACCGCACGACACGATGGCGCCGTCGTCGCGGCGCGCGGTCCCCGCGTGCAGTACTCCGTCGGCTTCGGCGCCGACGATGACGTCGCCAACCCGGGGACGTCCCGGATAGTTCTCGGCGGCCAGCACCACGGTCACAGCCGCGCCGTCACGCCAGCGCAGCTGGGGCTGCTCGGCGAGACTACCGGTGGCCGCGGCATGCAGCAGTTGGCCGAGTGGCGATTCGAGTAGAGCCAGCACTGACTGGGTCTCCGGATCTCCGAAGCGGCAGTTGAATTCGACCACCGCCGGCCCCTGCGACGTGATCGCCAGCCCGGCATAAAGCAGACCCGAGAACGGGCTGCCGCGGTGAACTAGCTCTGCGGCAACGGGTTTCACGATGTCGTTGACGATCTGGTCCGTCACGTCGTCCGGCAGCCACGGCAGCGGCGCGTACGCGCCCATGCCGCCCGTGTTGGGCCCGGTGTCGTTGTCACCGACGCGCTTGAAGTCCTGTGCGGCCAGTAGCGGCACCACCGTCTCGCCTTCGACCACACAGAACAGCGATACCTCCGGCCCGTCGAGGAACGACTCGAGCAGGACCGGGTGCCCGGCGTCGAGCAGGCTGGCCGCGTGCGCCCGCGCGGCGTCCCGGTCGGCGGTCACCACCACGCCCTTACCCGCGGCCAGACCGTCGTCCTTGACCACCCATGCCGGATCGCCGCCGTCCGGCCCGAACCGATCCAGCGCGGCGTCGAGGTGTGCGGGGTTGTCGACGATCTCACTGGCCGCGGTCCGCACGCCCGCCGCGGCCATCACGTCCTTGGCGAACGACTTCGACCCCTCGATGGAGGCGGCCTCCTTCGTCGGCCCGAAGCACGCGATCCCGGCCGCACGCACCGCATCGGCCACCCCGAGCACCAGCGGCACCTCAGGGCCGATCACCACCAGGTCCGCAGCGATCCGCTGGGCCAACTTCGCAACCGCGTCGCCGGAGGTGACGTCGACCTCGTGCTGGTCCGCGATGGCCGCGGTGCCGGCGTTGCCTGGCGCGATCGCGAGGCTCTCCACCTCTGGGTCGTTGCGCAGCGCCAGCAGCAGCGCATGTTCACGGGCTCCGGATCCGATCACGAGAACTCGCACGGTTGCCAACCCTAATCGCACCGCCGCACAACAGTCAGCAATGTCCGCCGGCTTCGGCCATACACTTGACATCGCAGTGTATGGTCTAGTCATGACGCAGACCTGTCCGTTCGGCCCCGGCGGGGATCTCCCCCCAGTCGTCCCCCTGCCCTCCGGGCGGGAGGTGCCCCCACCGCTCCTACCCCCGGGGATTGACTTCACCAGCCCCGACCTCCTGGAACAGGGCATACCGGTCGCCGAGTTCGCCGAACTGCGCAAGACCGCGCCCGTGTGGTGGAACGAGCAGCCAGAGTCGATCTTCGAAGACGGTGGCTACTGGGTGATCAGCCGCCACGAGGACATCAAGGCCATCTCCCGCGACGGTGACCTGTGGTCGACCAATCGCAAGGGCGTCGTGATGCGCATGCCCGACGGCACCACACCCGATCAGCTGGAACTGACCAAGGCGCTGCTGATCAATCACGACGCGCCGGATCACACCCGCCTGCGCAAGCTGGTGTCACGTCTGTTCACGCCGAGGGCGGTGGCCACGCTCGAGGAGAAACTCGCGATCGCGGCGCGCGACATCGTCGCCGCCGCAAAGCAAAAGGAGACCGGCAACTTCGTCGACGACATCGCGATGGGCCTGCCGCTGCTGGCGATCGCCGACCTGATCGGTGTGCCCGAGGCGGACCGGGAAAAGCTGTTCCGATGGACGAACTCGATCATGAACACCGACGATCCCGACTTCGAGACGGATTATGTGGCGGCGAACGCCGAGCTGATGGGATACGCCTACAGCATGGCCGAGGAGCGCCGCCGTTGCCCGGCCGACGACATCGTCACCCGCCTGATCGAGGCCGACATCGACGGCGAGGCGATGGACGACGTGGAGTTCGCGTTCTTCGTGATCCTGCTCGCGGTCGCGGGCAACGAGACCACCCGCAACGCGATGACGCACGGCATGAACGCGTTCTTCGAGAACCCGCAGCAATGGGAGCTGTTCAAGCGCGAGCGGCCCGACACCGCTGCCGACGAGATCGTCCGCTGGGCGACGCCGGTGCACTGCTTCCAGCGCACCGCGCTGGCCGACACCAAGCTGGGCGGGATGACCATCCGCGAGGGACAGCGCGTCGGCCTGTTCTACAGTTCGGCGAACTACGACGACGCCGTCTTCGACCGGCCCTTCGAGTTCAACGTTCTGCGCGACCCCAACCCGCATCTCGGCTTCGGTGGCAACGGCGCGCATTACTGCATCGGCGCGAACCTGGCCCGCATGGAGATCAAACTGATCTTCAACGAGATCGCCGACCAGATCCCGAACATTTCGAAACTGGCTGAGCCGCATCGGCTTCGGTCGGGCTGGCTCAACGGGGTCAAGGAGCTGGCGGTCTCCTACCAGGGGCTAGCCGCCGGGTACCGTTCTTCACCGTGCGCACCCACGGCTGGTCTGGCGCGGCCCCCGCCAGCGACGACGAGGCCATCGCTCGGATACTCGACGCCGCTGGGAAGGCCATCGACGCCCGCGGCGCGGACTTCTCCATCGCCGACGTCGCCCGCACACTCGGCGTGACCCGCCAGACGGTTTACCGCTACTTCCCGAGCACCGACGCGCTGCTGGTGGCCGCCGCTGTACACGCGGCCGACGACTTCCAGAACCGCCTCGAAGCACACTTGCAAGGCATCACCGACCCCGTCGAGGCCGTTACCGAGGCGATCGCGACCGCGCTCGAGTGGCTGCCAAAGGACAAACACCTCGGCCTGCTCATCGACCCCGGCCGTCCGAACCCCCATGCCGAGTCGGTGACGGGCGACGTCGCACTCGACTTCGCCCACTCGATGGTTCGCCGATTCGACGTCGACTGGGCCGGCCTGGGCTTACACCGACGCCGATCTCGACGAGCTCGCCGAGCACCTACTGCGGATCATCCAGTCGTTCGTCATCGACCCGGGGCGGCCGCCTCGTCGTGGCGCTGAACTACGCGACTACATGCGGCGGTGGGTCGGCGGTGCTATACGACCGTCAGCGGAAGCGACTTCCTCGGCTCGAACACAAACGCCGGGCCGCCGCTGAACCTCACAACCGAAACTTCACGCAATTCCTCTGCCGCCGTGTCGGTCTCGATCAAACGTGCCGTCCAGTCCGTGTCGGTACCTGTCATCTCCACGTCGAGGTGAGGGTCCACGGCGGCGACTACCGCCTGCAACGGGCGCTTCTCGCCCCGAGTCACCAGCGAGATCCATGCCCCGTCCTCATGAGCGGGTGATTTGCGGACCTCGACGGTGTCCGGCCCGAAGTCGGCCGTCACGTATGCCGCCGGGTTGAACATCGGGTGCAGTTCGAGTGTGCGGATCGCACCCTCGATGCCGCCTGGCAGATCAAGCGCACGATGAATGCGTTCGGCGGCGATGCCCGCGATGCCGATCAGCTGTTTCGTGCAGATCTTCTTCGCGAGTTCGGTGTTCGTCCCGGCCCGTGCCCCGACAGCGAGGATGAACGACAGGTTCAGCAGGTGCATCTGCAGGCACACCTCATCGGCGATGCGCACCAGCGCCGACTGTGAGAACGCGGCGAAGTCGATATCCGAAACCAACGCCCCCGAGTAGTCTGCCTGCCCTTCGCCATCCCTATCGATCGGGTCGAGTTCCGTTCTGGCGGCGCGGGTTCGGCGAAGCACGTCGACCACCGGGTGGTCGGCGATCTCCGGATACGACTCGTCGATGGTCACGGTCCAGGCGCAGTGCGGGTGCCGATCGGCTGGCGTGCGTGGTGGCCGGTGGATCGGCCGTATCTGCGCCTTACGGTTGGTGGCCACCGCCGTCGCGTCGAACGTGGGATCTTCGATGTCGTGGCACATGCCTCGGACGTAGTCCTCACCCATCGGCTCGTTATCCAGTAGCGCTCCACAGTGGTCGAGTTGGAACTCGCCGTGCCACCGGTCGTGCACGGTGTAGCGGAAGTCCATGAACTGCGGTGGGGCGCCGATGTCGAGCTGCAGGCCCTTGAAGATCGTCACGACGTCGTCGCCCTCGAACTTCAAGGCCTTCTGCATACGCTTCGTGTACACCGGGCTCGAACCCATCCACTCCTCGATCGCGATCTGCAGCATCTCTGGGTGACCGAAAGGTTTGATGCACCAACCCATTCCGGAACGGTCGATGAGCTGTCCGATCAGCAGCAGCTCCGGCACCAGAACGGCGAGCTGATCGCGGGTGAGGCTCGCATACCTACTTGTCATGGAGGTTCCTGCCGACGTGCATCTGGACCGCATCGTTGACGTTGTCCTTGCTGTCTCGCGCAGCGCCCTTCTCCTCGGCCTTCTTGCGTTTGGCCAGCACCCGCTTGAACGCACCGTCGACCTTCGAGCCGAGCGGGAAACCGACGTAGTGGGTGATGAAGATCGCGATCTCGCGCAGCTCCTCCCGTGTCATCTCCTCGTTGTGCAGGATCGCGTTGGCCTGAACCTCCATCAGCTCCTCCATGCCCTGGGCAGCCAGCACACCGAGCAGCATCATCCGCCGGTCGCGCATCGACAGCCCGGGCCGGCTCCAGATGGTGCCGAAGAGGTGATCGACGGTCAGCGCGAAGTATTCGCCTGGCATGTCGGGCATTTCCCAGCCGTAGACCTCGTTCATCTTCTCGAGGCCCTTCTTGCGCAGTTCGTCCATGGTCACTCCTTTGTGGTCGATGCGCTGTGCGGCACGCCGAGTCCCTCGGCCAGTCGCTCGAGAGCGACTGCCGCCAGCGGCAGCTCCACCGAGTGCCCTTCACCGAGCGCGAGCGCGAGGCTCAAGTCCTTCTCGCCGAGTATGCGCGCATGGAGGAAGGGTTTATAAAGGAAGCTGTCTTCCTCGATAGGTCTTGTGTCATCGCGGAACATGATCGAGCCGGCGCCCCCGGTGATCGCGTCGGTGTGACGCACCACCTTGCCCAGGTCCTGCAGGTTCAGACCGCACTCTTCAGCCAGCTTGGACGCCTCACATGCAGCCGCGAACGAGACATAGTGAAGCATATTGCGCGCCAACTTCATTCGGGTTCCGGCGCCGGGTTTACCCGCATGAATCACCAGCGACGCCCACTTCGAGAACGGGCCTTTCACCAGCTCGAACGCCTTGTCGGTAGCACCGACCATCGTCGCCAGCTCACCTTTCTTGGCTGCCCGTCCGCTACCGCTGACCGGCGCATCGACGACGTGAATGCCTTGGGGCTCCAGCTGTTCAGCGAGCTCGACCGCGGTAACGGGGCTGATCGTGGAATGAATCGCGATCACCGTTCCGGGCTTGGCATTGGCCGCCAGCTCTCCGACCACCTCGCGCACCTGCTCGTCGTTGAGCACGGTGACGCTGATGACATCGGCGGCCGCGACATCGGCCACGCTGTCGGCCAGGATCGCACCCTTCTCCGCCAACGGCGTCATCGCCTCGACGCGCACGTCGAACACGACCAGGCCGCCGGGCCAGTCCACCATTCGCGTGGCCATCGGCGCGCCCATCTTGCCCAGGCCGATGTAGCCTAGTTTGACTTCATTGTCCGACATCTCTGCCTCTCCTCAGGACCGAATGATCTGGCCGCCGTCGACATTGAAGATCTGTCCCGTTATCCACGATGCCTGATCGGACAGCAGGAAGAGGCACATGCCGACCAAATCGTCGGTAGTACCCATGCGCGACAGCGGAATTCTCTTGACAATGTCGTCGACAATCTCCTTCGGGGAGGTGGTCCGGTTGGCCTCGGTGTCGATGGGGCCGGGTGCGATGGCGTTGACCCGGATGTTCTGCCCGCCGAGTTCGGTGGCCAGCTGCTGGGTCAGGCCGTTGATGCCGACCTTGGCCAGGCCGTAGAAGTTCGAGTACAGCCACGCCGCGGTCGAGGACTGGTTGACGATCGCCCCGCCGCCGCGCTTGGCCATCTTGCGGTAGACCGCCCGAGTGCACACCAGTGCGCCGTCGAGGTTCACGCTCATGAACTTCTTGTAGTAGTCCCAGTCGACGGTGATGAGGAAGTCGAGCTTCATGCCGCCGAAGATCGCCGCGTTGTTGACCAGGTAGTCGATGCCACCGAATTCGGCGAGCGTTTGGGCGGCCATCTCCTTGGCGGACTCGGGATCGGACACGTCGACCCTCAGCGCGAGCGCGTTGCCGCCTTCACCCTTGATGCCGTCGGCGACCTTCTGAGCACCCTCGGTGTTGATATCGGCGACGACCACCGCGGCGCCCTCGCGGGCCAGCGCCTCGGCGTACGCCTGGCCGATCCCGCCACCGGAACCGGTGACGATGGCGACCTTCTCGTCGAACTGACCCATGCTGTCGTTCCCCTTAATTCGCTGCTGTGGCAATGGCTTTGGTTTCCAGGTATTCCTCGAAACCGGCGAGCCCCATCTCCCGGCCGATGCCGGATTGCTTGTAACCGCCGAACGGCATGTCAGCCGAGTACCAGACGCCGCCGTTGACGTTGACGGTGCCGACCCGCATCCGCGCGGCCACACCCGCTGCGCGCTCGGGATCGCCGCTGAACACCGTGCCCGACAAGCCGTACGGCGAGTCGTTGGCGATCCGCACCGCGTCGTCGTCGCCGTCGTGGGCGATCACGGTCAACACGGGACCGAAGATCTCTTCCCGTGCGACCTTCGCGGTGTTGTCGAGTCCGGCGATAACGGTCGGCTCGATGAAGAAAGCCGGTGTCTCGGTCCGCGGGACGTCCACCGCCGCAGGCGAACTTGCCGCCCTCGTCGACGGCCGAATCCAGATAGCCCTGCACCCGGTCCCGCTGCCGCGACGAAATGAGCGGCCCGCAGATCGTACCGGGGTCGGTGGGATCACCGGGTTTCAGTGAACCCATGGTGGCCGCCGCCGCCTCGACAGCCTCATCGTAGCGAGCGCGCGGCACCACCAGCCGGGTCGTGATGGCACACCCCTGGCCGGCGTGCATCGATGCGGTGAACGCCGACATCGAGCAGGCGCCCGCGAGATCCGCGTCGTCGAGGACGAGGAACGCCGACTTGCCTCCGAGCTCGAGGAAGACCTTCTTGAGTGTCGCCGCGCCATCGGACATCACAGCGCGTCCCGTCGCCGTCGAGCCGGTGAACGAAACCATGTCCACCCGTGGGTCTTTCGACAGCAGCGCACCGACTCCGTGGTCGCTGGAGGTGACGATGTTGATCACGCCCGGCGGGATGTCGGTGTGCTCGGCGATGAGCTGCCCGATGGCGGCAGCGCACCACGGGGTGTCGGGTGCGGGTTTCAGGACGACTGTGTTGCCCGCGGCCAGCGCGGGTCCGATCTTGGCGAGGTTGATCTGATGGGGAAAGTTCCACGGGGTAATGGCACCGACGACGCCGACCGCTTCCCTCGCGATGGTGCGGTGAGTCTTGATGCCCATCGGCGAGGCGATGCCTGCGTCCGTGGTCCATTGGTAGGACTCCGCGGTGTCGGCGCAGAAGCTGAGGTCGGCGATGGGCCCCTCGAGCTGCGCGGCGGACGTCAGCATCACCGGCGCGCCCACCTCCGCGATCGTGATCTCACGCAGATCCTCGACGTGCTTGGTCAACACCTCCTGCAACTGCCGAATGCAGCGCACCCGCAGATCGGTGTTGGTGGACCAGTCGGTGTCGTCGAATGCGCGGCGGGCCGCCTCGATCGCGCGGCCCATATCGTCGGCGCTCGCATCGGCGGCGACACCAAGCACGTCCTCGGTGGCCGGGTTGATCGTCGGGAACGTGCCCGCGCTGCCCGCCACGAGTTTCCCGTCGATGAGCAATTGACTCTGGCGATCGGCCAGCATCCCCATACCCAACTCCCGTTTTCTTGCTGGACAACTGTCCGACTAGGTTCACTCGAACGATAGCCGCAGACCGGTGCGAGAAGCAAGGTTGGGCTGCCTCGTCGGGAACGGCTAGGCATACGTATGCGGGGTGTACTGCGGTTTTCTTGCGCGCACTTGCTTGCCGTGGTCTCCGTCCGATAACTTGGACATGTGTCCAGCGATGCCGTGGTCGCCGTCACAGACCAAACCGGCGAAACACCGCGCAACCGGCGGCAGGAAGAGACTTTCCGCAAGGTCCTCACCGCCGGCGTCGAGATGCTGCGCGAGTCGTCGTATGCCGACTTGACGGTGCGCGCCGTCGCCGCCCGCGCCAAGGTCGCGCCGGCGACCGCCTACACCTACTTCTCGTCGAAGAACCATCTGATCGCCGAGGTCTACCTGGACCTGGTCCGCCAGGTGCCGTACTTCACCGACGTCAACGACGGCACGACGACGCGGGTCGAGAAGGCGCTGCGCGCCCTGACACTGATGATCGCCGACGAGCCCGAGGTCGCGGCCGCCTGCACGACGGCGCTGCTCAGCAGCAACGACCCGGCGGTGCACACCGTCCGCGATCGCATCGGCGCCGAGATTCACCGCCGCATCCGCTCGGCGATGGGCCCGGATGCCGACCCCCGCACGGTGTCGGCACTCGAGATGACCTACTTCGGTGCGTTGGTCACAGCCGGCGGCGGCACCTTCACCTACCGCCAGATCGCCGATCGACTCACCTACGTGGTCGGCCTCATCCTCGGAGAGGCAGAGGTGTGACCGTTCCAACCAGCGACGTGATCCTCGACCCGTACGACTACGACTTCCACGAGGATCCGTACCCGTACTACAAGCGGCTGCGCGACGAGGCCCCGCTCTACTACAACGAGCGACTCGGCTTCTGGGCGCTGTCGCGGCACGCCGACGTGCTGCAGGGCTTCCGCAACAGCACGGCACTGTCGAACGCCAATGGGGTGTCCATTGACAAGGGGTCATTCGGTCCACAGGCGAAGCTGGGTATGTCGTTTCTCGCGATGGACGACCCAGACCACCTGCGGTTGCGGACGTTGGTGTCGAAGGGTTTCACCCCGCGCCGCATCCGCGAGCTGGAGCCCCGCGTCACCGAAATCGCCATCCATCACCTCGACGCTGCACTGCAATCCGACAGCTTCGACTATGTCGACGATTTCGCCGGCAAGTTGCCGATGGATGTGATCTCCGAACTCGTGGGCGTTCCAGAGCCCGACCGTGCCCGCATCCGCGCACTGGCCGACGGCGTCATGCACCGCGAAGAGGGTGTGGCCGATCTCCCGGAGTCAGCCGTTCAGGCGATGCTCGACCTGATGGTGTACTACGGCGACATGGTCACGCAGCGACGCAAGAAGCCGACAGACGACCTGACATCCGCGCTCCTGGTGGCCGAGATCGACGGCGATCGGCTCGCCGACCGGGAGATAATCGCATTCCTGTCTCTGATGGTGGTCGCCGGTAACGAGACCACCACCAAACTGCTTGCCAATGCGGCGTATTGGGGCTACAAGAATCCCGACCAACTCACCCCGGTGTTCAACGACCACTCCATGATTCCGCCGTGGATCGAGGAGACGTTGCGCTATGACACGTCCAGCCAGATTCTGGCCCGCACCGTCGCCGAGGATCTCACGCTCTACGACACCACGATCCCCAAGGACGACGTGCTTGTACTGCTGCCCGGGTCGGCCAACCGCGACGACCGAGCGTTCGAGGACGCCGACGACTACCGCATCGGCCGCGAGATCGGTTCCAAGTTGGTCAGTTTCGGCAGTGGCGCCCACTTCTGCCTCGGCGCCCATCTAGCCCGAATGGAAGCCCGGGTGGCACTCGCCGAACTGTTCAAGCGAATCCGCGGCTACGAGGTCGACGAGGCCAACGCCGTCCGAGTCCACTCCAGCAACGTCCGCGGGTTCGCCCACCTACCCATGACCGTGGAGGTCGCGTAAATGCCGCGCTTCGAACCACTGCCCGAGCGCAGGCCCGCAATCGTCGCCGGCGCGTCGTCGGGCATCGGCGCTGCCACTGCGACCGAACTGGCCGCTCGGGGTTTCCCGGTCGCACTGGGAGCGCGCCGCGTCGAGAAGTGCCAGGAGCTCGTCGACGAGATCCGTTCGGGCGGAGGCGAAGCGGTCGCACTGCCCCTCGACGTCACCGATCCCGAGTCGGTCAAGGGGTTCGTGCATCGCGCCACCGAGGAGCTCGGCGACATCGAGCTGCTGGTGACCGGAGCGGGCGACACCCATTTCGGGCGACTTCACGAAATCAGCACGGACAGTTTCGAATCCCAGATTCAGGTCCACCTCGTCGGCGCCAACCGGCTGGCCACCGCGGTGCTACCTGGAATGGTGGAGCGGCAACGGGGCGACCTCATCTTCGTCGGCTCCGACGTTGCGCTGCGCCAGCGCCCGCACATGGGCGCATACGGCGCTGCGAAGGCAGCGCTGGTCGCCATGGTGACCAACCTGCAGATGGAGCTCGAGGGCACCGGTGTCAGGGCGTCGATCGTGCACCCCGGGCCGACGAAGACGAACATGGGCTGGAGCCTGCCCGCCGAACTGATCGGCCCGGCGCTCGAGGACTGGGCCAAGTGGGGACAGGCCCGCCACGACTACTTCCTGCGCCCATCCGATCTCGCGCGGGCGATCGCGTTCGTCGCCGAAACGCCGCGCGGTGGCTTCATCGCGAACATGGAACTCCAGCCGGAGGCGCCACTGGCGAGCGCGCCGAAAGAACGCCAGCAGCTGAAGCTTGGGGAAGAGGAGATGCCGTCATGACCACAGCGATCGTTCCGCGGGTCTCGGGTGGCGAAGAGGAGCACGGCCACCTCGAAGAGTTCCGCACCGACCCGATCGGTTTGATGCAGCGCGTCAGGGACGAATGCGGCGACGTCGGATGGTTTCAGCTTGCAGGCAAGCACGTCATCTTCCTGTCAGGCGCCAACGCCAACGAATTCTTCTTCCGGTCCGCCGACGAGGATCTCGACCAGGCCGAGGCCTACCCCTTCATGACGCCGATCTTCGGGCAGGGCGTGGTGTTCGATGCCAGTCCGGAGCGCCGAAAGGAGATGCTGCACAACGCCGCGCTGCGGGGTGAGCAGATGAAGGGTCATGCCGCCACCATCGAGCGCGAAGTGCGCCGGATGATCGAGAACTGGGGACCCCAGGGCGAAATCGACCTGCTGGACTTCTTCGCCGAGCTCACCATCTACACGTCGACGGCATGCCTCATCGGCACGAAGTTCCGCGAACAGCTCGATTCCCGGTTCGCGCATCTCTACCACGAGCTGGAGCGCGGCACCGACCCGCTGTGTTACGTCGATCCGTACCTGCCGATAGAGAGCTTTCGCAAGCGCGACGAAGCCCGAAAAGGCTTGGTGGCGTTGGTGCAAGAGATCATGAACGGCCGCATCGCCAACCCGCCCGCCGACAAGAACGACCGGGACATGCTCGACGTGCTCGTCACGATCAAGGACGAGGACGGCAACCCGCGGTTCTCTGCCGACGAAGTCACCGGGATGTTCATCTCGATGATGTTCGCCGGGCACCATACCAGCTCGGGCACCGCGTCATGGACCCTGATCGAGCTGCTGCGGCATCCGGAGGTCTACACCGCCGTCATCAACGAGCTCGAAGAGCTCTACGCCGACGGGCAAGAGGTTAGTTTCCACGCGCTGCGGCAGATCCCAAAGCTGGAGAACGTGCTCAAGGAGACGCTGCGGCTGCACCCGCCGCTGATCATCCTGATGCGGGTAGCCAAGGACGAATTCGAGGTCGAGGGCTTCCCGATCCACGAAGGAGACCTGGTCGCGGCCTCACCGGCGATCTCCAACCGCATCGCCGACGACTTCCCGAACCCGGACGCATTCGACCCCGATCGCTACGAGAAGCCGCGCCAGGAGGACCTCATCAACAGGTGGACATGGATTCCGTTCGGCGCCGGTAGGCATCGCTGCGTGGGCGCCGCGTTCGCCACCATGCAGATCAAGGCGATTTTCTCGGTTCTGTTGCGCGAGTACGAGTTCGAGATGACACAGCCGTCGGACAGCTACCACAACGATCACTCCAAGATGGTGGTGCAGCTGGCCAAGCCCGCCAGGGTGCGCTACCGCACGCGAACCACGTAGGGAGCCACATCCATGGGCTATCGAGTCGAAGTCGACCTGGACCTGTGCCAGGGCCATGCCATGTGTGAGCTGGAGGCCCCCGACCACTTCAAGGTGCCCAAACGGGGCAAGGTGGAAATCCTGAATGCCGAACCACCGGAACAGGATCGGGTGCAGGTCGAACAAGCCGTGTGGGCCTGCCCCACCCAAGCACTATCCATCAAGGAAGAGGAAGACTGACAATGCCGTCATTGACCCGCGAGGAACTCGACAACTGGGTCGAGCAATGGCTGGAGGCCAACCGCGTCTGCGAACAGAAGGGTGACTGGAAGCCGCTCGCCGACTTCTACACCGAAGACGCCACCTACGGCTGGAACATCGGCCCTAAGGAAGACGTGATGTGCGTCGGCCGCGACGAAATCCGCGACGTCGCACTGGGGTTGGAGATGGAGGGCCTGGAGAACTGGGTCTACGAGTACCAGAAAGTGCTCGTTGACGAGAAGCTCGGTGAGATCGTGGGCTTCTGGAAGCAGATCGTCAACAAGACCGACGGCACCAGGGGTGAGATCTATGGCATCGGCGGGAGTTGGTTCCGGCTTGCCGCCGAGGACGGGGCGCTGAAGATCGAATGGCAGCGTGACTTCTTCGACTTCGGTCACGTTTCCAAGATGTTCGCCAAGCTCATCGAGTCGGGCGACCTCAGCGCCGGTATGCAGAAGCGCATCGAGCGCTCGCTGGCCGGTGAGAAGCTGCCCGGTTACTACCCGCTGGGCGAAGCTCCGGTACCGATCTGGTAGACCAGCCGTCATACGTGTGACCTAGATAACTTAGTCTGTCGCAGGCAGCACTGAAACGAAAGCAGGACGCGATGAAGACAAAGGGCGCTCTCATCTGGGAGTTCAACCAGCCGTGGTCGATCGAGGAAATCGAGATCGGCGACCCCGTCAAGGATGAGGTGAAAATCCAGTTGGAGGCGGCAGGGATGTGCCACTCCGACTACCACCTCGTCACCGGCGCTCTCCCGATGGCGGGCCTCCCGGTGCTCGGCGGCCACGAGGGCGCAGGCATCGTCACCGAGGTCGGGCCCGGCGTCGAGGACTTCGCCCCAGGTGATCACGTGGTGCTCTCGTTCATCCCGTCCTGCGGCACGTGCCCGTCGTGTCAGGCGGGCCTACGCAACCTGTGCGACATCGGAGCCGTTCTGCTCGGCGGCGCGGCCGTGTCGGACGGCACCTTCCGGGTTCAGGCCAGGGGCCAGAATGTCTACCCGATGTCACTGCTTGGCACGTTCTCGCCGTACATGGTGGTGCACAGGAGCTCGGTAGTGAAGATCGACCCGTCCATCCCGTTCGAGGTGGCCTGCCTGGTCGGCTGCGGTGTCACCACCGGCTACGGTTCGGCCACCCGCACCGCTGACATCCGGCCCGGCCAGGACGTCGCGGTCGTCGGCGTCGGCGGGGTTGGCATGTCGGCGCTGCAGGGAGCGGTGAGCGCCGGCGCCCGCTATATCTTCGTGATCGAGCCGGTGGACTGGAAGCGCGACGCCGCGCTCAAATTCGGCGCCACCCATGTCTATCCGGACATCGGCGCCGCGCTGGCGGGCATTGCGGAGGTCACAATGGGCTTCATGGCACATAAGGTGATCGTCACGGTCGGCGAGGTGCACGGTGCCGACATCGAGAACTACATGAACATCACCGCGAAGTCCGGCACCTGTGTTATTACTGCCATCGGCAGCCTGTTCGAGAACGACGTAAAGCTGAACCTGGCCATGCTGACCCTGATGCAGAAGAACCTGCAGGGCACCATCTTCGGCGGCGGCAACCCGCAGTACGACATCCCCCATCTGTTGACGATGTACAAAGCAGGCAAGCTCAACATCGACGACATGATCACCCGCCAGTACAAGCTGGAGCAGGTCAACGAGGGCTACCAGGACATGCTCGACGGCAAGAACATTCGCGGTGTGATCCGCTACACCGACGACGACCGGTAGCCACGATCAACCAGTTTCCAAACCTGTCGGCGCCGGGCAGGATCGGCGCGATGTCACTGCGCAACCGGCTCGTGATGTCGCCGATGGAGACGATGTACGGCACGCCGGACGGCCTGCCGTCGGAGCGCACCCGCGACTACTTCACCGCCAGGGCAAAGGGCGGCGTCGGTCTGATCACTGTCGGCGCAACGGGAATCGACCACCGTCATCCCGAGACCCCGGGCGGACTGCACCTGGCCACCGACGCCGCGGTCGACGCGCACCGCGCGCTTGTCGATGTGGTGCACGAACATGGAGCCAAGATCCAGCCGCAGATCGTGCACGCCGGGCCGGACGGGTTGGGACCGGAGATGCACGGCGTCACGTCGATCGGCCCGTCGGTCATCCCGTCGTACCTCACCGGCCGACCGTCGGCCGAAGTGACTGGCGAACAGCTGGTCGACGTGCTCGACCTGTTCAAGGCGGCGGTGCGGCGCGCGGCGGAAGCCGGGTACGACGGAATCGAGCTGCACGCCGCACACGGCTACATGTTCTTGGGCTCGTTCCTTGCCCCGCAGCGCAACCGGCGAACCGATGACTACCGCGGGGACACGGTGCGGGGGCGTGTGCGCGTGGTGCTGGAAGCGTTGGCCGCTATCCGGTCGGAGATCGGCGACGACCTGCCGATCACGCTACGAATCTCCGGCTACGAACGCGTTGCCGGTGGCCGGCCGATATTCGAAACCGCGCAGGTGGCACCGGAATTGGTAGCGGCAGGCGTCGCCGCCTTCCACGTCAGCGGCGGCGTGATCGATCGTCTGGTTGCGGGAATGGTCAACTCGGCCGATGACGGCGATGCGCTGAACGTAGGCGCTGCCGCCGCGGTCAAGCAGTGGTCGACGTGCCGGTGATCGCCGTCGGGCGCATCCATGACCCGGCACAGGCTGAGCAGATCCTGGCCGACGGCCGCGCCGATTTCATCGCGATGGGCCGGCCCATGCTGGCCGACGCCGAGCTGCCGAACAAGGTGACCTCTGGGCGCTCCGACCGCGTCCGCAGGTGCATCTCCTGCGAAAACTGCATCGACGCAATGGAACAACGCTTTTCGGTGGACTGCGCCGTCAACCCGCGGACGGGAAAGGAACGAGAACTGGCCGTGCATCCCGCGGCGCACCCGAAGAAGGTCGTGGTGATCGGCAGCGGCCCCGCCGGCATGGAGGCCGCCCGGGTGGCCGCCGAGCGGGGACACCACGTCACGCTCTTCGAGCGGGACGGTGAGACCGGAGGTGCTCTGCTGTGGGCGTCGATCCTGCATCCCGCGAACGAACCGTTCCTGCAGTGGCTCCGCGACGAGATCGCCCGCAGCTCCGTCAAGGTCGAACTCGGACAAGAAGTCTCGGCCGACGACGTCGTGGCGCTGCGGCCCGACGCCGTGGTGGTGGCCAACGGTGGCCGAGTGGTAGTGCCTGCTATCCCCGGCTCCGAGCAGCCCCTTGTGCACAGCGGGGCGGCCGCCGTCCGCGCAGCATCGCAGGGTCGGCTGCCGGAGGGCCGCCGGGTCGCCATCGTGGGTGCCGACCTGGTCGCGCTGGAGCTGGCCGAATTCCTGGCTGCGCGTGGCCGTCTGGTGTCGGTGCTGGAATCGGGTGAGACGATCGCGCCGGAGGTCGGCAACAAGCGCAAGACCGAACACATGGACCGCCTCGACCGGTTGGGGGTAGCGGTGCACGTGCGGGCGGAGATTGAACGAATTGTGCCTGACGGTGTGGTGTTCATACCCAGTGCCGGCAGCAGCCGCCACCTCGCTGCCGACAGCGTCGTCATCGCCGGAAGGGTGGAACCCAACACCGAGGTGTACGAGAAGCTCTTCGCCGCACTGCCCGACATCAGCGTGAGAGCCGCAGGAGACTGCACCGGTCTCGGGCTGATCCGCAAGGCCACCGAGGACGGCGCCCGCGCCGCCTGCGCCATCTAACAAAGGAGTGAATCACCTTGTCCGAAACCAGTACTGAAACAGGCCAGCAGACGCCGGCGCTGACCGCCTCGCAGAACTCGTGGCGCTGTGTGCACGCCCGCGACAAGGAGGGTTGGCTCGCACTGATGGCGGACGACGTCGTCGTCGAGGACCCGATCGGGCAGTCCTATACCAACCCCGACGGGAATGGCCTCCGCGGCAAGGAGGCAGTCGCCGCGTTCTACGACGCCAACATCGGCCCGAACGAGCTGCGGGTCACCTGCGAGGAGACCTTCCCCTCCAGCGCGCCCGACGAGATCGCCCACATCCTGGTGCTGCGCACCAAGTTTCCGAACGGCAGGATCAGCACGGTGCGCGGCGTGTTCACCTATAAGGTCAACGACGCCGGCCTGCTCACCAACCTGCGCGGCTACTGGAACATGGACATGATGCAGTTCGGCAAGGAGGGTAAGAGCGATTAGCGATTCGCTCTCGCGGCGCGGCGCCGTCGTCGTCGGGGGTTCGCGCGGAATCGGGCTGGCGGTCGCCGAGTTACTTGCCGCGCAAGGTGCAGGCGTCGTGGTCAACGGGCGTGACAGCGAAGCGGCGGCGGAGGCGGCCGGGCGCATCAAAGGTGCGGTCGCACACCCGGGCTCACCGGCGGAGCCGGAGACCGCCGACGCGTTGATCGACAGGTGCATAAGCGAATTCGGCCGCATCGACATCCTGGTGAATTGCGCGGGCACCGCGGGGCTTGCCAACGAGTCGATCCTCAAGGTCACCAGCGCACAGTTCCACGACCTGATCGACGCACACCTCGGCACCGCGTTCGAGACTTGCCGCGCCGCAGCTCCGAAGATGGTCGCACAGGGCGGCGGAGCGATCATCAACACCAGCTCGTTCGCGTTCCTCGGCGACTACGGCGGGACCGGCTACCCGGCGGGCAAGGGCGGGGTCAACGGGTTGACGCTGGCCATCGCTGCCGAGCTCAAGGAACACGGGGTGCGCGCAAACGTGGTCTGCCCCGGCGCCAAGACGCGGCTTTCGACCGGTCCGGAGTACGAGGCCCACATCGTCGAGTTGAACCGCAGGGGCCTGCTGGACGACGTGAGCTCGCAGACCGCACTCGACGCACCCCCACCCGAGTACGCGGCACCGATTTACGCCTACCTCGCCAGTGACCTGGCGAAAGACATCACCGGCAGGATCTTCATCGCCGCAGGCGGATTCGTCGGTGAGTTCGCACGTCCAACACCGGGCATCATCGGCTACCGCGACCACCACGACTCTCCGCCGTGGTCGGTCGACGAGATTCACCAAATGATCGGCGGCTGACCGCCGAGACTTGTCGGCCCGGTGTCCTAGAATCGAACACACACATGTTCGGAGAATCTGATACGGCCGCCCGCTCACTGGTGGCACGGATCTGTGCTTCGGGACGGGCAGAAGCGCAGGCTGCAGCGCAGATGTTGGTCTCCATCGGCAACCTGTACCGGCTGCGGCTACGTGAGGACGGCGGGTGCGAAACCTGGGCGGCCGATACCACCGAAGCGGTGATCGGCGAGGTCGCGGCCGCGTTGCGGATCAGCCAGGGCCTGGCGGCCAACCACCTGTGGCACGCTCGGGCGATGCGCGAGCGGCTACCAAAGACCGCGGACGTGTTCGTCGCCGGAGACATCGACTACCTGATTTTCCAGATCCTGGTGTCTCGCACCGTACTGATAACCGATGACGACGCCCTGGCTGCGGTTGATGCCGAGCTGTCGCTTGCGGTCAGGAGGTGGCCATCGCTGAGCCGAGGTCAGCTGGCCGGACGCGTGGATCGGATTGTCGCCCGCCACGATCGGGACGCAGTCCGCCGGCGCAAGAAGAAGTCAGACGATCGGGCGATCGACATCTGGGACAGTGGCGACGGGCTGAGTGAGATCCGCGGGTTCTTGCGGTGCATGGACGGACGCGCGCTGGACGAGCGGCTCGACGCCCTGGCGGCCACGGTGTGCCCCAATGATCCGCGTACCCAACCGCAACGCCGCGCCGACGCCATAGGCGCGTTGGCAGCCGGTGCCGACCGCATGGCCTGCGAATGCGACAGAGTCGACTGCACTGCGAGTCAAAAGCCGTCGGCCAGTCCCGTCGTCATTCACGTGATCGCCGACCAAGCCACCATCGACGGGGCGAGCGACGCCCCGGGGTCCACCATCGATCCCGACGGGCTGATTCCGCCCGAACTCGTCCAGGAGCTGGCGAAGTCGGCGAAGCTGGTGCCGCTTGTCCATCCCGGTAATGCGCCGCCGGAGTGCGGCTATACGGCGTCTCGAAAGTTGGCGGACTTTGTGCGCTGCCGCGATATGACGTGTCGCTTCCCCGGGTGTGATCGGCCGGCCGTCGGCTGCGATCTCGACCACACAATTCCCTTCGGCGACGGCGGACGCACTCATGCGTCAAACTTGAAGTGCCTGTGTCGAATCCACCACTTGCTCAAGACGTTCTGGGGGTGGCGCGACCAGCAGTTGCGCGACGGCACGGTGATCTGGACATCACCATCGGGGACTACCTATGTGACGACGCCCGGTAGTGCGCTGTGGTCCCCGAGCTTGTGCAACCCGACCGCAGAGTTGGACCCGATACCACGAGTTGGCGGCCGTTGTGAGGATCCTGCGGCGATGATGCCGAAACGCCGCCGAACGCGAGTCCAGAACAGGGCAGTGCGAGTTGCCGACGAGCGACGACAAAACCGCCAGGACCGAGAAGTCCAGATCTCCAAAAATCGGTGGCAGCGCGCACTACTCATGGCCACTGACGAGCCACCGCCGTTCTAGCTGCGAACGGTCCGCCGGTGCATTCCGAAAAGCCTTCGCAGGGCTACAAATCGGATGAGCGTCGCGACGAGATTGGCGCAGACCAGTACCGAGAGCTCCGCTACCCTGCCGACCGTTGGGTCGAATCGGTGCAGCACGAACAGCGATCCACTGGTGATCGCAAGCCCGAAAGCGAACACCAGCAGCCCGTGCAGTTGATGACGGGCCGCGCCGCCACGCCCGCGGATGCCGAATGTGAACGCGCGGTTGGCCGCGGTGTTACCGATCGCGGTGAGCAACAACGCCGTTAGGTTCGCGGCCTGCGCCCCCATCGTTGAATGCAACACGAGATAGAGCAGCGCATAGGCCACGGTACTTGCGATACCGACGATGCCGAACCGCACCAGCTGGCCGACCATGCCGTGCGGCACACCGGGAACCAGCGGCTCGCGGCCGAGGCTGTGCCTCAGTTCACGGACCGGAAGCGCGCCGGTGGCGAGTGCACAGCCGACCCGCCAGCAGCCCTTCAGGTCGCTGATCGCCGTGCGCACGATGTCGACTCGGGAGTCCGGGTCGTCGATCCAGTCGACCGGAACCTCGTGGATCCGGAGACCGACCCGCTCGGCGATCACCAACAGCTCGGTGTCGAAGAACCAGCCGGTGTCGGCGACCAGCGGGAGCAACTCACGGGCGACGTCAGCGCGCACCGCCTTGAAGCCGCACTGGGCGTCGGAGAATCGCGCACCGAGCACGCCGCGCAGCAGCAGGTTGTAACTGCGCGAAACGAATTCGCGCTTCGGGCCGCGAACCACCCGCGAGGATGCGGTCAGCCGCGACCCGATCGCGAGATCGGAATGGCCCGAAATCAGAGGCGCCACCAGGGGCATCAACGCCGACAGTCCCGTGGACAGATCGACATCCATGTAGACGACGACGTCGGCAGGCGACGACATCCACGCCGTGTGCAGGGCACCGCCGCGGCCCTTGGTGTCGAGGTGGATGACGTCGACATCGGGCAGTTCCTCGGCCAGTTGGTGCGCCACCGCGAGGGTGTCATCCGTACTTGCGTTGTCGGCCACCGTGATCCGCGCTGGGTAGGGCACGTAGGTGGCGAGATACTCGTGGAGCCGACGGACGCATCCGGACAGGTCGCGTTCCTCGTTGTGGACCGGGATCACGATGTCGAGCACAAAGCTGCGAGCTATAGCGTCCCGCGATGAAGCGCCCGACGAGCCGGCGCCCACCAGGTCGGTCATGGCCTCAACCGTCGCCGAGCAAGCTGCCACCCCACTGCCACGCCACTGGGAGCTTGCTGGAATGCTCGATGCACATGGCTACCGTCTTCACCCAGATCATCAATGGGGATCTGCCCGGCCGGTTCGTCTACGAAGACGACGAGATTGTGGCGTTCCTGACGATCCAGCCAATGACACAGGGACACACGCTCGTCGTCCCGCGCGCCGAGATCGATCAGTGGCAGGACGTCGACTCCGCTGCGTTGGGCAGAGTCATGGAGGTCTCGCAGCTGATCGGCAAGGCGGTTTGCAAGGCGTTCGGCGCCGAGCGCGCAGGCGTGATCATCGCCGGGTTAGAGGTCCCGCATCTGCACGTGCACGTCTTCCCCGCCTACAACCTCACCGATTTCGGGTTCGCCAATGTCGATCGCAATCCGTCTGCGGAGTCGCTCGAAGAGGCGCAGGCGAAGATCAAGTCAGCTCTGGCCGACTTGGCGTGAGTCTCCTGTAGCTCCTCGCGTGCGCGATGGTTCAACCGACGTGAGCGGCGACGTCGGCAATCCGCGGCAGGTTGACGGTGAACCGGCACCCCATGCCCGGCGCGGTGGTGACGCTGACCGTCCCGCCGTGGGCGTACACCAGCGAGTCGACGATCGACAGCCCCAGCCCGGTACCGCCGCTGGCCCGGTCGCGGGACGAATCGGTGCGATAGAACCGCTCGAAGATGCGGTGGGCGTCCTCGGCGCTCATCCCGGGACCTTCGTCGGCGACTTCGAGGACAGCGTTGTCGTCGTCGGTACCGACTCGCACGGTGATGCCCGCGGATTCGGGTGTGTGCTGCAGCGCGTTGGCGACCAGGTTCCCCAGTACTTGGCGCAGGCGCGCCTCGTCGCCGAGCACCTCCGGCGTGCCGGGGCCGTCGAAAACCTCCAAGGTGATCTTGCGCTTCGGGGCGATCGAGTGGGCGTCGTGCACGGAGTCACTGGCCAGCGCCAGCAGATCCACGCGGTGGCGGTCCAACGGCCGCTGCGCGTCGAGGCGGGCCAGCAGCAGCAGATCCTCCACCAGCAGCCCCATCCGCCGCGATTCGCTTTCGATGCGCGTCATCAGCAGCTCGACATCACGGGCGGCGCCTTGGCGGTAGAGCTCGGCAAAACCGCGGATGGTGGTCAACGGCGTGCGTAGCTCGTGGCTGGCGTCGGTGATGAAGCGGCGCATCCGCTCTTCGGACGTCCGGGCCTGTTCGGCCGACGACTCCGAGGACGCAAGAGCGCGCTGAATCTGCGCCAACATCCCGTTGAGTGCCAGCGACAACCGGCCGACCTCGGTGCGCGGATCACGTTGGGGGACGCGGCGATCCAGCTGTCCGGCGGCGATGTCGGCTGCGGTCCGTTCCACTTCGGCCAGCGGCCGCAGACTGCGTTGCACCACCGCAAAACCGGCGACGCCGAGCACCAGCAGCACCGCCGCGCCGATGCCGACCTGCGACCAGATCAGTGCGCGAACTGTCGACTGGACGTCGGACAGGTCGATGGCCACGGTGGTCAGCTCGTCGTGTGGGCCGTGCACCGACATCGCCCGCCACTGAACGTGCGAATTGTCGATCGAGCCGACGGTGACCGGTTCCGGCCCGACGTCGTTGTCGGCGGGCAGTGCGGGTTCGGCGGCGCGATCGTTGACGGCCATCCAGATGCGACCGTCGGCGTCGATGCCGCGGACGTAGAAATCCGACGGCGGACGGGCGGGGTTTGGGCCTTCCAACGGCGGCATCGGCATCCGGCGCGGAGCCTGGGCCCAGCTGCGGGAGGCGTCGAGCAGCGTCTGGTCGACGCGGTTGATCAGACTGTGCCGCAGGATCGAGGTGACGGCGATGCCGGACGCCAGCAGACCGAAACCCACCAGCACCAGGGTCGCGGCCACCAGCCCGACCCGCAGCGGCACACCTCGCCCGCTCAGTCTCGCCATTCCCCTATTGTTCGCCAGAAACTAGCGCGGTTCACGCAGAACGTAGCCGACACCCCGCAGCGTGTGCAGCAGCCGCTTCTCGCCGGTATCGATCTTGCGGCGCAGGTAGGACACGTAGGACTCGACGACATTGACGTCGCCGCCGAAGTCGTAGCGCCAGACGTGGTCGAGGATCTTCGGCTTGGACAGCACCGTGCCTGCGTTGATGATGAAGTAGCGCAGCAGCGTGAACTCCGTCGGCGACAGCGAGACGGGTTCGCCGGCCTTCCACACTTCGTGGGTATCCTCGTCGAGTTCGATGTCGGCGAAGGTGAGCCGGGCGCTTCGCGGCTCCTCGACCCCGCGGCCCGACCGTCGAAGGATTACCCGCAGCCGGGCGACCACCTCTTCCAGGCTGAACGGCTTGGTGACGTAGTCATCGCCGCCGAGCGTCAGGCCCGCGATCTTGTCCTGCAACGTGTCGCGGGCGGTCAGGAACAGTGCCGGCGCGTCGATGCCGTCGGCGCGAAGCCGTCGCAGCACGCCGAAGCCGTCCATCCCCGGCATCATGACGTCGAGGATCACGGCGTCGGGGCGCACTTCGCGGGCGCGGTCGAGGGCGGCGGGGCCGTTGGAGGCGGTGTACACCTCGAAACCCTGGAACTTCAGGCTCACCGAGAGCAGCTCGACGATATTGGTCTCGTCGTCGACTACGAGGACTCGGGCCTCCGGAACGTTTTCTGGGAGTGCAGCCATGGCCATCGCCTCAATGTCTCCCAATTTCCTGGCAGTGAAGCTGCAGAGACGCTGTCAACTTCCTGTGAATCTGATTATCCCCTGGCAGGCCGGCTGAAGGGAAGTTGGTAGCTGCACCCATACACTGAGGCCATGAACCTCGGCAAGAACCTGGTCGACCTCGCAACCGCCCCGGTCCGCGTCGGGCTTGCTGTCGCCGAAACCGGCCTCGACGTCGCCAACGGAGCGCTCGGAGTGGCGCAGCGGACCTTGGGCCAGGCGAACTCGCGGGCCAGGGCCGGATCGGGTTCGGTCGCCCACATGCTGGGCATCGACGAGGCCGTCGAGCGGGCAAACCGGCTGGCCAGGCTCATGGACGAGGACCAGCCCCTGGGTCGCGCGTTGGTGCCGGGCGGACCGGTGGATCGGCTGCTGCAGCCGGGCGGCGTGGTCGACAAGCTGACCATGCCAGGCGGTGTGCTGGACCGGCTCACACAGGAGGACGGCGGCCTGATGCGGGCCATCGAACCGGGCGGGCTGGTCGACCAGCTGCTCGATGAGGACGGTCTGGTCGAGCGGTTGCTGGCCGAAGATGGCCTAGCCGATCGGCTACTCGCTGAGGACGGCCTGATCGACAAGCTCACCGCGAGGCATGGGCCGCTTGAGCAGTTGGCCGATGTGGCCGACACCCTGAACCGGTTGACGCCCGGACTCGAGGCGCTGGCGCCGACCATCGAAACGCTGCGCGAAGCCGTCGTCACGCTCAGCCAGGTGGTCAACCCACTGAGCAATATCGCCGACCGGATCCCGTTTCCGGGCCGCCGGCCGCGCAGCAGCCGCACGTCGACGCGGTCCGTGACGTCGCAACGCGTCGTCGACGCCGACGAGTGACCCGATAAACTCAGGGCCCGCAGGCCTCCTTAGCTCAGTGGTAGAGCACTCGCCTTGGTAAGCGAGCGGGTCGAACGCTAGTCGGATGCTCAGACGGCAGCAGCGTCAGTAGGACTGGCCGTCGGCGTACCGCTGTCGCCGGTAGTAGCGACCGCTACCACGATTCCTCGCCTTATACGTCGGCAGCTGGCTGTCACAGTTGGGACAGATGAGCCGCAGATTCTCACGACGGTTATTGGTTGCGTCTCCATTGACGTGGTCGACGATCAGCGCGAGGGTCACGCCATTCCACCTGTCCTCGATGCCGCAGATAGCACAGCAACCGCCCTGCTGCGCATAGAGGTAGTCCCGGACGTAGTGGCCTTGGTAGGACGTGCGGCCACAGACTCCGGTTTCGAGCCAGGCCTCCAAGAGCAAGCGCCGCCGGTGCGACTGTTGGCATGCATTGTTGCAGAAGACCTTTAGCCGACGGCCTTCGACATCGACTCCGCACCCGAGACAGGTCGTCGACATTAAAACGACGCTAGCCCTCAGTGCCGACAGGAATGGAGCCGCGTGAGAGAATCGAACTCTCGACATTCGCCTTACAAGGGCGACGCTCTACCATCTGAGCTAACGCGGCCAGGCCGGCTCGATGAGCCATGACGATTCTACGACGGGGGTCATCATCGGAGCTGCGCGGCCGGGTCAAGCCGGCGGAGGTGTGAGCCGCCGCTGTCGGTGTCGTCGTGTCGACCAGAAAGCTCGCTTGGGTAAGCGAGCGGTCGTCAGTTCAATCCTGACAGGACGCTCAACGTATTGACCGGCATATCCGCTGGCAGGGCGGTTTTCGCGAACGCTTGTGCGCTTTTGCCCTCTTTGGCCAGTCAGACAGGTACACGAGCGGGAACCGCGCGCCCGACCCATCGACGGTCTCTGGCTCCCGGTCCCTATGAGGGGCACTTGGGAACCTGTGGAGAGGTTCCCGAGAATCACTGGAAACACGTGGGAACGACTTGAGATCCGTGACCTAGCAAACGGTGTCGTTACGCATCACCACCTTGGTCGCGACCCATGGCACATTACGGCTGAACAACTTGATCAGCTGTCTCCTGGCTCGTCTCGGATGTCGCGAGAGGGCGCGCGCAGTCGCCGAAGGACTGACGACGACGGCTAGCGAGCGGATCGTGCGCATCGAGTCGTCCACCGCGGTGTCGCGAAAGCTGCAGCGACCTCGGACCGATCATTGAGCACTGGAGAACGGGACCGACGCCGTTGCGCTTGCTCTTATGACGGGCTGCGGCCTCGGCGAGTCTCCGGTAGTACGGAGGGCCTTGCTCCGCCACCCCGACCCACCACGGCACGGCCACCCCGTAGCCCTGGTTCGTCAAACACTCCGCCGTCGCACCCGAAGTGACGGGCCCCACCAATGGGCTGTGCATCAGCACGAGCGTCGGCTCGGTCACAGACCGATTGTTCGGCGGCGACCCCGCCGAAGCGTAGGACCGCCCGCCAACTCGAGTCCGATCGATGCCGCGGCGCGCTGCGGGTCGCGGCGCCCGACATGATCATCGATCAGACCCGGCACGCCGACTTGTCGGAGCGCGAGCTTGCCGAGCAGGCGGCGGTCCTGCACAGCGAGGTGTCCGAGCTGGGCGGCTAACCCTCGATCTCGCTGCTATTCGCCGCTCGATGCTGGCGCGTGTCCTGGCGGGCAACACGATCAGCCATCGAGCTTCTTACGCGCCTTGCGGTAGGCGTTCTCGCGCTCCTGCGGCGTCGCCCCGCCGTCGCTCACATAGTCCTGGACGGCGTCGCGGTACTCGAGCTGGGCGTCGCGGTCGCCGACGACGTCGTCGATCGGGTGTCTTATTTCCCAGTGCACAGATGGGCTCACATGTTAGGCTGGCTGCCCTCACTCGTGTGGGCACCACGACAGTCAGCGTTGGCACCGATTGAAGGAGCCGCCGTGGACGCTGAGAAGAAGAAAGCGCTAATCGCTAAACTTTCGATTGCAAAGAATTTCGACGAGAATCTCGCTCTCGCTGAAGAAAGCCGGATTTGGTTCGTCGATAAGGTGATCCGCGTTTTCGAGGGCGAACCAGGCGCGACCGACGCCCAAGTCAACCAGAAGACCACCGATCTGGTCACGCTCGCCAAGACGCGGGTGACGGCCGAGCGCGATTTCGTGATGAATCTCAAGGCCGATGGCAACAAAAGCTTCAACGCCCGCGCGATCGACGCTTACCCGGCGTCACCGCGTCGAAATTCTCTACGGCGCCATTGCCCACGAACCGAAGCTTGCCGAGAGCGGGCAGAAAGACTATCTGCTGTTTGTCGCGAGGCGCCGGTTCCGCTGCGTCTGCCGCATCGTATTTTTGGGTGAATCTCCGAACGCGCGGGGCTATTTCCGCTACCCGTACAAGTGCCCCGGCGACCGAGGCTGGCGCGTCAACGAAGACGCGGCCAGGGACTTCTGGGAACCGGAGGTAAGCCGGCATGGACCTGCCGATCAAGATGAAACCGCCCGGTGACGCCAGACCCGGTCGCCGCCGTGCTCGAAGCTTTTCGTGCGCAAGACAGACACCATGCAAAGGCAACCTTTTCGATTGCGAGGTGGCGGCGAACATCATCTTCATCGACTCGCTGCTCGAGGCCAAAACGCCGAACACCTTCCTGAAGGCCCTGCCGGCCGAGTACCTCAAGATCAAGATATGGACGTCAGTGAGTTCCGAAGAGCCAGGACGACACCAAGAATCCCTTGAAGAGGGTCGGCAGGGTCCCGGTGCCGGATAGCGCGCCGCGCGCGGCGACTTGCAGGTCGGCGATCAGTGCTACATCTACAACCATCCTCTCTACAAGACGTTTCGCCCTATCGGCTCGCTGGACCGGGGAATTCTCGTTCGTGTTCAGCTCGGGCGATCGGAATCATCGCTCGCAGAAGGGCTTTGTGTTCGGCGGGCACGGCAAGAACGGCACGCTCTACCAGTTCTACAACGACTTCGTTAAGGAGCTCGCCACATGATCTGGCGCTTGCGCGAAAACTCGCGACGGTCCATCTGGCCGCCATGGCGGCCGCCTCCAGCACGGCCGACCGAAGTCGAAGACGACGTGCAGATCTATGACCCGATTGCGGAACACGTACAAGCCAGCCGCACGCCATCGGCTTATTGCGTACGACGCCACTGTTCTCGGCGCGCGATTTCACCAAGGTGCCCACCTGGCGAAGCGCAAGCGGAAGAGCGTGCAGCCGGGTTTTCTTGTCGTGCAGTCGAAGGTCGGAGCACACGTTCTACTTCGTCCTGGTCGACAACCCGGACGAAGACAAGCCGCTGAGCGCGAATCTGAAGAAGACGATCGCCGAGATTCCGGGACCGCCGCGGCAGGCGCGGTACCCGATCAAAATCAGGCGCCGCCCAGAGCTGCCCGACCGGGCGCCACGCCCGCGCAGATCTATGCGATCGAAAATTGGGGCGTGGCCTTCCCTCAGCGCACCGCATCGGCGAGGCCGAGCAGTTCTGGCCGTTTTTCGAGAACCGTGGACGGCGCAGTTGAAGCGCAAGGAGCTGACAACCGAAAAGGGCGAGCTGTCACCGGAGCTTTTCGACGCGCCGTTTTGCCCCTTTCACAATAAGACCACCGACATCGAGGTGTATTTGCCCCGCATCGACTTCGGGGCGCATCGCACCTTCCTTTCGAACAAAGGCGCGTTCTAGAGGCGGGCACGGACGCGCATGGCCGACGAATTCCTACCCTACGTCGAGTTGGTCGAGGAGCTGCTGCAGCCGCTCGTCGAGGCGGCCGGCGATCCCGTACGAGTCCGAAATTCTGTTGCTCGACCTCGGCTACGCACCACCCAGTGAGGTGCTCGCATTCAGTGAGCTGACGGCGGCGGTTGATGCCGTTACGGACCTCGTCGCCACGCTGCGCACCGCGATCGCGACGGAAGACAACGCAGAGACGCTCAAGCATCTCTTCACGTTCGTCGTCGAAGCAGGCCGCGCCATCACGACCCTGAACGACTTCAGCGGCGAAGATCCAGGCCAATTTCGCCGGCTCGCAGCTGCTCACGGAGACGGATATCGTCTCGGCGCTGCCCGGCAAGCTCGTCGACTACCTCATCGTCAAGTTCCTCGAGGACTACCACCCGACGGTTTTCGGCGCCCTGCTCGTCGCCGGCGTGGTGGATCTGGACGACATCGAGGACGCACCGACCCCGTTTCATGTGCCGTACCGCAAGCGTTGGATCAACTGGGACCAGATTCCGGACCTACTGACCGATCCGGTCGGCACCATCAAGTCGAACTTCGACGGCGGCGACGAGCTGCTGTACGAGCGCTTCCTCTATTTGTTGCGCGAGTTGGGCCTGGGCCTTGGCATGCTGCCGAGCTTCGACGCGCCGAAGCCCAACGTCCTGACGGCGATGAATCGCGGCACGGACCTCTCGGCCATCGATGCGACGGAGGAGCTGCCCACGTTGTACTTCCCCATCGTTGCCGACCCCACGCTGGGGGTCGGCTTCAACGTGTACCCGATGGTGAATCCGGCGGACGGCAAGTACACCGGCCTCGCGCTTAGTCTGCGCGTCGGCGCGCAACTCGACTTCCCGCTCTCCGAGGACTACACACTGGAGACCAAACTCAGCGCGAATGTCCAGGACGGCCTCGGCGTGCGGATGGTACGCGGCGAAGACCCGAGCTTCGTCACCAGCCTCAGCGGCACGCCGGCCGAAATCGCGAACACCGTCCAGTTCGGCATGAAGTTCTCGATCGTGCCGACCGACACCGAGCCGCTGAGCAAGTTGCTGCAAGCTCGGCGCGCCCGGCGGTGCTCACTTCGAGATCGGATCGGGAAGCCTCGCCATCGGCGTCGAAAACCTCGATGCCCTAAACCTGTTCGTCGAGGGGGACCTCAAGAACGGCCTGCTCGAACTGAAGGCCGCCGACGGCGATGGCTTCATCGCGATGCTGCTGCCGGAGGAGGGCATCCAGTCCACCTTCAATCTCGGCGTCGGCCTTTCCAATCGCGCCGGGCTCTATTTCGCAGGGTCGTCGTCGCTTCTGATTCGCCTACCCGTGCACATCGAGCTCGGGCCGATCAACATCGATTACCTCAGTTTCGAGCTAGGAGTCGGCGATGGCGAGTTTCCACTGACCATCGCGAGCGGTTTCGCCGCGAAGCTCGGGCCGCTCGTCGCGGTCGTCGAAGACGTCGGTGTCCGTGCCACATTCAAGACCAGCGGTAACCGCACCGGCAATCTCGGCCCGCTCGATGTGGCTTTCGGCTTCAAACCGCCCAAGGGCGTGGGGCTTTCGATCGATGCCGGCGTCGTGAAGGGCGGTGGCTATCTCTTCTTCGATTTCGACAGGGAGGAATACGCGGGAGCGCTGGAGATCACCGTCAGCGACTTCCTCGAGCTTGAAGGCGATCGGCCTCATCACCACGCGCATGCCGGACGGCAGCCGCGGATTCTCGATGCTGATCATCATCACCGCCGAGTTCAGCCCGGGCCTGCAGCTCGGTTACGGCTTCACGCTGATCGGTGTCGGCGGGCTGCTGGGCTTGAATCGCACCGTGGTGCTTGAAGCGCTCGCGCTCGGCGTACGTACCGGCGCAGTGAACGGGATCCTGTTCCCGGTGGACCCGGTGGCGAACGCGCCGCGCATCATCAGCGACCTGCGCACGATCTTCCCCACCTACCCGAATCGCTTCCTGATCGGCCCGATGGCAAAACTCGGCTGGGGAACGCCCACGCTCGTCAGCCTTGCGCTCGGCATCATCATCGAGATTCCTGGCAACGTAGCGATTCTCGGCATTCTGAAGACGGTGCTGCCGGATGAGCACGTCCCTCTTCTGCAGCTGCAAGTCAACTTCATCGGCGCCATCGAATTCGACAAGAAGCGCGGCTGGTTTTTCGCGGCACTCTTCGAGTCGCGGCTCGTCTTCATCACGCTCGAAGGCGAGATGGGCATGCTCATCGCGGTGGCGGAGGATGCGAACTTCGTGCTGTCCGTCGGCGGGTTCCATCCGCAGTTCTCGCCGCCGCCCCTGCCATTCCCGAGTCCGAAGCGAATCGCCTTTGACATCATTAACAGCGGCGTCGCGCGCATCCGCGCCGAAGGGTACTTCGCGGTCACGACGAACACCGTTCAAACTGGTGGGCGCGCGGAGCTGTTCTTCGGCTTCGATGCGTTCACTGTCGAAGGACACCTGGTCTTCGACGCGCTGCTGCGCTTCTCACCCTTCTACCTGATCGTCGAGATCAGCGCCGGCGCCTCGCTCAAGGCATTCGGTGTCGGAGTGTTCTGCATCGACCTCAGGTTCACGCTGGAAGGACCGACGCCGTGGCGTGCGCGTGGCCGCGGGTCCGTCAGCCTGCTGTTCATCGAGATCTCCGCGAACTTCGACCGCACCTTCGGAGAGTCGCGCGATACGACCCTGCCGCCGATCCTGGTGCTGCCGCTGCTCGAGATCGAAATCAGCAAGGCGACCAACTGGCGGGCCTTGCTGCCGCCCAGCACCAATCTGCTGGTCTCCCTTCGCAATCTCGAGCTGCCGGGTGACGAGCTCGTGCTGCATCCGCTGGGAACGCTGGAGGTCAGCCAGAATTTCGTGCCGCTCGGCGTCACCCTCGAAAAAGTGGGCGCACAGACACCCGCAGACGCGGACCACTTTTCACTTGGCGTGGCCGGCGGCGCGTTGACGAAAAAGGGTGACGCACGGCGCGGATTCGCGTCGGCGCAGTTCAGACAGATGACCGATGCGCAGAAGCTCTCGGCGCCGGCGTTCCAACTTGAGGCGAGCGGCCTGCAGCTGGGGGTGGACGGCGCGGACCTGCGGACCGGGCGAGCCGTGAAGCGTTCGCTCCGTTACGAAGTCACGACCATCGACACGCTGTATCGCCGCTTCGTGCGCCGGTTCAAAGGACTCGGCACGGGACTCTTCGACCACTTTATCCGCGGTAACGCCGTCAGCAAGAGCACCCTATCCCGCAAGCAGGGCAAGGCGCTGAGACCTTTTGACGACAGGATCGAGGTAGGCGGCGACCGATACGCTGTCGTCTTTGCCGAGAACAACCGCGCAGCGGCGGCAGAAAGCGCGAGCTTCGCAAGCGAAAATGCGGCACGCGAGTGGATGGGAATGCAGGCGTCCAATGACCCGAATCTCGACGCGACGCTGCAGGTCGTGCCGGTCACCGAGATGAGCAGCGCCGCATGACCGCCAGCTACACCTTTCTGCCATGGGCGCGGCAAGGTCTCGCTAATCGCATTACCGCGGCCGCGCCGGCGGGCCAACTGCGCAGCGTCGTCGAAGTCAAGCTCGCACTCACGTCGCGCGACCTCGATGGCGTCGAGACGACAAAAGACTATCCGCGCAATGTTGCGCTCTACGGCCCCGGCGACGTCATCGGCGTAGACCGTCGCGCGATCATCCGCACCGAGCCGCGCGACTGGGTGACAAACTTCGAGCCGAATTATCTCGCGGCGATCGAGTTCTACGACGAGGATTTTCCGTGGCGCTACACGCCGTCGCCGCCGGATGCAGCGGGCGCGCGGCTCTCGCCGTGGCTCGTGCTGGCTGTGTTCACAAACGATGAGTTCGCCGAATCGGCCGGCGCCCAGAGCATTCGGCTGCCGGCCGTTACGCTGACGGACGCCGCGCTCGCGGGCGCGTTTCCGGACCCGGCGACTTTGTGGGCCTGGGCGCACGTGCACGTCAACCGTGGTCTCACGGACAACGATGCCGAGATTGTCGCCACCGATCGTGATGCCGTGGCCGCGCGCCTCGATGCGACACTGACGGAAAATGCGGACCTCGCGTACTCCCGCATAGTGTGTCCGCGCCGCCTCGCAGCGGACACGACCTATCACGCAATGCTGCTGCCGGCCTACGAGACTGGGCGCCTTGCGGGCCTCGACCTCGATCCAAACACCGCACCTGCCGCGACGGCCTGTTCGTGGACGACGAACGGTGCGCCCACGAAGGACTTCCCCGTTTACTTCCGCTGGCAGTTCCGTACCGGAGCGCTGGGCGATTTCGAGTATCTGGTACGGATGCTGCAGCCGCGCCCGGTCGACAAGCGGGTCGGTTCGCGGCCGATGGATGTCCAGAAGCCGGGGATGAATCTGCCCGGCATCACGGACCCGCGATTAAATGGTGCGCTGCCGCTGGGCGGCGCCTTGCGTGTGCCGCGATCGAGCCTTTCGGCAACTGATCGCGCCGAGGTGGAGGCCCATGAGCGTTGGTTCGAGCCGCCGCCGAATCCGTTCCAGCAGAAGCTCGCCGCGCTCATCAACCTGGCCGACGACTACTCGGCACAACCGGCGGCGCAGGCGAACGCAATTGGCACCGTGAGCAGCCTGACGCAGGCCACGGACCCGATCATCACGCCGCCGATGTATGGCCGATGGCACGCGATGACGGCGCGCCTCACCGAGGACCGCAACGGCAACCCCGTGGCGAACGCTGACAACTGGCTGCATGAGCTGAATTTGGATCCGCGCTTCCGGGTGGCCGCCGGGTTCGGCACAGGCGTCGTGCAGGCGCGGCAGGAAGACCTGATGGCCGCGGCGTGGGATCAGATCGGCGACGTGCTCGCCGCCAATCAACGCCTGCGGCGGCTGCGCTTCGCGCAACAAGCCGGGTTCGTTTGGCATCGTGAGCATCTGGAGGCGGTCGCGTCAACGAATCCCGGAGCCGCGCTGGCCTTGACCGCTCCGGTGCATTCGCGCGTGATGTCGGGCAGGGTGACGATGCAAACGCATGTCGCCGCTAGCAAGGTGCCGCCGGTGCTCGTGGCGCCCACCATGCGTCGCCTCGTCCGGCCCCGTAGCCGGTTGATTCGTGCGTTGCCGTTCGATGAGGAACGGCCCGCGGCATCGCTGATCGAACGGGTCAACCGCGGCGAAGTACAGACCGCGCCGCCGAAAGTTACGCCGCCCGGAGCTGTCACGGTTGGGCAGGTCGCCGAGGGCGCACTCCCCAGCGCGGCGCCCGATTGGTTGATCGACTTGCTGCGTCGCGCGCCTTGGTCGGTCTACTTGCCGGTGGTGTTGGCGCTCATCATCGCGTTGATTCTGGGGCCCATCGGAATGGCCATCCCTGCAGTCATCGCCGCGTTGATTGGCGCAGCGGTCACTGGATTCCTGTTGACCATCCTGCGACGCGTGCGTCGAGCCGACATGCTGACCGAAGAGGGGCAGACGCCGGAATCCATCGCGGGCCTGCCCGCCAGTCCTGACTTTGAATTGACGCAGCCACACGGGTCGAGTCCGCCAATCACGCTGAGCGGCAGCGCCAATGACAATGCGGTGGCTACGCGGTTCAAGCAGGCACTCATCGATCTTAATACGGTCGTGCGCGCTAATGCCGCGGCGGACAGGCTCGGGGAGAACGGCCCGAACCGTGCGACTCTGGATCTGAGCGATGCGGTTCGCACCACCATACGAGCCGTGGATCCGGCGGTGACGATCCCGCGGCTGGCACGTCAGCAGATCAAAGTTCCGCCGCGCATTGCCGCCGAGCAATCCGAAACCCTCGTCGAGGCGATGGCCTACCCCGTCTTCGACCTGCCAATGTACGCGCCGCTTCGCGACCTCTCGGACGAACTGCTGATTCCCAACCTCA
>CAWDAC010000041.1:0-89829 GCA_963800125.1 uncultured Actinomycetota bacterium | reverse complement strand
ACGGTGATGTTCATCGGCGGTACGGCTCCTCTGCGAACTGGGACTGGCAACTGGTCTGGTATTGCGTTCCGCTATGATTCAGCGGCCCGGAGACTCTCAAAATTCCTGCCGCCCGGTGCCACGAGCCCGGTGTGTCTGGGAACCGACACACGCCGGATTTCTGGCTCCGGCCGACCTCCGAACTGTGGGGGTCTGTCGGTGTGCAAAACACTACACCTAGTGGCCGACAATCAGAAGGGATACCACATCTTCTAAACAACATTTATGAAATTCCCTGGTCGTAAGCTCATGGCCAACTCTGGCCCCGGCGTGTCGCACGTCACACTAAGGGTGTGTCGCGTGCTAAAGACAGGTGTATCACCAGCCACCGACACACGTCGGGCTCGATCGGGTCGCGTTGAGATAGCAGCAAACCCTCCAGCGGGTCACAGAGCTGGCGGTGATTACGGCCTCGGTGGCGGGCCCAAGATCTCGATGCCGTACGAACTTGCCATCGCCGCAAGGGCTGCCGGGTCGGGCGGCACGTCATCCGGCGGCGTCGAGGCGGCAGAGCCGACGGTTATTCCCGCAGCGAGGGTGAATCTGTCAAAGCCCGCTGGCGTATGCAAGGTAAGGAACCGGGCCTGCGGGCTGGTTACCACAAAGGCGTGCGGCAACTGCCGAGGCAGGAACGCGACCGCACCGGCTCCCGCGGCGCGCGATCGGCCGGCCACATCGACGCGCAGTTCGCCGTCGAGCACAAAGAAGGTCTCCTCGTCAGCCAGATGCCGGTGCACGGGACTGCTGTAGCCCCGCTCACCCTCGTGTTCCAATATCGCCAGGCTTCCTGCTGTCGCGTCCCCGCCGGCGCGGACGCGAATCAGCGCCCCGAGGAACCACACTGCTTGCTGCACATCTGGGGTCAGAATCGCCGGGGCGCTGGGCCCGTCGGGGTCGCGCTGAAACGTCAATGCAGAATTCCTTCCCCAGCTCACTGACGGTTGAATCGAAACCAGGCAATCAGACGAGCAGGCTTAGCGCGGCCATCTCCCTGAGCCAACGCTCGGCGCGTTCGGATGACCAGCCGTTGTCGTCCATCAACGTGAAGAAGCCGGCATACCCGAAGTAGAACCACAACACGTCGGTCGCATCATCGACGGTCATGTCCGACTTGAGCGCGCCGAAATCGGCGAGACGAACCGCGGCCGCGCGCAGGCCCGCTCGATAGCGCTTCGTCGCGATCCGCAGGTTCGTTGCCGCAGTGCTGTCCAGCGGCGCGGTGGCGAGGACGATTCTCATCACATCACCCCAGTCCCGGCGCATGCGTCGGGTCAGCGAGGCGACGGTGTCCAGGACGGCCTCGGCGGTGTTCGACGATTCGATGGCCCGATAGGCGTCGTCGACCTCCGGCGCCTGTGTCCAGTCGTCGACCAGCGTGTGAAGCAAGCCCTGCTTACCCCCGGCAACGGCGTACACCGTCGCCGGCGACACCCTCGCCAGCGCCGCGACTTCGTCCACTTTGGTCGCCGTGTACCCGCGCTTGGCGAACAGCTCCCTGGCCGCCGCGATGATCGCGCGCCGCGTCGCCTCCGCGTACTCCGCACGACGCGACATGGTCGCTTCCTGTTCCATACTCACCAGACTAGCGCTCTGCTGAATCGAGGTCTACTCTTTTCACTAGAGTCTAACTCTGGCGAGTCGACAACCGCTCTTGTGAAAGGAGACCATGACCATCGACACGCGACCCTCGGACTGGGCGCCGTCGGCCGGACCCATCTCATCGACGCGCGTCCACCGGCCCGGATCCCCGGCGTTCGACGCCGCGACCCGGCTGTGGAACGGCGCGGTGACACGACACCCAGCGGCGGTCGTGCGACCGACCTCGCGCAGTGAGGTGCAGGCGGCACTGCGCTACGCCGCCGACTCCGGCCTGCCCGTTTCCGTCCGAGGCGGCGGCCACGACTGGGCCGGCCGCGCCCTGAACACCGGCGGACTGGTGATTGACATGTCGCTGATGCGGCGCGTCGACGTCGACGTCGCATCGCGGACCGCATTCGTCTCGGGCGGCTCAACCGCAGCCGACGTCGTCGCTGCGACGGAGGCATTCGGTCTCGTTCCTGCGACCGGAACGTACGGCGGAGTCGGCATCGTCGGTCTGACGCTGGGCGGCGGATACGGTCCGCTCAGCGGCATCGCCGGGCTCGCACTCGATAACGTCACCGCCTTCGAGGTGGTGCTCCACGACGGAGCTGCGACCACCGCTGACGAGCGGCACGAACCAGATCTGTTCTGGGCACTGCGCGGTGGTGGCGGGAACTTCGGCGTCATCACCGGCATGCGGGTGCGCTTGCACGCAGTGGACCCCGTCGTCGCGGGCTTCATCGGATTCCCGTGGCACCAAGCAGAGCAGATCCTCCACCGCTACGACCTGCTGAGGCCGACCATGCCCGATGAGTTGACCGTCCAGATCGGCGTGCTGTCCGGGCCTGACGGCCAGCCCGTCGTGTTCTTGGCGCCCACGTGGTCCGGCAGTACAGCCAACGGTGTCGGATGGATCGAACGGCTCAAGGAACTCGGAACACCTGTCGTCGCCGACGCCGGCGCGATGAGCTACAGCACGATGCTCGGCCAGTTTGACCCGCACGTCATAAGCGGTCGGCATTACGAGATTCGCACCCGCACACTGCAATCGATCGGCGATGGCGCCATCGAGGCGCTGCTGCGTGCCGGCGACTCGCGGGCATCTGCCTTCAGCGGCATCGCCATTCATCACTTTCACGGCGCGGCGACGCGTGTGCCGCTCGGCGAAACCGCGTTCGGCATCCGCTCGGAACACCTCGTCGTTGAGATCGTCGCGGCGTGGGACCCCGCCGATGACGCAGCACGCCAACGATATTGGGCCGACACGGTGTACTCCGAGCTCGGCCCGCACAGCCTCAAAGGCGGCTACCCCAACCTCATCGGCCCCGAGCAGGCCGCCCAGGCGGACAGTGCGTACGGCCCCAACGCCGGCCGCCTGCTGGCGGCAAAGCGCCGCTATGACCCGAATAACGTGTTCTCCGCGACGCCCCTACCGTCGGCGGGATAGGCCCGAATCAGGCGACCTCGGCGGCCAGCTTGCCCACTATGTCGCGCAGGTTCGCGGCGACCTCGACGTTCTCCCTCGGGTGCTTCCCGTCGAGCGATTTGGCCGGCACCGACAGCTTGAGGTCCTCGACCACCCGAGGGCCCGCGATGCCGAAGGACTTGCGGGTCTCGTCGTGCGCCCACACCCCGCCGTATTGGCCATGCGCCGCGCCGACGACGGCCATCGGCTTGTCCTTCAGCGCACTGTTGCCGAACGGCCGCGACAGCCAGTCGATCGCGTTCTTCAGCACGCCGGGAATGCTGCCGTTGTACTCCGGGGTGACGACGAGGGCGGCGTCGGCGTCGGCAGCCGCGGAGCGCAGCGCCACCACGGACGCTGGCACGTCGTCGTTGTCGATGTCCTCGTTGTAGAACGGCAGCTCGCCCAGCCGGTCGAACAGCTCCAGACTCACGCCGTCCGGCGCCGACTCGATCGCCAGCTCGGCCAGCTGCCGATTGATCGACCCTGCGCGGAGGCTGCCCAACAGCACCAACACCTTGATATCCGACATTGTCGAGTCCCTTTCGGCAGTCCATTGATCCTCGCATGCCCCAACCGGACCATGGTCCGATTTATTCCAGCTGAACTAAACTGCAGGCATGACCGCATCGCCCCCTCTGCGCGAGTTGCCGGTCACGGATCAACCGCCCCAGGAGCGGGGCGACGCTGCCCGTAACCGCACGCTACTGCTGGACGCTGCGCGTCGCCTGATAACGGAGCGCGGCCCCGACGCCGTCACGACGGACGACATCGCCGCGGCCGCCGGTGTGGGCAAGGGCACACTGTTCCGGCGGTTCGGCAGCCGGGCCGGGCTGATGATCGTGCTGCTCGACGAGGACGAGAAGATCGAGCAGGAGGCGATGCTCTTCGGCCCGCCACCGCTGGGGCCAGGGGCGCCGCCACTGGAGCGACTGCTCGCCTACGGACGCGACAGGCTGAAATTCGTGCACGCCCATTTCGCGCTGCTTTCGGACGCGAACCGCGACCCGCAGATGCGGTTCAACGCGCCGATGATGCTGCACCACAGGCACATTCGCGTGTTGCTGGACGACGCGGGTACCAGCGGCGACCTCGACGCGCACGCCACCGCCCTGCTCGCACTGCTCGACGCCGACTATGTGCACCACCAACTCACCGAACGCGGCCAGACACTTGACGGCCTCGGCGACGCCTGGGAGAGCGTGGCGCGCAAGCTCTGCGGAACGTGACAGTGAGCGCTTGCGCGAAGAGCCAATGACACCGCGATGGGTGCTGCACGTCGACCTTGACCAGTTTCAGGCTGCGGTCGAAATGCGCCGGAACCCCGAACTCGAGGGCTTGCCAATCATTGTCGGCGGCAACGGCGATCCCACGGAGCCGCGCAAGGTCGTCACGTGCGCGTCCTATCCGGCGCGCGAGTTCGGTGTGCACGCAGGTATGCCGCTGCGCACAGCGCAGCGCAAGTGCCCGGACGCGACGTTCCTGCCTCTGGACACGGCCGCCTACGACGAGGCCTCCGAAGAGGTGATGAGCCTGCTGCGTGATTTCGGCCACCCGGTCGAAGTGTGGGGCTGGGATGAGGCCTATGTCGGCGCCGACGTCGATGACCCGATCCAGCTGGCCGAGCAGATCCGCGAGGTCGTCTCTGCCGAGACCGGTCTGTCGTGTTCGGTCGGCATCAGCGACAACAAGCAGCGCGCCAAGGTCGCGACGGGATTCGGCAAGCCGGCAGGCATCTATCAGCTCACTGAGGTCAACTGGATGGCGGTGATGGGCGACCGCGACGTCGACGCGTTGTGGGGAGTTGGGCCGAAGACCGCCAAAAGGCTTGCCGGACTGGGAATTACCACTGTTGCGGACCTCGCCGCCACCGACGCCACACTACTCACGTCGACGTTCGGGCCGACGACGGGTCTGTGGATACTGCTCCTGGCCAAGGGCGGCGGGGACACCAACGTCAGCGCCGAGCCGTGGGTGCCGCGCTCCCGCAGCCATGTCATCACGTTCCCCCGCGACCTGACCGAGCGCGCCGAAATCGACTCGGCCGTGGTCGATCTCGCTCGGCAGACGCTCGCCGAGATCGTGGACCAGGGCCGTGTGGTCACCCGGGTCGCCGTGACGGTGCGCACCAAGACGTTCTTCACCCGAACCAAGATCCGCAAGCTCCCGTCGGCGAGCACGGACGCGGATGTCATCACGCACACGGCACTTGAGCTTCTCGATCTGTTCGAATTCGACCGCCCGGTTCGGCTGCTCGGCGTGCGGCTCGAACTTGCGCCGCCGGAGGGCGGCTACTAGCCACTACCGCGCCGGTGACCGAATCCTTGCTTATGTGCGAGATTTCGAATCTCGCGCATAGGCTCAGGTTCGGCGGGATTCACCCTCACCCCGACTTGGACGGCCGCAGCGCACGAGTGAACAGCACGTTCGCCTGCCGCATCGCCACGCTGTACGGCCACCACATCGTCCGCTTGAACATGTAGAGGGCACGAATATCGGCAGACGTGTAGATCAGGAACCGGTTCTTGGCCACGCCGGCCAGGATTTTGTCAGCGACGGTCTCCGGCGAGACCGCGTGCCCTGCGAACCGGTCCGTCCACTTCTGCACCCTGGGGTCGTCACGGTCGACGCCCGCGATCTGAACGGTGTGCACCAGAGGGGTTTTCACCGCACCGGGCACCACCACCGACACGCCGATGCGATGCCGGGCCAGGTCGAAGCGCAACACCTCGCTCAATCCGCGCAAGCCGTATTTGCTCGCGCTGTAGGCCGCATGCCAGGGCAGTGCCACCAGGCCGGCCACCGAGGACACGTTGACCAGATGCCCGCCGCGGCCCGCGGCGACCATCGGCGGGACGAATGTCTCGATGACGTGGATCGGCCCCATCAGGTTGATGGCGATCATCGACTGCCAGTGATCGTGGGTGAGCTGATCGACGGTGCCCCACGCCGAGACGCCGGCGATGTTCATCACGACATCCATTGCCGGGTGGTTGGTGTGGATGTCGGCGGCGAACCGGGCGACCTCGTCGAAGTCGGAGATGTCGAGTACGCGGTGCTCGGGCACCTTGGCACCCAGCGCGCGGGCGTCGGCGACCGTCATCGCCAATCCCTCTTCGTCGCGGTCGGTCAGGTACAGCTCGGCACCCTGCGCGGCCAGCTTCAGCGCGGTCGCGCGGCCGATGCCGCTGGCGGCCCCTGTCAAGAAACAACGCTTGCCGTCAAAGCCGCTCTGCGCCATGGCGGTGACCTTACTGACCTACTCGCTGCGCAGGTCGGAGCCACCCCATATCCCGGCCACCCAGAGCCGCTCGAGTGCGTCGACCGCACGATTCGGATCGATGCCGCGGCCGACGAACGCGCTGTCGTGCGTGAGCGTCATCGTCGTCGTCGCCGCGAGCGTGCGCACCAGGGCGGGCAGGTCGTCGGAGATCGGCCTCGCGTCGGCGTCCTGCTCGAGGAGGGTGACGAGCTTGTCGTTGATGCTGTCGTAGAAGTCGTCCATCATCTCGCGGATCTGCGCGTCGGTATTGCGGGCCGCTGCGCAGGCCGTCAGCACCGGATCGTCGTTGGCATACACCGCGGCCGCGCTGCCGACCATTCGCTTCGCGAACTCGAACGGCGTCTCCCCCGGCTCGCGCGGTGCGAAGTGGTGAGTCAGGTTATCGAGCAGGTCACTGGCGTCGGCCAGGATCACCGCGAGCACCGCGTATTTCGAGTCGAAGTAGAAGTAGAAGCCGGACCGCGCGACGCCTGCACGCTCACTGATGGTGCTGACGGACAAATCGGCGAAGGACCTCTCGTGGAGCAACTCACGAACCGCGGCGACGATCGCGTCGCGTTGCCGGTCCCCCCGGCTGCGACGAATCTCCTGTGGTGCTGATTCAGCGGTCATGGCAGTAGACCTTCGCATTGGCACTCACCACGTCAAAACTTGACATGCGTCAAGTGTGCCATTCAGGATGAAGATAGAAGTGACAACGGCCACAGTTTTTGCCCTTCAGGAGCATTTGAATGCCGACGATCAGCACCACGGACTATCTGCTCGATCAAGCTAAGCGGCGCATCAATACGCCCATCCAGAGCATCCCCGGCATGGGGCGGGTCGAGAAGCGACTCCTGGCACACGACTGGCGGCAGCACGCCTGGGCCGAACCCCCTGCAGGCAGCGATCTCAAGCCCGTGATGGGAGATGCCGGGCTGCCGATCCTCGGCCACATGGTCGAGCTGTTCCGCGGCGGTCCCGACTTCTGGTTGCATCTGTACCGCAACCGCGGACCAATGGTGCTGCTCGATTCGCCGATCATTCCGACGGTGGCAGCGCTAGGCCCCGACGCGATTCAGGCGATCTACTCCAACCGCAACAAGGACTTCTCGCAGCAGGGCTGGGCCCCCATGATCGAGGCCTTCTTCAACCGCGGACTGATGTTGCTCGACTTCGACGAGCACATGTACCACCGCCGGATCATGCAGGAGGCGTTCGTCCGCACCCGGTTGGCCGGCTACACCGAGCAAGTCGACAAGGTCGTCTCGCAGGTCGTCGCCAACGACTGGGTGGCCAACGATGCACGCTTCCTGCTGTATCCGGCGATGAAGGAGCTCACTCTCGACATCGCCTCGATGGTGTTCATGGGCCACGAACCAGGCACCGACCGCGAACTGGTGACCAAGGTGAACAAGGCGTTCACCATCACGACACGCGCGGGCAACGCGATCATCCGCACCAGCGTGCCGCCGTTCACGTGGTGGCGAGGGCTGCGGGCGCGCAAGTTCCTGGAGGACTACTTCGAGGCGCGTGTCAAGGAGCGCCGCGGCAAGGACGGCTCCGATCTGCTGAGCGTGCTGTGCCAGTCCGAGGACGAGCACGGCAACAAGTTCTCGGACGAAGACATCGTCAACCACATGATCTTTCTGATGATGGCCGCCCACGACACGTCCACCTCGACTGCGACGACGATGTCCTACTTCCTGGCCGCCAACCCGGAATGGCAGGAGCGCTGCCGCGACGAGTCCGACCGGCTTGGTGACGGTCCGCTCGATATCGAGTCGCTTGAGAAGCTGGAATCGCTCGATCTGGTGATGAATGAGTCTATTCGGCTGGTCTCACCCGTGCAGTGGGCGATGCGCCAGACGGTGCGCGATACCGAACTGCTCGGCTACTACCTGCCCAAGGGCACCAACGTGATCGCCTATCCGGGCATGAATCACCGGTTGTCGGAGATCTGGACCGACCCGGAAAAGTTCGACCCGGACCGTTTCGCCGAGCCGCGTAACGAGCATAAGAAGCACCGCTACGCCTTCACCCCGTTCGGCGGCGGTGCGCACAAGTGCATCGGGATGGTGTTCGGTCAGCTTGAGATCAAGACGATCATGCACCGGCTATTGCGCCAGTACCGCCTCGAGCTGCCCCGTCCCGGCTACCAGCCTCGCTACGACCACAGCGCCATGCCGGTGCCGATCGACGGCATGCCGATCATGTTGCGCCCCTTGCGCTAAGCCGCAACTCAGGCGGCGGTCAGCAGCCGGTTCGCGCACGCGATGACGGATCGAGCAGGCCAAGGGCATCCTGATGGTGACATACAGCATCTCCGCGGACCGCGCCTTCGACATCCTGGTCTGGCGCTCGCAGGAGACGAACACCAAGCTACGCAAGCTGGTCCGGCAGCTAATTCACGACTTCACCACCGCGCTCGACGTGCCCGGCCACGTCCGTGAGCGCGCCGACCACCTGCTGCTCACCGCGCACCGACGAATCGGCTCGACATATGAGCCGGCGACCGACCCGCGCAGCAACGCCTGCTGACCCGACGTGCTGAGGGCCCAGTTGCATCGCATCCGGCGCGACCATGTGGCGACGACGAGCGAGGAGATGTCACTGGGCGCGTGTTCGTTGGCTGTTCCGGTGGTGCAAGCGTCGGATGGCGCCGTCGTGGCGGCGATTGGCGTTGTGGTCGCCACACTCAAACGCGACCGCCAGCGGCTACTCGGCGCTCTGCAGATTGTGGCGCGTGGCATCGGCGGGCTGCTGTGACCCGGAAATCGCCGATTCAGCCGCGTACGGCGCCTAGCGCACCAGTCGGCGCAGTAGTGACGATGCCATAGCGATGCCGGCGACGGCCGCAACGACGAGCACTGCTAGGTCGAGGACGGCGTTCGTCGGTGAACCGATGAGCAGTCCGCGCAGCGCATTGACTTCATAGCTGAGGGGGTTGACGGCCGACAGCCAGCGCAGCCACTGCGGCATGACGTCGACCGGATACAGCGCATTGGATGCGAAGAAGAGAGGCATCGTGATGGCCTGTCCGATGCCCATCATGCGGTCTCGGTTGCGCACCAACCCGGCCAGCGTCATCGACAAGCAGGCGAAGAAGGCTGAGCCCAGCACGACAACCCCCATTGCGGCGAGGATTCTCAGCGGGTTGACGGTCAGGTGGACCCCCAACAGATATGCCAGGGCCACCACACCGATCACCTGCACCACCGAGCGCACACCGGCCGCGAACGCCTTCCCGGTAACCAGGGCCGGTGCGGGAGCGGGTGTCACCATCAACTTCGCGAGGATTCCTGCGTCACGGTCCCAGATGATCTGGATGCCGTAGAAGATCGAGATGAACAGGGCTGACTGCGCGATGATCCCGGGTGCCAAGAACGCGAGATAGGGCACTCCTCCGGTGTCGATAACATGCAGCCGGGAGAACGTCTGCCCAAAAATCAACAGCCACAGTGCGGGCTGCACCATGCGTGTGAAGAGCTCAGTCCGGTCGTGGCGCAGCTTCTGCAATTCGACAAGTGCGAAAGCGCCGACCCTCAGCGCCATTCCACGGATTCGGCGCCAGCCGCGCGGGGCTCGAACAAGGTGGATATCGGTACGAGATTCAACTGACACGACGCGCCGTCCTTCTGGTGGAGCGGACTGCCCGGAAGCCGGCCTGCGACGTGTCCTCACCCAACGCGGTTCCTGCGTAATGGCGGAACACATCCTCGAGCGTTGCCTCGGGAGAAACCGTCTGCTTCAACTCAGCCGGTGAACCGACCGCCTGCAGTCGACCGTGGTGCATCAGCGCCACGCGATCGCAGAGCGCATCGGCCTCCTGCATATAGTGCGTGGTAAGCAGCACCGTCATGCCGAAGTCCTCCTGCATGCGCCGGACCTGAGCCCAGACACCGTCGCGTGCAATAGGATCCAGACCCACCGTCGGTTCGTCGAGGATCAGCAGTGACGGCCGATTCACCAATGCCTGGGCCAGTTCCAGACGCCGGACCATGCCGCCGGAATAGGTGCCGGCCAGCCCGTCTGCGACATCGACGAGGTTCATCGCCTCGAGCGCTTCGTCGACCCGCGGCGCGCGCTCGGAACGCGGCACGTCGTAGAGCCGCGCGAACAACTCGACGTTCTGCCGCCCCGTCAACGATGACTCTATCGAAAGCTGTTGCGGCACATAGCCGATGTTGTGCCGGATATCCATTGTATGGCTGCGTGAATCGAACCCGAAGATCTTCACCTGCCCGCCCTGAATGGGCGTCAAGGTGGTCAGCACGCGCACGACAGTCGTCTTGCCGGCACCGTTGGGTCCGAGCAGGCCCACCGTCTCTCCGACCCGCACTTGCAGACTGAGGTCGTCGACGGCCGTGAAGTGGCCGTAGGAGTGGTAGAGATGCCGGCAGTCGATCGCGAGCACATCAGGAGCGGTCACGTTTATCTCCCTCTTGCAGCATTCGGGTCATCTCGGCCAGCACCTCCAGCCCGCCGGCCAGCTGTTCGACCTGGTCGGCGTGGAGCTCGTCGAGCACTGCGGCCAGCGTTGCCCGACGTGTCGCCCGAGACTCGTCGGCGATGCGTTGCGCAGGCTCGGTCAACTGCAGGCGGCAAACCCTTCGGTCATCGGCGTCGACGGACCGAATCAGCAGACCATCGGCCGCCAGCTTGGAGACCAGCGTGGATGCGGTATTGGACACCAGCCCCAGCTCGGTTGCCGCCTCCCGCACCGAAATTCCGGGCTGACGGCCTACTAGCCGAAGCAACTCAGCCTGGGACTGCGTGAGACCGGGCGCGTCGAACCCTCGCCCGGTCGACCGCCGCAGTTGCCGTCGGAACCGCCCGACCACGTCGAACAGTTCGCTGATGAGCTCGGTGCGTGTCTCCACATCAAGCAGCAATACCTCTGTTGCAGAGTCATTTGTCGACCGGGCACGAGCGCAGAACTCGGCGTAGAGCCGCGCAAATTGATCGGCCAATGCGTCGGCGGCGCGTTCGGAATAACCGGCAACCACCGCGCGGGTAGCCTCCTCGATGCGGGCCGTCATCCGGTGCACCGACGACTGCCACGCGAACACGTCCTCGCCGCGGCGCAGTTCCGTGACGCGGTAGTTGCCTGCCCACGCGTACACGTCGGAAAACAGCTCCTGGTGGATGGCACGGAAGTTCAGGTCGTCGGCGCCGACGTCGCCGTCGGCGAGCCGCCGATGCCAGCCCGCGATTCGGCCCGCGGTGGACACGAACTCGAGGTCGGCCAGCATGCCATGTGAGTCCGCTCCGAAGTTGTTGCGCAACAACGTTGTTCCGGGGATCAGGTATGTCCTCCTGCGGTGGAACATTCGCCTGGTTGTTTGTCGCGTCGGCTCGGGTGGATAACGGGTCCGGTATTGGGCCAGGTAGTCGCCGAACGTGACGTCGTCGTCGACCAGCGCCACCAGCGCGTCGACGTGGTCGGCGGTCGGGTGCCAGCCCTCCAAGGCTTCGGCCGCGATCGTCTGGTCGACGCAGCGCCGCAGTGGCTCCGGCAGCCGGTCGATCCCACGTTTGGAATGCATTCGGCCGGGCACGCCGTCGATTGTCACCGATCGGTCCGTTGGTCACACAGTTGCGGTGCCGCGCGCCCCCGGCCCCGTTGACGCCCTGGTGCGCGCCAACCGACAAGGGACCGCCATGATGGCCGGGTGACTTGGTGGGACGCGGCTTTCCTCGCTCTCGCCGGAGTCGCAGGCGGGCTGACCGGCAGCATCGCCGGACTGGCATCGGTGGCCACCTACCCCGCCCTGCTCGTGGTGGGACTTCCGCCGGTCACCGCGAACGTGACCAACACGGTGGCCCTGGTGTTCAACGGCATCGGCTCGGTGTGGGGTTCACGGCCCGAGCTCAAGGGCCAAGGCCCCTGGCTGAAGCGGATCCTCCCGGCGGCCGCGGTCGGCGGCGCGGTCGGGGCCGCGCTGCTGCTGTCCACGCCTGCGGGCGGCTTCGAGAAGATCGTGCCGATCCTGCTCGGGCTCGCGTCGGTTGCGATCGTGCTTCCGCGCGGAGGCAATCGGGAAGCGAGAGTCGCCAGTCACCAACGGCACACCGCCACGGTTCTGCTCGAGTCCGTCGCGATCTTCCTGATCTGCATCTACGGCGGGTATTTCGGCGCCGCGGCAGGTGTGCTGATGATCGCTCTCCTGTTGCGCCTCGGCCATGCGACGCTGGCCCACGCCAACGCCGCCAAGAACGTGATCGCCGGCGTCGCGAACAGTGTTGCCGCGCTGGCGTTCACATTCCTCGCACCGGTGCACTGGCCGGCCGTCGTGGCGCTCGGCCTCGGGTGCCTGGTCGGATCCAGGTTGGGTCCCGTGGTGGTGCGCCACGCCCCGGCCGGGCCACTGCGGGTATTGATCGGTGCCACCGGCCTGGCGCTGGCCATCAAACTCGGGATCGACGCCTACCGCTAGCCCAACTCGAATGGGTTGTCGCCCTTGGCGACACGAGTCCCCAACTCGATCAGGTTCACCGCCGACGAATGCAGTCGCTCGCCGGCCTCGGCACTCGCCTGGCCCCCGAGGTAGCGCGACCAGGTGCCCTCGATCACGATGCCGAGCTTGAAGCAGGCCATCGCGAGATACCAATCAAGCCGCGACGTTTCGCGGCCGCCGGCGGCCCGATAGGCATCGAGCAGTTCGCGACGGCTCGCCAGCCCGCCCAACGCGGCCAGCTGCGAACCTGCGTCGATCGGGTTGGGATCGAGCGGCCAGCAGATCAGCATCCAGCCGAGATCGAGCAGCGGGTCGCCAACAGTGCACATCTCCCAGTCGATGAACGCCGCTAGTTCCGGCGTTTCCCGCCGCAGCAGCACGTTGTTGAGATGCGCGTCGCCGTGCATGATCCCCGGTTCGCCGTCGGGCGGCCGGTTGGCCTCCAACCACTCCGCCAATTCAGCGACTTCGGGAAACGATTCGGGTGCGTAGTTCTCGTGCCGGTAGCTTTCGAGCAGCCGCAGAAACTGCGGAACCTGGCGCGCGACAAAGGATCCCGGCCGCTTGATGTCCGCGAGTGGGCTGCCCTCCCAGGCGACATTGCCGAGCCGTGCCAGGCTGGCGGCGTAGGACAGGCCGACTCGATGCCGCATGCCGGCATCGCGGACATACGCCTCGGCCATCTCGTTGCCGGGGTTGAAGCCGTCGACCTCCTGCATCAGGTAGAACACCACCCCGAGCACGTCGAGGTCATCGCAGCCGGCGATGAAGCCGGGATGCGGAACCGGTGTGCCTGCCAGCGTGCGCAGCACCGCGATCTCGCGCAGCATCGTCTTGTCGCTCGTTGGGCGCGGGTGAGCGGGCGGGCGCCGAAGCACCATCTGACGCCCGTCGACGCGCAGCCGCACCACGATGTTCTGACTACCGCCGGTGAGCGGCCGCAGGTCGGTCACCGTGGACCCGATGCCCTGCTGTCGTACCCAGCGCTGCAGTGCAGCCTGGTCGGCGTTGCTCAGTGTCGGCAGCTGCTGCGCGTCATCGGGCATGCAGACATCGTGTCAGCCCTTGCGTGCGGTCAACAGCAGGTACTCCCACTCCATGGTGTCTGAGCCGTCGAGGAAACCATCGCCGATCCGTGCGATATCGGCATCCAGTGCGGCGACCCGGTCGGCGTCGCCCTCGATGTTGCGGTACGCCGCGATGGTCGGCCCGTACACATTCTTGAAGTAGTCCCGAAACTCCGCGCCGTCGGCGAAGTGGTCGACGGTCAGCGTCCGCCGCTCGGCAACAACGTCAGTAACTCGATCGCCGAGCAGCGCACGGACGTGGTCCTCGCGACCCCACAGCGGGGGCGGCTGCGCACCGGGCGGCGGGGGCGGCATATACGGCTTCATGGTTGCGAAGAGCTGACCGATGTGGCCCTCCGGTGTCCAGCTGAGCAGCCCAAGCCGGCCGCCCGGTTTGCACACTCGGATCAACTCGCCGGCGGACTGCTGGTGGAACGGCGCAAACATCACACCGATACACGACATGACGACATCGAACTCGTTGTCGCCGAACGGCAATGCGTGGGCATCGGCTTCGCGCCACTCCAGTTCGACGCCTTGTTCCGCGGCTATGGCGGCCCCGGCCTGCAACAGCTCGGGGCACAGGTCGCTGGCGACGACGCTGGCTCCGGTCTGTGCGGCGGGGATTGCGGCATTTCCGGTCCCGGCGGCCACATCCAGCACCCGGTCGCCCGGGCCGACGCGGCTGGCTTCGACCAACACGGGACCTAGCGGGGCCACCAGCTCACTGGCGAGTTTGGGATAGTCACCCGTGGCCCACATGGCGCGGTGTTTCGCGATCACCGCCTGATCGACGGTCGTTGCTTGAGCAGTCACGTTTTCCTCCCGATGAGTACCGACCTGCGAATATCGTCCGCTGATCCGTGACCGGTATCTAGTAGCAAATCTGTACCGGCCCTGGTTCTATATGTGTACTGGACATTGCGCCCGACGATGGAGGTGTGACAGATGTCCGGATACGGCCAATTCTGTCCGGTGGCCAAGGCCATGGAACTACTCGACGAGCGCTGGACCATGCTCGTCGTGCGGGAACTGTTGCTCGGCAGCGCGCACTTCAACGAACTGCGCCGGGGCGTGCCGAAGATGTCACCCGCGCTGCTGTCCAAGCGGCTGAAGACGTTGACGCGGGCCGGTGTGGTGGAACGTGCCGAGATCGACGGCCGCACCACCTACTCGCTGACACCGTGCGGCAAGGAACTCGCCGACGTGGTCGAATCGCTCGGTGCCTGGGGGGTGCGCTGGATCGGCGAACTCGGTGACGAAGACCTCGATCCGCATCTGCTGATGTGGGACATGCGTCGCACAATCCCCGTCGAGGCCTGGCCGCGCACCCGCACCACGATTGCGTTCCAGCTCACTGGGGTGCCGTCGAAGGCATCACGGTGGTGGCTGGTGGTTGCCGACGGGGAGGCCGACGTGTGCGACTTCGATCCGGGCTTCGAGGTGACCGGCACGGTCGAGACCGACCTGCGCACGCTGACCCGCATCTGGCGCGGTGACGTCGGCTGGTCGCACGCACTGCTCGACGGCAGCGTCGCGGTGTCGGGCCCGGCGGACGTCCGCCGCGCTATCCCGTCCTGGATCGGACAGGGATCATCGGCGGCGGTGCCACGCCCGGCCTGAACCCCCTGCACGAGTTCTACCCCTGGGGGCAAACATTAGCCGCGGCTGCCCGGAAATGGCTCGGAAAAGTGCGCAGCGAGTTGCTCAGTCCAGGATGCGGCGTGCGACGTTAGTGGTGACGAGGTCGAGCAGTTCGTCGGCACGCCCCGCGAGGATCGTCCGGATGGCATACAGGGAGAACCCTTTGGCCTGCTCGACAGTGATCGCGGGCGGGATGGAGAGCTCCTGGCGGGCGGTCACGACGTCGACGACGGCCGGGCCGTCGTAGGCGAACGCGTCGACCACCGCCTGCTCCAGCTCGGCGGGGTGTTCGATGCGGCGACCGAAGATGCCCATCGCCTGGGCGACGGCGGCGAAGCTCGGATTGTGTAGGTCGGTACCGAAATTGACGATCCCTGCCGCTTTCATTTCCAATTCGACGAAGTTCAGCGACGAGTTGTTGAACAAGATCACCTTGACCGGTAATCGGCTCTGGGTCAACGTGATCAGCTCGCCGAACAGCATGGTCAGACCGCCGTCGCCGGCCAGCGCGACCACCTGACGGTCGCGGTACGCGGTCTGCGCGCCGATCGCGAGCGGCAGCGCGCACGCCATGGTGCCGTGGTTGAACGATCCAATCAGTCGGCGCCTGCCGTTCATGCTCAGATACCGGGCGGCCCACACCACCGGCGAACCGACGTCGACGGTGAAGACCGCGTCGTCGGCTGCCAGCCGATTCACAAGTCCGGCAACGTATTCGGGACGGATCGGGGTTCGGTCTCGGTCGTTGACCGCCAATGCGTCCAGCTGCTTGCGGGTCTTGCGGTAGTGGTTGAGCGAGCGGTCGAGATGGTCACGTTGTTGCTTCTGCCGCAGCAGGGGCTGCAGGGCGGAAAGCGTGTCGCGCACGGTACCGACCAGACCGAGTTCGATCGGCGTGCGGCGGCCGAGATTTCGGCCGCGAATGTCGACCTGGATGACCTTCGCGTTGTCGGGATAGAACTGCTGGTAAGGAAAGTCGGTGCCCAGCATCAGCAGAGCATCCGCCTCTTTGATCGCCTTATAGCCCGAGGCGAATCCCAGCAGGCCCGTCATCCCAACGTCGAACGGGTTGTCGTACTCGATGAACTCCTTGCCGCGCAGCGCATGCACGATCGGCGCGTTCAACGTCGCCGCGGCCGCAATCACCGCGTCGTGGGCTCCTTCGACACCGGCCCCACCGAGGATGGTGACAGCGTTGGCGTCGTTGAGGATTGCGGCAGCCCGCTGCACCGACTCTTCGTCAGGACGTACCACCGAACGGGTCGCAACGACCGGACGGGCCGTCCACCCGGACTCGTCGGCGCGGTGCAGAAAGACCTCGCCGGGGATGACCACCACGGCCACGCCGCGCTCTTCGACGGCCGCCCGCATCGCCATCTCGAGGATCCGGGGAGTCATCTCGGGGGTGCTGACCAGTTCGCGGTAGACACTGCATTCCCGGAACAGCTCCTGCGGGTGGGTCTCCTGGAAGTACTCGGAGCCGATCTCGGTGCGCGGGATGTGGGCCGCGATCGCGAGCACCGGCACCCGGCTGCGCTGGGCGTCGAAGAGGCCGTTGATCAGATGCAGGTTGCCCGGTCCGCAGCTGCCCGCGCAGACCGCAAGCTGTCCGGTCAGCGCAGCCTCGGCGGCCGCCGCGAAAGCGGCGGTCTCCTCGTGACGCACGTGCTCCCAAGACATTTCGGGAGCCCGCCGAATGGCATCGGTGAACCCGTTGAGGCTGTCGCCCGGCAGCCCGTAGACGCGGCGTACCCCGCTGACGCTCAGGGCGGAGATGACGTGATCGGCGACGGTCGCCACCAGGTCACCCTATGCGATTTCGGCGTGATTACGTGCGCTCACCGCTGGTTATCACGCCGAAATCGCTCTAGTTGGCTACTTGGGGGCGAAGCGCTGACCGGCGTCCAGCCGGATGCACTGGCCGTTGAGCATCGGGTTCTCCACGATCGCCACCGCCAGCTTTGCGTACTCCTCGGGCCTGCCGAGCCGCTTCGGGAAAGCCGCGTCCTTGGTCAGCGCGGTGGCGAACTCGTCGGGAATGCCTTGCGTGAGGCCCGTCGCGAACAGGCTGGGCGCGATCGCGAGCACCCGGATGCCCATGCTGCCGAGATCGCGCGCCATGGTCAGGCACATGCCGGCGATGGCAGCCTTGGATGCCGTGTAGGCGACCTGTCCGATCTGGCCCTCGAACGCGGCGATCGAGGCCGTGTTGATGATGACGCCGCGTTCCTCAGCCTCATCGTCCACGGGCTCGTTCTTGCTCATCTGCCAGGCCGCCAAGCGGCTGACATTGAAGGTGCCGATGAGGTTGAGATCGACGGACTGGCGGAAGGAGTCGAGACTGTGCGGACCAGTCTTGCTGATGGTGCGTTCGCCGATGCCGCCACCCGCGGTGGTGACTGCGATGTGCAGTCCGCCAAGGGCCTCGACCGCCTGCGCCAACACCTGCTCGGTGCCGGCGAAGTCGGTGACGTCCACCTCGTGGAACGTGCCGCCGACCGACTCGGCCACCTCTTTGCCGTTCGACTGTGGCCGGTCCAGCACCGCCACACTGGCGCCCCGCTTGGCCAGCGCTTGTACGGTCGCCCGCCCAAAGCCCGATGCCCCGCCCACGATGACGGCCTTCTTCCCCGCGATCTCCATCTGGCTTCCTTTCCAAAAAGTGCTCAAATCGTAAAGCAACCTATCGGACGTCACTTTTCGGTAAGCCTTTCGGGTAGGTGGGTGGGTAGCTTGGCGAGCATGGCGGCGCGCGACACGAGGGCGATGGCCGGTATCGCGGCGGCCGCCGTCGCTCTCGGGGTGACCCAACTGCTGGCCGTTTTCTTCGGCCCAGAGGCCGACGCCCGCACCGCCGTCGGGTCGGCGGTCATCGATCTGACCCCTGGCCCGGTCAAGGAATGGGCGATCCAGACGTTCGGCACGGCCGACAAGCTCGTGCTGTCGGTGCTGGTGCTCGTCGTGATCGCGGTCATCGCCGCACTGACCGCGACGTGGGAGTCGCGCCGTGTCCCGATCGGCAGTGCAGCGATCGTTCTTGCCGGGGTCGCCGGGTGTGCGGCGGTGTTGTCTCGTGCCGGGGCGACGGTGGTGGACATCGTGCCCACGGTCGTCGGCACCGCTTGTGGGGTTGCGGTGCTGCGCCTGCTTACCTCCGGACGATTCACCGACAAACCCGATGAGCCGCACATCCCGGAAGATGAGGACTCCCCCGACCGCGGTCGGCGGTTGTCCCTGCTGACGCTGGGGTTCCTCGCCGCGGGTGCGCTCACCGGCGTGGGCGGCGTCGTGCTGTCCCGTGTGAGGACGTCGGTGGCCGGCGACCGCGACGCGTTCACGTTGCCTGCGGTGGATGTCGGCGCGCCGCCGGTCCCACCGACGGTGCAGCCCAAAGGCGTTGCGCTGCCGTCATTCATCACCAGCAATGACGACTTCTACCGGATCGACACCGCGTTGAGCGTCCCGCAGTTGAGTCGCACCGATTGGCAGCTGAAGATCCACGGCATGGTGGACCGCGAGATCACCTACCGCTTCGAGGATCTGCAACGGTTCGAGGTCGTCGAGAAGGTCGTGACGCTGACCTGCGTGTCCAATCCCGTTGGCGGAGATCTCATCTCGAATGCGAGCTGGACTGGCTACCGGGTGCGGGATCTGTTGGCCGGCGCAGGCATTCATCCGGAGGCCGACATGGTCTTGTCGACGTCGACCGATGGTTTCACGGTCGGTACGCCCGTCGACGCGCTCACCGACGGTCGGGACGCGCTGCTGGCCATCGGGATGAACGGCGAGCCGCTGCCCACCGACCACGGCTACCCCGCGCGGCTGGTGGTGCCCGGGTTGTACGGCTATGTGTCGGCCACCAAGTGGGTCGTCGACCTCGAACTGACGCGGTTCGACAAGGCCGAGGCCTATTGGACGCGGCTCGGCTGGTCGCCGCGCGGGCCGATAAAGACGGAATCCCGCATCGACGTGCCGCGAAGTGGCCAGGACATCGCCCGCGGACCGGTGACCTTCGGTGGGGTGGCGTGGGCGCAGAACCGCGGTGTAAAGGCCGTCGAGGTGCGCATCAACGAAGGCGGCTGGCAGCAGGCACAGCTGGGTGCGGGCTATTCCAACGACACCTGGCGGTTATGGAGCTTCCCGTGGCAGGCCGAAGATCCTGGCTCGCACACGATCACGGTGCGGGCCACCGACAACACCGGAGCCGTCCAGACCGAGCAATGGGCGGATCCGGTTCCCGACGGCGCCACCGGCTGGCACACGGTGTCCTTCGCGGTGCAGTGAATGGGCTTACGGGTTTTTTGTGGCCGGATAAGCGGTGACCGCGCATGGATACCCGGTCACGGCCTTCCCGGCCACCCTCAGGACGACACCGTGGTCGTGCCCCCGCCCACACTCCGGTATTCAGGTAGGCCGGGTTCACGGAAGTGGCGCCCGGTCATTTTCTCGCTCCGGATCCGCACAAAATGATCCCGCCGGCCGTCAACCCACGGCTGCACGAACGTTCCCGACACTTCTACCAACTCGTCCACATCGGTAATCCGCTGCGCGTGCCCGACGACGGTCACACTCCACCCTGTGCGCAGGTCTGGATCCAACTCATCAGCCTCGAACGCCACGACGAGGTTGTGGGCGGCGGCGGCCAGCTTGGCCCCGCCGGCAACCCGGATCACCACGTCGTCGCGCCACAGCCGGAAGTTCACCGGCTGCACCGCAGGCAGGGCGTCCTCGGTGAAAACCAGACGACCCACCCGCACCCTTGGCAATAGATCCAGACACTGCCTGCGGTTGAGGACCTCAAGTTCTTGCCGCTTCGACATTGTGATCAACCTCCTTGCACCAGGGCGAGAGTCCCCACCGGGGTGGAGCGCCAACTGCTCCATAAACACACTGTGTGCCGTCTACCAACGTTGCGGGAGGGCCATAGGTCCCGAAAACAGAGGGCCCAGTGACCCCGCCGACATCACGCGAACGGTCAGTCGCGGTCGGGTTCGGATCCGAATCGGAAACGACGGCCACTGATTTCTGAGAGGCGGCTGTCCTGACCGACCTGCTGGGGATGTCTGACCGTCGTGCCAGGGTGAGGGTGTGCTGCTGATCGATGTCGCCACCGCGTCGGCCGAGGTCGGCGCTTCCTCGGCGCGGCTGGCCAAGATCGCCCGGATCGCCGATCTGCTCGCCAGGGCCGGTGAACGCGGCGACGCGAGGCTGGTCGCCGTCATCGTGTCCTGGCTATCCGGCGAGCTGCCGCAGCGCCAGATCGGCGTCGGGTGGGCGGCGCTGCGGTCGCTGCCGCCGCCCGCGCAGGACCCGACGCTGACCGTGACGGCGGTCGACGCCGCGTTCACCGAAATCGGCGCGGTCGCGGGCAAGGGCTCGCAAGCCCGCAGGGCGGGACTCGTCGCCGACCTGTTCGCCGCGGCAACGGAGGCCGAGCAGACCTTCCTGCGCCGTCTCCTCGGCGGTGAGCTGCGGCAGGGCGCTCTCGCCGGGGTGATGGCCGATGCCGTCGCCAAGGCCACCGGCGTACCTGCCGCGACCGTCCGCCGCGCCGCGATGCTGGGCGGCGACCTGCCCGCCGTCGCAGCAGCCGCCCTGACCGGCGGAGAGTCAGCACTTTCCGACTTCACCCTGCGGGTCGGGCAGCCCGTCGGACCGATGCTGGCCCAGACCGCCACGGGAGTCACCGAAGCACTCGAACGACTCGGCGGCGAGGGTGTTTTCGAGGCCAAGCTGGACGGGGCCCGGGTACAGATTCACCGCGCCGGTGACGACGTGTCCATCTACACCCGCAGCCTCGACGACGTCACCGCACGGCTGCCCGAGGTCGTGGAGGCGACGCTCGCGCTGCCGGTGAAAGACCTGATCGCCGACGGAGAAGCGATCGCGCTGCGCGCCGACGGGCGCCCGCACCGGTTCCAGGTCACCGCGTCGCGGTTCGGGCGGGCAGCGTCGCGGGCGGAGCAGCCGCTGTCGGTGTTCTTCTTCGATGTCTTGCACCTCGATGGCATCGATCTGCTCGACGAACCCACGGGCAACCGGTTATCGGCCCTCGACGCGATCGTGCCGTCCAGTCAGCGGGTCGACCGCTTGATCACGTCCGATGCGGAGGCGGCCCAGCGGTTCTTGGAGGTGACGCTGGCGGCCGGGCACGAGGGGGTGATGGCGAAGTCACTGACCGCCCCGTATGAAGCGGGCCGACGCGGCGCGGGCTGGCTGAAGGTGAAGCCGGTGCACACCCTCGACCTGGTCGTGCTGGCCGTCGAGTGGGGATCGGGTCGGCGAACAGGCAAGCTGTCGAACATTCATCTCGGTGCCCGCGACCCCGCGACCGGCGATTTCGTCATGCTGGGCAAGACGTTCAAGGGCATGACCGATGCCATGCTGGACTGGCAGACCGCCCGGTTCACCGAGCTGGCCGTCGGAGCCGCGGAGGCGGCGACATCAGGCAGAAGCCCCACCGACAGTCATATCGTCAAGCTGCGTCCCGAACAGGTGGTCGAGATCGCGTTCGACGGAGTTCAGGGCTCATCGCGCTACCCGAGCGGTATGGCATTGCGATTCGCGCGCGTTCTGCGCTACAGGGATGACAAAAGCCCAGCTGAGGCCGACACGATTGACACCGTGCGCGCCTTTTACGAGCGCGGTTCATAACCGAATCGATACCCCGAATCGCCCCAACACCGTTTCGTGCGGTGAAAGGATTACAGAAACGGGTATGACAGCGATGTCGAGGGAGAGACCGTGGCTACACCCACCGCCGCACCATCGGACCGCATCGAGGATCACGACGGCGACGTCACCTACATCCGCACGGACAGGGATCTGCCGCCGGTAGCGATCATCGACCGATCGCCGATCACCACCAGACACAAGATCATCTTCGGCATCATCGCGCTGCTCGGCGCGATCGCCTGGGCGATCATCGCGTTCTTCCGCGGGGAGACGGTCAACGCGGTGTGGTTCGTCATCGCGGCGATCTGCACCTATGTGATCGGATTCCGGTTCTACGCGCGGCTGATCGAGTTGAAGATCGTCCGTCCGCGCGACGACAACGCAACGCCCGCAGAGGTGTTCGAGAACGACACCGACTACATGCCGACCGACCGGCGCGTGCTGTTCGGGCATCATTTCGCGGCCATCGCGGGAGCGGGTCCGCTGGTCGGTCCGGTGCTTGCCATGCAGATGGGCTATCTGCCGGGCACCATCTGGATCATCATCGGCGCGGTGTTCGCCGGGTGTGTGCAGGACTACCTCGTGCTGTGGATCTCCACCCGACGACGGGGCCGCTCGCTGGGTCAGATGGTCCGCGACGAACTCGGCGCCGTCGGCGGCGCGGCCGCCATCATCGGGATCATCACGATCATGACGATCCTGCTGGCGGTGCTGGCGCTGGTGGTGGTGCAGGCGCTCGCGGAGAGCCCGTGGGGTGTCTTCTCGATCGCGATGACCATCCCGATTGCGCTCTTCATGGGCGTCTATTTGCGGCTCCTGCGTCCCGGACGGGTGTCCGAGGTATCTGTGATCGGCGTTGCGCTGCTGTTGCTGGCCGTCGTAGCGGGCGGCTGGGTAGCCGAAACATCCTGGGGTGCTTCATGGTTCGGCCTGTCCGCGGTGACGCTGGGATGGTGTCTGATCATCTACGGCTTCGCCGCCTCGGTGCTACCCGTGTGGTTGCTGCTCGCGCCGCGCGACTACCTGTCGACGTTCATGAAGGTCGGCACCATCGCGCTGCTCGCGATCGGCATCCTGATCGCCCGCCCGGTCATGCAGGCACCCGCTGTCTCCGAGTTCGCCAGCAGCGGCCAGGGTCCAGTGTTCGCCGGCTCGTTGTTCCCGTTCCTGTTCATCACGATCGCGTGCGGTGCGCTGTCCGGCTTCCACTCACTGATCGCCTCCGGCACCACGCCGAAAATGCTGGAGAAAGAAAGCCAGATGAGGCTGATCGGCTACGGCGGCATGATGACCGAATCGTTCGTCGGCATCATAGCGCTGATCACCGCGGCGATCCTGAACCAGCACCTGTACTTCACGCTCAACGCACCGGCGGCGCAGACCGGCAGTACCGCGGCGACGGCCGCCGAGTACGTCAACAATCTGCCGCTCACCGGCGACCCAATCACCCCCGAGCAAATCACCCAAGCCGCCGAGGACGTCGGCGAGGAATCCATCATCTCCCGCACCGGCGGCGCACCGACCCTGGCGATCGGCATGTCGGAAGTGTTGCACCGCGTGTTCGGCGGTACGGGCCTGAAGGCGTTCTGGTATCACTTCGCGATCATGTTCGAGGCCTTGTTCATCCTCACGACGGTCGACGCCGGCACCCGGGTGGCCCGGTTCATGCTTTCCGACGGCCTGAGCAACCTCGGTGGGCCGCTCCGCAAGCTCCGCGATCCCAGCTGGCGGGTTGGCGTATGGACGTGCAGCCTGGCCGTCGTCGCGTTGTGGGGCAGCATCCTGCTGATGGGTATCACCGATCCGCTCGGCGGCATCAACTCCCTGTTCCCGCTGTTCGGCATCGCCAACCAGCTGCTCGCCGCGATCGCACTGACCATCGTGACCGTGGTCGTGGTCAAGAAGGGTTACCTGAAATGGATGTGGATACCGGGTATTCCGCTGCTGTGGGATCTCATCGTGACCCTGACCGCGTCGTGGCAGAAGATCTTCTCCGGCGACCCGAGGGTCGGATTCTGGACGCAGCACTTCCAGTACCGGGACGCGCTGGATGCCGGTAAGACCACGTTCGGCTCGGCAAAGAACGTCGACGCGATGGAAGCGGTCATCCGGAATACCTTCATTCAGGGCACGCTGTCGATCGTGTTCGCGTTGATGGTGGTCATCGTGTTCGGCGCCGGGTTGCTCATGCTGATGCGGGTGCTGCGCGGCGGTGGCAGCCCGCTGACCGAGGACGAGCCGGTGGCGTCGAAGCTGTTCGCTCCATCGAGCCTTATCCCCACCAAATCGGAAAAGGAGGTGCAAAAACAATGGGACGCGCTGCCGAAGTCGCACGCCAGATCGGTTGGTACTGGGGCACATTGATGGGTGACAACCACTACCGACGCTACGTCGAGCATCGCGAGCGCGCGCACCCGGGCGAGCCGCTGCTGACCGAGCGCGAGTACTGGCGGATGCGCCACGACGCCATCGAGACGAATCCCAATCCGCGCTGCTGCTGACGCCTCACACCACGTTCATCGCGTCGAGGAGGCGAACGCCGTATTGATCGCCTTGTCAATCACTGGCAACAGCCGCCGCCTCCGTCGACCGCACAGCGCTTTGATATTGGCGACATAGCTGACTCTTAAAGTGCCTTCCTAACCTCGCGTCTGGGTTGGGGCGTCTATCGACGTGGGAAAGGCCTGGTTATGAGACTCAAACAACTCGTCGCGGGGGCGGCGATCGGCTGCACTCTCGGCGCCGCGGGTATCGGCCTGGGGTCAGGCACTGTCAACGCCGCACCGCTTTGCAACCCGGGTCCGGGCGCGCAGTGCGGCCCACGTGGTCCTGGCGGACCTCCGCCGCAGCACGGACCTGGCGGCCCACCGCCCGAGGAATTCCGTGGCCCCGGCGGTCCCGGCGGCCCGCCCGGCGACTTCCGCGGTCCAGGTGGTCCCGGCGGCCCGCCCGCCGACTTCCGCGGCCCCGACGACTTCCGCGGCCCCGACAATCACGACTGGCGGCCACCATGGAACCCCCAGGACAACGACTGGCGCGGACGGTTCCATGGCGCCCCATGGGGTGACGGACTTCCGCCGTGGGGTTGGGGCGCACCACCGCCCCCTGCATGGGATGGACCGTTGCCACCCGCATGGGGGCCGCCGCCTGCGCCCATCAACTACTTTGGCTTCGACGAGCAACCCGTGTGGGATCCCGGCTACAACCAATGGGGCTTCTGGTTCTTCGGTATTTGGATTCCGCTCCCGATCTGACACGCCACACAGCGGTCAATTCATTTGAGCGAGTGGCGGATCGGCAGGTGCTTGAGCCCACCGACGAACACTGTCGCGGTGTGCTCGGGCACGCCGGTCAGCTCGACCGATTCCAGCCGAGGCGCCAGTTCGGAGAAGAAGCTGTTCACCTCCATGCGTGCCAGCGCAGCGCCTAGGCAGAAGTGCACGCCGTAACCGAATGCGACGTGTTTGTTGGGATCCCGGCCGATGTCGAAGCGGAACGGGTCGGTGAACACCTCCTCATCGCGGTTGGCCGACGGGTAGGACAGCAGAACCGACTCCCCCGCCGCGATGGGCACGCCACGTACCTCGGTGTCCTGTGCGGCGGTGCGCATGAACTCCTTGACCGGCGTGACCCACCGGATCATCTCCTCGGTGGCCAGCGGCATCAGCGCCGGGTTGTCCCTCAGCCGCTGCAGTTGGTCAGGGTTCTCGATAAGTGCATGCAGCCCACCGGAAATCGTCGCGCTTGTCGTGTCGTGGCCGGCGGTGGCGATGATGACGTAGTACGAGACCGTTTCGATGTCGGATAAGGGCTCACCATCAATACGCGCGTTCGCGATCGCTGAAGCCAAGTCCTCGGTCGGATTCGCTCGCCTCGACGCCGTTACCTCGTTGAAGTAGTTGAACATTTCAAAGAGCGCCATGCCGCGCTCCTCAATTGTGGCTCCACGCTGGAACTCCGCATCGTCGTTGCCGAATAGCTCTTGCGTGTAACCGAGCATTCTTGGGAAGTCGGATTCTGGCAGCCCGAGCAGCGACATGATCACGTACAGCGGATAATTCACCGCAACTTCCTGGACGAAGTCGCATTCGTTGCCTGTCGCCAACATCTGATCGACATATCGCTTGGCCAGCTCGTCCACACGAACCTTCATGTCCCGCATGGCCTTGGGTCTGAACCAGTCGGCGCCGATCGCCCTGACGAGCCGATGTTGTGGATCGTCGAGGTGGATCAAGGTGCTGATGCCCATCCCGGCCTGATGCTCGTCGGACTCTGCCGTCATCAGCACCGGACGCGGCGAGTTCGTGAAGACGGTGTTGGCCCGCTCGATCGCCATGATGTCCGCATGCTTGGTGATCGCCCAGAACGGGCGGTAGTTCTGCACGTCGACCCACGACACCGGTGCGTTGGCCCGTAGATGGCTCAGCGCCGCATGTAGTTTCGCCTCATCCGTGTAGGACATCGGATCGGCGAAGACCTTGGCGGCTTCGTCGATGACACGGGTGCTCATGGCGACTCCTCACTTACCGGGCTGGAACGCAATTCCTTCAGAACGGCGGTCACGGTGGCCTCTTCGACGGACGACGGAAAGCCCACCAGGACGCGATCGATCACGCCGTCGCAGCGCTTGCGTATCGCCGCCGACAGTTCGTGGAGAGGGGCGACGACGGCGAACGCATGAAGAACCTCGTCGTCGATCAGGGAACCCATCTCATCCCAGCCGCCCTGCAGTGACAGCCGGTGCAGTTCGGTCTGCAGGTCTCCCCAGCCGTGCAGTTCGAGAACCTTGCGGTAAGCGGGCGTCGAGGCGTAGAAGGCGATCTGCTTGCGGGTGCCGATTGCGTTGGCAGCCAACTCGGCGTCGTCGTTGCCCGTCACCACGAACAGAGGGCAGGACAGCTGGAACTCGCTGCGTTTGCGGCCGGACCGCTCCATGCCACGCAGCAACGCCGGCGTCGTCACCTCTTCGAAGTAGCGCTTCGTCGTGAACGCGTGGGCGAGCAGGCCGTCGGCGACCTCTCCGCACATCTCGGTCATCACCTCACCGACCGCGGCGACGAACACCTTCGGGAAGCCGTGCGCCAACGGCTCGGGGGTGAACATCGGCGTCATGAGCTTGTGGGTGTAGAAGTCGCCTTCGAAGCGCAGCTTCGTGCCGTTCTGCCAACATGACCAGATCTCGCGCAGCGCCAGCACGAATTCCCGCATGCGTTGCACCGGCTGGCTCCACGGCATGCTGAATCGCTTCTCGATGTGCGGCTTGATCTGTGAGCCGAGTCCCAGAATGAAGCGGCCCCCCGAATATGCCTGCAGATCCCACCCGACGTTGGCGACGGTCATCGGATTGCGCGCGAACGCCACGGCGATGCTCGTTCCCAGCTCGATCGTCGTGGTGTGCTCGGCGGCCAAGACGAGTGGCAAGAATGGGTCGTGGTTGATTTCGGCGGTCCAGCAGCAGTCGTAGCCCCGACGCTCCAGCATGGTGGCCGCCTCAGCGACGTTCGCGAGCTGGCTCGAAACGGCCCCGTCCACCTTGAGACCGCCACGGTCACCCATATGCGAGGACGCTACAGTAAGCAATTCAGTATGGTCAACGTGATCACACCGGTGCGACGATCGCCTTTCGACGACGGGAATTGCGCATGACGAACGAGCAGAGCTGGAAGGAAACGCTCGAAGACCTGGATCTTCGGCGGCAGCGCTCGCGGTCGATGGGCGGCCAGGACCGGCTCGCCAAACACCACGGCAAGGGCAAGCTCGACGCCCGTACGCGCCTGGAGCACGTTCTCGACAAGGGCAGCTTCCGCGAGTTCGGCACGCTCGTCGGCGGCGACATTGCGGCCGACGGAATCGTGGCCGGGTCCGGACTGATCAACGGCTCGCCGGTGATGGTCGGCGCGGAGGATTTCACGACCCTGGCAGGCAGCATCGGCCCGGGCGGCAACGCCAAGCGCTACCGGCTTGCCGAGCTGGCGCTGCGCGACAAGATTCCACTGGTGATGCTCCTGGAGGGGGCGGGTTTCCGGCCCAGCGGTGAGCACTACGGCCGCACCCCCACCGACCTGCTCGCGCAGGCGCGCTGCTCAGGCAAGGTGCCGACCGTGGCAGGGTTGCTCGGCCCCTCGGCCGGGCACGGCGCCCTCGTGGCGCCGGTGTGCGACTTCACCATCATGAGCCGGCAAGGGGCGATCTTCACCGCGGGTCCGCCGGTCGTCAAAGAGTCTACGGGCGAGGAGATTTCGAAGGAGGACCTCGGCGGACCCAGCGTCGCGCTCGCCAGCGGGGTGATCCACAACCTCGCCGAGGACGACGAAGCAGTGCTCGACGACATCCGCCGCTACCTGTCGTACTTCCCGTCGAGCGCATGGTCCTACCCGTCGCAGCTGGCTGCCGACGAGGCCAGCCAGCCGCGCCCCACGCCCGAACTGCTCGACATCGTGCCCCGCGGCAACCGCCGGGTGTACGACATGCGCGCGGTGCTCGACGTGGTGTTCGACAGGCCGGACTGGTTCGAGGTGCAGCCGAAGTTCGGTCCCGCGATCATCTGTGCACTGGCTCACCTCGGCGGCCATCCCGTCGCCGTCGTGGCGAACCAGCCGAAGGTGCTCGCAGGGTCGATCGATGCCGACGCCGCCGACAAGGCAGCGCATTTCATCATGGTGGCCGATTCCTTCCACCTGCCGATCGTGTTCCTCGCGGACAACCCGGGGATGCTGCCCGGCAGCCAGTCCGAGAAGAGCGGCGTGCTGCGAAGCGGCGCGCGCATGTTCGCCGCTCAGACGGCCGCGACAACGCTGAAGCTGCATGTGACGCTGCGCAAGGCCTACGGGTTCGGCTCGATGGTCATGTCGCTGCTGGGCTTCGACAACCAGAGCGCGACGTTCGCCTATCCGGGCGCCACGATGGGAGCGATGAGCGCCGCCGCGCTCAGTCGCGCGTCGCACGCCGCCGAGGATGTCGAGGCCAAACTGCGAAAGGCGGAGGTGGAGGCCTCTTTCCGATCGGCGGGCCACCTCGGTTTCGACGACCTCATCCACCCAGAGGAGACCCGCGATGCGCTGCTGTCGGCGCTACAGCGCGGAATCTACAGCAGGCAGGCTGCAGCAGAACCGGTGAGCCGCACCGTCATCACGCCCTGATTTTTCAGCGCGAGCGGTAGGCCGTGACGATGGGCTCGAGCTCGTCGGGAGCCGCGCCGTGCATGATCAGCGCGTCGGCGCCGTAGTCGAATTCCTCACGGATGCGGTCGACGCACTGCTGCGCCGATCCGGTCGCCGACGGCTCCAGCCATTCGTCCGGGATCAGCGTCGCAATATGCTCGATCTGCTCCGCGGTGGCCTTGTGGTCGATGCCACCCGGTATGGAGGTGACGACGGAGTCCTCCCGGAATCGTTGCAGGACAGCCGGATCCCAGTTGTTTGTGGTGACCATCAAGTCCCCATAGCCTTGCAGATAGGTAGCCAACCGCGCGACGGTTTTCTTCAACCTCAACTCCTCGGGCAGGTGGTCCCCGACGGTCGCAAAGCACGACCACACCCGGACACTCTCGGGGTCACGGCCCGCCTTCTCTGCGGCATCCTTGACCGTCTTGACGCACCGCTGCAGCGTCTCCGGAGTGAAGTAGGTGTGCAGGATGACGTCGTCGAACGCGCGGCCGCCCAACGCAAGAGTGTTGGGGCCGAAGGCCACCAGTGCCAACCTGATGTCCTCGTTGAAGTCTGGGTCGAGGAACAGAACCTGGTACTTACCGATCGGGCCGTCATGGTTGAAGATGACCTCGCCATGCCAGAGTCGGCGCATCACCTGCGCGAAGTCCTCCATCTGCGCGGTCGTCACCGAGGGCACGCCGAACGCGGCGTACATCGCGGCCACGCCGCGGCCGATGCCGAGCGTAAACCGTCCACGCGACAACCGGTGCATGGTCGTGGCCCATGAGCCGGTGATCAAGGGATGCCGGGTGTTGTGATTGGTTGCGGCGGTGGCGATCTGCATCCGGCTGGTGACCGCGCACGCGGCGCCGACAAGCGATGAGGCTTCCTTGACATTCCAGCGTTCGGAGATGAACGCGGTGCCGAAGCCCATCTCCTCGCCTCGGCGGGCCTCGTCCATCAGCGTGGCCGGCCCCTCCCCGCCCGCGCCTGCCAGCAGGTAGTAGCCCAACTCGTCAAGCACGCGTTCAGTCACTGCCAGACTCCTTGCTTGTAGCCGCAATTCCAGACCTCAGTGATCCTGCCGTCGACGACGCGGAACACCTCCATGCTGCCGATCGTCGTGGCGGTGCCGTCCTTGAGCTTCATCGGCGACTCGTACACGATGGTGACGTACTCGCCGTCGTCGCCCGCGACCACGAGGTTCAGATCGAAGCGAAGTTCGTCGAACATCTCCCAGGTGTCCACGATGCGGTTGACAGCCTGCTCATGAGTGAGCGTGTGCGACTCACCGACGTCGTGGCGAATGACCGAATCCCCCATCAACTCATCGGCGAGTTCGAAATCGCGCTTGTTCCAGACGACGAAGTTGTACAACTCCACGACTTCTCGAGCCGTGCGGGTCATGCGAACACCTCCAGTGCATCGATCTCGTCGATGGTGGCCACCGCCCGCTCCGTCAGCTTCAGACACAGTGCGCGGGAGCGCTCCGGCATTGCGTCCCAACCGATCAGCGTGATGACCGGCAGCACCATCAGGTATGCCGCGGCGAACCGGTAATGCCGCCACGCCTCGTCGAACGAGTAGTCGGTGAGGCCGTGCGCACCCAGGCGTTCGAGGTACTCATGCACCAGCACCTCGTCGTTGCCGCGACGCACCTCGGTCGGTAGACCCTGGCTGACCAGGTAAGCGATGTCGGCCGCGCCCACGCCACGGGAGACGAACTGAAAGTCGACCACCTTGAGTCGATCACCTTTGAAGAACAAGTTGTCCGCCCTGATGTCACCGTGCAGGAGCGTCGAGCGCTCGGTCAGTGCCTGCAGTGCTTCGCCCGCGCGTTCGGTGAACCGCTCGGCAAACTCAGCGACGGCGGCCGGAACCGGTACCGACGACTTTTCGAGATAGATCTGCCATCCGGGCCCGAACGCGGGCACCAGCAGGTCACGCGCGATCGGGGTGTCGATTCTCGGGAAATCCTCCAGCGCAGCCGCATTCGCGGTGTCGGTCGACCAGGCATGCAGCCCCGCGAGCGCATCGATGCAGACCCGCGCGCGGTCCATCGACAGGCCGGCCAGGTGATCCGCGTTGTCCCAGTGCTGGAGATCCTCAAGCAGCAGGACGAAATCGGCCGTGCCGTCCACCATCCGGGCGGCATAGACGTGCGGCGTCTCCATCGGCGCGCGGCCGGCGACATCTCGGTAAAACGCGAGTTCGCGTCGGTATCCGCCCAGCATCTCCATGGCGCCACGCGCTTCGGACTCGGCGGGCAGCTTGGCGATAAGCGTGGGCGGCAGACGATCCGCTCCGGTCAGGTGCAGTCGATAGAGCAGCGAGGAGAACCCGCTGTCCTGCGCGATCTGCTCGACCCGCACACCTGCAACCTCCGCGTGGAGCACGGCGCTCAGCCACTGCGGAGTCACGTCATCGATGCCTGACGGAACCTCCGCCGTGGTTTCGGTCACCGACGACCTCCCGACAACAAATTTGACGTGAAACAACTAAGTTAGTTGTCGAGCGTCTAATATGCAAGGGTGCCTTCCCCAACCCGGGGCCTGACCCAGCCGCAACGCCTCGAGATATCGGGTCGCCGACTGCTCGAGGCCGCGGTCGAACTGATCGCCGAAAAGGGCTGGGAGGCAACGACCGCCGCCGAAATCGGCCGACGTGCCGGATACAGCCGAGCCATGGTCCACGCACGGTACGGCAGCAAGGACGCCATCCTCGACACTTTGTTCCTCATCGAGTACGAGAAAAGGCTCAGTCCCGCTCTAGATCCCGACTCAAGCGGCCTGCAACAAGCGCTCGCACACTTCGATCGCATCGAGCAGCTCTACACCGAGGACCGCGACTTGTTGCGAGCGATGTTCGTGCTCACTTTCGAGGCGATCAAAGAGACTTCGCCGGCCCGTCCGCGCATGCGGAGGTGGTTGAAGCGGGGCGCGCACACGGTCGAGGCGGGTCTGCGGAATGGGATCCGCGACGAGTCCGTGCGGCCCGACATCGATGTGGCCCGAGCGGTCAACGACTTCGGCGGAGCCGTCTTCGGTATCGCATACCAATGGATTGTGCAGGCGTACCCGTACGACATGGCCCAGGAGATGGCGTACGTCCGTGAACGGCTCATTCGGGACTACGGCGGCCCATCGCCGCGCTGATTCCTCCGTTCCCGCCCGTCAATGCCGCGACATCTGCGGCCCGTTGGTTGTGCCGATCCACCGCAGAAACCGCTGGTCGCAGCGGTGCACGCGGAAATGTTTGCTTATATTGTGGGTTTGTGCTCATAATATGAATGCGCTGCGCGTCACACCATCTATGCCCTGTGCCGTGCATCACCCGAACTACAGACGCCGTTCGAAGGGGTTGTACCCATGTCAGACACCGCAGTCGTCATCAACACAGCGGTCGCGATCATCTCGGTGGTCGTGATGATCGTGCGGTTCAAGTTGAATCCGGTCGTGTCGTTGGTGGTTGGATCCGCCTACCTCGGGCTGGCGGTCGGCCTCGGAGTCGAGGAAACGATCGAGGCGATCACCAAGGGGTTCGGCGACATCATGGCCGAGGTGGGCCTGCTGATTGCGTTCGGCGTCCTGATGGGCGCGATCCTGCAACAGACCGGGGCCATCCAACGCTTGGTTCAGACGCTGCTGAAGCTGTTCGGACCCAAGCGGATGCCCTACGCGATGTCGTTGACGATAGCGACCCTGCTCCAGTCGATCTTTCTCGATGTGCTGCTTGTCATCTCGGCACCCCTCGCCCGCAGTCTTGCGAAAAAGATCGGCAAGAACGGGACCGCACGCATGGCGGCAGCAATGGCGATCGGCCTCGAATGCGGGATCGTTCTCACCGTTCCCGGTGTCGGTGCGCTGGCGCTCGCCGGTCTGCTGGGTGTCCCGCTCGGCAAGATGTTGCTCTTCGGCGTGTTGTTGGTGATTCCGACCGTCGCGATCGCCGTCGCCATCATGTCGTTCTTGTTCAATCACGGCTGGTGGAACCCGGAGCGCGACGAGCAGGAATTCCTCGGCGCGGATCCCGAGCCCCTCGATGACGAGGATGGCGATTCCTCCGGTGCCACAACGCGATCCGACGACGACACGGCTTCAGGCGGTGGTGTCGCCACCAAGACGGCGACGGTGACTCGTGCGCAGACACCACTGATCGTGTTGTTCGCGCCGATGCTGGTTTCCCTCGTTCTCATCGCAACGGGCGCGATCCTCGATGCCGCCGACATCCACAGCCCGATCGTGAAATTCGTATCCGCTCCCGTCATCGCGCTGCTGATCGGCCTGATCGGCACGAGCTTCGTCGGCCGCTACGCACTGGGCGCCGAGCCGATTCAGCATGCGATCGCCACCGGCTTCAAGGAGAGCGGACAGATCCTGATTCTGACCGGGGTGGGTGGCTCGCTGGCCGCCACGATCAAGGCGGCGGGTCTCGGCGACATCCTGGGTGAGTACTTCACGGCAAGCACCGCTGCCCCGCTGCTGGTGGTGTGGGCCATCGCCGCCGCGCTTCATGTCGCCGTCGGGTCGGTGACGATCTCGGCGATCACGTCGGCGGGCATTCTCGCGCCGGTCGCTCCGATCATCGGCCTTGACCCCGTGCTGATCGCGCTGGCCGCCGGCGCCGGATCGCTGTTCGCGGTGCACGTCACGAGCAATACGTTCTGGCTGCTGCAATCACTCTTGGGCCAGTCGACTCGGGGAACGCTGAAAACCGTCACCGTTGGCGTCTCCGTTGCGTCCGTCGTCGCGATCCTGCTCATCCTGCCGATGAGCGTCCTGTTCTGACCAAGCTGTTCGAGTAAGGAACGATTTTGACCACCAACGATATTCGCCCACTCGCCGGTTTGCGTGTGCTGGAACTCGGCAATTACATCGCCGCCCCGACAGCGGGTCGCATGTTGGCCGACTTCGGCGCCGAGGTCATCAAGGTCGAGCGCCCGGTTACCGGGGATGAACTGCGCAACTGGCGGCTCTACTCCGGGGACACGTCGATGCTGTACCGGACCATCAACCGCAACAAAAAGTCGATCGTGGTCGACCTGAAAACCGAACGGGGCCGAGAGATCGTGCTCGACCTCGTCCGGCATTGCGATGTGCTGCTTGAGAACTTCCGGCCCGGCACCCTGGAGAAGTGGGGTCTCGGACCCGAGGACCTCGACCGGGTGAACCCGGACCTGGTGATCACCCGAATCTCCGCATTCGGCCAGACCGGACCGTTGTCCGGACGACCCGGGTTCGCGGCCGTCGCCGAGGCATTCGGCGGCCTGCGGGAGCTCGTCGGCGACCCCGACCGGCCGCCCGTGCGTACCGGCGTGTCGATCGGCGATTCGATCGCCGGAATCTATGCGGCGTTCGGCACCGTGATGGCGCTGTTTCAGCGCGAACGCGTGAAAGTGCCGTTGCAGCAGCGCGTCATCGACGTCGCCTTGAACGAATCGGTGTTGTCGGTGATGGAGTCGTTGGTGCCGGACTACCTGGCATACGGCGTCACGCGGGAACGTGTGGGCGGACGGATGGAGGGCATCGCGCCGAGCAACGCCTACCCGTGCGCCGACGGCACCAACATGATCGTCGCCGGTAACGGGGACGCGATCTTTCAGCGCTATATGCAGACCATCGGCAGGCCAGATCTCGCGGCGGACCCGGATTTGCAGACCAACGCAGGCCGATGGCGACGTCGGGAGGAACTCGACGCCGCGATCGGCGAATGGACCATTCAATACAACCGCGATGACGCACTCAAGCTTCTCGACGAGGCGGGCGTCCCGTCCGGCCCCATCTATACCGCCGTAGACATCTGCGCCGACGAACAGTACGAGGCGCGAAACATGATCCAGCACTTCGACGTTGACACCGGTGAGGCGGAGCGGCAGACGGTCGGATTCCCCGGCATCGTGCCGGTGATCGGCCCAGCCTCTCTGCCGATTCGAAGTGTGGGGCCCGACCTCGGCGAGCACACCCGAGAGGTGCTCTCCTCGCTGCTGGGCCTGAGCGACGACGAGATTGGAGCACTGGCATGACACCTCGGGCATACACACCACGCGCAGAACTACGCGATGTGACCCTGCGCGACGGACTTCAGCTCACCGCCAAGAGCCTGCCCACCGACCGCAAGGTGCAGATCATCCGTGAGTTGTTGGCGCTCGGCGTGCCGACGCTGGAAATCGGTTCGATGGCGCGACCCGACCTCGTTCCGCCACTTGCGGATACGCTCGAGGTCGTCGCCGCGCTCGAACCCGAGGAGCTCGAACGGTGCTGGATCTGGGTGGCGACGCCGCGGCACGTCGAGAAGGCGGCCGCCGCAGGTGCGCGAAACTTCCAATACTGCTTCTCTGCTTCGGATTCCCACAACAAGGCCAACATCGGGCGAACCACCGAGGACAGCGTGGCGGCGATGCCCGCTGCCGTCCGGATCAGCGACGAGGTCGGCGGCTCAATCCAACTGTGTATCGCCACCGCGTTCACGTGCCCCTTCGAGGGGCTGACCGATCCGGAGCGTGTCATCGGTATCGCCGCCGACCCACGCACCGCGGGAGCCGACGACATCGTCGTATGCGACACGATCGGCCAGGCAATACCAACGCAGGTCAGCGATCTGATACAAGGCCTCCGGGAACGAACACCGCAGCGCCGCATCGTCTTCCATGGGCACGACACCTGGGGACTTGGCGTGGCCAACACGCTCGCCGCGATCGACGCAGGCGCCACGCTGGTGGACGGATCACTTGGCGGCCTTGGCGGCTGCCCATTCGCCCCCGGCGCCAGCGGCAACACTTCTACCGAGGACCTGTTGTTCGCCACTCGACCGGACTGGTTCACGCCCTCCACGCTGGCGTCGATGGCGGAGATCACCGACAAGCTCCTCGCGGAACTGGGTGAGCCGAACCGCTCCCGATCCGCCCAGGGCGCGCGGTCCAAATCAACGGCGTTCGAGTGGGTCATCGGGAGCAGCGGTGATCGGACGTGCCGTGACGGGTGATCCTGCCTTCCTTGTCACCTACCCGATACCCGAACCAGGGCTGAGCTCACTGCGTGCCGCGGGCCGGGTGCACGTACCCGCCGCCCCACCAACACCGGAGGAACTCGGCGAAGCCTGCAGCTCGGGAGAGTTCGACGTGGTGGTCGCACAACTCAGCGACAGGTTCGACGCCCATCTGCTCGCCCAGGCGAAACTGGCCGGAATCTCGAACTACGCCGTCGGCTACGACAACATCGACGTCCCCGCCGCGACCAGTAACGGCATCGTCGTAGGCAACACCCCTGGCGTCCTCACGGAGGCCACCGCCGACCTGGCGATACTGCTCATCCTTGCGACCGCACGGCGTGCCATCGAAGCGGACCAGTTCACCCGCTCCGGACAGTTCACCGGATGGAGACCAGATCTGCTTCTGGGCCAAGATGTTTCGGGCGCCACCCTCGGCCTCGCAGGATTTGGGCGCATCGCCCGCGCTACGGCGCTTCGGGCCGCAGCCTTCGGCATGTCGATCACCTTCTGCTCCCACCCGCCGGCAGGACGACTCGTCGACGAGGCTGAACTCGCCGCGCTTCCATACCCGGTGCGCCAGGTCAGCTGGACCGAACTCGTCGAACGCAGTGACTTTCTCTCTGTGCACGTACCGTTGGCCCCCACCACCAGGCACCTGATCGACACGGCCATCCTGGCGGCGATGAAGCCGACGGCCATTCTGATCAACACTGCGCGCGGCCCGATCGTCGATGAGAGCGCCCTCGTCGACGCGCTCAGGAGCGGCCGCCTTGCCGGTGCCGGGCTCGATGTCTACGAAGATGAGCCGCGCCTCACACCCGGCCTTGTCGATCTCCCCAACACCGTCCTTCTGCCACACCTGGGAAGCGCGACCACCCAGGTGCGAGCGCGCATGGCCGAGTTGTGCGCCGAGAATGCGATTGCCATCGCGCACCGACACATCCCCCCGCATTGTGTCAATCCCGAGGCGTGGCAGTGAAGTACATTCACGACATGGCAACCGATGAGTCCGCGGCGTCGTCCAAACAACAGCCGCTGCTCGTGCTCGGCAAGATCACCGAGATACTCGACGCGTTCTCGCTGGCACAACCGGAGATGAGCCTTGGCGAGATTCAACAGGCGACCGGGCTGCCCACCTCCACTGTCCAGCGACTCGTGAGCAACATGGTCGCCCAGGGATTGCTGGATCGAACGGGCGACCGTATTCGAATCGGTGTCCGAATGTCGTACTGGGCCGCCACGGCACTCAAAGACCTCGACGTGCTTGCGGTCGTCAATCCGGTCCTGAAGGAGCTCCGCGACAAGACCGGAGAGACGGCGTGCTTCTTCAAGGTGGAGCAGAATTTCAGGGTCTGCGTCGCGGTCGCAGAAACTCATCATGCGCTTCGTCGTGATATGTACGTGGGCAAGGTGATCCCGCTGCATGTGGGCTCCGCGTCAAGGATCCTGCTGGCGTTGAATCCCGACCTGGCGGAAAAGATCCTCGCCGCGCCGCTTGAACCGATGACTGACGGCACGGTCACGAGCCCAGACGAGCTGCGCGCGCTCATCGCGCAGGCGAAGTCCGACGGTTACGCGATTACGGCCGGTGAACGCGAGGATTCGGCATCTGGGCTTTCCGCGCCCGTCTTCGACTCCGCGGGCGACATCCTGGGTGCAATCACGATCAGCGGACCGACCATACGGATGCCGCAGACGCAATGCGAAGCGTGGATCGACCTCCTGGTCGGTTATGCCGAGCAGGTCACCCGGACGATCGGCGGTCGCCTTCCGCATTGATTGCGTGGAGGAACCGCTCCGAAGCCGATTGCACGCCGCGGGCGAAGAGATGTCCGACATGGCTTCCCTGGTGCCAGACCAGCTGGCCGCCCCATCGCTCGTGCAAGCGCCTGGGCAGGCTCGCGCATCGCCATTCGGTCGTGCCATGCCCCCACGATGAGTCGGCCCTGCCGGGGCGCCGTGGGTTCGACGGCCGTGTGATCGACCGCGGACGCGACAGCCGCCACCGTCTCGGACCGCAGCAGTTCGGTGGTGTCGTTGACCGTCGGCCCCCATCGCCCGAGGTGCTGGGCGATCATGGCGTTGAGGCCGAGGATAGGGGTGTACACCGCGACCCCGTCGACATCCTCGAAGTGCGAAACGAGCGCCGCGACGGGACTTCCCATCGACACGCCGGACACGGCGATCGCGGTCGACTGCGGTCGCAGCCATCGCACGAGGGCGCGGACTTCGGAGACAACGCGCATCATTCCCGCGACATTGGTCAGCGGGTCCATGTTCGGATACGTCGGCCACGAGGTGCGGCGTGAACCGTGGCCCGGCTGGACCGGCAGGGCGATGTTGAAGCCCAACTCGTCCCGGACGCGCCGGGCCCGGGAGAACAGCAGGTCCAGCGGTTGACCCTGGCCGGCTCCGTGCACCCACACCAGCCACGGCCTGCGGTCGTCGCCGGTTCGGCACAGATGCGCCACAGCGGTCGCAGGCCCGCCGAGACCCTCGGCGGCCAGCGAGCGGGGAAGCACCGGATCGTGGGTGAACGACAGTTTCTCGTAGACCAACCGGCCCAGCCTGCGGGCCCGAATGGATTTCACCCGCAAGGGTTCTGGTTCGGTGTGTGCCCGTTCGACGCCGAGCGCGGACAGCTCCTCGGCCGCGGCGGTACACGAGTTCAACGAGCGCTCGAGTTTGGGCGGCGGCGCGGTCAGTGTCATGCCCGAAAGTGCCAACTCGTCGAGCACCACCTCGCCGAGCTGGCGAGCGCCGATCGGCGACAGGGGTTTCCAGTCACCCGAGCTTCTCAACGCGGCATGGGCGCGCGGCAGCACGCCCGCGAAGTCCCGGCCGATCCGATAAGCCCGTTCAGAGGTCTTCATCACGCGAGCTTGAAGCCCGTGTACCCGGCGTCGGCAATCTCGTCGCACCGTCGGCGATATTCCGGAATTCCGCCCGTGTAGCCCATGTACATCCGTTTCTTGCCGGGGACGTTGCCGCCGTTGTACCAGGAGTTGCAGGTCGGGTGGACGAGCACCGTTGGCGCGACCAGCGATGTGGTGTGCTCGATCCACTCCTGCTGCGCCTCGGGAAGCGCTTCGATGGTCCCGTAGTCGTTGGCGCGCAGGTAGGCGATGCAGTCGCCGATCCACTCCACGTGCTGTTCGAGCGCGGCGACGAAATTTGTTGCCGCCGAGGGGCTTCCGGGTGCCTGGACGATGAACAGGTTGGGAAAGCCGGCGACCGCCAGCCCGAGATAGCACAACGGACCTTCGTCGGACCAGAATTCCTTCAGTGACATCCCGTTGCGGCCGCGGATGTCGATCCTGGTGAGCGCACCGGTCATGGCGTCGAAGCCGGTGGCATAGATGATCGCGTCGAGCGCGTGGGATCCCTGTTCGGTGTCGATACCCGTCGGCGTCACCGCCCGGATCGGGCCCTTGCGCAGGTCAACGAGTGTGACGTTGTCGCGGTTAAACGTCTGGTAGTACCCCTGATCGATGATCGGGCGCTTGCACCCGAAGGGGTGACTCGGCGTCAGCGCCGCTGCGGTCTCGGGATCGGTGACGATCCGTCCCACGGCCTCCCCGTAGAGCTTCGCCGCCAGCTGGTTGGACTCGATGTCGAAGAAGACGTCACCCCAGCTGAGCGCGCCCATGACGCCGTTCTCCTCGATGGCGCGCAGTTGGTCCTCCCGCGACGCCGACTTCAGAGGCGGCTTCGTGATCATCTCGAACATCACCGAGAAGGCATTCAGTCGCGCGGCGCCCACCGGGTGCTGCCTCTGTGCGGCGCGGATCTCGTCATAGTTGGCCTTCATCTCGTCGAGCTCGCCCGGCTGGAAGGCTCGGACCTGCCACGGCAGTGTATAGGCGGGCGAGCGCTGGAACACGCTGAGATGCCCGGCCTGCTCGGCCACCACCGGGATCAGCTGCACACCGGTCGAACCGGTGCCGATGACGCCGACCCGTTTCCCGGTGAGGTCGACGTCGTGCTTGGGCCAGCGGCTGGTGAACAACGAAGTTCCGGCGAAGGTGTCCATCCCCGATATGTCGGGTTCGAGCGGTGCCGAGAGGATGCCGGCGGCGGCCACCACGAACGGCGCGGTGAACAACTCCCCTCGCCTCGGTTTCGACGTCCCATGCGGCGGCCTGCTCGTCGAAGCTCATCGAGACGACCTTGGTGTTGAACCGGATCTCGCGGCGGAGGTCCAGCCGGTCGGCGACGAAGTTGAGATAGGCCTCGATCTCGGGCTGGGCAGGCATCGTCTCCGTCCACACCCAGTCCTGTTGGATCTCGTCGGAGAAGCTGTAGGAGTACTCGATGCTCTCGATGTCGCACCGCGCACCGGGATACCGGTTGACCAACCACGTCCCACCGACGTTGTCGGCCTTCTCCAGAACGACCGCACGTATCCCGAGCTCACGCAGCCGATGCAGGGCGTAGAGGCCGGAAAAACCGGCACCGATCACGATCGCGTCGAAGCGGGCAGAACTGGGCATGGTCACAAGTCGGCACCTCACGTTCCCGCTACGGCAGTTACTGTAACGATTACAGTATCAGGGCCGTGCCCGGGGGTGACTGCGCAATGTACCGCCAGTTGGTACCGGAAAGGGGGTGGGCGGCGCGCAGCGGGGTCAGTGGTCAGCGACCGGACGGCGCGCCTACTCCGGCCAGTCGTTCTTGGCGACGCTGTTCATAGTGTGAGGCCTTGGCCTCCACCAGATCGAGAAAGGCCGCCAGATCATCTCGCGCGCGAGCTCCTTCACCGTCGAGATCGTCACGCTCGAACACTCTCCAGAACCGCAACACCGGACGCAGAACATCTTCCAAATGTGAACGGAGGTCGTAGATGCCGGCCTTGGCGATCATCAGAGCATTTTCCGCGAAGCCTGGCATGGTACTTCCAGGCATCTGGAAGTTGATTACTTCGCGAGCGATCGCCTGCACGGTTGCGTTCGGCGCAATATCAAGCGCAGCGTCCACCAGGTTCCGATAGAAGACCATGTGCAGGTTCTCGTCGGTCGCTACTCGGGTGAGGAGTCGTTCGGCGACAGGACATCCTGATGCTCGGCCAGTGTTGCGGTGGCTGATCCGCGTCGCCAGTTCCTGGAAGGACACGTAGGCCAAAGCCTCCAACATCGACTTGTCGCCCGAGTCGTAGCCGGCCGCCACATGCAGCATGCGACCACGCTCAAGGGCTACAGGATCGACGCCGCGGGTGACGACGAGATAGTCGCGTATCGCAATGCCGTGACGCCCCTCTTCGGCCGTCCACTGACCGACCCACTGTCCCCAGGCACCATCAGGCCCGAAACGCAGAGCGATTTCGCGATGATAGGACGGCAGGTTGTCCTCGGTTAGAAGGTTCACGATCATGGCCGCTTTGGAAACCTCGTCGAGGTGGGAATCGTCCGGAGCCCAGTCTCGACCACCCAACAAAGCGAAGTCACGCCCACGGCTCCAGGGAATGTAGTCGTGCGGATTCCAGGGCTTCGCTATCGCAAGGTGTCGGTTCAGATTGTCCTCCACCACTGGTTCCAGCTCGGTGAGTAAACCGTCTTGGGTTGTCGTCATCGAGACTCGCCCCGCTTTCAGTCTCTTACCTACGGCTGCGTAACCTACGCTACCGTAGGTTTACGGAAAATCAAGTGTTGATTGTTGGCCGGGGCCCGCACATCGCGAAGCGGCCACGAGCTCAAACTGACTGACTGACGGGCCGTTTCACGTCGGTTGTGACGCCATCGCGGCAGATCGAAGTCCGCGCCATGGCGTTACATATGGGGGAAACGGCCTTCAGTCCGCGACCTTTATCGCGACGTTGCCGCGCTTGTGGCCTGAGTCGACATATCGGTGGGCTTCAACGATTTCTTCCAAGGAGAAGCAACGGTCGATCACGATGCGCAATCGCCCCGCCTCGATGAGCGAGCGCAAGAAGGGAAGAGCCTCCGACTTATCGACCGACATCCCGGTGATCACGCGCGTGCCACCGCCCAATCGTGTGCAGAAGGCGAGAAGGTAGTTCACCAGGCCGGTGGTCGCCGCATAGCGACCCCCTCGTTTGAGCGTCCCCCGACAGGCGGCGAACGAACTCTTGCCAACGGTGTCGAACACGATGTCGTACAGCTCGTTCGCCTGCGTGAAATCGTCGCGGGTGTAGTCGATTACCCGGTCAGCCCCCAACGACTTGACGAAGTCGACGTTCCTGGTACTGCACACAGCTGTTACTTCCGCGCCGAAGTGGGCGGCGAGTTGTACCGCATAGCTGCCGATGCTGCCTGAGGCCCCGACAATCAACACGCGGTCGCCGGACCGAAGGCCCGCCTTGTCCCCCAAGAAGAACAGTGCTGTCGATGCTCCATCGACAGCGGCGGCCGCTTCTTCGAATGAGGTGTTTGTGGGCTTGATGCATAGCGACGCTGCCTCACTGAGCCGCATGTACTCGGCGTTCGCGCCGATGCGGAAGCCCGCGAAGCCAAAAACCTCGTCGCCCACCCGAAATCGGGTGACATCTTTGCCCACTGATTCGATGACGCCGGCCAGTTCCGTGCCCAGCACCCGCATACGTCGGCGAGGCCGCACGAGGCCAAGTACCACCCGCCCCCACAAGGGCCTGCCCTGCCGCATCGCCGCCTCCGCGGCGGTCACAGTGGTGGCGCGAACCCGGATAAGCACTTCGTCGTCGTCGGGCCTCGGTGCCGGAAGATCGCGCAATTGGAGCACATCCGGTGGTCCGAAGCGGTCGTATACGACGGCCTTCATCTGCTCTCCGCAGCCCTCTCTGCTGAAGTTTGGCGTCACGGCGACTTGTGCCGGCAAAACCAAACCGGCCACCCTTCGCTGACAGCTGCCGAAAACTATACTGTAATCTCTTCAATTAGCTCCGACGTGCGGTTAAAGGAGGCGACGTGAAGGTCCCGTTCACCTGGAAGGTCACCGGCTGGTTCATGGTCGGCTGGTCGGCCGAGTTCCCTGCGAGCGAGGTGCGTCCGCTGCGGTACTTCGGTGAGGACCTGGTCGCCTACCGCGACGATTCGGGCGAACTGCACGTCCTGTCGGGGCATTGCCGCCACCTCGGTGCGCACATCGGCCACGGCGGCAAGGTGGTCGGCGACTGTGTCGAATGCCCATTCCATGGCTGGCGCTGGGGACCAAACGGCACCAACCGCTACATCCCCTACCAGCCCGACCGGCCCAACAAGGCGCTGCGGCTGCGGGTCTACCCGGTGCGTGAGCAGTACGGATGTGTGTTCGTCTGGCACCAACCCGAGGGCAAGGAACCGCAGTGGGAGATGCCCGATCTCTTTCACAAGTTCCCGCAGTTCGACACCGACCCCGAAGCGTATTACCGCCCGTACCCGGAGTTTTCGCGCCGTACCGAGCGCGAACCCGTGCATCCGCAGATCGTCGCCGAGAACGGACCGGACAGCGCGCACTTCCACTACGTGCACGGCGCGACGGTGACGCCGGTGTGCCTGAATTGGGAGGCCGTCGACGAGGAATGGCGCTTCCTCACGGGCTGGCCGGATGCCCGTAGCGACGACCCGGAGAAGATGGCGCTCTATATCCACAGCCACTTCTCCGGACTCGGTTTCGCGATCAGCGCCTTCGAGGGATCGTCGAACCACCGGCTGATCTTCGCGTGCACGCCGGTCGAGGACGGATACTCGGACATGTTCTATTCGATCTGGTGGCCGCGACTTCCCGGCGACACTTCCGCCGTTCCGCCCGACTCGGTGCGCGAGCGGGTCGAGCGCCAGTTCCTCGGCACGGTCTGGGAGGACCTCGACATCTGGCGCTACCAGGAGTACGTCGAGCACCCCGCGCTGTCGAAGGTGGACGCGAAACCCTATATGGCCATGCGTAAGTGGGCGACGCAGTTCTACGAGATTCCTCCCGCCACCCCGCCCGGCGTCCCGGCGTCGGTATGAGTATGGACCTCGCTGCGATTGCGGCGCCCGGACATACCGCGATCGTCACCCAGGAACTGCAGGGCGCCGTCGTCGGCCCCAACGCCGGCCTGGCCGTCCTCGCCAACGAGGCGCGCCGCGAAGCGCTGCCCAACATCGAACGGCTGCTGCCCGCCGCGCGTGATGCCGGGGTGCGCGTCGTGCACTGCCTCGTGCAGCGGCGGCCCGACGGCCTCGGCGCGAACCACAACGCCAGGATCTTCGCCATGAGCGGAACCGCAGTCGACATCACTCCCGGCAGCGAGGGTGCAACGCTTCTGCCCGAATTCGGTCCTGCCCCAGACGATGTCGTGCTCTCCCGTTGGCACGGCGTAGGGCCGATGGGCGGCACCGACCTGGACGCTATATTGCGGAACCTCGGTGTGACGACGATTGTCGCCGTCGGCGTCTCGGTGAACATCGCCATCACGAATCTCGTCATGGACGCCGTGAACGCGGCATACCGAGTCGTCGTCCCGCGCGATGCGGTCGCGGGCATCCCCGGCGACTACGCCACAGCGATCATCAACAACACGCTGTCTCTGCTGGCCACTGTCACCACCACCGAGGATCTGCTGGCGGCCTGGAAGTGACCGATACCAACCACGAGACCCGTGGCTTTCCGCCAATCGAACCCATAAACGCACCGCGGGAGATGGCCCGGTTCATGTCGGCGATGCGCAGGCTGCAGGACATCGTGGTGTCCACCGCCCCCCACGGCGCGCTGTGGACCGACGGGGTGACCATGCGTGGGCACTTCAGCCGTTTCCACGTCGGCGGAAACAACGCCGTGCACGGCGGGGTTATCCCGCTGTTCTCTCCTTTCGACTGGCACTTCGGCTTGACGTCCTCCCCGGACTGAAGTCCGGGGATTCCAACCCCCATCCCATCGACTTAGGCGGCAGGAGTAGCGAGTTGAGGTTCACGGTTCGCAGACCGCCTATCGGCGAGGTCTCCCCGTGCGGTCACCGCCCGTCCGGCGGCGATGTTGCGTGCGGCGTTGATGTCGGCGTTGCACCGTCCGGCATTGCAGGCTTCGCACTCGAAAACCGCTTGGCTCTTGCGGTTCCCGGGCGCGACGTGCCCGCACGCGGAGCATCGTTGCGACGTGTACGCGGCCGGGATCTGCTCGACCCGACCGTAAGCCTTATGCTGCAAACGCGCGGCGAGCAGCCCCCAACCGCTGCGGCTGATCGCCCGGTTCAGCCCGCGCTTCTGAGCAACGCGCACACCGGGCCGCTCCACAGTTCCCCGCGCGGAGCGGGTCATCGCCCGCACGTCAAGGGCCTCGACCCTGACCATCTCGAAGCGGCGCGCAATGTCAGTGCTGATTTTTCGACCCAGTCCTTGCGCCGGTCGGCCTCACGCGCCTTCAGTTTCGCGATCGCCCGTTTTGTTCGCGCGCGCCGGTTGGAGCCACGCTTGGCTCGGGCGCGCCGCTTCTGCAGCACCTTCAACCGTTTCGCCTCACCCCGGGTCAGACTGGGTGCGTGCAGCAGTTCGCCGGTCGACAGCGCCGCCGCCACGACAACGCCGCGGTCGATGCCCACCACGCTTCCATCGCGCGGCCCCGCGATCGGAGGGGGGATGTGGGCGAATGCGACATGCCAGCGGCCGGCCCGATCACGGGTCACCCGGTAGGACTTGACACCCGCTGGCACCGGCCGCGACACGCGAAACCGCAGCCAGCCCACCTTGGGCACCCACACCCGACCGAAGCGGCGGTTCAGCCGCACGACGTGAGGCGGTTTCACCGCGACCTGCCGAAACCCTTCATGCACACCGGCCTTGCGCCACGTCGGGCGACGGTGCGTGCCGGTGAAGAAGTTTCGCATGGCCTGCGCGAAATCCCGCAGCGCCTGCTGCTGCACGGTCTGACTGCCGGCACGAAGCCACGCGTACTCGGCGCGGGCCTCGGTCAACTGCGCGGCCCGCTCGACGTAGCCGGGAGCCTTGCGGCCCGGTTGCCAATGCTGCTGCTGCTCCACCGCCAAATTCCACACATACCGCGCATCCCGGCAGTGCGCCAACAATGCCTCCACCTGCTCAGCGACGGGCAGCAGCCGGAACCGCGACATATCCGCACCGTAACCACCACCACCGACATCCCCGACGTGGCACGCCAGCCTCACACCGGGGATCAGCTTCCTCCCCGCACTGAAGCCCGGGGTTTCCAGCCGAAGGAGATTCGATGACCGACCCCGCAACACAATTCACCGTCCCCGCCGCCGCGGACGCTGTCGCCGCCGTGATCGGTGACCGGGAGTTCATCATTCAGGGCGACCGCCGCTATACCTACGCGCAGATCGTCGAGCGGTCCAACCGCCTGGCGGCCTACCTGCACTCCCGCGGGCTGGGCTGCAAGACGGAGCGCTCCGAACTCGCCGGTCACGAGGTCGGCCAGGATCTACTGGGGATCTACGCCTACAACGGGCCCGAGTACGTCGAGGCGATGCTGGGCGCGTGGCGGGCGCGTGTCGCCCCGTTCAACGTCAACTACCGGTATGTGAAGAGCGAGCTGCAGTACCTGCTCGCGGACTCCGGTGCCACGGCGTTGCTTTACCACGCGGCGTTTGCGCCCCGGGTCGCCGACGTACTCCCTCAGCTGCCGAAACTGCGGGTGCTGATCCAGATCGCCGACGACTCGGGCAACGACCTGGTGCACGGCGCCGTCGACTACGAATCGATCGTGGCGTCCGGCGCATGGGTGCCGCCCCCGGTTGAACCGTCCCCCGACGACCTGTACGTGCTCTACACCGGTGGCACGACCGGAATGCCCAAGGGCGTGCTGTGGCGTGCGCACGACATCTTCATGACGTCGTTCGGCGGGCGGAGCCTCTACACCGGCGAGGTCCTCGGGTCACTCGAGGAGATCGCCAAGGGTGCCGCCGAGAGTCCCGGCACCAAGCTCATGGTGCTGCCACCGCTGATGCACGGCGCCGCGCAATGGGCGGTGTTCACGGCCATGAACACCGGCCAGTCCGTGGTGTTCTCGTCGGTCACCAGGCGCCTCGACCCCGACGATGTCGTCGCCACCATCGAGCGGGAGAGGGTGATGGCGGTAACGGTGGTCGGCGACGCGATGGCGCGACCACTTGCCGACGCGTTCGAGCGCAGCGAGGCCGATCTGTCGTCGCTGGCGGTGGTCGCCAACGGTGGCGCACTTCTGACACCGACCGCCAAACAACGGCTTATCGACGCCAAGCCCGGCCTGATCGTCGTCGACGGTGTCGGGTCCTCGGAGACTGGAGCGCAGATGAGTCACATGTCCACTCCGGGAGCGGTGTCGACCGGAAAGTTCAACGCGAGCCCGGACACCAGCGTCGCGGCCGAGGATCTCAGCACGATCCTCCAGCCGGGCCACGACGGCATGGGGTGGCTCGCGCAACGCGGTTACGTGCCGCTGGGCTACAAGGGAGACGCGGCCAAGACGGCGGCGACCTTCCCGGTGATCGACGGCGTGCGCTACTCGGTGCCGGGCGACCGTGCGCGTCACCTCGCCGACGGTGCCATCGAACTGCTCGGCCGCGACTCGGTGACCATCAACTCCGGCGGCGAGAAGATCTTCGCCGAGGAGGTCGAGACGGCGATCGCGTCGCACCCGTCGGTGGCCGATGTGGTGGTGTCCGGGCGGCCCAGCGAGCGGTGGGGACAGGAGGTCGTCGCGATCGTCGCTCTGGCCGACGGCGCCACAGCCGACGCGCAGGAGCTCATCGACCACGCCGCTGGCGTCATCGCCCGCTACAAGCTGCCCAAGGCGGTGGTGTTCCGGCCGGTCATCGAGCGCAGCCCGGCGGGCAAGGCCGACTACCGGTGGGCCCGCGAGCAGGCGCTCAGCGAAGGCGCATGAGTCCCTTTCAACCCCCTTTGATCTGTTAGCATTCTGAGCTCGTGTTTGGTGGTCGTAGCACTTCTCTTGCCAGCAGTGCCAGATGATGTAGAGCCAGGCGCGGGCGAGGATGCGGACGCGTGGGGATGATCGTGTCCTCGGGCACGGGCGCGGTTGTACAGGTCGGCGGCCCAGGGGTTGGCATGTCTGCTGTCGCTGGCGAAGTCGGTGACTGCTTCGCGGAGTTGTTTGTCTGCGGCCCAGCGGAATCCGACGTGTTTGACTTTTCCGGACTGGCGGGTGGAGGGGGCGACTCCGGCCAGGCAGGCCAACGATTCGGGGGTGGGGAAGCGGGCGCGGCAGTCACCGATCTCGCTGAGCAGGCGGGCTGCGCGGAAGGTGCCCGAGCGGGGCAGGGAGGTGAGATCTGTGCGTCGGCGTGGCGGGCGAGTTGTCCGGCGATATCGGCGTCGAGAACCTTGATCTGGGCGTTAAGGCTGAACAGCACGGCCACGAAGGCGCCGGTGGTGGCGGTGCCGTCGTGCCGGCGGGGCCGCGTGGTGCGTGGTGAGCCGGCGATAGAGCGCCGATGTCGGTGCGGCCGCTGTAGCCGACGCTGGCCAGCCAGCGGCCAGGCGTTTGACAGTCAGCCAGTCGGCGCGGTCTTGGCAGTCGAAGCGGGTCAAAAATGCCAGGCTGATCGGCGAGTCGAGGTCGGCGAACAACCCGACTGCGCCGGGGAACACGATCTTCAATGCGCGCGCAGCTGGTTGGCGACCGCGACCCGGTGGGCGACGAGGTCCTTGCGGGCGCGGCAGGTTTGGCGCAGGGTGACCGTGGCCGCGGTGTCGCAGCAGCGGTGCAGCCGCGCGTCGGTGCGCAGTGTCTGCGAGCACGAACGCGTCGAACCGGTCGTCTTTGTTGCCGGCCGAGCCGTAGCGTCCGCGCAGGTTCTTGACCTGTTGGCTGATCACCACAACGTGACACCGCGTCGAGCAGGTGTCGACGACCGGCCCGTCCGGGCGTTCGATCGCGACCTCCCGCACACCAGCGCACTCGAGCACAACGAGCAGCTCGCGCAGTCCGGCGGCGTTGTGCTCGACCGTGCACCGCACATTTCGCGGCCGTGTCGTCGACGATCGACACCGCGTGATCATCACGCGCCCAGTCGATTCCGCAGGTGACACCGTTGACGGTTCCATCGGCAAGGTATTTCGCAGACTTCAAGACAGCCTCCTCGCTGCTAAGCCCAGTGGGAGGCACCCTCGTGTGGTACCGGGGCACGACTGCTCGTTCGCTCACTGTTCGGCGCTCCCAGGCGCTCAGCCCTGTCGACGGTCGGCGCGCCCCGTGAACGCTGGTTCCGCAGAACTCATGCTGGACATACTGCTGTCGAGCGAAGCAGGCGATAACCCAACGCCACCTCAGGTGCATCGGTGACCCATCCAAGATCACCGACACAAGGATGGTGCACCAGTGAGCGAAGCTTGCGAGCGAATCATCGGCACAGACTGCGGCGTCCCTGAATTCAGGGACGCCGCTTGAGCCGGCGGCGGGTCCGGTTGCGCGCCATCCGGAGAGCGAATCCAGCGCCGGCTCGCATCGATCCGCTGAACGGCGGTGCGGCTCGTCCGGTGATGGAAAACGGCAGATCGGTGCCGACCACCGAGCGGTAGTGGCTGAACGCGTCGAACCCTGCCTTCCCGTGGTAAGCCCCCATGCCGCTACGGCCGACGCCGCCGAACGGCGCCGCAGACGGAATCATCTGAGCCGCAAAGTCATTGCGTGCAACCCCACCGCTGCGCGTATTGCGGACGAAGGTTCGGAAATCGGCGTTGTCGGGTCCGTACCAGTACGCCACGAGTGGTGCGGGCCGTTGGTTGATGTAGTCGATGGCGTCGGTCAGCTCCGAATACGGTCTGACCACCAAGACCGGTCCGAAGATCTCCTCGTTGGCGATTCGCATGCGCTCGTCGACATTTCGCACGATGGTGGGCCCGATCTTGCGCGAACCGCGGTCGGGCAGCGGCTCACCATCCGGCGCGACGGTCTCGACGCTGGCCCCGTTGACCCGCGCATCGTCGATCAGTCCGACGACCCTGTCGAAGTTGGCCTCGTTCACCGACGAGCAGTAGTCATCGTTGGTGATGATCGAGGGAAACATGTCGCGCAAGGTCTGGCGCGCCACGTCGACGAAGGCCTCCACGCGGTCGTCGGGCACGAAAACGTAATCGGGGCAGACGCAGACCTGCCCGCCGTTGATCATTCGCCCTTGGGCGATTCGCGTTGCCGACCGCCCGATGTCCGCGTCGCGGGACACCACGACGGGGTTCTTGCCACCGAGTTCCAGCGTCACCGGGACCAGGTTCTGCGCGGCCGCGCGCTGCACGAGTGGCGCCGACCGACGGTGAGCCGGTGAAGAACAGGTGATCGAACGGCAGCGTTGCGAAGGCGGCGGCGACGTCCGGGCCGCCTGTTACCACGTCGAGTTCGGTCGGGTCGAAGTACTTCGGTGCGGTCGCCTTCATCAGTTCCGCGGTCCGCGGCGTGATCTCCGACATCTTGATCATCACCCGATTGCCCGCGGCGAACGCCGCAGAGGCCGGAAGCACGACGAGGTTGAGCGGGAAGTTCCACGGGCCGATGATTCCGATGACGCCCAGCGGGGACGGCTGGACCTCGGCCTTAAGGCCGAACGCCCGGGCGGCCCGCATGAGTTTCGTTGCCCGCATCCATTGGGGTACATGTGATCTGGTGTGTTCGATCACCGAGATCATGCCCAGGATTTCGGTGAACAACGACGCCGTCTTGGGCCTGGTGCCGAAATCGGCCGCCATGGCCTCGACGAACTCGTCGGTGTTGTCCAGTACGAGCGCCAGTAATCGGTCGATCCGGTTGCGCCGGACCGCGACGCTTGGCGGTCCGTCGTCGGCGAACGACCGCCGCTGCCGGTCGAGAATCGTGCGCAAGTCGGCTGCGAGAGGCTCCGTTGTGGTCTGCACCCGTTCATCGGTTGCGCTCATTCGCTCACCGTAACGCGCCATTGTCCGATAAACCAGAATTGTTTACAGTCTTGCTTACTGTCGGTCATTCGATGGAAGGTCGTGGTGCATGGACGCACGCAGAATCGTGGTGGTCGGCGCGGGATCAGGCATCGGTGCGGCGACCGCCGCGCACTTCCACAACCTCGGTGAATATGTGCTCGCGGTGGACGTGCGACCCAACGAGACGCCCGCGTCGCAACATCTCAAATGCGACCTGCGCGATGCCACCAGCATCGAGAAGCTCCTGGGACAGATCGGCTCCGGTTGGGACATGCTCGCGCATGTCGCCGGCGTCCCCGGAACGGCGCCCGCCGCAGACGTATTGAAGGTGAACTACCTCGGGATGCGGTTGATGACCGAGGGCATGCTGCCGCTCCTGCGTCGGGGCGGGTCGGTCGTGGCCGTCGCATCGACCGCGGCCCTCGGCTGGGACCAACGCGTCGACATCCTGGCCGACCTTCTCGACGCGACCGACGCCGCAGCCGTCGAAGAATGGCAAGCTCGCCAGGATCCGAACTATCCGGTGTACAGCTCGTCGAAACAGGCGGTCATCCTGTACGCCAAGCGCATTGCCGGTCCGGCATGGGCCAAGTACGGCGTGAGGGTCAACACGGTGAGCCCGGGGCCGGTCGAGACACCCATCCTCGCCGATTTCGAGCAGACCATGGGCCGCGACGTCCTGGACATGGTGCGCTCGACCGTAGGCAGGCACGGCACCGTCGACGACATCGTGCCGGTGATCGCCTTCCTGGGTTCACCCGAAGCCCAGTGGGTCAACGGGCAGGACATCCACGTCGACGCCGGCTTCGTCTCCTCGATGACCGCCGGGACGCCGATCCAGCTGTAGGAACCCGGGCGCGGCGACATCCGGTATCCCTATACTGTAATCTTTACAGTACCTATCGCAGGATGCCTGTCCGTTCGAGAGAGACCATACGTGGATAGCCCAGTGCAGGACGTCACGGCCGACGAAGCGGTCGACCTCCTTCGTGACCCCTATCCCCTCTTCGCCCGCAGGCGGGGTGACTCAAGTGGTGTCTTCCGCGGCAGCGTGATGGATTGGACGAAGACCCCCGACTCGATGCGGCCCGAGCACCTCTATGCCGCGGTGTCCTTCGACGCGGTGAACCGGGTCTTCCGTGACGGCAAGGTGTTCAACTCGCACATCTACGACTCCACCATCGGTCTGTTCATCGGCCCGACCATCCTGGCGATGGAGGGTAAGAAGCATTGGGAACACCGCAATCTCGTATCCGCGGCGTTCAAGTCAAAGTCACTGCTGCGGTGGGAACCAGAGATCGTCCGGCCGGTGGTCAACGCCCTGATCGACGAGTTCATCGACGCCGGCGAAGCCGATCTGGTCCGCGACTTCACGCTGGAGTTCCCCACCCGGGTCATCTCGAAGTTGTTGGGCCTGCCCGAGGAAGACCTGCCGTGGTTCCGCAAACGTGCGGTGGAGTTGATCAGCTACACCGTCAAGTACAAGCGGGCCTTCGAGGCGTCGGCCGCCCTGAAGGACTACTTCCTCGACCAGATCGAGAAGCGCAGGTCGAATCCGACCGAAGACATCATCGGCGACCTGGTCGCCGCCGAGATCGATGGTGAGAAGCTCAGCGACGAAGCCATCTACTCCTTCCTGCGGCTCCTGCTGCCCGCGGGCCTGGAGACCACCTACCGGTCATCGGGAAACCTGCTGTTCCTGTTGTCCTAAAAAAAAAAAAAAAAAAAAAAAAAAAAAAAAAAAAAAAAAAAAAAAAAAAAAAAAAAAAAAAAAAAAAAAAAAAAAAAAAAAAAAAAAAAAAAAAAAAAAAAAAAAAAAAAAAAAAAAAAAAAAAAAAAAAAAAAAAAAAAAAAAAAAAAAAAAAAAAAAAAAAAAAAAAAAAAAAAAAAAAAAAAAAAAAAAAAAAAAAAAAAAAAAAAAAAAAAAAAAAAAAAAAAAAAAAAAAAAAAAAAAAAAAAAAAAAAAAAAAAAAAAAAAAAAAAAAAAAAAAAAAAAAAAAAAAAAAAAAAAAAAAAAAAAAAAAAAAAAAAAAAAAAAAAAAAAAAAAAAAAAAAAAAAAAAAAAAAAAAAAAAAAAAAAAAAAAAAAAAAAAAAAAAAAAAAAAAAAAAAAAAAAAAAAAAAAAAAAAAAAAAAAAAAAAAAAAAAAAAAAAAAAAAAAAAAAAAAAAAAAAAAAAAAAAAAAAAAAAAAAAAAAAAAAAAAAAAAAAAAAAAAAAAAAAAAAAAAAAAAAAAAAAAAAAAAAAAAAAAAAAAAAAAAAAAAAAAAAAAAAAAAAAAAAAAAAAAAAAAAAAAAAAAAAAAAAAAAAAAAAAAAAAAAAAAAAAAAAAAAAAAAAAAAAAAAAAAAAAAAAAAAAAAAAAAAAAAAAAAAAAAAAAAAAAAAAAAAAAAAAAAAAAAAAAAAAAAAAAAAAAAAAAAAAAAAAAAAAAAAAAAAAAAAAAAAAAAAAAAAAAAAAAAAAAAAAAAAAAAAAAAAAAAAAAAAAAAAAAAAAAAAAAAAAAAAAAAAAAAAAAAAAAAAAAAAAAAAAAAAAAAAAAAAAAAAAAAAAAAAAAAAAAAAAAAAAAAAAAAAAAAAAAAAAAAAAAAAAAAAAAAAAAAAAAAAAAAAAAAAAAAAAAAAAAAAAAAAAAAAAAAAAAAAAAAAAAAAAAAAAAAAAAAAAAAAAAAACTTAGCCACCCCGAACAGTTCCGGGCGGTGCAGGCCGACCACGAGCTCATCGGACCCGCCATCGAGGAGGGGTTGCGCTTCGAGACGCCGTTGACCACCGTGCAGCGGTACGCGGCCGAGGAAACCGAGCTCGAAGGCGTGACCCTTCCCGCGGGCTCGGTGATCGACGTGTGCATCGGGTCGGCGAACCGCGACGAGCGCCGATGGGAACGCTCCGAGGAGTTCGACATCTCCCGGAAACGCCTGCCCCACATCTCTTTTGCGGCAGGCGAGCACACCTGCATGGGTCTTCACCTGGCCCGGATGGAGACCCGGGTCGCGCTCGAGTGCCTGCTCGATCGGTTGACCGACATCGAGTTGGTCACCGACGGACAACCCGCACATCTACGGGCAGCCCTTCCGCTCGCCCACCGCGATACCGGTGAAGTTTGCCGCTGCGGGGTGACGCAATCATTTTGAATTGACGTCAAAGGAAATTCTTTCCTCGACTTTGGCCCATCTTCACTGCTCGACGGGCGTAACGTCTGCCGCGTTGCCGGTCGCCTGTCGAGGAGGAAGCAATGAGCGCTGCGAGCTATATCGGTCGGATCGGTGGGCTCGCGGTAGCCCTCGGCGTGGGCACAGCCATCGTCACGGGGCAGGGCATCGCGATTGCGACCGCCGACGGAGAACCCTCGCCGGACAACTCGCAGACTGGCGACGGTTCGGGTGACAACACCGGCGCGGTGGAAGACAACGCGACCGACGACCTCGGCAAGATCGAGGTCAAGCCTTCCCGCATCGCCGACATCATCGGACGCCATCGGGCCACCGACACGACGCCCAGCTCTGTCACGGCCACATCGATCGTTCGGCGGCTGTCGGATGCGGCCGAAGCCACCGCGAAGCGGGTGACCGACGCACTGGGAAACGCTGCCGGCGCGGTCGACGGCGATAACACTTCGGTGCGCACAACATCGCGCTCGGGCGGGTCGTCGACCTATCCGATCGCCTCGCCGCGCGGGCCGACCGTATCGCCGCGCGCACATCGTCGCCCGACACCTCCTTGACCGAGGACGGCAGCGCCGACAACGTCATCGCGAACCAGTTCGTGAATAGGGCACCGGCCCTCAAGGACTGGATGGCTTCGCCCACAGGCCGTGGCGGGACGAGCCGCCGACACGTTGACCGTTTCCGGCCAGACGTCGCTGTGGACGCCGCCGCGCATCCTTACTCCGGTTCGCTTCTTGGTCACGATGAACGCCGCGCCGACCACCACTTCGTCGAAGCCAAACCTCCTGACCTCGGTGCTCAACGTGTTGAGCCCGTTCGCCGGGAACTCGCCGACGGCGCCGGCCGGGAACTCGCCTGTCGGATTGCTATTGGCGGGGGCAGCCCGTCGTGAGGTCGGCATCGAGTCGTTCACCTCCCAGGCGCTCCTTGCCCCCGCGGACTCGCTGACCTATGACGCCGGAGATCACGCTGCTGAATCGGACAAGGCGTGATTACCGGCAGGACATCGCGCCGCAGATCGACGGGGCTGACTTACACCGTGGTGAGTCAACCGAGCACGGGCGGGAAAGTTCTTCTCGACCCGGCGACCGGTGACTTCAACTTCCTGCCTGACTTCTCGTCGGTGGTGAGCGGAGACCCCGAGGAGTTCAGTGTGCTCGTTGCCGAGACGACGCCGTTCACCACGGCGCTCACCCAGATTCCACTGGTCGGATCCTTCGTCCCGCAGATCCTCGTGGTGCTGTACCAGGTGCCAGTGGTGAACGTCGTTCTGGCGCCACTCATCGGCCGGTCCACGGTCGTTCCGGTCACCGTCGATGTCGGCGGACCTTGTCTACAACGACGACGACACCCGTAACCCGGTCGCGTTCACCGTCAAGGTGGAGTCCTTCGACGGCACGCTGATCAGCACCAACTTCTTCCCCGCCCCTACGTGGTCGACGGCGCCACTTCGGCGCCCACGATCCTCAACGGTCCCGGCCTGGCCACCGCGGGCAACACCGACCCCGACTCGGAGTCGATTGTCAGCGGCCTGGTTCCGGGTCTGAAACCGCTGCGCGACGCGGGGTACAACGTGGTCACCTGGGATCCGCGCGGCGAGTTCGACTCCGGCGGCCGCCTGCAGCTGGATTCGCCGGCCTTCGAGGGCAAGGACGTCCAGGCCATCATCTCGTGGGTGACCGACAATCGTGCGTACACATACCCCGCGTTCGACATCGACGTCTCCGGCGACGCCAACGAACCCGCCTTCCCCGACGACCCCAACAACCCCAAAGATCCGGCGATCGGTATGGTCGGCGGGTCCTACGGCGGCGGGATCCAGCTGGTGACCGCCGGCATCGACAACCGCGTCGACGTAATCGTGCCGGGAATCGCCTGGAACTCGTTGAACGACTCCCTCTACCCGAGGGACGCGTTCAAGACCTCCTACTCGTCACTGCTACTCCTTGCCTTGGTGCACGTCGGGCGCCCGGATCAACCCGCAGATCTACGGCGGGATCATCACCGGCGCCGTGTTGGGCATCCTCACCCCGGGCCAGCAGGCATTGCTGGCCGCCAGCGGCCCGGACTTCCTGACGGGGAACATCGACATCCCGACGCTGTTCATCCAGGGCACCGTCGATGTGCTGTTCCCGCTGCAGCAGGCGTTGACCAACGCGGAGACGCTCGGACCGGCGGCGGAGCATCAGGATGATCTGGTTCTGCGGCGGCCACGGTGTCTGCCTGACCCTGACCCCCGACCAGCTCGCCGACCAGAACGACCGCCTCCTCGATAACACCTTGGACTGGTTGGACCGGTCTTTGATGGGCGAGGACGTGCGACATCCCGAAGTTCCAATTCGTCGACCAGAACGGACAGTGGTACACGGCAGACCTCCTCCCCATCGACGACCCCGACCCCACCCATGACGATTTCTATACCGGCAGTACGCCCATCGACACCCTCCACGCCGACGGCGGCCTGCTGGGGATCGTCCCGCTTCTCGGCGGCTCGGGACCGGAATCCGCGGCGCCGCTGCCCTATTCGCTCGGCCTGGGTTCCGAGGCGAGGAACGCGATCAACGTCCCCCTGAACAACCCGGCGGGAACCGACGAGAACCCTTTGGGCACCACCACCGTTGTGGGGGCGCCGGAGCTCACGTTCACCTACTCGGGCATCGGCACCAGCCGGCATGTTTACGCCCAGATCGTGGACAAGAACACCGGCCTCGTGGTCGGCAACATCGTCACGCCTGTCCCGGTAACCCTGGACGGCAGGACCCACGAGGCTCACGTTTCGATGGAGGACATGGCCTACACGATGGACGAAAACAGTGATCTCGAACTGCAGATCGTCGGCTCGGCCACGCCGTATTTGAATCTCACCTCGTACGGCTTCATCAACGTGTCCGACGTGAGTGTGTCGCTGCCAACGCCAGGACCTTTGGCGGATGTAGATCCCGAGATGTCGGCCGACCTGGTGGCCGTGTGACGACGAGCCGCTGACCTCCCGCCGGCATCGACCTTCCGATCTTGGACGATCAACTGTAATCATTACAGTAGTATCTTCCCGAGGTGGCTCCGCCTATGCTCGATTCGTCCGGAGCACAAACCGGGAGGGCTGATTTGATCAAGGTGATGGAGGGCGTGCGGGTCCTCGAGGTCGCGCAATTCACCTTCGTTCCCGCAGCGGGGGCCATCCTCGCCGACTGGGGCGCCGACGTCATCAAGGTGGAGCACCCGGTGCGTGGCGACACCCAGCGCGGATTCATCAACATGGGCGGCTTCGAACTGAACCCGGAGCGGCATCCGCTGATCGAGCATCCCAACCGCGGGAAGCGCAGCGTCGGCATCGACGTGTCCACGCCGGGTGGGCAGGAGGTGCTGTACGAGATCGCCAAGACCTCCGACGTCTTCCTGACCAACTACATGCCGCAAGCGCGCCAGAAGAACAAGTTCGACATCGAGCACATCCGCGCGGTGAACCCGAACATCATCTATGCCCGCGGTTCCGCATATGGCGACAAAGGTCCGGAGCGGTTGGTCGGTGGCTTCGACGGCACCGCCTTCTGGACGCGCAGCGGCGTGGGCCACGCACTGACCCCCGAGGAGCTGGGCGGTGCGTTGTCCCAAGGCATTCCGGCGTTCGGGGACTCCATCGGTGGGATGAACATCGCGGGCGGGATCTCCGCGGCCTTGTTCCACCGCGAGCGCACCGGAGAGGCATTGGAACTCGACGTTTCATTGTTGAGCACGGCGTGGTGGGCGGCAGGCGCCAGCGTTACCCAGGGAATGGAGACCGGCGAGACGATGCGCTCGTTGATGCCGGATTCCATTGGCCCGACGGTGAACCCGTTCCTGGGCAACTACCTGACATCGGACGGCGGCACGATCAACCTGTGCATCGTGAGTCCGACCGGCTATATCCGGGACGCGTTCGAGCACCTCGGACTACCCGAGTTGGCCGACGATCCACGCTTCTCCGACGTGATGCCGCTCATCGAGAACGCCGAGGCGGCCGCCGAACTGATCGCAGACTCCATCCGCAGCAAGCCGTTCGAATACTGGCGCCAGCATCTGAAGACGATGAAGGGCCAGTGGGCGCCGTTCCAGAGCCTTGTCGAGCTGGCCTCCGACGAACAGGCGATCGCCAACGACATGATCGTCGAAGTCGAAGCCGGCGATGGCGGAGCGCCGTTCAAGGTGGTTCGCGGCCCGGTTCAGTTCAACCACGAGCCGCTTGAGACCACCCGTGCCCCACAGGCATCCGAGCACACCGAGATCGTGCTGATGGAAGTCGGGATGGACTGGGACCGCATCGCCGAACTCAAGGAGTCAGGCGCCATCGCCTAAGACCAATTACCGCGAGCGTGCGTGTCTGCGGCCGACACGCCGTCAATTGCGTACATTTCGCGCACGCTCGGCGAACGGTGAGCGTGCATAAGGCGCTGGATCGGTTGAGTGGGCGGTTCGTGCACGACATATTGTGCACCTTCGTAACTTTGCGAGCGTGCGCGAAATCCGGTGCCGCATCGGCGTGTCAGCAGCAGACACGCACGCTCGCCCTAGGCGCGTTGCACCTGTACGGGCACACCCGTCAGCCAGGACATGCCGGCAAGCGACTCGACATCGGCAGGATCGCTCGACATCAGCTGGTTCACATTCACGCCACCGGCAGTGTTGGCCAACCGCCAACCCCCGGTCCCCTTGTGACCCCAGCCGTGCGGAACGGCGATGGTGCCGGGCACGATGTCGGCGGTAAGGGACACCGGAAGCGCGATCTCACCGTACGGAGAACGGACCGATACCTCGTCCCCGTGTGCAATTCGCCTGGATGCCGCATCATCGAGGTGCATGAGCGCACGGTGAATTCGCTTGCCACGCATTAGCAACGGTGAGTTGTGCATCCACGAGTTCTCCGACCGCGGCTCACGCATACCGATCAACCGCATCGGAAAATCGGCGGGACGGCTGCGCCGTGACAGCGCGTCGATCTCGGCCGCGATGTCGTCGTGTTCCAGTCGGACACGGCCCCCGCGATAGACCACCACCTCGCCCAGCACGCCCGTCCGGATGTTCGGCGCGACCACCACGCCGTGCGGATGCTGTTGGACCAGTCGACGAAACGTCAGGCCGCCGCGACGGAGACCGAACCGGTCCCCTCCCTCGGACATCCGGATCATCGCGTCGACGACAGGGCGCGGGGTGAAGCGCCTACCGAACAGGCCCGCGAGCCTGCGGGCGAATCCCATCACCGCGAACATCGGTGTGCGACGGGCCATCCGCCTCGTCAACTCGTCGACGATCTCCCACTCCGTCCGTGCCTGACCGACCGGCGCCACGACCGCCTCCGTTGCCTGGCGAAACGGGGTGGCCTGGAAGGTCTGGAACGTCACCGCGAAGTCGTCGCGCTCGTACATCGTGGTGACGGGCAGCACGTAGTCACAATGAGCTGTCGTCTCGTTGACGTAGAGGTCCAGGCCGACCATCAGGTCCAGGCCCGCGACGGCTGCCTCCAACTCCTCACCGTTCGGCACCGACAACACCGGATTGCCCGCGCTGGTAAACAACGCCTTGATCTGCCGGTCACCCGGAGTCGAGATCTCCTTGGCCATCAAGGCCGCCGGCTCGGCGGCGGCCACCGGCCTGAAGCCGCCGATGCGCGAGCGCTTGCGCCGATAAGCGCGCCTCGCTCCGGCGCCCATCACCTTGAATACCGATCGCTGGCCGGGCATACCCAGCGTGCTGAACACGCTGCCGCCGGGCCGGTCGAGCTTGCCCGCCACGAGATTCACCGCGTCGATCAGGTATGCGGTCAACGTGCCGTTCTGTCCCACGCACGTACCGAACCGCCCGTACACGGCGGCGCGCGGCGTCTCGGCGAGATCACGCGCCAGCGCGCGGACGGTCGCGGGCTCGATGCCGGTCAACGGCGCGGTGACCTCCGGGGTGAACGGTGTGCTCTGCCGCTCGAGCCAATCCAATCCGTCGGACTGCGATTTCACGCGCCCGCGGTCGACCAGGCCGTCGCCGAACATGACCTGCAGCAGCGAGAGCAGGAAGTAGGCGTCGCCGTCGGGAACGATGCCCAGCCAATCGAACTGGGCCGCGGTCTCGGTCTTGCGCGGATCGATGACAACGACCCGTCCACCCCGCTTGACGATGTCATGCATGCGGTCCTTGATTCGCGGCGCGGTCAAGAAGCTGCCATGCGAGACAACGGGATTCGCGCCCATCATCACCAGCAGGTCAGTGCGTACCAGATCCGGTATCGGCACCGCCATGGGCCCGCCGTAGAGGAACTGGCTTGCGGCAAGCCTGTTGCTGGTGTCCTGCGACGAGGCGGTGAAGTAATGGGAGTGTCGTCCGACGCCTTTGATGAAGCCCATGGCCGCGAACAGATGCGAGTAGCTGAACGCGGCTGGATTGCCCATGTACCAGCCGAACGCACCGGAGCCGTGGCGGCGGTGGATCTCGGTCAGTCGCGCCGCGATGTCCGTCATCGCCTCATCCCAGGTGACCTGTTCGAACCCGTTGGGTCCGCGCCTCAGCGGGACGGTTACCCGGTCGGGGTCGTTGACCACCTCGGTGAACGCGATGCCCTTCTGACAGGCGAAGCCCGACGACAGCGGGTGTTCCTTGTCCGGACGAAGCGCGACCAGACGTCCGTCCTCGACGGTCGCGATCATGCCGCACAGCGGCTCACAGATCCGGCAGAACGTCGCCTTATGCTCGGTCAAGGGTGTCACCCATCACACCATACTGTAAGAATTACAGTTGGTTTCCATTCGGTCCTACAGCCGGATCCGGACCAGCGCCCCAAGGAAGGATGCGCTGACGTACAGTTCGTCCGCCCGCTCACTGCTCACGCAGACGTTCGTCGGGAGCGCGCCGGACGGCAGCGGCGCGTTGCCCAGTATCTGTCCCGTGGCACCGACACGATCAAGGCGGTCACCGCCGGTCAATGCCACCCATATGTCACCGCCCGGGGTGACGGCCATGCCGTCGGGCCAACCGTTGTCGAATGTGCACAGGACCTCGGCTTCCGGCCTGCCGGGCAGCTGCCCGACCGGGTAGCTCAGCAGTTGCGCCGACGACGTCGTCGTCACCATCAGCCGCGAACCGTCCGGTGTGAACCCCAGTCCGTTGATGAAGACCGGACCGGAGTCGAGCATCACTTCCGTTGTCCCGCTGGCGATGTCGATCGCCCACACCCATCCGCGCATGTTCTCATCGGGATTGAAGAAGTCGATCTCGCAGCGGGTGTCGGTGACCCATAAGCGCCCGTCTGGCCCCAACACCAGATCATTGGGTGCGCCCATACCGTCGGCCAGGTACTCCACGCGGCCGTCCCGGATCACCTGCACACCGGGCTCCGCCGTCCCACTGGCACCGAAGACGCCGCCGTTCTGTGCGACGTAGAGCGCACCGTCCGATCCGACCGCCAGCCCGTTGGGCCCGCCGCCGGTGTCGATGCGCTCGGCGTCACCGCCCGAGATGTCCACGAGGTAGACGCAGCCGTGGCTGATCGATGTCACCGCGACCCGACCATCGGGAAGCAGGACCGGGCCTTCGGTGAACCCGAGGCCTTCGGCCAATACGTCGGTCGTCACTTCGGTGGCGAGTAATTCGGCCGGCCCAGGCCGAGAACGTGTTGGGCGATCATGTTGCGGAACACGTCGATGGTGCCGCCGTAGATGCCGTTGAGCGGTGCGTAGCGGAAGAGATACTCGGTGGCTCCGTCGACGGCGGCACCCTTGGTGTCTGTGGGGAGGGCCGCGGCCGATCCCAGCACATCCATCAGGTCGGGGGCGACATCGCGCATGGTTTGTGAGATCGCAACGCGGCCAAAGATTCCGGGGGTGCTCAGCGCCGCCTCGATGCGCGCATGCGCCCGCCCGAGCCGGTATGCGACGGACTCGTCGTCGATGGCGGCAATCGCTGCGGCGGCGTCCGCGGCCTCGGCCATGTTGGCGCCGAAGCCGCTCATCACCGAAATGTCGGACAACCCGGCCGGATTGGCGGCGCCCGCGCCATGTTCGGTGGCCAGCGGCCCGCTCAGCACGGTCCACCCGTCATTGACGTCGCCGAGCCGGTACCTGTCGGGGATTCGCACGTCGCTGTAGTAGGTGATGTTGGTGCGTGCACCGTCGACGGTGCGCAGCCCTTGGATCTCGATGCCGGGCGCGTCGAGCGGTACGAGGAACATGGTCAGATTGCGGTGCCGACGGCCGTTCGGGTCGGTGTTGGTCAGCAGGAAGACGTATTGGCGCTGGTGAGCGCCGGTGGTGAACATCTTCTGTCCGTTGATCACCCACTCGTCGCCGTCACGTACGGCCTTCGTCTTGGCGGTCGCGATGTCGGATCCGCCTTCGGGCTCGGTGTAGCCCAGCGCGAACCGGACCTCGCCGCGGTAGACGCCGGGCACCACTTCGTCGAGCAACTCCTGCGAGCCGTATTTAAGGACGGCCTGCAGGATCATCATGGTGGCGCCCCACGCCTCGAGCGGGATTTTGGCGCCGCGCCGTTTCAGATCCCAGATGCGGCGCTCAACCGGGGAGAACCCGCCATCGCCCGCGCGCCTGACTTCCCGTTCGAGCCAGCCCTCGGCGGCCATCGCCAGATGTAGCTCCTCGATGAACCCATCGCCGGTTTCGCGTTCCCGCCGCAGCCGTTCGTCGGTCACGTTGACGTCGATGAACCGCTGCACCTGGTCGAGGAACTCCTGTTCCTCGTTGGTCAGGTCGATTACCGAGAAGTCCATGCGATGCCCCTACTCGGCCGTCGGCCCGGGTGCCGACGGCGGATGTGTTCGAGCGATCCAGCTGGAGAGCCAAAGCGCCCCGCCGAGTGAACATTCCGTGTCGCTGGCGTTCATCTCGTCTACCGCCCCGTGTTCGATGTCGAATCTCACCTAGCGCTCCTTCTCGGCACCTTAATAACAGCTGCTGTTTTAAGCTACGCGGGTGGCATCCCGGCCTGGTGCAAGCGGGTGGGAGAACTCGGCGCTGCGTGCGGGCAGACGAGCGCACCGCCAATCGCCGTCGCCGGACACCAGCGCATAGTCGAATGTGTGGGTCCAGTGCTGCAGCTGGAAGTTGGCACGGCTGTCACGCCCGCTGGGCGGCGAAAGTCGGCGTCGCAATCGACGAGGTGTTGCGGGCCAAGCCGACGGCGTCGAGGGGCGGCTATCTCAAGAAGATCACGGTGTCGACGACCACAGGCCCGGGCATCCCGGTGGACCCGTCAGTGACGCGGAACTTCGCGGAGGCGTAGGCGGATCGGGCCTCGCTTGTTCGCGAGAGTGCAATTATTGACGCCCGTACTCGGAAATCGCACGGGAATGTCATTTCGCGGTGATTACATGATGTAGCGGCCGGTCGGGCCGTCGGCACCTTGCAAGGAAGGTCATTCATGGGCGGCTTCGGAGTGTTCGGCCTATGGGTGACGTTGGCCCTGACTCTCGTCGTGGCGATAGCGGTCGCGCTCGGTTTCCTGTGGCTATCGAAACGCACGCTTGGGGAGAACGTCGGCCCGACGCACAATCCGTCGTTGTCGCCGTTCCTCACTGTCGTCGGTCTGGTCTTCGGAGCCCTGCTCGGGTTCACCGTGGTCGTTGCGTGGGAACAGTTTTCCTCGGCCGAGGCCAACGTCGCTCATGAGGCGTCGACCCTCACGACGATGTACCGGCAGACCGTCGCGATGCCGGATCCCCAGCGGACACAGCTGCGCCAGCAGCTTCGCAAGTACGCAGAGGCGGTATCGGGTCCGGAATGGTCTGCTCAAGAAACCGGCGGTGGCACGAGCGACACGGCAAGAGCCGCAATCACCGAGATGTATCGCCTCTTCGGCAATCCCGCCAGCACGTCGAGTCCAGTCGATGGAGAGTTTCTCAATCAGCTGACCGTATTGGCGACCGACAGAAATCAGCGGGCCCTGGACCAAGAACCTCGAATTCCGACGCTGTTGTGGGCCGGCCTCATCTTCGGTGGCGTACTGGTGATTGCGATCGCGGGTTTCGTCCATCTCAGCAGCCGACGTGTTCACGTGGCCCTCGCGAGCGGGGTCGCCCTGCTGCTGGGCTTGCTCCTGTTCGTCGTCTATTGGCTCGACCATCCATTTGGAACGGAAATCGGCGTCACGCCGGCACCGTTCCATCACGCCGTTGAGGTGTTTGACGTCATAGACCGCGGGACGTAGTCGGACCTATGGAGCGAGCGATTTCGCGAAGCCGCTGACGTCGCGCAGGGCGCGGTGTAGACGTCGGGCATGGCGCCATGCGCGCTGCGGGGGCGGGGTGGATCGTCACCCTCACGAGTGCCGGAGCACGTCTGCATCAGGGGGCCGCCGTTCTATCTGGCCCGCAGGGTTCGACGATGGAGCTCTACGGGACCACCAAGGCGGCGCTCGACCGCATCACCAGTGGCCTCGGCGGCGACTTGGACGGCACCGGGATCCGTGTCAATGCGGTGGGACCGCCGGTGGCGGTGATGAGCGAGGGTTTCGAAGCCATCATCGTCGACCAGCTGCCGCGCGAGCTGTTCGAATCCATCGAGGAGATCGTCGAGGCGGTGGTGGCACTGTGCGACTGCCCGGCAGAGGTGACTGGGCAGGTTCTGGAAAGCCTCGACTTGATCGCCGATTGGGGCTTGACCGTCCGCAGTCTCGATGGCCTGGCGCAGGTATAGCGCCAGCACCGACAGGGGATACTGTAAGAATTACAGTTGAGACATACTCTGCTCCGCAAGGGGCGGGTCTAGGGAGGAACTGCCGAGATGAACGACGTCGCCATCATCGGTGTTGGCCTGCACCCGTTCGGCCGGTTCGAAGGCAAGTCAGCGATGGAGATGGGCGTCGACGCCATCTTCGCCGCGGTCGCCGACGCCTGCGTCGAGTGGAGAGACGTCCAGTTCGCCACCGGCGGCAGCTGGACGGTGGCCAACCCGGACGCGATCGTCGGCATGGTGGGGCTGTCGGGCATCCCGTTCACCAACGTCTTCAACGCCTGTGCCACCGCGGCCAGCGCCGCCAAGGCGTGCGCGGACGGCATTCGGCTCGGCGACTACGACATCGGTATCGCGGTCGGGCTGGACAAGCATCCCCGCGGTGCGTTCACCGAGGACCCCGCCCTGGTGGGGATGCCGAGCTGGTACGCAGAGAACGGCCAGTACCTCACTACCCAGTTCTTCGGCATGAAGACCAACCGCTACCTGCACGACCACGGCATTTCGCAACAGACCCTCGCCAAGGTCGCCGCCAAGAACTTCCGCAACGGTGCGATCAACCCGAATGCATTCCGGCGCAAGCCCATCCCCGAGGACGAGATCCTCAACTCGACCATGCTGAACTACCCGCTAACCCAGTACATGTTCTGCGCACCCGACGAGGGCGCGGCAGCGGTCGTGATGTGCCGCGCCGACGTCGCCCACCGCTACACCTCCAAGCCGGTGTACCTGCGCGCCGTCGAGGTCCGCACCCGCCGCTACGGCGCCTACGAGGTGAACACGACGTTCGCACCGGTCGAGGAGGACGTGGCGCCGACCGTCTACGCGGCAAGAGCGGCGTTCGAAAAGGCCGGTGTGTCACCCGAAGACGTCGATGTCATCCAGCTGCAGGACACCGACGCCGGCGCCGAGATCATCCACATGGCCGAGTGCGGATTCTGTGAGGACGGTGACCAGGAAAAGCTCTTGGCCGACGGTGCCACCGAGATCCACGGCTCGATGCCGATCAACACCGACGGCGGTCTGATCGCCAACGGCGAGCCGATCGGTGCGTCCGGCTTGCGCCAAATCCACGAGCTGGTGCGCCAATTGCGCGGCGAGGCAGGCGATCGTCAGGTCTCCGGCGAGCCGCGTGTCGGGTTCGCTCAGCTGTACGGCGCGCCCGGCACGGCGGCGGCGACGATCCTGTCGACCTGACGAAAACATTGGTGGCTCAGCGCGTGATCCGGCTTTTCACGGCTTGGCCCGAGTTCTGCTCGACGTAGAACTGTGCGGCTCGGCGTATCGACTCGGCGGTTGGACGAGGCTTCCATCCGAGCTCCCGCATCGCCTTGCCGTGATCGGCCGGCGACGTGGTGTGCAGGAGCCGTATCCCGGTGAGGTTCATCGGGAAGTCGCGCCGTATCAGTCGGCCCTCCACACCCAGAGTCCACCCGAGGGCGTAAAGCACCGCGAGGGGTACACCCAGCCGCGGCGGTTTGGCGCCGACTGCCGACGCCGCTGTCTCGAACATCTCTCGCATGGACATGTAGCTCTCGGACACGATGTAGCGCTCACCGACGCGCCCGCGCTCCCCGGCAAGCAGGAACGCCTCCGCCACGTCCTCGATGCCAACGACCTCGGTAGACACGCCTCTGACGTACACCGGCATTTTTCCGAGTGCGGCCATCTTCACCATCAGGCCTTGGTTGGGCTGCCAGTCAAGGGGTCCATCAGTGCGCCCCGAGGTGACCGGCGGCTTTAGCTGTCGGGGGAATCGGGGTTGGTGAACAGCGTGTGATCGTTCGGTTTGTCGGTGTCGTTTCGTAAGGTGCGGGGTATGTCGGAGCGCCGGTTTCGCCGCACTGCGGGAGGGGTGTCGTCGCTAGGCCTGCACGTGGTGTGGTGCCCGACGTACCGTAGCCGGGTTCTGGGTGGGCGGGTAGCAGCCCGCTGTGGGGAGTTGTTGGAGCAGATCGCCGCCGAGCACGGTTGGCAGATCGTGTGCTGCGCTAGGAGTTCCCGCACCTGCGCAACCACGCGAAGGTGTGGTGGTCACCGGCGTACTTCGCGGCCTCGGTCGGGTACGTGTCGGGGCCGACGGTCCGCCGTTATGTCGAGCACCGATGGGGCGCGGTGATGGCCTGATGAGACGGGCATACGTGTTGCGGCTGCGCCCGACCGCACGTCAGCACGTTGCGTTGGCGGCGTGCGTCGAGTCGCACCGCGAGCTCTACAACGCGGCGTTGCAGGAACTTCGGGATGGGTGGGCGCACAACAGGACCCGCATCAACTACGGGGACCAATCAGCGCAGCTGACCGAGATCAGGTCGGCGCGGCCCGACCAGGCGGTGTGGTCGTTTTCCAGCCAGCAGGCCACGCTGCGCCGATTGAACAAGGCCTTCGCCGGGTTCTTCCGCCGGGTGAAAGCCGGGCAGACACCGGGCTACCCCAGGTTCAAAGGTAAGTCCCGGTTCGACAATGTGGAGTGGCCCAAGGACGGTGACGGCGCCCGCTGGCTGCCCGAGACCAAGCGGGTGTATCTGCAAGGTGTCGGTCAGATCAAGGTCCATCTGCACCGCGAAGTCCGGGGCCGGGTGAAGACGATCCAGATCAAACGTGCGGGGCGGCGGTGGATGCTGGTGCTGTCGTGTGACGACGTACCGGCCAGTCCGCTGCCGGCGACCGGCCGCCAAGCCGGTATTGATGTCGGAATCGTGCGCTATGTGACCCTCAGCGACGGCACCGGTGTGGATAATCCCCGCTGGGCCCGCGCTGCTGCTGACCGGTTGACCGCGGCGCAGCAGCGGTTGGCTCGCGCGAAACGTCGTTCCAAGATCCGTGAACGCCGGCGGGAGACGGTGGCAGCCCGTCACCGAAAGATCGCCAACCAACGCAAAGACTTTCACCACAAACAGGCCCGCGCGCTCGTCGCGCAGTATGACCTTCTGGTGGTGGAGGACCTACAGATCGCCAACATGCTTCGGCGGGCAAAGCCTCTCGCCGACCCCGAGAATCCGGGGCAGTTCCTGCCCAACGGCGCCCGGGCGAAGTCTGGGCTCAACCGAAGCATAAGCGACGCTGGCTGGGGCCAGTTCGTCTCAATACTGCGCGCCAAAGCGGAAGATGCTGGGCGCGCCTGGATTGAGGTCGACCCCCGCCACACCTCCGACCGCTGCGAAAAGTGTGGGTATGCAGCTGCCGAGAATCGCGTCACCCAAGCGGAATTCGAATGCCAGCGATGCGCCCATCGCGCCCCGGCAGACGAACACGCCGCGCGTAACATCCTCCGGGCCGGACTGGCCCTTCACGCCCAAGCGGCATGAGAATAAGCTGGCGGCATCCAGCCGTCAGAGAAGTCACAGGGATTGGACACGCACATGGCGACGGCAGGCAGTCCCCGGTCCCGGGCGTACCCCAGCACCAAGTCCTCGGCCTGGCGGCGAGACTCGATATAAGCACCGCCGATGCCGTGCCAGTTGAAAGGCATGTCCTCGGTGACAGGTTCGCTTCCCTCGGCGATGGCGATCGTGCCGATCGTGCTGCAGAAAACGAACCGGAACAGATTCGCCTCTGATGAAATGTTCAGCACCCGCCGCAGGCTCTCGACATTGGTTTCGAACAACGGGGACGGATCGCGCAGAAAGAATCTCGTGTCCACGACGCAGTAGAACACCACGTCGCGGTCGGACATCGCCGCGCGCAGCGCTTCCTCGTCGTGAAGGTCGCCGTAGCACCGTTCGACGTCCAGGTCGTCAATCGCCACTGTCGAGCTGGACTTGCGGAGATAGACCCGCACGTCGTCACCGCGCTCGATGAGCTGGCGCGTGACGTGGGATCCGACGAAACCACTCGCGCCCATCACGAGGGCCTTGCGCCGGCCCGTTGGCGCCGCCTTGTCGATGGTCAACACGCTTTCTTGGCAGCCGGCGGCGAGTAGTCGGGCTTGCCCAGCCCGAGGACGTACTGAGCGATCATGTTGCGGAACACCTCGAGGGTCCCGCCGTAGATGCCGACCAGCGGCGCGAAGCGGTAGACGTATTCGGCTGCGCCGTCATCGGCGGCACCGTCGGTGCCGATCGGCAGCGACGCCGCCGTACCGAGGATGTCCATCAGGTGCGGTGAGATGTCGCGCATCGTCTGCGCGAGCGCCACCCGCCCGAAGATGCTCGTAGCAGACAGCGACGCCTCCATCCGGGCGACGCTGCGCCCCAGGCGATATGCCACCGATCCGTCGTCGATCAGCCTGCAACCGTTGGGATCGGCCTCGGCGACCTTGGCGGCCGCCTTGTCGACGGCGGTAACCATGAATCCCGCCTGGTGCATCATGATCGACACGTCCTGCAGGCCGTCCGCGGCGGCTTCCACGGCACCGTGTTCGACGTTGAGCGGTTCACGCACCACCGTCCAGCCGGCGTTGACATCCCCGAGGCGGTACTTGTCGTCGACGCGGACATCGCTGTAGTACACGATGTTGGTGCGGTCACCGTCGACGGTGCGGATGCCCTGGATCTCGATGCCCGGCGTGTCGAGCGGTACCAGAAACATGGTGAGGCTCTTGTGTTTCGGCGCATCCGGATCGGTGTTGGTGATGAGGTAGACGTACTGGCAGTTGTGCGCGCCGGTGGTGAACATCTTCGATCCGTTGATCACCCAGGCGTCCCCGTCGCGCACCGCGCGGGTCTTGCACGTCGCGACATCGGAACCGCCTTCGGGCTCGGTGTAGCCCAGGCAGAGCCGCACGTGGCCGCTGAAAACACGTGGCATCACTTCGGCTTTCAGTTCCGGTGAACCGAACTTCGCCACCGACCGCGCGATCATTGCTGTGGTGCCGGATGTCACCCACGGCACGTGGGCCCGTCGCTTCTCCAGCTCCCAGATGCGCCGCCGCACCCGGTTGAAGCCACCATCGGATTCGGGCTTCCACTCGCGCGCCAGGTAGCCCGCCTCGCCGAGCGCCAGATGCACGCCCTCGTTGAAGTTGTCACCCGTTTCCCGATCGTGGCGAAGGACGTCCTCGGTGACGTGGGTGCGCAGGAAGTCGCGGGACTCCTCGAGAAACGCCTGGTCGTCCTCCGATAGTTCAACACGGGAGAAATCCATCGCTCAGCTCCCTCCTTCGCGCGCGGCGACGATCTCTGCGATGTATTTCGCGCTGGCACCCGGGTCACCGCCGGCCAACGCCCACCCGCGGGCGCGGACCAGATAGGCGGTCGCCGCCGCCTCCGACGACACCCCAAGACCGCCTTGGACGTGCACAGCCATCGTCGCGGCCTTCGACGCTTCCTCTGCCATGAACACGAACGCCGACGGCGCCAACTCCGGCCGCTCGTCGGGTTCGTTGTCGAGGAACCACGCCGCGCGCCGCGCCAGGTTCCGACCGCCCTGCACGGTGATCGCGATGTTGGCCAGCGGATGCGAAATGCCCTGCAGCGTCGAGATCGGCACCCCGAGCGTGTAGCGGGTCTTGGCGAACTCGGCCGCGATCGTCATCGTCTCCTCGACCAGGCCCACCAACGCCGCCGCGGTCAGCACCCGCCATTCATCCAGCGCCCGTTGGTATTCCGCCAACGCGCCGGCGCCGCTCGCGATCACGGTCCGGCTGTCGGCCGCGGCCGGGTCCACCCACGCCATCGGCAACTTGCCGATGTTGTCCACCTTCACCGGGCGCGTGCCGAATGTCAGCCGGACGATCTCTTGGCTTTCCGGACCGTCACGCACGACGATCTGGTCGGCGATCGAGCCGGTCGGGATCAGCCGCACACCGGACACGCTGTCGTGTTGCGGGTCGAGGGCGGCGAGCTGCTTGCCGTTGACGAGTTCGGAGTCCAGCGCTCCCAGCCGGGCCAGCAGCCGTGCGGCGCAGACATGGTCGATCCATGGCACCGGCGCCAACGAGCGGCCGATCTCCTCGGCCACCAGCGTCAGGTCGACCAGCGTCGCTCCGTCCCCGCCGGAGGACTCGGGCAGCGCCATCGTCGTGGCACCCATCGCGCACAGTCGCTCCCACAGGCTCTTGTCGAAGCCGGACTCCTCGGCGGCGCGCACGGTTTCGATCGAACAGTGCGTCTTGAAGAACTGCTTGTACGCCTCCTGGATCGCCTGGTGGTCCTCGGACAGGCTGTAGTCCAGCCTGCGCAGTTCGTAGCGGTCCATCGTCAGTGTTCCTGTTCTCCGAAGAAGAATTCTTGTGCGTTGTTGTACAGATAGTTGTCCAGCACGTCGGCAGGCAGATCCAGGGCTAGCGCTTCGGGAACCACGCGTCGCATTCTCAGCACCGGCCAGTCGGACGCGTAGATCACCTTGTCGCGCCCGCGGGTCCGCATGTAGTGCAGGAGGCTTTCGGGCAGCCGCTTCGGCGACCAGGCCGAGGTCATCAAGCGCAGGTTCTGGTACTTGATCATCAACCGGATCGCGATGTCCCACCACGGGTCTGCGCCATGGATCATGCACAGCTTCAGCTCGGGGAAGCGCACACACACCCGGTCCAGATGGATCGGGTTCTGCACTTCACCGGGAATCGGCGGCCCGGGGAGGCCCGTGTTGATGCACAGCGGCAGCTCCATCTCCGCACATTTGGTGTACAGCGGGTAGTAAACGGCGTCGCTGGGCGGGTATTGGCCGTCACCCCAGAAGCTTGGCCCTACAACTGCATATGCCACCGGAAGATCGGTCACAACGGCACTGAGCTCCCGCAGCGATGGCATCGGCTTGAGCAGGTTGACTCCGCCCATCGCCAGCGAGAAGCGGTCGGGTCGCGACTCGACGAACTTGCGCGCGGTGACCGACGGCTTGGCGAGGTTGTCCATCAGGATCGCCTTCTGCACGCCCTGCTCGTTCATTTCCTCGAGCAGTTCGGCGAGGTCGACCGGCGCGAACATCGACTCAGGGCCCTTGAAATAGTCGTCACGCACCTTGAGCATCCAGGTGGGCTGCTTCTCGGTCTCACCGAAGTGCACGTTCAGCAGGCAATCGATCGCTTTGTGCGTCATGTCATCGCCCGTAACGCTGCTCGACTTTTCGCCCAGCGGTAGTCCGCCTTGCCGTTGCCAAGGCGTTGGACCTGCTCGACGAAGATGTATTCCTTGGGTGCCTTGAATCGCGCCAGTTGCGCTGTGCAGAGCGCATGGAGCGGATCGCGCGAAAGCGCCTCACCGTCCCGCAACGCCACCAACGCGACAAGTTCCTCGCCCCAGCGCTCGCTCGGGCGGCCCACCACCAGTGCGTCGGCGACGGCGGGGTGAGCGCGCAGCACCTCCTCCACTTCCTCGACGAACACCTTTTCACCGCCCGTGTTGACGACCAGCGAATCGCGTCCGAAAAGCCGTAGTGTGCCGTCTTTCTCGACACTGGCGCGGTCGCCGGAGATCACCACCCGCCGACCCTGCACCTCGGGGAATGTCTTACGGGTGGCATTGGCATCGTTGAAATAGCCGAGCGGAATTCGACCCTCGCGGGCCGCCCAGCCGACCTCGTCCTCCCCGGGTTCGAGAAACCGTGTGTAGTCCGCGGAGAGCACCAGTCCACCCTCCCTGAGGTGGAACGTGTCGGTCTGGTTGCCGCGCTGGCTATGGCCGAAGCCCATGTTGCCTGTCTCTGAGGAGCCATACCCATTGATGACGGTGAGCTGCGGTATCGACTCCATCAGCGCACGCTGGTATTTCGGGTTGGTAGCGGCTCCCCCCGTGCCTATGGCGTTCAGGGACGCCAGGTCGTAGTCGCCGCGCTGCAGTTCTTCGACAAGCGGTGCGGCGTACGCATCGCCCACCATCGTCATCATGCCGACCTTCTCACGTTCTGCGGTTTCCCACACCAAACGCGGGTCGAGCTTCTTGGCCGTGTCGTACATGACGACCGGTATTCCGTGCATGATCGCCGAGAAGGCGGTCCACATCCCCGCCGCATGCATCAGCGGCGACACCGCGAACCAGGGCGCGCCCGCCTCGCGCACCTTCTCGTGGATCTCCGCCGCACATTCGTGGTCGGCGCCGACCATCGACGACACGTAGATGTCGGACTGCCGCCACATCACACCTTTGGGCCGCCCCGTTGTACCGCCCGTGCAGATCATCAACACGTCGTCTGGCGACGGAGACACGTTCTCGTCGACATCCCCCTGCGCCAGCGCATCATCCAAGGTGACCGCGCCGGGAAGTTCCGGCGCGATACTTCCGTCGTCGACCGAGATCAACAGATCGCCGCTGGTGCCCCTCGTGCTCCTCGCGTGCGCGCTGGGCGGCAATACATCGGCGAACTTGGCGCCCAGTGACCGGTGGTAGATGACCGCCCGCGGCGCAACGTATTCGAGCAGCTCGCCGATCTCACGAGGCGTGTAGTGATAGTTGAAATTGACCGGGACCGTTCTGGCCTTGAGGCATCCGACCACCATGTCGGGATACAGATCGTTATGCATGATCAGCGCGACGCGGTCCTGGCCGCACTCCCAGCGCTCGAGTTGTTCCCTCTCCTTGAAGGCGCCAAGGCCCTTGCCGGCAAGGAAGTTCGCGAGCCGCCGTGTGCGGTCCGCTGACTCACCGAACGTGCTGCGCCGACTCCCGCACACTGTCATCGTGCGATCCGGTATGACGTCCGCGATCGCGTCGAGCACCGCCCCTATGGTCCACTCACTCATCAGCTTGGCGGCTAGGCCGGCGACCCGACCTTGACGCCGATAAGGTCCAATGCGTTGTCCCGCATGATCTTCCGAACGTCGGCATCGCTGAAGCCGACCAGTTCCTCGGTGAACGAGACAGGGGACACCAGGCCCTCGCCGTGCGGCCAGTCCGACCCGAACAGAATCTTGTCGATGCCGATGGCGTCGGCCAGCTCGGTGAGGTCGTCTTCGTAATACGGCGCAATCCACACGTTGTTCTTGAGCTGTTGCACCGGGTCCTCGACGAAGTGCCGCGGTGCGGTGTTGGCCGCCTTCTTGAGTCGTTTGATGAGGCGGTGTACGAAGTACGACCCGTTCTCGATGCTGACCGCCTTCAGTTTCGGATGGCGGGTGAACACCTGATGGACGATCATCGAGGCCATCGTGTCGTGGATGGCGCGGTCGTCGAGCAGCACCTGATCCAGCGGATCCTTGGCGCCGAATCCCTCGAAGGTCGACTTGCCGCCCCAGAGTGCAGCGATGGCCAGATAGCCGCTGTCGGACAGATGAAAGCCCACCGGTACGCCTGCTTCGGCCAATCGCGCCCACACCGGGTCGTGAACGGAATCGCCCAGCGAGCGCGGCTTCACCACGCCGGGTACCGGTGCCGGCCGCACCAAGATGAGCTTGGCGCCGCGCCCCAAGACGAATTCGACTTCCTCGACCGCCTTTTCGGGGTCGGCGAGCGAGATGATCGGCGCGGAGATGATCCGGCCGTCGGGCCGGTCGAAACCCCAGTCCTCGTCGAGCCATTGGTTGAACGCGTGGACCGACGCCATCGTCGCCTCGATGTCGTGCTTGAGTGCTTCCTCGACGCCGCAGGCGAAGGTCGGCAGCATGAACACCGTCTCGATGCCCTGTGTGTCCATCACCGTGATGCGGGCGTCGCGGTTCTGGTACTCGGGATGGTTCTCCAAGCGGTCGACCTTCATCAGCGACGCCGGGTCGACGCCTTCGGGGATCTCACCGCGGAAGAGCAGATCCAGGCATCCCGGCTCGATGATCGGGTCGAAGGTGGGGTTCGGGATGAAGTGGTTGACCCGTTCGCCCATCACGGCCCAGGTGCGCTTGCCGTCCTTGACCATCTGCACGCCGCGGCGCTTGAACTCCTTGGGCAGATAACGGGTGAAGGAGTCCACCGGCTCGTAGTAGTGGTTGTCGACGTCGATCGCCTTGTAGTCCAGCGCCATAGTCTCGGCCCCTTTCCGGTGCAGCAGTCAGGTCAGTCGCCCAGTGGCGGGAAGTTGGGTGTGCGCTTCTCGAAGAATGCGGTGATGCCCTCGATGAAGTCTGGGCGCAACATCGACTCGTGCATCAGCTTCTCGGCGTGGTCACTCGCCTCGTAAATGTCGCGCATGGTGTCTGCGTACACCTGTTGCTTGATCACCGCCAGAGAACTCGGCGCGCAGTTCGCGGCGATGTCCTCGGCGTAGCCGATTGCCCGGGGCAGCAGCTCCTCGGCTGCCACCACTTCCTTCACGAGTCCGAGCGCCGCGGCCTCGTCGGCGTAGAAGACCCGGCCGGAGAGCAGCAGGTCCAGCGCGGCACCCCAGCCCACGATGCGGGGCAGGATCCAGGAGATGCCGTACTCCGCGATCAGGCCGCGACGCGAGAACGACGTGGTGAACTTGGCGCCCTCCGCCGCGAACCGGATGTCGCACATCAGCGCCTGGGTCAGCCCGATGCCGGCGCAGGCGCCGTTGATGGCGGCGATGACCGGCTTGCGCAGCGTCGACACGAAGTGCGGATGCCGCTCGCCGACCAGCTTGCTGACATCGGTCTCGCCGACGGTGCTGGCATTCTCGATCGACGACAGGTCGCCCATGTCCGCGCCCGCGCAGAACGCACGGCCGCTGCCGGTGACGACTATCGCGCGCACCTGCGGGTCGGCCTCGGCCTCGTCGAGCAGTGCGTAGAACTTGGCCGCGAGGCCGCCGCCCCACGCGTTCATCCGCTCGGGCCGGTTCAGCGTCAGCACGGCCACGCCGCTGTCGCGCAACTCGTAGAGGACCGGGTCGTCGGCACTCACCGGGCGGACCTCCTCAGATGCGGCTTCGAGCTGTGTATGGACATACTGTACACCTATCGGTAGCGCCTTCCGCTACGCGCTGGCGACCCTACTGATCCACCAACCCGAGCCGGCGGTAAGCGGTGCGGATCTGGGTCTTGGCTGCCTCGGGAAGCTTCGCCTGCGGCGGCCGCGAATCGGGATGGTCGCCCACGGGCAGGCCGAGCACCGATGCCGCGTACTTGAACGCGCCGCCCCAGTGCGTGAAGTAGTCCGGCCGCCCCGGATAACACGTGAACCAGGAGCCCAGGTCGATGTCGAACTGATCCATTCCCGACTCGCGCGCGTAGTCCATCGCCTCGACGAGCTTGTCGTTCATGATGAGGTCCCAGTACTCGGAAAACATTGGCCGCTGCGGGGTTTCGCGGAGGTAACCTACCGTGCCGAGCTGGGCAGGACACACGACCCCGTCCCGCAGCCACCCGGCGCGGTACACCGTCAGGTCGCACTCCCAAATCGTCAGATCGGGTGCCAGCTCGTGTAGCAGCCGGCTGCTGCGGGGCCGGAACGCGCCCTCTTTGGTGGCGCAGACCGCCGGAATCTCCTCGTAGATCCGCGCACCCTCGGCGGGCGTCAGCACATAGCCCGAGGACGGCGAGTTGAACATGCCGAGCGCGATGTCGGTGCGGTCGGCGATGTAACGGAAGAAGCTCAGTACACCCTCGCCGCCGTGGGCCTCCATCATCGGCGTCTGGATGTAGACGATGTCGGCGCCGGCTTGCTCGGCATGCTGCGTCAGGTCCAGACAGTCCTTGGCCGACATCGCCGCCGTGCACGCCTGCACCACGACGTCCGGGTTGGCCGCGCGGCCCTCCTCGATCGCCACCTTCAGCAAGCGCTTTCGCTCATCGAGGGTCAGCGACCAGAACTCCCCGACGCCGCTGGTGCACCACAGCATCGGGTGTCCCAGCTCGCCGACGCAGTAGCGCACCAGCGTCCGGTACGCGTCCCAGTCGATGTCGTCGCCGTCCTGGCCGCAGAAGGGCGTGTAGAGCGAGTCCCCGATTCCGCGCAGCGCGCTGCGTGCCCACGGACGAGCTTCCTTGGCAGTCGCCACAATTCACTCCTGGTGTTGGCTAGGTGAAATCACTTCCGCCGTCGATGTTGATGTTGGCGCCGGTCATGTAGGAGTTGCGCCGCGAGGCCAGAAATGCGACGACGGGACCTATCTCGTCGGGAAGGCCGGCCCGCGGCATGTGGGCCGGGTGCCCGAAGTGCTTGTCGATGGCGGCCATCAGCGCATAGGGATCACCGCCGTCGACCCCGACCGATTCGGCCCAGCCCCTCAGCGACTCCGAGGCGATGCTGCCCGGCGAGACGACGTTGACCAGGATCTCGTCCTTGGCCAGTGCCAAGGACAGGTTCTTCGAAATGCTCGTCACCATCGCCTTGGACGCCGTGTAGGCGGGAAGAATCTCGCTCTGCCGCTGCGTCGAGTGAGCGGAGAAGTTGACGATCCGCGCCCACGCCGCCTTTCGGAGCAGCGGAAGTGCCGAGCGGACGCAGTGCACCATCCCCATCACGCCCTCGTCGACCGCCTGCCGCCATTGGTCGTCGCTGAGGTCTTCGAAGCGGCCGACCGCGCTCGGCCCGGCAGCGTTGATGAGCACGTTGAGCTCACCGTTCCACCGCTCGCCCAACTCATCGAACATGGCCTGGACCGCGTCGGCGTCGGTGATGTCGGTCACCAGGCCGACGGCATCGGGGCTGCCCCGGCCGGCCAAGTCCTCGGCCGCGCGATCGAGGACGGCCTCGGTGCGGCCGACGACGCCCACACGTGCGCCGTCGTCGGCGAGGCAGCGCGCTGCAGCGAAACCCATGCCGCGACCGCCGCCGACGACGACAGCGGTCGCGTCCTTCAGCCCGAGATCCATGGCGCCGTCGCCGTCAGGTGCCGGTCCAGTTGGGCGCGCGCTTCTCCGCGAATGCGATCGCGCCCTCCTTGGCGTCGTTGGACGTGAAGATCGGCATGATGTGTGATCACCGCCACGGACAACTCATCGCTGGCGTCGAGCTCGTCGACCGCGTCGGCCAGACCCTGGCTGACCGCGAGGTTCACCGCGTTGCGCGATTCCGGTTGATTGATCGTGATGACGAGAATGCGCCCCCGGCGCTCTCGCAGAATCTCCTCCGGCACCCGTAACCCTTCGCTTCTGGGCCAAATCTGCTAGAAAAGCTTACTATAGGACTTACAGTAGAAGAGCGATACAGAACCGACGGCGGTACATTCAGTTCCAGCATCGATTTCGATGGAGGTGCCCTTCGTGGCAAAGCAAGCAACCGCGGAGAAGCGTCAGCGACGCGAACGTGGGTCCATCAATCCCGACGACATCATCAAGGGCGCATTCGAGCTCGCCGAGGAAGTGGACATCGACAACCTCAGCATGCCGCTGCTGGGCAAGCACCTCGGTGTCGGAGTGACGAGCATCTACTGGTACTTCCGCAAGAAGGACGACCTGCTCAACGCGATGACGGACCGCGCGCTGCGGCAATATGTCTTCGCCACACCGTATGTGGAGGCCAAAGACTGGCGCGAGACGCTGCGCAATCATGCACGCACCATGCGAAAGACGTTCATGGGCAACCCGATTCTGTGCGACCTCATCTTGATTCGGTCGGCGCTGAGTCCACGGGCGGCACGAGCGGGCGTCAGCGAAATGGAAAAGGCAATCTCCAGCCTGGTGGAAGCGGGGCTGTCACCGGAGGATGCCTTCGATACCTACTCCGCGGTGTCGGTCCACGTCCGCGGATCAGTGGTGCTGCAACGGCTGCACGAGAAGAACCGGGCGGCAGCCGAGGACGGGCGGAGTGACTTCGAAGAAGGCATGCTCATCGATGCCGAGACCGCACCACTACTCGCACGCGTGACCGAGAAGGGTCACCGCATTGCGGCGGCCGACGACAAGAATTTCGAGTACGCCCTGGAGTGCATCCTCGACCACGCCGAACGGTTGATCAATACTGCCAAGACGCCCGCCAAATCGGCGCGCAAGCCGGCCAAGGCCGCGACGACGAAGCGCTAGCGATTTCGGCGTGATTTCCTGCGCTCAGCGCTACTTATCACGCCGAAATCGCCTCAGACCTCGACGACGACCGCTCCGCCTTGGCCACCGCCTGCGCACATGGCTGCAACCCCGATACCGCCGCCACGCCGCTGCAGCTCGTAGACCAGCGTGGTCACCATTCGGGCACCCGACGCCGCGATGGGATGCCCGAGGCTGCAACCACTTCCGTAGAAGTTCACCTTCTCCTCGTCCAGGCCGTACTCGCGGCACGCCGCGATGGGCACCGACGCAAACGCCTCGTTGATCTCCCACAGCGTGACATCGGACGGCTTCAGGCCGGCGCGCTGAAGGACCTTGCCGATCACCTTGACGGCACCCAGCCCGCAGTCGCGAGGCGCCACACCCGCTGCGGCCCAGGCCTTCACGGTGCCCATCACAGACAGCCGCTCGGCTTCGGCATAGTCACGGTCGACGAGAGCTACCGCGGCCGCAGCGTCGTTGGTGCCGCTGCTGTTGCCCGCGGTGATCGAGAAGCCTTCGATCTCCGGATGTAACACCTTGAGCCCGGCCAACTTTTCGACGGTGGTGTCGCGGCGCGGGTGTTCGTCGACGCTGAAGTCAACCACCGATCCGTCGAACTGCTGCGATCTTCAGCGGGACGATCTCGTCGAGGAACTTGCCAGCGTCGATCGCGGCGATCGCACGCTGATGTGACCGCGCCGCCCAGGCGTCCATTTCCTCGCGGGTGATGCCGACCGCCTGCGCGGTGTTCCACCCGACGGTGATCGACATGTCCTTGCAGGGTGCGTCCGGTGTCTCCGGATGAGTCGGCGGCATCCACCGCTCCTCGAACTTCAACTCGGGACCGGGGATGCGCCAGTTCACCAGTGGAGTCATCGACAGCGACTGCACGCCGCCTGCGATCAACGCCCGCTCCATGCCTGAGCCGATCTGCGCGGCAGCATTGCCGATCGCGGTCAGGCTGCCTGCGCAGTGCCGGTTCACCGACTGGCCGGGGATGTCCTCCATGCCGGTTGCCGCAGCCGCGTAGCGGGCGAGATCGCCACCGCCGTAGTGAGATTCGGCGAAGATGATGTCGTCGATCGCGGCCGGATCGATGCCGGACCGGCGGACGACCTCGGGAAGCACGGTCGTGATCAGGGTCTCCGGCGGGGTGTTGACCAGTGTCCCCTTGAAGGACCGGCCGATCGCTGTCCTGGCGGCACCGACGATGACGGGTGTTGGCATGTTGCTCGACCTCAGTGTTTGGCGTTAACGACTTTACAAAAGTAGCAGATACTGTATCGCTATCAGTACGTGACCACCGTCACTCCGGCTCCGGGACGTGGAAATGCTCGTCACGCAGGCGGAACGCCTCCTTGGTGCCATGCTGCGCCCGCGTCTTGACGAAGTTGAACTCCCCCTCCGCGAACTGCAGGTTCGTCCCGTAGGCGTGGAACAGATAGCTCGCCACTTCCTCGCCCTGGTAGGCCTGGCTCTGTTCGACGAGGCGGAACGCCTCCTTCGCGATGACGACGCCATCGGCAGGCATCTTGGCCGCCTTCTCCGCCCAGTAGCGCGCCCGCGCCGTCACCTTCTCGGGATCGCACGTGTCGGTGAAGATGCCCAGGTGCTCGATCGCACCCGCCTCGATGATGTCGCCGGTCAGTAACAGCCTGCGGGCCTGCACCGGCCCAAGGCGGTGAAAGAACATGTGCAGGCTGCCCAGCGCCGGCCCGAGGAATCGGGTGGCTGGCATGCCGATCTTGGTGTCGCGCGCGATGACGGAAATGTCGGTCATCAACGCCATCTCGAATCCACCGCCGAGCGCGTAGCCGCTGATCTCGCCGACCGTGACCTTCGGGAAGCCCATCAGGTTGTGATAGAAGCCGAACGACTTGCGGTCGACCGTAAGGCGTCGACGTTGGCTGGGTCGGCTTTTCGCGCCCTCGCCGCGTTCGCCGTACCAGTCGTAGGCGTTGTTCATATCCGCGCCGGTGCTGAACACACCGTCGGCTCCGCGCAGCAGCACCACGGTGATGTCGTCGTCTTCGGCGACCCGATCCAGACAGTCGCCGACGGCTTCGCGCATCGCGGCGTCGTAGGAGTTGCGTTGTTTGGGATTGTTGAACGTGATCGTCGCGATGCGCTTGTCGCGATCCACGTCGAATAGGACGCGGTCGTCCGCGAAGGCAGTCATCATCGGGCCCCTTGGGGTTCAGTGGTCGGCATTTGAAATTTGCTTCGCCTCAATGGTTTTGTCAGTGCCGACGGCAAGGGTGTTCCGGCGCGCCGCGGCGAGATGGTCCTGCGCCAATCGAACCGCACGCGCGGAGTTGCCGTCGCGAATCGCCTCGAGCAGCCGTTGGTGATCGCGCAGCGCCGCCCGCATGGTCTTGTGCTCCATCGGGTCGCCTTCATCGCTCCACACCGATGACTCGTGCGCAGGGCCACGCTGGTCACCGAGGAGATTCCACAGCCGGAAACAACGCTTCGCCTGCTGGAACGCGAGCAAGTGACGCTGTTTCGCGGCTGGCCCGACCAGGCCGAATCGCTTGCGCGCCAGTCGCACTCGGTCGACGCCGACCTGTCAGCGCTGCGGCCGGGCAGCCTGGAGGCGCTGCTACCACCGGACCAACGAGCAGAGCCGGGCGCCAGGGCAAAGTTGTTCGGAATGACCGAAGCGTTCGGGCCCTACTGCGGCTATCCCGCCGACACCCCCATGCCGCGATCGGCATGGGGCAGTTGCGGAAAGCCTTTCGCAGGCACCTAGGTCCGCATCGTCGACCCCGACAGCGGCGCACCCGTGCCCGTGGGCACGATCGGCATGATCCAGATCCGCGGACCGAACACAATGCGTGGCATCTGCAGGCGGAGCCGCGAAGAGCTCTTTACCCCCGACGGCTTCTACCCCACCGGCGATCTCGGTCATCTCGACGACGACGGCTTCATGTTCTATCACGGTCGATCCGACGACATGTTCAAGGTGAGCGGCGCCACCGTCTACCCCAGCGAGGTCGAGCAGGCACTCCGGAGCATCGACGGCGTCGACAATGCCTTCGTCACCAACGTTTCTCATGGTGGCACCGATCGGGTCGGCGCCGCGGTCGTCTGCGATACCGGCGTCATCACCGCCGACCGTTTGCGCGAGTCTGCGCGAAAGACATTGAGTTCCTTCAAGATACCGACGGTGTGGCTGTTGCTGGATTCAGACGACGCGATCCCGCGCGGATCGACCGGAAAGGTCGATCTGCGCGGGCTGAAAGACATACTGGCTTCTGAAGTGGAGGTTCGACGATGAAAACCAAGGAAGCGCTGATCTGGGACTTCCACCAGCCGTGGTCGGTCGAGGAGATCGAGATCGGCGATCCACGCAAGGGCGAGGTCAAGGTCGCACTCGAAGTCGCCGGAATGTGCCACTCCGACCATCACGTCGTGACGGGCGACATTCCCGTGGCGGCATTCCCCGATGCTCGGCGGTCACGAGGGTGCGGCGAAGGCGTCGAAGACCTCGAGCCCGGTGACCACGTCGCCGCGTCGTTCATCCCGTCCTGTGGGACCTGCCGGTCGTGTCAGGTCGGTCTGCGGAATCTGTGCGGCCTCGGAATGGGTCTGATGTCCGGTATATGGTGTCCGACGGGACCTTTCGGGTTCAGGCGCGAGGGCAGAATGCCTATCCGTACGCATTGCTCGGCACTTTCTCGCCGTACTTGGTCGTGCACCGCGCCTCCGTGGTCAAGATCGACCCGACCGTCCCGTTCGAGGCGGGCGGCGCTGGTGAGCTGTGGGGCTCACCACTCGATATGGGTCGGCGGTCCGGGCCGCTTCGGTCCGACCCGGTGATGACGTGGCCGTCGTCGGCCTTGGCGGTGTCAGGATGTCGGCACTTCAGGGCGCCGTGCATGCCGGTGCGCGTTATTTTGTTCGCCGTCGACCCCGTCGAGTGGAAGCGCGACCGGGCGCTGAAATTCGTTGCCACTCAGCCTATCCGGACGTCGAGACGGCTCTAGCGGCGATCGTGGACGCCACCGCCGGCCGCCTGGCCAACAAGGTGATCGTCACGGTGGGCAGGGTCAACGGAGCGGACGTGGAGAGCTACCTGGCGATGACGGCCAAGGGCGGCACGTGCGTGATGACGGGGATGGGCGCCGTGTTGGAGACCGACGTGACCATGAACCTGGCGGCGCTGACCTTGTTGCAGAAGAACCTGCAGGGCAGCATGTTCGGCGACGGTAACCCGCAGCACGACATCCCGATGCTGCTGTCGCTGTATCAGGCGGGCAAGCTCAACCTCGACGACATGGTCACCCGCGAGTATACCCTCGAGCAGATCAACGACGGTTACCGCGACATGCTCGAGGGCCGCAACATTCGCGGCATCATTCGCTACACCGACGCCGACCGCTGAGCAGCCGCTCAGGTGGGCGGGTCGAAACGCACGCGGAACGCTGAGGGCCAATGCTTGCCGGTCAGCAGGAACTCGTCGCCGCCTATGTGCGCAATGCCGTTCAGCACTTGATCGTTCGTCCGCGGGTGCCCGAGCAACCCGGACGCGTCCACCGCCGTATTTACCACGCCGCTGGCCGGATCGAGGCGGACGATCTCATCGGTTGGCCAGACATTGGCCCACACTTGGCCGTTTACGCATTCGAGCTCGTTCAGGCCGGCCAACGGCGCGCCGTCGCGAGTGATGGTGATCGAGTCGGTCTCGGTGAAATCGGCGGTGGCGTGGAAGTGCAAACGGTCGCTGCCGTCGCTGCGTATCAGCCCGTTCCCGTCCCAGCACAAGCCCCATCCCTCACCGGTGGTGACCACCTCGCGCATCGGGGTCATCGTGACTTTGTCCCACTCGATGGCGACATTGTCGCGGTACGTCACTTGCCAGATCCGGTCGTTGACGACGGTGATGCCCTCGCCGAAGTAGGTTTGGGGCAGCGAAACCGCCCGGCGGACCGCGCCGGTCGCCGGGTCCAGCTGGCGCAGTTGGGACTGTCCCGCCATACCCGTGGCCTCCCAGAGGACCGCCCCGTCAAGTTCCAAACCCTCCGTATAGGCAGTGGAGTCGTGCGGAAGTTCGGCGAGCACTGTGGCGCGCAATTCAGGCACGGCCGGAGCCGCGTGTGTGCGGCCCATACAGCTCGTGAGGATGACTAGCACGGCGGCGGCCGCCAACCATCTGATGCTCACTGAGGTGCCACTCAAATCAGGGTCCCGTCCTACAGCGTCACCAACCCGGCGGCAACACGTCCATCCTAGTCGCGAGGGTTAGCGGACCACGCCGCGTTGCCTGAGGTGGTCGATCAACGGCGCCGCGCCTGCCGAAAGATGCTCAGACATGGCGACGCGAGCCTGCTCGGCATCGCGTTTCGCCAGGGCGGCAACCACCCGCCGATGATCCTTCATCGACCGCTTGGGCCAGCCCGCGACGATGGGAAACACCGATTCGGGTGCGTAGCGGGTGATCTGCGACATCAACTGGGCAAGCTTCGGCGAGTCGGCGGCAACGTTGATGGCGCGGTGGAAGTCGTGGTTGAGCCGAACCGCCCGCTCGTCGTCGTCGCTGGCGTACGCGGCCTCCAGCTGGGCCTGAATCGCCTCCAGCTCACGCACTTGGTCGTCGGTGATGTTCGTCGCAGCCCGGGCAGCGAGTTCGCCGCCGATGTGCGCCTGCACGTCGGAGACGTCGCTGATGTCCCGGCCCGTCACCGGTAATACCACGAACCCGCGGTGGGGTTGCTGTGCGAGCAGTCCTTCGGCGCGCAGTTCGAACAGCGCCTCGCGCACCGGTGTGACACTGATTCCCAGCTCGGCCGCCAATTGGTCGAGTCGCACGTACTTGCCCGCCGCGTAGCGTCCGTCAAAGATCCGGTTGCGGACGTACCGCGCCACAGCTTCGGAAAGCTGTGGCCGAGTGGCGAATTCCGGAACGGTCACGGTCAGATCCGATAGTCGGCGAGCAGTCGCTTGCTGATGATGTTCTTCTGGATCTCACTGGTGCCCTCGCCGATCAACAGGAACGGCGCGTCGCGCATCAGCCGTTCGATCTCGTATTCCTTCGAATAGCCGTATCCACCGTGGATTCGGAAGCTCTGCTGGGTGACCTCCGAGCAGAACTCGCTCGCCAGGTACTTGGCCATGCCTGCGGCGACGTCGTTGCGTTCACCTGAGTCCTTGAGCCGGGCGGCGTTGACCATCATCAGATGTGCCGCCTCGACTTTGGTCGCCATCTCGGCGAGCTGGAACGCGATCGCCTGGTGCTCGGCGATCGGCTTGCCGAAGGTGTGGCGCTGCTGCGCGTACCGCACGGCCAGCTCGAAAGCGCGGATCCCGACACCGCAGGCCCTCGCCGAGACATTGACCCGGCCGACCTCGATGCCGTCCATCATCTGGAAGAACCCTTGCCCGGGTGTTTCGCCGAGGATGTCGTCGGCGTTGGCCACATAGCCGTCGAAGATCAGCTCGGTGGTGTCGATTCCCTTGTAACCGAGTTTGTCGAGCTTGCCGGGGATCACCAGTCCTGGCGCGACTTCCCCGAAACCGGTGGGCTTTTCGACGAGGAAGGCGGTCAGGTTGCGGTGGGGTTTGTCGGCTCCTTCGTCGGTTCGCACCAATACCGCCACCAAAGTCGAACTACCGCCGTTGGTGAGCCACATCTTCTGGCCGTCGATGGTGTACGTGCCGTCGCCGTTGCGTTTGGCCCGAGTGCGAATCGCGGCGACATCGGAACCCAGTTCGGGCTCGGACATCGAGAACGCGCCACGTGTCTCGCCAGTGGCCATCCGCGGCAGGAAGCGCTGCTTCTGCGCCTCTGTTCCGTGCTGGCGGAGCATGTAAGCCACGATGAAGTGGGTGTTGATCACTCCGGAGACGCTCATCCAGCCGCGCGCGAGCTCCTCCACGCACAGCGCATAGGTCAGAAGGGACTCGCCGAGGCCGCCGTACTCCTCGGGGATCATCAGGCCGAACAGGCCCATCTCGCGCATCTGGTCGACGATGTCCTGCGGGTAGGTGTCGGTGTGTTCGAGTTCCTGCGCGTTCGGGATGACCTCTCTTGTCCACGAACTGGCGCACGGTGGCGACGATTTCGGTCTGGAACTCGGTCAAGCCCAGCGTTTGAGCGATTCTGGTCATGCGGCCACCTCGCAGGCTCGGCCGCCGCATGCAGTGCCGATGATTCGCTCGCAAGCTTCGCTCACTGCGCCAACTCTTTCGAACACCGCGGCCAGGCCCTGCCCGCCGCCGATACACATGGTTTCCAACCCGTAGCGCGCCTCGCGCCGATTCAGTTCACGCGCCAGCGTGGCGAGCATCCGCCCGCCGGTTGCGCCGACCGGGTGACCGAACGAAATCCCCGACCCGTGCACGTTCGTCCGGTCGCGGTCGGCCGCGGCGAATCCCCACTCGCGCATCACCGCCAGCGCCTGCGCGGCGAACGCCTCGTTGAGCTCGATCAGGTCGATGTCGTTCAGCCGCAGGCCGGCTTTGGCGAGTGCAACGTCGGTCGCGGGAACCGGCCCGATGCCCATGATGTTCGGGGCCACGCCGGCCACCCCCCACGACACCAGCCGGACCATGGGGTTCAAGCCCGAGTTCGTCGGCCTTCTCCGGGCGTCGTGACGATGCACATCGAGGCGGCGTCGTTCTGCCCGCTGGAGTTGCCCGCGGTCACCGTGGCGTCCGGATCATCCGCCAGCAGCACGGGTTTGAGCTTGCTCAGGGATTCCACCGAGGTGTCGGCCCGCGGATGCTCGTCGGTGTCGATGAGCTCCTCGCCCTGCCGGGTACGCACCGCGACCGGGATGATCTCCTCGGCAAGGATGCCGTCCTTCTGTGCCGCCACCGCACGCTGGTGCGACGACACCGCCAGCTCGTCCTGCTCGGCGCGCGATATGCCGTAGGTCCTGCGCAGGTTCTCGGCGGTCTCCAACATCCCGCCCGGCACCGGATAGTGGCGCCCACCCGCGGTGGTCCGGCCCCGGGCGAGCGAGTCGTGCAGCTTCACGCCGTCACGGGGGCCGTCCCCAGCGCATGTCGGTCGAATAGAAGGCGACGTTGCTCATGCTTTCCGCACCGCCGGCCACGACAAGGTCGTTGTTGCCACTGCTCACCTGCAGACATGCCTGGATGACGGCCTGCAGACCCGATCCACAGCGGCGGTCGACCTGCATGCCCGGAACGGTCACCGGCAGCCCGGCATCGAGCGCGACCACACGACCGATTGCCGGTGCCTCGCTGTTGGGGTAGCAGTGTCCGAGGATCACGTCCTGCACCACCTCGGGCGCAATTCCGGTTCGGTCCAGCAGCCCCTTCAGCGCGGTGACCCCGAGGTCGACGGCGGTCAACGACTTGAACATGCCGCCGTAGCGGCCGATCGGCGTCCGGATGGGTTCGCAGATCACAACTTCGCGCATTAATCCCTCACTCACTTCGCCGAAACCGACATTTGGGCGAGAAAGTTCGAGTGGAGTCCGCCATTTCGTCGATCTCGACGCGTCGGCATATTCACATGAACCTCCCGCCGGTTACCTCCATGACCGTGCCGGTCATATAGGACGACAGGTCGCTGGCAAGAAACAGCGCAACCTTCGCCACCTCGACCGGCTCGCCGGCCCGACCCATCGGAACCTCGGCGACCTTCTGGTCCCAAATGTGTTGTGGCATAGCCTCGGTCATCGCCGAGCGGATAAGGCCCGGTGCGATGGCGTTCACCCGCACGCCGAAGTGGGCCAACTCCTTGGCCGCGGCCTTGGTCATGCCCACGATCCCGGCCTTGGCGGCAGAGTAATTCGTCTGGCCCGCCAGGCCGACCTTGCCGGACAGCGACGACATGTTGACGATGGCGCCGCGCTTGTTCTCCCGCATGATCGCGGCCGCCTTGCGGGTGCCGTTCCAGGTGCCCTTCAGGTGTACGGCAATGACCTGGTCGAACTGCTCCTCGGTCATCTTGCGCATCGTCGCGTCGCGGGTGATGCCGGCATTGTTGACCATGATGTCGAGACCACCGAAGTGCTCGACGGCGGCGCCGATCAGCGCGTCGACCTCGTCCGCTCGAGTCACATCGCATCTCACCGCGAGGGCTTCGTCGGGCCCGAGCTGCTTGGCGGCGGCCTCGGTCGCAGCGAGGTCCAGATCGCCCAACACCACCCGGGCACCCTCGGCGATGAAGCGTTCGGCGATGGCAAAACCCAAGCCCTGCGCACCGCCGGTGACGACCGCTGTCTGACCAGTCAGCAATGACACCTGATCACCTATCCTCCCGCTGTTCTGGCCCACCAGGCCGCCCGACAATTGAACATCATATTTCATATATGATTTCTGCGACCGCGCGGCATCCACTCGCCGAAGAGGAGCACGTCTCGATGACCACCGCTGAAGTCAGCGACGAGGATTTCCAGCAGATCCTGGCCCAGACTCGTCATTTCGTTCGTACCGCGGTCGTTCCGCGCGAGCAGGAGATCCTCGCAGATGACCGGGTGCCCGACGACCTTCGCGAGCAGGCCGAGAAGATGGGGCTGTTCGGCTACGCGATCCCTCAGGAGTGGGGAGGCCTCGGCCTGAACCTCGCCCAGGATGTCGAGCTCGCCATGGAATTGGGCTACACCTCGCTCGCCCTGCGGTCGATGTTCGGCACCAACAACGGCATCGCCGGACAGGTTCTCGTGGGGTTCGGCACCGACGAGCAGAAGGCCGGATGGCTTGAGCGCATGGCCACCGGTGAGGTGGTGGCATCCTTTGCGCTCACCGAGCCGGGCGCGGGATCGAATCCATCGGGCTTGCGCAGCAAGGCCGTTCGCGATGGCGCGGGTGACGACGCAGACTGGGTGATCAACGGACAGAAGCGCTTCATCACCAACGCACCGATCGCCGATCTGTTCATCGTCTTCGCGCGCAGCCGACCGGCCGACGACAACGGCCCGGGCATCGCGGTCTTCCTGGTACCCGCGGACGCCGCGGGTGTTCAAGTCGGCGTCAAGGACGCCAAGATGGGCCAGGAGGGAGCGTGGACGGCGGACGTCAGCTTCACTGACGTCCGGGTTCCGGCAGGCGCATTGATCGGCGTCAGCGAGGACATCGGATACCGCGCCGCGATGACCTCGCTGGCACGCGGCCGAGTCCACATCGCCGCACTGGCCGTCGGGATTGCGCAATGCGCTCTGGACGAATCGGTCGCGTATGCCGCCACCGCGACGCAAGGCGGGACGCCGATCGGGAATTTCCAACTGGTGCAGGCGATGCTCGCCGACCAGCAGACCGGGGTGCTTGCTGGGCGCGCACTGGTCCGCGACACCGCGCGGCTCTGGGTCACCGGCGAAGACCGCAGGATTGCGCCGTCGGCGGCGAAGCTGTTCTGCACCGAAATGGCAGGCAAGGTCGCCGATCTCGCGGTCCAGGTTCACGGCGGCAGCGGCTATATGCGCGAGGTCCCCGTCGAACGGATCTACCGCGACGTTCGGCTGCTGCGCCTCTATGAGGGCACCAGTGAGATCCAGCGGCTGATCATCGGTTCCAACCTCGTCAGGGCGGCCCAGGCATGACCGCCCGAAGACGATCGCGAGTGAGGATCGCAGCGAGGAACGAGCGAGGACCGGAGCGAGCGGGAGTCCAGGCATGACCGCCCGAAGACGATCGCGAGTGAGGACCGCAGCGAGGAACGAGCGAGGACCGGAGCGAGCGGGAGTCGAGGCATGACCGCCCGAAGACGATCGCGAGTGAGGACCGCAGCGAGGAACGAGCGAGGACCGGAGCGAGCGGGAGTCGAGGCATGACCGGAAGACGCGCGGACAAGGTGGCTTTCATCACCGGGGCGGCCAGGGGGCAGGGCCGCGCGCATGCGGTTCGGATGGCCGCCGAGGGCGCCGACATCATCGCGATCGATCTCGCGGGCAAGCTGCCGTCGTGTGTGCCCTACGACTCGGCGACACCGGAGGACCTCGACGAAACGGTCCGCCCCTTCCGCCTGGAACGAGATCACGCCTGAGGCCATTCGTGATGTGATGGACGTCAACGTCATGGGCACCTGGAACACCGTGATGGCCGGGGCGCAGAAGATCATCGACGGCGGCCGCGGCGGGTCGATCATCCTGATCGGCTCGGCTGCGGGAATCAAGCTGCAGCCGTTC
>CAWDAC010000040.1:0-62357 GCA_963800125.1 uncultured Actinomycetota bacterium | reverse complement strand
TCCTCGACGGGATCGTGGTGGCCTATGGGGGTGAACAGCTGCCACTCGCCGGGAATGCCCTTAAGCAGATGGGCGCCGTAATCCTTGAAAGTGATCCCGGATCCATAGACGAGGTCTTTGACGGTGTTCGACACGAGAACCTCGCCCGCGTTCGCCTTCGCCGCGATTCGTGCGGCAATGTGCACCGCAATCCCACCGATGTCGTCGCCGCGCCGCACACACTCACCGGTGTGCAGGCCGCTGCGAACGTCGAGGCCGATCTGCGGTATGCGCTCGGCAATCGCGGTGGCACACAGAACGGCTCGGGTTGGGCCGTCGAATGTCGCCAGTACCCCGTCGCCGGTGTCTTTGACGAGCCGACCTTGGAATGAATCGACTTCGGCACGTGTCATCTCGTTGTGGCGCTCTAGCAGCTCGCGCCAGTGTTGATCTCCGAGTTCGGTTGCGCGTCGGGTGGAATCGACGATGTCGGTGAACAGGACCGTTGCCAGCACTCGGTCCGGAGCGTGCTCGTGGCGATGTCCGGTCAGGAACACCTCCACCTCATCCGTGACAGACTCGAGGTCGCCCACCCAAAGCGCGTGGTCGGCACCATCGAGCTCGACGAGCCGTGCCCCAGGAATTGTGGCGGCGAGTTCGCGCCCCAGTTCGACAGGAATTGCGTCGTGTTTGCGGTGTAACACCAGCGTCGGAACGCGGACAGTTCTTGCGATATCCCGTAGATCTGGCTGTTGTGTCACTGCTTGCCAGGTGAGTAGGGCCATCTTCGGACTCATGGCGGCGCGCTCGAAAGCGCCCATCCGTTTCCTGGCCGTGGCGTCGTCACGCAGAGTCGGCGCTGCCCAGTCGATGGTTTGCCCCTCGCCCCAATGGTCGATCGACCTGCGAAGTCGCATCAGGGTCTCGGCTGTTCGGGCCCGCACGTCCAAATCGCTTGACCCCACACCTGTCCCATAGAGGATCAATGCGCGAACTCGCTCCGGGTAGGTCGCGGCAAGCAGCAGGCTGATCGGCCCGCCCTCCGAATAGCCGAACAAGGCGGCCCGTTCACTGCCCGCGGCGTCCATCACCGCACGCAAGTCGTCGACGCGATTCTCGACGGTGGGCACGCCGTCGACGGGATCCGACAGACCCGTGCCGCGCTTGTCGTACAGGATCACCCGCGCAAACGACGCAAGCTCCCCGATGTACGTCCGCCAGAGCGGATTGTCCCATTGCAGGTCTAGATGGGAGAACCAGCCCGGCACCACCACCAGATCCATCGGGCCGTCACCCACCACCTGGTAGGCGATGTCGCCTTCAGGCCCCTTCGCATAGTGCGTCTGAGGCTGGTCGATCATAGGCGCAAGTGTCCCACCGCACGGAACGGGCCATGGCGCTTCGAACAAAGCCGTGCGGACTACGTGGGTACAGTGAGGCCATGCCCGACGAACCGAATCCCGAACCGGCTCCGGCCGACTCGGAGCCTGGCGCCGAGCCACCGCCACCTGCAGAGGCCGCCGACACCGGTTACACGCCCGGAGGCGTGCCGACATTCGAGTCGGTGCGGGAGAAGATCGAGACGCGATACGGGAAGGCGATCGGCGCCACCGAACTGGCCGCCGAGACTCCCGAGGGGCGATCCGTCGAAGAGCAGTACGAAGAGCGCCAGCGGGCGGCCGCCGAACGGCTGGAGCAGATCCGCGAGTCGATGCGCTCGGACTCCGAGCCGCGCGACAACTCCTGAGCGGTGCGCTCTTTCAGTCTCGCCGAGCGGCGGGCACGGTTGGCACGCCGGCATTTCCTCGCACATGACGGCTCAGCTGATCCGATAGCGAGGATCACCCGCGATCTCGTCGGCCTGCACGCCACCGACCCCGCCACGCCCTACCTGTCGTTGTGGGCCCGGGTGCCAGGTTTCACCATCGCCGACCTCGACGACGCGCTTTACCAGCGGCGCACGCTGGTCAAACATCTCGCGATGCGCCGCACGTTGTGGGTGGTCGGCGTTGACGACCTGCCGCTCATCCAGGCCGCGGCCAGTGACCGGGTGGCCGACAACGAGCGTCGACGGCTGATCGCCGACGTCCAGAGGGCCCGCGTGGCGACCGACGGTGACCAGTGGCTCGACCGCGCCTGTGACGCGGTGTTGACGCATCTCGCCGAAAACGGTCCCGCCAACGCCAGGCAGCTGCGGACGGCGCTGCCTGAACTGGCGGGCACCTACGACCCTGCACCCGGAAAGCGTTGGGGTGGAGACACTCCGCTGTCCCCGCGGGTGCTGACCGTGCTGTCGGTGCGCGGCGACATCCTCCGCGGCCCGAACGACGGCACATGGACGACATCGCGGCCGCAGTGGGCCGCCGCGTCGCAATGGCTCACCGCGTCGCCCGAGCCCGTGTCGCCCGAGCTGGCGAGAGCGGAATTGATCGGCACCTGGCTGCGAACATTCGGGCCGGCCACCATCACCGACATCAAGTGGTGGTTCGGCAACACGTTGACCTGGGCGCGGCACGCGCTGCGCGATGTCGACGCGGCCGAGGTCGAGCTGGACGGGACGCCGGGTTTCGCTTTGCCCGACGACCTCGAGGAGGAGCCGGAGCCCGACCCGTGGGGCGCACTGTTGCCGGGCTTGGACGTCACCCCGATGGGTTGGTACGACCGAGACTGGTATCTGGGCGGGCACCGCAGTCGGGTTTTCGACAGCAATGGCAACGCCGGACCCACCGCCTGGTGGAACGGTCAGGTGGTCGGCGGCTGGACCCAGGACGCCGACGGCCGAGTGGAGTTGCGGCTGCTGGAAGACATCGGACGCGACGGCCACAAGGCGCTGTCGCGGCGGGCCGGCGAGCTGACTGACTGGCTCGGCGGCGTGCGGATCAGCCCGCGCTTCCCGTCGCCGCTGTCCAAGGTGAGGATGAAGTAATGGCCGATGTCTTGATTCGCCGGGCGATCCCCGCCGACGCCGGTGCCTGCGCGGAAGTCATGTTCGCCGCCTTCGCCGACGAACGCGGCCAGATCGTCGGGATCGGGCCCGACATCCGCGTCGCCACCGGCAAGGACATCGAGATGTGCGACGACCTATGTCAGCGGGTGCACGGCCACGACCGCCACGGCGAACTATGCAACTGGATCGACGCCGGCATGGCACAAGTGGTCGAGCGCGGGGGCGAGATCACCGGGTATGCGACGGGTTGCGGCTACTTCTCCCATGCGGTCGGCGACACCGACGAGGACGTCATTGCGCTGCTGGCCGGTGCCGAATTGATTGTCGGCCTTGGCGTTCTGGTGCCTTCGCGCAACACCCGGCTGATGGCGTGGTGCCTGGACTCCGGACTTCAGCTGGTGCAGCAGTCGACGCTGATGACGATCGGCTTGTACAACGAACCGCGTGGGTCGTGGTTGCCGTCGGTCGGTTACTAGGCGCGGACCTCGCGCTCATCACGCGAGGCGGGCGGGCGCACCCCTTGCGACCACGACAGGCATCGATGTCGCGGCGTCGGTCCGCAGGATCGTGTGCACCACCTCGACAAGGTCCTCGACCGGCATCAGCTGGCCAGGCATGCACCCGCGCGATGTCCAGAGCGGGTAGGTCTCCATGGCGAGCTCCCGGTCCCAGCCGATGTTGAACCCCGTTTGCGAGTCGCCTTCGCCGCCTGCGCATTCGCCGACGATGAGGTTGGTGAATCCGATGTCCGGGTGCTCGGCGCGCCATGCCTCGATGAGCCTCTCCAGCGCCGCCTTGCTGACACCATATGCGCCGAGGCCAGGCCAAGGCGGACCGAAAGTGCCTGCGACCGACGAGAGATAGACCACTTTGCCCGCAGATGCCGTCAAGTGCGGAATTGCTGCGGCTGTCGCCAGGGCAGCGCCGGTGACGTTGGTGGCGAACACGCGTCCCCACGTCTCGGCATCGGTATCGACCAACCTGACGAGTGGTCCGATCCCCGGTGTGTAGACGAGGTTATCGATACCGCCGAGGGCATCCGCCGCGGAGCCGATGGCCGAACGCACCGACGCCTCGTCGGCAACATCGCACTCGATTGCGACCGCACCGGACCCGGTCTCCGTCGCCGCATCTTCAATTCGCTCACGACGCCGGGCGAGCAGCGCAACCTGATCGCCGCGTCGGGCAAGTCCGACCCCAATACAGCGCCCGAGCCCGCTCGAGGCGCCGACCACTACTGTTCTCGACATACTCTCCTCGCCGATCGATCTTGGTAACGTCATTCTCGGCCGAGGAGAACATACCTTAGGCGCTGACCTTGCGCCGCCGCCGCGTCGGCGTCGTCTTGGTGGGCATGACGTCGAGCACTTCGCCGAGGAACTTGCCGGTGTAACTCTCCGGTACCGCCGCAACGTCCTCCGGCGAACCCTGCGCCACCACACTGCCGCCGGCCGAGCCGCCCTCCGGGCCAAGGTCGATGATCCAGTCGGACGTCTTGATCACGTCGAGGTTGTGCTCGATGACGATAACCGTATTGCCCTTGTCGACAAGGCCATTGAGCACGCTGAGCAGCTTGCGGATGTCCTCGAAGTGCAGGCCGGTGGTCGGCTCGTCGAGGATGTACACAGTGCGGCCCGTCGACCGCTTCTGCAGTTCGGCCGAAAGCTTGACCCGCTGCGCCTCACCACCGGACAGCGTGGGCGCGGGCTGCCCGAGCCGCACATAGCCCAGCCCGACATCAACCAGCGTCTGCAGATATCGGTGAATCGAGGTGATCGGCGCGAAGAACTCGGCCGCGTCCTCGATCGACATGTCCAGCACCTCGGAGATGGTCTTGCCCTTGTAGTGCACCTCGAGGGTTTCCCGGTTGTACCGGGCGCTGTGGCACACCTCGCACGGCACGTACACGTCGGGCAGGAAGTTCATCTCGATCTTGATGGTGCCGTCGCCCGAGCACGCCTCGCAGCGGCCACCTTTGACGTTGAACGAGAACCGGCCCGGTTGATAGCCGCGAACCTTGGCTTCGGTGGTGGCGGCGAACAGCGACCGGATCTTGTCGAACACCCCGGTGTAGGTGGCCGGGTTCGACCGTGGGGTGCGGCCGATTGGCGACTGGTCCACCCGGACCAGCTTGTCGACGTGGTCGAGGCCGTTGACCCGGGTGTGCCGACCCGGCACCTGCCGGGCGCCGTTGAGCTTGTTGGCCAGCACGGACGCCAGGATGTCGTTCACCAGCGTCGACTTCCCCGAGCCCGACACGCCGGTGACCGCGGTCAGCACCCCCAGCGGGAACGAAACGTCGATCTCGTGCAGGTTGTGCTCCCTGGCACCCACCACCGTGAGCTGCCGTCGGCGGTCAATCGGCCGCCGGATAGCGGGAACCTCGATGCTCTCCCGGCCGGAAAGGTAAGCGCCGGTGAGGGACTCGCGGTTGCGCAACAGCTCGTCGTATGGGCCACTGTGCACAATCCGCCCGCCGTGCTCCCCCGCCATCGGGCCGATGTCCACCACCCAGTCGGCGTGCGCGATGGTGTCCAGGTCGTGCTCGACGACGATCAGCGTGTTGCCCAGATCCCGCAGCCGCAACAGGGTTTCGATCAACCGGCGGTTGTCGCGCTGATGCAGGCCGATGGATGGCTCGTCGAGCACGTAGAGGACACCGACCAGTCCGGAGCCGATCTGGGTGGCGAGCCGAATGCGTTGCGCCTCACCGCCAGACAGCGTCGCCGCCGCGCGCGACAGGGAGAGGTACTCCAGCCCGACGTCGAGCAAGAAGCCGAGTCGCGACTGGATTTCCTTGAGCACCTGACCCGCGATCGCCTGTTCGCGCGACCCCAGCGTCAACGAGTTCAGAAACTCCGACGCGTCGGCGATCGACAGTTCCGCCACCTCGGCGATGGACTTCTTGCCACGCTTTCCCGCCGACAGCGTGACGGCCAGGATCTCCGGCTTCAGCCGGGTGCCGTCGCACTCCGGGCACGGCACGTCACGCATGAAGCCCTCATAGCGCTCCTTCATCTGCTCGGAGTCGGTCTGCTCCATGCGCCGCTGCAGGAACGCCATCACACCCTCGAAATCGGCGTAGTACGAACGGGTTCGGCCATAGCGGTTCTTGTACCGCACGTGTACCTGCTCGTCGCAGCCCTCCAGAAGCGCCTTGCGGGCCTTGGCCGGCAGTTTGTTCCACGGGGTGTCGACGTCGAAGCCGAGCTGATCGCCCAGCCCGGCCATCATCCGGGTGAAGTACTCGGCCGTCTGGCCCATCGACCACGGCGCTATCGCTCCTTCGGCCAGGGTGAGCTCCGGATCCGGGACGACCAGGTCGGGGTCGACCTCCTTGCGGATGCCAAGGCCTGTGCATTCCGGGCATGCACCGTAAGGCGAGTTGAACGAGAACGACCGCGGCTCGAGGTCGTCAACGGCCAGCGGGTGCCCGTTCGGGCAGGCCAGTTTCTCGGAAAAGCGCTGCTCACGATGCGGGTGGTCGTCCTCGCGGTCGACAAACTCCAGCACCACGATGCCGTCGGCGAGATTCAGCGCCGTCTCGACCGAGTCGGTCAGCCGCTGCTTGGCGGACGCCTTGACCGTCAGCCGGTCCACGACCACCTCGATGTCGTGCTTCTCCTGCTTCTTCAGCGTCGGCGGATCGGTGAGCGGGTGCACCACCCCGTCCACCCGGACCCGGCTGTAGCCCTGCGAATGCAGCTTGTCGAACAGGTCGACGAACTCGCCCTTGCGAGTCCGCACCACCGGCGCGAGCACCTGGAACCGGGTGCCCTCCGGCATCGCGAGCACCTGGTCGACGATCTGCTGCGGGGTCTGCCGCGCGATCCGCTCACCGCACACCGGGCAGTGCGGCGCCCCGGCCCGCGCATACAGCAGCCGCAGATAGTCGTAGACCTCGGTGATGGTGCCGACCGTCGACCGCGGGTTGCGGTTGGTGGACTTCTGGTCGATGGACACCGCAGGCGACAGGCCCTCGATGAAGTCGACGTCGGGCTTGTCCATTTGACCGAGGAACTGCCGGGCATACGCCGACAGCGACTCGACGTAGCGCCGCTGGCCCTCGGCGAAGATGGTGTCGAAGGCCAGTGACGACTTGCCGGACCCGGACAGCCCGGTGAAAACGATCAGCGCATCGCGTGGCAAGTCGAGGTCGATACTGCGCAGGTTGTGCTCGCGCGCACCCTTGACTATCAGGCGGTCAGCCACACCCTCTCGCTTTCAAAGACAGAAGTCCTCCCGAAGACATAGTTCATGCCCATGCTATGTGCCGCCACCGACAAGCCCGATACCGTGAGCGATATGACAGTCGTCGACGACAACTACACCGGCCATGTTGACCCCCGAACCGCGGCTCGTCGCAACCTTCCTGGCGCGTCGATCGTCAAGGTATCCGTTGGCCCGATGGACAACAACGCCTACCTGGTGACGTGTTCCCAGACAGGCGAGACGCTACTCATCGACGCCGCCAACGACGCCGAGATCCTGCTCGAACTGATCGAACGCTTCGCGCCGAAGCTGTCACTGATCGTCACCAGCCACCAACATCAGGACCACTGGCTGGCGCTGGCCGAGGTGGCCAAGGCGACCGGGGTGCCCACCGCGGCACATCAGCTGGACGCCGACCCGTTGCCGGTTAAACCGGACCGGATCCTGGCCAACGGCGACACCGTCAAGATCGGTGAGCTCTCGTTCGACGTGATCCACCTCCAAGGCCACACCCCGGGATCCGTCGCGCTGGCGCTCGACGGAGCTGACGACGCCACCCATCTGTTCACCGGCGATTGCCTCTTTCCCGGCGGCGTCGGCAAGACCTGGAAGCGAGGCGATTTCACGCAACTGCTTACCGATGTCACCAGTCGGGTGTTCGACGCCTACCCGGACTCGACGGTGGTCTACCCCGGGCACGGCGACGACACGACCCTGGGCGCGGAACGCCCGCACCTGGGCGAATGGCGGGAGCGGGGTTGGTGACCCCGTCAAGGCCACTTTGACGTTTCGGAAATCGTCAAGATAACCTTGACGCATGACAGCGCTCTTGGCTCCGGCCGCAGCCCCACCCCTCCCCTCACCTGGTGCTCGCTGGCAGGAGTGGGTCACCTACGGACTGCGCTGCGCCTCGGTGGTCGAGCGAGCCCCGGTAGTCGAGCCCGTCAAGACCACGAGCCGCACCTTGACGCTCCACGCGTACCGAGAGGCCGAGCCGGGTCCCCGCTGGCGAGCGCTGTACGACGCAACCTGGCCGGCGTACCGCCGCTGGTACACACGGGAGGGGCTGGCCGCCCGCCCCTCCCTGGACGAATGTCGGCGCGCACTTTCCCAATACCTCCCCGAGTTGATGCCTACCTGGGAACGGCTGTGTCGCCTGAGTGGTGACGACTCTGTTGCCGCGCGGATGCTGTCGATGTGGGGACTTCCGGCTTTCGCCGTCGGTTGTTCCCAAGTTGTCATACCTGGTGAGCAGCCGATCTTGATCCGCAACTACGACTACGACCAGTCGCTCTTTGAAGCCGTCGTCGCTTCCACCAACTACTCCGGGCATCGCCGGGTGCTCGGGACGAGCGACCTGCTCTGGGGTCTGCTGGACGGGATGAACGAGGACGGGCTGGCGATCTCGCTGACGTTCGGTGGCCGACCCGGCGGTGGCGACGGCTTTGGGATCCCCATCGTGCTGCGCTACGTGCTAGAGACCTGTGCCACCGTCGAACAGGCAGTCAGTGCACTCCGGCGGATTCCTGTTGCGCAGTCCTACAACGTGGCGCTGGTCGACACAATTGGTAATCACGCCACGGTTTTTGTCGCCCCGCAGCAGCCTGCCGTAGTGAGCCGACTCGACGCGACGACTAACCACCGACTCGATCTGGTCGAACACCCCGCCCACGCCGCTAGATTCAACAGCGTCGGGCGACTTACGCGGTTGGACCAGTTGCGCGCCGACGATGCGTCGGGAGAGCAATTCGTCGCCGCGATGCTGCAGCCACCGTTGCGCAACAACCAGTTCGAGATCGGCTTCGGCACTCTCTACACGGCCAAGTATGAGCCTGCAGCCGGAACTGCAACGTGGTATTGGCCCGAGACGTCCTGGACGCGACGCTTCGACGACCCGGACGGCGTACGCACGGTCAATTTGGCCCACCCATGAGCCGAGAACCAACCGATATTGCGGCCGAAGCCCGCACCCTGCTGAATGAGCTCGCCAACAGCACCGACCCGACCGCCTTTCAAACCTTGCTCGGACTCAGTCAATACGTCGGCGAATGCCTGGGCATCTCGGCCCGCACCCTGGCTGAAGCCCAGTCCTGGAGCAGCGTTGCTGGTCTCGCCGGTACCACCAAACAGGCCGCCTGGTCGCGATGGCACCACTAACGCTCGCGACATGAACACCGGCCTGTGCCAACAGCTGGGCATCGCGCACCCGATCATCTGCGCGCCGATGGGCCCCGACATTAGCGGGCCGGAGCTCGTCGCGGCGGTCAGCAATGCCGGCGGCCTCGGCATCCTGCAAGCGCAGCTATGCGCGCCAGCACGATTCCGCGAGGAGATTCAGCGGGTGCGCGAACTCACCGACCGCCCGTTCGGTGTCAACCTGCTCCTGCAATTTCCTGTGGACGACCCCGTCGCAATCTGCATGGAGGAACGGGTTCCGGTACTGAGCCTGTTCTGGGGCGACCCCAGCCCGTACGTCGAGCCGGCGCACGCCGCCGGTACAACGGTGTTCTGTCAAGTCGGCAGCGTGGAGCAAGCGCTGCGGGCCGCGGCAGCCGGTGTCGACGTGATCGTTGCGCAGGGCGTGGAAGCGGGCGGCCATGTCGCGGGCGACATTTCGACCTTGGCCCTGGTGCCCCGCGTGGTGGACGCCGTCGCGCCGCGACCGGTCGCCGCGGCCGGCGGCATCGCCGACGCCCGTGGGCTGGTTGCGGTGCTGGCGTTGGGTGCGCAAGCGGCGGTATTGGGAACCCGATTTCTCGCCAGCACGGAATCGCGCGCCCACCCCTACTACAAGCGGAAGCTGCTCGAGGCGGCCGAGTGCGACACGGTACGCACGACGCTGTTCGGGCACGGGTGGCCCCACGCACCCCACCGGACGCTGCTGACCCCGTTCGTGAGGGAATGGCTTGGGAATGAAGCGCGCGGCCAAGAGTCTCGTCCCGATGAGCCGCAGGTCGGAACGACGGTCATCGGCGGAGTGTCGATGCCGCTTCTGCGATTCATGGGTTTTCCACCCAACAGTGACGCCGACGGGGACCTGGATGCGATGGACCTGCTGGCCGGCCAGAGCGTCGGCCTGGTGCAGGAGATCAAACCGGCGGCCGATATCGTCCGCGATCTGGTGAACGAGGCGACAGACATCATCAACAACCGCCTGCGCTCGTGCGCCTCCACTTGAGCCGTGCCACGGTGGAACCATGGCTCACGAGTTCGCGATCGTGGCACTGGACGGATGCATGGCCTCCTGCGTCACCGGTGTGCTTGATGTGCTGCAGGTGGCAAACGGGATGCTGATTCGTGGCGGCGGATTCCCAGCGTTTTCGGTTCGGGTCGCGACTCCGTCCGGTGTCGATGCGACCGGGTTCGGCGGTGTTCCCATCCGCGCCAACGCATCCTTGACAGACTTGGGCGGCGTGGACGTGGTGGTGCTGCCGCCGATGCTCGAGGGATTGGACGACTCACTGGCCGCGCATCCCGATCTACTCGTTTGGCTGAAAGGCCGTGCCGCTGAAGGTGTTTTGCTGACGTCGGTATGCACAGGCGCATACTTTCTCGCCGAAGCCGGACTCCTCGACGGCCGCCGAGCGACGACCTACCCGGGCCGCGCGACGTCGTTCCGGCGCCGCTACCCCGGCGTCCGCTCGAGCCCGATCGTCGCATCGTCGACGAGCTTCCGGTGATCTCGGCCGGAGCGACGACGTCATATCTGGACCTGGCCCTCTATCTGGTTGATCGCTACGCGGGTCACCCGTCGCGGTGGCCACGGCGGCGTCGACACTGGATGGCGTTGTCTGGAAGTCGGTGCCGGCGCCGGCTCGGTCGTGCGCTGGCTCTCCGAGCGTGTGGGCGCGAAGGGGCACGTCGTCGCCGCGGAGATTGATCCGAGGTTCCTCAGCGATCTGCGTCAGCCGAACGTCGAGGTGCGCCGGTGCGACTTCACCCGCGATGACGTCGAGCCCGCCTCCTACGACCTCGTGCACAGCCGCCTGCTTCTCATGCACCTCAGCGATCCCGCGGAAGTCTTGCGGCGCATGGCAGCAGCATTACGCCCCGGCGGCTGGCTGGTCGCCGAAGAGCCTGACAACGCCGTCGCGGAGTCGGTTGATCCCGGTCACCCTCTCTCCGAAGTCTTCGACTCCTGCAATCGCAAGCGGATCGAATTCACCTCGGCCGCCGGGATCACCGACCTGCGCTTCGGCAAGGTCCTGCCTGCCTACATGGCGGCTCTCGGGCTCATCGAGATGGGGAATGAGGGCATAGCCCGGGTCGTGCGGGGCGGCGACCCGCTGTCGCGCATGTGGATCCAAACCTGGCAGCGCATCGACGACGTCGTCATCGCCGAGGGCGCCCTCACCGACTCCGAGGTGGCAGACATGCGCCGGGCCTACGAGGACCCGACGTTCACCTACCGCGCGCAGCTGATGCAGTCGGTCTGGGGGCGCAAGCCACCAGAGACCTGAGCCGGTGCCACCACCTCGCTTAAATCTCGGTTGTCTGCGCTGAACGGATCCCTCTCCTCACCGCCATCGACCGCGCCATGTTCTGCAAGTTCGCGTGTAAGCGGGGTGGACGACGCTGCACGCCACCAAATTTCACGACCTGGTGTTGATGGCGGCTCTGCACGGCAGCCTATCGCCGCGTGTCAACCAGAAGACGCGGCAATGGAACTTCGACGGCGTGCCGTCGAGGCCGAAGGCCTTGTCGGCCTGCTTCTCCAGGCTCGCGCCATCGTCCTTCGAGCCGGAGCAGTCCAGCGTCCCGCCCTCGGTGAACAGCGACCCCGCACGCGCGATGTTGGCGAAGGTCTCTTCCTTGTGCTTGGTCAGCAGCAGCTGGCCAAGCTGATAGGCGCCGCGCTCGATCCGGGGAACCGACCGACCAGCCGGCCTTCCTCAGGCGCAGGTACTCGGGCCGAAACGACTGCTCGGCGTCGGCGTCCCTGAATGGCGCAAGCTCGGCACGCAGGAAGAACGCCCGTTGCGGGGCGAGCGCTCCTGTCTCGAAGGCGTAGACGAAGCGCGCGGCTGGCCTGGCTCACGGCACCAGGACGGCGCGCCCCATGATCAGGCCCTTGCGCAGCTCCTGCAGTGTGGCGTCGGCCTCGTCGAGCTTGCGCTTGATGACCGGAACGGGCGTCACCTTGCCGCCGGTCACGAGGTCCATCATCTCCTTCATCTCGGCCGGGCTGCCGGTCACGGAGCCCATGATCTGGCAGCCGGTGAAAGCGAACATCGGCAAGGGCATTGAGAAGGTGCCGCCGAACAGGCCGACGACGACCAGCCGTCCGCCGCGGCCGAGTGCCCTCACGCCGAACTGCGCAGAGGCCTCGGCGCCGACGAAGTCGATCGCCGCACCGACGCCGGTGCCGCCGGTCAGGTCCATGATCTGCTTGCGCGATTCCTTGTCGCGCGGGTCGAGGGCGGCGCAGGCGCCGTTCTCCAGGGCGAGCTTGCGCTTGTTCTCGTCGATGTCGGCCACGATCGGCTCGCGGCCCAGCACCGACTTGGCGAAGCGCACGCCCATCAGGCCGACGCCGCCCGCGCCGATCACCAGGATCGGCTTGCCGGCATCGTGGCCGACCGCTTTCTTGACGGCGCCGAAGGCCGTGATGCCGGAGCAGGCATAGAGGCAGGCGAGTTCGACCGGCAGGTTGCCGTAGGGATAGAGGTATTTGGCATGCGGCACGAGGACGTGGTCGGCAAAGCCGCCGTCCTTGTTGACGCCGAGCGCCCGCGGCGTTGGGCAGAGATGTTCGCTGCCGGCCTGGCAGTACCAGCATTTGCCACAGCCGATCCAGGGATAGACCACCGCCTTGTCGCCGACCTTGGCGCCCTTGGCGTCGGGGCCCAGCGCCGCGACCTCGCCCACGATCTCGTGGCCCATCGTGCGCGGCGGCGCCATGATCTTCTCGGGCGAGGACTTGTTGCCGCCGCCCATGTCGAAATACCCTTCCCACAGATGGACGTCGCTGTGGCAGACGCCGGCGGCGGTGATGCGCACCAGCACTTCGGTACCCTGCGGCGCAGGATTGGCTTCCTCGACCTTCTGCAGCGGCTTGCCGAATTCGACGACCTTGTAGCTCTTCATGGGCTTACTCCCGTTGGCTTGCGGCCGGAGCATAGAGCATGAGGCGTCAGAATGGCAGGCCAACGTAGTTTTCGGCGAGCACCGTCTGCGCGGCGCGGGACGACGCGAGAGACAACCGCCTACATATCAGCGGCGCCTTGCGAGCATGCGAGCGAATGGCATCAGCATCAGGAAGTCGACGATCAAGATGACGGTGATCATCACGATGACCTTCGGGTCGTCGAAGTTCTGCCCGGCGACCACGAATGCCGCGGCGGCATTTCTCTGCGCCGTCCCCAGGGCCAGCACCCCCCGGGTGCTCGTTCCGGGTCCTCCAAGGAGCCAACCGATACCGACGCAGACCACCGTGAACACGACGGCGGCCAGGACGCCGAAGGTGCCGAACACCGACAGGACGCTCTTGAAGTGGCCGGCCGTGGTCAACAACACCACGAGGATCATGCTGACGTTGGACAGCCACCCAACCGCGGGTCGAATGCGGCCGGCCGCGCCTGGGCGGCGGGCCCGCACCAGGAGACCCACGGCCAACGGGATGAGCATCAATACGACGAGCGACTGCGCGATCTTCACCGGGTTCACCGTGATTCCCTCGAGGAGGAACGGCAGGGCGAGGGGCAGGTAGCCCACGGTGACGACCATCAACAACACCATCAGGCCCACGGCGAAGGCCAGGTCGGCCTTGGCGAACTCCGCAAGCTTGATGAGAAACGGCGCCCCCGCCGCCAGCCCGCACAGCAGCAGGCCGATCCCGAGCGGCTCATCGAGACCGAGCGCCCGCCAGAGCCCGAGCGCTGCCAGGGGCGCAAGGACGAAGTTCGCGGCGACGGACAGCACGACCAGCCGGGCGTTCTTCAGCGGGGCCAGGATCTGGCCGACGGTCAGGCTCAAGCCGACACCCAGTGTGCTCGACACGACGAAGACGACGACGGCGAGGCTCGAGCCCCGGATCAGAAGGTCGCTCAATTCCACGGTCGCAGCCTTTCGTCACTTCATCCGCGCGAGGTCCTGCCTGTCGCACTAAGCGAGTGAATGCTTGCCAGCCCGAGTCGCACCGTCGGCAGTGAAGGTTAACCAGGGCTGGGGAACTGAGCAAGATGTCGCACCAGGCATAGCGCGAGGCATAGTAGGTATACGTGACCAGGGCCTCGCATGTTGCCCGAACCGCGCAAATTTCGATCTACGGCGCGCGCTGTTTCCACCGCGGGACTCCAGCCCCCTCTAACCTGCCGGGGTGTCTGCCGAGCCGAACATCGCCTCGCACGATGGGTCGGTCCAGCGGTGACATGATACTGGCGTGGACGACGGACTGGCGTGTGGGTCGTGTGGGGCTGGAGTAGGCGCGACAGCCAAGTTCTGTAGCGAATGCGGCGCACCGCTCACACAGGCGAAGCAGTCGCCGGAGTACAAACAGGTGACGGTGCTGTTTGCCGATGTCGTCCACTCGATGGACATCGCCGCATCAGTGGGCTCCGAGCGGCTGCGCGAAATCATGGCCGAGTTGGTCGACTGTGCGAGTTCGGTGGTGCAGCGATATGGCGGCACCGTGGACAAATTCACCGGTGACGGCATCATGGCGGTGTTCGGCGCACCGATGGCTTTGGAGGATCACGCTGTCCGCGCGTGTCTGGCCGCGCTGGACATCCAGCAAGCGGCCCAGGTCGTTGCCGCGGGGGTGAACCGTCGCGACGGCATTGAACTCACCGTTCGTGTCGGCCTCAACTCGGGTCAAGTGATAGCCGGTGAAATCGGCTCTGGCACTTTGGGTTACACGACCGTCGGCGAGCACGTTGGAATGGCGCAGCGAATGGAGTCGGCCGCCCCGGCAGGCGGGGTGATGCTCAGCCTGTCCACCGCGCGACTCGTGGATGGTGTGGCGGCGCTCGGCGAGCCTGAGCTGGTTCAGATCAAGGGCGCCGACGAGCCGGTTCCTGCCCGCCGGCTACTGGCTGTCGGCCAACATCGCGCCGCGACCCGTGCCGAGTCGAAGTTGGTCGGTCGGCGATGGGAGATGTCCGCCGTTGAGGGCTTGTTGGACAGGGCGATTGACGGCGACGGCGCGGTGGTGGGAGTGGTGGGGCCCGCCGGCATCGGCAAGAGCCGACTTGCCCGCGAACTTGCGGCGATGGCCGCCGAGCGTGACGTGAACGTGTTCACCACGTTCTGCGAGTCGCACACGAGCCAAGTCCCATTCCAGGTGATCTCCCGGCTGCTGCGGGCGGCAACCGGTGTTGAGGGTCTCGACCCACCGGCCGCGCGCGCGTTGATAAAGGCCCAGTTTTCGGACGCCGAGCCCGAGGACGTCGCGCTGTTCGAGGATCTGTTGGGCATCAGCGATCCCGGCGCCGAGCTTCCGCGGATCGATCCCGATGCGCGCAAGCGGCGGCTGACCGCAATGGTTAATTCCGCGACGCTGGCCAGTCAGGACCCTGCGGTCTACGTCATCGAAGATGCCCATTGGATAGACGAGTCCAGCGAATCCCTGCTCGCCGACTTCCTCACCGTGGTTCCACAGACGCACCTGCTCACACTGATCACCCATCGGCCCGAGTATCGGGGCGCACTGGCGCAGGTGCCGGGTGCGCAGTCCATCGCCCTCTCGCCGTTGAGCAACCGCGAGACCGCGGCGCTGGTTTCGGAATTACTCGGGCCGGACCCCTCCGTTCGCGAACTCGGCCAGACGATCGCCGAAAGGGCCGCAGGCACCCCGTTCTTCGCGGAGGAGATCGTACGCGAACTCGCAGAACGTGGTGTGCTGCAAGGGAAGCTCGGCGCATACCTGTCAACGACAGAAGCTGCCGAGGTTGCTGTGCCCGCTACGCTGCAGGCAACGATCGCCTCCCGTATTGATCGGCTCGACCCCACAGCAAAACGAACGTTGAGCGCGGCGGCGGTGGTCGGCTCGCGGTTCGGAGCGGACCTGCTGTCGGCACTGGGTGTCGAACCGGTGGTTGCCGACCTGCTGGCGGCCCAGCTCATCGATCAGGTCACGTTCACCCGGCACCCCGAGTTTGTGTTTCACCATCCGCTGATACGTGCCGTGGCATACGAGGCTCAGCTCAAATCCGACCGCGCCGACTTGCACCGGCGGGTAGCCGCCGCGATCGAACAACGCGGTACGGGGTCTCTCGACGAAAACGCGGCGCTGATCGCCGAGCACTTGGAAGCCGCAGGCGATCTGCATACTGCGTTCGACTGGCACATGCGCGCCGGCACCTGGTCCAACAACCGCGATAGCGCCGCGGCGCGGGTCAATTGGGAGCGTGCCCGCCAGGTTGCAGATGCACTGCCCAGACGACCACCCCGACCGCACGGCGATGCGCATCGCGCCGCGCACCCTACTCTGCGCAACCGACTGGCGAGTCCAGGCCGACGATTCCGGGGTCCGCTTCGAGGAACTGCGGAAGCTTTGCACGCTCGCAGGCGACAAGACCTCGCTGGCCATCGGCATGATGGGCCCGATGTCGAGGCATGCGCAGCGCGGAGAGGTGCCTGAGGCGCAGCGACTGGCATCTGAACTGATGGCGCTGCTCGACTCGATCGGCGACCCGTCCCTGACCGCTCAGGCGGCATTCGGTGCGATGGGCATCAAGCTCCAAGCCGGTGAGATGGGCGAGGCATTGCGGTGGGCACAGGCCACCATCGACTGGGCCGACGGCGATCCTGCGAAAGGCAACCTCATCGTGCGCTCACCGTTGGCGGCGGCATTGGCAATGCGCGGGTTGGCACGATGGTGGTTTGGTCGTACGGGATGGCGCGAGGACCTCGACAATGCCGTTGTATTCGCCGAACAAAGCGCCGACCCGTTGACCCTCGCCATAATCTTGTCATGGAAATACGGCATGGGGGCATGGCACGGGACGCTCCGCGCTGACGATGCTGCGGTCGGCGCAACCGAAGGCGCGCTCAAGACCGCCGAGGCATCCGGCGACAATTACGCCGTAGTCATGATCAAGTGGTTGCACGGCTGCATGCTGCTGCTTCGGGGCGCCGCAGGCGACCGGCACCGCGGAGTCGAGCTGATGGCGCAACTCCGCGATATGTGGGTACAGCACCGGTACTTCCTGGCGGAACTCCCGCTAATCGACGTTTACCTCGGACGGGAACAGGCCAGAGACGGCGACCGCGATGGTGCCATCCCTCTGATCCGGAAATCGGTGGACGACCTGACTACTCGGGGCCAGGTCGGCTACTACATCCCGGCAATCGGTGTGCTGGTGGAGGCGCTGCTGAACCGTGGCGCCGACCGCGACGTGGCCGAAGCCGAGGCGGCGATCGCCAGGTTGGCAACCACGCCGACCGACGGGTCGGTCATCCAGGACGTCTGGCTGCTGCGCCTGCGCGCGCTGCTGGCCCGCGCTCACGGCGATGACGCCGGCTACCGCGACCTTCGGGACCAATACCGCGACAAGGCGACATCGCTCGGCTTCGATGGCCACATCGACTGGGCCGAGGCGATGCCATGACACCAGACACCGTGGCCGTGGTGACCGGAGCCAGCCGTGGCGCCGGGCTCGGCATAGCGCATGCGCTCGGCGGCCACGGATGCACGGTCTACGTCACGGGGCGCACCGAGAAGGCCGGCGAGTCTTCACTCGCGGGCACGATCCACGAAACCGCCCGGCTGGTGACCTCGGCCGGCGGCAAGGGGATCGCCGTCCGCGTGGACCATGCCGACGACGACCAGGTGAAGGCACTCTTCGATCGGGTGGAACGAGAGCAGGGCAGGGTCGACATATTGGTGAACAACGCCGCGATCATCCGCGACGAGATGATGGGGCCGACGAGGTTCTGGGAGGAGCCGATCAACGTCATCGATACGCTCGATGTCGGCCTGCGCAGCGGTTACGTCGCCACCGTCTATGCCGCCCCGCTGATGCTTCCGCAACGCCACGGGCTGGTCATTTTCACGTCGGCCCCGGGCGCCGCCCATTACGTGTTCGGCCCGTCCTATGGCGTGCACAAGGCGGGCATGGACAAGATGGCCGCGGACATGGCGGTGGACTTCAAGGATTTCGGCATCGCGTCGGTTTCCATCTGGATGGGGATCCTCCTGACGGAACGTCTCAAGAACATCGTCGCCAGCGATCCCGCGAAGTTCGGCCACCTGCTGAAAATCGCGGAGACACCTGAACTGACGGGGCATCTCATCTGGGCTCTCTTCAACGACCCCAGCGCTCATGGAGAAGAGCGGCCAGACGCTGATCGGCGCGGAGTTGGCGGTCGAGTACGGCATCCAGGATGAAGGAGGGCGCCAGCCACCCTCATATCGCGACCTGCACGGTGTGCATCCGCACAAGCAGTACTCACGCACCCTGAGGTAGTGCCTCCAAAAAGAATGGCGCCACCTGGTAAGTAATAGCCATGAACAACGACCAGTTCAAGAAGATGCAGAGCGGCGCCGGCTTCATCGCGGCGCTGGACCAGAGCGGCGGCAGCACCCCCAAGGCGCTGAAGCTGTACGGCATCCCCGAGGACGCCTACTCAAATGACGCAGAGATGTTTGACCTCGTCCACGAGATGCGCACCCGGATCATCACCAGCCCGGCCTTCGATGGGGACAGGATCGTCGGCGCGATCCTGTTCGAGGACACGATGGACCGCACCATCGAGGGCCGTCCGACGGCCGACTACCTCTGGAACGTCAAGCGGGTGGTGCCGTTCCTCAAGGTCGACAAGGGTCTGGCCGCCGAGGAAGACGGCGCGCAGGTGATGAAGCCGATCCCCGGCCTCGACGACCTGCTCGCGCGTGCCCGCGACAACGGCGTGTTCGGCACCAAGATGCGATCGGTGATCAAGCTCCCCGGCGCGGGGCTCGACGCCGTCGTTGCGCAGCAGTTCGAGATCGCCAGGCAGATCGTTGCCGCGGGCCTGGTGCCGATCATCGAGCCGGAGGTCGACATTCACAGCCCGCGCAAGGCAGAGGCCGAGGACCAGCTCAAGGCCGGGCCTCCTCGACGGCGTGAATCAGCTCGACGACGACCAGAACGTGATGCTGAAGCTGACGCTGCCGGACACCGACAACCTGTACCGGGAGCTCGTCGACCACCCCAAGGTGGTCCGCGTGGTGGCGCTGTCCGGCGGCTACAGCCGCGACGAGGCGTGCGAGAAACTGTCCCGCAACCATGGCGTCATCGCCAGTTTCTCCCGCGCCCTCACCGAGGGGCTCACCGCACAGCAGAGCGATGAGGAGTTCAACGCGACGCTGGATGCGGCGATCGCCGAGATCGCCAAGGCGTCGAGCACCTGACGTCGGTCAGGGGCCACGCGGCGGCGCTGGTCGCCGGCGCGCTGCCTGCCCTCGCCTTCCCGGCGCCGTCATGGTGGTGGCTGGCGTGGATCGGGCTGGTCCCGCTGCTGCTCGTGCTGCGCGCCGCGCCGACCGCCGGGCAGGGCGCGGTGCGCGCGTGGGTCGGCATGACCGGGTTCGTGCTCGCCACCCAGTACTGGCTGCTGCCCAGCGCCGGCCCGCTGCTGCCGGTACTCGCCGTAGTCCTCGGCGCGCTGTGGCTGCCGTGGGGATGGGCGGCGCACCGGCTGCTCTCCGGGGAGCTCACCATCCGAGGCCTGTTCGCCGCCGTCGTCGTGCTGCCGAGCGCATGGGTACTCGCGGAAACGGCGCGGTCGTGGGACAAACTCGGCGGGCCGTGGGCGCAGCTGGGTGCGTCGCAGTGGAACCAGCCGGCGACGCTGGCTTCGGCGTCGGTGGGCGGAGTATGGCTGGTCAGCTTTCTCGTTGTCGCGGTCAACACCGCGGTCGTGGGGGCGATCGTGCTGCGCTGCGCCTGGGCGATTGCGCTGCCCGTCGTCCTCGTGGCGGGCGGCCCGGCGTGGTTCTGCTGGGGACCGGTGCCCGCGCCGGAGCCGACGACCCGGATCGCGCTCGTTCAGCCGGGCAACATCGCAGACGGGAGCGCCCGTCAGGCCGCTAGTGAGGCGCTCACCGAATCCCTGGCGGGCCAGCGGTTTGACCTCGTGGTCTGGGGTGAGAGCAGTGTCGCGGTTGACCTGACGAGTCACCCCGACGCCATGACGCACCTCGTCGAGCTGCGCCGACGGATCGGCGCGGACCTGCTGGTCAACGTCGACGCGCGCGCGCCGAGCGGGGGGATTTACAAATCATCGGTGCTCATCGGACCGGACGGATCGCGCGGTTCATACGCGAAGACGCGGCTGGTGCCATTCGGTGAATATGTGCCGCTGCGGCCGCTACTCGACTGGGTCACCCGACACACCAAGGCGGCTGCCGAGGATCGTCGTCGGGGTGACGGTCCGGTCGTGCTGCACACGGACACGCTGGCGGTCGGACCATTGATCAGCTTCGAGGCGACGTTTTCGGACCTGCCTCGGCGCGAGGTGCACCTCGGTGCCGAACTGCTGGCGTATCAAAGTTCGACGTCGACGTATCAAGGCAGCTGGGCGCAGCCGCAATTGGCGAGCATGACCGCAGTACACAGTGTCGAAGTGGGCCACCCGGCGGTCCATGCCGGATTATCGGGTATCAGTTCGGCGTTCGACGCGCGCGGGCGCGAACTCGGCTGGCTTCCTGCCGCCAGTCGCGGAGTCTTGGTCGTGGATGTCCCGCTGGGGTCGCGGACCACCGTCTACCAGCGGTTCGGAGACTGGATGATCGTGGTGGCGCTGCTGATCTTTACGGCGTGGTGTGCACGATCAGCACGTCGGTCTTAGACCGCCGCGCGACGTTGGCAGGCACCGACCCCAGCAGCCGGCCGGCGATGGTGCTGAGCCCGACGTTGCCGACCACCAACAGGTCCGCGTTGACTTCCTGGGCAAGGTCGACCAGAGCGTCCACCGGCGCCCCGACGATCGCCTTCTCCTCGATCTCGTTCGCCCCGGCGGCCTTCGCGCGGGCCTCTGGCCTCCCGCAGAATGGCATAGATGGGGGCGTTGCCTGCCATCTTGTAGCCCTCGTCCTTGAGCAAGTCGGCGGCCCGCTGGTCGTCGCCGTGGGGTAAGTATGCAGTCGCCACGATGACCTTCGCGCCCGATCCCGCGGCGATCTGGCCGGCCTTATCCACCGCACGCAACGACGAATCCGACCCGTCCGTGCCGACCACCACGGTCCGATAGCCGCTCATCCATACCCTCCCAGTGTCGTTTGCACCGCCAACGAACGACCCTAACCCGTTGTCCGACGAACATGAGAGTTATTCACCACGCTGAGCAGCATTTTCCTGGTATTTCGTGCCGAGAGCGCTAGCAACGTCACCTCCGCGCGCCGTACGTGACCTCGGCGACAGTGATGCGTCCGCCCGAATTAACGACCACGGCGGCAACACCTTTGCCCGGCCGGCGGGCTGCTCGACAAGGCACTCACCGCCGCAGACATCGATCGCGAGCGTGTGTTTCTGACCAACGTTGTGAAGCACTTCAAGTTTCTGCTCGCGGCGACCGCCGCAAAGTCGTTGCTGAGTAGCAGTTTTCGGCGGACCGCTCACCGCGGCGAGGCGCTGCGGCGCTAACTCGATCGCCGAATGCAGCCTGTCGAGGGCTCGGGTCAGCTGCCCGGCGGCGAAGGCATCCACAAAACCGACACTAGCGTCCGCGGCTGGCGCGATACGACGCGACAAAGCCTGCGGCAGCGAGCACTGCGAACACGGCGAACAGCCAGCGGGCTGCAGCCCCGTCGCCTCCATCGGTCATGTTGACGACGACGCCAGCCAAGCCTGCGCCGAAAGCGCCGCAGATCAGCTGCACGGTGTTGATCGCGGCCGCCGCGGTGCCGGCTTCCACCGGGTCGTCGACTGCGCCCATGATCCATGCCGACAGATGCGGCCACGCCACACCAACCCCGGAACCGGCGACGAACAATCCGACGGCCCAGATCACTACCAGCGGCCACGGAGCGTCGTCACCGAGGACCAGCGCGCCCAGAGCGAGGCCGATCGCCATGATGACCGGCGCGGCGGCGACCAGGCGGGTGATTGTGCGAGTCCGGCTGAGGGACGCGCTGGCGATCTCCGACACCGTCCAACCGATCGCGAGCACCGCGCCGAAGAATCCGGCTGCCGCCGGCGCCATGTTGGCGAGCCGCTGCCCGAAAAACGGCACGTACATGTCGACCATCGTGGCTGCCATCAGCAGTCCGATCGTGACGTACATCCACTTGAGCGGGCCGGGGCCGAACGCCGCTCGCGGCAACACCGTCGCGCGCGCGCGACGATCGACCACCAGGAAGAGCACAACCAGAGCCGCACCCACGGCGAGCAGCGCGAACGTGGCGGCGGCGGCTCGCTGCACGCCGGCGACGCTGATCGCCAGCGCGGCCACGCCCAGGAGTAACAGCGACCACATGGGGATCCGCGGTATCGCCGAGGGCTCCAGCTCACTCGCCTTTCGGGCGGGCAACGCGCCAGGCACCAATGCCGCCATCGCGACCGTCATGATTGCCAACGAACCGAAAGCCCAACGCCAGATACCGAATTGGGCGAACAGTCCGCCCATGGCGGGTCCCACGATCACGCTAACGCCCCACATCGCCGACACCAACGCCGACGCCCGGGTCCACAGCCAGCTCGGCAGGGCGGCGCTGATCACCGCATAGCCGAGGCCCGCGAGCATCCCACCGGCCGCGCCCTGCACGGTGCGAGCGACCAGGAGCAGCTCCATGTTCGGCGCCAGCGCGCAGCCCAATGTGCCCGCGCCGAAGACGGCCAGCGTGAGTAGATACGACATCCGTGGCCCGAACCGAATGAGAAGAGGGTTGACCGCGGTCGCCGCGACCACAGAGCCGACCAGGTACACGGCGATCACCCATGCGTAGAACCGCTGTCCGCCGATGTCCGCGACGGTGCTGGGCAACAGGCTGATGGTGAGGAACTCGTTGGTCGCATACAGCCCGACCCCGCCGGCCAACAGCGTTGCGGTGCCGAGCCGCTCGCGGCCCAACAAGTCACCCCAGCCGCCCGGCTTGATCGTCGTGGTTTCAGTCACATCAGACACCGTATGACCTCAACCACAGTTGAGATCAAACTATTTCAGGCCGGCGGCATCCATGCCGCGAAGCTCCCGCTTCAGGTCGGCGATCTCGTCTCGGATTCGGGCCGCCAGCTCGAACTGCAAATCGCGCGCCGCGGCCATCATCTGGTCGGTCAAATCCTTGATGAGGTCGGCGAGTTCGGCCCGCGGCATGCTCGTGGTGTCGCGCCCCTCGATGATCCCGGCACTGACCGCTCGGCCCGGCTCACCCTGTGCTCGACGGCCCCGCGACGCGTTGCGCCCCGAGCCGCCAACCCCGACAGCATCGGTGTCGTCGGCCTCGCGGTAGACCTGATCGAGGATGTCGGCGATCTTCTTGCGCAGTGGCTGCGGGTCGAGACCGTTGGCCTCGTTGTAGGCGATCTGCTTGGCCCGCCGACGCTCGGTCTCGTCGATGGCCTCCTTCATCGAATCGGTGATGTTGTCGGCGTACATGTGCACCTCGCCCGACACGTTGCGCGCCGCGCGGCCGATGGTCTGGATCAGGCTGCGCGTCGACCGGAGGAAGCCCTCCTTGTCGGCATCCAGGATCGCTACCAGCGACACCTCGGGCAGGTCGAGGCCCTCACGCAGCAGGTTGATGCCGACGAGCACGTCGTACTCGCCGAGCCGCAATTGACGCAGCAGCTCGACCCGGCGCAACGTGTCGACCTCGGAGTGCAGATAGCGCGTCCGGATCCCCGTCTCCAACAGGTAGTCGGTCAGGTCTTCGGCCATCTTCTTCGTGAGCGTCGTCACCAGCACCCGCTCGTCGGCCTCGGTGCGCTTGCGGATCTCGCCGATCAGGTCGTCAATCTGGCCCTTCGTCGGCTTGACCACGACCTTCGGGTCGACAAGCCCGGTCGGCCGGATCACCTGTTCGACGAACTCTCCGCCGGTCTGGCTGAGCTCGTACGGCCCGGGCGTGGCGGACAGGTACACCGTCTGCCCGATCCGGTCGGCGAACTCTTCCCAGGTCAGCGGACGGTTGTCGATGGCAGAAGGCAGCCGGAATCCGTACTCGACCAGGTTGCGCTTGCGGGAGATGTCGCCCTCGTACATGCCGCCGATCTGCGGCACCGTCACATGCGACTCGTCGATCACGAGCAGGAAGTCTTCGGGGAAGTAGTCCAACAGCGTGGCGGGCGCCGAGCCGGCCGGCCTGCCGTCGATGTGCCGCGAGTAGTTCTCGATGCCGGAGCAGAAGCCGACCTGGCGCATCATCTCGACGTCGTAGTTGGTCCGCATCCGCAGCCGCTGCGCCTCCAGCAGCTTGCCCTGCTTCTCCAGTTCGGCGAGCCGCTCGGCGAGCTCCTCCTCGATCGTCGAGATCGCGTGCGCCATCCGCTCCGGGCCTGCGATGTAGTGGGTGGCCGGGAAGATCCGCAGCGAGTCCACTTTGCGAACCACGTCACCGGTCAGCGGGTGCAGGTAGTACAGCGCCTCGATCTCGTCGCCGAAGAATTCGATGCGCACCGCGAGTTCTTCGTACGACGGGATGATTTCGACGGTGTCTCCACGGACGCGGAACGAGCCGCGGGTGAATGCCATGTCGTTGCGGGTGTACTGGACGTCGACCAATAGTCGCAGCAGCCCATCGCGCGGCACCTCGTCGCCGACGTTCAGCTCGACGGACCGGTCCAGATAGGACTGCGGCGTGCCGAGGCCGTAGATGCAGGACACCGAGGCGACCACGACCACGTCGCGCCGGGACAGCAGGCTCGACGTCGCAGAATGCCGCAGCCGTTCCACATCGTCGTTGATCGAGCTGTCCTTCTCGATGTAGGTGTCGGTCTGGGCGATGTACGCCTCGGGCTGGTAGTAGTCGTAGTACGAGACGAAGTACTCAACGGCGTTGTGCGGCAACATTTCCCGGAGCTCGTTGGCGAGCTGGGCGGCCAGCGTCTTGTTCGGCGCCATCACCAGGGTGGGCCGCTGCAGTCGCTCGATCAGCCACGCGGTGGTGGCGGACTTGCCGGTGCCGGTGGCGCCAAGCAGCACCACGTCGCGCTCCCCCGACTTGATGCGGCGCTCCAGGTCGTCGATGGCGGCCGGCTGGTCACCCGCGGCCGCGTAATCGCTGACGACCTCGAACCGGCCGCCGACGCGCACCATGTCCTCGATGGCGCGGTACTCGGAATGCGCCAACACGGGATGTTCGGTAGCGAAGGCCATGGTCACCAGGGTAGAACCACGCACCGACATGCACTGTTCCCAAGCCCTATGCTGGGCATATCCACGCTCCGAAGCACGAGAAATTCGACCTTGTCGCACGCACCAACACCGATCCGAAGGGGATCGTGCGGGCGGTGGACGAGTACACGGTGAAGCCGTGGGGGCTGTACATAGCCCGCCCGACGCCGGGACGTGCCCAGTTCCACTACCTGGAGTCGTGGCTGCTGCCGTCGTTCGGGTTGCGCGCCAGCGTCTTCCACTTCAATCGGGGATACGAACGCGACCTGGACTACTACCTGGACGTCGGCCGCTATTCACCGGGTCCGACCGTATGGCATTCCGAGGACCACTACCTGGATTTGGTCGTACGCACCGGCAAGGGGGTGGAACTGGACGACATCGACGAGCTGCTCACCGCCGTCCGGCACGGGCTGCTCTCTCCGGAGATCGGCGAACAGGCCGTGCGAAGCGCCCTCGACGCCGTGGAGGGTCTGTCCCGCCACGGCTACGACCTGCACCGTTGGCTTTCTGGCAACGGCTTGGTCCTCACCTGGCGCGGGGCGTAATGTCGCTGCCATGAGCCCCCCCAAGCGCGGATTGGTCGCGGCCGCTGCACTGGTCACTCTCCTGGCCGGCTCCCAGTTAACTTCTGCGTCCGCAGGGGCCGATCCGGAGGGCCCGCCGCCGCCGGAACCCGCCGTTCAGGGCGATCAGGAAGTGCTGCACAACATCGTCTACCGCGCCCGCGTCGACGGTGTCTCGCGCGGAGCATCGATTTCGTACGCGGCCGAGGGCGACCAAACCCAGACGGCGAACCCGACGATGGTCCCGGGCCGCACATTCGAGGCCAATACCGTGCTGGCTTCCTCGAAGCAGGCGAACATGCGGGTGTCGATCGAATGGCCGTACTCGGCAAATCTGACCTGCGAGATCCTCGTGGATGATGCGCTGGTCGCAAAGGCCGAGGACTTCATCGCGCCGCGAGTCATGCCTGTAAAGGATGACCCCGATTACGGCGCGTTGACGTGCGAGGCGCCCGTGAGCGGCGTACCGAATGTCGTTCCGCCCGCAGGTGAGGCCCCGCCCGCCGATCCCCGCCGCAACGGTCGGCACCCCGCCGGTCCACGGCCGCCGCTCCCCCGCCTGCCTAGCGCATGCTCGCCTTGCGGTAGCCGATGACCATCGGCGCCAGGCACACCGCGGCAATGCCCGCCGACCACAGCAGGGTTCCGACCATTGGAGCCAGCAGTGCTCCGTCGAGCGACAATGCCCGCATCGCCTCGACGGCGTAGCTCATTGGCTGATGTTCGACCACCGGCCGAATCCACGCCGGATACAGGTCGAGCGGTACAAAGCCGGTACAGAAGAAGAACAGGCCTGCCACCGCTATCCCCGTCGCCTCGGCCAGCACGGTGTTCTCCATTCGGAGTGCCAACGTCGTCACAAGGAACGAGAACGCGACGCCGAACGTGACGGGTACCGCCATCCATGCCGGGATGCGGGCAAGCCCGTCGTCGAAGCGGAAACCCAATGCGATTCCGGTCAGCATGACAAGCGCGGTTGTGGCGAGAATCCGAATCGCCTCTGCGACAAGCCGTGACAGTAGCCCCGACGCGCGGTGCACCGGCAGGGCCCAGAACCGTGTCAGCAGCCCGTCGTCGCGCTCGCGCATCAATGAGATCCCTGCGGCGGTTGATCCGAACAGCGCCCCTACCAGAGCGGCCATCGGTACGGTGCCGTACAACGCATCCTGGCCGCTGGCTTCCGAAATCGACTTGCCGAAAACAAGATTGAGCGATACGAGAAACGCGCAGGGCAGCACCAAGGCCTGAATAACGGTCTGGGGGTCGTGTCGCCACCTGACGAGCAGTCGAAGCGTCTGCACCCACGTGTGCACGACGAGTTGGTGAAGCGAATTTTCCGGTCGATTTTCCACGGTGCTCATCGGCGCCTGCGCAGTATCCGCACGTAAAGGCACACGGTGGCCGCAACGATGCCGGCCAGCCACACCAGCGCCGGTGTCAGCACTGACCAGGTGAGTGACACTCCGGTCCCGTCACCCGCCAGGGCGCGCAACGCGTAGACGAATTGCGAATTGACCTGATTCCGGACGAACGGCTGGATCCATTCCGGAAATTGCTCGGCGGGTTGAAAACCCACCGACACCATGCCCAGCGTCAACACAGGCAACAGGATGATGTGAGTCGTCGCCTCCGGGTTCGTCGACACCATCCCGATAAAGTCGCCGACCAGCGAAACGACGAAGCCGATGAGCAGCACCATCAAGCAGAACGCGATCGTGTATGCCCAACTCCGTTCGAATCGGAACCCGATCACGTGCCCCCACACCATGGCGGTTGCCAGGCCTATCCCGCACCTGTACACGTTTCCCGACATACGAGCGGCCAACGGCGCCATCGGCGGAATCGGCATCGTGCGGAATCGGCGGCTGACGCCGTCCACCTCGTCGGTGGCCGACCTCAAAGCGGCGGACATCGCAGCGAAATACACGGTCTGCAAGACGATCGCAGGCATGAGGTACTGCGCGTAGCCACCGTCCACAACACGGGTCATGACATCCCTCAACGGGATGTAGAAGCTTGCCGTGAAGACCGCCGACAGCGAAATCGCTATCAGCAGTTCGCCGTTGCGGAACGTCGGCGCGACCACGCGAACGGTGAGCACCCACCACTGCCGAAGTGCCGACGGGCTCGGCCGCTGCGATGTCCAGAAGGTCATGATGCGGGATCGGCGGTCAATGCGAAGAACACGTCGTCAAGCGACGGCCTGCGAAGGGCGACATCCGTCAAAGCGATGCCGGCATGGTCGAGCAGGCGGATCGCCTCGACAAGGGTGTTGGCTCCGTCGAACGCGGGTACGGTCAGTCGATCGACGTCGAGAGACATTGCCGCCCTGGCTTCATCGGGCAGCATCGGGGTCAGCGCAGTCGCGATGGCGGGCAGATCTGCCGGATCCTTGGGTACGATTTCACAGTAGTCGCTGCCCGTGCGCTTCTTCAGCTCGTCGACGGTACCCTCGGCGATGATGCTCCCGCTGTCGATCATGATGATCCGGTCGCTGAGCGCGTCGGCTTCCTGGAGGTACTGCGTGGTCAACAGCGTCGTGATGCCCGCGCTCTTGAACCGCGCGATGAGTTCCCAGATGCTCTGTCTGCTACGAGGATCCAGCCCTGTGGTCGGTTCGTCCAGGAACGCCACCTCGGGACGGACCGTCAGGCCGCAGGCGATGTCGATTCGACGGCGCATGCCGCCTGAGTAGGTGTCCACCCGCCTATCGGCCGCATCCTGGAGGTCGAACTCGCTAATCAGCTCCGCCGCCCGTTCCACCGCGGCGGACTTGCTCAGGCCCTGCAACCGTCCGAACGTCACCAGGTTCTGCCTGCCCGTGAGCATGTAGTCAACGGCCACGTGCTGGCCGGTCACCATGATCGCCCGACGCACCATCGCCGGCTCGGCGACGACGTCATGACCGGCCACCCACGCCCCGCCCCGATCGGGCCGAGTCACGGTCGACAGGATGTCCACCATGGTCGTCTTGCCTGCGCCGTTCGGCCCGAGAAGCCCGATCACCTCGCCCCGAGTGACTTCAAAACTGATGTCGCGCAAGGCGACAACGTCACCGAAGGACTTGCCCACTCCGTTCACCGCGACACCGGTGTTCACGAGCCGACCGCTTGCTCCAGATCCTGCAACGCCGTTTCGAGGTATCCGAGCATGTTTTCGAGGTCGGGCACTGCACGCACGCTGCTGACGAGCCCGAAGTCGATGGTCTCGCCGCTGCTGAACAGGCCCACGTTCAGCGTCTGCCCCCGCAACGTTGGCGGCAAGGGGTAGGTGGCCTCCAGGCGCGCGCCATTGCGGTAGAGCGGCGTCTCGACACCGCGCATGTGGGAGATGCCGACGTTGAACACGGGTGGGATACGCGCGCTGAGCCCGGCGTCGCTGCTGATTGGTGCGCATAGAACGCCGAACAGATGGATCGCGACCTGCCGCGGCAGTTGCCTGATGATCTGGACATTGCGCCGCATCGACATGTGGATGGTCTGCAGACGCTCGGCCGGGTCATCGAGATCGGTGGCCAGAGTGCAGACGGCTCCGCCGATGATATTGCCTGCGTCGGCGTCCTCGTCGTCGCGGATGTTCACCGGTGCCAACGCGACCAGCGGGCGGTCCGGCAGCGCGTTGCGCTCGGAGAGATACCGCCGCATGGCGCCTGCGCACATGGCCAGCGCGACGTCGTTGACGGTGACCCCCGCCGTTTTCGCGACGTCAGTTACCCGGTATAGCGGCCAAGAGCGCACAGCGCAGCGACGCGGACCGCCCGGTGCGGTGCCGAAGATTGTCCTCGGCGCGCGAAGGGCAGGCACGAGCTCACGGTCTCGATACAGTTCGCGCATCAGCGGAATCGATCGGCGAAGCTCACGCGCGGCCTGGACGAACTTGCCATTGGGCTGTGCAGGTTTCGGTCGCGAAGGCCGCGCGGATTCGGGCCTTCGTCGGGGCTGCGGTGCCCAGGAGACTCGCACCGCGGTGTCCTGCGGGTCGGTGCTGAGCGCCCCCTGGATCACATTGGCGCCGGACGTCCCGTCGGCGAGTGCATGGTGCGCTTTGATGTACACCGCAAAACGCCCGTCTTCGAGACCATCGATCAGATGGCCTTCCCACAAGGGTTTTCGTCGGTCGAGCGCGCTGCTGTGCAGTTCGCCGAGCACGTCGAAGAAATCATGCTGGTCGCCGGGTGCGGGTAAGCGCAGATAGCGCCAGTGGTAGTCGATGTCGATGCCGGAGTCGTACGTCCATCGCACCTTCGAGGTGCCGCGGCGCGTCGGCGACGGATGACCGGTGAACGTTCGTGCCACGTCGGTGCAGGCTCGCATCGCCTCGTACGTCTCCCGCGGATACTCGGGCCCCGCCCCCGCCGGCGGCCTGAACATCTGTAAGACGCCAAGGTGCATGGGATGCTCATGTGACTCCAGCGCCAGCAGCACGATTTTCTCCGGCTCGGCAAACTTACCCACCGCTCCCCCTTCACCAGGCCTGACGTTCGCTCCAGACCTTTCGCGACGTCTCGAGATGTCCGACGTTTGTCGGAATCAGGTGCGACGAGCAAAGCCCTGGCGATGCTCACTCCACCACGCCATCGCAGCAAATGCTACTCACACCCCGTAACGGCGATGCCAATTTAGCTAAATCTGACTAGAGCGTCAAAATTGGTGTGTTTTCGCTTTTCTCTGGCTGTCAGGTCTGAGGCGGCAAATGCCAGCCGGTGGTTTCGGCCCACGCCCGCGCCCGCCAGTACGCGTCGAGAAACCACGGCTCTTTGGCGTCGGCGTAGTCCTGGGCGCTCAGCGCTTTGCGCTTGGCTGCCAGGTAGTCTTCCCGCACCGACGGGTTGGCCGCGAGCCAGTCGGTGAAGAGCAGCGCGAACTGCTGGTTGGGCCAGCCGTCCACCCGAAGATGAACATTCGCCGGACGCCCGGGATCCGCCGCTCCGTGAATGCGCTTGCGCCACAACGACGGATCGCCGTCGTGGGGCACGTCGCTGGTGATGCCTTCCATGCGGGGGTAGCCGATATCCGCCAGAGTGTCGGCGAGTTCGTCGGCGACATCGAGCGATTCGACGGTCACCTGGATGTCGATGACGTCCTTGGCGTCCATCCCAGGGACAGCCGTGGAGCCGATGTGGTCCGCCCGCAACGCCTTCGGGCCGCAGGCCATCCGGAGACGGGCGATGATGCGCCGTGCATCGTCTGGCCAAGCCGGGTCGTACGGCACCAGTTTCGGCGGGATGCGCACGACCTCGCGGGTGCGGATGTTGTGCGCCAGGGGCAGCACGCGCTGATACCAGACGTCACGTGCGCGTTCGACCAGTTCGCCCTGCGAGCCGGAGTTGTCAAGCAGCACATCGGCAATCGCGCGGCGCTGCTCCTCGGGGGCCTGCGCGGCGATCCTCGCCCGGGCGTCGGCCTCGTCCATCCCACGATTGATCAGCCGCTTGACCCTGGTCTCTTCGTCCGCGTGGACAACGACCACGAGCGGGAACATCGGGGCCATCCCGGTCTCAACGAGCAGCGGGATGTCCTCGACCACCACCGCGTCATCGGACACGGCGGCGATGATCTCTTCGCGCCGCCGGCCCACCAACGGGTGCACGATGCCGTTCAGCCTGGCGCGCTGCTCGTCGTCCACAAACGCCTTGGCGGCCAGGGCGGGCCGGTTCAGCGCACCGTCCGGCAGCAGGATGTCGTCACCGAACGCGTCGACCAGCGCGTCGAGCCCTTCGGTGCCCGGTTCGACGACTTCCCTGGCGATGACGTCACCGTCGACGATGATGCCGCCACAGTCGTTGAAGGCGGCCGACACCGTCGATTTGCCGGCGCCGATTCCGCCGGTCAGACCGATGCGCAGCATCCGGTCGGGCTCGGGCGCCGGTTAGGCGCTGCCCGCAAGCTTCTCCCGGAGCGCCGCCAGCTGGGCGTCGCTGGCCAGCGACCCGCCTGCCGACTCCTCCTCGGCCCGCGGTGCGCCGTTGGCCTTCGAAGCGGACGCCGCGATATCTGCTGCTTCAGCCGCTGCGAACTTCTCCATCTGCGCGGTGTGCATCTTGTGCCTGCGCTCGGCCTCGGCGTAGCGGGCTTCCCACTCGTCACGCTGCTTCTCGAAGCCCTCGAGCCACTCGTTCGTCTCGGAGTCGAAGCCCTCCGGGAAGATGTAGTTGCCCTGCTCGTCGTAGCTGTCGGCCATGCCGTACTTCGAGGGGTCGAACTCCTCGGTGTAGTCCTCGTTGGCCTGCTTGAGCGAAAGCGAGATGCGGCGGCGCTCCAGGTCGATGTCGATGACCTTGACCATCGCGTCGTCGCCGACCGCGACCACCTGGTCGGGCACCTCCACGTGGCGCTCGGCCAGCTCGGAGATGTGCACCAGACCCTCGATGCCCTCCTCGACGCGGACGAACGCGCCGAACGGCACCAGCTTGGTGACCTTGCCGGGCACGATCTGGCCGATCGCGTGGGTGCGGGCGAAGTGCCGCCACGGGTCTTCCTGAGTCGCCTTGAGCGACAACGACACCCGTTCGCGGTCCATGTCGACGTCGAGCACCTCGACGGTGACCTCGTCGCCCACCTGAACGACCTCGGACGGATGGTCGATGTGCTTCCAGGACAGCTCGGAGACGTGCACCAGACCGTCGACACCGCCGAGATCGACGAACGCGCCGAAGTTGACGATGGAGGACACGACGCCCTTGCGGATGGCGCCCTTCGTCAGCTGGTTGAGGAACTCGCTGCGCACCTCGGACTGGGTCTGCTCCAGCCAGGCGCGGCGGGACAGCACGACGTTGTTGCGGTTCTTGTCCAGCTCGATGATCTTGGCCTCGATCTCCTTGCCTATGTACGGCTGTAGATCGCGGACGCGGCGCATCTCCACCAGCGATGCGGGCAGGAAGCCGCGCAGGCCGATGTCGAGGATCAGGCCGCCCTTGACGACCTCGATGACGGTGCCCTTGACGGCCTCGTCCTTTTCCTTGAGCTCCTCGATGGTGCCCCAGGCGCGCTCGTACTGTGCACGCTTCTTGGACAGGATCAGGCGGCCTTCCTTGTCCTCCTTGGTGAGGACCAGGGCTTCGACCTCATCGCCGACGGACACAACCTCGTTGGGGTCGACGTCGTGCTTGATGGAGAGCTCGCGGGAAGGGATGACGCCTTCGGTCTTGTAACCGATGTCGAGCAGGACTTCGTCACGGTCAACCTTGACGATCGTCCCTTCGACGATGTCGCCATCGTTGAAGTATTTGATGGTTTTGTCGATGGCGGCGAGAAAGTCCTCGCTCGAGCCGATGTCGTTGACAGCTACTTGCGGCGAGGTGACGGAGGGACTTGGCATGTTGTTGGGTTGCTCCGGACAGGTTGGGTCGTAGGGACAGTTGTTATTGGTGTGACCCGCAGCAGAGGACGTAAAACCGCAGACGGGTACCTGTCGAGGTTACTCGACTGGGTACAAGCTGGACAAACCCGGTCCCCGGCGTTTGGTCCCAGGCGGCACAACAGCCTCGGGCGAGGTCTGACCTCGTTGTGCCCGCCTACTAGCGACAACCGAGCGACAGCATCCGTGCTGGCAAACGGATCCGATCCGTTGTCGCTGAATTGTCGCTCCTAGGCGGGCAACTCGGTAACCCCGCCCGGCCGTTACAGATGTGGCTGATGTGGCGGCAAGTCGACCGTGTGTTGCACCACCGCGGCCAGCTACCCTGCTCTCGTGTCATTCACCGGCGCACCGCAACCACCGTTGGCGTTCGGTCCTCCGTTACAGAGACGAATCCGTAAGGTCGGGGCGCCGTTGGGCGTGCTCATCACACTGGGCACCATTGCCGGCCTGATCGTCATCGCGCTGACCGCGTTCAACCCGGTCGGCACGGCCATCGGGTTTGTGCTGTCCAGCGTGGCTATGGCGGTCGTCGTACTGGCCTACCTGTGGTTGGACCGCTGGGAGCCGGAACCGCCGCGGCTGCTGCTGCTCGCCTTCCTCTGGGGCGCATCGGTCGCCGTCATCATCGCCTCGATACTGCAGGTCGTCGCCGAAGCCGCGATCAACCCCGGTGAGACCGAAACGGTAAGCCCCGTCACCATCACGCTGGGCGCACCGCTGACGGAAGAGGCGGCCAAGGGGCTGTTCCTGCTGCTCATGATGACCGGTCGCCGCCGCAACGAGCTCAACTCGCTGACGGACTGCCTGGTGTACGCGGGGTTGGTGGGGGCGGGTTTCGCCTGGCTGGAGGACATCCTGTACATCGGTAGCGGCGAGACGCTCGGCGACTCGCTGCTGACCGCCGCGATGCGGCTGATCATGGCGCCGTTCGCTCACTCGCTTTTCACCACGATGTTCGGCATCGGGGTGTATTTCGCACTGCAACAACGAAACTCCTTCGCCAAGATCGGCTGCATCCTGCTCGGCTACATCGGCGCCGTGATCATGCACGGCTTGTGGAACGGCTCGTCGCTGCTCGGCATCGAGGCCTACCTACTCGTCTACGTGCTGTGGATGGTGCCGATCTTCGGGTTAGCAATCTGGCTCGGCGTGGCCAGCCGCCGCAGGGAACAGCGAGTCGTCGCGGAGAAGCTGCCCGGCATGGTTGCCGCCGGCCTCGTGACCCCAAACGAGGCGACCTGGCTGGGGTCGATCCGCAACCGCAAGGCGGCGATCGGCCAGGCCACCCGGATCGGCGGGCGGGCCGCAGGCAAGTCGGTGAAGAACTTCGCCAGCCAGGTGGTGGAACTCGCCTTCGTGCGGGACCGCATCGACCGGGGCTTCGGCGACCAGCGGGTGAATGCGCTGCTGACCGACGAGACCTACGGCGTGTACGCAGCGCGTGCCGCCGCACCCGCGCTCCAAGGGTTGGCCGGGTACCGCGCGCCGTAGCTCGCAGTCACACAATGCGGGTGGTGTGCTCGCCCCAATAGCGGTCGCGCAGTAGGCGTTTATAAAGCTTGCCGGTTGGCAGGCGCGGCAGTTCGGCCGCGAAATCGATCGAGCGCGGCACCTTCTGTCGAGACAAGTGCTCACCGCAGAACGCCAACAGCTCGTCGGCGAGCTCCTGCCCGTCGACCACCCCGGGCATCGGCTGTACGACGGCCTTCACCTCTTCGCCGAGGTCCTCGTTCGGTACGCCGAACACCGCGGCATCGGCCACCTTTGGATGCGTGATCAGGAGGTTTTCGGACTCCTGCGGATAGATGTTGACACCGCCGGAGATGATCATGAACGTCGAACGATCGGTCAGATAGAGGTAGCCGTCGTCATCGACGTAGCCGACGTCGCCGACCGTCGTCATGGTCCCGTCGGGCGAGCGAGACTCGGTGGTCTTGACCGGGTCGTTGAAGTACGCGAATTCGCTCATGGTTTTGAACCACAACGTCCCGGGCTCACCCTTTGCAACCGGTTGCATGTTCTCGTCGAGCACATACACCTCGCCCGCTACCACCTCACCGACAGTTCCCCGATGGCTGAGCCACTGCTCGCTGTCGCACACCGCGAAACCGAGGAGTTCGGTAGCGGAGTAGTACTCCAGCAGGATCGGCCCCCACCAGTCGATCATCTGCTCCTTGACCTGCACCGGGCACGGCGCCGCGGCATGGATCGCGACTTCCAGCGATGACACGTCGTATTTCTTGCGCACCGCCTCAGGGAGTTTGAGCATGCGCCAGAACATCGTCGGCACCAGTTGGCTGTGGGTCGGCCGGTACCGATCGACCAGCTGGAGATAGTGCTCCGGATCGAAGCGCTCCATGATGATGGCGGTGCCCCCCACCCGGATCGTGAAGGCCACCGCTCCGTTTGGAGCCGAGTGATAAAGCGGGGCTGGCGAGAGGTAGGTCATGCCTTCGCGGTAACGCCACATCTTGGTGATGAAGTCGAAGGCCGGCAATTGCTCCGCTGGCGGTTGCTCTGGGAGCTGCCGCAGAATGCCCTTGGGCCGGCCGGTGGTTCCTGAGGAATAGAGCATCGAGGTGCCCAGCCATTCATCCGGAATCGGTGTCGCGGGAAGGTTTTTCGTCGCATCGCCGAGATTGAGGATCGCCGCGCCGTCGCCTGGCCCGTCGACGATGACTGCTACCTCGACGTTGGGGCACTGCTTCAACGCTTCAGTCGCAACTGCACGCTTCTCTTCCGAGAAGATCAGGACCCTCGATTCACTGTTGTTGACGATGTAGGCGACCTCGTCCGGCGTCAGGTACGAGTTGATGCAGGTGAAGTAGAGGCCGGAACGCTCGCCTGCTGCGCAACATTCGACGTAGTGCGCGTTGTTCTCCATGAAGATTGAGTAATGGTCGAGGCGCTTCAGCCCGACGCCGCGCAGAAAGTGAGCCAGGCGGTTTGACCGATCTTCCAATTCGGCATAGGTCACCGCCTCGCCGGTACCCGCCATGATGAAGGCCGGCTGGTCAGCCCTGGTGTGGGCGTATTCGCCTGGGTACATGGGCCGAAAGGTATACCTGTGAACTCGCTGTGTGCGGCCGAACAGACAAACTGACCTGCCCGTTCATTCGGCCCGGGCGGCCGCGCCTGCGCTGCAGGGCTGGCCGGGTACCGCGCGGCCTCGAGCCTGAGCTTCTGTTCGAAAAATCGGCGCCTAAACCCAAGGGCGGAACTTCGCGCATGAGCTCAGATTCGCGGCCGCTCAGTGTGCCGCCGAGTCCCAGCTGCGGCCGTAGCCGACCGATACCTCCAGCGGCACGTCCAGCGGGTAAGCACCGCCCATCTTGTCCCGCACCAGCTTCTCGACCTGGTCCCGTTCGCCGGGCGCGACCTCGAACAGCAGTTCGTCGTGCACCTGCAGCAGCATCCGTGACTGCAGCCCGGCATCCTTGAATGCCTTGTCGACCTCGATCATCGCCACCTTGATGATGTCGGCGGCGCTGCCCTGGATCGGGGCGTTCAGCGCGGCCCGCTCGGCCGCCTCGCGGACCTGCCGGTTGCTGCTGTCCAGTTCGGGCAGGTAGCGGCGCCGACCCAGCACCGTGGAGGTGTAGCCGTCTTTGCGGGCCTGGTCGACGACTTCGTGCAGGTAGTCACGCACCCCGCCGAACCGGCTGAAGTACTGCTCCATCTGCACCTTGGCTTCCTCGGTGGAGATCTTCAGCTGCGCGGCCAGGCCGTATGCGCTCAACCCGTACGCCAGCCCGTAGGACATGGCCTTGACCCGGCGCCGCAGTTCGGCGGTGACCTCGTCGATCGGCACGGAGAACGCCCGCGACGCGACGAAGGAGTGCAAGTCCTCGCCGGTGCGGAACGCCTCGATGAGGCCATCGTCTCGCGACAGGTGGGCCATGATGCGCATCTCGATCTGGCTGTAGTCGGCCGTCATCAGCTCGTCGTATCCTTTGCCGACTACGAACGCGTCGCGGATGCGGCGGCCCGCATCGGTGCGGATCGGGATGTTCTGCAGGTTCGGCTCGGTCGACGACAGCCGTCCTGTGGCGGCGATGGTCTGGTTGAACGTGGTGTGAATGCGGCCGTCGGAGGCCACCGAGTTCAGCAGCCCGTCCACGGTGACCTTGAGCCTCGTGGCGTCGCGGTGGGCCAGCAGGTGCTGCAGGAACGGATGTCCGGTCTTGTCGTACAGCGACTGCAGTGCGTCGGCGTCGGTGGTGTAGCCGGTCTTGGTGCGCTTGGTTTTCGGCATCTCCAGCTCGTCGAACAGCACCACCTGCAGCTGCTTGGGCGAACCGAGGTTGATCTGCTTACCGATCACCGCATACGCAGCCTCCGCGGCGTCGCGTATCTGGTTGGCGAATTCGCTCTGCAGCTCGGACAGCAGCTCGAGGTCGACAGCGATGCCCGCGGTCTCCATCTCGGCGAGCGCCCGCTGCACCGGCAGCTCCATATTGCCCAGCAGGGCCGACGAATCGATGCGGGCCAGCTCCTCGTCGAGCGCATCGGCGAGATCCATGACGGCACTGGCCCGCAAGATCACCGTTTGCACCGCCTGGTCGTCGACGCCGTCGCTGTCGTCGAGTAACGAAAGCTGTTGCTGCTCAGGGTTATCCGCGCGCAACTCGCGTTTCAGGTAGCGCAGCGACAGGTCGTCTAGCGCGAAGCTGCGCTGTCCTGGCCGCACCAGATAGGCGGCCAGCGCGGTGTCGGAGGTGACACCGGCGAGCTTCCATCCGCGGCCCTCGAGGTCGTGCATGGCGAGCTTGGCCTCGTGCAGCGCCTTCGGCTGGCGTGGATCCGCCAGCCACGACGCCAGCGCGGCCTCGTCGTCGGCGTCCAGGGTCGCGGTGTCGATGTAGCGGCCGTCGCCGTCGGCCGCGACGATGGCCAGCGCAGTGGCATCGGCGTCGTACGCCAGGTGCGTACCGACGACGGCCATCCCGAACCTCCCGCCCGAGCTGTGCTCGGCCAGCCAACCGGCCAGCTCGCCCGACTCGAGGGCCCCGCCCTTCACGTCGAAACCTTGGTCCACCTCGGGATCGGCCGACGCCAGCGTCTCGAACAGCCGGTCCCGCAGCACCCGGAACTCCAGGTCGTCGAAGAGCCGGTGAATGTGGTCGCGGTCCCACGGTTGCATCCGCAGCGTGTCGGGCGTCTGGGCCAGCGGCACGTCCTTGACGAGATCGGTGAGCTCGCGGTTCAGCACCACGTGCGAGAGGTTGGCCCGGAGCGCGTCGCCGACCTTGCCCTTCACCGTGTCGACGCCGTCGACGAGCGCCTGCAGCGACCCGTACTCGGCGATCCATTTCGTCGCCGTCTTCTCCCCCACGCCCGGGATACCGGGGAGGTTGTCGCTGGGGTCGCCGCGCAGCGCCGCGAAGTCCGGGTACTGCTGCGGAGTCAGGCCGTACTTCTCGACGACGGCCTCTGGAGTGAACCGGGTCAGCTCGCTGACCCCCTTACGCGGGTACAGCACGGTGACGTCGTCGCTGACCAGCTGCAGGGAGTCGCGGTCGCCGGTGACGACCAGCACCCGGTAGCCCGCATCCTCGGCCTGGGTGGCCAGTGTGGCGATCACGTCGTCGGCCTCGAAGCCCGGTTCGGCGAGCACGGTGATGCCGAGCGCGCCGAGGACTTCCTTGGTGATGTCGATCTGTCCCCGGAACTCGTCGGGCGTGGACGACCGGCCGGCCTTGTACTGCGGGTACTTTTCCAGCCGGAACGTCTGGCGCGACACGTCGAACGCCGCTGCGATGTGGCTGGGTTGTTCGTCGCGCAGCAGGTTGATCAGCATCGCGGTGAACCCGTACACGGCGTTGGTGGTCAGGCCACCCTGCGTCTTGAAGTTCTCGGCAGGCAGTGCGTAGAACGCCCGGAACGCCAGCGAATTGCCGTCCAGCAGCATCAATGTCGGCTTCTCGGTCGCCTTCTCTGCCGTTGCGCTTGCGGTCACGGCCCTACTCTATGCACGGCCGCTGACACGCAGTAGCCGCCGAGCCCTGTCGACCAGCACGTCACCGCGACCGAGAGGTCACTACACCGCCCAGTCCTTGAACGGGTTGGGCATGCCGATTCGCGACAGGAAAACGTCGAGGTGGTCCGGACCGGTGCGAGGAAACTGGAACACGTTTCAGTTCTGCCGCCGGAGTCGGTACGCTGACCGCGTGTCAGCATCGACCCAACCGGCCATCGACGGATGGTTCGCCACCGACGGCTCCGGAGCCCCGTACCTGATCGGGGGCAAGTGCCACCAGTGCGGTACCTATGTCTTCCCGCCGAGGGCGAACAACTGCCCGAATCCGGCGTGTGACGGCGACGAGCTGGCCCAGGTGCCGCTATCGCGCCGGGGCACGCTGTGGAGCTACACCGAGAACCGGTACGCACCCCCACCGCCGTACCCGGCGCCGGATCCCTTCGAGCCGTTCGCGGTTGCCGCGGTGCAGCTCGCCGACGAGGGGCTGATCGTGTTGGGCAAGGTCGTGGAGGGCACGCTGGCCGCAGACCTGAAGGTCGGCATGGAGATGGCGCTGACGACCATGCCCCTGTTCACCGACGACGACGGAGTCGAGCGCCTCGTCTACGCCTGGAGGGTCGCATGAGTCCCGAACCCGTCTACATCCTCGGCGCGGGCATGCACCCGTGGGGCAAGTGGGGTCGTGACTTCACCGAGTACGGCGTGGTCGCCGCCAGGGCCGCACTGGCCGAGGCCGGCTTGGACTGGCGGCAGATCCAGCTGGTGGCAGGCGCCGACACCATCCGCAACGGCTACCCGGGCTTCGTCGCAGGGGCGACGTTCGCCCAGAAGCTCGGCTGGAACGGCGTTCCGGTCAGCTCGAGCTACGCGGCGTGCGCCAGCGGTTCGCAAGCGCTGCAGAGCGCCCGGGCTCAGATCCTCGCCGGATTCTGCGACGTGGCGCTGGTGATCGGTGCCGACACCACGCCGAAGGGTTTCTTCGCGCCAGTCGGCGGCGAGCGGAAGAACGACCCGGACTGGCAGCGCTTCCACCTGATCGGTGCGACGAACACGGTGTATTTCGCGCTGCTGGCTCGGCGGCGGATGGACCTCTACGGCGCCACGCTCGAGGACTTCGCCCAAGTGAAGGTCAAGAACGCCAAGCACGGCCTGGACAACCCAAACGCCCGGTACCGCAAGGAGAGCTCGGTCGAGGACGTGCTGGCCAGCCCGGTGGTGTCGGATCCGCTTCGGCTGCTGGACATTTGCGCGACCTCCGACGGTGCGGCCGCACTGATCGTTGCGAGCAAGTCGTTCGCCGAGAAGCATTTGGGCTCGGTCGAGGGCGTGCCGTCGGTGCGGGCCATCAGCACCGTGACGCCTCAGTACCCGCAGCATCTGCCCGAATTGCCTGACATCGCAACCGATTCCACCGCGGCGGTGGCCGCGCCGGAACGGGTGTTCAAGGACCAGATCCTCGACGCCGCCTACGCCGAGGCGGGCATCGGCCCGGAGGACCTCAGCCTGGCCGAGGTATACGACCTCTCGACGGCTCTGGAGCTCGACTGGTACGAGCACCTCGGGCTGTGCGACAAGGGCGGGGCCGAGGCACTGCTGCGCAGCGGCGCCACCACCATCGGCGGGAAGATCCCGGTCAATCCTTCCGGCGGGCTGGCCTGCTTCGGCGAGGCGATCCCGGCCCAGGCCATCGCGCAGGTTTGCGAGCTGACTTGGCAGTTGAAGGGCCAGGCCACCGGCCGCCAGGTAGAGGGTGCCAAGGTCGGCGTCACGGCCAACCAGGGCCTGTTCGGCCACGGCTCGTCGGTGGTCGTCGCGCGCTGACCCCTTCACCCGACGAACCTCAGCTTGTGGCCGAAAATGTCGGCAAATCTCGTACCTAAGTTCAGGTTCGACGAGCGCTAGCCTTTAGTCATGGAGGACTGGGCGGCGGAGGCGTGCACGCTGCCGACATCGGAACGACCGCTGAGGGTGGCGGAGTTCGACGAGTTCTTCAAGGCCGTGCTGCGGATCGAACGGCCGCGGCCGACGCGGCTGGATCTGATGCTGCCGCGCGATGCCGAAGCCGTCGGACGCGATCTGGCCAGGCGGGAAAGCGAATGCTGCTCGTTCTTCGAGTTCGGCTTTGAAACTAACGGCAGCGACGTGGTCATGCACATCGGCGTCCCGCCCACCCGGATTGACGTACTGGACGCGCTGGAGGCCCGGCTCGGGAGTTAGGCGACGCCGAGGTAGGCGGCGCGAATGCTGTCGTCGGCCAACAGTTCTCGCGCGACACCCGTTCGGGTGATCTCGCCAGTCTCCAGGATGTACGCGCGGTCGGACCGGGTGAGCGCCTGCTGGGCATTCTGCTCCACCAGCAGCACCGTGGTGCCCTGCGCGTTGATATCGGCGATGATCTTGAAGATCTGCGATATCACCATGGGCGCCAAGCCCATCGACGGCTCGTCGAGCAACAACACCCGTGGTCGCGCCATCAACGCGCGGCCGATCGCAAGCATCTGCTGTTCCCCGCCGGACAGCGTGCCGCCGACCTGGTTATGCCGCTCGGCCAGCCGTGGAAAAGTCTCGAGCACCCAGTCGAGCCGCTCCTTGTGTTCGGCCTTCGACGCGAACTTTCGCCCGTAGCAACCCATTTCGAGGTTCTCGACGACGGTCATGCCGGGGAAGACGCCGCGGCCTTCCGGCGCCTGGACGAGGCCCTGGATGACCCGGTGATGCGCCTTGACCTTGCTGATGTCGGAGCCTTCGAACCACACCGATCCCGACGTCAGCGGCAGCAGCCCCGAGATCGCCCGCATGGTCGTGGTCTTGCCGGCACCGTTAGAGCCCAGCAGCGTGACCATTTCGCCTTCGCGGACCTGCAGCGAGATGCCGTGCAGTGCGCGGATGCGACCGTATTGCACGACGATGTCGCGCACCTCGAGCACGATCGGGCGGTCGTCACTCGGCGCTGTCATCCGGCACCCCCAGGTATGCGGCGATGACCTTCGGGTCCTCGCGGATCTCGTGCGGCAGGCCGTCGGCGATCTTCCGGCCGAACTCCAGCACGACGATGCGGTCGGTCACCCCCATGACCACCCGCATGTCGTGCTCGATGAGCAGCACCGTATAGCCGTCGTCGCGGATTTGCGGATCAGGTCCATCAGCGCGGCCTTCTCGTTGGGGTTGAACCCGGCGGCCGGCTCGTCGAGGCACAGCAGTTTGGGCTCGGTGGCCAGTGCGCGCGCGATCTCCAGGCGGCGCTGGTCGCCGTAGGGCAGGTTCTTCGCCTTCTCCTCGCCGCGGCGGGCGATGCCGACGAAGTGCAGCAGCGCCGCGGCACGTTCGATCGCCGATCGTCTCCTCCCGCCGGTGGCGCGGGCGTGCGAACGAGGGCACCGGGCACCGAGGTCTTGTGCCGGGCATCGGTGCCGACCATGACGTTCTCCAGCGCGGTCATTTCGCCCAATAGCCGGATGTTCTGGAACGTGCGGGCGATGCCGCGGCGGGTGATCTGATGACGCTTGATTCGGCCAAGCGGGGCGCCGTCGAAGATTACCGACCCTGAGCTTGGCCGGTAAACGCCGGTGATCGCGTTGAAACAGGTGGTCTTGCCGGCGCCGTTGGGCCCGATCATGCCGAGGATCTCGCCGCGGCGGATCTCGAACGTGACCGAGTCCAATGCGACCAGCCCGCCGAACTTGACGGTCAAATCCTTGGTCTGCAGAAGGACTTCGCCCTCGGCGGCGTGGATCTCCCGATGGACCCCGGCCAGTTCCTCGATGGTTTCTTGTGCTCCTCGCGTGGGCGAAGTCTCTTGTGCTCCTCCCGTGGGCGATGTCATGCGGCCGGCTCCTTCTCAGGGAGCTTGCGCAACAGGTCGCGCGCGGCTTTTCCATAGGCCAGCAGCTCCGCACGGGCCGGGAACATCCCCTCGGGCCGGAAGATCATCATCATCACCAGCGCCAGGCCGAAGAACAGATACTTCAGGTCACCCATGTTGATGCCGAGGAACTGCACGCCGAGCAACCGGTTCGGCAGGTAGACGATGATGAACGCGCCGAATATGACACCTAGCTTGTTGCCCTGCCCGCCGAGCACCACCGCACACAGGAACAGCATCGAGTTGATGATGTTGAAGGTGGGGGGCGCGACGAACTGCACCTGACCGGCATACAAAGCGCCGGACAACCCGCCGATCGCCGCCCCGATCACGAATGCCCACAGCTTGAACCGAAACGTGTTGACGCCCATGACTTCCGCGGCGTCCTCGTCCTCCCGGATGGCGACCCACGCACGCCCAACTCGGCTGCGTTCCAGGTTGCCGACCAGCAGCAGGATGCCGACCATCAGGATGAGGCCCAGCCAGAACCACCAGGTGCCGTAGTTTGCGTCGCCCGTAGTGTTCCCGCTGGAGAACACCCCGTCGGGCAGCCTCTCGCTCTCCCCCACTCGCGGGTACTCCACGCCGGGCAACCCGCGCGGACCGTTAGTGACGCCGGCCAGGTTGTCGGCCAGCAGCCGGATGATCTCGCCGAATCCCAGCGTGACAATGGCGAGGTAGTCGCCGCGCAACCGCAGCGTCGGTGTGCCCAGAATCAGGCCAGCCATCGCGGTGAAAGCCATCGCCAATGGCACACAGGACAACCATGCCCAGTCCTCGCTGAACCACGTCCCGACCTTGTTCAACGGGCTGCTGGGGCTGGTCAGCAGCGCGACGGTGTACGCGCCGACGGCGTAGAACCCGACGTAGCCGAGGTCGAGCAGGCCGGTCTGACCGACGACTACGTTGAGGCCTATCGCGATGATCGCGACCATCGCGAACTGCGCCATCGTGCCGCCGAAGCTGATATTCGGGGTGTTGAGAAACGGCGGCGGAAACAGCGGCAGCAGGGCCAGCAACCCGAAGCCCAGCACGCCGAAGCCCCACTTCTGCACCCGCGACAGGCCATCCCACCAGTTCCGCAGCGCGTCGCCAGGTGCCATGAGTCGATCGCGGAGACTCATGCGCGATCCGCCTTCGGCTCCTCGTTGGCTCATGCTCGTGCCTTCCCGAGGCTTTCACCGAGTATCCCGGTCGGGCGGAACAACAGCACCAGAACCAGCAACACGAACGCGACGACGTCACGCCACTGGGTGCCGAACACCGCCTGCCCGTAGTTCTCCATGATGCCCAGCAGCAGGCCACCCAGCAGAGCGCCGCGCAGGTTGCCGATGCCGCCGAGCACCGCCGCGGAAAACGCCTTGATGCCCAGCAGGAATCCACCCGAGTAGATGATCCCCTGCGGCACCTTCAACGTGTATAAGAGCGCGGCCGCCCCGGCCAGCAGGCCGCCGAGCATGAACGTCAACATGATGATGCGCTCGCGGGACACCCCCATCAGGGTCGCGGTGTTGGGGTCCTGGGCCACGGCCCGGATGCCGCGGCCGAACTTCGTTTGGTTGATCGCGAGATCGGTGAGTACCGCGAGGATCAACGCGGCCGTAATGATCACCAGGGTGATGTTGGAGACTGTGGCGCCAAAAATGGTGAACTGAGTCTTGGGCTGCACCAGGATGATCGGCTGCTGCGCGTTGCTGCCGCCATAGCCGTTGAGCAGCTTCGGCAACACGAAGTGGACGAATTCCTGTAGCACGAACGAACAGCCGATCGCGGTGATCAGGAAGGTCAGCGAGCGGGCGTTGCGTCTTCGCAACGGCCGGTAGGCGATGAACTCCAGCCCGATCGCCGCCGACCCCGACACCAGCATCGCGAACAGCATCGCTATGCCGAGGTATAGCACGGTCAGCGCGATGCCCTTGGTGTAGGCGTTTCCGCTGGGGGTAAAGCCCAGAATGAAGTCGAGGCAGAAGTAGGCGCCGAACATGCCGAGCATGAAGATCTCGGAATGCGCGAAGTTGATCAGCCGCAACACACCGAACACCAAGGTGTAGCCGACCGCCACTAGAGCATAGATCGCGCCCCACGAGAGGCCGTCGATCGTCAACTGCCAGAAGCCACGCCGCAGACCTTCCAGATTGAAGCTGATGTCGGCGGCCAGGCAGACGTATTCGACGCAATCATGAATCATCCGGGGGCGGCTCCTTGCGAAAGCTATTCTTCACGAGAACGCGTCCGAGCCTTCCGGTCTCGGACGCGTCTCGCCTTAAGCGCCTACTGAACCTTGTACATCCAGATCAGGGAGGTGGTCAGCTCACCGGTGGGGCCCCACTGATAGTTGCGGCCGACGCCCTGACCGTTGTAATTCTTGACGAAGTCCAGCAGCGCCGGCCGGGTGATGGAACCGGAGTCGATGCCCTTCAGCAGAATCGTCCCCAGGTCATAGCCCTCGGCGCTGTAGGTGCCCGCTTCCTGGTTGAACTTGCGGTCGTACTCCTCGGCGAATGTGCCGGTGGCCGGGCCGCACGGGCACGAGATCAGGGCGTCCTTGGACGAGGAGCCCGCCTGCTTGACGTACTCAGGATCCTTGGCGCCGTCGTCGGTCACGAAAGTGCCTTCGAAGCCGCCGTCCCGCAACTGTTGCGTCAGCGGTGCCGCCTCGGCGTAGTAGCCGGCGAAGAACACCGCCTTGGGGCTGGCGCCCTTGATCTGCGTCACCGCAGCCGAGAAGTCCTTGTCACCCTTCTTCACCGAGATATTGCATGACGAGTCGGCGACCGGGCCCAACGTCTCGCGCACCGACTGAGCGAGGCCCCGGCCGTAATCGGTGCTGTCATCGACCACGCATACCTTGTCGTAGCCGAGCGTGTTCTTCATGTAGTTCGCCACCGACGGCCCCTGCACGCCATCGTTCGCCAGGCCACGGAAGAACGTCTTCCACCCCTTCTCGGACAGCGTCACGTTGGTGGCCGACGCGGTGACAGCGACCAGGCCGGCCTGGTCGAACACGGGGCCGGTGGCGTTGGTTTCACCAGAGAAGGCCGGACCGACGAGGCCGATTGTGAACGCGTCGTTGATTATCTGCGGCGCGATCTGGGTTGCCTTCTGCGGATCGCCCTCGGTGTCGAACGGCTTCAGCTGCACCTGGCAGCCCGGATTGGCGGTGTTGTGCTTGTCGATGGCCATCTGCACACCGTTCTTGATATTGATGCCGAGCGCGGCGTCCGGCCCGGTGAGCGCGCCCGCCATCGCGATCGACACGGGTGGGCACTGCGCCTTGCCGTCCCCGGCGGGATCGGCGGCCGCGGCGCCTGCGGTCAACTTGACTTCGCCGCCGTTCCCGTCGATCTGCACCTGTTCGACGATCTTCATCTCGGCCGGCGCCGATTCCCCCTCACTCGACTCCTGGGACTGGGTGCAGCCGGCTATGCCGAGCAGAATCACACCCGCGCTACCGATAGCAAATGCATTCCGTGCCATGCGACCGCGCACGTTTCACCTCCGGGTCAATGTTTTCATCGGCATCGACGATCCGGCTTCGATCCGCCAGGACGCTGACGCTTCGGGTAGAACATAGCCAACGCATGGCCGTGGTGCGCGTTTTCGGAGTATTGCTAGCCCGACGGCGTGGCGTCTTCGGGCGTATCGAGCGTCTCCAGCACCACCTCGGCAACGCGCTTCATGGTCGTCCGGCGATCCATCGCCGCGCGCTGAATCCACTTGAACGCCTCGGGTTCGGTCATCTGATGCTTGCTCTGGAGCAACCCCTTCGCGCGCTCCACGAGCTTGCGGGTCTCCAGCCGGTCCGACAGCGTCGCGACTTCTTGCTCCAGCGCGCTGATCTCGCTGAACCGGCTGACCGCCAGTTCGATGGCGGGAATCAAGTCGGTGATGGAGAACGGCTTGACGAGGTACGCCATGGCACCGGCGTCACGGGCCCGCTCGACCAGTTCGCGTTGGCTGAAGGCGGTGAGCACCACGATCGGGGCGATGCGCTTGCTGGCGATCTCGGACGCCGCGTCGATGCCGTCGCGACGCGGCATCTTGACATCCATGATCACCAGGTCGGGCTTGAGGCTCTCGGCCAGCTCGACGGCCTCCTGCCCGTCGCCGGCCTCGCCGACGACCTCATAGCCCTCCTCACGCAACATCTCGGCCAAATCGAGCCGGATGAGTGCTTCGTCCTCTGCGACGAGAACACGGTGCGGCTTGGCATCATCTGTCGTTGAGCCGGTCATGGATGCCATTCTGGCGGTCGCCGGTCCAATCAGCGACCTCGGGGGATCCTCTATGGTGGGAGGCCGCGCCCTCGTATCCCAACTGGCAGAGGAAACGGATTCAAAACCCGTACAGTGTGAGTTCGAATCTCACCGAGGGCACCGTTCCGTCACAACAGAATGCTCGTGGGCACGGGGGGCAGCAGGGCCGCCTGCACGGCTCGGGCCCGGCGGTATCCCGCATATGCGCCGACGATGCTAAAACCCGCGATGCCTGCGACTCCGGGCAACGCCGCGACGAGAATGTCACTGGTCGTCGCCGACCTCAGGTACTCCGCATACCCCGCCCGGAAAGAGTCCGGTATCCCGTGGCCTGAAACATTCGGCGCCCATGGGTATTTCGTGCGAGGAGCGGGCGCGGGTGCCGGCGGTCCGGCTGGCGTTGGCCGTCCTTCGGGCACCGGCGGGCTCGGCGGCGGCGTGGCCAATGGAATGACGCCAGTTGCCTGCGGCAGCGCGGGCGGCACGGACGCCGGCACGGGTGTGCCTGCGGGTGGCGCCCCTCGAATGACGATGGTGCGGGTGATCGGGGCGGACGGCACGGACGGCAGGTTCGATGACCGGCCTGCGCTCCCGCTGCGGGGCACCGCGCCACCGCCTCCGCCACGGCTGACATTCTCGGGAAGGCCACCGCTGATTCCGACCGGACCGGCACTTTCGGGAACGCTGCCAAAGGTCGACACCGGGGGGCCGGCATCCGACGTCGTTACGCCAACCGTGCGGGCCGCCTGCCCGCTGACATCCTCGGCGCCGGGCCGCGGATGGTGCAGACTGGATTTCTGGTCGTCGTCCCCGAAGAGATCGAAGATGTCGAGGTCCGGGCCGATCCCAAGGATGGCGTGCGCCACCGCGGTGCCCAGAACCCCCGGGCCGACGACCATAGCCCCACAGGCAAACGCACAACTGAACGCCGCGCTACGTATCCACACCCGGTCCACGCTCCGTCCCCACGATCAGCGAGCGGCAGAACCTCACTTTACAACATCGCACTAAATTGTCGCATCCGTTGCTTGTTGGGCAACGGTTTGTTCACCGCGGCTGCGTCGGTCCCACTCCGCCATCACCTCCGGTGCAGTGGGCTTGCTGAGCAAACTGCCGACCACGAACACTACCAGTCCGGATGCCAGGCCGAAGTAGATCGGCTCGACCGCGTAAATGTCGCCGAAACCAATGTGGCCAGCCAGGTGCCGACCGCCATGGCTCGCCACCCGCCGACATTGGTGCCGCGGCGCCAGATCAGTCCGCCGAGAATCGGCACCAGCAGCCCGCGAAGATGTCGTAGGCCACGGTCAACGCGGCCACCACGTCTTGCAGCGCGCACGCGATGAGCACCATGACGATCCCGAAGCCGGCGACGTAGAGGCGGTTGCTGCGGATGTGGTCGTGTTCGCTGCCCGCTTCGATGTCGCGGCCCTGCAGCGGGGCGACGATGTCCTGGCTGAACACGGTCGCGGTGGCGATCAGCGCGCCGCTCGACGTGGACATCACCGCGGCCAGAGCGGCGGCCAGAACGAGGCCGGCGAGCAGCGGTGGCAACTGCATCTCGACGAATTGGGCAAAGGCGTCGTCGCGGGACTCGAGCGTGGGCAACAGCACCTTGGCGGCCATTCCGATCACCGCGCCTGCCACCGCGTACAGAAGGCAGTACACGCCCGCCGCGGTGCCGGCCCAGCGGGCCACGCCCGGGCTGCGTGCGGTGAACACCCGCTGCCAGATGTCCTGGCCGATGAGCAGCCGAGCAGAACCGCGACCGGTGCACCGGGCCGCCCGATCGCTGCCCCCAGCCCGGCGGGCAGGCCGTAACCGAGCGTGGCGAAACCGGGCGAATAGCAGAACCGGCGCGGCGCAGGCACGTCGAAGAAGTGCACGGAACCGAAATAGGTGACCTGCGAGCTGTCGCCGGTCAGCACGGCGTCGTCAGGCAGAGCCGCCCGCACCGCGGCGTTGATTTCGGCGTACATGCCGGCGTCGACGGCCGCTTCCTCTCGGCAGGCGGATCGGAGGGTCGCGGCAAGCTCTTCTCCCCCAGCCGATTTCGTAGGCAGCGCCGCAAGGCATCGAGCGTGGTCGCGGCATCCCCCAGCGTGCGCATGGTCGGCCGGACAGTTCTTGTCCAGCTGGGCGGGGTCGATGTCGCAGCGGATGACGGCGAGCAACTCGGCGACGCGACGAACGGCATCATGGTCGGGCGCGGGTGCGAGCACCGGCGTGCCGATCCGGGCTCGCCGGTCCAGGCCTGCTCCAGTACGTCGATAGGGATCTCGATGTGTACCGGCCTGGTGCGGCGTCCGGTGAAACTGCCGAACGCCTCGGTGACCGCCGCGGCCACCTCGTCGGCGCTGCGCACCCGTCGGCTCCATCGCACCAGCTGATCCATTGCGGCGGTGACGTTCTTGCCGAGGGATCTGATCGACCTCGTTTGTCTACATCTGAGGCACGCTATAGAACTCAGACAAATTTCCAAGCGCCCCAATGTGTTTCGCTAGCTCGCGTCCAGCACCTGGTGCGTTTTCGACCAGTAGTCGATCGCGGCCGCGTCCCCCACTGATTCCAGCACGTCGGCGACTCTGTAGGCGCTAACCCACACGTCGCGCTGATATCGGGGGTTGTCGGGGTCCGCGCCAGGCCAACCGCTCCCGAATGCGCAGCGATCGGGTGTGGTGATCCAATGCGGCGCGCCCACCTCACCCCGGCCGGCCAGCAGACCCCCCACCCGCCCGAGACTGAACGCCACGTCGCGCTGATATAGCGGGTTGAGACAGGGTCACCGGTGATCAATGGCTGCCGCCGACTCCGGGAACCCACCGCAGCCCCGATCAGCTCGAAACGTCCGGCCCCGGGTCAGAGACGGTCGGCAACCACCTCACGGATCAAGCTGGTGGTGTCGATGTAGGCGCCGAGGCCCCGGGTTGACTATGGCGGCCAGAGTGACGATTGCGACCGAAACTCACAGTCGCCCGGTGTCGACAGCCCCTCCTCCAGACCCAACACGGCCGTTGTTCAGCGCACTCCTAGCGGGGAGAGGGAGGGTTGCCGAAGACGTCGGCCTGCATCACCGGATTTTCGATGAACAGATGCCACTTCTTCACCGTCCAGCGGAAGGCGTTCCAGGACTCGAACACTCGCTTGTAATCGGCGCTCTTCGCGCTCTGTTCGGCGTGGATGTCCTCCATCACTGCGAAAGCGGAGCGCATCATGTCGACGGGGAACTCGCGCAGGAGCGTCCCGCCGGCGACCAGCGCGGCCAGCGCATCGCCGTTCCTCGCGTCGTACTCGGCGACGACTCGCTGGTTGGCCTCCCACGCCGCGGATTCCACGATCTGCCGGTACTCGACGGGGAGCTCGCTGAACGCCTTCTTGTTAACGATGAAGTCGAGCTGGTCTCCGATCTGCCACCAGCCGGGCGAGTAGTAGTACTTGGCGACGTTGTTCAGTCCGAGCTGAGTGTCGTCGAACGGCGCCACGAACTCAGCTGCGTCGAGCTCGCCGGACTTAATGGCGCCGGCCAGCTCCAGGTAGGGTTTGCTGATGGGGGTGACGCCGAACGTTTTCATGACCTCGGCGCCGATCCCGCCGATGCGCATGCGTAGGCGGTCGAGGTCGTCGGTGGTCCGGATTTCCTTGTTGAACCAGCCGCCCATCTGGGAGCCGGTGTTGCCCGCCGGGAAGTACACGATCCCGAATTTGTCGTAGAGCCCGCTGATGAGGTCCATTCCGCCGCCGAACCGCAGCCACGAGGCGTGTTCCGCGGCGGTCAAGCCGAAGGGGGCCCCGGAACCGAAGGTCAGGCCCGCGTTTTTGTCCACGTAGTAGTCGGAGGAGCTGTGGCCGCATTGGACGAAGCCCTTGCTGACCGCGGTCATCAGGTCGTCCTTCGTGTCGAGGTCGCCCTCGACGGACAGGTCCATCGTGAACCGGCCTCCGGTCATGGCCTTGACCCGATCGGCGACGAACTGGGCACCGCCGTACATGATGCTGAGGTCCTTGGGCCAGCTCACCATCATGCGCCAGTGCACCTCTGGGCCGTCAACGGACGAGGCGTTCTCGGGGCCGGCTTTTTCTGGGCCGGCTTTGGAGCACGCGGTGGCTGCGCTGGCGAACAGTGCGGAGCCGACAACGGCGGCAGGCACCCCGGCCAGCAGGCGGCGTCGGTCAACAGTCATGTCTAGCCCTTTCTTCACAAACTGAATCGATACGTGGTCAGGTGATTTCACGCAGTTTCGGTGGCCGGCTCCGCGTCGGGTGCTGCCTCGCCGCGGCTGCGGCGGTCCCATTCGGCCAGCACCTCGGGTGCGGTGGGCTTGGTCGCCAGGCTGCCGATGACGTAGACCAGCAGACCGCTGGCCAGGCCGACGTAGATCGGCTCGTTGGCGAAGATGTCCCCCACCACGACCATGGTGGCCAGGGTGGCGACGGTGCCGACGGCCATCGCCGCGACGGCGCCGACGTTGGTGCCGCGTCGCCAGACGAGCCCGCCCAGGATCGGCACCAGCAGCCCGCCGACCAGGATGTCGTAGGCGACGGTCAGTGCCGCGACCACGTCCTGCAGCACGCAGGCGATGATCACCATCACGATGCCGAAGCCGGCCACGTAGAGCCGGTTGTTGCGGACGTGGTCGTGCTCGCTACCGGCCTCGATGTCGCGGTGCATCAGCTGGGCGACGATGTCCTGGCTGAACACGGTGGCGGTGGCGATCAGGGCACCGCTCGAGGTGGACATCACCGCGGCCAGCGCGGCGGCCAGCACGAGCCCGGCCAGCAGCGGATGCAGCTGCATCTCGACCAATTGGGCGAACGCATCGTCGCGAGACTCCAGCGCCGGCAGCAGCACCTTGGCGGCCATCCCGATCACGGCACCGGCGACCGCATAAAGCAGGCAGTACACCCCGGCCGCGGTGCCGGCCCAGCGGGCCACGCCGGGGCTGCGCGCCGTGAACACCCGCTGCCAGATGTCCTGGCCGATGAGCAGGCCGAAGCCGTAGATCACGAAGTAGGTCAGGATGGTGCTGCCGCCGATCGCGGTCAGCGAGGTGGCGTCGGCCGGCAGCTTCTCAGTCATGCCGCCGAACCCTCCGGCGTGGATAACGGCGATGGGCAGCAGGATGAAGAAGATGCCAACGGTCTTGATGATGAATTGCACGAAGTCGGTCAGGGTGATCGACCACATTCCACCCAGGGTGGAGTAGATGATCACCACGCTGCCGCCCAGGATGATGGCCGGCACCTTGCCGATGTTGAATAGCGCGCCGAATATCGTTGCGTAGGCGATGGTCGAGGTGACCGACAGCATGAGCGTGTAGCCCCACATGATCAGGCCGGACAGCACGCGGGAGCCGGGACCGTAGCGCAGCTCCAGCATCTGGCTGACGGTGTAGACCCGCAGCCGCTGAATATGGCCGGCGAACAGCAGGCTCAGGGCCAGGATGCCGACGCCGATGGCCACCACCAGCCACATGCCGGAGATGCCGTACTGGTAGCCGAGCCCGACACCGCCGATGGTGGATGCGCCGCCGAGCACGATGGCGGCCATGGTGCCCGAGTACAGGCCCGGGCCGAGGCGCCGGCCCGCGACCAGGAAGTCGGATTGGGTGGTGGCTCGGCGTTTGCCCCAGAAACCGAAGGCGATCATGGCGATGATGTAGATGGCGACGACGGCAATGTCCATGGTGTCGTGGTCCTTTCAGCGGATATCGAGGTGGATGAGGGTCGGGCCGTCGGCGTCCAGCGCGCCGGCGATCAGTTCGGGCAGGTCGGCGCTCGAGGTGGTGCGCACCCCGTGCGCGCCCATGGCGACGGCCAGCGCGGCGAGGTCGGGGGTGCGCAGCTCGACGCCGATCGGCGGGATGTTCCGCGCGGCCTGCTGGTCGCGGATTTCTTGATAGCCGCCGTTGTCCACGACGATCACCGGCACCGAAAGCCGTTGCTCCACAAGGGCGACCAGTTCCTGCACGGAGAACATCAGTGCCCCGTCGCCGAGCAGCACCGCCACCGGTGCGCCGGGCCGCGCGATCGACGCGCCCAGACCGGCGGGCAGGCCGTAGCCGAGGGTGGCGAATCCGGGTGTGTAGCAGAATCGGCGCGGCGCCGGGACGTCGAAGAAGTGCACCGAGCCGAAGTAGGTGACCTGCGAGCTGTCCCCGGTCAGCACGGCGTCGGGGGGCAGCGCCGCACGGACCGCGGCGTTGATCTCGGCGTACGCGCCGGCGTCATTCGACGCCTCGTCCCGGCAGGCGGTGCGTAGCCCGGCGGCGCGCGCCGACCCGGTCGCGGTCGTCACCCGGTCCGCGGGCAGCGAGGCCAGCAGCGCGGCGACGGTGGTCGCGGCGTCGCCCTGCAGCGCGAGATCGGCCGGACAGTTCTTGTCCAGCTGGGCCGGGTCGATATCGCAGCGGATCACGGTGCGGCCACGGATCTGGCCTTCCCACAGGTCGGAGTCGCCGAGCTCGGTGCCCACTACCAGCAGTGCGTCGCTCTCTGCGGCGGCCCGCTGCAGGGCGCGCAGCCGGATCGATGCGCCGACCGAGAGCGGGTGCGACTCGTCGACCACGCCCTTGCCGTTCACCGTGGTGGCGACCGGTGCGCCGAGCGCCTCGGCCAGCGCGGTCACCTCGGCCTGCGCGTCGACCGCCCCGCCACCGGCGATGATCATCGGCTGGGTGGCGGCGGCGAGCAGCGCCGCGGCCCGGCGGACGTGGCCCGGGTCGGCGTGCGGCGCTGCCACCGGCGTGCAGACCCGCGGCTCGCCGGACCAGGTCTGCTCCAGCACGTCGATCGGAATCTCGATGTGCACCGGTCGGGGACGGCGTCCGGTGAAGGTGCCGAACGCCTCGGTCACCGCCGCGGCCGCCTCGTCGGCACTGCGCACCCGGCGGCTCCAGCGCACCAGCTGGTCCATTGCGCCGCTGGGGTTTTTGGCCTCGTGCAGCTGGCCGAGGTCGCGGCCTTCGGTGCCGGTGGGCAAGCCGGACGAGAGCAGGAGCATCGGCTGCGATTCGCCATAGGCGGTCGCGGCTGCCGTCATCGCGTTGGTCAGGGCGGGTCCGCTGGTGGTGACCACGACTCCGGGCCGTCCGCTGACCCGCGCATAGGCCTCGGCCGCATAGCCGGCGCCTTGTTCGTGGCGGGGCGTGATCGCCCGGATACCGGCGTTGCCGAAGTGCCGGTAGAGCTCCAGGTTGTGCGTGCCGGGGATGCCGAAGATGGCGTTGACGCCATGCGCGGCAAGGGTTTCGACGACGGCGGCGCCGCCGTTGCGGTGCTCACTCATGGCTTGGCCGCCAGCACGGACATCAGCTCGTACGCCACGTGTGCCGCCGCGATCCCGGTGATCTCGGCGTGGTCATAGGCCGGGGCGACCTCGACGATGTCCGCGCCAACTACATTCACGCCGACCAGGTTTCGCAGGCAGTGCAGCAATTCGCGGCTCGTCATGCCGCCGGCCTCCGGGGTACCGGTGCCGGGGGCGTGCGCCGGGTCGAGGACATCGATGTCGATCGATACATACACAGGGGCGTCGCCGAGCCGGGCATGCATCCGCTCGATCACCGCGGCCAGCCCGTCGATCTGGAAATCGTCGGAGCCGATCACCTGGAAGCCGAGCACGCTGTCGTCGGTGAGGTCCGTCGACGCGTACAGGGGTCCCCTAATACCGACGTGCAGACAGTGCTCGGGGTCGAGCAGGCCCTCCTCGCTGGCCCGGCGGAACGGCGTGCCGTGGGTGAACGGAGCGCCGAAGTAGGTATCCCACGTGTCGAGGTGGGCGTCGAAGTGCAGCACGGCGATCGGGCCGTGGTCGCGGTGCAGTGAGCGCAGCAGCGGCAACGCGATGGTGTGGTCACCGCCGAGGGTGATCAGCTTGGTGCCGCCATCGCGTAGTTCGTCGGAGGCGCCCTCGATGGTGGAGATGGCCTCGGCGATGTCGAACGGGTTCACCGCGATGTCGCCGGCGTCGGCGACCTGCTGCACGGCGAACGGCTCGACGTCGAGCCGCGGGTGGTATGGCCGCAACAGCTTGGATGCCGCGCGGATGTGCCCCGGGCCGAATCGGGCCCCGGGCCGGTAGGAGACGCCGGAGTCGAACGGGATGCCGACCACGGCGACATCGGTATGTGGCACCTGGTCGGTGCGAGGCAGGCGCGCGAAGGTGGCCGGACCCGCGAAGCGCGGCACCTTGGTGGCATCGACCGGACCGATTGGCTGGTGTGACGACGTCATGACCAACAGGCTTCCTGAGATGCCGGTCACACCGATATCGACAATTTGTAGAAATCTATGCGCCAAGGTTCGACGATATGTCCATGCCTACGGTGGCGGAGCTGCTCGGCGACGCGTCGCTCGGGTTGCAGCTGGTCGCGGGCCGCGCGGCGGCCGACCGCGAGATCGAGGCCGCCGCGGTCTCTGAACTGGCCCATCCCGGCCCGTGGCTGCAAGGCGGCGAGCTGCTGCTCACCATCGGCCTGCTGCTGCCGGACAGCACCGACGGCTGCCGGTCCTACCTGGGCGAGCTCGACGGCGTCGGGGTGCGGGCCGTCGGGTTGGGCCTCGGCGCCGACCTGCCGCACCAGCGGGCACCGGACCGGCTGATCACCGCGGCCGACGAGCTCGGAATGCCGCTGCTCACCGTGCCGGACCCAGTGCCGTTCATTGCGGTCACCAAGGCGGTGTTCGCGTTCCGCGCCCGGGCCGAGCGCCACGAGCTGGAGCGGACATTGCGAACCCAGCGCGCACTCACGGCTGCCGCGGTCAGCCCGGGCGGCCTACTGGGCATCCTGGCCGCGCATCGGGAGGCGACCGGCCGCGCAGGAGTCGTCGTCGACCAGCTCGGCCGGGTACTGGCGCAAACCGACGCCGGCGGTGACCGCCTGGTCGCCAGGATGTCCGGGCTGCTGGACTCGGTGCGCGACCACGGACTGACCGCTGCCGCCGCGGACATCAGCGATGGCCGCCGCCGTGAATTGCATGCCCTTGGCGCAAAACGACTGCGGGCGTGGCTGCTGATCGACGGTCCGGCGGAATTGCCCGCCGCCGACCAGGTCACCGGCGATCTGGTCTCGCTCCTGTCACTGGAGCTGGAACGCAGGCACGGGCTCAACGCGGCGCAGCGACGCGGGCGGGCGCAGGTGCTGGACCGGCTGGCCCGGGGCACCGTGGACGATGTGGCCGCGGCCCGCTGGCTGGCCTCCCTCGGGTTGCCCGATACCGACCTGCGAGCCGCTGCCGTCGGGGCGCCGGACGACGCCGACGACCTGGCCGCCGACCTGTTGACCACGTTGCCGGACGCATTGGTCCGCGTGGTCGGCAACGTGGTGGAGCTCGCCGTCCCGCTGGACACCGACCTCCCCGCGGTGCTGGCCACGCTGGCCGCCGATCGGCCGGCAGGCATTGGCATCGCGGTGCGACCCGGCGCCGTTGCGGTGTCGCTGCGGCAGGCCCGCTCCGCACTGCCTGCCAGCCGGGTGCAGGGTCGGCATCTGCACGCCGAGGAGATCGCCAGCAGCCGAATGCTGCTGAATGCCGTTGGCGCCGAATCGCTTCAGGCCTACACCGATGCGGTGCTCGGTCCGCTGGACGCCACCGACCGGGCGACCGAGTTGCTTCGCGGCCTTACCGCGTTCCTCGAGCACAACGGGCACTGGGCGGCCGCCGCCAACGCGCTGCGGGTGCACCGGCACACCATGCGGAACCGAATCGAGACCGTGGAGCGGCTCACCGGACGGCGGATGGACTCGGCGCAGGACCGCCACGAGTTGTGGCTGGCCCTGCGGGCTCGCGATCTGGCCAGACTGTCGGCGGACCCAGCGAAGTAGGCTTTTGACATGGCGCGCAGGGCGCGATCGGTCTGTATGCCCGAGCTGGCACTGAAAAACCCGGTGCCCGCACGGACTCAGCACTACGCCGCAAGCGTCGGCAGCCGCCTGCGGATCCTCAAGATCGCGGCGGTGATCGGCGCCTTTATCTCCGTGTCGTTCGGGATCTTCCAACTAACGCTCGGCGGCCGGGTGTGGTGGCTCGGCATGCTCAACCTCGTGTTCGCGGCGATCTTCCTGGCGATCCCGCTGCTGTACCGGTTCGGTGAGCTGATCGCGCCGTTGACGTTCTTCGTCTTCGCGTATCTGTCCGTGGGGTTCATCTGCTACACCATCGGGACGGGGTCTGGCCTGCAGTTCTACTTCTTGGTGTCGGCATCCCTTGTTGTTCTGGTGCTCGGGATAGAGCGCATCGTTCTGGCGTCGACAATCGCGGCTCTCGGCGTCGCCGAGACGATTGCCCTCGAGCTCCTCGTTCCCAACGACAGGGGTCTCGGCCCGCCCTGGACGCTCACCGTCGGTTTCGTCAGCTCGGCGATCGTCTCGGCGGTCATCGTGGTGGCGACGATCTGGTATGCGATGCGCGAAATCGACCGCGCAGAAAAGGCGATGGAGGCCGAGTACCAGCGATCCGAATCGCTGCTGGCCAACATCCTGCCCGCGTCCATCGCGCGGCGGCTCAAGGATCCGACGCGCAACATCATCGCCGACAAGTACGACGACGCGTCGATCCTGTTCGCCGACATCGCCGGATACACCAAGCGGGCCAGCGACACCACGCCGACCGAGCTGGTGCGGTTCCTGGACACGCTCTACACCGATCTCGACGCCCTCGTCGACCGGCACGGGCTGGAGAAGATCAAGACCAGCGGCGACTCGTACATGGTGGTCAGCGGCGTGCCACAACCCCGGCAGGATCATGTCGAGGCGCTCGCCGGCCTCGCGCTGGACATGTCCGACGCGGTCGCGGACCTCAAGGATCCCCAGGGCCGGGCGGTGCCGCTGCGCATCGGGCTGGCGGCCGGACCGGTGGTGGCCGGCGTGGTCGGTTCGCGCAAGTTCTTCTATGACGTCTGGGGCGACGCGGTCAACGTCGCGTCCAGGATGGAGTCCACCGATGTCGAGGGCCGGATTCAGGTGCCGCAGTCGGTCTATGAGCGGCTGAAGGACGACTACGTGCTGGAGGAGCGCGGCGACATCGACGTCAAGGGCAAGGGTTTGATGCACACCTGGTATCTGGTCGGCCGGCGCAACGGCCACACGCCGCAGGATGCCGACGCTGTCGCGCAGGGCGCCGCCAGTTAGTTAGACCTTGCGGTTCTCCGACTTGATCAGCCACGCCAGCTTCTCCAGCCCGTCGATGAGCTGGTGCAGGATGTCGGCGGTGCTGGGATCCTCGGCGTCGACCGCGTCATGCACCGTGCGCATGGTGTCGACGGTCGCGTAGACCCGCGCCGTGATCAGGTCGACGACCTCAGCAGTGCTGTGCTCGTAGGCCGGGAACTCCGGCAGCGAGGTGCTAGCCGCCACGGTGTCGGAGCGACCGTCCGGGATCGCGTCGAGCGCGCGCATCCGCTCGGCGATGGTGTCGCTGCCCTCACGCGCGAAGTCCACGAGTTCGTCCAGCTGGAGATGGAGGTCGCGGAAGTTGGTCCCGACGACGTTCCAATGCGCCTGCTTGCCCTGCAGGTGCAGCTCGACGAGGTCGACCAGGACGCGCTGCAGGCTGTCACTCAGCTGGGTGGACGCCTGAAAGCCCTGGATTTCCGCTTCGGTACGACGTGTTTGAGAGGTAATTGTTGTGCTCATGGCCTGTTCAACGTCTTCTAAATTGGAATCACTCCAGATTAGGCTGTGAGTGGCGTCACACCTGCTGCTGGTCCTGCTGGGCCAGCAGCCGGGCATATCCCGCCCCCATCCCGAGCAGGACCAGGCCGACGACGATGAACACTGCGACGCGGAACATGCCGTCGAGCGTGCCGAGGTCGAATAGGAACAGCTTGGCCATCGCCGCAGCGACCAGCGCCAGGCCACCGGCTATCGGCAGCGACCGGTCGTCGCGAGGCAGTCGCGCGGCGTACACGAACAGGGCCGCCGCCATGGCGATCCAACACATGGTCGCGGCCATGTGACCGGCGAAGAAACCGCCGCCCTCGCCGCCCACCAGCACCCCGGCGGTGACGGTGAAGGTGGTCACCGCATAGACGATCACCACGGCCGCGCCGGCCCACATGATCCGGACCGCGTCGCTGTCGACGACTCCACGGCCGACCCATGACCAGACGATCGCGACCGCGAACGCGATCAGCAGGACGCTGGCCACCAGGACGGACACCGCTTCCGGCGTCACCAGCTCGGTCGCCCGGACCAGCGAGCCAGGCGGCGCATAGGCGACGTACAACCCGCCGCCGATGACGCCAAAACCCACAGCCGCCCACCGCGCGACGTCGTCGCGACGGCCCGCGATGGCGACGACGACAGCCATGGCCAGCAGGACCGGACCGGCGACCTCGCCGTCGAATGCGACTGTCACGGCGATCAGCGCGGACACCGCTGCAGTCGCCGACCAGATCTGTCGAACGACCTTGGAGACGCCGGGCAGCCGGTCGCCGACGAGCACGATCGCGAGCATCGCAGCGGCCAGGCCGGCGGCCATCAATGCGGCCACCATCGGTTCGAGGGCCGCCGATGCGCACAGCACCGGGAGGACGCCCGCCGTGGTCAGCAGCGCCATCGCCACCCGGTTGCCCGTCGAGCGCAGCAGGATCAGCGCGCCGACGATGGCCAGCACGGCCGCGATGCCGCAGGCACCGGCCAGCCAGGCCTCGTTGCCGTCGCCGAAGTGGGCGACGGCCAGCGCGATCAACAGCGGAAAGGTCGAGGCGGTGATCCTGGCGGTGTGCAGCCAGATCCAGTCCTTGCCGAGCTGGACGAGCAGCGATGCGGCCGAGATGGCGAGCATGAATGCGATCAGGAGCAGCGTGATGCCGTCGGTGACGATCGGCGCGAGCACGATCAGCGGCACTAGCACCAGCAGGCCGAGGTGCTGCGAGTCCCAGCGCCGAGCCAAGGTCAGGCCGCCGCCACCGATCACCGCCGCGATCGCCAGGCCGACGGGGGCGGACACCCAGTGGTAGATCGTCGTGACCGCGATGACGTCTATGTACGCCGCGGCGACACCGGTCGCGGCCAAGGCGATCGCGCCGACCCGCCCGCCTGGGCGGGCATAGCAGCCGAGCCGCGACGCCAACGAGTGCACCGGCCAGCAACGCGCCTGCGCCGACGCGGATTTCCGGCCGCAGGATGCCGGCCTGTGCGGCGAGCACCAGCAGGAGTACGACGCCGATGAGCGTGACCGCGACGCCTGCGACGGCGAGGACCTTGCCGATCCAGCTCGCGTCGCGCGGTGGCCGCGGCGCCTGCGGCGCCCGTCGCGGGGGCGGTGGCGGGGCAAAAGGAACAGGCTGGACTTGGTGCGGTGGCGGCCAGTACGCCGCGGGCGGCGGCGCGTACGGCTGCGGTGTTGGCACCGGTTGCGGTGCGGGTTGGGGGACGGATGGGCGGTCGGCCAGCAGCCGGTCCAGTTCGGTTAGGTCGGCCGAGACCCGGGCGAGCTGTTGGGACATTGCGGCGAACTCGGCGGAGAGCCGGGTGACGACGGCGTGCTGCGGTGCGGTCATGCCGGTATGGTCGCAACGTTCGGGCGCCCGGCGGATGAGTAGGACTACCCAATTCCGCTATGAATGCCTATTCGTCGAGGCCGTGTTCGATGGCGTAGCGCGCCAATTCGACGCGGTTGGCGACCTGCAGCTTGCGGAACGTGGCCTGCACGTGGTTCTCCACGGTGCGGTGGCTCAGCGACAACCGAGCGGCGATCTGTTTGGCGGTCAGGCCCTTGGCGACGTGGCGCAGGATCTCGGTCTCGCGCTCGGTGAGGCTTGGCGCCGAACTCGAGTCGGGACCCTGTGCGATCCGTCGGTACTCCCCCAGCACCAGTCCGGCCAGGCCAGGCGTGAACACCGCGCGGCCCTCCGCGGTGGCACGCACGGCGTCACCGAGTTCGGACTTGGACGCGCTCTTGACCAGATATCCGGTGGCGCCCGCCTTGACGGCCTCCAGCACGTCGTCGCGCTCGTCGGAGGCGGAGAGCACCAGGATCTTCGAGGACGGCGACACGGTGAGCACCTCGGCGGTGGCCTGGGCGCCGTCGCCGTCGGGCAGCCGCATGTCCATCACCACGACGTTCGGCTGCACGACCGCGGCCCGCCTGCGGGCCGACGCCACGCCGTCGGCGGTGGCCACCACGGTGAAGCCGTCCTCGGCGAGGTCGCGGGCCACCGCGTCACGCCAGATCGGATGGTCGTCGACCACCATCACCGTCGGGGTATCGTCAGTTCCCATTCCGTCCCGCATCCCGGCCCGGTATTCAGCTTCACACTGCCACCCAGCCAATTCATCCGCCCCACAATCGATTTGGCAATCCCCACGCGGCCTTCGCTGACGGCTTCCTCGAGTCGGCCATCGGGGATGCCGACACCGTCGTCGCGAATGCTCACCGTCACCGAATCGCCCAGATCCTCCAACAGAACGTAGGCCCGAGCGTCGGGTCCGGCATGGGCGGCCGCGTTGTCGAGCGCATTGCCTGCCGCGGCGAACAACTCTTCGGCGACGTTCGCGTCGAGTAACACCGGGTCGGCAGGCACACTGACCGACACCCGGTCCGATGCCCGTCGCCGCAGAAGGGCACCGATATCGGACAGTGCCCCCACCCGTGGCTCGGCATCCGCGGAGCTGACCAGGCGGCGCAACGCGCGCTCCTGCTCGCCGGCCAGTTCAGCCAGTTCCGCTGTCTCACCCCCGATCTCGCGACCACGCCGGGAAACCAGTGCGAGTACCTGAATGGCGCCGTCGTGTACCTGTCGGGACAACCGTTCGCGCTCCTCCGTCCTCGCTGTCAGCCGCGCCGCCCGCTCCAGCTCGGCGTGGGCGCGACGCGCCGTCTGGGCGGCCATACCGACACCCAGCCCGACCGCGAGCTCGATCACCACCGTCGCGTTGCGGCCGAGGTCGTAGTTCAGCACGCCCTTCACCACGGTGCTGGCCGCGACAATCACCAC
>CAWDAC010000039.1:0-171007 GCA_963800125.1 uncultured Actinomycetota bacterium | reverse complement strand
AGGATTTGAACCTGCGACCACTTGACCCCCAGTCAGCGAGAAGCCATGTTCACCCGTCCCAGCGCGTCCCTCCCCTCCCGCCGACCTGCAGAAATCGTCTCAGCGTATCCCCCTGCATCCCAGGGTGTTTCGCGCCGCTTGTGACAACTGCGTGACAACGTCGCAGCCCGCCAGCCCACCAACAGCAAACCTGCGCATCTCGAAACGCCCGCCGGCAAGCCCCGGTCTGCACCAAACCAGTCCGCGCCAACCCTCTCCACTGCCCCACCGGGCAATTCGAAGGCAAGGCCTGAGGCGACGAACATGCTGCTCCAACCAGTAAGGCATGTGCATAGTCACCAAGTGTCCGTGTATGGGCTCAGGACATTTTTGACGTGTTGTCGTCGGGAGATGCTTGACGGCTCGGGGTGTTGGCTCCGGCGCCGGTGACGTGGAATCGGGTGATGGGTTTGAGGTTTCGTCGTGGCCGTACGGCGATCTCTTCTTCGCCGTGCAGGACGCGTAGGTGGGTGTCTTCGATGACGACGGTGACGATCTTGCCGCGGTGACGGGGGCCGAGTTTGATGTTTTGGCCGGCGACCATGATGCGGCCGCTGGCGTGGACTTTTCGTTGTGCGCGCAGCGATCCCGCTGGTAGCGGGGGTGGTGGCAGCGGTGTGGATGGGGGTCGCGCGCCGATCAGGCGACCGAGCTGGTCGGTGCCAAGGGGGCAGGGCCAGGTGCCGATCAGTGCGTTGTCGATGACGGCGTGCATCAGGTGCCCGTCGAGTCGCAGGGAGACGCGCCGCCCTGCCCAGGCGAACCCGATCAGATGGCCCGACCCGGCGATGGAGACCACGCCGTCCTTGGTGACGGTCCTATCGATCTCCACCACGTCGCCGGGCCGGACCACGGCCACGCCGTTGGCGCGGCGTAGCGCGGGCCGGTCGGGTTCGGGCCCTGCTGGTCGGGCGCCACGCATCGCCAGATGAGTCAAGTCCTCGGGCACCAACCGAGATCGCACCGTGCGCACGACCTCACCGTCGAGGCTGAGGTGGATGCTGCGTAGGTCGGCCCACACGGTCACCGTGCGGCCGGCCAGGCTCTTGTGTACCGACACCGACTGGCGCCCGGAGCGGATCTTGACGTCGCCGCTGGGCGGGACACGCACCTCGAACTCGACCGCCGTACTGGCTGTCGGTGGTTGACGCGGTGGCTCGATGACGTCGATAACCAATGACGGCGATGTCGCGCGCGGCTGCTGGCTCGCCCGATCGGTGGTATCGAGGCGGGTCGGGCCGTTGGGCCGAAACAGGCTCGCGGGCACTGCCATATCCAGGGCCTGGTGCGGGCGCTGATGGTTATAGGCGTGCACCCACCCATCGACGGCTTCCTGCGCGGCAGCGATCGACTCGAACGGCGCCACATGGTCGAGGAACTCCGTGCGCAACGTCTTGTGGAAGCGTTCGATCTTGCCGGTCGTGGTCGGTGAGCGGGGCTTGGTCAATCGCTGTTTGATGCCGTTGTCGCGGCAGATCCTCTCGAACAACACCACGACCGGCAGCGGCTTGATGAACCGGCCAGTGAATTGACCGCCATTGTCGCTCAACACTTCCGACGGGACGCCGTAGCGGCGCATCGCCGCGGTGAACGCCTCTGCGACCTCCCGCGCCGAGGGAGTGGCCAGCACGGTGGCAGCCACCACGAACCGGGAATGGTCGTCGATGTCAGTCAACAGCTTGCATTCGCGCCCATCGGCTAATGGGATCCCGCCGACGATGTCGAGTTGCCACAGATGCATCGGCGCTTGGCGCTGCCAGCGTTTGTACTTGCGTTTGTGCTGCTGGGCTTGCGGATCGACCAGGCCGTTGCGGGTCAACACCCGATGCACCGTCGCCCGTGACGGCACCCGGTCCAAGCCGTGGCTCGTCAGCTCATGGCTGATCCGGCGCGCGCCCCACCGCGGATGCTCGCGGCGCATCCGACAGATCAGGGCCTCCACGTCGGCGTCGAGATTGGTCGAGCTGGTATGCGGGCGGCGCGACCGATCAATCAGGCCGGCCATGCCCTCCTGCTTGAAGCGCGTACGCCACGTGTCTAGCGACTGCCGCGTCGTGCCGTAGCGCACCGCTACCTCGCCGATCGGTGAGCCGCCCAACACCTCGCATACCGCCCGATACCGGTACTCCACCAACGCCTCTTGATCCACAACCGCCCACTCCGACACCGCCATCGCCGGGACGGAACAAAATCATGATCAACGCCGAAACGTCAAGCGACTCACGAGAACAGACCGTCAAGCATCTCCTGAGCCCAAACACCGACAGAAGGGTCCTCGCGGCGCGGCGTTGCATCGGGAAGGCGATAAGCAGTCGACGAAGCGTGATGGCCTGCTTGTCCTCAGCAGGTGGCGGCTCGGGCCTCGTCGACGAGCGTGGTGGCCTCCTGCAGCCAGGCCTGCGCTTGCGCGGACGCGCGCTCTTCCTCATCGGGAGAACCCGCAACCAACTTGCTGGCGTTCCACCATTCGGTCGCGAACGCAACCTGTCTACTCGCATCTTCGAACGCCAGCTTGCGTCGTCCGGCTTGAGAGCTGCGTTCGCGCCAATCGCCGATCACGAGGGCGACGATGCCGATCCCGGCCGTCAGGATCGGCGTGAACACGGTCAGGGCGATGCGTGTGACCTGCTCTGCATCCATTGCACCCCATCCGCGTAGGGAACGGCCTAGCCAGAATCCGCGACGGCTCGTCGAGCCTGATGATGCCATCCCCGACGCGTCGCCGTGAGGACACCCTTGCCCGGGGCAGTCGCAGCTCAACTCGATGGAGAACACCACCGGCAGCAACTCGAAGTCGAGGGGTTGGCTCGGCTTACCCACCGATTCCTGAGCTGGCGATGCGCGACGCCAAGCACCGCCGCGAACACCGCGACGCAAGCGAATTCAGCCACCGTGAACATCCGGTGTGACGTCCGAAAAATTAGGTAGTGGGATACGCATGCCAAGACTGCTTTCGTTCGCGACACTGAGCGGATGACCGACGCACAATCGCGGATCGATAACCTCAACTACATCCCCTACACGCCCGACATCGAAGAGCCCTCGCCGGACGAAGAGCACCTGATCGACGAGATCATCGCCTCGCTCCGCGAGAACAATGAGCGGGCGTTCAAAAAATACAAACACGGCATCCGCGATGCACATGCCAAGAGCCACGGCATTCTTCGCGGAGAGATGACTGTCCTACCCAACCTGCCCGACCATCTTCGTCAGGGCATTTTCGCGTCGACGAAGCCGTACACCATCATCGCGCGGCTTTCTACCACCTCCGGTGCACTTCGCAGTGACCAGGTTCGCGGCGTGCGCGGCTTAGGCATCAAAGTGCTCGAAGTGGAGGGCAAGCGGCTGATCGAGGACGGCGAGACGACCCAGGACTTCGTCTTCGTCACCGAGCCGCGGTTTCCGTTCAAGGACGCCTTGGCTTACTACAAGGACGGTATGCGGTCGGCCAAGATGCTGTCGCACCTGCCTGACATCGGAATGCGTTTGTTCAGCCTTGGCCTTCGCGGGGCGCAGCGGGTGTTGTCGCTCATCGGCCGCGAACTTCCGTTCAAGTATTCGCTCTTCGCCAAACCCAACACGCTCACCCTCGGCGAGACGTTCTACACCGCGGCCCCATTGCAGTACGGCAAGTACGTGGCGAAGCTCAGCGTCGCACCGCTGTCGGATTCGGTCAAAGCGTTGGTAGGCAAAACGGTGGGTCGGGGCCACGATGCGCACACCAAGGCGGTGGTCGACTTATTCAAAAACAACACCGCCGAGTACCTCGTGTCCGCACAACTGTGGACCAATTCGAGGACAATGCCGATCGAAGACGCCACCAAAGAGTGGTCGACAGATGAGTCGCCGTACCAGCCAGTGGCGAAAATCACATACGGGCGCCAAGACCCGCACAGCGCCGGGCGCCGAGAATGGGGTGACGACGTATTGTCCTTCAATTCGTGGCGCGCGATTGAAGATCACAGGCCGTTGGGCTCGATCAATCGCCTCAAGAAGCGGGTTTACGACGCCTCGAGCATTTTCCGGCACGAGAAGAACAACGAACCACGGATCGAACCGCGCGTACCCGCCGACATCAGGGACTGACGCAGTTTATTGTCGACGTAAAGGCAGGTTTGATCGACGACGGTGACATTCGGAAGCTGCTGCGAGCGCCCTCGTGGCCCGGATTGGTCCTGCAGACGTTCATCGCGGTGACCCGACAGGTGATCTGGTTCTCCGGCTCCACCTCGCCGTTGCGTGGTGAACTCATGTCGCGGCGTATCTTGGACGCCCTCGAAGAGATGGACGCGGCCCCACACGAACCGCCCCTGATACCCGAGGGTGGGTCACTCGAGTTGTTCGTGCCGGCGACCGACCTTGACGGATTCGACGTTTTGGTGCCCTCGGGTGCCGGGGGTGCGAGTCAACGCGACCGGCTTAATGCGCAGATTTTTGAGTTCCGCCACGACCGGGGAGAGCTCAACCAATCCTTTACCGGCTCTTCGTGATTGAGAGTGCATCGGGGGCTGGCGGATATCCGCGCTCGGGGGTCGTGTCGTTTCGGTGAGGTGGGGCCTCGGTGGGTGACGATTCGGGTTCCTACACTCGACCACCCACACCCACCGAGGTGACCCGTGCCTGAGGCTACTGCCTGCCCCCCGTCTGTTGTTGCCGACACGATCATGCGCACCATCGAGTTGGGCGTGACGATCAGCGACGCCGCAGTTGACGAGAAGGTGACGACCATCTTCTGCGCCCCGGTCACCCGTGATCCGCGCTGCCCGGACTGCGGGCGCGACGGCCGCTACCGCGACACCATCACCCGGCCGCTGACCGACCTACCGGTCGCCGGCTATCCCCTGGTCCTACGGGTCGCCGTCCCGCGCTACCGTTGCCTCACACCTGAGTGCGGGCGGGTTGTCTTCAATCCCGATCTCGGCAAGCTCGCCTCGCCGCGATCGGCAACGACGCGTCGGTGTACGCGGTATGTGTTGCGGCGGTTGATGATCGACCGCACCACCATCTCGGCCATCGCCGCTGAACTGGGGGTGTCGTGGCACACCGTGAATACGATCGCGATGCAGGCCACCGCCGCGTTGGTTACCGCAGCCGGCCCGGATCGGCTGGCCGGGGTACGAGTGATCGGCGTCGATGAGCACCGTTGGGCACCTCGACGTGTCGGTCCTGAGGGGTTCGTCACGCTCATCATCGATCTCACCCCGGTCCACGATCAGAGCGGTCCGGCGCGGTTGCTTGACCTGGTACCCGGCCGTTCAGCGGCCGCACTGGCCGACTGGCTGGCCGCCCAACCCACCGACTTCGCGGCAGGGGTGCAGGTAGTGGCGATGGACGGGTTCGCGCGGCTACAAGACCGCCGCCGCAGCCGTGGTCCCCGACGCGGTAACCGTCATGGACCCGTTTTATGTAGACGTGCGGATTATGCCGATGTCGGGTGGGTCGCGGCTGGTCAGGGCGCTAACGACGCCGGTGAGGTCGGCATAATCCGGGTGCGGTCACGCTGGTTCCTCCACTACCAGAGAGGAACCAGAGCGTGTACGTACATAGCATTCACAATCCCGATGGGGTTCGGTTTGCCGGCCCGCTGGCGCCGTTGTCCGGCGAGTTGAGAGGTGAATTCGCTCGGCTGGGTTACGCGACATCGTCGGCGACGGTGCAACTTCAGCTGGTTGCTCATTTGTCGCGCTGGCTGCAGGCCGAAGGCCTGGGAACAGAAGATCTGACCGGACCGGTGATCGAGCGGTTCCTTGCCACGCGGCGGCGCGACTACAGCAACCTCTATTCGATGCAGGCGTTGGAGCCGTTGCTGGCGTACTTGCGGCGGGTCGGGGCGGCACCTGAACCTGTTGCGCCCGAGCCCTGTTCGGGCGGTGAGCGGCTGCTGGCCCGGTTCGGTGAGTATCTGAGCGTGGAGCGTGGCCTGACCGCCCCGGTGGTGCGGGCATACCAACATTGGGTCCGGCCCTTCGTCGAGCAGGTCGTCGACGTGGAGGAATCAGACCTCCGCGATCTCGGGGCCGTGGACGTGCAGCGGTTCTTGGTCGCGAATCTTCCGAGATTGTCATGTAAGTCGGCCCAGATGACCGCGTGCGCGCTGCGATCGTTTCTGGGTTTCTGCTACGTCGAAGGAATCGTGAAGGCGTCGCTGACCGCAGCGATCCCTGCAGTGGCGCACCGGAGGCTGACGGGACTGCCTGAGGGCCTGACCGTGGAACAGGTGGATTCGCTGCTGGACGCCTGCGATCGTGGCACACCGACCGGACGCCGCGACTACGCGGTGATCGTCTGTCTGCATCGTCTGGGGCTGCGGTGCGCCGAGACGACGGGCCTGAGTCTCGACGACATCGACTGGGAAACAGGAACTTTGATCATCCACGGCAAGGGCGGCCGCACCGACCGGCTGCCGCTGCCGGTGGATGTCGGGCAGGCACTGGTGGACTATCTTCGCCACGGTCGGCCCGACACCTCCTCGCGGGCGGTGTTTGTGCGGGCATGCGCACCGTTCACCGTGATGGCCCCGAGCAGCTTGAGCTGTATCGTGGCCCGCGCCGCGCGCCGGGTGGGGATGGGCACGGTGCACGCGCACCGACTGCGCCACACCGCGGCGACCCGGGCGTTAAATGCCGGGGCGAGCCTGGAGGAGGTCGCCCAGCTGCTTCGGCATGCCGGCACCGCCACGACAATGATTTACGCCAAGACCGACCTGAACCGGCTGGCGGTGCTGGCGCGGCCATGGCCCACCGGCGGAGGCATCGCGTGAGCGGGCTCGAGCAGATGGTCGTGGACTACCTGCGGGTGCGCCGCAGCCTGGGATTCAAACTCGATGAGGCCGAATACATCCTGACCCGGTTCGTGAACCACGTGCAGGCCGCGGAGGGCTCGCAGACGGTGACCGTAGCGCACGCCCTCGCGTTTGCGACGGCGCCGGTCGGGGCGTCGCGACGCTGGCAGGCGCTGCGACTATCCGCAATCCGGTGTTTCGCTCGGTGGGCACAAACGGTCGACTCCACGATCGAGGTGCCGCCAACGAGGCTGCTGCCCGCCCGACCGACACGGACCGCGCCCTACATTTACTCCAACGCTGAGATCGGCGCGTTGCTCGACGCAGCAGGGCGGCTGCATCCGGCGATGCGGGCCGCGACCTATCGCACGCTGATCGGGTTGATGGCGGCCACCGGAATCCGCACCGGGGAAGTGGTCGGACTCGACATCGCCTCCCTGGACCAACAGGCGAGAACCTTGACCGTGAGCGGAAAATACGGCAAGACACGCAAACTCCCGCTCCACCAGACCGCAGCAGATGCGTTGGTGCAGTATCTGGATCTGCGCGAGGAGTTGCTGCCCGCCGCGGACTGCCCGGCCCTGCTGATCTCCACCCGGGGTAACAGGCTGCGCGGCGGCGTGGTCCAGCAGACCTTCCGGCAGCTCGGTGTCGAGACCGGATTACGGACGCGCTCGGGTGCATGTCGGCCGCGCCTGCACGACCTGCGACACACCTTCGCGGCCTGCACCATGCTCGACGCCTACACCCGCGGCGCCGACCCCGCCGCGGTCCTGCCGCTGCTGTCCACCTGGCTTGGGCACTGCGAACCAAGCGACACCTACTGGTATCTGACCGGCACCGCCGAACTGCTCGCCGCCGCCACCGAACGTGTCGCCGGCCGCAACGGCGACCAGTTCGGGGACGGCTCATGACAGCGCTGGCGCCCACCCTTCAGGCCTTCTTCACCACCCGGCTGACCAGCCAGTACGGGGCCAGTCCACACACCGTCGCCGCCTACCGCGACACCTGGCGCCTGCTGCTGGGCTACGCTGCACAAACGACCGCGACCGCGCCGACACAGCTGGACCTGTCCCAACTCGACGCGGACCTGATCAACGGATTTCTCACCAGTCTGGAAACCCAGCGCGCCAACAGCATCGCCACCCGAAACGCCCGACTGGCCGCGGTGCATTCGTTCCTTGCCTACGCATCGCGCTACCACCCAGAACACCTGGCCACCATCGGGCGGGTCTTGGCCATCCCACCAAAACGCAAGCCCCGCAACGAGCTCTGCTATCTCATCGACGCGGAGGTCACCGCGCTGCTGGCAGCGCCAGACCAGACAACCCGAGCCGGACGGCGTGACCACGCGATGTTCCAACTCGCCGTCACCACCGGGCTGCGCGTCGGCGAGCTCACCGCACTCCAAGTCCGCGACATCCATCTGGGCACCGGAGCGCACGTGCTCTGCCACGGCAAGGGCCGCAAGAACCGAACCACACCCCTGGACCGGCAGACCGTGCAGACCCTGAAGGCGTTCATCACCGAACGGCCAAGCCACGCTGACGGATTCGTGTTCCCCACCCGCACAGGAACCCGGATGAGCCGCGACGCCGTCGCGGCCCGTCTGAGGCAGCACACCACGACCGCCGCGATGTCCTGCCCGAGCCTGACCACCAAAACCGTCACGCCACACGTGCTCAGACACACCGCGGCGATGCGGTTGCTGACCGCCGGAATCGACATCACCGTCATCGCGCTCTGGCTCGGACACGAAAGCATCGAAACCACACAGATTTACCTGCACGCCGACATGACCATGAAGGAAAACGCCGTGACCCGAACCACGCCAACCGGAACCCAACCAGGACGATACAAACCACCCGACGACGACCTGATGACCTTCCTCCGCAGCCTCTGATTATGCCGACCTCACCGGCGTCGTTAGCGCCCTGACCAGCCGCGACCCACCCGACATCGGCATAATCCGCACGTCTACATAAAACGGGTCCATGACCGTGATCGCGTCGGGCAGCCCTCGGTGGCGGCGGTCTTGTAGCCGGCGAACCCGTCCATCGCCACGACCTCGACCTGCTCGCGGAACGTCGGTGGCTGGCGGCCAGCCACGTCGCCAGCGCCGCCGCTGATCGTCCTGCCACCATGTCGAGCAGTCGCGCGCGGCCGGCGCCGTCGAGCACGGGGGTCAGGTCGATGATCAGCGTGACGAACCCTTCGGTCCCGCGACGCCGTGGCGCCCAGCGGTGCTCATCAACGCCGATCACCGTACCCCGGCGAGTCGATCGGGCCCGGCCGCGGCGATCAGGTCTGCGGTCGCGCGCATCGCGATGGAGCTGACGGTATGCCAGGACACACCGAGTTCGGCGGCGATCGCCGAGATGGTGGTGCGGTCGATCATCAACCGCCGCAACACATACCGGGCACAGCGCCGCGTCGTCGACGCCCGCGGGGCTGCCACCTTCCCCAGGTCCTGGTTGAACACCGCGCGCCCACACTGTGGCGTTGCGCAGCGGTAACGCGGCACCGCGACCCGCAACACCAGCGGATAGCCGGCCACCGGCAGATCCGTCAGCGGCCGGGTCACGGTGTCGCGGTATCGGCCCTCGTTGCCCGCAGTCCGGGCACCGCGGCTCCCGGGCCACCGGAGCGCAGAAGATCGTCGTGGCTTCTCGTCGACAGCGGCGTCGGTGATCGTCACCCCCAACTCGATCGTGCGCATGATCGTGTCGGCAACAACAGACGGCGGGCAGGCAGTAGCCTCAGGCACGGGTCACCTCGGTGGGGTGGGGGTCGAGTGTAGGAACCCGAATCGTCACCCACCGAGGCCCCACCTCAGCTCAGCGACACGACCCCACGGCGCGGATATCCGCCGACCACCGTGCACTCTCATTCACGAAGAGCCCCATTACCTGCACCGCGACCGCACCCGAGGCGGCGCGCACTTTGCGCACGAACACCCACCGGACCCTACCTGCCTAGTAAGCCAAATCCCGCCGCCCGCGACGCAAACCCGCAGGTCACAGTAATTCCAATAGAAAACCCGGCGAAGGTGTCCTAACTCAGGTTCGATGATCAGTGCGAGCACCAGATCGCGAAACGCGCTGTCGCCCTTAGTGATTGCTTAGAACCCAAACACCCGGTAGGCCAGTGCACAACCCGTCCCACATATGGGGTCATCTACGAAGAGTGATCGACAACAGGGCTCAAGAACCAGGCGGCCCCGACACACCGAGGTCCCCAAGCACGACCTGACCGGCGGCCAACCGCTCCGCGGCTGCGGCCTTCAACACGGCCAACTCGGCCTCATCATGGGCTGAGCCGAGGTGCTCGATCGAGCGTGACCCGCGCCGCGAAGACCACACGATATTGCACGACCGCCGCCCTCGAGACGGTCTTGACGGTGCGCATATAGGCCACCGACGAAGCCTACGAACCCAGGTTTAGTTGGGAATCCTTGGGGCGGTACCCTCGGGATAGCCCTCCGTGCAAGCCAGTTCAGCACTAACGGAAATCATTAAAAGAGAGCCTCCTCTGGCGCCGTGCGGGTCACTTTCGCAGCTCATTTCGTGTGGATGAACGGGAACAGGTTGAGGGGCACCGAAGCTTGTGGTGAGAATGATCGTCGACTCTCGTGATCCACAGGATCGCACACCACGATCACGACCGTGACGAACACGAACAGGCAGATCAGCCACCGAGGATTCTTGAGAGCGTGCCGCGCGCTGTCATCGCCGTAGTAGCTGTAGCTGTAGCTGTAGTTGTACGACGCATTTCCCCGTGCGGGCGTCATCGTGAATACCGCGCCGAGTATTCGGGCGCCGACATTCTTGAGGTTTCCAACCGCGTGTGCGAGCTGCTCGCGTTTGGTCTCGCCGAATCGAGCGATCATGAACACGCCGTCGGCATCGGCCGCCAGAATCGCGGCATCCGTGACCGCCAGCAGCGGGGACGAATCCACGATGACATAGTCGAAGCCCGCACGCAATTCGTTCAAGACCTTCTGGGCCGCCAACGACCCGAGTAGCTCGCTCGGGTTCGGCGGGACAGCTCCCGAGGTGAGGACGGTCAATCCCGGGAAACGTGTCTTCTGCAGCACCTCTCAAGGGATGCTCGGCCACTTAGCACTGTGCTGAATCCGACCGACCCGACCAAGTCGAGGTACTCGTGCCAACTTGGGGCGTCGCATATCGCCATCGACTAGCACCACGTTGTGCTCGGCTTCGGCCAACGCCAGCGCAATGTTTATCGCCGTCGTGGTCTTGCCCTCGCCCGGCAGAGAGCTGGTGACGACGAGCACGCGCGGCGGATTATCGACCTCGAGGAACTGCAAGTTGGTCCGGAAGCTTGCGAAATGCTTCGGCGATTGCCGAGCGATCGCTGTCGAAAGATATCGCTGGTTCCTTCCGGCGTGCCTTGTCGAGCGGAATGCTGGCGACGAGTCCGGCACCCGTGATCTCTTCAAGAGTCTCTCGGTCCTTGACGGTGTTGTCGAAGCGATCGCGGAGAACCGCAAGACCGATTCCCAACAGCACGCCAAGTGCGAGGCCGATGGCAAGGTTGCGAGCCGTTTTCGGAATTACCGGGTGGTCGGGAAGCGACGCGTGTTGCTCGACGACAACGCGAGCATCGGGCTTGTCACCGTCCGCCGGCGTCTCCAATTCGCGTACCATGACGACAAACTCGTCGGACAATGCGTTGGCAATGTCGCGTGCCTGGACGCGTGACGGGTCAAGGACCGCTACGTCTATCAGGACCGTATCGGGTTTCGCGCTCGCCTTGACCTTTCTTCGTAGCGCGTCCGCGCTCATGTCGAGGCGGAGTTTGTCGATAGTGCGCTGAGCCAGGGTCTCGCCCATAAGTAGCTTGGCGTACGAGAGTACGCGCTCTTGGGAAGAAGAGATTGCCCTGGTATATCTCGGCTCGCGGATGCGCCGGACGTGGTCGACACGAAGAGCCTCGTCGAGGCCTGGTAGAGCGGAGTCGTGAGCAACGTGACCGCGACGGCTCCCAGAACCGCGACCAGTGTCGTAACGCACACTGTGAGCCACCGAGAACGCAGCAGTTTTACGAAGTCCTGAAGACTCAATGCCGCCCCTTCATTGCTGATTGTCCCTGCCCGCGTGCTCGCCGTCAGCTGCCGTCGCGATCTGCGGAAGTATACCGTTCGTAGTTTCCGCACAGCTCCTAAATGGGAATAGCGGCAAACACGGCGAAACCTTAGCATGTCTGCTCGGTTTTTCGGGCGTCGTGCGGCTCATCCCGAGCACTCGGGCACCGATACTACGGGAGTGACGGTGTCCACGCAACGGCTGAATCGGAACACGCGGTGCGCCCGGAGACGTCGGTTCGGAAAGGTGGAAGCTCAATTCGCCGGATTGCCCGGGCGGTATGGCAACCTGACTTCGAAGGTTGGGTGACCGCGTTCCGTGCCGGGGAAGACCAGCACCCGCTGGCCATCGGCGAGTGCGCTCACCAATGTCGCACCTGTCGTCGCGAGAAGACGAACTGAGGACACCATGGTGCCGTTTGGCACCATGGTTCTAATCCCAGGAGGTTGGCCGTCTGGAGCCGCCACGTAATCCGGTAATGGTCGCGCATCTTGCAGCGTGTTCGTCAACCGTATAGTGACCGTCGACATTCTCTTTTCGCCGTCACAGCCATCGGCTGCATACTCGATTTCTGACTTGAGATAGTAATCGAGCTTGTTTCCGCCGAGATTGTTGATTACGACCTCTGCATACGGTGCAGGATCGTCGGGAACCACATGTGCGAGCGGAGTCTCCTCGAGAAGCTTCTGGTCGGCCGGCGACGAACTCCACACTGCGATTCGTCGTTCGCTGACAGCCTTACCGAGGGCGTCGAGCAGCTTACGTGGCGATTCCACTGGCCCTGTTATTTTCTTTACGACTTCGTTGGCGATGTCCTGTAGGTACTTCTTGCGCGCGATTTGATCCGTCGGAAAGCGGGCGTAGGCGGTCGACTCGGTTAATTCGACGACGTTGTCCTTCGTTATCACCTCACCGTCCGCCATCGTTACCGGGCCCGACCGCACCAAGGATGTAGCTCAGAGCGACGGGGTCGATGGCGATGACGCCGTCGACGTTCATTCCCGACTGCTGTGCCCACATGGCCTTCCAAATTTGGGCACTGTATGGGAAGTGGGAGCTTTGATTGCTATTGCGGAAGTCGGTAAATGGATTGGTGAACTCGTACTGTTTGGCGAATTCGGGGCCGAGATCAATGGGAGCGGAAAGGCCTACTAGTTCGGTGTTCGCGGCCAGGGTATCCACGGTCGGAGTGCCGTTGTCGAATCGGAGAATTCCAAATCCGCCGAGGAGTCCACCGGCGCCGCGGGCTTCAGCGTTGGTTTGGAAAGCCATGAAGTAGGTCCGCGGGCCGTCGGCGCCCATCATCGATGGTGCAACACGTGCGGCGAGGGCGGTGTTCTCAAGCATTGCGGTGATTTCGAGCGTCTGCTCCTGAAGTTGCGAGCGAGCATCGCGGAGAAGCGAAAGATACGTCGGATCGGATATGGACCTGGCGGCAGCGTCAAGCCTGCTGGCATCTGCCGATATCTTGCTGAGCGCGGGTTCCTCGTCGCGAAGCAGTTGCACGTCTACCCGGCCGCCTTCGAGCAACCGGTCTGGAGAGAGCGCCGCGCTGACATCCGCCGAAGGCTGCAGTACGTCGGCTGCCAAGCCGAGCACAACGTCGGATATCTGTTGACCGGTCTTGAAAGGGCTGCCTAGCCAGGGCACGACCGCGGCGATGTTCCATGGCAGCGAGTGAGTCGCATCGCGTGCCGCCTGCGCATGGGAACGCGCTTCATCTGCCCACTTGGAGGCGTCCCCGGTATCTCCCTGCAACAGCGCGTCTTTCGCCTGTTGAGCGCTGTTCCGGGCTTGCTCGAGGCCCGACTTCGCTTCAAAGGCTCGAACGCCCAGCCAGCATCCAAGCCCTACGACGACCAACAGCAGCAAGATGCCAGCCAACTTCGCCTCACGCCGGCTCAGAAGCTGCCTTAGCCGACTCAAGGGTCTTCCGTCGTCATCCGCTATTGGAGAATGGTTGTCGTCACCGTCTGGCGTACGTCGGAACGAGCGTCGCGAAAAGTTAGGCACTCAGAGAGTTTTCCGTACTCGGGCAAGGTCCGCACCACGATTGTGCGAACCTGACGACAGGACTAGCTCGAGACGACGCACCAGCTGACCAGTGGCGTCGGACGAAACTAGCAGCCGAGGCCGAGGCCAATGAATCCTGTCCTGGTGTAAGGCGTCAAATGAACAGCGGCTCCCAGGAAGCAAGCTTCGAAATCAAGCCCGAAGAAGTTAGGGAAGACAATGCCGATGAAGGGCTGAAAGTCCGGGTTGGCTGGGCTGCCGAACCAGACCGCGGGGGTCGCAATGATTGGGGTGCCGTTTGAGTCACCAATAATGGCACCAAGCCGGGGAAGATGGAGGTGACGCAATACGTCAACGGCCGGGTCACAAGGTGCGACGGTGCCTCCGGCAAGGGTGGAGCCCAGCCCGGCCTGGGGCAAGGGTGCCGCCGGACTCGCATAAGCGACCGCCGCGGGCACAAGGGTGGCAGCGGCCACGATGGCAGAGGCCGCAGTGGCGATACGAACTTTGGTAGCAACGGCCGAAACAGTAGTCATTTTTCCCCCAAAGCTGTGGACGATTAGAAGTGAGCATCTCAGACGCACGGCGTCGTGGGAATCAGGTGTTTCCCTATGATTTGCAGCTTCCACTCCCTAGGGCGCCCGAAATCTGTGTTCCCGAGCCTGCTAGGACACGTGCCGATCGCGGGCATGTGGCAATCGAGGAGTGTCGATGGAACAGGCGGATGACGGGGGAAGGCAGGCAGCCAAGCTTGTATACAGCTAATTAAGCAGGCTATGCAATCGACGACCACTACCGGTACCTGCTGGCCTGCACCGGCTGCCCGCCTCCGCGCCGATTTCGGCTGCGCCGGGTGTTTGCCGACCGTAGGCTATGGCCGACATTTCCAATCGACAGGAGAGCTCGATGAGATCGTCACCGAGGGCAGGAGTTGTTGCCATCGCGGCTGTTGCGCTCGGCATCGGCCTGGCCGGCTGTGGATCGGACACCGAGACCGCGCCGTCGACATCGGCAACGGAGACGACGAACGGATCGAATACCGCGACCAGCCAAGCCGGACCCGACAAGACGATCGCCGACTACATCAAAGAGAACAACATCGTTGAGACCCCGGTTCGCCGCGGTGATCCCGGCTCGCCCACGATCGACTTACCCGTGCCGCCGGGCTGGCAGGACGCGAGCAGCCGCGCACCGGAAGGGGCCTACGGCGCAATGGTTTACAGCGACCCCGCCACGGCGGCTGACCCGGCGACGATCATCGTGTTCGTCGCCAAGCTCACCGGAAACGTCGACGGGGCCAAGATCCTCGAGTACGCCCCGGCTGAGATCCAGAAGCTGCCCGGATACGAAGGCCCGCAGGTCGGCGGCCCGACCAAGCTGGGCGGGTTCGATGCGACCCAGATCGGCGGCGCCTACACCAAGAACGGTGTCAAGCGCGCCATCGGTCAGATGACCGCGGTGATCCCCGGCCAGGACGGCTTGTACGTCTTGCAGCTCAACGCCGACAGCATCGGAAAGCAGGATCAGGTGCAAGCGCTTGCGGTTGCGACAGGTGTCATCGCCCAGCAGGCGAAGATCACGCCCTGATTGATTCGACACGTTAGCCCGTGGCCTCACCGGAGGAAACGTGCGGTTGATTCTCGGTTTGCTGGGCGACGACTCGGCCGAGTTCGGCGCGAGTGTGGATACCCAGCTTGCGGTAGATCCGGGCCAAGTTAGCCTCGACGGTCTTCGGGCTGATGAACACCACGGCGGCGATGTCGCGGTTGGTCAGTCCCGAGGCGGCCAGTTCTGCGACGCGTTGTTCCGACGGAGTGAGCAGTTGGGTGCGGTTGGCGCCCACCCGGGAGCGTGCCAGCTCGCCGCGGGTTCTGTCGGTCCACAGCGGTGTCTGCATTCCTTCGAATGCAGCCAGCGCCTCGGTCAATGTGGTTGTGGCGGCCTCTTTTTGGCGCTGTCGGCGTTGGAGTTGGCCGAGTAGTAGCTGAGTGCGCGCGCGCTCGAAGGGCATGGGCAAGGCTTGATGTGCGGTCATCGCCTGCTGCGCCATGCGCGTCGCCGCCGCCAGGTCGCCCCGCGCGGCCAACATCATGCTCCGACAACGAGCGCCGACGGCCAGCAGCCAGGCCCGGTCAAGCCGTCGGCCGCCATTTTCCATCGCTTTGATCATCGGCTCGGCGTCCTCGAGGCGATCCAGCGCGATCATGGCCTCGTTCGCATCGGGCAGGAACGCTGCGGTCACGATTTCCGTGCTGGGCAGCGTGCCGAAGCGGGCCACCAGCGGCTCCAGGTTTGTCAGCGCATCTGCGTAGTTGCCCAGCGAAACCTCGAGAAACCCGAGGCCCATGACCGCCTGATCTGCCAGTCGTGGTGAACCGCAGCGGCCGGCCCGCTCGATGGCCGCGCGAGCGTGGGTGCGGGCTTCCTGCTCGCGTCCCGCGTAAGCGGCGACAACCGCTCCAATGGCATCGGCGATGACGAGTGCGTGATCACCGCCGAGCTGCTCGGCCCGTTCGATCGCCTCCTTCGCGGTGTGTGCGGCTTCGGTGAAGTCCCCTCGCCAAACCTCGATCAATGCGCTGTGGATATCGATGAACATCAGGTGGCCGTACTCGGCGCGTTCGACGCAGCGGTTACGCACCGCGGATACTTGTGCGTGGGCTTCATCCAGACACCCGGTCCAGGCGAGCGCAAGGGCGCTAACAGTGCTGGCGCGGAACGGAACTGGGACATCAGCGTCGCGAACCTCGAGCTCAAGCGCACGCTGCAACCTGGGATCGTCAACACCGTGTCCACACATGAAGTTGACCGCCACCCACACGGCGTACGCCTGGCTCCTCAGGGCCGAAAGCTCGAGTTCATCGATCAGTGTCACCGCTTGACTCGCGTCGTGCAACGACCTGTCGTACTCACCGGTACCGACCCGAGCAAACGACGACAACATCAAGGTGCGCACGAGCAGCGCGGGGTCGCCCTCGGCATCCTCCTGCGCGCGGTCCAACAGCTCGGCAGCCTGCGCGAAACTGTCGTGGCACATGCGCATTTCGGCGAGTAGGCCCAACGCGGTAGCTCGCAGTGGGCCCGGCTGTAGCTCCCGGATACCAGGCTCGAGGAGCGCACGAGCGTGTTCGTAATTACCGGCGTGGAAATGGTATCGGGCCGAGCGGATCCGGCGGAGCGGCGTGTCACCGCCGAGCCGGATCGCAAGGTCGACGAACTCCGCGGCAGCTGCCGGAGCGCCGCGCACCCGAGCGGCATCTGCGGCAGCGTCCAGTGCCTCCAGGGTTGCCGGGTCCTCGCTCGTCGTGGCCAATGCCAGGTGCCGGGCTTTCACCTCGGGCAGCACCTCGACCTGGGCCAGGGCACGATGAATCTTTCGGCGCCGCGACGGACGGGCATCGGCGTAGACACCGCGAGCTAGCAGCGGGTGGGTGAACTGCACCCGATTGCCTTCGATGCCGATAATATGGGTGACGACGATGGCCGCTTCGGGCGTCACTCCGGGGATGCGCACCTTCGCCACGACAAGGCCCAGCCAGAAATCGTCATCGGTATCACTGGTCGAGATCGGATAGCGACTCCAGATGCCGACGCCTGCCGCGTCATCACGCGCGCGAAGTGCCTGAAACGGAAAGGCCTCTTCGAGGCCTGCGGTCGACAGGAGTCGGGCTTTCTCGGGTGTAAGTTCTTGCAGGGCAAGGATATCGGTGTTCTCCTTTGCCAGGCTGACCACGGCGTCTGCGTCGGCGCGGCCATAGCGCAGGTTCGCCGACATCACTCGAACTCCGACTCCCGATTCCGACGCGCTGCGCACGTACCACGGCAGTTGCACCGCGACCGCCGCGATCGTCACCGAGGCCGCGGCGGCCGTCAGGAACCAGTTACTCTGCAGCGCAAAGACAATCAGGGACAGCGGCGCGCCGAGCATCAAGTACGGGGCTAGCGCTGCCACGCCGAGGACCACACGGTTGGTGATCGGTAGATACCGCGCGGCCAAGGCGATCGTCGCGACGGCCAACACGACGGCTCCCACCCACTCCGGCGCAGGGATGTACACCAGCGCGATGGTATAGCTGCCGCGCGGTTAGATGTCGCCGATGAGGCGGCCGAGTTCGGCTCGTGTGCGGATGCCAAGCTTGCGGTAGACGCGCGCTAGGTTGGCTTCGACGGTTTTCGGGCTGATGAACAACGCCGCAGCGATGTCGCGGTTGGTCATGCCAGAGGCCGCGAGCTCGGCGACTCGCCGTTCGGAGGATGTGAGCGTGAGGTTCCGAGTTGGTGCGACGTTGACGCGTGCGAGTTCGGCACGCGCGCGGTCGGCCCACAACGGTGTGCCCATTGCGTCAAAGGCCTCCAGTGCCTCGCTGAAAGTTTCTCTGGCAGCGTCCTTTTGGCGCTGACGACGCTGCAGCTGGCCGAGCCAGAGTTGGGTGCGGGCGCGTTCGAACGGCATTGGTAGCCGGTCATGTTCGATCATCGCGTCGTGCGCAATGCGATCGGCCGCCGCGACGTCGCCCCGTGCGGCCAGCCACATGCTGCGGCACCGCCCAGCGACAGGAACCATCCAGGAGCGGCCAGACCGGTCGCCGTTGTGTTCGAGTTCTTCGATCAATGCCTCGGCATCGGCGTTGCGCCCCAGCGCGATCATGGCCTCCACGGCATCAGGGATGTACATGGCGGTCATGATCTGGGTGCCGGGACTGGCATCAAGAGCCTCCAGCAGGGGCTGGAACGTCGAGAGGGCCTCGGCGTACCTACCTAGCGAAACCTCGAGAAATCCGAGGCTCATGGTCGGCCACTCCGCAAGTCGCGGTGAGCCGCACTGCCGGGCGATGGTCAGGGCGGCAGCGGCATCGGCACGGGCGTCACCTTCACGCCCGGTGTACGCGGCGACTGCCGCGCGCACCGTTAAGGCGATCGCGCGCGAGCCGCCGACCTGCTCGGCCTGTTCGATCGTGTCTTGGGCCAGCTGTGCAGCTTCGGCGAAGTTGCCCCGCCACATCTCGATCAGCGTGCAGTAACCGGTTACCGCCATCATGTCGTTTTCGGCGCCACGCTCGATACATCGCAGCCGGACGGTCTGCATGACGGTGCGGGCCTCGTCCAGTTCCCCGGCCCAGGCCAGCAGTAGGGCATGGACTGCGCTGGCGCAGAACGGGATTAAAATGTCGGCATCGGGATCCTCCAGCGCCAGTGCGCGCTGCAAGCTCGCTTCGTCAACGCCGTGCCCGTAGAGGAATGTCGTGGCCACCAACAGCGCGAGTGTCCGACTGATGAGCCCTGGGTCGGCAAGCTGCTCGGCATGCTTCACGGCTTGGCGTGCGTTACGCAAGGAATCGTCGAACTCACCGGACATCCCCTGCGCGAAGGCCAACGACATGAGGGTCTGGACCAATACGGCTGGATTGCGTTCCGCGTCGTCGAGCGCACGTTTCAAGAGGGCGGCAGCGTCGACGAAGGCGTCGTCGTAGATGCGGATGCCGGCAAGCAAGTTCAATGCGACGCTCCGAAGCAGTCCGGGATGCAAGTGATCGATCGTCGATTCCAGCACCGTGCGAGCTCGGTCCGCGTCACCGGCTTTGAAGTGGTGTTCCGCCGCGCGGATTCGGCGTGATGGCTTATCGCCGCCGAGTCCGATCGCCAGCTCAACCAACTCCGCGGCGGCGGCTGGAGCGCCTCGGGCGCGCGCGGCCTCAGCGGCGGTGTCGAGAGCCCGCAGCGTTTCCGGGTCGGCGCTTGCGGCGGCCAGCGCCATGTGTCTGGCTTTCAGCTCGGGTAGGGCAAGGGCGCCGGCCAGAGACCGATGGATCGCTCGGCGCCGACCGGGGCTCGCCTCGGTGAAAACACTTCGTGCGAGCAGTGGGTGGGCGAACCGCACTCTGTTGCCCTCGATTCCGACGACTCCGTTACTCTCCGGCTCGTCGAGCAGCTCGACGATGCGGTCGACAGTGTTGTTGGTCGCCATCGCAAGGAGCTCGACCGTCGGGTTCGCGACACACGCGGCGGCCAGCAGTACGTCCTGGGCCTGCTGGTCCAGGCGCCCAATGCGGATACGCATGAGTTCAGCTAGCGTGGCGGGCAGCACCGAGTCGGCGCTGGTTGACGAAGCATCCATAGCCCTGGCGAATTCCAGTGCGTAGAAGGGATTTCCACCGGAAACCTCGGCGATGCGCACCATGGTGGGACGGGAAAGGGATTGGCCGAGCCGCGTGGAGATCAGGGTGTGGAGACCGCCCAAGCTTAGTGGTCCGACGCGGATGCGGTCGACGGTGTCGGGTTTGGCGAGCTGTAGCCAGGATGCGCTCCCGTTATCTGCATCGACGCGTTCGGTGACCAGCACCCCGACCCGGCGCTTGAACCGCCGGGCGGCAAATGCCACCACAGCCTGGCTGGAGGCATCCAGCCACTGCACATCGTCGATGGCCACCAAGACCGGGGCCTCCTCAGCCAGGGCGTCCACCACGGAGACAAGCGCGGCGGCGACGACGCGCTGGTCGGTGGGCGGGCCTTCGCTGGTGGCGCGCAGCAGCAGCACGCGGTCGACCGCGATGCGCTGCACCCCGGGCAGCCTCGTGAGTACGGCCGGGTCGACACCACTGAGTAGGTCTGCAAGTGCCGCGTAGGCAAGCGCAGTTTCGTTCTGTCCGACCCGTGCGGGCAGCACCCGAAATCCCTGTTCGCGCGCCTGCTCCACCGCGGCCAGCCACAGGGTGGTCTTGCCGATGCCGGCTTCGCCCTCGACGACCAGTCCGGACGGCTGAACACCTGCCGACTGCAAGAACTTGGCAAGCGCGGAAAACTCGGCCGAATGGCCGATCACATCGGTAGACAGATGGCTAGCATTGCGAGCAGCGAACCGATTAGGCTGTGAAAACGTCCTTGTCGGTCGCCACCCGTGATCTGCCCACTGTTGTGACCACACGTTAGCCATTAGGCCCACCGGAGGAAAAGTGCGGTTTCCTCTCTGTTTGCTGGCCGATTACTCGGCCGAGTTCGGCTCGAGTGTGGATGCCAAGCTTGCGGTAGACGTGCATTAGGTCGGCTTCGACGGTTTTCGGGCTGATGAACACCGCGGCGCCGATGTCGCGGTTGGTCAGGCCGGAGGCCGCCAGTTCTGCGACGCGTTGTTCCGAAGGAGTGAGCAATAGGGCTCGGGTCGGGTACACCCTTGTGCGTGCCAGCTCATCGCGGGTTCGGTCCGTCCACAACGCTGATTTCATTCCTTCGAACGCAGCCAGCGCCTCAGTCAATGTGGTTGTGGCGGCCTGTTTTTGGCGCTGCCGGCGTTGGAGTCGGCCGAGTAGTAGCTGAGTGCGGGCGCGTTCGAAGGGCATGGGCAACGGTTGATGTGCGGTCATCGCCTGCTGCGCCATGCGAGTTGCCGCCTCCAACTGGCCCTGGGCGGCCAACATCATGCTTCGGCAACGGGCGCCGATGGCCAGCATCCAGGCTCGGTTAAGCCGTCGGCCGTGATACTCCAATGCTTTGATCATGGCTCCGGCGTCGTCGAGGCGACCGAGCGCGATCATGGCCTCGATTGCATCAGGCAGGAACGCTGCGGTAACGATTTCCGTGCCGGGCAGCGTGCTGAAGCGTGCCACCAGCGGCTCTAAGGTTGTCAGGGCATCGGCATTGTTGCCCAGCGAAACCTCGAGAAACCCCAAGCTCATGATCGCCTGATCTGCCAGTCGCGGTGAGCCGCAGCGGCTAGCCTTCTCGATGGCAGCGCGAGCGTGTGTGCGAGCTTCCTGCTCGCGTCCCGCGTATGCGGCGACGACCGCTCCGATGGTATCGGCGATGACGAGCGCGTGATCACCGCCGAGTTGCTCGGCCCGTTCCATCGCGTCCTTGGCGATTTGTGCGGCGTCGGTGAAGCTCCCTCGCCAAACCTCAATCAATGTGCTGTGGAGATCGATGAACATCAGGTGGCCGTACTCGGCGCGTTCGATGCAGCGGCTACGCCCGGCGGACACTTGTGCGCGGGCTTCATCCAGTCGCCCGGTCCAGGCGAGCACAAGGGCGTTAACAGTGCTGGCGCCGAAGGGAACTGGGACGTCGGCGTCGCGATCCTCCAGTTCAAGCGCGCGCTGCAGCCTGGGCGTGTCAACACCTTGCCCACACATAAAGTTGACCGTTACCCACATAGCGCACGCCTGACTGCCCAGGGCCGGCAGGCCGAGTTCATCGGTCAGGGTCACCGCTTGCCTCGCGTTGTGCAGCGACCTGTCGTACTCGCCCGTATTGACCCGGGCAAAGGACAACAAGATCAAGGTCTGCACGAGCAGAGCGCGGTCGCTCTCGGCATCCTTCAGCGCGCGGTGCAGCATCTCGGCGGCCTGCGCGAAGCTGTGGTGGTACATGCACATTTCGGCAAGTAGGCCGACCGCGTTAGCTCGCAGTGGGCCGGGCTGCAGCTCTCGGATACAAGGCTCAAGGAGCGCGCGAGCGTGTCCGTAGTTGCCGGCGTGGAAATGGTATCGGGACGAGCGGATCCGACGGAGCGGCGTGTCACCGCCGAGGCCGATCGCAAGGTCGACCAACTCGGCGGCAGCGGCCGGAGCACCCCGCGCCCGCGCGGCTTCCGCGGCAGCGTCTAGTGCCTCAAGGGTTGCCGCGTCCTTGCTAGTCGTGGCCAGTGCCAGGTGCCGGGCTTTAACCTCCGGCAGCGCCTCGACTTGGGCCAGGGCGCGATGCATCTTTCGGCGCCGCGACGGACGGGCATCGGCGTAGACGCCTCGGGCAAGCAGCGGGTGGGCGAAGCGAACCCGATTGCCTTCGATGCCGACAATGCCGTTGCTCTCGGCCTTTTCGAGCAGTGCGACGGTTTCGGCGGCGGTGATGCCTTTGGCCTGGGCCAGCAGGTCCACGGTCGGATCGGTGACACAAGCCGCGGCCAGCAATACGTCACGGACTTCGTTGTCGAGATCGCCTACCCGGGAACGCACCAGCTCAGCCAGCGTGCGTGGCAGCTCCTGTTCGGCGGTCAGTGATTGACTACCGACCGCACGCGCCATCTCCAGCGCATAGAACGGGTTGCCCTGGGAGACCTCGGCGATGCGCACCATCGCCGGGTGCGGAAGCGATCTACCCAACCGGCCTGAAATGAGCGCATGCAGCCCGCCTAAGCTCAACGGGCCCAAACGGATACGGCCGATGTCATTCTTGGCGCCTACGCGCAACCAGCTCATCGCGGTCGGGCAGCCTGGTTCAGCGCGCTCGGTGACTAGCACCCCCACCCGTCCCTTGATCCGGCGAGCGGCAAAGGTCACAACCGCTCTGCTGGACGCGTCCAACCATTGGAGATCATCGATTGCCAGTAGCACGGGCGCATCGGCGGCGAGCGTCTCCACAATTGCCAAGAAGGCGGCCGCCACCGCCCGTTGATCGGTTTCGGGACCCTCGTCGCTGCTGCGCAACAGCACCCTGTCGACCGCGACCCGCTGCAAGTTCGGTGACCGGACGAAGATGGTTGACTCGACGTCGCTCAGCAGATCCGCCACCGCCGCGTAGCCCATTGCCGATTCCGCCTGACCCGCCCGCGCGGATAGGACGCAAGACCCGCGCTCGCGCGCCTGCTCCGTCGCGGCCGACCATAGGGTCGTCTTGCCGATGCCGGCCTCACCCTCGATGGTTAGACCCGATGGGCGCTCGCAGGCCGACGTCAAGAAATCGGCTATCGCGCCCAATTCCCCCGTACGGCACACCACCTGTTGTGACATCGGGGCCAATCATCGCATTCAGTAATCGTCTTGACAGCAAAATGTGACTAATTGGTTATCTGCGCTCCAAGAGAGTTCTGCTGCCGGGGCCACCATCTGTACCTCTTCATGCTGTTTTCGCAAACTCACTGAAATGATCAACGCGACAAACGAGCAAATTAGTTCACTGTTATATGCAATCTGCGCACAACCCGCCTCTTGCATTGCGCCATTTGGGCATCCCTGGGACGTGGCCTCGCCCCCTGCGCGCCGCCCCGCGCATTCCGGCGAGACGGGGAGTGCGGCGCAAGCTGTCGCGAACAGTGCGCTACGTACCCCTCGTCACGTATGCAGTTCGCGGACCGCTTACCGCGCGTCATGCACCGGTCTGGGCGATCCCGGTCGCCCGTACTTCCTTGAAGGCTTTTGGCGGCCTCACACGAGCTGTTCGATCCGGGCGCCCCGTTCCTGACTGAGACGTTGGTGGCGGGATACCAGCTCTACTGCAAACATCGATGGCGTTGCCCGGTGAGGACGCTGCAAAGAATCCGCCCATTCGCTCGGCATGCGTTTGCCGCAAGATTGCAAATCCCGGTGCGGCCGTTGACCACCGCGATCTCTTCTCGCGAATACCTTGCGAGCGGAACGTTCACCGGTTTGCTGATCGGACCCGAAGAGCCTCGGGGAGTCCTCGAGGTCGGTTATGAGATCGGTTGCGGAATCGACATGAGCACATCCAACGGCGTGACGATGGCCGGTAGCGCAGGCATCACGCCGTCGCTCGGCGTATCGGGACCGCTAGGCGCTTTGCCGACGGCTGTTTTGCCAGTGCTTTCTACGCCGATCAACGGAGTGATCACCGTGGGCCTCAAGCCCGGCCTCGTCATCGTCGTGCCGGTCGACAAGAAAGAGTTCAAGAGTCCCGACCCCTGGGTCATGATCAGCAACTTTCACGTCAAGATCGACGGATGCGTGGGCCAGTCATTCATCCGCTCGTATGCGACGCTGACACGACAGACGGATCAATCTGACGTTGTGCTGTCCTACGTCGGCGTAACCAAAACCGTCTGATCAATAATGTTGGGTCGACACACAACAGTTGTTCTATCCCGCGATCGCCGAGGTCAGCACGTTACTTGGCGCAGCACACGCTCAACACCGGCAGATCGACGACCAGCTCGCCGTGGTGTTGCGGACCGATCCCGCAGGCGACGACTTCCACACCGAGCTCCTCATGCTGGTCTCAACCCTGGAGCACCATGCAGGCGAGGAGGAGGAGCTGATGTTTCTCCAGGCCCAGGCGCTGGGTCCGGCCAAACTGGGAACCCTCGGCGAGCGCATGCAGCGTCGCCGCCAGCAGCTTCGCGACTCCAAGTTGAACGCGACGCGGATCCGGGTGAAACGGGAAACACTGCGCCACCTAGCCTGACCGTTTTGACCGACAATCGCGTCGCCCTACGTGCCGGCATCCCGCCGTTCTACGTGATGGACGTGTGGCTGGCCGCCGCGGAACGCCAGCGCACACACGGCGATCTGGTGAACCTGTCCGCCGGACAGCCGAGCGCAGGAGCGCCGTCACCCGTTCGGGCGGCGGCAGTGGAGGCGCTGAGCCGAAACCAGCTCGGCTACACCGTTGCACTCGGCATCCCGGAGCTGCGCACCGCTATCGCCGCCAGCTATCAGGACCGGCACAGCGTCGCCGTGCACCCGGACGAAGTGGTGATCACCACCGGCTCGTCGGGCGGATTCCTCTTGGCGTTCCTGGCGTGCTTCGACGTGGGTGACCAAGTGGCGATCGCGAGTCCCGGGTACCCGTGTTACCGCAACATCCTGTCCGCGCTCGGCTGTGCGGACTGCACCAGCATGGTCTCGTCATCCTCCAGAGACCGCAGGGTGCGAACGATCGCGTCGAACGCCTCCCAGCTGCGCGCGGCCTTCCCGGTGCCGCCGTAGACGACGAGATCGTCGGGGTGTTGCGACCTCGGGGTCCAGATTATTCATCAGCATGCGAAGGGCCGCTTCCTGTTGCCAACCCTTGCAAGAGATTTCGCTGCCGCGCGCAGCACGGACAGGACGAGGATCGGAGGTCGTTGCCATGAGAGAGGTAATCCTTGTACGAGTGTCTTATTGTCCGCTGATGCCGGCGCCGGCGAGCCATTTCTTGGCGATGTCGGAGAGGTTGGTTCCGGTCGCGGCCTCGGCATTCATCGTGATGAGGTCCTGGGTGGTGAGCTTCGCCGACACGGCGTCGAGTGTCTTCTTGATCGTGTCGTTTTGCTTAGCGGTCTTGATCACCGGAACGACATTCTCCGCGGCGAACAAGGATTTGGGGTCCTCAAGGGCGACAAGGTGGTTGGAGACGAGACCCGGGTCGGTGCTGAAAAGGTCTCCGGCTTGAATCTGGCCATTGGTCAGCGCCGTCATCGTCAAGGTGCCTCCGGCATCGAGGGTAACGAAGTCCTTGAAATTGAGGCCGTACACGTCGCGCAGGCCAACCACGCCCTGGACGCGCGTCTTCCATTCCGGCGGTCCCCCAAGCACCATCTCCCCGGCATAGGGAGCCAGGTCCGAGATCGTCTTCAGTTTGTACTTGTCGGCGGTGGCCTGCGTTACGGCCACGACGTCTTTGTCCTCCGCCGGCGACGGCGTCAGCATCGAGATCCCGGACGGCAACTTGCTCGCAAGCTCACTCGACACCGTTTGGGTCGTCGTAGCGGTCGACTTCGGGTCGAGATAGCTCAGAAAGGCTCCCGTGTACTCCGGGATCAGGTCGATGGACCCGTCCTTCAGAGCCGCGATGTAGACCTCGCGGCTTCCGATGTTGAACTGTTCCTTCGTACTCACCCCGGCGGCCTGCAACGCCTGCGAATAGATGCTGGCGATCAGCTGACTTTCGGTGAAGTCGGCGGAACCGACAATGACCTGCGAACCAGAGGATCCGGCGGTGTTCTCGCCTCCCGAGAGTGGATTGCCGCCGCCGCCGCAAGCGGACAGCGCAAGCACCGAGGTGACTGCCAGGGCCGAGACGATCGTGCGCTTTTTCATGATGTTTCTCCTGATGTGATGATTGGCACCGGACGGCACCTAGGTGGTAGCCGGCTCGGGGACGGCGGTGGCGAGTGGTGAGCGGGATTTCGCCGCGGTGCGCCGCAGACCCGGCGACACGATGATCCGACCGAGCCAGGCGAAGGTGAACTCGAGAACGAGTGCGAGTACGGCGACAAGGATGGCGCCGCCTGCCATTTGGCTGAAGTCTGCCTGAGCTCTGCCGTCGAGAATGAACCGGCCGAGACCCTGAAGACCGAGATATGCGGCGATGGTGGCCGTCGAAATGATTTGGAGAGTCGAACTCCTGACCCCGGAGACCATCAGCGGCAATGCACACGGCAGTTGCACCCGCAGCAGGATCTGCCGTTTGGTGAAGCCCATTCCGCGGGCCGCTCCCACGGCGTCCGGGTCGGCGTTCTGAATTCCGGCATACGTTCCGGTGAGTATCGGCGGAACCGCCAGCAGGACAAGCACAACGATGGTCGGCAGCACGTACACGAGTTTCCCGGTGACGACCGGTGAGATGATCAGGAAGAGCAGCACCAGCAGCCCCAGCGACGGGAGCGCGCGCAATGCGTTCGCGAACCCCGCCACCAACGCTTCACCTCGTCCCGTGTAGCCGATGAAGATTCCCAGCGGGACCCCGATCGCCAGGGCGGCAAGCAGCGCGATGGCCGAGTACAGGAGGTGGTAGCCGATCTGGGTGGGGATACCGCCCGAACCCGTCCAGTTCGTCGGATCGGTGAACCAACCGAGGATGTTCACGAGGTGACCGTCCTTTGCCGCCAAGGGGTTAGAGAGCTTGTTCAACCAGATGATCAGGCCGTCGAAAATGACCGCGAGCACGACGCACAGGACGACACCGGTGATGAGGGGAACGTAAGAGCCGAGCTGAAACCCCTGCGTAAACAGCGAGCCGAGCTGCGGGATACCCAGCAGGGCGGCCATGGTCACGATGCTGACGTTGGACACGACCGCAACCCGCAATCCTGCCGCAATGACGGGTACGGCGACGGGCAGCTCCACCAGGACAAGTCGCTGCCAGCCACGGTAACCCATTGCCTCGGCGGCGGCAACGGTGTCGTGTGGCACCGAGCTCAGCCCGTCAGCGACGACGCGTACCAGCAGCGCCAAGGTGTAAAGCGTAAGCGCGACAACGATGTTGATCGGATCGAGGATCTTTGTCCCGAGTATGGCCGGCAGAATGATGAACAGCGCGAGCGACGGAATGGTGTAGAGCAGACCCGCGGTTCCGACGATGGCCGCATACCCGCGCCCCGATCGATGCGCCCACCACCCGAGCGGCAGCGCAACGATGAGACCGAGGATCGTCGGTGCCAGTGTGAGCCAGATGTGGCTGATCGTCAGTGACACGATGCGGTCGATATTGGACGAGATCCAGTTCATGCTGCCGACCCGCGCTTCCTTTGCGCGCCGGATGGCGTCGATGACGTCGTGGTCGGTGGCAGTACCGATCAGCGCTCCCGACTCGTCGGTGACCACACAGCGACCACTCGGACTCGACAGCGCCGAGTTGAGCAGGTCACGCAGCGGATCGCCCCGAGAAGCCGATGTGGCACTGAGGTTGACGTCACCTTCCTGCACATGGTCGCCACGCACAGCTTCGGTGTCGACCCATCCGATCGGTGCGTTGTTTTCATCGACTGCCAGGATCCACCGTCCGGGAACACTTGGAATCGTCGAGACAGCTTGTCCCACACTGATAGTCGGCTCATCGGTGAGCTGGAGCAGACCATCCGAATGATGAAACCCCAGTGCGCGATAGCCTCGTGCGGAGCCGACGAAGTCGGCCACGAATGCATCGTTCGGTGCAGCGAGCAGCTCCGCAGGAGTCGCCAGCTGCGCCAGGGTTCCGCCCTCACGAAGCACGGCGACTTGGTCGCCCAACTTGAGGGCTTCGTCGATGTCGTGCGTAACCATGACGATCGTCTTGGAGATGTCGGCCTGCAGACGCAGGAACTCGTCCTGCAGCTGGTTTCGGACGATCGGGTCGACGGCGCTGAACGGCTCGTCCATCAGCAGGAACGGCGGATCCGTCGCGAGCGCGCGCGCCACCCCGACCCGCTGCTGCTGGCCGCCGGAGAGCTGCCACGGATACCGGCGGGCGAACTTCGCGTCCAGGCCGACCCGCTCCAGGAGTTCCGTTGCCTTGGCTCGGGTTTCCTTCTTGCTGCCACCGAGCAGGCGCGGCAGGGCGGCCACGTTGTCGACGACGGTGCGATGCGGGAACAGGCCGGCGTTCTGGATGACGTAGCCGATTCTGCGGCGCAGGGCGACCCTGTCGAGTGTCTGCGTATCGACACCGTCGAGTTCGATGGTGCCCGACGTCGGCTCGATCAGGCGGTTGATCATGCGCATCGAGGTCGTTTTTCCACATCCGGACGGGCCGACCAGGGTGGTGATCTTTCCGTTCGGTGCGGTGAGCGTCAGTTTGTCGACGGCAACGGTGCCGTCGGGATACACCTTGGAGACGTTGTCGAATGTGATCATGACTGTCTTTCTGGACGGTTTGATTTCGGGGAACGGCTCAGTTGGGCGGACACGCCCGCCGTGGCTGAGGCCAGCATCCGGCCGTATTGCACCGCTTCCGATGCCGTGAGCCGGTAACTCGGAACGACGAGACTCAGCGCGGCGACGATTCGCGCCTCGGAGAACACCGGGCACGCGATCGCGGTGACGTCGGTCTCGACGCCATGCTCGACCACGACGTACCCGTCGCCGGGGACCTCACCGCGCAGCGCTCGGCCCGCCGCCGATTTGTCGAGCGGCACCGTTCGACCGACCCAGCTGGTGTGCCGGACCGAGTGTGTGCCCTCGACGATCCCGATGTACAGGGCGGTCGCGCCGTGCCCCTCGACGCTGAGGTACGCCGACTCGCCCGTTTCGGCGGCGAGCTTCTCCATCGTCGGCTTGGCGAGATCGATCAGCGATTCGTTGGACAAGGCCTGCGCCCCGAGCTGGATGAGGCGAGCTCCCGGCCGATACGTACCGCCTGCCTCCTCCCGGCTGACGAACCCGGTGGTCTCGAGCGTGCGCAGCAGCCGCAGCGCGGTGCTCGGGGCCAGGTCGCAATCCCTGGCACTGTCGGCAAGATTCGCGCCGCCCCTCTCGCAGATGGTGGCGAGCAGCGCGAGCGCGCGCTCGACCGTCCGCGTTGACGGTTCGGCCACTGCGACCTCCTCTCGCCGGGATTGGAATTCCATTGCATAAAATTTAAATTCCATCTAGCGGCAATGTGGACTTTTGGTGATGATAGAACTCATCGCTCGTCGGCGATAGGGAAGAAGGAGAATTTCATGCTTGTGCTTAACGGATCCGCGACCATCGCCGACGTGGTGGCGCTCGCGGACCGTCGCGAGCAGGTCTCGGTTTCGCCGGCGACCGTCGCGGCCGTCAGGCGTGCACACCAGGTCGCGGCGGAGCTCAGCACTCGATATGACATCTACGGGCGAACGACCGGCGTCGGCGCGAATCGCACCACCTCTGTGTCGCCGAGCGACTCGGAGTACGGCATGCGGCTGCTTCGCAGCCACGCGGTCGACGCCGGGGATCCGCTCGACGACAGAACGGTTCGGGCGATGCTCGCGGTGCGGCTAATCCAGCTGTGCGTGCCGGGGGCGGGACTCGATCCCGCGATCCTGGCCGGGCTGGAGACGATGCTCAACGACGATGCGCTTCCCGAGCTTCGCCAATACGCGTCGATCGGGACCGGCGACCTCGCGCCCCTCGCGGGCACAGCACTGACGTTGATCGGAGAGCGACCCGCGTCAAAGCCGTTGACGCCGATGGCGCAGTGGGGCGCCGACAGCGCGCTGCCGTTCATGAGCAGCAGCGCCCTGACCGTCGGGCGCGGTTGCCTCGCGCTGGAAGAGCTTTCGCGACTCGATCGCGCGTCGAGCGTGATCTACGTGCTGAGTTTCCTTGCGCTCGACGGCAATCCTCAAGCGCTGTCATCGATTGCGGCGCGGGCGTCGGCGGCGCCCGATGTCGACACCGTCGCCGGCCGCCTGCGCTCCATTCTGGCGACGATGGGCCGGCCGGACTCCCGCCCCGCCCGCATTCAGGATCCCTACGGGCTTCGGGTCTACCCGGTTGCACAGGCGAGCGTGGAGGCGTCTTTGCACTCGCTCGAGGGTCAGCTCGAGCGGACGCTCAACGCCGCGCAGGAGAATCCACTCTTCGACATCGAGAACGAATCCGTGATCCATCACGGCGCGTTCTACCAGGCGTCGTTGTCGCTTGAATTGGACGGCACCACCCTCGCGCTGGCTCTGACCGCACCGATCACACATTCCCGAATCAGAATGCTCAACGATCCGGATACCAACGGCGGCAACGCTTTCCTGGCCGGCGAAGCCGATGGGTCATCGGGCTTGATGATGGTCGAGTACGTTGCCGCTGGTGCGATCGCCGAGATCCGTAATGCCGCGCAGCCGGCCTCCGCAGGCACGCTCGTTCTCTCGCGCGGCGCGGAGGAGGATGCCACCTTCGCGTCACAGGGGGTACAGCAACTCGAGCGGTCCATCGCCGCGTACCGGGTGCTGCTGTGCTGCGAACTCGTGGGCGCGGTCAGGCTGTTGCGTCAGCGCGGGCTCGACGACCAGTTCAGCGGGGTGGTTTGCGACACGCTGGCGCTAGCCTCGGTGCTGCCGCACAACGACGAAGACCGCGATCTCCGCGGCGACATCGAATTGGCCGAGTCCGTTCTGGACGACATCGGACGACTCGTTGCTCCCGAGCCCCGCGCGTAGTCAGGCTGGGGTCGCAGTGCCTGCAGGTGCGGCGCGAAGACCCTGTCGGTGCCGAGCAGGCCTTCGACGCTCATCGCCGCCGCGATGTCGGCCAGCACGAGCAACCGGTCGAGGTCGGTCAACGCGAGGATGATCCCCCATGATCGCGAGTGCGACGTGCGCGAGGGGCGCGGGGTCTCCGGAGCAGCCCAGGCTGCCGTACTCGTAGACAATCGGCGTCAGACCGGTGGAGAGGACCCCGGCGTATGCCTGGGCGACTTCGGGGCGTACGCCGGTGCGGCCGGTGGCCAGCGTCGACAGTCTCAGCAGCGCTGACCGGGCCGATGCCCCGCCGTAACCGGAGTGCCTAGATTGGATGCGGTCATTCGATGATTGTGCACGGTCGTCAACGGCCGCCTGGAAGATCGTCCCAGGAAGTGGATAGCCTCAATCGGATGAGCGTGTCGTTGCGGGCCGGTATCCCACCGTTCTATGTGATGGACGTGTGGCTGGCCGCCGCGGAACGCCAGCGCACACACGGTGACCTGGTGAACCTGTCCGCCGGACAGCCGAGCGCGGGAGCGCCGGCGGCCGTGCGGGCGGCGGCGAAAGAGGCGCTTGACAACACCGTTCTCGGCTACACCGTCGCGCTCGGCATTCCCAAACTGCGCAGCGCGATCGCGAACTCCTATCAACTCCGGCACGGGCTCGTCGTCGACCCGGTTGAGGTGGTGATCACCACCGGGTCATCGGGCGGATTCCTTCTGGCATTCCTGGCGTGCTTCGACGTGGGTGACCGAGTGGCGATCGCGAGTCCCGGGTATCCGTGCTACCGCAACATTCTGTCGGCGCTCGGCTGTGAGGTCGTTGAGATTCCGTGCGGACCCGAGACCAGGTTCCAGCCCACCGCACAGATGCTCGCCGAGCTCGATCCACCCGTGCAGGGTGTGATCGTTGCCAGCCCGGCGAACCCGACCGGCACGGTGATCCCGCCCGACGAGCTTGCGGCGATCGCGTCGTGGTGCGAGGCGTCCGGGGTGCGGCTGGTCAGCGACGAGGTCTACCACGGCCTGGTCTACCAGGGTGCCCCCGACACCAGCTGCGCATGGCAGACGTCGCGAGGTGCCGTTGTGGTGAACAGCTTTTCGAAGTACTTCGCGATGACCGGGTGGCGCCTCGGTTGGCTGCTGGTGCCGCAGGAGCTGCAGCGCGCGGTGGACTGCCTGACCGGGAACTTCACCATCTGCCCGCCGGCATTGGCCCAGATAGCCGCGGTCGCGGCGTTCACGCCGGAGTCGATCGCCGAGGCCGACGACCTACTTCACCACTACGCCACCAACCGCCGGCTGCTGCTGGACGGGCTGCGGAAGATCGGAATCGATCGGCTGGCGCCGACCGACGGCGCGTTCTACGTCTATGCCGACGTGTCGCACCTGACGGGTGACTCGCTATCGTTCTGCTCAAAGCTATTGTCCGACACCGGGGTTGCCATCGCACCCGGGATCGATTTCGACACCGTCCGCGGCGGTTCGTACGTGCGGCTGTCCTTCGCGGGTCCCACCAGCGACATCGAGGAGGCGGTGCGCCGCATCGGTGCCTGGCTCAGCTAGCTCAACGTGCACGTAGCTTGTGCAGGAGGCCGCCCGCCACGGCTGACGGGATTTGTCAGTGGACCTCGCTAGTATCGAAATTATGTTCGAATCGATCGATGAATCTGCGCTGGTTGAGGAGATTTCTCGGCTGGAACGGGTGAAGTCGGCGGCGGCAGCTGGTCAGGCCCGCGCGGCGGCGGCGCTAGATGAATTGCGTCGCGCCGATGAGGCTGCGGCGGGAGTGCCGAAGGCCAAACAAGGACGGGGTGTGGCCAGCGAGGTGGCGTTGGCGCGGCGGGATTCGCCGGCGCGTGGCGGTCGGCACCTGGGCTTCGCCAAAGCTCTGGTGCACGAGATGCCACACACGCTGGCGGCGCTCGACTGCGGGGCACTGTCGGAATGGCGCGCCACTCTCATCGTGCGCGAGTCTGCGTGTCTGGATGTGGAGGACCGGCGGGTGCTGGATGACGAAATGTGCGCCGATATCACCAAGCTCGACGGGATGGGTGATGCGCGGGTGGTGGCGGCGGCCAAGGAGATCGCCTGTCGGCTCGACGTTCAGTCCGTGGTCGACCGAGCGGCGAAGGCCGAGTCCGACCGCACCGTCACCATCCGTCCGGCCCCCGACACCATGACGTACGTGACAGCGCTGCTTCCGGTCGCGCAGGGCGTCGGGGTTTATGCGGCGCTGAAACGTTCCGCCGACACGACGTTTGATGATCGGTCGCGCGGTCAGGTGATGGCCGACACGTTGGTCGAGCGCGTCACCGGGCGCCCCAGCGATGCCGCGGAACCGGTAGCGGTCAACCTGGTGATCGCCGACGAGACGCTGCTGGGCACCGACAACAGTCCGGCGGTGGTCAAGGGGTACGGACCTATACCCGCATCGGTGGCGCGGGGGCTGGTGAGTGCTGCGGTGACCGATGAGCGGTCGCGGGCGACGTTGCGACGGCTGTATCGCCGTCCAAGCACCGGGGCATTGGTGGCGATGGAGTCGCGGTCGCGGTGTTTCCCGCGGGGTTTGGCCCATTTCATCGGGCTGCGCGACCAGACCTGTCGCACGCCGTATTGTGATGCGCCAATTCGGCATCGCGACCACGCTCGCCCCCACATTCGAGGTGGGCCCACCAGCGCCGTAAACGGGCTGGGGGAATGTGAACGCTGCAATTACGCCAAGGAATCACATGGCTGGGAGGTTACCGCCGGTGACGACGAAAACGGTGTGCACACGGCCGAATTCGTGACACCTACCGGACACCACTACCGCTCGACCGCACCACCAGCGCCGGGACCGATCCTGGTTGAGGTAAGCGAACTCGAAGCCCGGATCGGCATCGCCATCGCGGGACAACGCGCGGCTTAAGCAGCTCGGCTAGTTCAACGTGCGGTCCATCCACCGTCCATGGTGTACGACGCCCCCGTCACCATCCCCGCATTGGGCGACGCCAGCCAACCCACCAGTGCGGCAACTTCTTCCGGCTCGACCAGCCGCTTGATCGCGCTCTCCTTCAGCAGGACCTCCTCTACGACTTCCTGCTCGGGAATGCCGTGGGTGCGCGCCTGATCGGCGATCTGCTTGGTCACCAAGGGTGTGCGGACGTAGCCGGGGTTGACGCAGTTGCTCGTCACACCGTGTGGCCCGCCCTCGAGCGCCGTAACCTTCGACAGCCCCTCCAGCGCGTGCTTCGCTGTGACGTAGGCGACCTTGTACTCGGAGGCCCGAAGTCCGTGCACCGATGAGATGTTGATGATGCGCCCGAAGGTCTGGGAGTACATGTGCGGCAACGCCGCACGGATCAGGAGGAACGGCGCCTCCACCATGAGAGCGAGCATCATCCGAAAGCGCTCCGGCGGAAACTCCTGAACCGGAGCGATGCTCTGCACCCCCGCGTTGTTCACCAGGATGTCCGTCTCCAGCTCCAGCTTCTCCAGCGACCGGACATCGGAAAGATCTACGGCCCAGGCTTTTCCGCCGACCTCCTGCGCCAGCGATTTGGCGCCGACGTCATCGATGTCGGCAACGGTCACCACCGCTCCCCGAGCCGCGAGCTCGCGGGCGCAGGCCGCGCCGATACCGCTCGCGCCCCCGGTGACCAGCGCGGTACGACCAGCCAGATCCGTCGTTGGTTCGCTCATCGGAGACTCCTTCGGCTGTGATGCCCAACACAGGCGTCTGTGAGTATTCATGCAGGTACCCGGACCTGCAATAACCAAAACCGCAGGCCTGCGACTGGGTAAGCACTAGACCGCAACGAAAAGGGGCACCCCGTTGAGGGTGCCCCTTTGTCGTGTAGGTGCTAGTTGTCGTGTAGGTGCTAGCGGCTCTGCTGCACGCTGGTGTCCACCTGCGGGACGGTCGGGCGCTGATGAATGTCGTTGAGCCAGGTGAGATGGTCAACGCCGCGTGGGACGTCGATCGCCGAGGCCGAGACCGTCGGAGCATTGAGAGCAGGGACGGCTTGGGCGGGGGCGGCCAGGCCGACGATGGCGGCGGCCAGCCCGGTAGCGGCGATGGTGGCAAACCCGAACTTCTTCATTTTGGTGCCTTCTTCTTTCTTCTGTGTGGTGTTCGAACCTTGACGGTTCGGACCCCGTGTTGCCGGTGTCTGTGGTTCTTATTACGCCGGTCTGATGGTGTAAACAGGGAGGTCACGGGTTTAATTCCGGTGGCAGCAATTGATCGTCGGTTGGCAGGAATCGATCACTTTGGAGGCCCTGGATTGCCTTCTTGGATGTCATCTCGTGCTGATAAGTGCTCCGGATCACAGCTAAACGGGCCCCCGCCAGGCAAGCACTCGGCTAGAACAAAGGTCAGCCGAAGCCTTGCGCGTGCCTTACACCACCTGATGCAGTCATGGGCATGCCGTTCATCGACCATCCAAAGGGCAAGGCCTACTACCGGCACTGGGCCGCCGACGAGCCACGCGCCGCCGTCATCTTCCTGCATGGCTTCGGCGAGCACACCGGCGTCTACCACCGGTACGGCTTCGCGCTCAACGCCGCAGGCATCGACCTGTGGGCGGTCGACCAGTTCGGCCACGGGCTCAGCCCGGGCCCGCGCGGTGACTTCGGTTCGATCGCGGAGAGTTCGGACCTGGCCGATGCGCTGACCGAGATTGCCGAGGGCGAACGCCTGGGCCTGCCGCTGGTCGCCCAGGGACATTCGTTCGGCTCGGTCGTGACCTTGTCGCGGCTGCTCGACCAGCCCGACCGCTACCACGCCGGAGTGATCTCCGGCGCCCCGCTGGTCCCGATCCCGGAGCTGCTCGACGCGGACAGCTCATTCGACCTCGACCCGCACTGGCTCTCCGAGGACCCGTTCTACCTGGATTCCCTCGAGAACGACCCCCTGGCCTTCGTGGACGCCGACGGTGCGCCGTTGGCCCGGGCACTCGACACTGCGTGGGACCGGTTCGGCAGGGACCTTCCGCGCCTGACAGTGCCCACCCTGGCCGTGCACGGCGTCGCCGATCCGATCGCGCCGATCGGCGCGGTGCAGGCCTACGCCGAGCAAATAGAACCGCTGCAGCTCAAAGAGTTTCCCGGCGGGCACCACGACATCCTCAACGAGACAATGCACCGCGAGGTGGCGATCGCGATCGTTGACTTCATCGGCGAGCAGACGTAAAAGTTCCCCGACACCCTGAAAATAGGGTGCTTTTGCGTCTGCTCGCGCGATTAGAGCCAGGTGTCCTCAGTGGTGGTGGTGAGGAAGGCCTCCAGGTCGTCGCGCCAGTGGGCGGGCGTGTTCTTGTCCGGTTCGATCCCGGTGTACTCGCCGCGGTAGAACAGCAGCGGCCGTGGTTTCTTCTTCGGCACTTCCGACAGCGAGTGCACCGCACCGAACACGACGAGGTGATCGCCGCCGTCGTGCACCGAGTCCACCGTGCAGTCGATGTGTGCCAGCGTGTCGTTGATCACCGGAGAACCGAGTTTCGATGGGCTCCAGGCGATTCCAGTGAACTTGTCGGGTTCCGTCGAACCGAATCTTGCCGAGACGTCCTTCTGCTTCTCGTGCAACACATTGACACAGAACTTGCCGGTGGCCTCGATGGCCTTCCAGGACCGCGACACCTTGGTCGGGCAGAACAGCACCAAGGGCGGTTCCAACGACAGCGCCGCGAAGGACTGGCAGGCGAAGCCGACCGGCGCGTTGTCATGCACTGTGGTGATCACCGTGATTCCGGTGCAGAACTGCCCGAGCACATGTCGGAATGTGCGCGGGTCCAGCGGTTCGGCTGACACTATCGATTGAAGCCGACGCTGAAGTCGTGGCCCCACAGGCTGACCGCGGTGCTCTCCCTGGCGATCCAGTCCGCGTCGTCGACTTGGCGTCCCTCACAACCGAACTCGACATCGAAGCCGCCCGGAGTCTTCATGTAGAAGGACAGCATCAGGTCGTTGACGTGACGGCCAAGGGTGGCTGACATCGGCACCTTGCGGCGCAGCGCGCGGTCCAGGCACAACCCGACGTCATCGGAATTCTCCACCTCCACCATCAGGTGAACGATGCCGCTCGGCGTCTCTCCCGGCATGAATGCGAGGCTGTGGTGCCTGGGGTTGACGCCGAAGAACCGCAGCCAGGCCGGCGGCCCGTCGGGGGGCCTGCCCACCAGTTGTGGTGGCAGCCGCATTGAGTCGCGCAGATAGAAACCGAGCACATCACGGTAGAAATGCAGCGACTCCGCGTCGTCGCGGGTGGTCAGCACCACATGGCCCAGGCCCTGGTCCCCGGTCACGAACTTGTGGCCGTACGGGCTCACGACGCGCCGGTGCTCGAGGGCCGCCCCGTGGAACACCTCCAGGCAGTTGCCGGACAGATCCTGGAAGCGGATCATCTCGTCGACGCGTCGGTCGGCGAGCTCGGCCTGCGTTGCCTCCTTGTACGGGGTGCCCTCGAGATCGAGGCGGTCGCGAATCTCCTGCAGTCCTGCGGCATTCGCGGTTTCCCAGCCGGAGTCGAGCAAACGGTCGTGTTCACCCGGCACGATCACCAGCCGGGCGGGGAACTCGTCCATCCGCAGGTACAGCGCGCCCTCGGTCAGGCCCGCACCCTCGACCATGCCGAGGACCTTGAGGCCGTATTCGCGCCAGGCCGCCATGTCGGTGGCCTCGATGCGCAGATAGCCCAGTGACCGGATACTCATGACCCGCCTCCCAGGAAATCGATTGTGAGCTTGTTGAACTCGTCGAATTTCTCCAGCTGAGCCCAGTGCCCGCATTGCCCGAAGACGTGCAGCTGCACCCGCGGAATCTGCTTGAGTGCCACCAGCGCCCCGTCGAGCGGGTTGACCCTGTCCTCACGGCCCCAGATCAGCAGCACCCGCTGCCGGAGCTTGTAAACCTCGCGCCACATCATGCCGAGCTCGAAATCGGCACCGGCGAATGACTTTCCCATCGCTTTGGCGGCGGCCAACGACTCCGGCTGGCTGGCGATGGCGAACCGCTCGTCGATCAACTCGGGGGTTACGAGCTTCTGGTCGTACACCATGATGCGCAGGAACTTCTCCATGTTCTCGCGCGTCGGTTCGACGGTGAACTTGCCGAGCAATTTCACGCCCTCGGTGGGATCGGGAGCGAAGAGGTTGACCGATAAACCGCCGGGGCCCATCAGCACCAACCGACCCGCCCGGTCGGGGTTGTCGAGGGCGAACCGCACCGCGGTGCCGCCGCCGAGCGAATTACCCACCAGTGCAGTGCGTTCGATGCCGAGGTTGTCGAAAAGGTTCAGCAGCGCGGTGGCGCTGTACCGGTTGTACTGCTCGTGCTCGGTGTGCTTGTCGGAATGGCCGTAGCCGGGCTGATCGACCGCCAGCACATGGAAGTGCTGCGCCAGTACTGCGATGTTCTTCGAGAAGTTCGACCAGCTCGACGCACCGGGACCGCCGCCGTGCAAGAGCACAACGGTCTGATCGTTGCCCACACCGGCTTCGTGGTAGTGCAGGCGCATGTCGTCCCGCACCTGTGCGTAGCGCGAGGTCGACTCAAAGGTGATCTCGTCGACGGCAGTCATGTCAGACCATGGTGTCGCCGGGCGGCAGCCCGAACTCGTGGTTGCCGAAGATGAGGTAGGCGCGCTCGGGGTCGTTGGCGGCGTGCACGCGACCCGCATGCGCGTCACGCCAGAACCGTTGCACCGGAGCATCGTTGTTCAGGGCGGTCGCACCTGAAGCCTCGAACAGCCGGTCGATGGACGCGATGGCACGGCCGGTGGCGCGCACCTGGTCGCGACGGGCGCGAGCACGCAGCTCGAACGGAATCTCCTTGTCCGCCTTCAGCAGCGCGTACTCGTCGCCGACGTTTCCGATCAGCTGCCGCCACGCTGCGTCGATGTCGCTGGCCGCTTCGGCGATGCGGACCTTCGCGAACGGATCGTCCTTTGCTTTCTCCCCCGCGAACGCCGCGCGCACCCGCTTGCCCTGATGTTCGACGTGGGCGTCATAGGCGCCGTACGCCATTCCGACGATCGGCGCTGAGATCGTCGTGGGATGCACGGTGCCCCAAGGCATCTTGAACACCGGCGCGGTGTTCGTCTTCAGGCCGCCTGCAGTGCGGTCGTTCATCGACTTGTACGACAGGAACCGGTGTCTCGGCACGAAGACGTCCTTGACCACCAGCGTGTTGCTGCCGGTTCCGCGCAACCCGACCACATGCCACACGTCGTCGATCCGGTACTCGGTGCGAGGGATCAGGAAGCTGCCGAAGTCCACTGGCTTGCCGTCCTTGATCACCGGGCCGCCGACGAACGTCCACGTCGCGTGGTCGCAGCCCGATGACCAGTTCCATGACCCGCTGACGATGTAGCCGCCGTCGACGACCGTGCCTGCCCCCATCGGCGCGTACGACGAGGAGACGCGCACGGTTGGATCGTCGCCCCACACCTCTTCCTGAGCCTGCTGATCGAACAACGCGAGGTGCCAGTTGTGCACGCCGACGATGGAGCTGACCCACCCGGTGGATCCGCACGCCGTGGCGATGCGACGCACCGCTTCATAGAACGCCGTCGGATCGCACTCAAGGCCACCCCACTGCTCGGGCTGGAGCAGCTTGAAGAAGCCGACCTCGTCGAGTTCGGCAACCGTCTCGTCGGGCAGCCGCCGGAGATCCTCCGTCGCCTGGGCTCGCTTGGCGATCAGCGGCAACAAGTCGTCGATGCCGGCTAGGACCGACTGCACGTCACGCTGTTCAATGGACGTCACTGGTTTGCCTCCCGGGAGCTCGGGCCTTGCGATGAGCGCTTGCGCGAAGAGCAGATCGCAAAGAAAGATTAGAACACGTTACGATTTGTGTCGAGCAGCGCATTCCTGCGGCAGCTGGACCTGCACACATGCATTTCTGTAACCTGTTCTAGTTATCGCAGAAATGGAAGGGCAGGTCGTGACTGACGAGCCGCTCGGAAGCCACGTGCTGGAGCTGCAGGTGGCCGACGTCGTCGAGGAGACCGACGACGCGCGCTCGCTGGTGTTCACCGTGCCCGACGGCGTCGAGATTCCGGCCGACCGACTCCGGTACGCACCGGGGCAGTTCCTGACCTTGCGGGTGCCCAGCGACAAGACAGGGTCGGTGGCCCGCTGCTACTCGCTGTGCAGCTCGCCGTTCACCGGCGATGCGATGACCGTGACCGTCAAGCGCACCGCCGATGGGTACGCCTCGAACTGGCTGTGTGACCACGCCCATCGCGGCATGAAGCTGCACGTGCTGGCACCGTCGGGGAACTTCGTCCCCAAGACGCTGGACACCGACTTCCTGCTTCTGGCCGCGGGCAGCGGCATCACGCCGATGATGGCGATCTGCAAGTCGGCACTCGCCGAGGGCAGCGGCCAGGTGGTGCTCATCTATGCCAACCGCGACGAGAACTCCGTCATCTTCGGCGCCACACTGCGCGAGTTGGCGGCCAAGTACCCCGACCGGCTGACGGTCGTGCATTGGCTGGAGTCCGTGCAGGGCCTGCCGAGCGCGGCCGCGCTGGCCGGGTTGGCCGCACCCTATGTCGACCACGACGCATACATCTGCGGCCCCGGGCCGTTCATGGATGCCGCCGAAGAGGCGATGAAGAACGTGGGGGCGCCCGGCGATCGCATCCACATCGAGGTGTTCAAGTCTCTAGAGTCGGACCCGTTCGCCTCGGTGGTGATCGAGGAGGACGACAGCGACGAAGGCCCGGCCACCGCCATCGTCACGCTCGACGGAGAGACCCACGAGGTCCGCTGGCCGCGCAACGCCAAGCTGCTCGACGTGCTGCTCGACAAGGGCCTGGACGCGCCGTTCTCCTGCCGCGAGGGGCACTGCGGAGCCTGCGCAGTGCTGAAGAAGAGCGGCGACGTCGAGATGGAAGTCAACGACGTGCTCGAGCAACAGGACCTCGACGAGGGACTGATCCTGGGCTGCCAGTCCCGGCCGCGGTCCGATTCGGTCGAAGTCACCTACGACGAATAAGGGCCGGGCTAACATTCGCGCCACTTGGAGGGGAGCACGTGAAGGCCGATGCCCGCTGCTACTTCCACGCCGCTGCCAACTTGCGACGGTGCGGTCGTCGGACAAGAATGTCTACCTGGACTCAGACTTCGACGCGCCGAACACCCGGATGTTCAAATCGATTGGGCCCGTTGAGTTCACCACGATCTACTTCGGATCGGGTCCGGTGGAGAAGTATCAGATCAATGGGTACAGCTGGACCACCAACTGGGTCAACGGACAGCCGAAGACCGACGCCGACTACATCGTCTGCGCACAGATCCAGGTGGTGTACTCGGGCGTCAACGTTACGTCGCCGAGCACCTGCGCCCAAACCACGTCCAGCTGACATCGCGTCCCGGAACGGGCTCGTCGAAGGCGTTGAGCTTGACGGCGACCATCGAGAAGCACCCGCGGCAAGGTCGCGATACAGCCCTCGCAAACCGATGTGTCCACGACCTGTTCACGATGACTGGTAGGCCGCGGTTCGCAGCGCAGGTGGACACGTCGGAGGACCGGCGCACTTAAGCTCGGCCCATGGAACTGCGGCAGCTGCGCTATTTCGTCGCTGTTGCCGAGGAACTGCACTACGGCAGGGCAGCCGCACGGGTCCACATCTCTGGCCCGGCGCTGTCGCAGCAGATCATCGCGCTCGAACGGGAACTTGGCGCGGAGCTGTTCGTCAGGGACCGCCGCAGCGTCCAGCTCACCGAGGCGGGCCGTTCCCTGCTCGAGGACGCCCGCAGGATCCTGGCACTCGCCGATGATGCCCGGCTGCGGCTGCGCCGAACAGCCGCTGAAACGGAGCCGCTGCGATTGGGCTACGTCAGCTGGCTGCCGGACGACATCGCCATCCTGCTGGCGCCGACGCTGGCGGTGCGCATCGACGAGTGGGTGTTACCGTCGCACGCGCAAGCGGACCGCGTCGCCGAAGGCAGTCTGGATCTCGCGCTCGCCTGGGTCGACACCAACGGCGCCGAAACGCGCGGTCTGACAGCGCATTTAGTATTCGCCGAACCGCTGCATGCAGTACGGCCGGGTGCGGCGGAACAGGTTTCGGCGTCCGCCGTCACCGTGTTGGTGGACCCGGACAAGGTGACGTGGTCGTCATGGAACGCGTACGCCCGCGAGTTCGCCTCCGATACCGGTGCGCGGGTGCGCGAGATCGACGACGGCGGCATCACCGGTGACGCCTTCTACGCGCATGTCCGGCGGCTCCGCGTACCCGTCCTCGCGTCACCGAAGCGGCACACCTCGGCGACCCCGCCGACGTTGGGGCAGTGTCTTGTGACCGACCCCGTTCCCCTGTGGACGTGGTCGCTGCTGCACCGCGTCGACGACGACCGGCCCGCCGTGCGTCAGGTCGTTGAATCGCTGGTGGCATTCGCCGAGAGCAGGCACTGGCGGACAGCTCCGCCCGACCGATGGTGGACCCCGTCCGGTGACCCGCACCGCACCACCCTCGGGGCCTGACCAGCGGTACGAAGTTCGGCCGAATACAGGTAGGTGTTTGGTCGTGGACGCCTGCCGGGCCGCTGGCTTGACTCGACGGTAGTCGAACCCGAAGGGGCAGAACATGACAGACAAGCACATGGTGGACGACGTCGCTGATTTCGTCGTCGACGCGACCCTGACCGACATCGGCGCCGAACCGCTGCTGACGTTGAAGCGCAACGTGCTCGACAGCATCGCCTGCGCCGTCGGTGCGCTCGACGGCGAACTCATCGGACCGATCCGGGCACACGCCGAGCAGTTCAGCGGGGGTTCCACCGCAACGTTCATCGGCGGCGGGCGAGCTTCGGTGGACCAGGCCGCGTTCTTCAACGCGGTGCTGGTGCGCTATCCCGACCTGCTCGACACGTTTCTGACGCCGGGAGGTCTGTGCCATCCGGCCGACAACTTCGGCGCGATCTTTGCGGTCGCGGAGCATGTGGACGCCAGCGGAGCCGACTTCCTGCTGGCCCTTGCCCTCGCCTACGAGATCCAGTGCCGGTTCAGCGCCCAGGTTCCGGTGATGGCGCGCGGACTGAACCACGCCCTGCAGCTGGCGATGTCAGCCGCGGCCGGGTCGGCGAAGCTGCTGGGCCTCGACAGCGCCAGAACCGCTGCCGCGATCGCCGCGTCGACCGTAGACAACGTTTCACTGGCGGCTGTGCACGCCGAACCGGTCTCGAATTGGAAAGGCATCTCGCCTGCTATCACCGGAATGCGGGCGGTCTACGCCACCATCCTCGCCGGTCGCGGAATCACCGGGCCCAGAGCCCTTTTCGACGGACCGAACGGGCTGCAACAACTCTTCGGCCAAGGGATCGACATGCGGACCGGCGACCGATCGTTGACCGCTGTCGAGCAGACGTATCTCAAGCAGTACTGCTCGCTCATCCACGGGCAGGCCATTATCGATGCGACGCTGGCGCTGCGCGACGAGCACCAGATCTCCGCCCGTGACGTCGCGGCCGTGACCCTAGAGGTATTCCAAGGCGCCTACGACTTCGCAGGCGGCGGCAGCTACGGCGCCAAGGACCAGCCGCGCACCAAGGAACAGGCCGACTACAACCTCAGATACCTCAGCGCGGTCGCGCTGCTCGACGGGCAGGTGGGTCCCGAACAGCTGGAGACCGAACGGATCAACCGTGCCGACGTGCAGGATTTGTTGTCGCGCGTCGACGTCAAACCGGCGCCTGACCTGACCGCGGCCTACCCCGAACGCACGTCGGCTCGGGTACACGTCGTTCTGCAGAATGGGCGGACGTTGTCCAGGGAACAGTCCGACTTCGAGGGCTCGCCGACGCGTCCGATGTCATGGGACCGGGTGATCGAGAAGTTCGACTGGCTTGCCGAGCCGTTCGTCGACAACACGCTGCGCGACGACATCGTCTCCGCCGTCGGGCATCTCGACCGGATTCCGGTGTCCGAACTCGCCGAGTTGTTGTCCGCGGTCAGCCCGACACCGAAGCGTCCCCGCACCAGGGGCCGACTCTGACCCGCTAGCGCGGCAAGCCGAGCAGGCGTTCCCCCGCCATGGTGAGCAGGATCTGCTCGGTGCCGCCCGCGATGGTCAAACAGCGCACATTGAGGAAATCGTGCACGGTCTTGTTCTCGACCACGCCTGCGCCCTCGGACAGCTCCATCCGGAATTCCGATAGCGCCTGCCGGTACCGCACGCCAATCAGCTTGCGGGCGCTGGCCTGCGGGCCGGGATCGGCGCCGCCGACGGCCAGCTGCGCGATGCGCTGGTCGAGCAGCGAGCCGACCTGAGCGGCGACGATCAACAGTCCGAGGCGGTCCTGCACGGCCGGATCCAGCTCGAGCTGCGTCACCGTGCGCAGCAGCTCTTCCATGGGATTGCCGAGCGCGGTGCCGTGAGCCATCGCGACCCGCTCGTTGGCCAGCGTGGTGCGCGCCAGCCGCCAGCCGTCGTTCACCTGGCCCACCACCATGTCGTCGGGCACGAACACGTCGTCGAAGAACACCTCGTTGAACAGATCGTCGCCGGTGATCTCCCGCAGCGGCCGGATGTCGATGCCCGGCGATGACATGTCGACGAGGAAGTAGGTGATGCCCTTGTGCTTCGGCGCGTCAGGGTCGGTGCGGGCCAGGCACACGCCCCACTGCGCTTTGTGCGCCGCCGACGTCCACACCTTCTGCCCCGTCAGCCGCCAACCCGTCTTGCCGGTGCTCCTCGCGTCCGCGCCGTCCGCCCGAACGGCTTTGGTACGCAGCGAGGCCAGGTCGGAGCCCGCACCGGGCTCGCTGAACAGCTGGCACCAGATGAACTCGCCGCGCAGCGTGGCGGGCACGAATCGCTCCACCTGTGCGGGGCTGCCGTGCTCGAGGATGGTCGGCGCCGCCCACCAGCCGATCACCAGATCGGGACGATCGACGCCGGCGGCGGCCATCTCCCGATCGATCAGCAGTTGCTCGGCAGGCGAGGCGTCGCGGCCGTAGGGTCGCGCCCAGTGCGGTGCCAACAGCCCGGCCTCGGCGAGCGCAATCTGGCGCTTCTCGGCGGGCAGGGCCGCAACATCGGCGACCGCCGCGGCGATCTCGGGTTGCAGATGCTCGACCGACGCCAGGTCGATGTGCAGTTCGCGCCGGACGCCCTGCTGCGTGAGTGCCGCGACCCGGCGCAGCCAGCGCGACTGGCCGCCGAGGAATTGCGAAATCCCGTACGCCCGGCGCAGATACAGATGCGCGTCGTGCTCCCAGGTGATGCCGATGCCGCCGAGCACCTGAATGCAGTCCTTGGCGTTGGCCTTCGCCGCATCGATGCCTGCGGCCGCCGCGACGGCGGCGGCGATCGACAGCTGCGGATCGTCGGAGTCGGACACAACGGAGGCGGCTGATGCTGCGTCAAAGGCGGCAACCGAGATCTGCTCGGACCGCAGAAGCATCTCGGCGCACATGTGCTTGACCGCCTGGAAACTGCCGATCGGCTTGCCGAACTGCTCGCGGACCTTCGCGTATTCGGTGGCGGTTTGCAGCGTCCACCTGGCCAACCCGGCAGCCTCGGCAGCGAGCACGGTCGCGGCCAGATCCTCGACGCGCCGCCGCGAAACGGGCACGACATCTGCGGGTGCATCGGTGAGCACGACCCGAGCCATCGGGCGGGAGAAGTCGGTGGCGGTCAGCGGCTCGACCGCGACACCATCGGCGGTGGCATCGACGAGCAGGAATTCGTCCTCGGAGGCGGGCAACAGCAGCACCCCCGCGGGATCGGCGCCCAGCACAAACTCGGCGGCGCCGGATGCCCGGCCGTTCTCGTAATGCAGGTCGGCCGTCAGCGCCACGCCCGCGGTGCGCTCGCCGGACGCCAGCGCCTCCAGCAGGTCCGCCTGCGAACTCGGGACAACCAGCGTGGCAACCGCGGTGGTGGCGATCGGACCGGGGACCATCGCGGCGGCGGCCTCGTCGACCATCGCGCACAGGTCGTCGACGGTGCCGCCGGCCCCACCGGACTCTTCGGGCATCGCCACGCCGAAAATGCCGAGCTGGGCCAGACCCTGGTACGGCGCGCGCCACGCTCCTGGGTCACCCTGCTCGATCTCGCGGGCTGCCGCGACGGCATTGGACCCCGCCGCCCAGCTACGGACCAGTTCACGAGCGGCAAACTGCTCGTCAGTGCCGGTCGCTGATGCCTGCGACATCTCAGGACTCCTAAGCCTTCGTGCGAGAAGGGCGTGCTTCTCACTAGAACGTGTTCTAATGGTGCCAGCGTTCGAGCGTCAAGTCGACCGCCATTACAGCAGGACACGTCGGTGTCTCAAAGGCACAGAGGTGAGAAATTAAGGATAGGCATGCGTATCGTTTTTACCGAGATCGCATCATGAAGGAGCTGCCCGCAGCATGTCCGGGATGTCTCAGCCAGCACACACCAACCCGTCCTCGGGGTCTGAATCGCGACCGCCTCAGGTGATGGCGGTGGCCGTCCTCGCCGAGTCCGAACTCGGTTCCGAAGCGCAGCGGGAGCGCCGCAAGCGCATCCTCGACGCCACCCTGGCCATTGCCTCCAAGGGCGGCTACGAGGCCGTTCAGATGCGTGCCGTCGCCGAGCGCGCCGACGTCGCGGTCGGCACCCTGTACCGCTACTTCCCGTCCAAGGTGCACCTGCTGGTGTCGGCACTGGGCCGGGAGTTCGAACGCATCGACGCCAAGACCGACCGCACGGCGCTGGCCGGCGGCACGCCGTACCAGCGACTGAGTCTCATGGTCGGCAAGCTGAATCGGGCGATGCAGCGCAACCCGCTTCTGACCGAGGCGATGACCCGTGCGTTCGTTTTCGCCGACGCGTCCGCCGCAGGTGAGGTTGATCACGTCGGAAAGCTGATGGATTCGATGTTCGCGCGCGCCATGAGTGAGGGTGAGCCGACAGAGGACCAGTACCACATCGCCAGGGTCATCTCGGATGTCTGGCTGTCCAATCTGTTGGCCTGGCTGACGCGCCGGGCATCGGCGACCGATGTCAGCAAGCGGCTCGACCTTGCCGTTCGTTTGCTTATCGGGGACGGAGAGCACCCTAAGATTTAGAGGGTGACGCAGGAGTTACCGCCCGAACTGAAGCGCGCCCTTGCGACTGTCGCGCGCGTTCCCCGGCTGCTGATTGCCTGCGACTACGACGGCACCATGGCGCCGATCGTCGCCAACCCCGACGACGCGCGTCCGCTCACCGAATCGGCCGCGGCGCTGCGCGAGCTGGCGGCGCTGCCGTCGACCGTCGCCGCGCTGATCTCCGGGCGGGCGTTGCGGGATCTGGCCACCCTGTCCCGAATGCCTGCCGAGGTACACCTGGTCGGCAGCCACGGCTCGGAGTTCGACACCGGGTTCGTGCACGGCATCGACGAGGCCGCCAAGGCGCTGCTGCGAAAGATCAAGGACGCGCTGGGCGCGATCGCGGCCGAGTACCCGGGCGTGGCGATTGAGATCAAGCCCGCCAGCATCGCACTGCATGTGCGCAACGCCGAACCGGCAGACGCCGACGAAGCGCTGAAGAAGGCGAAGGCGTGCGCGCAGTCGTGGGACGCCGAGATCACCGCGGGCAAGGCGGTGCTGGAGTTCGCAGTGATCCAGACGGACAAGGGCCAGGCCCTCGACATCCTGCGGCATCAGCAAGGCGCCTCTGCCGCGGTCTTCCTAGGCGATGACGTGACCGACGAGAAGGCTTTTCGACGGCTGCACGGTCCCGATGTCGGCGTCAAGGTCGGTCCCGGCGAGACGCTGGCCGACTACCGCGTCGAGTCGCCCGAGGACGTCGCGGTGGCGCTCAATTTCCTGCTGGAGTGCCGCCGCACCTGGCTGCTCGGCGGGCATTCGACGCCCATCGAGCGGTTGACCATGCTGTCGAATGCCCGCACCGTTGCCCTGCTGACCCCCGAGGCCGACGTGGTGTGGATGTGCCATCCGCAGGCCGATTCCGCGGCGGTGTTCTCGAGGCTGCTGGGCGACGCGAACGCCGGCCACTTCGAAATCGGCCCGGAGCGGGAGGCGCTGCCGCTGAGCCAGCGCTACGTCGACGGCACCATGACCGTCGATACCCGCTGGGCCAGCCTGCTGGTTACCGACTACCTGTCCCACGATGTCGGCGCAGGCCGCACCGATCTGGTCCGGGTGATCAGCGGGCAGGCCAAGGCCGTGGTGTCGTTCGCGCCGCGGCCGGAGTTCGCTCAAGCGGCGGTGCACCTGCGCGCCGACGACGGCGGGCTTCGGGTGTTCGCCACCAATGAGCCGATGGTGTTGCGCGCCCCCGGCGTGGAATGGGAGATCGTCCAGGACGGCATCCACGAAAGCGCTCGTGCGGTGATCGACCCGTCACAGGGTCCGGTGGTCCTTGAATTACGTTGCGGTACCGAGGATTTGTCCGAAAGCCCGGTCGACGAGGATTCCCGTCGTGAGCGAGCCGAGAGCTACTGGCGGGACTGGGCGGACACGCTGGCGCTGCCCGAGCTGAACCAGTCGCTGATGAAGCGGTCGGCGCTGACGCTGCGTGGGCTCGTGCATGCCGACACCGGCGCGATCATGGCCGCGGCCACCACGTCGCTGCCCGAGGAGATCGGCGGTGTCCGCAATTGGGACTACCGCTACTGCTGGATCCGGGACGCCGCGATGACCGCGGCCGCTCTGGTGTCGTTGGGGTCCACCGATGAGGCAGAGGGGTATTTGAACTGGCTGCATGGGGTGATCGAGACCATGCACGGCCCCGAGCGGTTGCACCCGCTGTATGCGCTGTCCGGCGCAATTCTGGGGCCCGAAGCCGTCATCGACTCGCTGCCCGGTTACGCGGGCTCGCGGCCGGTGCGGGTAGGTAACGCCGCCAATGTCCAAGTGCAGCTTGACGTTTTCGGCCCAGTGGTGCAGCTGATCGCCGACCTGGTCCACAGGCGGGTGGCCAACGGGAGGCCCGACGCGCTCACCGACGCCGACTGGAACCTGGTCAGCGAGATGGTGTCCGCCGTCGAGAGCCGCTGGGCCGAGCCGGATCACGGCATCTGGGAGATCCGTGGAGCGCCGCGTCACCACGTGTATTCCAAAGTGATGTGCTGGCTGACGGTGGATCTGGCTCTGAAGCTGGCTGCCGAGTTCGGCCGTGAGCCGCCACCGGGGTGGGCGACGATGCGCGATGTGATCTCGGAGCAGGTCCGCGAACGAGGCTGGAACGACGAGGTGCAGTCCTACACCGCGGCTTACGACGGCACCGACCTGGACGCCGCGACGCTGCACATCGGCCTGTCCGGCCTCATCGAACCGTCCGACCCGCGGTTTGCCGCGACAGTCGTTGCAACGGAGGCCGAGTTACGCAGCGGTGCAACCGTTTACCGCTACCGCAGCGACGACGGACTGCCCGGCACCGAAGGCGGCTTCCACCTGTGCGCGGCGTGGTTGGTTGAGGCCTACCTGCTGACCGACCAGCGGTCGCAGGCCGAGGCGCTGTTCGACCGGCTCCTCACCGCTGCGGGACCGACCGGCCTGCTGTCCGAGGAGTACGACCCGGTGGCCGAGCGGGCGTTGGGCAACCATCCGCAGGCCTACAGCCACCTCGGACTGCTTCGTTGCGCCCAACTGCTCGGCGCCTAAACCGGCGAGCCAGAGGTGCGGCCGCGAACCAACTCGGTGTCGAGCACATCGATCACCGGCAGACCTGACCGCGGCGGAGTGTGCAGCAGGTGACCAGCGCGCCTGCCCTTCTCCAGACTGGGCTGCTTCACCGTCGTCACGCCGCGACGCAACGCGTCCGGGATGCCGTCGAAACCCGTCACCGTCATCTGGCCAGGCACGTAGATTCCCCGCCCGCGTAGGTAATCCATCGCCGACAGTGCAAGCACGTCGGCCGTGCACATCAGCGCCGTGATGCGCGGATTGGCATCGAGGGCAACCTCGGCGGCCGCGCCGCCCGACGTCGGCTGGTGCTCGTAGCTTTCCACCACGGTCAGCGAGTCCGGATCCAGACCGGCGTCGGCCATCGCGTCGTAGACACCCTGGATGCGCTCCCGCTGGACGTGGAAATGCGGCGTCTGGAGCCGATCGGGGCTCGCCACCACGGGCTTGTCGCTGCCCCCCGGCCGGTCCCTGCCCAACCGCATCGTGAGCAGCCCGATGTCACGGTGGCCAAGGTCGACAACGTGTTTGGCGAGCTCAGCCATCGCCGCCCGATCGTCGATGCAGACCCTGGAGGTGCCCGGCACGTCTTGGGGTTGGTCGACGACGACCACCGCTAAATGCCGCTGCAGCACAACCTGTAGGTACGGGTCGTCGTCGGACGCGGAGTACACCACGAAGCCGTCGACTCCCGCCGCGAGCACGGCCGCCGACCCGTCACTCAGCGCTCGATTCGGTCCCACGGCCACCAGCAGCAGTCCCTGGCCGGCGACCTCACACGACTCGGCCAGCCCCGCGACGAAGTCCAGCGCCGCGGGATCGCTGAACGAATAGTTCAGCGGTTCGGTGATCATCAGGCCGACCGCGCCCGCCTTGCGGGTGCGCAGCGAGCGGGCCACCGGGTCGGGCCCCGGATAGCCCAGGCGCTTGGCCGTGGCGAGAACACGTTCGCGAAGATCGGCCGACAACTGATCGGGCCGGTTGTACGCGTTGGAAATCGTGGTGCGGGAGACTTTGAGCTCGGCCGCCAACGAAGCCAGGGTCGCCCGACGCCGTGGCGTGGGACTTCTGGACATGCTCGTGACGTTAGCGGATCCAATGGCGCTGCTGGTCATCCGTGCGCTAGAGTTATTGGAAACGGTTTTCATTTGTATTAGGGAGGGCAGCGGTGCGACGGACGGCCAAGAACGCGGCGACCAGGCTGGCAATAGGGCTGGCGATGGTCGCGCTCGCCGCCGCGGGTTGTGGCCAGGACAACCAGCGCGATCACGACCACGGCGCGGTAAGCGTCGTCGCGTCCACCGACGTGTGGGGCAGTGTGGCGAGCGCCGTCGTGGGCGATCATGCAACGGTCAAGTCGATCGTCACCAGCACTGTCGGCGACCCCCACTCGTTCGAGGCCAGCCCAGCCGACGCCGCCGCCATCGCCGACGCCTCGCTGGTGGTTTACAACGGCGGCGGCTACGACCACTGGGTCGACGATGTGCTGGCCGGCCATCAAGGCGTGACAACGGTCAACGCCTACTCGCTGCTGCCCAGCACGGTTCCGCAGCCGGCCAACGAACACGTGTTCTACGACCTCGAGACCGCTAAGGCGGTCGCCAATCAGATCGCCGACAAGCTCGGGCAGGAGGACCCCGACTACGCCGACGACTACAAGGCCAACGCCTCGAAGTTCGCCGACCAAGCCGACACGATCGCTGTCGCGGAGCGGGCCATCGGGTCGGCGCACCCAGGTTCGTCGGTGGTGGCGACCGAACCCGTCGCGCACTACCTGCTGGTCAACTCCGGTATCACCGACAAGACCCCGGAAGGTTTTGCCAGCGCCGTCGAACAAGACACCGACCCGTCCCCCGCCGACCTGGCCGCCATGCTGGATCTGATCAACACCCACCAAGTGTCGGCGCTGCTGTTCAACCCGCAGACCGAGACCGCGGCCACCAAGCAGATCGAAGACGCGGCGCGGCAGTCCTCGCTGCCGGTCGTGGAGGTCACCGAGACGCTGCCGCAGGGCATGGACTACTTGAACTGGCAGCGCCACACCGTCGACGAGCTGGCCAGCCAGTTAGATAAAGCGCCACAGACGAATCGATAGCCAATTGGTTGAGGCTGCTGACGTCGCCGCGGAGCTGAAGGGAGCCTGCCTCGCCTTCGGCGATCGCGTGTTGTGGGACCACCTCGACCTGACGGTGCGTGCCGGCGAGTTCATCGCGGTGCTCGGGCCCAACGGCACGGGCAAGACCTCGCTGCTGAAGGTGCTTCTCGGTGAGCTGCCGCTCAGCGCGGGCACCGTCACGGTGGCAGGCAGGCAGGTCACCGAAGGTAGCGACCGGATCGGTTACGTCCCACAGCACCGATCAGTTGATCGCGGCCTGACGCTGCGTGGTCAGGACCTGGTCGGCCTGGGCCTGGACGGTCACCGGTGGGGCGTGACAAGCCTGAGGCCTGCCGACCGGTCGCGACGACGGACGGCCGTGCAGACGTCGCTGCGACAGGTGAACGCCGACCGCCTCGCCACCGTCCCGGTCGGCGTGATGTCCGGCGGCGAACTTCAGCGGGTGCGGATCGCGCAGGCGCTGGCCAGCGATCCCGTCCTGCTGCTGTGCGACGAGCCGCTGCTCAACCTCGACCCGGCCAACGCACGGCTGGTGTCCGCGCTGATCAACCAGCGGCGGCGGGACGCCGACACCGCCGTGCTGTTCGTCACCCACGAGGTGAATCCCGTTCTGCCCTACGTGGATCGGGTGCTGTATCTGGTCGACGGGCGGTTCCGGGTCGGCACGGTCGAAGAGGTGATGACGTCGGCGACACTATCGGAGCTCTACCGCGCCGACATCGAGGTGGTGAAGGTGCACGGCCGGTACGTCGTCGTCGGGGAGCACATCGACCATTCCGGCCACGCGAGTGGGCACACCCATGAATGAGCGGCTCGCCGACCTGCTGGCACACCTGTTCGCCTTCGATGTCACCGCCGACCTGCTCGGCCGCGATTTCGTCCAGCAGGCACTGCTGGCGGCCGCCCTGTTGGCACTCGTCGCCGGCCTGATCGGGCCTTTCATCGTCATGCGCCAGATGTCCTTCGCGGTACATGGATCCAGCGAATTGTCTTTGACCGGAGCGGCTTTCGCGTTGCTGACCGGATTGAACGTCGGCGTCGGCGCCCTCGTCGGCAGTGCACTGGCCGCCGTGCTGTTCGGGATTCTCGGCCAGCGCGCCCGCGAGCGCGACTCAGCGATCGGGGTTGTGCTGGCGTTCGGGCTCGGTCTGGCGGTGCTGTTCATCCACTTGTACCCGGGTCGCACCGGCACCAGCTTCGCACTGCTGACCGGGCAGATCGTCGGCGTGGGTTATTCGGGGCTGGCGCTGTTGGCGATCGTCACCGCGGTTGTGGTTGTCGTGCTGGCAGTCTGTTACCGCCCGCTGCTGTTCGCCACCGTCGATCCAGAGGTGGCCGCTGCGCGCGGCGTGCCTGTCCGCGCGATGGGCATCGTGTTCGCCGCGCTCGTCGGTATGGTCGCGGCCCAGGGTGTGCAGATCGTCGGCGCTCTGCTGGTGATGTCGCTGTTGATCACGCCCGCCGCGGCGGCCGCGCGGGTCTTCGTCTCGCCCGTCGCGACAATCGTTGCCTCGGTGGTTTTCGCCGAGATATCCGCGGTGGGCGGCATCGTGCTGTCGCTGGCACCGGGCGTGCCGGTATCGGTGTTCGTCACGACGATCTCGTTCGCGATCTTCCTGGTGTGCTGGCTGCTCGGCCGGCGCGACCGCGTCTCGCAGGCTGGCTAACCTAGCTACTGGCCCTGGCTGCAAGCGTGTCGGCCGCTACGGCTGAACAGGGCCAGTGAAGTAAAGCCGCAGTGCGGTGATCTTGCCAGCGGCCAAGTCGTAAATCACCGAGTAGGGCACCAAGATTCCATCCCTACGGACGAGCTCGGCCTCAGCGACCGCGTGCGTCTCGCCCATGAACGTGTTGCGCACCTTGATCTCACCAACTGCGTGAATACCTTCGACCCAGTTCTTCGCGGCTTCACGGCCCCGATACCGCTGGTCTGTCCCACGGACTTCGACCACCACGTCGTCGCTGTAGTGGCGCGAGTAGTCGCCGCGATTGATCAGGTCGCGGATATATGCATCCATCGTCTGTTGCGTATCGGTGAGTGCCATGGCCCTCTTCCTCTCGCAGTGATCGTACGACTAGCGGCAGCTAGCCGCGCCTAATCTCGACGTCGCCGAGGGGCACATCGGGCTACACGGCGATCAGGTCGTGAAAACGGCACAGGCACTTGAGGTTCGACGGGTGTGTGGGCCCCTACTGGGTAGGGCACGGTGGCGTCCACGTCGCAGTGGGTTGCGGGCGGATCGCATCCGGGGAACCGGCAGGTCAGATCCCGGCAGCGGACGAACTCCGCCAGTGCCCGCGACGGCGGGTAGCGCGGTTCGGGTGGGGTGTCGCCGGGATGATGCACCTCGCGGATGGTGGCACGGTCCAGTGTGGCGGCCAGCAGCGGTGTGGGCAGTATCCGTGCACCCATTACGAACGCCGGCGACGCCGCGCACTGTTGCGGTTCGGCTTCTCTTGCGGCCGGGGTGGCGGCCTCGACGGTGGCGGCCTCGGCGACCACATATACGACGGCATTCTTGATGGGGCTGTTGTCGGACTGCCCGGCGGCACAGTCCAATTCCCCGCATTGGCAGGCCAGTTCGGTCCCCGCAGCCAACGCGGTCAACGCATCAGCGCGCCGCTCGCCGACGCTGCGCGGGTCGCGGTCACACACGCTGCGGGCCATCTCCTCGACCCGCTGCTTGATCAGCATCGCATCGGGGGCATACAGCCGGGCCCACATACTTGTCGTGCCCGCCACGTCGGAGGGTGAGCCGAACTCGACGGTGCGGGCCGCGGCATCCTCCCGCGACCGGCGCAGCGCGCCCGGGTCGTAGTAGTCGACCAGGGCGTCGATGGCTTGTTCGGTCTTGGCGATCGACAACGCCCCCCACCGCCTCACCTGGTCGGCGAGTGCGGCATCGACGGCGGCCATCGCCGCCTCGTCGGTAATGAGGTAGGTGCGCCAGACGATCGCACGGACCAGCAGGTCACTGATCAGCCCGGCCTCGAACAGGGCGGCCACCTGTGGGAGCCGGTCGCGCAGGGCGACGCCGCGGTGGGTTTAATGCAACGCCAACCCGCGGGAGATGTTGGCGGCGGCGCCCGTCTCCACCGACCCCAACCACCAACCCGACCCAGCCTGTGGATGAACTCACGACTGTGGATAAACCGAAAGCTAACCGGTCTCGACGGGACGCTCTGCGTCCGAACACCATTCGGACCACGAGCCGGGATACAGCGCCGCGTCGACGCCGACCGCGGCGAGCGCGGCCACGACCACCGACGCGGTGACTCCCGAGCCGCAGTAGACGCCCGCATCCGACCCCTCCACTCCGGGCAACTGCCGCATCAGGTCGCCGTCGCCGAGAAAGCTCCGTCGCCCGCCAACAGGCCGGTGCTCGGCAGGTTGCGGGCTCCGGGGATGTGTCCGGCCACCGGATCGATCGGCTCGACGTCGCCGCGGAACCGCTCGGGTGCCCGCGCGTCGAGCAGGAGTTCCACCGCCAACGCCTGCTCGGCCGACAGGGTCCTGCGGGCACCGGCATACAGGTCGTCATGGCGCACCGTCACATCGCCGGGCTCGGCCATGACCGACCCGGTCTGCAGGGCACCGCCTGCAGCGACCCACGCGCCTAGACCGCCGTCGAGGATGCGGACGTCCTGAAGGCCTGCGGCGGTCAGCACCCACCATGCACGGGCCGACCCGGCCCGGTTCCAGTCGTCGTAGGCGATGACCGGTCCGCCCTCGCGGATACCCCATCGTCGGGCGGCGGCCTCGACGGCGCGTCCGGAGGGCAGCGGATGGCGCCCCCGCCGGGCGACCGTGTGGTCGCTGAGCTCATCCTCCAGCGAGACGTACACCGCCCCGGGGATGTGACCCCGTTCGTAGGCCGCGCGCCCGTCCGGCTTACTGAGCTGCCATCGCACATCCAGGACCGTCACCGGCTCACCGGCGCCAAGCCGCCGAGCCAGTTCAGTTGCGGTGATCAGCACGTCGTCACGCCCTCGGGTCACGACACCAGCGTGCCATCTAGGCTGGCCGTCATGGTGTCCGTCGACCTCAACGCCGACCTGGGCGAGAGCTTCGGGGCGTGGCGGCTCGGCGACGACGACGCGATGCTCGGTTTGGTCACCAGCGCCAACGTGGCGTGCGGGTTCCATGCGGGCGACCCGGCGACGCTGACCCACAGCTGCACGGAAGCCGCGAGGCGCGGAGTCCGGATCGGCGCCCAAGTCGGCTACCGGGACCTCGCGGGGTTCGGCCGACGCTTCATCGATGTCACGCCCGCCGACCTGACTGCCGATGTCGTCTATCAGATCGGCGCGCTACAGGCGCTGGCGCACGTGGCCGGTTCATCAGTTACGTATGTGAAACCCCATGGCGCGCTGTACAACACGATCGTCAACAATCACGACCAGGCCCGCGCGGTAGCGGAGGCAGTGCACGCTGTCGACCCGAACCTGCCCGTGCTGGGATTAGCGGGGTCGGTGTTCTTCGCCGAGGCGCAGCGCCTCGGACTGCGTACCGTGCCCGAGGCGTTCGCCGATCGCTCGTATCGCCCGGACGGACAACTGGTCTCCCGGCGCGAGCGCAACGCCGTGCTGCACGACCCCGTCGAGATTGCCGACCGGGTGGCTTCGATGGTGCTGTCCGGACGCGTCGTCGCCGTCGACGGGTCGACGATCCCGATCACCGTCGAATCCGTCTGTGTGCACGGCGATTCGCCGGGAGCAGTGCAGATCGCCACTGCGGTGCGGGAACGCCTGTTGGGCGACGGTGTGGAGCTGGCGGCGTTCGTCTGATGCGACTCAAGCCGGGCCGGCCCGACCTGCGGAACTACACACGGTATTTCAACGTGCCCGAGGCAGCGGCCGACGCCCCCCTGACTGTGACCTGGGCCGGCGTCACCACCCTGCTGGTCGACGACGGAGCCTCTGCGCTGATGACCGACGGCTTCTTCTCCCGGCCCGGCCTGGCCACCGTCGGACTGGGTCAGATTGCGCCGTCCGCGTCCCGCATCGACGGCAGCCTCAACCGGATGGGTGTGGACCGGCTGGAAGCGGTGCTGCCGGTGCACACCCACTACGACCACGCGATGGATTCGGCCGCCGTGGCCGAGCGCACCGGAGCACGACTCGTCGGTGGCGAATCGGCGGCACAGGTCGGCATCGGCGGTGGGCTCTCCGAGGACCGCGTGGTCGTCGCGACCCCGGGCGAGCCCATCGCGCTCGGCGCCTACGACGTGACATTGGTGGAGTCGGAACACTGTCCGCCGGACCGGTTTCCGGGGGTGATCGACGAGCCCGTCGTACCACCGGTGAAGACGTCGGCCTACAAGTGCGGAGAGGCGTGGTCGACGCTGGTGCACCACCGGTCGTCGGATCGGCGACTGCTGGTCGTCGGTAGCGCGGGCTTTGTTCCCGGCGCCTTGGCCGGATATCGCGCCGAGGTGGTCTACCTGGGTGTCGGACAGCTGGGCGTGCAGCCGGAGAGCTATCTCGTCGACTACTGGGCCGAAACGGTACGGGCCGTCGGCGGGCGCCGCGTCGTGCTGATCCATTGGGACGACTTCTTCCGGCCGCTGACCAAGCCGCTGCGGGCAATTCCGTATGCCGGCGACGACCTCGACGTCTCGATGCGGGTGCTCACCGCGCTGGCAGACGACGACGGCGTAGCGCTACATCTGCCAACGCTGTGGCAGCGCGCTGACCCGTGGAGCTGACGCTGGCGCTGGTGGCGCTGGCTGTGGTCCTCGCGTTCGCAATGGTTCGGCCGCACGGCTGGCCGGAAGCCGTCGTCGCGGTACCGGCCGCCGCACTGCTGATCGCGTTCGGTGTGGTTCCGCTTCCCGACGCGGCGGCCGAGGTGGGTCGGCTGCTTCCGGTGGTGGGGTTTCTGGCTGCGGTGTTGGTGCTGGCACAGTTGTGCGACGACGAGGGCCTGTTCCGCGCCGCAGGCGCGGCGATGGCGAGGACGAACAACGGCAGCGCACGACAACTGCTGGCGAAGGTTTTCGTCATCGGCGCGGCGACGACCGTCGTACTGAGCCTCGACGCGACGGTCGTGCTGCTCACCCCGGTGGTGCTCGCGACGACCCGCGCGTTGGGTGTTCCGGCCAGGCCGCATGCATATGCCACCGCGCATCTGGCCAACACCGCGTCGCTGCTGCTTCCGATGTCCAATCTGACCAACCTGCTGGCATTCACCGCCGCGGGCCTCTCGTTTCACCATTTCACCGCGATAATGGCCCCATCGTGGCTGGCGGCGGTTGCTGTCGAATTCCTGTTGCTGCGTTGGCTTTTCGCACGCGATCTTGCGGTCGAGCCCAAGCCGGAGCCGAGCACCGACACGGCCAGGGTGCCGGTGTTTGTGCTTGTGGTGTTGGCCCTGACTCTGATCGGGTTCGCCGTCACGTCGATGCTCGGTTTCTCGCCGGCCTGGGCCGCGCTTGCCGGTGCGGTTGTACTCGGCGTGCGCGCGCTGGCACGGCGGGAAACATCCATCGCGGGCATCGCGGCCGCGGCCGATGTGCCGTTCCTGGTGTTCGTTCTGTGTCTGGGCGTTGTGGTGGACGGGCTCATGCTCCATGGCCTCGAAGCCGCGATGCGCGATGTGCTGCCGACCGGGGACACGCTGCCCGCGCTGCTCGGCATCGCGGCGGTGGCAGCGGTGCTGTCAAACGTCGTCAACAATCTGCCCGCGGTGCTGGTGTTGCTGCCGTTGGTGGCAACCTCGGGACCGGCCGCTGTATTCGCGATATTGATCGGGGTCAACATCGGGCCCAACCTGACCTATGTAGGTTCGCTCGCGAATCTGTTGTGGCGCAGTGTCGTCCGGCGCGACATCCCCGCCGGGTTCGGCGAGTTCAGCCGCGTCGGGCTGCTCACGACACCGGCCACACTGGTCGCAGGGGTGCTCGGGCTGTGGGCGGGAACGCGGCTGTTCGGACTCTAGTGCGTCGAGTCCAGCCACACCGGATTGGACAGCCCCACCATCGACGGAAACCGCGCGCGGCGGCGCACTTCGACTCGAGCGAAGCGCGCCTCGCCAGCGGAGGCGGTCCACGTCAGGGTGCCCCTTCCGCAGGCGTCTGTCTTCACGCGGCCGACACAGCCGCCGTCGGTGACAAGGGCGATGCTGCAATCACGAGCGCCGCTCACCTCGGTGGTTACCGTCACATCGGTCTCACTCGGCGCGGTCAGCGTCTCACCGGGTCCTGCGGTCGCCGTGCCGCCCGCGTGAGACGCGCTGAGCACCAACATCACAGCGCTCGACTCGGTCAGGTAGCAGCGACCACGCCGAAGCCCGTCGATCAGCCCCGGAGTCGACAGTTCCTGCGCGTACACGACGGTCTGCGGCCGTCCGACCGGTTGATCCTGCACGTGCGAGTCGCTACCGCCGACCGCGGCGATCCTGCGGCCCTGCCGGAGTAGCTGATGCCAGATGCGCAGCGACAGTTCGTCATCGACATTCCACAGGCCGTTCCAGATCTCCATGGCATCCACGTCGTGGTAGCCGAACTCCCACGCGCAGCCGCGCAGCGGCACCGACGGATGCGCGGCCACCACCAAGCCGCCGTCCGCGCGAACCTGAGCGGCGTAGCCGGCGAAGACGCCGTCGCGTGGTGTGTAACGCCAGTCGACCCAGCCACCGGGCGGAAGCCCAACCGCCAGCCAGTGGCCGTGGCGGGTGGTCACCTCTTCCCCTGCGATGACCTCCAGTTCCCCGCCGGTGCTTGCCGCCCATGCCCGATTGGCGGAGCTGGTGTTGTGGTCGGTGGAGACGATGAAATCCAGGTCTGCCGACGTCGCGGCCTCGGCCATCTCCTCGATCCGGCGCCGACCGTCGGAATGCACTGTGTGCGTGTGTAAGTCACCCCGGTACCAGCCCGCTTGACGACGACGGCGCACGGCCGGACGTGCGGCAGGCACATCGCGCAACGATGGCTGCACTCCCCGGGTGAGCACGATCTGCGCCTGCCAGTCCATGCCGAGCGGGTTGAGCACCACGGGTCCGAGCGCCAGCGTCCATTGGCCGGGGTCGATCGGTCCCGCCAGGTAGCCCGGAGTCGCGTTGATCGCCGAAAGCGTGAACCCGGCGCGTGCGCCGCCCGACCAACCGCGGAAACCGGCGGCGTTGCCGAGCTCGTAGCCGGCAGGCCCGAAGATACCCAGGTCCAAGACGTTGCGGCCGATCCCCAGCAGCGAGAACTGGTCGTGAGATGTGCTGACCTCGATCCGCTGGACGCCCGCGGGCACCTGGAACGGCACGTACGCCCACTGGTCGATGCCGAACTTGAACCGGCCCTGAAAGGAGAGGGCGATGCCGGTGCCCGTCATCACGGCCGTCATCGCATCAGCTCCTCGTCCGCCTCGGGCACATCATCGGCGGCGCATGCGTAAGAAATGGTTACAGCGACGCGAACAGCGGTGGGACGGTTGACGTCAAGTCACCCATCGACGGCGCTGTGGCGAGCGGATCGCGCCATCCGATCGGCAAAATTGAAGCCGTGGCCATGTCCCGATCGCCGGCACGGCCGGCAGTGTTCACTCGATACGTGGCGCTCGGCGACTCGTTCACCGAGGGTGTCGGCGACCCACACCGCACAAGTCCCAACGGCCTGCGCGGATGGGCGGATCACGTCGCAGTCGCGCTGGCGCAGACCAACCCCGAACTGCGCTACGCCAACCTGGCCGTACGTGGCAGGCGGATGGACGAGATCCTCAACGAGCAGGTTCAGACCGCTGTCATGCTCGAGCCCGACCTGGTCACCATCTATGCGGGCATGAACAACCTGCTGCTGGTGCGCAACGACGTCGACGCCATGATGGCCAGATACGCCGACGGGCTCAAGACATTGCAGCAGACCGGCGCAGTCGTGGTCGTGTTCACGGCGGCAGATCTCGGCACGGTACCGTTGTTCCGACGGCTACGGGGCCGGGCAGCGGTCTACAACGAACTACTACGCGGCATTGCCGATGACCTCGGTCTGCAACTCGTCGACTTCTGGCGGTTCACCGAGTTTCGCGACGCACGCCTGTGGGACGGCGATCGAATACATCTCTCGCCGCTGGGTCATGAGCGCTTTGCTGCCAAAGTCCTTGACACGCTGGTTGTTCCCCATGAGCTCACCACCCGGTCGGCCGCGTTGCTGTCATCGGCGCCACCGGTGCGTGACTTTCGTGCCAACCTTCGATGGACCGCGGCATTCGCGGCGCCGTGGGTCGCCAAACGGGTTCGGCGCGCGAGAGCGGGCGCGGGCGTCGAGCCGAAGTCGACGAGCCTGATCAAGGTGCTCTGAATGCTTGTCGCCGGTGCACCCCAGGTTGCAGGCCTGCACCTGCAGTTCGGCTCCGACGCCTCGTCGGAAGTTGTTGTCTCCTGGCACACCTCCACACCAGTGTGCAATCCACGCGTCGCGTTCGGAACACCGAGCGACGGGCTAGGCCAAGCGGTGCCCGCTGTCACGGTCACCTACCGCGACGCGGAGTCGGGCGCCGAGATATGTGCGCACCACGCCCGGATCACCGGACTCTGTCCCGACACCCACTACGTCTACGCCGCAGTGCACGATGGCGCCAATCCCGAATTGGGAACAGTACGAACGGCTCCGCGCGGTCGCGCAGCGCTGCGGTTCACGAGTTTCGGTGACCAATCGACGCCCAAATTGGATGCTTCGGTCGCCCGCGCCTTCGGCCGCGACAATCGCGGGTCGCCTGCCGCAGGTGACATCACCAACGCTGTCGAACACGCCGCGCCGCTGTTCAACCTGGTGAACGGCGACCTCTGTTACGCGAACCTGTCGCGTGACCGGGTCCGAACCTGGTCCGACTGGTTCGAGAACAACTCGAAGTCCGCTCGCCACCGTCCCTGGATGCCCGCGGCCGGAAACCATGAGAACGAAATCGGTAACGGCCCGATCGGCTACCGCGCCTACCAGACGTACTTCGCACTGCCCGAGTCCGGCGCGGAACCCGAGTTGCGCGGCCTGTGGTATGCATTCACGGCCGGGTCGGTGCGGGTGATCAGTCTGAGCAACGACGACATCTGCTATCAGGACGGCGGCAACTCATACGTCCGAGGCTATTCGGGCGGCGCCCAAAGGCGCTGGCTCGAGCATGAACTCGCATGCACTCGCGCCGACAACAGTATCGATTGGGTGGTGGTGTGCATGCACCAGACGGCGGTGTCGACCGGAAACCGCACCAACGGGGCGGACCTGGGAATCCGGGAGGATTGGTTACCGCTGTTCGACCGCTACGGGGTGGATCTGGTGGTGTGCGGCCACGAGCACCACTACGAGCGCTCTCACCCAATCCGCGGCACCCTGCCCACCGATACCCTCACACCGGCCCCCACCGACAGCACAGCGGCAGTTCGTCGACACCAGCAAGGGCACGGTTCATCTCGTCATCGGCGGCGGAGGCACGTCGATCCCATCCAACGGCATGTTCTTCTGCGGATCCGCGCTGCCGAGTCCTCATGGGGGTGGGCGACTTCGATCCCGCTGTCGGACACAAGGTTCCCCGCTACGTCGAGGAGTCGGCGCCGTGGTCGGCATTTCGTGATATGGACAATCCCTGCGGCTTCGTTGTATTCGACGTCGACCCGGGCCACCCGGGCGGGACCACGTCGATGGCCGCGACGTACTACGCGGTTAACGGGCTGCTCGGTGCGCCCGTCCCGGTCGATCGCTTCACCCTGACCCGGCCAAGGCGCGACTCAGCTGCTTAACCCCGTCGCTGGCGGGCGATTTCGGCCAACACCACCCCGGCGGCCACCGACGCGTTGAGCGACTCCGTCGGTCCGGCCATCGGGATGGACACCACCGCGTCGCAGTTCTCCCGCACCAGCCGCGACAAACCCTTGCCCTCCGAGCCGACCACCACGACTATCGGGTCGGTGCCGTCCAGTTCGTCGAGTGTGATGTCGCTGTCCGCGTCGAGCCCAACCACCTGCAGGCCGGAGTCATGCCAATTCTTCAGTGTCCGATTGAGATTCGTCGCCCGCGCCACCGGCACCCGCGCGGCCGCTCCCGCGCTGGTGCGCCAGGCCACCGCGGTGACCGAGGCCGAGCGCCGCTGCGGGATCAGCACCCCGTGCCCGCCGAACCCCGACACCGAACGGACGATCGCACCCAGGTTGCGCGGATCGGAGATGTTGTCGAGCGCCACCAGCAGTGCCGGCGCACTGTCGTTGGACGCGACCGCGAGCAGGTCGTCGGGGTGGGCGTATTGGTAGGGCGGCACCTGCAGAGCGATGCCCTGGTGCAGGCCGTTGGCGCTGATCCGATCGAGGTCGCTGCGCGGCACCTCCAGGATCGCGACGCCGGCATCGGCTGCACGCCTTACGGATTCGGTCATGCGTTCGTCGGCCTCGGCGCCGAGCGCGACATACAGCGCCGTGGCGGGCACTCCCGCGCGCAGACATTCCAGCACCGGGTTGCGGCCAAGCACGACCTCGGTGTCGTCGGTGCGTTTCGGTTGGCGGCGCTGTTGCGTCTTGGCCGCGCGTTTGGCGGCCGGATGGTTGGGCCGCTTGTGCGCAGGCGGGGTGGCGCCGCGGCCTTCCAGCCCGCGGCGGCGAACTCCGCCCGAGCCGACCTTGGGGCCCTTCTTGGTGCCGGGTTTGCGGACCGCACCCCGGCGTTGGGAATTTCCAGCCATCTACTTGGAGTACCCGTCCAGCAGCGTCCACTGCGGCCCGTCGGCGGTGTCGGTGACCTCGACGCCTGCCTTCTTCAGCCGGTCCCGGATCGCGTCGGCCTCCGCCCAGTCCCTGCGCTCGCGGGCCTCTTGGCGACGCTGAATCTCCGCGTGCACCAACACATCCACGGCGGCCAGCGCCGCCGTCGTCTCGTCGCGGGACTCCCACCGTTCGTCCAGCGGGTCGCAGCCGAGGATGCCCGTCATCGCCCGGATCGACCGGGCGCGGGCCATCGCCGTCTCGTGGTCGCCGGCCTCCAGCGCCCGGTTGCCTTCCGCGCGTGCGGCGTGCACCTCGGCAAGCGCGATCGGCACCGACAGGTCGTCGTCGAGCGCGGCGGCGAACTCAGCCGTCCATTCGCCGGGCTCGACGGCGCCGACCCGGCTGCGCACCCGATGCATAAAGTCCTCGATCCCGGTGTAGGCCTTCGCCGCGTCCTGCAACGCGGTCTCGGAGAATTCCAGCATCGACCGGTAGTGCGCGCTGCCGAGGTAGTAGCGCAGCTCGGCAGGGCGCACCCGCTGCAGCACGGCCGGTATGGCCAACACGTTGCCGAGCGACTTGCTCATCTTCTCGCCGCCCATGGTGACCCAACCGTTGTGCAACCAGAACCGGGCGAACGGGTCGCCGACGGCTTCGGCCTGGGCGATCTCGTTCTCGTGGTGCGGGAAGATCAAATCCATGCCGCCGGCGTGAATGTCGAACTCGGCGCCCAGATAGGCCTCGCACATCGCGACGCACTCGGTGTGCCAGCCGGGTCGACCGCGGCCCCACGGCGTCGGCCAGGACGGCTCCCCCGGCTTCTCGCCCTTCCACAACGTGAAGTCACGCTCATCGCGCTTGCCGGTCGCGACTCCCTCACCCTGGTGCACGTCGTCGATCCTGTGCCCGGACAACTTGCCGTAGTCGGGCAGGCTGAGCACGTCGAAGTACACGTCGCCGCCGCCGGTATACGCGTGCCCGTCGTCGATCAGCCGGTCGATCAGCTCGATGATCTGGGTGATGTGTCCGGTCGCGCGGGGCTCGGCCGACGGCGGAAGCACGCCAAGCGCGTCGTAGGCGGCCGAGAACGCCCGCTCGTAGGTCGCCGCCCACTCCCACCAGGGCCGACCCGCGTCGGCGGCCTTGTTCAGGATCTTGTCGTCGATGTCGGTGATGTTGCGGATGAACGAGACGTCGTAGCCCTTGGCCATCAGCCATCGCCGCAGCACGTCGAACGCCACGCCGCTGCGAACATGACCGATGTGCGGCAGGCCCTGGACGGTGGCGCCGCACAGATAGATCGACACATGGCCGGGGCGCACCGGCACGAAATCGCGCACGGCACCAGTCATGGTGTCGTAGAGGCGCATGCCGTCGGTCACGACGGGCCAGCTTACCGGCCTATTCGGCGTCAACCACCAAAGCGGTCGCGATGGCGGCCAATCCTTCGCCACGGCCCGTCAGGCCGAGGCCATCGGTGGTCGTCGCCGACACCGAGACCGGAGCATCCAGCAGCTCCGAGAGCACCTGTTGTGCTTCCGCTCGCCGCGGTCCCACCTTGGGCCGGTTGCCGATCACCTGCACGGCCGCGTTGCCCACCCGGTAGCCCTCGGCGCGCACCAGGCCGTGCACGTGACGCAGCATGTCTGCGCCGCTGACGCCGGCCCAGCGCGGGTCGTCGGTGCCGAACACCTCGCCGATATCGCCAAGCCCGGCGGCGCTCAGCAGCGCATCGCACAGCGCGTGGGCCGCCACGTCGCCGTCCGAGTGGCCCGCACAGCCGTCGGCGCCGTCGAACAGCAGTCCGAGCAGCCAGCACGGCCTGCCGACTTCGATGGGATGCACGTCGGTGCCGATGCCGACCCGTGGCGATGCTCACTTGGCACGTCCCAGCAGGGCCTCGGCGAGCAGCAGGTCCATCGGCGTAGTGATCTTGAAGGCCAGCGGGTCGCCGTCGACCACCTGGACCTGTGTGCCGGTCATCTCGACCACCGAGGCGTCGTCGGTGAATCCGCCTGCGGCTGCCCGTTCGTACGCGCGGCGCAACAGCTCGGTCTGGAATCCCTGCGGGGTCTGCACGGCGCGCAGGCCCGCCCGTTCCGGCGTGCCGAGCACGACGCCGTTGGCGTCGACGGCCTTGATGGTGTCGCTGACCGGCAGCGCGGGCACGACCGCGGCATGACCGGACTGAAGGGCCTGCACGACCCGCACGATCAGCGACGGCGGTGTGAGCGCCCTGGCCGCGTCGTGCACGAGGACGAATTCGGCGTCGCCGACCGCCGCCAGCGCGAGCCGGACCGACTCGGTGCGGTCCGCTCCGCCCGCCACGATCACCGCGTCCCCGCCGAACACCAGCTTGGCCTCGTCGGTGCGGTTCGGCGGCACGGCCACCACCACGCCGTCGACGACGCCCGAGTCACGCAGACCGTCGAGGGCGTGCTCCAGCATCGGGCGACCGCCCAGATTGACGAATGCCTTCGGCGCGCCGGCGGCCAACCGTTCCCCCGACCCTGCGGCCGGGACAACGGCGACCGTGCTCATCTCGGAGCCGCCTCGGCCGGCGACATTAGACCGCGTCAGGAAGCGGCGGCCAGAACCTCGTCGAGGATGGTCGCCGCCTTGGCGTCGTCGGTGTTCTCCGCGAGCGCCAGTTCGCCGACCAGGATCTGCCGGGCCTTGGCCAGCATCCGCTTCTCGCCTGCGGACAGGCCGCGCTCCTGGTCGCGGCGCCACAGGTCGCGGACGACCTCGGCAACCTTGTTCACGTCGCCGGAAGCCAGCTTCTCCAGGTTCGCCTTGTAGCGGCGCGACCAGTTGGTCGGCTCCTCGGTGTGGGGGGCGCGAAGCACCTGGAACACCTTGTCGAGGCCCTCCTGCCCGACCACGTCGCGCACGCCGACATACTCGGCATTTTCGGCTGGGACTCGGACGGTGAGGTCTCCCTGGGCGACCTTCAAGACGAGGTATTCCTTCTGCTCGCCTTTGATGGTCCGGGTTTCGATCGCCTCGATCAACGCAGCACCGTGGTGTGGATAGACAACGGTGTCTCCGACCTTAAAAATCATCTGTTTCGAGCCCCTTTCGATACTCCATGCTAACACGGGGCTCAGACACGTGCCGCACAACGGTGCAGGTCAGGGGCACCGCACGTGAAGACTAGGGGTTGACATCATGACGAATACGTGCAAGGCGCCGTCCCTTCAGCGACCCCTTGGCGGCCCCTTTCACGTGCCTGTGGATGGTCCGCGGCAAACCCGAATCGGCGTCCTCGACATCTCCGCTACCGCTGCCAACCACCACCTACTACTGTGCATAGTCGAACAGGTGCATGTCACTGGCGACCAACGTCACCGGCGCCTCGCCGGCCGAGCAGGAGGCTTCTGGGTGAACCGCTTCAAATCGCGCAGTTCTGCCGTCACCGTGGCCCTGGCGGCCTGTGGGCTGGCCGCCGCCGCCGCCCTCTCCGGTTGCAGTGCCGGACAGGTTGCCCAGACCGCTACCCAGCAGGCGGCGGTCAACGGCACCGCTGCGACGGTCGGGAACATCACGTTGCGCAATGTGCACCTGCGGGCCGCGCTGACGACCGACTATGTGCAACCGGGCCGCGAAGTGGAGCTGCTCTTCGTGGCGTCCAACGGGTCCCCGGACACCCCGGACAAGCTGGTGTCGGTCACGTCCGACGTGGGGACGGTGACGTTGTCCGGTGACACCACGCTGCCGCCCAACGGCGTGCTGGTGGTCGGCGAACCCGACGGGCAGATCGCCCCGCTGGAGTCTGCCGAGACCGCCGAGGCAGCGAAGGCCACGATCGACCTGACCAAGCCGATCACCAACGGCCTCACCTACAACTTCACGTTCGCCTTCCAGAAGGCCGGCGAGACCACCGTTCCGGTGCCGATCTCGGCCGGCGAGGCGCCGCGCCGCGATGGGTCCGGCGAGTCGGGCGGCGACACAGGCGGTCACCACTAACGAACTGTCGGCCGTGGCGGATACCGTCACATCGTGGCCAAGGCGCGTTCGCAGTACCGCTGCTCCGAGTGCCACCATGTCACCGCGAAATGGGTCGGCCGCTGCCCGGACTGCGGCACCTGGGGAACGGTCGACGAAGTAGCTGTGCTCGCCGCCGTCAACGGGTCGCCGGTCCGGCGTGCCGTGGCACCGACGACACCGGCGGTACCGATCAGCTCCATCGATCCCGGCGCGACCAGGCACCATCACACGGGCGTCAGCGAACTCGACCGCGTGCTGGGCGGCGGCATCGTGCCCGGCTCGGTGACGCTGCTGGCCGGTGATCCTGGCGTCGGCAAGTCGACGCTGTTGCTGGAGGTCGCTCATCGGTGGGCCGAAGCCGGTCGCCGAGCACTGTATCTGTCGGGCGAGGAGTCCGCGGGCCAGATCAGGATGCGCGCCGAACGCACCGGCTGCAGCCATGACGACGTCTACCTGGCCGCGGAGTCGGATCTGCAGACCGCACTCGGCCATATCGACGAGGTGCGCCCGACGTTGGTGGTGGTGGATTCGGTGCAGACCATGTCGACGACCGAGGCCGACGGCGTCACAGGCGGCGTCACTCAGGTGCGGGCGGTCACGACGGCGCTGACGATGACCGCAAAGACGGCGCCTTCTCCGGGGGTCGCGATCATCCTGGTCGGCCACGTGACCAAGGACGGCGCGATCGCCGGGCCGCGGTCGCTGGAGCACCTCGTCGACGTCGTGCTGCATTTCGAAGGCGACAAGACGTCGTCGCTTCGCATGGTGCGCGGGGTGAAGAACCGGTTCGGCGCGGCCGACGAGGTCGGCTGTTTCATGTTGCACGACAACGGGATTGACTGCGTCGCCGACCCGTCGGGGCTTTTCCTCGATCAGCGGCCAGCGCCGGTTTCGGGCACCGCGGTCACCGTGACGCTCGACGGCAAGCGTCCGCTCATCGGGGAGGTGCAGGCCCTGATAGCCGTTCCGACCACGTCAACGCCGCGCCGCGCGGTCAGCGGCATCGACTCGGCGCGGGCGGCGATGATCACGGCGGTGTTGGAGAAGCGGGCCCATCTGAGGGTCGGGCCGTGTGACATCTACCTGTCGACCGTCGGCGGCATGCGGCTGACCGATCCGTCCTCGGATCTAGCCGTGGCGTTGGCCATCGCATCGGCCTACGCCGACCTCCCGCTGCCGACCACCGCCATCGCGATCGGCGAGGTAGGTCTGGCCGGCGACCTGCGAAGGGTCAGCGGCATGGAGCGGCGGCTCGCCGAGGCCGCCCGGCTCGGATTCACTTGTGCCGTAGTTCCGCCCGGTGTGAAAACGGTGCCGATAGGCTTACGGGCGATAGCGGCCGACAACATCACCGCTGCGATGAAGGTGCTGTCGGAGATCAGCAAGACTTGCGATAAAGGCGGCCGCTCCGAGGAGGGGCCATGGCCGTGAAGTCCAGCCGGCAAAACGTGGTGCAGCTGGCCCGTCCCACGCTCCGGGAAACCATCGGGCGGCTGGCCCCGGGAACCGCCCTGCGCGACGGCCTGGAACGCATACTGCGCGGCCGCACCGGCGCGCTGATCGTGCTCGGCTATGACGACAGTGTCGAGGCGATCTGTGACGGCGGCTTCTCGCTGGACGTCCGATTCGCGCCGACCCGGCTGCGCGAGCTGTCGAAGATGGACGGTGCGGTGGTGCTGTCCAGCGACGGAACCCGAATCCTGCGGGCCAATGTTCAGCTGGTGCCCGACCCGTCGATACCCACCGACGAGTCCGGCACCCGGCACCGGTCGGCGGAGCGCGCTGCGATCCAGACCGGCTATCCGGTGGTGTCGGTGAGCCATTCGATGAACATCGTGACCGTCTACGTGGCAGGCGAACGGCACGTGGTCCCCGACCCGGCGGCCATCCTGTCGCGCGCCAACCAGACAATCGACACGCTGGAGCGGTACAAGTCTCGGCTGGATGAGGTGAGTCGGCAGCTGTCGACGGCGGAGATCGAGGACTTCGTCACGCTGCGCGACGTGATGACGCTGGTGCAGCGACTGGAGATGGTCCGCAGGATCAGCCTCGAGATCGACGCCGATGTCGTCGAACTCGGCACCGACGGGCGCCAGCTCAAGCTGCAGCTGGAGGAACTGGTCGGCGACAACGACACCGCCCGTGAGCTGATCGTGCGCGACTACCACGCCAACCCGGACCCGCCGACGGCGGCACAGGTGAGCGCGACGCTCGAGGAGCTCGACGGTCTGTCGGATACCGAGTTGCTCGACTTCACTACGCTGGCAAGGGTTTTCGGCTACCCGTCGACGCCGGAGGCGCAGGACTCGGCGATGAGTTCACGCGGCTACCGGGCGATGGCAGGCATTCCGCGTCTGCAGTTCGCCCACGTCGACCTGCTCGTGCGGTCGTTCGGATCGCTGCAGGGGCTGCTGGCCGCCAGCGCCAACGATCTGCAGTCTGTCGAAGGCATCGGGTCGATGTGGGCGCGGCACATCCGCGAGGGTCTGTCGCAGCTGGCGGAGTCGACGATCGCCGACCGGTTGGCCTAGCCGGCGGGCGCCGGCGCCTGTTCAGGCGGGGCGCCTTCAGCGGGCGCAGGGGCTTCAGCCTCCGGCGCGGGCTGGGCGAGGACGAACGGCACGGCCGCCGACCGCAGATTGCCCAGCTGGACCAACAGGTTGTATGTGCCGGGCCCGATCGGCTGGCGGGGCAGCGGACATCCGGGGGCCGACCCCATGCCAGTCCAGGTCACCTCGGTGGTCACCTGCTCACCGGGGTTGAACGTCTTGACCAGTGTCTCGTTCGAAGGCGCACAGTCGAGGTTCGACCACAACCGGGTGTTGTCCAGCCCGTAGACGTAGGCCGCAAGCACTGCGGCGCCGACATCACGCTTGCAGGCCACCAACCCGATGTTCGTGACGACCATGGTGAACTTCGGCTGGTCGCCCACCACGTATTGCGGCTGGCTGGTGATGCCCTTGACGGCCAGCGTGGAGTCGGGGCAGTCGTCGCCCTCCTGCAGCACCGGCGGTGGTGTGACCGCCGCGGTGGGGGTGGGTGTGGGGGCCGGGGCGCTCACAGCAGGTGGTACGACCGGCGTCTTGACCTCGGGGTTCTCCCCTGGAAGCGGTGTCGGGGTGGCGGCCCGTGTGGGGGCCGGCTTGTCGGCGTTCTTCGTCTCGGCCCCGGCACTGTTCATCACGATCATGACCACCACGGCGGCGATCACCCCGATGACGAGGACCGCTATACCCAGCGCCAGCGCCCTGCGTCGCCAGTAAATCTGCCTGGGTAGCGGGCCATGCGGTTCCAGATCCAACACAGCATCACGGTAAGCCCAGGTCACGCCCGCTCGTCCGACCCGACTCGGCGTGTCGCACGTCAGCCTTCGCCGATATCGCCCAGAAAATCGCGCAGCCGCACCCGGCCGTCGGCCAGGTGGTAGGTCGCGCCGGCGACCGCCAGCGTCCCCGACGCGATCCGCTGGGCGATCGTTGCGGAGCGGACACGCAGCTGGGTGACGGTCTCGCTGACGTGCCGGGCTTCGAATTCGTCGAGTCGAGTCAGCCCGGCATTACGGCCGAACAGGATCGACGGGGTCACCCGTTCGACGATGTCACGGACGTAGCCGCCGGGTACCACGCCGTCGTCGATCGCCGACATTGCAGCCTGAACCGCACCGCAGCTGTCGTGGCCAAGCACCACGATCAGCGGTACGTCGAGCACCGTGATGGCGTACTCGATGGAGCCGAGCACAGCCGAGTCGATGACGTGGCCCGCGGTGCGCACCACGAACATGTCGCCAAGGCCCTGGTCGAAGATGATCTCCGCGGCCACCCGGCTGTCGGCACACCCGAACAGCACGGCCGCCGGCTTCTGACCCTTCGCCAGTGCGGACCGACGCTCGATGCTCTGGCTGGGATGCTCCGGCTTCCCCGCGACGAATCGCTCGTTACCCTCCTTGAGTGCCTTCCATGCGATCACCGGATTCGTGTTGGGCATGGTGGCCATTGTGCCGGAGCGCGCTTTCATGGTCGATGAGCCGCTTGGGCGAAGAGCGATGACCTTGGATTCGACCGAGCTGCTGAGCTGGTACGAGCACGCGCAGCGGGATCTGCCATGGCGCAGGCCCGGCGTCACGCCGTGGCAGGTCCTGGTCAGCGAGTTCATGCTGCAACAGACGCCCGTCTCGCGGGTTGAGCCCGTCTGGCTGGACTGGGTGGCGCGCTGGCCCACACCGTCCGCCACCGCGGCCGCCGGCGCGGCAGATGTGCTGCGCGCGTGGGGCAAGCTCGGCTACCCGCGGCGGGCCAAGCGCCTGCACGAGTGCGCGGTCGCGATCGCCGCCGAACACGACGACGTGGTACCCGCAGACGTCGAAACCCTGTTGTCGCTTCCCGGAATTGGCGCCTACACCGCGCGCGCCGTCGCATGCTTCGCCTACCGGCAGCGGGTGCCCGTCGTGGACACGAACGTGCGCCGGGTGGTGGCCAGGGCCGTGCACGGCCGGGCCGACGCCTCGGCCTCGTCGTCACCGCGTGATCTCGACGACGTCGCCGCTCTCTTGCCGAACAGCGATGACGCACCGCGCTTTTCGGTGGCGCTGATGGAACTGGGTGCGACCGTGTGCACCGCACGGGCACCGCGCTGCGGCATCTGCCCGCTGAGCGCGTGCGCCTGGCGGTCGGGCGGCTATCCGGCCGCCACGACACCGCCACGTCGAGTTCAGCGCTACCCGGGCACCGACCGCCAGGTCCGCGGGCGCCTGTTGGATGTGTTGCGTAGCAACGACTCTCCCGTCACCCGTGCTGAGCTCGACGTGGCCTGGCTGACCGACACCGCACAGCGCGATCGCGCCCTGGGCTCGCTACTTGTCGACGGACTGGTCGAGCAGACCGTCGACGGTCGGTTTGCCCTCAACGGCGAAGGCGACGAAGCGCTCCGGTAACGGAGGGCGAGGAGCCGAGTAAACAACGGCGAAGGCGACTAGCAACCTAGCCGGGCCGGACGGGAATGATCCGACGCGCGGCCCGGGCAAGTCGTGACGGCTTGAACTGCCACACCTCCGCGTCCGTGGCATCCCATGCGTACGTGGGAGTGCTACCGTCCACAAGCTCACGAAGCGGCGGCTGCCCAAGCACTTCCGAGGACCAGCCGTATAGGTGACCGATTCTCGGCTGGATGACGCCGATATCCAACATATGGCCGAACCCATGCTCGACCGCGACGTAGGTGTCGACGTCATCGCCGAGTGGATAACGATCGGGCAGGACGCGCGAAAGCGACAGGAAGATGCCGGTCATTCCGACGCGTGGATCACCGACCGGCCGGGCCACGGGTGCAAGCCAGCCCAGCGCGAGCCGAGGTGCGGCCACCAGGGCGTGGGCGAAAAGCACCCGAACAAGAACCACGTTGATGAAAAACCGTTCCACGCGGCGTTCGTCGGCCGCGAGGGCCTCGTTAGCCAGATAGCCTTCGACGATGCTGGCGTTGTGGGCGCGGTACCAGTTGCGCGCGGTGGGTCGCCGGATGAAGTCGAGGTGTGCAGTGACCGCGGGGCCGCTGGGCTCGCCGGCATGGCCGAAGGCGAGCGCGCGGGCTTCGGCGGTGTCGCGCAACAGCGCTTCGTTCAGCGCCCGCCACCACGGGCTGCCTGGCCGTGGATCGCTTTGTGGGTTCAGAAGCCCCCGGCGCAGTTGCCAACCCATGAAGGCGGATGCCGCCCGCCGGTAAGGAAGATATCCACGATCAACGCTTCGTGGGACTTCGTAGAGCCGACGCATAAGCGCCAGCCGTTCCATTGGGTCGTCCCGGACGCGCTCGACGGCTGAACGAGCATAGGCCGCAGCACAATTGCGTGCCACGGATTCATTGTGACATGACATTGGTGCAACAAGCGCCTCGGCGGATTGGCCGGAGCTAGCCTGAAGCTGTGGCGCAGGCTCCGCGGACTCGCTACGCCAAGTGCGGCGACATCGACATCGCCTACCAGGTTCTCGGCGATGGCCCGGTCGATCTAGTCGTGCTGCCTGGCCCGTTCGTAGCTGTCGACTCGATCGACGCCGAGCCGGCGCTCTACCGGTTCCACCGTCGCCTCGCGTCGTTTGCCCGCGTCATCCGGTTCGACCAGCGCGGAATGGGCATGTCGTCGCGTCCTCCGTCGATCGGCATGATGGGGCCCAGCTTCTGGGCGGAGGATGCCCTCGCGGTGATGGACGCCGCGGGATGCGAGCAGGCGACGATCTTCGGGTCGGGGTACACCGGCATGAGCGGACTGGTGCTGGCCGCCGAGCACCCCGAGCGGGTGCGCAGCCTGGTGATCGTGAACGGAGCCGCGCGCGTGTTGAGGGCGGCCGACTACCCGGTCGGCGCCGACGCGAGTGCAGGCAATCCGTGGAGCACCGTCGCGCTGGACCCTGACGCGGTGGAACACGGTTTCGACGTCCTCAACACCATCGCACCTAGCGTTGCCGCCGACGACACCTTCCGCCGGTGGTGGGACCACGCCGGGAACCGGGCGCAGTCGCCGAGCGAAGCGCGCGCCGCGACCGAGGTGCTCGCCACATCCGACGTGCGCGACACACTCGCGCGGATCACCGCGCCGACCCTGATCCTGCATCGCGAAGACGCCGTGCTGACCCCCGTCGGGCACGGCCGTTACCTCGCCGAACACATCGCGGGATCACGCTACGTCGAGTTGCCGGGCGCGGACTCGCTGCACTGGACAGGGGATGCTGGGGCGATTCTCGACGAGATCGAGGAGTTCGTCACCGGTGCCCGCGGCTTCGACACCGAACGTGTGCTCACCACAATCGTTTTCACCGATATCGTCGGCTCGACACAACGTGCCGCCGAACTCGGCGACCTCCGGTGGCATGACCTCCTCGACAATCACGACCGCATCGTCCGCCACGAACTCGAGCGATTTCGCGGCCGCGAGGTGAACACCGCCGGCGACGGATTCGTCGCGACGTTCACCAGCCCCAGCGTGGCAATCGACTGCGCGGACGCGATAGTCGAGGCCGTCCGCTCGCTCGGTATCGAGGTGCGCGTCGGTATTCACGCCGGCGAAGTCGAGGTGCGCGGTGCCGACATCGCCGGGATGGCCGTACACATCGGTGCGCGCGTCGCAGCACTCGCGGGGCCAGGCGAGGTGCTGGTCTCCTCCACGGTGCACGAGATCGTCACCGGGTCACGACGCACGTTCACCGAGGGTGGCGAGCACGACCTCAAGGGCGTACCCGGGCGATGGAGGGTATACGCCCTGGCGCGCAACTAGTTTGGCTAGGCGGTCTTGACGCACTCCGGATCCATGCTGCAGGCGAAGCTGCGCCGGTAGTCCGACGGCGTCACGCCGATCATCCGGCGGAAGTGGTGGCGTAGCAGCGTCGCAGTACCGAAACCCGACCGGTCGGCGATCCTGTCGATGTCGAGGTCGCTCGCCTCGAGCAGCCGTCGCGCGTAAAGCACCCGCTGGTCGGTTACCCACTGCATCGGCGTCGTGCCGGTCTCCTCGACGAAGCGCCTGGCGAAGGTGCGTGCCGACATACTCGCGCGCCGCGCCAGCCTCGGCACGGTGTGCGGTTTGTCCAGATTCGCCAGAATCCAATCCAGTTGCGGCGCAAATCCTTCCGAACAGCGAACGGGAATCGGCTGGTCGATGTACTGGCGTTGACCTCCGTCGCGCTGAGGCGGAACCACCATCCGGCGTGCGATCTTGTTGGTGACCTCGCTCCCCAGTTCGCGGCGGACGAGATGCAGGCACGCGTCGATGCCTGCTGCGGTGCCCGCGCTGGTGATCAGATTGCCGTCGTCGACGAACAGCACATTGCGGTCGACCCGCGCAGTCGGGAAGCGGCGAGCCAGCTCGTCTGCGTGCATCCAGTGCGTCGTACAGGGTCGTCCGTCCAGCAGACCGGCCTCGCCCGCGACGAAGGCCCCCGAGCAGACGGTGAGGATAATCGCACCGGCATCGGCGGCGGCCCGCACCGCCTTCAGCGCATCGGGAAGGTAGTCGGATCCGCCGATCGCCGGAATCGCGACCAGGTCTGCTCCGACGAGGTCATCGAGCCCGTGATTCGGGGTAAGCGTCGCGCCGACCGACGTCCGCAGCGGCTTGCCGGCCTCTGGCCCGCAGACCTTGAAATCGAAGTTGGGCACGCCGTCGGCGGAGCGGTCGATTCCGAAGACCTCGCAGATAACGCCGAACTCGAAAACGGCCAGGCGGTCGAGCACCAGCGTCGATACCTTTTCAATTGCCATGGCAGTATCTTATCTCATGGTGTCGCTTCTGCCACTGTTGGCGGGATATTTACCGGCGCAGCATTACTGCCATGACTACTGCACTGACCTTCCTGATCCTGATCGCCCCGTTCGCGGTGGCCGCCACGCTGAGCTGGGCCGCGCACCGCTCGGACTCGCTCCGCATCCGGTTCGACCAGTTCCGCTGGTCCGCGCCGATGATGGGCAGGCTGTTCGAGGACGACCGCGACGGATTTCGCGTCGCCCATGACGTCGACGCCATCCGCACGCGTTTCGAGAAGCAGCCGTTCTGGCCGGCTTCAGGCGCCACCGGCGAGCGTCGCTAAGAACGACTCGACCGCTCCTTGATAGATCCGCGGCTGATCGTCGTGGACTAGATGGCCGGCGCCGGGCACGTGCAAATACGTTGTCCGGTAGCCGGTTTCATTCATTTCGAGCATCTGTCCCGGCGGCGTGACAGAGTTGCCCGCCTCGATGAGCAGGGCGGGCACCCGTACGTCGCGCCACTGGGTCCAGTAGTCGCGGGTACCCCACTCCGCGGCGATATCGATCCAGTGCCGGGTGTGCCCGTGCAGTCGCCAGCCGGTCTCCGTGCGGTCGAACGCCTCGAGGAAATACTGCCCGGCCACCGGCCCGAACTCGTCGTAAACCTGCTGGGCCGAATCGAATTCGACGGGTAGAGCGTGCAGCCACGGCTCCCAAGGGCCGGTGGTGCGGCCGCGGAAGTCCGGCGCCATGTCCTCCACGACGAGGGCTTTCACCAGATCGGGTTTCGACGCCGCGAGGCACCAGGCGTGCAGAGCACCCATCGAGTGGCCGATCAGAGTCGCAGGCCGGGCCAGCCCCGCCATCGCGTCGCCGAGATCGTCGACGAATCGCTCGGTGCTGATCGGAAACGGGTCGGCGACGTCACGGCCCCGATGCCACGGCGCGTCGTAGGTGTACACCTCGCCGTGCCGGGTCAGCCACGGCAACTGGCGCGACCAGGTGCTACCGCGACCCATCAGACCGTGCACCAGCACGAGCGGCTCGCCGCGACCGCCCCGGTGGCTGAGGACTTCGGAGTGCATGACCGTTACAGGCCGATTAGTGATTCGATCCAGCCACGTGCGAAGTAGACCAGGAAGCCCGCGGCGACGATCCACAACAGCGGACTGATCTCGCGCGCCTTGCCGGCTGCCGAGCGCAGGACGACCCATGCGATGAAGCCGATACCGATACCGTTGGCGATCGAGAAGCTGAACGGCATGACCGCGACGGTCAGCACGACGGGGAGCGCCACCGAGAACTCCGAAAGATCGATGTCGCGAAGGTGCGACACCATCATCGCGCCGACGATGACCAGCGCCGCCGCGGCCACCTCGGTAGGCACGATCGACGCCAACGGCGTGACGAACATCGCGGCGAAGAACAGCACACCGGTTACCAGGTTCGCCAAACCGGTCCGCGCGCCTTCCTCGATGCCCGCACCCGACTCGAGGAAGACGGTGTTGGACGACGACGACGTCGCCCCGCCCACGACCGCACCGGCACCCTCGACGATCAGTGCCGAGCGCAGTCGCGGAAACGTTCCCCGCGGGTCGGCCACGCCTGCCGCGCGCGACAATCCGGTGAAGGTGCCCATCGCGTCGAAGAAGTTCGCGAACACCAGAGTGAACACGAGCATTACGGCGGCCAGCACGCCGATGCGGCCGAAGCTGTCGAGGCTGAACGCGCCGACCAGTGAGAGATCGGGTACGGCGAACGGCGAGCCGGACAACGTCGGCACCGACAGGCTCCAACCACCGGGGCGATCGACCGCAGAACCGAGATGCCAGATCGCCTCAATGGCCACCGCAACCAGCGTGCCGGCCACGAGCCCGATGAAGATGGCGCCGCGCACCTGCCGAACGACGAGGACGCCGGTCAGCAGGAGCGTGAACACGAAGACGACCGTCGGGACGGTGTTGATGGAACCGACGCCACCGGTGCCCAGCCCCACTGGCGGCGACGGGAGCCCGGTGGAACCGATGAAGCCGGCGTCGACCAGCCCGATGAACAGGATGAACGTTCCGATACCGGCTGTGATCGCGAGCTTGAGTGGCATCGGCACGGCGTCGAAGATCAGTGTGCGCAGGCCCGTCGCTGCCAGGATCACGATGATGATGCCGTTGATGACGACGAGGCCCATCGCCTCAGGCCAGGTGAGCGAGCCCACCACGGTCGTCGCGAGGAACGAGTTGATGCCGAGCCCCGCGGCGAACGCGAACGGAAGTCGCGCAACGAGGCCGAACAGGACTGTCATGACGCCTGCGGCAAGCGATGTCGTGGCGGAGACCTGCGCGAAGTCCAGGCTGTTTCCGTCGACATCCTCCGCATCCGACAGGATGATCGGGTTCAGAACGACGATGTAGGCCATCGCGATGAACGTGACCACGCCGCCGCGTATCTCAGCTGCGACCGTCGATCGACGCGCCGAAATCTCGAAGTAGTTGTCGAGGCGGGTGGAGCTGTTGCTGCTCCTCGCGTCCACAGTCATTCCTCGACCCTAGAGGCGGGCAGGTAGCCTAGCCGCATGCCCGTGGTGAAGATCAACGCAATCGAGGTCCCGCCCGATGCCGGTCCGGAACTGGAGAAGCGGTTCGCACACCGTGCACACGCCGTCGACAACCAGCCCGGTTTCCTCGGCTTTCAGCTGCTACGGCCGGTGAAGGGTGAAGATCGCTACTTCGTCGTGACGCAATGGGAATCTGAAGAGGCATTCCAGGCGTGGGCGACCGGTCCGGCGGTCGAGGCGCACGCCGGCCAACGCGCGAATCCCGTCGCCACCGGAGCGTCGCTACTGGAGTTCGAGGTTGTGTTGGACGTTGCGGGGACCGACGCCAAGGCCTAACGCGAGCCGGGCGCGCCACTGGGCGACCACGATGACGGTCGCCGTCACGATGGTCGTCGCCCTGGCTTGCGGTTGTGCCGACGCCGGACCGGCGGCGCCTGCCGGAGCCGCGCAGAGCACGAACATCGACACCAACACACCGCAGGGTCTACGGGCCAAGCAGGTCATGGACATGCTCAATTCCGACTGGCCGATCGGGCCCGTTGGAGTGCGGACCCTGGCCGCTGCGGACAAGGTCGACGACGTCGGCACCAAGATGGACAAGATCTGGTGGGACCGCCCGTTCACCCTGACCGGAGTGGACATCGGCGCCGGGCAAGCGACGCTGCACGTGCTGACCTCCTACGCAGTTGCGCAGGACATCGAGCTGCGCACCAACGACGTCGGCCTGGTCGACCGGTTCGACGTGTCGCTGCAGCCGCCGGTGATCAAGTCGTGGAAGGACATCGACACCGAACTGACCAAGTCGGGCGCGAGGTACTCCTATCAGGTATCCAAGGTCTCCCAGACGGCCGGCCGGCAAGTGTGCCCTGGTCGCCGGCACCAACACCGATCTGTCGCTCCCGCTTGCGTCGATCTTCAAACTGTATGTGCTGCTTGCGGTTGCGGACGCCGTCAAGCAAGGCACGGTCAGCTGGGACGATCCCCTCACGATCACCAAGGAAGCCAAGGCGGTCGGCGCAGCCGGCCTCGAAGAACTCCTGGCCCGGCACGCAGGTGTCGGTGCAAGACCGCCGCCCAGCAGATGATTTCCGCCAGCGACAACATGGCCACCGACCTGCTGATCGCGCGCCTTGGCCCCGGCGCGGTCGAGCGTGCATTGGTCGCCGCCGGACATCACGATCCGGCGAGCATGACGCCGTTCCCGACGACGCACGAGCTGTTCTCGGTCGGCTGGGGCAAACCGGATCTGCGTGAACAGTGGAAGCAGGCCTCGCCGCAAGCGCGAGAGCAGCTGTTGAAACAGACCAATTCCCGCCCATACGAACCGGATCCGGAGCGCACCCACACCCCCGCGTCTGGCTTTGGCGCCGAGTGGTACGGCACCGCGGGCGACATCTGTCGGGTGCACGCGGCGCTGCAGGCGGCGGCGGTTGGTGAGGCCGTTCCGGTCAAGAAGATCCTGTCGGCTATTCCCGGCATCGATCTCGATCCGGCGAAGTGGTCGTATATCGGCGCCAAGGGCGGAAACCTGCCCGGTGACCTCACTTTCAGCTGGTACGCCGTTGACCACACCGGCCAGCCCTGGGTCGTCAGCTTCCAGCTCAACTGGCCGAGCTATCGCAGTCCCACCGCCGCGGGTTGGCTGCTGTCAATCGTGCACCAAACCTTCGACCTGGTGCCGATGGCCTGACTCAGATCGTGGACCGCAGCGTCCAGGCATGACCACGGAAATGCAGTACGGTTCGGCTGACCGGTGCAATGTCCATGCGCCAGAACGACTTCGCCGGAGCGTCGAGAGCCACCAAGATCGCTGCGCGGACAATCGCCGGATGGGTGACAGCGACCAGCCGGCTGCGACGGGTGGTCAATGTGTCCATCCAGCCACGCACCCGGTTGATCAGATCGACAACGGATTCGCCACCGTGCGGTGCCCGGGTCGGATCCGTCAGCCAGATCGCGAGGTCCGCGGGCCGCACGCCGCCGAGCACATCACCGCGCCAACGACCGCACTCCAGATCGGCCAACCGCTGGTCGATGATTGCCTGCAGGCCAAGCAGTTCCGCGGTCTGCCTGGTGCGCTTCTCCGGCCCGCAGAATGCACCGTCCGTGATGCCCAGGTCGATCGAGGCATCGACTTGGCGATGTCCCACCGAGTTGAGCGGCTCGTCGGTGGGAAATCGTCCGGCCGACATCGCGTCGGTCATGGCGTGTGACACCAGCGTCAGCCGGACGACCTCACTCACGTCGCAACGCTCTCCGTCCGCCGCGGGACCTCACCGAGCAGCCGCTGCGCCATCGAAGCGAAAACCACGGCCATCATCGCCCAAAGCACGAACTGGGTGCCCAGCGAGTACAGACGAAACTCGTAGAGGACGTCGGCAGGGAAGTCAGCCGGTGTTTCATCGATGGTGGGCAGCACCAACATGACGATTGTGGTCGCCACGACATAGGACCCCGCCGCGATCAGCGTCGCGCTCCACGCGCCGAACCGCTCCAACAGGCTATGGCCCAGCCACACCGCACCCGTGAGTAGCGCCGCGGAGAGCACCACCATCAGCACATACAGCAGCGTGCGCTGCCGAATCGTTTCGTCGAGGCTGACGGCCGGTGGGTTCGGTGGGTACTTGAGGAATGGGATCATGTAGAGCGACAAGAACATTCCGCCGGCCAACAGTACTGACAGCAACCGGGGCGACAGATTCCCGACGCGGCCGTACGCCACGCAGTACGCGACCGCGAACAATGCGCCCATCGCGACGCTGAACGCCAGCACGCCGAATCCCATGCCGATGTTGGCCTGCACGCCACGGGAGAACAGCTCGACCCCGTGCTCGTGGCCGCCGTGCCGTTGTGATTCCTCGTAGGCGATGGCCTGGTCGATTACCGGCTCGACAAAAGTGCGGGCGAACACAAACGCCGCCGCGCCACCGATTGCGCCGGCCAGCAGGCCGCGCGCAATTATTCGTTTTTCCATTGTGTGGCTGCTCCCCGGGGTCAGTGGCAGGGGAAGCCGAGCAGATGGCGGGCGTCGTGCATGAACTCGTGCACGTAGGTGTTGCTGCCGAACACCGACGTCGCACCCTGGTCCATGCCGACGAAGTAGAGCACCAACAGGGCGAGGAAAGCGGTGACGGACAGCCACACCGCCGCCTTGGTGGCGGAGAAGTCCAGCGCGGGCGCAGCGCTCTTGCGGGCCTCGGGAGAGGTCATGTCGATTTCCTTTCCGGGATTTCGCGTCCCAGTCCAAGGTCGACGGCGGCCGTCGGGTCTGACTGTCACAGTGGCGCGACCGTTCTGGATTCTCACCAGATTCCTTCGCCCGCCGACTACATCAGCATCCTAAACAAACCGTCCAGCCCTCCGGGCGGCCTATCGCAAAAGCCCCCGAATCTTGGTGATTCGGGGGCTCTTGCGTAATGGCAGTTACTCGGTGGCCGTGGCCGCACTCGGCGTGCCCGCCGCTCCGGCCTGTGCCAGATCCGGCGCTTCGACCGGCTTGGCCGCCTTCTTGGCCCCGGCGAACGTGAACACCGCGTCCTCGCCGGAGCCTTCGCCGTCCCAGTTGTCGACGCCGACCGTGACGAGCTGGCCGGGTCCGACCTCCTCGAAAAGGATCTTCTCCGACAGGGCGTCCTCGATCTCCCGCTGGATCGTGCGCCGAAGCGGCCGCGCGCCCAGCACCGGATCGAACCCACGCTTGGCCAGCAGCGACTTGGCCTGGTCGGTCAGCTCCATGGCCATGTCCTTAGCCTTGAGCTGCTTATCCAACCTGCCGATCATCAAGTCGACCATCCGGATGATCTCGTCGCGGGTCAGCTGGTGGAAGACGATGATGTCGTCGATGCGGTTGAGGAACTCGGGCCGGAAGTGCTTCTTCAGCTCGTCGTTGACCTTCTGCTTCATCCGCTCGTAGTTGTTGTCACCGCCGCCTTGGGTGAAGCCAAGGCCGACCGCCTTGCTGATGTCGGATGTACCAAGGTTCGACGTGAAGATCAGCACGGTGTTCTTGAAGTCGACCGTGCGGCCCTGACCGTCGGTGAGCCGGCCGTCCTCGAGGACCTGCAACAGGCTGTTGTAGATCTCCTGGTGCGCCTTCTCGATCTCGTCGAACAGCACCACGCTGAACGGCTTGCGCCGCACCTTCTCGGTGAGCTGGCCGCCCTCCTCGTAGCCGACGTAGCCCGGAGGGGCACCGAACAGCCGCGAGGCGGTGAAGCGGTCGTGGAACTCGCCCATGTCGATCTGGATGAGCGCGTCCTGGTCGCCGAACAGGAACTCCGCAAGCGCCTTTGACAGCTCGGTCTTACCGACACCGGACGGGCCGGCGAAGATGAACGAGCCCGACGGGCGCCTCGGATCCTTCAGCCCGGCACGGGTGCGCCGGATCGCCTTGGAGACCGCCTTGACGGCGTCCTCCTGGCCGATGATCCGCTTGTGGATCTCGTCCTCCATGCGCAGCAGCCGAGTGGTCTCCTCCTCGGTCAGCTTGAACACGGGGATGCCGGTCCAGTTGCCGAGCACCTCAGCAATCTGCTCGTCGTCAACCTCCGCGACCACATCGAGATCGCCTGAGCGCCACTGCTTTTCGCGCTCGGTGCGCTGAGCGACCAGTTGCTTCTCCCGGTCGCGCAGGCTTGCCGCCTTCTCGAAGTCCTGCGCATCGATCGCGGACTCCTTCTCCCTGCGCGCGTCGGCGATCTTCTCGTCGAACTCACGCAGGTCTGGCGGCGCGGTCATCCGGCGGATTCGCATCCGCGCACCCGCCTCGTCGATCAGGTCGATCGCCTTGTCCGGCAGGAACCGGTCGTTGATGTAGCGGTCGGCCAGGGTGGCCGCGGCGGCAATCGCGCCATCGGTGATCGACACCCGGTGGTGGGCCTCGTAGCGGTCGCGCAGACCCTTGAGGATCGCAATGGTGTGCTCGACCGTCGGCTCACCCACCTGCACCGGCTGGAACCGGCGCTCCAGTGCGGCGTCCTTCTCGATGTACTTGCGGTACTCGTCCAGAGTGGTGGCGCCGATGGTCTGCAGCTCGCCGCGGGCCAGCTTCGGCTTGAGGATCGAAGCGGCGTCGATCGCGCCCTCGGCGGCACCCGCACCGACCAGCGTGTGCAGCTCGTCGATGAACAGAATGATGTCGCCGCGGGTGTTGATCTCCTTGAGGACCTTCTTCAGGCGTTCCTCGAAGTCGCCGCGGTAGCGGCTGCCCGCCACCAGCGAGCCGAGGTCAAGCGTGTAGAGCTGCTTGTCCTTCAGCGTCTCCGGCACCTCGCCGTGGACGATGGCCTGCGCCAGCCCCTCGACGACGGCAGTCTTGCCGACGCCAGGCTCGCCGATCAGCACCGGATTGTTCTTGGTGCGCCGACTCAGCACCTGCATCACCCGCTCGATTTCCTTCTCGCGGCCGATGACGGGGTCGAGCTTGCCTTCCATCGCCGCCGCGGTCAGGTTGCGGCCAAACTGGTCCAGCACGAGTGACGTCGACGGGTTGCCCGCCTCGCCGCCGCGGCCGCCCGTTCCGGCCTCCGCGGTCTCCTTGCCCTGGTAGCCGGACAGCAGCTGGATGACCTGCTGACGCACTCGGGTCAGCTCGGCGCCCAACTTCACAAGCACCTGGGCAGCCACACCTTCGCCCTCACGAATGAGGCCAAGCAGGATGTGCTCGGTGCCGATGTAGTTGTGGCCCAGCTGCAGCGCCTCGCGGAGACTCAGCTCCAGTACCTTCTTGGCGCGCGGGGTGAACGGGATATGCCCCGACGGAGCCTGCTGTCCCTGGCCGATGATCTCCTCGACCTGGCTGCGCACGCCTTCCAGCGAGATGCCCAGCGACTCCAGTGACTTGGCTGCTACGCCTTCACCCTCGTGAATAAGTCCCAACAGGATGTGCTCGGTGCCGATGTAGTTGTGGTTGAGCATCCGGGCTTCTTCTTGAGCCAGGACGACGACCCTGCGGGCGCGGTCGGTAAATCTCTCAAACATCGGTGGTTACCTGCTCTCCATCTAGGTCGGTACGCTGCGCGGCTGCACGCCGCCGGCGTACCTGCCGTCCACTCTAATGGGCGGGCCGCCCCGGGTGCCCTGCTTGGCGGTCCTTAGCCAACAAGAGATCGGTACGCGCCATTCGCCCTGCACCCGGTCGCGTAGATCAGTAACGCCGGGGACGGACGAAACGTTTCCCGGGCGTCCCCGCTGCTAGTTCGCCACTAGCGAAAACACGACCCGGCGGTGATGCCGAGATCGTGTGCTGGCAACGACCGATTATGTTGCCGCGTGGAAGGCGTCGATGACGTCGGCCGGAATGCGGCCGCGCGTCGACACATTGTGACCATTGCGCCGGGCCCACTCGCGGATCGCCGCACTCTGCTCGCGATCGATTGCCGCGCGGCCCCTGCCCGAGCCGGCCGACCGTCCGCGTCGGCGACCGCCAACGCGCCGTCCGGCATCGACCCACTGCTTCAGATCCCCGCGCAGTTTCGCGGCATTCTTGGAAGAAAGGTCGATCTCGTAGCTCACTCCGTCGAGCCCGAATTCGACGGTCTCATCGGCGGCACCCTCACCGTCGAAATCGTCGACCAAGGTGACGGTTACTTTCTTTGCCATTAGCTCACACTGACCCTTCTGCCTGGCACATAGTGTCGAGTTTCTGTCTCGAAACCTTGCACCAATGTGCCATACCAGGGCAGGCCATTCAACAAGACCCTTCTGGCGGGGAGTTCAGTTGCTCTGCCTGCGAACAATCGGGAACAAAACTGTCTCCCGAATTGACAGTCCGGTCATCGCCATCAACAACCGATCGATCCCCATTCCTGTGCCGGTAGACGGCGGCATCCCATACTCCAGTGCCGCCAGGAAATCCTCGTCCAGGACCATTGCCTCGTCGTCTCCGGCTGCCGCAGCGCGCGCCTGTGCGGCGAACCGTTCCCGCTGTATGACCGGATCGATGAGTTCGGAATATCCGGTGGCGAGTTCGATGCCGCGCATGTAGAGATCCCATTTCTCGGTAACCCCGGGAATGCTGCGGTGGGCACGAGTAAGTGGCGTGGTCTCAATTGGAAAGTCGCGGACGAACGTCGGGGCCCACAGCTTGTCACCGACCGTATGCTCCCAGAGTTCTTCGACCATTTTCCCGTGGCCATAGCCGCGGTCGCGCGGTATCTCGACACCTAGCAGGTCAGCCAACTGCAGCAGCCGGTCTACTGGCGTCTCCGGCGTGACTTCCTCTCCGAGCGCTTCGGACAACGACGGATAGATTTGTATCGTCGCCCATTCGCCATCGAGATCGTAGATTGTGCCATCGGGCAATGGCACCCGTCTGGTTCCGATGGCCTCGTCCGCGACTTCTTGAATAATCTCACGGGTCATCGTCGCGGAATCGTCGTACGTGCCGTAGGCCTCGTATGTTTCGAGCATCGCAAATTCGGGCGAATGCGTGGAATCGGCGCCTTCGTTTCGGAACACCCGATTCAGTTCGAAAACCTTCTCCAAACCGCCGACCAAGCAACGTTTCAGGAAGAGTTCCGGTGCGATGCGAAGGTACAGGTCGGCGTCGAGTGCATTGGAATGCGTTACGAACGGGCGCGCGGCCGCGCCGCCTGCCAACGTTTGCAACATCGGCGTCTCCACCTCGAGGAAGCCACGCCGCTCCAGCGCCGAACGCACCGCGCGGACGACGGCGACGCGCTGTCGGGCGATGGTCCTGGCTTCCGGTCGCACGATCAAGTCGACGTAGCGTTGTCGGACCCGCGACTCCTCGCTCATCTCCTTATGAGCCACAGGAAGCGGCCGAAGCGCCTTGGAAATGATTTGCCAAGAATCGGCAAGCACAGACAGTTCGCCGCGTCGCGAACTGATCACCTCGCCGTGGACGAAGACGATGTCGCCCAGGTCGACGTCCGATTTCCATCTGTCCAGGGAGTCCTGCCCCACCTGGGCCAGGCTGATCATCGCCTGCAGCTGGGTGCCGTCGCCTTCCTGGAGGGTGGCGAAGCAAAGCTTGCCCGAGTTGCGTGCGAACACCACCCGCCCGGCAACGCCGACCGCGTCTCCGGTCTCTGTGTCGGCTGGCAGGTCGGGGTAGGCAGTGCGGATCTCGGCGAGGCTGTGAGTGCGCGCCACCTCCACCGGGTACGGGTCGTGCCCCTCGGCGAGCAGCCGCTCGCGCTTGGCCTGACGGATCCGGAATTGCTCAGGGATGTCCTCTGAGTCTGAAGCCGCCGGCCCAGCGGCACCGGTCTCGGGCGGCGTCGAGCCGTCATCGTCAGGGGTCACGAGGTGCCAGCTTAAATGAACGCATGACCCGGAGAATGGACGCCGTGAGGCTCGCCGCCTTGGCGGGGGAGCCGCTGGACTGGCGGTTCAAGGGGCTGCCCGCCTCGTGGTGGGGGCGCACGCCCACGCATATCTGCGCCGCGGCTCCAAACCTTGTCGACGAGGGTGCCGTGGGACCGCTGTGCGTGCTGCGCGCCGAGGCGCTGACGCACAACCTCGCGACGATGGCCGGGTGGTGCCGTGATCGCGGGGTCGAGCTCGCACCGCACGGCAAGACGCATATGGCCCCGCAGCTGTTGGCCCGCCAGTTCGAGGCCGGAGCGTGTGCCGTCACCGTCGCGACCATCAGCCAGGTGCGCACCTACCGGGCGTTCGGTGTGCGCGATTTCATATTGGCCAACGAGCTGGTGGATGCTGCCGCATTGCGCTGGGTCGCCGCGGAGTTGACGGCCGACCCCGACTTCACCCTGGTGTGCTGGGTCGATTCGGTCGCGGGAGTGCGGCAGATGGCGTCCCAGCTGGATGCGGCCGGGGCACGCCGACCCGTCGACGTCTGCGTCGAGGTCGGCATGGCCGGGGGCCGCACCGGCTGCCGCGACGCATCGACCGTCGACGAGGTAGCGCGCGCCGCCGCGGACTGTCCTGCACTGCGGCTGATCGGTGTGGCGGGCTATGAGGCGGCGCTCGGCCACGACGTGACGCCCGGGGCGTTGGCCCGCGTCACCGGATACCTGTCGGAGTTACGTTCGGCAGTCGAGCGGTTGGCCGACGTGTTCGAAACCGACAGCGTCGTCGTGACCGCCGGTGGCAGTACCTATTTCGACGCGGTGGCCGAGGTGCTGGCGACCGGGTGGGCGGCCGGGAGGACCGTGCGCACCATCATTCGCAGCGGCTGCTACCTCACCCACGACGACGGGCTCTACGCCAGGACGTCTCCGCTGGGCCGCTCGGGTGGTCGGGGTCTGCTTCCCGCGTTGCAGGTGTGGGCGCAAGTGGTGTCGCGACCGGAACCGGATCTGGCAGTGCTGACGATGGGCCGCCGCGACGTGTCCTTCGATCAGGACATGCCGGTGCCGCTCGACCTGTCGCACAGCGCGGTCACCAAGCTCAACGATCAGCACGCGTACCTAAAGCTGGACCCGAAGGACCGGGCTGGCGTCGAGGTGGGCAGCTGGCTGCGGTTCGGGGTTTCCCATCCGTGCACCACGTTCGACAAGTGGCAGATGATCCCGGTGCTGGACGGCGACGACCGGGTCGTCGACCTGATCCGCACGTTCTTTTAGCTTAGCGGTCGAGCGCGGCCCTGGCGGTCAGGCCGCTCAGCCTTCTAGCGGGCTTGTTTCAGCCTGCCGCGCTGGCTGTCGCGGTTGCGCTCGAATACCAGCCGCAGCCCGTCGAGTGTCAGATGGCGGTCGTAGTCCTGGACCGTGTGCACGTCGGGCAGCACCAGCGGGGCGGTGTGTCCGGTCGCGACCACCGCGACGTCGTCACCACCGAACCCGTCGATATCCTCACGGATCCGCGACACCAGCCCGTCGACCAGCCCGGCGAACCCGAACACCGCACCGGCCTGCATGCATTCCACCGTGTTCTTGCCGACCACCGACCGTGGCCGGGTCAGCTCGACGCGCCGCAGCGCCGCCGACCGCGCTGCCGCCGCATCCGACGACACCTGTACGCCGGGTGCGATCGCGCCGCCGAGAAACTCGCCTTTGGCCGAGACGACGTCGACGCAGATCGACGATCCGAAGTCGACGACGATCGCGGCGGTTCCGTATTTCTGAAAGGCCGCAAGGCAGTTGACGATCCGGTCGGCCCCGACCTCCTTCGGGTTGTCGACCAGCAGCGGAATCCCGGTACGCACACCGGGCTCGATCAGCACGTGCGGCACCGAAGGCCAGTACTGGTTGAGCATCTCGCGCACTTCGTGCAGCACGGACGGAACGGTCGACAACCCGGTGGCACCGGTCAGGCGGTCGGAGTCGTCACCGATAAGGCCGTCGATGGTCAAGGCCAGTTCGTCGGACGTCACCTCGGCTTCGGTGCGGATCCGCCAGTGCTGCACCACCTTTGCGTGATCCCCCGAGCCCGAGATCAGCCCGACGACGGTGTGGGTGTTGCGGACATCGATTGCTAACAGCACGAGTTCACCGCGGGGAGACCAGGTTGGCCACGTCGGCCGGGACGTGGGCGGGATCGTGGCCGAGGTCGATCTGCTTGTTGTCCGCATCGACGAACACGATGCGCGGTTGGTACGCGCGGGCTTCGGCATCCTCCATCGTTCCGTACGCGATCAGGATGACCAGATCGCCGGGATGCACCAGATGCGCTGCAGCGCCGTTGATCCCGATCACACCGGTGCCGCGCTCGCCGGTGATGGCATAGGTGACCAACCGCGCGCCGTTGTCGATGTCGACGATGGTGACCTGTTCGCCTTCGAGGAGGTCGGCGGCATCCATCAGGTCGGCGTCGATCGTCACCGATCCGACATAGTGCAGATCCGCCTGCGTGACTCTGGCGCGGTGGATCTTCGACTTCAGCATTGTTCGTAACATCAGTTCCTCCATGGCAACTCGTGACTCTCGTCCGACCCGACGGATCGTTGTCCGTCGGTGCCGGCGACTGACCCGATGTCTATCGCGATGTTGTCCAGCAGTCTGGTCGTTCCCAGGCGGGCGGCCAGCAGCATGCGCGCCATACCCTCTGCAGGCGCGGGTCCGAGCGCGGGGTCGCGCACCTGCAGGTAATCGACAGCGATCGCGGGCACTTCGTCGAGTACCGCACGCGCGGCGTCCAAAGCCGCGGGCGGCCCGCCGGAGGCGGCGTACATTCCGGCCAGCAGGGCGGCCGACAGCGCACCTGCCTGCTCCCGTTCGACGTCACTGAGGTACACGTTGCGCGACGACATCGCCAGCCCGTCGGGTTCACGCACGATCGGCACCCCGACGATCGACACGTCGACGTTCAGGTCGGCGACCATCTGCCGGATCAGAACCAGCTGTTGGTAGTCCTTCTCTCCAAAGAACGCCCGGTCCGGCCGCACTATCTGCAATAGCTTGAGCACCACTGTCAGCACGCCCGCGAAATGCGTAGGCCGCGAAGCACCTTCAAGCTCTGCACCCAGCGGTCCGGGCTGCACGTTGGTGCGCGGCCCGTCCGGGAACATTTTCGCCGCGGTCGGCGTGAACGCGATGTCGACCCCTTCGCCGCGCAGCTGGTCCAGGTCGTCGTCGAGGGTCTGCGGGTACTTGTCGAGGTCTTCGTTGGCGCCGAACTGCAGCGGGTTGACGAATATCGACACCACGACGACCGAGCCGGGCACTCGCTTGGCGGCCCGCACCAGCGCCAGGTGCCCGTCGTGCAGGGCGCCCATGGTCGGCACCAGCATCACCCGTCGCCCGGTGTGCCGAAGCGCGCGCGTGACGTTGGAAATGTCGCGCACGGAGGTGTAGACGTTGAGCTCCCCGGCGGCGAACTGTGGCGGCTTGCGGGTCGTCACGGCTAGCCCGCCTCCTCTAGCACGGTGAAGATCTCGTCGGGTGCGTGTGCGCGCTGCGCGGTGCGCAACGAATTGGCCCGATACGCCTGCGCCAGTTCGGGATCCACTTCAGCCAGTGCCCGCAGGTGATCGGCGACCGCGCCGGCATCGCCGCGGGCAACCGGACCGGTCAGTGCTGCCTGTCCCCGCTGCAGCGCATTCTCCAGCGACGCGCGTGCCAGCGGACCGACCACCCGCTCGGCGATGCCGCCCGGTTCGTCACCGACGAGCTCCTGCCCGAGCAGCTCCTGACCCCACAGCGCGGACCGCAGCGCCTCCACGGCGTCTAGCACCACGGTCACGATGTGATTGCTGGCATGCGCCAGCGCCGCGTGATACAGCGTGCGGGCGTCCTCGCGGACCCGGAACGGCTCGCCGCCGATCTCGAGCACCAGCGACTGCGCAATGGCGTAGCCGACATCGTCGGCGGCGGTGATGCCGAAGCAGGTGTCGGGCAGCCGGGCGACATCCTCGTCGGCACCTGTGAAGGTCATCGCGGGGTGGATCGCCAACGGGATGCAGCCTTGCTCGGTCAGCGGGGCCAGCACCGCGATGCCGTTGGCGCCCGAGGTGTGCGCCACGATTGTGCCCGGTCGCACCGCGTGCGTGGCGGCCAACCCCGACACGACGGTGGCAAGCTCCGCATCGGGCACCGCGAGCAGCAGCAACTCCGAGCGGCCCGCGACCTCATGGACGGGCAACACAGCGGTGTCGGGCAGGCGGCGCTGGGCGCGCTGCCGGGAGGCGTGGGATATCGCGTTGCAGGCCACCACGACGTGGTCGGCGCGCTCCAACGCCACGCCGAGCGCGGTGCCGACCCGGCCGGCGGAGATGATTCCGACCGAGAGTCGGGCCGGACGCAATCCGCCGTCGGGACCCCACGCGGGCGTAGGGGACTGCACCATCGCAGGCGACCTCGCAGAATTCTGTGGTTTCGTTCCGGTCCTGCTTTGCGGGTACCGGACGGTCGTTAAGAGACTAGCTCACTCTTCGCGGCGGCGACGACGGCCGCCTCCCGCGGAACCGACTTCCAGCCGGGCCAGCAACTCGGCGACGGAATGTCCTCCGGTGGACTGGCGGTCCGGACTCTCGGCCTCTTCGGCACTGCGATGGCGTGGTGCGGCCTCCTGCGGTGGCGCGGCGGGCGGCGCAGTCTGCGGCGGCGGTGTTGCCAGCGTGGGTGGCGGCGACGGCGAGGACGGCCGTCCCGGATCGGTTGCGTCGGGCGGCACGGAATGACGCGCTAGGCGCGACTCCGCGGGTGGTGTGGACATCGCGGGCTCGGCAGCGCGTCGCCTTCCGACGTACTCGCCCGACGATCCGTTCTCCGCGGCCGAGGATGACCAGTTGCTGCCCGGGGTTCCGGCCGGGATCCACTGCCCCTCGGCGGGCGCCGGCTGCCAATCGGTTGACTCGGCCTGATTGCCGGCACGCTCCTCTGCCGCCTGCTGCTCTGCCGCACGCTGCTCCGCTGCGGCACGCTGCTCGGCCACATGCTGCTCGGCGGCGGCTCGCTGCTCGGCGGCGGCTCGCTCCTCGGCCGCACGGTGCTCGGCTGCACGTTCCTCGGCCGCCCACAGGAGACGCTCTTCAGGCGTCGGCTCGGCCTCCGACGGCCTGCGATGCGCGCCACCGAACAGCGGTGTAGGCGTCCACTCATGTTCCGGCGCATGGGGTTCAGCCGGGACGTCGATGATCGGGTTTTCTTCGGTCCGGGTGTTGGGATTCTCGTCGGCGTCGATCCTGCTGCTCGAAACCCGGCCGGCGGATTGAGCGTCGAGGGCCCAATCGCTGACGGCCCGCACCGTTGTGCGTTCGGTTTCAATCGCCGGACGATGACTCAAGTCCGTGTCGAAAAGGAACTCCAGATTGGCCCGCAGGGCAGCGAGCTCGGCACGCAGCGCGGCCACCTCGTCGGCGGCCTGGGCACGCAACTCGGATGCGAGCTCGCGGCGCAGCTCCGATTCGACCGTCAGCTCGTACTCGCGTCGCGCCGAGATTTCGCGGTCCAGCTGCAAGTCGTAGACGAGCTTCAGGTCGCGAGCCTTGGCCTGATCGACATCGCTCTGCCGGCGATAGATGACCGACACGAACGCGGCAACCACGGCCGCCCACAACGCAAGGATGACCGCCAGCTTGAGCAACTCCACCCGATCGGTGAACACCAGCGCGGTACTCGCCATGATTGCGAGTACCAGCAACATCGTTAACAGCAGCCAACCCGGCCTGCGCCCGCTGCGCCGCGACCGGGCACCACGGGTCAGAACGGTCATGGGCCGACTGTACCCGCCACAGGTCACTCAGCGTGTCGTGCATTGCGGCGATTCGCCATCCGCTATTGTCGGCCAGCTACTCCGGGACCCCTTCGCCATTGTCCGGTGGCTCTTGCGGTGACTTGCAGCAATGCTGAAGCCATAGCGCGGCGACCAACAGCGCAAGCGCGCTCGCCGCCGCCACGGCTGCCCCGGCGGTGTCCTCGCCGGCGACCCGCAGCGAGCCCCGCCGTGGCAAAAGGTAGACCAGCACCCCTACCCACCAGCCCAACACCACGGCGCCCACCCACGCCGACGCCTTGGCGATCATGACCGTGCGCGCAACGGCCAGCGGATGCAGCCAACCCGGCCCGTCGCCGATCTGTCCCTCGTTGATCTTCGCCCGCACATAGAAGGCCCAGCCGCCCTCGGCGATGGCCACCGCCAAGAGCGAAAGCCCGGTCCACACCGTGATCGGGGGAAACCACCGGTACAGCACCGTCACCAGCAGATAGCCCGCGACGGCGGCGACCACCGTCGCGGCCGTCAGGTCACGCTTGCGGGTGGGTCCCATCAGTCACCCGCTGCCCGCTCGGTTTCCGACGCCGAGCACCGCGCCGGTGAGTCGCACGCCTGCGCGCTCGGCGGGGTCGAGTTCGGCAAGCAGCCTGGCGACGGGTTGGTCGACCCCCGCCACCGTCAGCGTGGCGTCCGGCTCGACGTCCAGCCAAGGAATCATCACGAACGCCCGCAGGTGGGCAAGCGGGTGCGGCAGGGTCAGCTCATCGTCACGGACGACCACCTCGTGTTCACCGTCATGGCATGTGACGAGATCCACATCGAGGGTGCGCGGCCCCCAGCGCTCGCCGCGTACTCGGTCGGCGGCGCGTTCGAGTTCGTGCGCGCGCCACAACCAGGCGTGGCCGTCGCGGTGGGGGTCATCGGCGATCAGCACCGCGTTGAGGAATGGGCCCTGCTCGACGCCGCCCCACGCCTCAGTCTCGTAGACCGGGGACACCGCCCGCAACGCGCCGCCGAGCCCGTCGACGACCGATTGCAGCCGGGCCAGCCGGTCGCCCAGATTGGAGCCGATCGACAGCACCACTGAGGTCACGGAGCGTCCCCAGCGCCGCGACCGCCTCGGCGGGACCGCCGCGCCACCACCGCGACGTCGGCGAAGCGCATCGGGATCGGGGCTGCGGGCTTGTGCAGGACGACCTCGACGGCATGCACCCGCTCATCGGCCATCACGTCCTCGGCGATCTCACCTGCCACCGTCTCAATCAGATTCCGGGCCGGTCCCCCGACGATGTCGGAGGCCCGCTTGGCCAGGGCGCCGTAGTCGAGCGTGTCCGCCAGGTCGTCGCTGGCCGCCGCCGAGGCGAGGTCGATCCACACCGTGATGTCGACGACGAAATCCTGACCGTCGCGGCGCTCTTCGGCGAAAACGCCGTGGTTGCCGCGAACGGTCAAGCCGCGCAACTCGATTCGGTCAGCCATCAGACCACGCCTCGACGACTTTGAGTGCGTCGACCGATGCCCGCACGTCGTGAACACGAACGCCCCACGCGCCGTGTACACCGGCAAGCGCGGAGATCACCGCCGTTGCGGTCTCGCGGCCGTCAGGTGGACGGGGTTTTCCGTCGGCGTCCGCCAGAAGGGTTCCGAGGAAGCGCTTGCGCGACGCCCCGACGAGCACCGGGATTCCGGTTTCGACGAATTCGGGAAGCGCGCGCAGCAGCGCCCAGTTGTGCTCGCCCGTCTTGGCGAAACCCAGGCCGGGGTCGATGATCACGTTGGCCGGATCCACCCCCGCGTGCACAGCGGCGTCGACGGCAGCGAGCAGTTCGGTGCGCACTTCGGCCACCACGTCGCGGTACGGCGGCACGTCGTGCGGGTGGGCCGAGCCGACCGAGCGCCAGTGCATCAGCACCCACGGCACCTTCGCGTCGGCCACCAACCCGGCCATGTTCGGGTCGGCCCGCCCACCGGACACGTCGTTGACGATCTGGGCTCCGTTTTCCAGCGCCGCCTGCGCCACCTCCGCCCGCATCGTGTCGATGCTCACGGTAAGCCCTTGCCCGGCAAGCTCTTTGATCACAGGCAGCACACGCCAGGTTTCTACGCGGGGATCGACGCGGGTCGCGCCTGGGCGTGTCGACTCACCACCGACATCGACGATGGCCGCGCCCTCGGCGGCCAGCGCCAGGCCGTGTTCAACCGCGCGGTCAGGGTCGAGGAACAGCCCTCCGTCGGAAAAGGAGTCGTCGGTAACGTTGACGACTCCCATTACCCGCACGCGTGTAGAGCTCACTTCCGCAAGATCAGATCCAGCGCCTCGGACCGTGATGCCGCATCGCACTTGAACTGTCCGCGCACCGCTGAGGTGGTGGTGATGGCACCTGGCTTGCGCACGCCACGCATCGACATGCACAGGTGTTCGGCCTCGATGACGACGATGGCGCCGCGGGGATCCAGCTTGCGCATCAACGCGTCGGCGATCTGCGCGGTCAGCCGTTCCTGCACCTGCGGCCGCTTCGCGTACAGGTCGACCAGCCTGGCGATCTTCGACAGCCCGGTCACCCGGCCGTCCTGACCCGGGATGTACCCGACGTGGGCCACGCCGTGGAACGCCACCAGATGGTGCTCGCAGGTGGAGTACAGCGGAATCTGCTTCACCAACACCAGCTCGTCGTGCTGCTCGTCGAATGTGGTGTCCAGCACCGTGTCCGGGTCGGTGTAGAGCCCGGCGAACATCTCCTTGTAGGCGCGGGCGACCCGGGCCGGGGTGTCCTCCAAGCCGTGCCGGTCGGGGTCCTCCCCGACCGCGACGAGCAGTTCCCGGACCGCCGCTTCGGCGCGCGGTTGGTCGAACGTCGGGGTGGTGAACGTCGCCGAGTTGTTGCGCGCCCGCGTCATCGGAGCCTCCGTTTGGTATCAGCCGTGGGCCGGCGGGTGAGGCCGGTTGGATTCCTGGCCCGCGTCCTCGTTGTTGGGAGCAGGCGCACCGGTCGGGCCGCCGTGCGGCGGCTGCGGGCCGGGGTATGGGTAGGGCTGATACGGCGGATAGGGCGGCTGCCATTGCGGCGGGTACCAATGGCCCTGCGGATACTGCCCGGGCGGTGGCGGGGGCGGCCAGCCCGGCGCGTGCCAGCCGGCCGGAGCGCCGTAGTCGGGCTGTGTGGGGCCCCCCGCTGGATTTCCGTTGGTGCCAGCACCATTCGAGCCATTCGGTCGTGCCGCTTCCGCGGCGGCCTGGGAGGCCTCGGCGATCGCGGCCTTGAACGCCGGCTCCGGCTGCGGCTTGGGCCACTCTTCGCCGCGCTCGATCGCGAGCTCGCCCGGCGTCTTGATGGGCGGCTTGTCGGACGGCACGCGGCCACCGAAGTCGTCGAACATGGTCAGCCGCGGGCGTTTCTTGACATCGCCGAAGATCGCCTGGAGTTCAGCGCGGTGCAGGGTTTCCTTCTCGAGCAGCTCGCCGGCGAGCGTGTCGAGCACGTCGCGATACTCGGTGAGGATCTCCCATGCCTCGGTGTGCGCGGCCTCGATGAGCTTGCGGACCTCGTCGTCGATGATCTGCGCGACTTCGTGCGAGTAGTCGGCCTGGGTGCCCATTGTGCGACCCAGGAACGGGTCGCCGTGCTCCGTTCCGTAACGGACCGCGCCGAGTTTCGAGCTCATGCCGTATTCGGTGACCATCGCGCGGGCGATCTTGGTGGCCTGCTCGATGTCGGACACCGCGCCGGTGGTCGGCTCGCGGAACACCAGCTCCTCGGCGGCGCGTCCGCCCATCGCGAACACCAGCCGCGCGATCATCTCCGAACGGGTCATCAGGCCCTTGTCGTCCTCGGGCACCGCGAGGGCGTGCCCGCCGGTGCGGCCGCGGGCCAGGATGGTGACCTTGTAGATCGGCTCGATGTCGGGCATCGCCCATGCGGCCAGGGTGTGCCCGCCCTCGTGGTAGGCGGTGACTTTCTTCTCCTGCTCGCTGATGATGCGGCTCTTGCGGCGCGGCCCGCCGACCACGCGGTCGACAGCCTCCTCCAGCGCAGGGCCCGTGATCACGGTGCCGTTCTCGCGGGCGGTCAGCAGCGCCGCCTCGTTGATCACATTGGCCAGATCGGCGCCGGTCATGCCGACGGTCCGCTTGGCCAGTCCGTCGAGATCGGCGTCGGGTGCGATCGGCTTGCCCTGCGAGTGCACGCGCAGCACCGCGCGGCGGCCCGCCAGGTCCGGGCTGGACACCGGGATCTGGCGGTCGAAGCGGCCGGGCCGCAGCAGTGCGGGGTCAAGGATGTCGGGCCGGTTGGTGGCCGCGATCAGGATGACGCCCTGGCGGTCGCCGAAGCCGTCCATCTCGACCAGCAGCTGATTCAGGGTCTGCTCGCGCTCGTCGTGGCCGCCGCCGAGGCCGGCGCCGCGCTGGCGGCCGACCGCGTCGATCTCGTCGACGAAGATGATGCAGGGAGCGTTCTGCTTGGCCTGCTCGAAGAGGTCACGCACCCGGGAGGCGCCGACGCCGACGAACATCTCGACGAAGTCCGAGCCGGAGATGGTGAAGAACGGCACGCCTGCCTCACCCGCGACGGCGCGGGCCAGCAGCGTCTTGCCGGTGCCCGGCGGGCCGTACAGCAGCACGCCCTTGGGGATCTTGGCGCCGAGCGCCTGATACCGCGACGGGTTCTGCAGGAAGTCCTTGATCTCGTAGAGCTCCTCGACCGCCTCGTCGACGCCCGCCACATCGGCGAACGTGGTCTTCGGCATGTCCTTGGAGAGCTGCTTGGCCCGCGACTTGCCGAACCCGAAGCCCATCCGGCCGCCCGTCTGCATGCGGGAGAACATCACGAACAGGCCGACCAGCAGCAGTAACGGCAACATGTAGATGAGCAGCGACCCAAGGATGTTGCCCTGGTTCACCACCGTGTTGACCTTGGCGTTCTTGGCGCTCAGCGCGTCGAACAACGGCACGCCGTAACCGGTGGGGTATTTGGTGATGATCTTGTCGCTGTCGCTGGTGTCGCCGTTGCCGTTTTTCAGGTCCAGGCGCAGCTGCTGCTCGCGGTCGTCGATCTGAGCGCTCTTGACGTTGTCGCTCTTGATCTGGGCCATCGCCACCGACGTGTCGACGGGCTTGTAACCGCGGGTGTTGTCACTGAAATAGAAGAACGACCAGCCCAGCAACAGCACCACCGCGATCGCGGTGAGCGTGCGAATCACATTTTTCCGGTTCATTCAGTAACGCCGTCCTCGGCTTCGTCCTTCTCGGCCGCCTGCGGCCGGTGTCCTACCAATACGTGCAGCTGGAATAGTCAAGGCTACCGCTAGACCAACGTTTGGCAGTTCCCACCGGCTTCCACGGGCCTCTTCGCCCAACGTGAGCTTGTGTGCGAGATCCGGCGAAATGTCGAACACAAGCTCACGTTCGGCGGCCACCCCACACCCTCGGTCGGGTTGCTCCCCGTACGAGAACGACTTCGTGCCACTCGAGATACCCGAGAAATGGCGGGGCATCACCTGGGTCGCGCCTCCCTTTCCCCCGTTCCGACCGCCTCCGTCGGAGTGACGACTGGCCCCTTCCCGAGGGCACCGCGCTGTGCTTGGCTGAAACCGTGCTCACCTCTACCGAACGGTTAGTTGATACCAACGGCGTTCAGCTGCGGGTGATCGAAGCGGGCGATCGGGGGGCACCCGTCGTCGTGCTGGCCCATGGTTTCCCCGAATTGGCGTATTCATGGCGACACCAGATCCCGGTTATCGCGGAGGCCGGCTACCACGTGCTGGTCCCGGATCAACGCGGTTACGGCGGCTCCAGCCGACCCGAGGCCGTCGGGGATTACGACATCCACGCCCTTACCGGCGACCTTGTCGGCCTGCTGGACGATGTCGACGCGCAGCAAGCGGTGTTCATCGGCCACGACTGGGGCGCCATGGTCGTGTGGCACACCGCACTGTTGCACCCGGGACGGGTCCGGGCGGCCGCAGGCCTCAGCGTGCCACCGATTCCCCGAGCGCGGTCGCGCCCCACCGAACGTTGGCGGCAGAAGTTCGGCGACGACTTCTACATGCTGCGCTTCCAAGAGCCCGGCCGAGCCGACGCCGAGATGGAGGCCGACGTGGCCGCCACCATGAGCGGAATGTTCGCCGGGCTACTGACGGGATCGGCGCCGTTGCCGGACTGGATCAGCGCCGACGAGTTCGAGCATTACGTGACCGAGTTCAGCAGGACCGGATTCACCGGTGCCCTGAACTGGTATCGCAACTACGACCGCAACTGGGAATCGACGCCTCAGCTCGCCGACACACAGATCACCGTGCCGGCGTTGTTCGTTGGCGGCACGGCCGACCCGGTGGGTCCGACGATGCGTCCCGAACGCGCCCGCGAGGTGGCCGCAGGGCCGTACACCGAAGAGTGGATCGAGGGTGCGGGGCATTGGGTGCAGCAGGAGCGCCCAGTCGACGTCAACCGAATCCTGTTGGCATTCCTAAGCGAAGTGGAGCGGTCATGACGGGCAAACCCCTGCGATTCGGGGTGTTCATCACACCCTTTCATCCGGTAGGCCAATCTCCTACCACCGCACTGGAATACGATCTTGAACGGACGCTGGCGCTGGACCGGCTGGGCTTCGAGGAAGTGTGGTTCGGTGAGCATCACTCCGGCGGATACGAGCTGATCTCCTGTCCCGAGGTGTTCATCGCGACCGCCGCCGAGCGCACCAAGCACATCCGGCTCGGCACCGGCGTGGTGTCCCTGCCCTACCACCACCCGCTGATGGTGGCCGACCGGTGGGTGCTGCTCGACCATCTCACCCGCGGCCGGGTGATGTTCGGTACCGGACCCGGCGCGCTGCCATCGGACGCCTACATGATGGGAATCGATCCCGTCGAACAGCGGCGGATGATGCAGGAGTCGCTCGAAGCCATCCTCGCGTTGTTCCGGGCCGCACCCGACGAGCGCATCAGCAGGCACTCCGACTGGTTCACCCTGCGCGACGCCCAGCTGCATATCCGGCCCTACACCTGGCCGTACCCCGAGATCGCATGCGCGGCAATGATTTCCCCATCCGGTCCGAGGCTGGCCGGTGCCCTCGGGACATCGCTGCTGTCGCTGTCGATGTCGGTGCCTGGCGGCTATGCCGCGCTGGAGAACACCTGGGAGGTCGTCGTCGACCAGGCTGAGAAGTCGGGCCGTGACGAACCCGACCGCGCCAACTGGCGCGTGCTGTCGATCATGCACCTGGCCGACACCCGCGATCAGGCGATCGACGACTGCACGTACGGCTTGCAGGACTTCGCGAACTACTTCGGCGCGGCCGGCTTTGTGCCGCTGTCCAATTCAGTCGAGGGCACTCAATCGCCGCGCGAGTTCGTCACAGAGTACGCCGGCAAAGGCAACTGCTGCATCGGCACACCGGGTGATGCGATCACCTACATCCAGGACCTGTTGGACACCTCGGGCGGATTCGGGACACTGCTGCTGCTCGGGCACGACTGGGCCTCGCCCCAGGCCACGTACCAATCCTACGAGTTGTTCGCCCGCGAGGTCATGCCGCATTTCAGAGGTCAGCTGACCGCGCCGCGGGCCTCACACGACTGGGCCAAGGGAATGCGCGACCAACTGCTCGGCCGTGCCGGAGAAGCCATCGTCAAGGCGATCAACGAGCACACGGATGAACTCAAGCTGGAGCAGGAGCAGTAATGCGCGCCTCGGTATTGCGCGACGGGCGAATGGTCCTTCGCGATGATGTCGCCGAACCGGTGCCCGGCCCCGGCCAGGTGCTCGTCGGTGTGAAGGCATGCGGGATCTGCGGCTCGGACCTGCATTTCGCCAAGTACGGCGACCAGATGGTGAAGCTGACACGGGAAATGAAGGGCATGCCGGTGGAAGGCGGGCTGCCGGTCGACCTGGCCGACGATGTATTCATGGGCCACGAGTTCAGCGCAGAGGTGCTCGAGGCCGGACCCGACACCGACGCGCTACCCCCGGGCACGGTGGTGACCTCGCTTCCGGTGCTGTTATCACCGAAGGGTTTCGAACCCATCCTGTCCAGCAACACCACGATCGGCGGATACGCCGAGCGAATGCTGTTGTCGGCACCGCTGCTGCTGCCCGTCCCCAACGGTCTGGACCCGCACCACGCCGCGCTCACCGAGCCGATGGCGGTCGGCCTGCACGCGGTGAACAAGTCATCGATCCAACCCGGCGAGACGGCCCTTGTTATCGGGTGTGGACCGATCGGTATCGCGATCGTCGCCGCGCTGCGTCGTCGAGGCGTGGAAAGCATTGTGGCTGCCGATTATTCACACAGGCGGCGCGAGTTGGCGACGACGATGGGTGCACACCAGACGGTGGATCCCGCCCAGGGATCACCGTTCGACGATGTCAAACCGGCAGTGGTGTTCGAGGCCGTAGGCGTGCCCGGAATCGTCAATGACGTGATGCAGCGGGCTCCGATGGGCACCCGGGTGATCGTCGCGGGAGTGTGCATGGAGCCCGACACGGTCTTGCCCCTTTTCGGCGTTGCCAAGGAGATCAACGTGCAGTTCGTGAATGCGTACGACCACACGGAGTTCGCGGAGTCACTGCGCGCGATCGCCGAGGGCGAGATCGACGTTGCCCCACTGATAACCGGTGAGGTAGGCCTTGACGGGGTCGGCGCGGCGTTCGACGAGCTGGCCACGCCCGACGAGCACTGCAAGATCCTTGTGACGCCCTAGCCGCTTCCTGGTTTTTCGCTGTGTGCCGAGCCTCACAGCGCACAGCGGAATTGAATAGTCTACCTATGCGCTTCGCCCTTTAGTGACGCTTGCGAAAGGCTAATGGTGACCAACGAAGAACGGAATGACGCCACAACCCATCTCGAGGAAACGCGCGACGACAGGCTCGCCCGCCGGATCGCCGAGCTCAACGCCAACGACCCGCAATTCCGAAAAGCCCAGCCCATCCCCGAGGTCATCGACGCCGCGCGCAGGCCGGGCCTCCGGCTGGCCGAAATCTTGCAGACGCTGGCAGACGGTTACGCCGACCGCCCAGCGCTCGGCCAACGCGCCCGGGAATTGGTGACGGACAGCACAACAGGCCGCACCGCCACGCACCTGCTACCCGGTTTCGAGACCATCGGCTACCGCGACCTATGGAAGCGAGTCGGAGCGATCGCCACCGCGCTGCGGAACCACTCCACCGACCCGGTCAACCCGGGTGACTTCGTCGCCACGATCGGCTTCGCCAGCCCCGACTACCTCACGGTCGACCTGGCGTGCGCCTACCTCGGCCTGGTGTCGGTGCCGCTGCAGCACAATGCACCGGTCTCCCAGCTCAGGCCGATCATTGCCGAGACCGAGCCGAAGGTTCTCGCCGTCGGTGCCGCGTACCTGGATCTCGCCGTCGAGTCGGCGCTGGACAGCACATCGCTGCGGCACCTGCTGGTCTTCGACTACGAGCCGGCAGTCGACGACCACCGAGAAAACCTCGAGCGGGCGCGGGCTCGACTGAGCGACGCGGGCATGCCGGTGGTCATCGACACCCTCGCCGATGTCGTCGAGCGCGGCAGCACGTTGCCGCCGGAACCCGTGTACACCGGGGGTAGCGACGACCGGCTCGCGATGATCATGTACACCTCCGGGAGCACCGGCGCACCAAAGGGTGCCATGTTCACCGAGCGGACGGTCGCCGCGCTGTGGACCTCGAGATTCGTTTCGGATGCCGAGGCTCCGGTGTTCAACGTCAACTTCATGCCGCTCAACCATCTGGGCGGGCGGCTGCCCCTGGTGTCGTCCTTCCTTGCGGGCGGCACAAGCTATTTCGTTCCCGAGTCTGATCTCTCGACGTTGTTCGAGGACTGGGCGCTCGTCCGTCCGACTGAAATGGCGCTGGTGCCCCGGGTGGTCGATATGCTCTTCCAGCGCTACCGCAGCGCCGTCGACCGACTCGTCGCCGACGGGTCCGACGTGGCAGCCGCCGAAACGGCCGCCGCGGCCGAGCTCCGCGAAGAGGTGCTCGGAGGGCGGGTGATCGGAGGATTCGTCGGCACCGCCCCACTGGCCGCGGAAATGAAGACGTTCATCGATGCGTGCCTGGACGTACACATCGCTGATGGCTACGGCACGACGGAGATCGGCGGGGCCGCCAGGGACGAAGTGGTCATGCGCCCGCCAGTGATCGACTACAAGCTCGTCGACGTCCCAGAACTCGGCTACTTCCTCACCGACAAGCCCTATCCGCGGGGTGAACTGCTGATCAAGACCGAGACGATGATGCCCGGCTATTACAAGCGCCCCGAGGTCACCGCCGAGGTGTTCGACGCCGACGGTTACTACCGCACCGGCGACGTGATGGCCGAGATCGAGCCCGACCGACTGAGGTACGTCGACCGGAGCAAGAACGTGTTGAAGCTGTCTCAGGGCGAGTTCGTCGCTGTCGCGAATCTGGAGGCGGTCTTCGCCGGCGCCCCGCTGGTGCGTCAGATCTTCGTCTACGGCAATAGCCAGCGCGCCAACCTGCTCGCGGTGATCGTCCCGACTCCTGACGCGCTGGATCGGTTCGGAGCGGACGCAGGTGCCCTCAAGGCCGCACTGAGCGAGGCGCTGCGAGTGACCGCACGTGTCGCAGAGCTGCAGTCCTATGAGGTGCCGGTGGATTTCCTGATCGAGACCGAACCGTTCAGCGCCGCCAACGGACTCCTGTCCGGCGTGGGAAAGATCTTGCGCCCCAGGCTCAAAGAGCACTACGGCGAACAGCTGGAACAGCTGTACGCCGATCTGGCCGCGGCCCGTGTCGACGAGCTGCGTGCGCTGCGCGAGAACGCCACAGCCCGACCGGTGCTCGACAACGTCACTCGGGCCGCACAGGCTGTCCTGGGGTCGACCGATGTCGAGATCGACCCCGATGACCACTTCACCGACCTCGGCGGCGACTCGCTGTCGGCGCTGACATTCGCCAATCTGTTGCGGGACATCCTCGGAGTCGATGTGCCGGTGGGCGTCATCGTCGGCCCGACAAGTAACCTACGACAGCTCGCCGCCTACATCGAGGCCGAACGCGAATCCGGTTCGAAACGGCCGACATTCGCGAGCGTTCACGGACGCGGAACCACCGTCGTGCGCGCCAGCGACCTCACGCTGGACAAGTTCATCGACTCGGCCACGCTGGCCACTGCCCCTTCAGTCGCCTACGTGACCGGCGACCCCAAGACCGTCTTGCTGACCGGTGCGAACGGCTGGCTCGGACGATTCCTGGCCCTCGACTTGCTCGAACGGCTGGCGGAGACGGGTGGCACGCTGATCACGATCGTGCGCGGACACGACGAGGCAGCGGCACGTGCACGACTCGAGGCGGCCTTCGACAGCGGGGACCCGGTTCTGCTCAAGCGATTCCGCAAGCTGGCCGCCGATCACCTCGAGGTCATTGCAGGCGATATCGGCGAACCCAATCTCGGCCTGGACAAAGCAACCTGGGATCGGTTGGCCCTACAACGTCGATCAGATCGTCCATCCTGCGGCACTCGTCAACCACGTCCTGCCCTACAACGAGTTGTTCGGCCCGAATGTGGTGGGCACCGCCGAGATGATCCGGCTGGCGATCACCGCCCAGATCAAGCCGATCACCTACCTGTCTACCGTCGCGGTCGCGATGTCTGTCGCCGCGGACGACTTCGTCGAGGATGGCGACATCCGTGAGGTCAGCCCGGAGCGGCCCGTCGACAGTTCGTATGCCAACGGATATGCGAACAGCAAGTGGGCCGGCGAGGTGCTACTGCGGGAGGCGCACGACCTCTGCGGCCTGCCGGTCGCGGTGTTCCGATCCGACATGATCCTCGCCCACACGCGATATGTGGGCCAGCTGAACGTGCCGGACGCGTTCACCCGGCTGATTCTGAGCCTTCTCACAACGGGGATCGCGCCGCGGTCGTTCTACCAGACGGACGCCGAAGGCCTGCCGCAGCGGGCACACTACGACGGACTGCCGGTCGACTTCGTCGCTGAGTCGATCATCACGCTAGGCGCGAAACCGACGGACGGGTTCCGCTCATTCGACGTGATGAACCCGCACGACGATGGCGTCTCGCTGGACACGTTTGTGCAGTGGCTCATCAACGCCGGTCACACGATCACGCGGATTGATGACTACGAGGAGTGGCTCAGCAGATTCGAAACCGCGCTGACGGCCCTCCCGGAGCGGCAGCGACGACACAGCGTGCTGCCTCTGCTCGACGCGTATCGCAAACCGGAGAGGCCGATACGCGGTGCCACTGCACCGGCCGAGGTGTTCCAAAGCGCGGTTCGCGCCGCCAAGGTTGGCGCCGAGCAAGACATTCCCCATGTCTCGGCGTCGCTGATCGACAAGTACGTGGCCGACCTGCGGCGCCTCGACCTGGTCTAATCGAGGGGTGCTCTAGGCTGCCAAGCATGCCGATCGCAGCGAGAGCGAAACTTCCGACCCGATTGATCGTCCTCTCCGCGGCGGGGCTGGTTGTCGCCGGACTGTCGGGGTGCGACGCGACATCGTCGTCGGGACCGTCGATCACACCGGATGCGGACACCCGCCAGGTCACCGTCGTCGGGTCCGGCGAGGTGCAAGGCACGCCGGACACGTTGAACGCGAACGTCTCGATCGAGTTCAACGCGCCGGACGTCACCTCCGCCATGAACCAGACCAGCGATCGTCAGCAGGCCGTGATCAACGCCCTGGTGAATTCCGGCGTGGACCGCAGGGACATCAGCACGACGAACGTGAGCCTGCAGCCGCAGTTCGGCGGCGGCGACAACCCGACGATCATCGGGTACCGGGCCAGCAATTCGATCGCCGTCAAGATCCGCAAGCTGGACGCCGCGTCGCAGGCGCTCGCGCTCATCGTCAGCACCGGTGGCGACGCCACCCGCATCAACTCGGTCAACTACTCGATCGAGGACGACTCGCAGCTGTTGAAGGACGCGCGCAGCCGGGCCTTCGACGACGCCAAGGACCGCGCCGCGCAGTACGCCCAGTTGTCCGGACTGACTCTGGGCGACGTCATTTCGATCTCCGAGTCGGCCGGGACGACGCCGATCCCGCCGCCGACGCCGATGCCGCGGGCGGCCATGGAGGCCGTGCCGCTCGAGCCGGGACAGCAGAGCGTCGACTTCTCAGTGACGGTGATCTGGGAGTTGACCTGAGGCGCGCACGCGAGGAGCACAAAAGCTATCGCGCACGCGAGGAGCACAAAAGCTATCAGCCGGCAGGTGCGATGTGCACCGGGATGCCGTTCAGCACGGCTGTTCCCGACAGCGGATCGAGCGCTGTGCCGTCGTTGAGCTGATTGACGTTGACGCCGGGCTGGCCTGCGGCGACCTCGAGCTTGATGCCGCGGCGGTCATGCCCCCAGCCGTGCGGTAACGACACCACGCCGCGTCGCATTCCGTCGGTGCGCTCGACAGGTACCACAAGTTCGCCGCCGGGACCCTTAACGATCGCGGTGTCCTCGAGGCCGAGTTCGGTTGCGTCATCGGGGTGTATCCGAAGTGTGCATCGGTTTGTGCCACCGGCCAACGCAGGCAGATTGTGCATCCAGCTGTTGTTCGACCGGAGGTGCCGCCGCCCGATGAGCACGAAGCCGTCGTCGCGGCGATCCAGCGAACCCCGCAGCCGGGCTACGTCGCGGACGACCGCATCCGGCACCAGTTCCAGCATGCCCGACGGAGTCCGCAGCACCTCTCGCACACGCGGCTGCAGGGGGCCCAGGTCTATGCCGTGCGGATTGGTCTTCAGCCGCTGCAGCGTGAGCCCGTCCGGCTTGGCGCCGAACGCGTCGCCGTACGGGCCGAGCCGCAGCATCATGTCGAGCCGCCGCTCGTAGCCGGGCCCCGGATGGAGCATCGCGGTCAGTTCGTCGACGGATCGCCCGGCCACCGGCGAGTCTGGATCGTCGGCCTCCTTGGTCAGCGTCGTCGCGATCACCTGCTCGTCGACCAGCGCCGGATCAGCCTCTGTACCCGGCGCCGTGGAGGATCAACGCGATCCGCGACAAGATCTCCGGCTCGTCGGGACGGCCATCCGCCAGCGGCAGCGGCGGCGGCGAATAGCGTGCGTTGTTGCGCACCGAAAGTCCGCTGAGCGCAACGTCGAAATGACCCGTCTGCGACGGCGGAGGTGGCGGAAGGATGACGTCGGCGTGGCGCGTCGTCTCATTGAGGTACGGGTCAACGCTCACCATGAAGTCGGCATTCTCCAGTGCGCGGCTCAGCCGTTCGCCGTCAGGCGCCGACAGCACGGGGTTTCCGGCGATGGTGACCACCGCCTTGATCTGCCCCTCCCCGCTGGTGTCGATCTCCTCGGCTAGTGCGGCGGCGGGCAGTTCGGACAAGACCTCCGGGTGTCCGGAGACTCGGCTGTGCCAGCGACCGGTGCGCCAGCCTCGGCCGGGCCGAGGTGGTCGTGGCGCCGAAGCCACCGGCGAAAGCGGAAACATCGCGCCACCGGGCCGGTCGAGGTTGCCGGTGAGGATGTTGATGACGTCGACGAGCCAGCTGCCGATCGTGCCGAATTCCACTGTGGAAGTTCCGATTCGACCGTAGACCGCCGCCGACGGCGCGGTGGCGATGTCACGGGCCAAGGACCGGATGTCGTCGGCTGCGACGCCACAGTGCTCGGTGACCGCCTCCGGCGGGAAGTCGGCTGCCAGCTCCCGGACCTGCTCGGCACCGGTGACGTACTCGGCCAGGTCACCGAGGTCGACGAGGTCCTCGTCGAACAACACGTGCACCACCGCGAACAACAACGCGGCGTCCGTGCCGGGGCGCGGCGCGATGTGGCGGTCGGCGAGTTCGGCGGTGCGGGTGCGGGCGGGGTCGATGACGGTGAGCCGGCCGCCACGCTTCCGCAACGCCCTCAGCTTTCCCGGGAAATCGGCCGCGGTGGCCAGACTTCCGTTGGAGACAAGCGGATTGGCGCCGATGATCACCAAATGATCGGTGCGGTCGAGATCGGGCACGGTGAACGCGATCGGGCTACCGAACATTAGACCCAGCGCCACGTGTTTCGGCATCTGGTCGAGCGTGCTCGCCGAGAACACCTGGCGGGTACCCAGCGCACGGATGATCAACGGCACGTACAGGCTGCCTGCGATCGTGTGCGCATTCGGGTTGCCGACGTAAACGCCCACCGATGACCCGCCGTGCTCGCGCAGAACGTCGCCGAGGCCCTCGGCGACCGCCGCGTACGCCTCGTCCCAGGTGGCCTCGGTCAACTCGCCGTCGCGCCGGATGAGTGGGGCCGCCAGCCGGTCGGGATCGTTGTCGAGCTCCGCGAAGCTCGCGCCTTTCGGGCAGATGAATCCCGCCGATTACGGCTCCTCGTAGACCTTGGGGTCGAGCGTGCCGATGTAGGGCAGGTCGCGGTAGCGCTCGGCGTAGTCAAGGCCGTAGCCGACGACGAACTCGTTGGGGATGTCGAAGCCCACGTAAGCGATGTCGACGTCGGCGCGCACCGCGTCGGGTTTGCGCATCAGCGTGCACACCCGCAGCGACCGCGGGCGCCGCGTCGCGAGGTTGCGCAGCAGCCACGACAGGGTAAGCCCCGAGTCGACGATGTCCTCGACGATCAGCACGTCGCGATCGTTGATGTCGCGGTCGAGGTCCTTGAGAATGCGCACCACGCCCGACGACGAGGTCGACGATCCGTAGGAGCTGACCGCCATGAACTCCAACTGCGTGGGCACCGGAATCGCGCGGGTCAGGTCGGTGACGAAAAAGACCGCGCCCTTGAGCACCGTCACCAGCAGCAGGTCCTGGCCGCTGGCGTCGATGGTGTCCCGATAGTCCGCCCCCACCTGAGCACCCAACTCGGCGACCCGTGCCTGGATCTGATCCTCGGTGAGCAACACCGACTTGATGTCGCCCGGGTACAGCTCGGCAGATGCCACGTCCACAGCGTGCCATGTGTCACCGCCCTCGACCAACGTGAGTTCGCCCTAAACCTCTTCAGACCGGTTCCCGATGCAGGGTCAGCACCCCGTCCCGACGCCCCGCGATTAGCCGTTGACTGCGCAGCGGGGAGCCGACCGCCACCCCGCCCTGGCCACGCCACGCGGTGACCAGCGTGTCGACGCCTCGAATCTGCTTGTCGGTCAGGTCGCTGGCGCCGCCGGCCAGCAGCCAGCTACGGATCACCCTGCGCCGGATTGCCTCCGGTAATACCGTCAGCCGCCCGGTGTCCAGACCCTCGCCGGTGGACGCGGTGGCCAGTGCCCACTGCGCCAGCTCGTCGAGCGTCTCGGTGTCCTCGCGCAGCGCGGTCGCCGTGCGGGCAAGCGCCTCGGCGACGCCGCCGCCCAGGACATCCTCGAGCAGTGGCAGCACCTCGGTGCGCAGCCGGGTTCGGGTGTATCGGCGGTCGGCGTTGTGCGGGTCGTGCCACGGGACGACGCGCAGCTCGTCGCAGGCCTGGTGGGTGACCGCGCGCCGGATGTCCAGCAGCGGGCGGTGCCACGGCGGGTCGTAGGGCCGCATGCCTGCGATCGAGCGTGCGCCCGACCCGCGGCCGAGACCCAGCAGCACCGTCTCGGCCTGGTCATCGAGCGTGTGCCCGAGCAGCACCGGGACATCGCCCCTTGCCGTCTCCAGCGCGCGGTAGCGGGCAGTGCGCGCCGCGGCCTCAGGACCGCCAATCGTGCCGACGTCGACGCAAAGGATCTGCGCATCAACACATCCCAAAGCCATGGCCTGTTCCTGGGCGGTGACAGCGACGCGGTGCGAATCCCGCTGCAGTTGGTGGTCGACGATCAACGCGGTGGTCGGCTTCACCTTGGCGGCAACGGCTGTCAGCGCCAGCGAGTCCGGTCCACCGGACAGTGCGACGCACCAACGGTCATCCGCGGTGACGTAGCGGCGGGCGAACGCAGCGACCGCGGTCTGCAACGTGCTTAAAGCACCCTGTCGATCCATCGCTGCGGCTCTTCGATTTCGGTTGGCAGCGGCAGTGTTTCGGGACCCGACCAGATGGCGTTGAACCTGGCCATCCCCACCCGTTCGACGACGTGGTCGACGAACGCCTTGCCGCGGGTGTACTGGCTCATCTTCGCGTCGATGCCCAACAGTGCGCGGAGCACCCGCTGCAGCGGAGGTTGCTTGCGCCGACGCCGATCGTCGAACCGCCGCCGGATGGTGACCACCGACGGCACCACGGCGGGCCCGACGGCGTCCATCACATGGTCGGCGTGGCCTTCCAACAGCGTGCCCAGCATCAGCAGCTGGTCCAGCGCCCGCTGCTGTGGCTCGGACTGCACGGCCCGCAACACGCCAAGCACGCCGACCGAATTCGGTTCGGCCGCAACACCATCACGGCGATCGCGGACGAAATTGGCGAGCCGGCCGATCACCTCGGTGATGTCTTCACCGGTCTCCTCCGTCAGCACCGCGAGCGCGTTGGACATGTGCTTGGCCAGCCACGGGTTGGCCCGGAACTGCACACGATGGGTCACCTCGTGCAGGCACACCCAGAGCCGGAAGTCGGCGGGCAGTACCCGGAGCTGACGTTCCACCGCGATCACGTTGGGATACACCAGTAGCAGTTCGCCCCCGTTCTCGCCGAACGGGTCGTACTGGCCCAGAATGCCCGACGAGATGAACGCCAGTACCGCGCCGGTCTGCGCGCCGGTGATGCGGCCGGTTATGAAGTTTGGCTTGTCGCCGTTTCGCGCGTTTTCCGACCCGCCGGTCATCACCCGCATGGACTGGGTGGCGGCCCGGATCCACTGGGGCCGGTCGACGATGCGGGCGTCGGACACCTCGCCGCCTTCGTTGAGGCCCGTCACTTCGCGCACCGGCATCTCGGCGCGCAGCGCGGCGCTGGCGAGCTGGTCGATCACCTGGCGGCGGGTGTACTCGGTGGCCGCTGGTCCCGGCCGGGCCAGCTTGGCCCCGACGGTGGCGGCGAATCCCCAGTCGACGGCGCGGCCGACGTTGATCTTGGTCGATCGGCTCATGCGCCGACCTCGCAGGCTCGGCCGCCGCATGCCGTCCCGATGATTCGCTCGCAAGCTTCGCTCATCCGCCGACCTCGCAGGCTCGGCCGCCGCATGCCGTCCCGATGATTCGCTCGCAAGCTTCGCTCATCCGCCGACCTCGCAGGCTCGGCCGCCGCATGCCGTCCCGATGATTCGCTCGCAAGCTTCGCTCATGTGCTGCACCCACACGACCGCAGCGTCGCGGCCAGCGCGTCGATTGCGGTCCGACCGGTCGGGCCGGCGTTGTTGGAGATCAGCGCGAACGTCAGCACCCGCCCGCTGGCATCGGTGACGATCCCCACCAACGAATTGGTGCCAGTCAACGACCCGGTCTTGGCGCGCAGCCAACCGGCTGCCGCACGTCCGGCGTCGTTGTCCAGGAAGCGGTTGGACAACGTGCCGCTGCCTCCGGCGATGGGCAACAGGTCCACCAGCGGCCGTAGCCTCGGCTGGTCGTTGCCCGCGGCGGCGTTGACGGTTTCATCGAGGGTCTCTGCGGTCAGCCGGTCGTCGACGGACAGGCCGCTGCAGTCCATCAGGTGCGAACCGCCCGTGTCGATCTTGGCGGAGTTCAACTGGCCGAGCACCGCGCGGACGGCGCCCTCGAAGCTTTGCGGATTGCGTTGGGCGGCAGCCACCTCCCGGCCGATCGACTCGGCCATCACGTTGTCGGAGTTGTTCATCATCTCGCGCAACCGGTCGATCAGCGGCGGCGACTGCACCGACGCGATCTGCTGGCCGCCGTCGAACGCCGAGGGCAGCACGGTGACGGTGGCCGGGTCGACGCGCAGCGCGACGGCCAGCGCGCGGCCTGCGTCGAGCGCGGGTGTCCTGGACCTGCTTGAGTCGACGCTGACCGGTTGGGTGCGGCCGCCGTCGAGCATCACCGCTTCCATCGGCGCCATGTCGCCGCCGTCGATGTCGAGCGGATCCCAGCCCGGCGCCATGGTGGGGCCGCTGTATGCGCTGATGTCCACCTGTACCGCGGTCACCTTGGTGCCGCTGCGCCGCACCTGGTCGGCAAGGTCGCTGATCCGTGCCGCGTCCCGGTACCAGGTTTCCTGGCCGGGCGGTGCTGCCGACAGCGTCGGATCACCGCCGCCCTCCAGCACCACCAGCCCGGGTGGTCGGTCGGACGCCATCACCTTCGTGGTGAGCCGGGCATCGCGGTCCAACCCGAGCAGCGCGGCGGCGGTGGTCAGCACCTTGGTGACCGACGCCGGCTGCATCGGCACGTCGGCGCCCTGCGCCCACAGTTGGGTCCCGGTCTCGGCATCGGTGATCCTGCCGGTCAGGTTGCCCAGGTTCGGGTCGGCGAGCGTAAGTGCCAGCGTCGCGCCCAGTTTGTCGGGGGTCGGTTTCGGCGCCGAGTCGGCCAGCGGCTTGATCCCGGGGTTGGCTGTCGCCAATGCCGGCGCCGGGGGGATCGCGTTGGCGTCGCTTGTGGAGTGTCCACCCGTGAGCACCGCCCCGACCGCCACGACCGCAGCAACCACCAGCAGAACGGCCACCCCGACCAGAACGTGGGTGGATCGTCGCCACCGAGTGGGCCGCATGGTCCTCCTGACTCTGGCCTGCCAAAGCAGAGTATCCGTTCCAGGGAAGTGTGAGGTCAGCCGAGGCGGGTGCGTCCGTCGAACGCGGTCTGCAGCAGCCCGTTGTCGAACGCGCCGGCCACCTCGCCCGTCACGGCGTACCGGTAGACGGCAGCGACGGCGACGGTGAGATGCGGCCCATCATCCCTCCTGGGTAGCTGCCGAGAATCGTATGCGGCGAAGACGCTCCATCCAGTGGAATGGACCTGTTGCGTAGTCCCTCTACTATTGTGGACCTCCGTCCCCAGACTGAGCACAGGGCAAGGAGCCGCGACGGTGCAGTTCGACGTAGTCATCGAGATCCCGAAGGGCTCGCGCAACAAGTACGAGGTCGACCATGACTCCGGTCGGGTCAAGCTCGACCGCTACCTCTACACGTCGATGGGCTACCCGATCGACTACGGCTTCATCGAGAACACGCTGGGCGAAGACGGCGACCCGCTCGACGCGCTGGTGCTGCTGCCGGAGTCCGTGTTCCCGGGGTGCATCATCGAGGCACGGCCGGTGGCCATGTTCCAGATGACCGATGAGGCAGGCGGCGACGACAAGGTGCTGTGCGTACCGGCCGGCGATGTGCGTTGGGACCACATCAACGACCTCGCCGACATTCCGTCGTTCGAGCTCGAGGCGATTAAGCACTTCTTCGTCCACTACAAGGACCTGGAGCCCGGCAAGTACGTCAAGGCCGCCGATTGGACGGGACGGGCGGAAGCAGAGGCCGAGGTCAACCGGTCGGTCGAGCGGTATAAGTCGCAGGGCCACTGACGGCGTCCTCATCTCTTCGCGCGAGCGCTCATCGGCGGAGTTTTCGCCGCCGTAACACGGCGTAACGCCGGCGTGCTTTGCTTCTCGCATCATGACGGTGTGTTGATGCATCAGGGCATGGGGTTGGACGTTTTCAACGGAATGCCGATGCGCCGCGCCGTGCACGCGCTATACGAGTGTTGCTACAGCGTGCCGCTGGCCGCCGACGTTGCCCGCGGACGACCTTACGAGGATCACGACGCGCTGTTCCGGCAGGCCGACCGGTTGCTGTTCGGGCTGGGCGAGGATTCCATCGACTCCATCCTGCAGGCCTACCCCGACGTGGGCCGGCGCCCGGGCAGCGAGAAATCACAGGCCGAACAGTGCGCGATTTGCGACGAGCGCCCTGAGGTGATGGACCAACTGGGCGTCGCTTCGAAGCGGTACCTCGACCATTTCGGCGTCGGCTTCGTCATGTTCGTCAACGGCTACAACGCGCAGGACGTCCTCGCCGCGATGACCGACCGGATGCTCAACGACATCGACACCGAGCGGAAAGTCGTCCGCAACGAGTTAGCGCGGATCAACCGGACCCGGCTCGAGCGGATGCTCGGACCCGAGGGCGGCTACGACAACTGGTGAGCGCCTAGCCCGCGGCTGCCTTCCCTGTGTCGCGTGTTGCGGCGCGGCCGCGCGATTTGCCGCAACAAACGACACACTCGCGCTGTGAAATACGCGAGTCGCAGCCTTCCGAATACGCATATCCGCTGATGTTTTGGGCCATGCTGTAACCGCATGCTGGCTAGCATGAGCGAACCAGGCGGGGACACACCGCTGCTGAACTGGAGCGATCTAGCCGTGAGCGAGTTGCTGCCGACGGGAACGGTGACGTTGCTACTGGCCGACGTCGAAGGTTCTACGCTGCTGTGGGACAACCAACCCGACGATATGGCGATCGCCATCGCTCAGCTCAATCGCACGGTGACCGATCTCATCGCGGCACACGACGGTGTGCGACCCGTAGAGCAAGGTGAAGGCGACAGCTTCGTGGCCGCGTTCGCGCGGGCCAGCGACGCGGTCGCCTGTGCGCTGGAGATGCAACGGGCGCCGCTCGCGCCGATCCTGCTACGAATCGGGGTGCACACTGGCGAGATTCAATTGCGCGACGAGGGCAACTACGCGGGCCCGACGATCAACCGCACCGCGCGTCTGCGCGATCTCGCGCACGGCGGCCAGACGGTGCTGTCAGGCGCGACCGAGCCCTTGATCGTCGACCGGTTGCCCGATGATGCATGGCTGACCGACCTAGGCACACACTCGCTGCGCGATATGCCCCGCCCCGAACGGGTGGTGCAGCTGTGCCACCCAGATATTCGTAACGAGTTTCCGCCGCTGCGTATCCCCAAAACCGCTGCGGTGCACAACCTTCCCACCGAGCTGACCAACTTCATCGGACGAGGCGCCCAGCTCACCGAGGTCCAGTCGCTACTGGAACACAACCGCCTGGTGACGCTGACCGGCGCCGGCGGCGTGGGCAAGACACGTCTCGCCACGCAAGTCGCGGCCCGAATAGCCGGCGAATTTGGCGACGGCTTGTGGTACGTGGATCTTGCGCCGATCACACATCCCGACGTCGTGCCGGTTACCGTAGCTCGCGCGCTGGGTCTGCCGGACCAGCCCGGTCGCTCCACAAGGGAAAACCTGAGAGCCTCGGTCGGCGACCGTCAGATGTTGGTGGTGCTCGACAACTGTGAACATCTGCTGGACGCCTGCGCGACACTCATCGTTGACCTGCTCGGCGCCTGCCCGGGATTGACGCTTCTGGCGACAAGTCGCGAACCGATCGGCGTCGCAGGTGAGGTGGCCTGGCGAGTTCCGTCGCTCTCACTTGGCGACGAAGCCGTCGAGTTGTTCACGGACCGCGCTCGTCTGGCCCAGACCGATTTCAAGATGACCGAGCAAGACGCCGAAGCCGTGGGCGAGATCTGCCGTCGTCTGGATGGCATGCCGCTTGCGATCGAGTTGGCCGCAGCCCGGGTGCGTGCTTTGTCGCTCGAGGAGATAGTCGACAGCCTCCACGACCGCTTCCGCCTGTTGACTGGCGGATCGCGCACCGCAGTACGCCGTCAACAAACTCTGCGGGCGTCGGTCGACTGGTCGCACGCGTTGCTGACAGAAACTGAGCGCATCCTCTTCCGTCGGCTGTCTGTGTTTGTCGGGGGGTTCGACCTCGACGGCGCTCACGCGGTTGCCGGCACTGATGGGGTGGAGCGCTACCAGGTTCTCGATCAGCTCAGCCTGCTAGTCGACAAATCGCTGGTTGTTGTCGAAAAGTCAAGTGGCCGTACACGTTATCGTCTGCTGGAGACAGTACGCCAGTATGCACTCGAGAAGCTCAGCGACTCAGGCGAAGCGGATAGGATCAGGACGCGACACCGTGACTACTACACGGCTATGGCGGCCGAGCTCGACGCGCCGACCGGAAGCGTCTATGCGGTTCGGGTCGAGCAAGTTGAATCGGAGATGGACAATCTCCGAAGCGCATTCGGATGGAGTCTGGAGAGCTCCGACATCGAGCAAGCATTGGCGCTCGCCTCGTCCATGCAGCCCATTTGGCTGAGCCGGGGTCGTGTCCGGGAGGGACGAGCGTGGTTCCATACAGCCTTCACAAGAAACCGTGTTGACGTCGAGGTGGCGCCCGCCGTTCACGTCCGGGCGCTCGCCGACAAGGCGATCCTCGATACCTGGACTTGGACGGGTTCCGAAGCGGCTATGCAGCAAGCCCAGCAGGCACTGACCATTGCCCGTGAAATCGATAACCCGGCCCTATTCGTCCGCGCGCTCACGGCGTGCGGGCACAGCGCCGCCTACAGCCAAAACACCGAGGTGGCCAAAATGTACTTAGCCGAGGCGGCCGGCCTGGCACGAGCATTGGACGATCGATGGCGGTTGAGTCAGATCCTCGCCTATCAATCGTATGCGGCCGTAGTGGCGGGCAATCCGGTCGAGACCCGCGCCGCAGCTGAAGAAGGGCTTGATCTCGCCCAAACGATCGGCGACACGGCGCAATCCCTTGAGTGTGGCGTCGGCCTCGGATGGGCGCAGCTGATGCAGGCTGAGGTCGTCGAATCTATCGCGCAGTTCCGCAAGGTGGTCGACGAAGTCGAGGCAGCACACGCCCTCAGCGTCAGACCTTCTACCCTGATGGGCCTCAGCACGGCGCTGGCGCACCACGGCGAAGAGACCGCGGCCCGGATTGCCGCCGACACAGCGATCGAAACGAGCAGCGAGATCGGCGAGTATTTCCGGGGGATGGGGTACATGGCGTTGACCCACGCGGCTCTGGCCGCCGGAGACGTTCAAACTGCAGTAAGCGCGAGCGAGGCGGCCTGGCAGCGCGTGAGCTTCCAATCGCTGACCGCAGCGGCGTTCCGTCCGCGCAAGGCCGAAGTCGCCCTGGCGGCGGGTGACTTCACGCAGGCTCGCCGCTGGGCGGACGAGACGATAGCTTCGGCAACCGGCTGGCACCTGGTCTTAGCGCTCGTCACACGCGCTCGTGTAGCTATCGCGCTAGAAGACCGCGAAGGCGCGGAGCGTGACGCCTACGATGCGCTCACGTACGCAGCGAGCGGGGAGATGTACCTCACTGTTCCCGACATTCTCGAATGCGTGGCTAGTCTGATAGCGAGGCCACGAAGGCGCTCGGCTTTTCGGCGCGGCGGACGCGTTCCGCCACCGCAGGGGCATTGTCCGCTTCAAGGTGTACGACGCCGGTTACGAGGCATTCGTGACGGCATCGCGAGAGGCCATGGGCACAGCGGACTTCGACGCGGCCTGGGCCGAAGGTGCGGCGCTGTCGATCGACGAGGCAATTAGCTACGCACAGCGGGGTCGTGGCGAACGGAAGCGCCCGTCGACCGGTTAGAGATCGCTCACTTCCCGGATGGAGCTAGCGCAAGAAGCCGCCAAACGATCGTCAGGCTTGCAATGAAAAGCCTTGCACGCAGGGCATCGTCGATCGACATGCATGAACTCGTCTGCGCGCCAAAGAATGTGAATTCCTGCTCGTCGGCGTTCTGTATCGTGCCGCAATCACCGAGTCCGCCGCGCCCAACGCGAGAACCGCGACTACGCACGTCCAGCGCATGGGGGCCTCCTAATTTCTCACCTAAGCTATGTCCGCCTCGGCATGATGGTCCGATGAGAAACGCCGTGCACGGCCACGTCGACGCCCGGTTCGACAAGGTCGCCGACGCGCTGGCCGAAGAGCTCAGCAGCGGTGCAGAGGTGGGAGCCGCGATCGCGGTCAAAGGTGGGGAAACACCATCATCAACGTCTGGTCGAGCACCAAGACCGTGACGAGCCTGGCCGCGCTGATGGTGGCCGATCGCGGCCTGCTCGACCTCGACGCGACTGTCGCGACGTACTGGCCGGAGTTCGCGGCCAACGGGAAGCAAGACGTCCGGGTTCGACACCTGCTGTCGCACACCTCAGGCGTCTCCGGCTGGCAGGAGCCGATCACGATCGAGGACCTCTACGGCTGGGACAAGTCCACCTCTCTGCTCGCGGCCCAGGCGCCGTGGTGGGAGCCGGGGACCGCGTCGGGGCTATCACGCGCTCAACTTCGGGCACCTGATCGGAGAGCTGATTCGCCGGACAGCTGGAAAGTCCTTGAAAGACTTCGTCCGCGACGAGATCGCGGGCCCACTCGAGGCCGACTTCCAGATAGGTGCGCGACCGGAGGATTCCGGACGGATCGCCCAGCTCATTGCGCCTCCGCAGTTCGACATCCCGTTCGACCAGCTGCCCGAAGACAGCCCGATGCGCAAGACGCTCACCAATCCAGCTCCGGACGCGGATGTCGCCCACACCGCCGAGTGGCGTGACGCCGACCTCGGCGCCGTCAACGGACACGGCAACGCGCGCTCCCTGGCACGCATGCTGTCCCCGGTATCGCTGGGCGGGACCGCCAATGGTGTGGAGCTGTTGTCGGCGAAGACGGTCGACAGGATCTTCGACGTGCAATCCGCCGGACCCGATCTGGTGCTGGGCGTACCCATGCGGTTCGGCATCGGCTACGGCCTCCCCACGCCGGAGGCCGTGCCGTTCCTGCCACCCGACGAGAGGGTCTGCTTCTGGGGCGGTTGGGGTGGCTCGATGGTGCTGATGAACCCGGACCGCCGCACCACCGCCGCGTACGTCATGAACAAGATGGGACTGGGCACACTTGGCAACGAGCGCACCGCGAGATACGCATCGCTGATCTACGAGGCAATTTCCTGACGGTGGCATGCTGGCCTTGTGGAACCTCTGCTCCATTTCGCGGGGAACTTCTGGTGGCTGATCTTTCCGCTCGGTGCCATGGTCGGCGGCGGAGTGCGGGCGGTCGCAGCTGCCAACGAGCGTCGCGCCGAACGTCGGCTCGAGCGCTATCGGATCAAGCAGCAGACCAAGATCGCGGTCGCCGAGGCGGCCGGCCGGTCGCGCACCAACGAAATCCTCCAGCGACGCGAGCTACGGAAGGTCCTGAAACAGCACGGCGAGACCGATGCGCGCTGGCTGGACTACGAGATCGACGTCGCGAAGCTTCTCGACTTCCCGCTGATGACCGACATGCGCAACCCGCTGACGATGGAATTCCACAAGGCGAGGCGGCGCGCGGACCTGCTGCGGCCGGAGAACGCTAACGACCTCGACGGCGACCGGGACGCGCAGCTGGAATACCGCGACGCCGTCCACGACTACATGACCGCCTTCGACGTCGCCGAATCCGAGGCGATCCGCCAGCGTCGCAGCGGCTTCTCGGACGAGGACCAGCAGCGGATCGCGCGGGCCCAGAACCTGCTCAGATTGGCCGAAGACGACGCGGCTACGCCCCAGGAGCGCCAAAGCGCCTACGCCCGCGCCCGCACCGAACTCGACGGCATCCTCGTCCTGCCCGCCGCCACCAGGGCCAGCATCGAGCGCAGGATCGCCGGAGAGATCGAGGCGTAGCTTCTCGGTTAGGCCGCGCCGGCCAGCGGTAGCCGTCGTGCGATGCGGTTCATCGTCGCGTCGGCTACCTTCCGTACGTCCAGCTGCGGCGAGGCGGGGATGAATGTCACGCCGTCGGCCACATCGGCCATGAAGATGTCGGCGACCAAGCTGGCCAGCCCGTCCACCGTTCCGGCGTAGTGCACCGTGTCGGTAGTGCCCAGGCTGGTCATCGAGTTTCGCGCGGAGCGAAAGTCGTCGGCTACCGCCACAGTGATGTCGAGGATCACCGCGAGGTCGTCGGCTATCCGGCCACGCGCACGTCGAGCCCGTTGCAGGTCGGGTGCCACCAGGCGCACGGTTGCAGTGTCGCCGGAAGTGAGTTCGCTCCAATTGCCGCCCGACGCGTCGGCCACGAAGAGACGGAGCCCCCGCTCAATATTGCGTCCGCTCGCCACGCCGACACGCTAAAAGGGCGATCGCGGCGCGACAACGGTTGCGCTCAGCGAGAATCCAACACGCAGCTTCCCGGCGTCTTCGGGGACCTGCAGCCCCTCCTCGAGCACTACGGCTATCTGGCGGTAGGCGGGTTCGTCCTGCTCGAAGACTTTGGCGTGCCGGCGGCCGGGGTGGCGGTGCTCGGCGCCATTATCGGCGACAACATCGGATTCCCGGTCGGCCACCTCGGCGGCTGCCAGCTCGTCGAACGGATCTGCACATGGGCCGGCCTCGGCTACCTCGCCGACGAGAACATCGTCGAGATCTACGCCGCGTTCGAGCGCTACAAGTGGTACGTCATCGCCGCCATCGCCCTGATCGCCACAATTCTGATCACACGCCGAGTCAGGCGCACGCGCCTGGGCCGGCGCTTAGTACGTTTATAGCCATGGCGATTCCGGAAATACCTAAGCAGTACTTGCTATCGCCGTCTGCCCCGGAACCACGCACGCTGGTCGACATCCTCTACGACACCGCAAGGCGCTTCCCCGACGCACCCGCGCTCGACGACGGCGCCGTCCAACTCACCTACAGCGAGCTGATCACCGACGTCGAGGACAGCGTCGCGTGGCTGGCGGCCCGCGGCATCGGCCGCGGCGACCGCATCGGAATTCGCATGCCGTCGGGCAGTTACGCCCTCTACGTGGCAATTCTGGCGACCCTGGCCAGCGGCGCCGCCTACGTGCCGGTGGACGCCGACGACCCCGATGAACGGGCCGCACTGGTGTTCGGCGAGGCCGACGTCGTCGGGGTGATCACCGAGCAGGGTCTGGTCCGTGGTGCCGGGTCCTCCCGCGGCTGGCGCGCCGGGTCGCCGTTGGGCCGCGACGACGCGTGGATCATCTTCACCTCCGGCTCGACCGGCACCCCGAAGGGTGTGGCGGTCACGCACCGCAGCGCGGCGGCCTTCGTCGACGCCGAGGCGCAGATGTATTTGCAGGACAATCCGATTGGGCCCGGCGACCGGGTGCTGGCCGGGTTGTCGGTGGCGTTCGACGCCTCCTGCGAGGAGATGTGGCTGGCCTGGCGGCACGGCGCCTGCCTCGTTCCGGCGCCGCGTTCGCTGGTGCGCAGCGGCATGGACCTCGGGCCGTGGCTGGTATCGCGGGACATCACCGTGGTGTCGACGGTGCCCACACTGGCGGCGCTGTGGCCGGCCGAGGCGTTGGAGGCGGTGCGGCTGCTGATCTTCGGTGGCGAGGCATGTCCGCAGGAGCTCGCCGAGCGGCTGGCCGCCGGTCCCGACTCGGCCGGCCGCGAGGTGTGGAACACCTACGGCCCCACCGAGGCCACCGTGGTCGCCTGCGCGGCCAAGCTGGACGGCACCGGACCGATCAGCATCGGGCTGCCGCTGCCGGGCTGGGACCTGGCCGTCGTCGACAAGGACGGGGTGCCGGTGCGCGTCGGCGAGGTCGGTGAACTGGTGATCGGCGGCGTGGGCCTCGCGCGCTACCTGGATCCGGAAAAGGACGCCGAGAAGTACGCGCCGATGCCCACGCTGGATTGGAACCGCGCGTATCGCAGCGGTGACCTGGTGCGGCTCGAGCCCGACGGCCTGATCTTCTGCGGGCGCGCCGACGACCAGGTCAAGGTCGGCGGACGGCGCATCGAACTCGGCGAGGTGGATGCGGCGTTGGTGAACCTGCCCGGTGTCAGCGGCGGCGCGGCGGCAGTGCGGCGCACCGCCAGCGGCACTCCGCTGCTGGTCGGCTACATCGCCAGCGCCGACCCGTCGTTCGACCTCGCCGCGGCGCGGACCACGCTGGCGGAGTCGCTGCCCGCCGCGCTGGTACCGCGGCTGGTTCTCGTCGACGAGCTGCCTACCCGCACATCGGGCAAGGTGGATCGGGATGCGCTGCCGTGGCCGCCCGCGGGTGAGAGCCTCGAGGAGGAGCCCGACCTCGGCGGCACGATGGGCTGGCTGGCTGGATTGTGGCGCGACGTGCTCGCTGCGACGGTGGAGGGTCCGGAGGCCGACTTCTTCGCACTCGGCGGCGGGTCGTTGTCCGCCGCGCAGCTGGTCGCCGCACTGCGCCAGCGCTACCCGCAGGTGACGGTTGCCGACCTCTACGACCACCCGCGGCTGGGCTCGCTGGCCGGGTTCCTCGACGAGCTCGACCCGCCACCGAAGGTTGAAACGCGGGTGGTGCGGCCGACGCCGATACTGGCGCAGGCCTTCCAGGTGATGATGTCGCTGCCGCTGGCGACATTGACCGGCTTGCAGTGGGTCGTCTGGCTGGCGCTGATCAACAACGTCGTCGCGACGCTGAGCCCGGTGCCGTGGCTGGTCACGCTGAACTGGTGGTGGATCCTCGGCGGGTTCCTCGTATTCGTCACGCCACTTGGGCGCATGGGCATCGCGGTGCTGTGTGCACGAATGCTGGTCGGTTATCTGAAGCCGGGCACCTACCGCCGCGGCGGCACCGTCCACATGCGGGTCTGGCTTGCCGAGCGGCTCGCTGATGCCAGCGGTGCGGAGAATCTCGCCGGCGCGCCGTGGATGGTGTACTACGCGCGGGCGCTGGGCAACAAGGTCGGCAAGGGCGTCGACCTGCACTCGGCTCCGCCGGTGACCGGCATGCTCACCCTGGGCCATCGCAGTTCGATCGAGCCGGAGGTGGACCTGACCGGACACTGGATCGACGGCGACCACTTTCACGTCGGAGCGATCACGGTCGGCAACGACGCAACCATCGGCGCGCGCACCACGCTGTTGCCCGGGGCGGTGGTCGGTAAGGACGCCGACGTCGCGCCGGGCTCCGGAGTGGTCAGCAAGGTGAAACGCGGCCAGTACTGGAAGGGCTCGCCCGCGGTGAAGTCCGGCAAGGCCCGGCATCCGTGGCCGGATCACCGCCCGGGTCCGGCGCCACTGTGGGTACTGGTCTACGGGCTGACGTCCATGCTGCTCGGCGCGTTGCCGCTGGCGGCGTTGGGCGCCGGGCTGGCCGTAATCGGCTGGGCTATCCGGGATTCCGAATCACTGACTGATGCCATCGTTCCTGCCCTGCTGTGGACCCCGGTGGCGACGCTGGTGGCGCTGGTGGTGTATGCGGCGTTGACGGTTATCGGTGTGCGCGTGCTGTCGCTCTGGCTGCGTGAGGGTTATCACCCGGTCCGCAGCCGTATCGGTTGGCAGATATGGGCAACCGAACGCCTGATGGACGCCGCCCGCAACTACCTGTTCCCGCTGTACGCCAGCCTTCTCACGCCGACGTGGCTGCGGGTGCTGGGCGCGAAGGTCGGCCGCGGCACCGAGATCTCCACTGCCCTGCTGACGCCGAAGTTCACCGTCATCGAGGACAGCGCATTCCTGGCCGACGACACCATGGTGGCGTCCTACGAGCTCGGCGGCGGCTGGATTCACGTCGCTGGGGCGACGATCGGAAAGCGGGCGTTCCTGGGCAACTCCGGTATCACGCAGCCCGGACGGAAGGTGCCTGACGACGGGCTGGTTGCGGTGCTGTCCGCGGCGCCGCATAAGGCGAAGGCGGGGTCGTCGTGGCTGGGCAGCCCACCGGTCCGGTTGCGCCGCAAGCCGACCGCGGCCGACGCACTGCGCACGTTCCACCCGCCGGTACGTCTGAAGATCATGCGGGGTTTCGTGGAGACTTGCAGGCTGGTACCGGTGATGGTGACGTTCGCGATCGGCGTCGCTGTGCTGTTCGCCTTGCAGGCCTTGATCGTTGAATTCGGTTACCTGTGGGCGGCCCTCGGCAGCGGGGTGGTGTTGTTGATCGCAGGCGCTGTTGCGGGCGCGATCGCGGTCATTGCGAAATGGCTTGTGGTGGGTCGCATTCGGGCCGTCGAACATCCACTGTGGTCAGCGTTCGTGTGGCGCAACGAGGTGTCGGATACCTTCGTCGAGACGGTTGCCGCGCCGTGGTTCGCCCGCGCGGCGAGCGGCACGCCGGTGATGAACCTGTGGCTAAGGGGGCTCGGAGCGTCGATCGGTCGGGGCGTGTGGTGTGAGACGTACTGGTTGCCCGAGGCGGACCTGGTCACGCTGGAGAAGGGCGCTACCGTCAACCGCGGCTGTGTCGTGCAGACGCACTTGTTCCATGACCGGGTGATGCGGATGGACACCGTTGTCCTCGAAGAGGGTTCGACGTTGGGCCCGCATTGCGTGGCGCTGCCCGCGGCACGCCTGGGTGCGGCCGCCACTGTTGGCCCGGCGTCGTTGGTGATGCGCGGCGATGAGGTTCCCCCGTCGACACGGTGGCAGGGCAACCCGATCGCGCCGTGGAATGTGTTCCGTAAGAAGCGCGGTGATGCGCCACCGGATAAGGCGTCCGAGGAAACCGCCGCGTGACTCGATCCAAGAAAGCGGGGAAGAAGACCCCGGTCATCGATCCGTACCTGCCCACCAACGGCAACTTCGGATATCGGGTGTCGCGGTACGAACTCGAGCTGGAATACAAGGTGCCGATCAACCGGCTGGCGGGGTCGGCGACGATCACCGCGGTCACCCTGGCGGCATTGCGCACCTTCACGCTGGACCTGTCCGATGCCCTCACGGTGACGAAGGTGTCGGTCAACGGGCGGCGACCCGCTTCATTCAGCTGTTCGGGCGGCAAGCTGCACATAGCGTTGTCGTCGTCGCTGCCAGCTGGGGCGGCGATGTCGATTGTCGTCCGCTACGGCGGAACACCCCGGCCGATCCGATCCTATTGGGGTGAAGTCGGTTTCGAGGAATTGACCGAAGGGGTGCTGGTTGCCGGCCAACCCAACGGCGCCGCGTCCTGGTTTCCCTGCGACGACCATCCGAGCGCCAAGGCCAGCTACCGCATCCAGATCAGCACGGAGAACCCGTATCGCGCGATTGCCAACGGCGAGTTGGTATCTCGACGGATCCGCGCGGGCATGACGACGTGGACCTACGAGCAAGCGGAACCGACCTCCACATACCTGGTCACGCTTCAGATCGGGATGTACGAAGCGCACCGGCTGCAGAAAGCTCCGGTGCTGATGCAGGCCGCGCTACCGTCTCGGCTGAAGCGAAACTTCGACCACGACTTCGGTCGGCAGCCGCAGATGATGAAGCTGTTCGTCAAGCTGTTCGGGCCGTATCCGCTGTCGACCGGCTACACCGTGGTGGTCACCGAAGATGATCTGGAGATACCGCTTGAGGCGCAGGGAATTTCGATCTTCGGCGCAAACCATTGCGACGGCCAGCGGAGTTCCGAGCGACTAATCGCCCACGAGCTGGCGCATCAGTGGTTCGGCAACTCGGTGACCGCCCGGCACTGGCGCGACATCTGGCTGCACGAGGGCTTCGCGTGTTATGCCGAGTGGCTGTGGTCGGAGGAATCCGGCGGCCAAACCGCCGACGAGTGGGCGCGCCACTATCACCAGCGGCTGTCGGAGTCACCGCAGGACCTGCTGCTGTCCGACCCGGGGCCGCGCGACATGTTCGACGATCGGGTGTACAAACGCGGTGCGCTCACCCTGCACGCGCTGCGGAGGGTCATCGGTGACGACAGTTTCTTTGCGCTGCTGCGGGATTGGACCACCCGGCATCGCCATGCCACCGCGGTGACCGACGACTTCACCGGCCTGGCGGCCAACTATGCGGACGTGTCGCTGCGACCGCTGTGGGATGCGTGGCTGTACTCCAGGGGCGTTCCGGCGCTGTGACCGACGCGGCCACCCCCACCGGCCCGATCACTCGCGGCAGCGTCGCACGGGTCGGTACCGCCACCGTGCTGACTGCGATGTGCGGGTACGCGGTGTTGTACCTGGCGGCCCGAGACCTCGAACCGGCCGGTTTCTCGGTGTTCGGTGTGTTCTGGGGCGCGTTCGGTCTGGTGACGGGGGCCGCCAACGGCTTGCTTCAGGAGGCGACGCGCGAAGTGCGATCGGCGCGCTACACCGAAGTGGTGTCGGGTCCGCGTACCCATCCGATGCGGGTGGCGGCGATGGTCGGTGCGGTCGCGGCGGCGGTGATCGCGGGCACTTCGCCGTTGTGGTCGGGACACGTCTTCGTCGAAGGGCGACTGCTCAGTGTCGTGTTGTTGAGCGTGGGGCTGGCCGGGTTCTGCCTGCACGCCACCCTGCTCGGCATGTTGGCCGGAGTCGGCAGGTGGACGCAGTACGGGGCTCTCATGGTGACCGACGCGGGCATCCGGGTGGCGGTGGCGGCGATCACCTTCGTTGTCGGTTGGGGACTCGTCGGCTACCTGTGGGCGACGGTGGCCGGAGCGGTGGCCTGGCTGATCATGTTGATCGCCTCGCCGACGACGCGCGCGGCGGCCCAGCTGCTCACGCCCGGTGGCACGATGACGTTCCTACGGGGCGCCGCGCACTCGATCGCCGCAGCCGGTGCGAGCGCGATCCTGGTGATGGGGTTTCCGGTGTTGCTGAAGGCGACGTCGGGCGATCTCGGGGCGACGGGCGGCCTGGTGATCCTGGCCGTGACGCTGACCCGCGCACCGCTGCTGGTGCCGTTGACGGCGATGCAGGGCAATCTGATCGCGCATTTCGTCGACCAACGCGCGGAGCGATTGCGGGCCTTGGTGGCGCCCGCGGCGGTTGTCGCCGGGTTGGGCGCGGTGGGCGTGCTGGCGGCCGGGGTGTTCGGGCCCTGGCTGCTGAGGGTGGCGTTCGGCGAGGAGTACCGGGCTGACGGCGCTTTGCTTGCCTGGTTGACGACGGCGGCCATCGCGATCGCGCTGCTGACGCTGACGGGTGCGGCGACGGTGGCGGCCGCGCTGCACCGCGCGTATGCGGCGGGCTGGATCAGCGCGACGGTGGCATCGATGTTGTTGCTGCTGTTGCCGCTTGACCTGGAGACCCGCACGGTGATCGCACTGCTTTGCGGGCCGATGGTGGGAATCGCCGTGCACCTGGCCGCGCTTGCCAGGGTGTCCGCGCGTTGAGCGTGTATTTTGGTCGGCATCGACATGCGTTACCAGGATGTATGGATCGTCGTCCCCGCCTTTAACGAGGCGAGCGTTATCGGCGACGTGATCGCCGATGTTCGCTCGGTTTTCGACCACATCGTCTGTGTGGACGACGGCAGCAAGGACGACACCGGCGACATCGCGCTGCGCGCGGGGGCACACGTGGTGCGGCACCCCGTCAATCTCGGCCAGGGCGCGGCCATTCAAACCGGAGTCGAATACGCCCGCCGTCAGCCCGGCGCGCAGGTGTTCGCGACGTTCGACGCCGACGGACAGCACCGGCTGAAGGACGTCATTGCCATGATCGACCGGCTGTCCACCGAGGATGTCGACATGGTGGTCGGCACCCGGTTCGCCGAGCCGAGCGTGAGTAAGCCGCCGCTGGTGAAGCGGATCCTCCTGCGCGCCGCAGCGTGGTTGAGCCCGACTAGCCGTCAGTTAGGGCTCACCGACGCGCACAACGGGCTTCGGGTCTTCAACAAGAAGGTGGCTGACGGGCTGAACATCACGATGAGCGGCATGAGCCACGCAAGCGAGTTCATCACGCTGGCCGTCGAAAACGGTTGGCGAGTAACGGAAGAGCCGGTAGAGATCCTATACACCGACTACTCGAAGTCGAAAGGCCAGCCGCTGCTCAACGGAGTGAACATCATCTTCGACGGGCTGCTGCGAGGGAGGTTGTCCCGATGAACTGGATCCAGGCACTCCTGATCCTCTCGATCGTCGCACTACTTGTCTATCTGCTGCGATCGCGCACCAGCGCGCGCACCAAGGCGTGGGTCAAGGTGGGCGGCGTGCTGTTCGTAATCGCCGGGGTGTATGCGATCCTGCGACCCGATGACACCACCGTCGTCGCGAATTGGCTTGGGGTGGACCGCGGCACAGACCTGATGGAATACGCGTTGATCATCGCGTTTGTGTTCACCACGCTCAGCACGTATATGCGGTTCAAGGAACTGGAGCTGCGATACGCGCGGCTGGCGAGGGCGATAGCCCTGCAGGGCGCTCGAGTGCCTGACGAGGGCTAAGCGTTCTCGCGGAAGAAGGCGACGGTCTGGGCGACGCCGTCCTCGAGTTTGACCTTTGGCGTCCAGCCCAGCACCTTCTCGGCGCGGCTGTTGTCGAGGCAGGATCGCCTCAGGTCGCCGAGCCGGGGCGGGTGGAACTCCGGCTCGTCGGGTGCACCGACCGCGGATGCGATCGCCGAATGTAGTTGGCGGACCGAGGTTTCTACGCCGGTTCCTATGTTGAAGCGTTGGCCGCCACCTTTGTCACCGGACGCCCGGACGAATGCGTCGACGACGTCGTCGACGAAGACGTAGTCGCGGGTGTCGGTTCCGTCGCCAAAGATCTTCGTCGGTCTGCCGGCGAGCAGTGCTCGGGAGAAAATTGCGACCACACCGGCTTCGCCGTGGGGGTCCTGGCGGGGGCCGTACACGTTGGCCGGTGCGATGTGTGAGCACTCAAGGCCGTAGAGATTGCGGAAGGTGTTGAGGTAGACCTCGCCGGCCACCTTGCTGGCCGCATACGGCGAGGCCGGATCGAAGGGGACGTCTTCGCTGGTTGGGTAGGTCGGCGGTGTGCCGTATATCGATCCGCCCGATGAGGTGTGCACGACCTTGCGGACCTCCGCCCGGCGGGCCGCCTCGGCGAGGCGGACCGTACCCACGACGTTCACCGACGCGTCGAATGGTGGGTCCACCACCGAGTGGCTCACGGAGATCTGGGCGGCGAGGTGGAAGATGACCTCCGGCCGGAGGTCGGCGAGTAGGCCGATGAGGTCGGCGTCGACGATGTCGGCCTTGACGAATTCGAACTCGGGGTACTGCTGGGCGTTGTCGAGGTTGGAACTGCTGCCGGAGCTGAGGTCATCGATGCCCGTGACAGCGTGTCCGTCTACCAGGAGCCGATCGACCAGCGTTGATCCGATGAACCCGGCCGCCCCCGTCACCAGTGTGCGCATCGGCTCACCATACCGACGGCCGCCGTGGGCAATCAGACCTCGGTGATGCCCGCTTCGGGGATCTGGCTTTGGATCTCGGTGATCTCGGCGGCGTTTTCGTCTTCCTGGGCCTGCATGGCCGCCACGGCCTGGACGGACTCGGCGTTGTGTTCGGTGCCGCGAGCCGCGAGTGCGGCGGCAGACGCTTCGGCTTTCTCCGCAGCGGCCATTGCGACCGTGTTGAGCGCTGCGTCGATAGGGCTGGCCGGCGCTGCGGGCGGGGGTACCGGGCCGGGTACCGAGACTTCCGCCATTGTCTCGGCGATCTTGCCGACGTGACCGAGCGTCTCTTCGGGGTTCAGCTTGATATTCTTGCCGGCCACAGCTGTTCCTCCTTGCTGACTTGTTCAGTGGCGTAGACGATTTCGGCGTAGTCCGGGTTGTCGCCACGCCAGAGCGTCAATGCTTCGACTGCGCGGTCCAGGTTGTGATGCGCTCGGTACAGCGCGGTGGAGTTCGGATCGACGGATGGCTCGACCTCGATGAACCCGGGCCGCATAAACAGTGACTTGCCGAATAGCCGCACTTCGGCGAGCGCGTTCCACTGTTCATCTGTGATGGGCGTGCCGCTGGCGAGGGCGCCGAGGATTTCGCGGATGACGGGCGCAACTTCGAGGCGAAGCGGTTCGGCACCGGCGAGGGCTGTTGCGACGGCACCTGCGGTCGCATCCCAAGCGGTCGAGCGACGCTCGGTTGCAGGCACATTGGCGTCGGTGAGGTGGCCATAGGTGGCTGGCGAGATGACGGCGAGGCGGTGTAGCCGAGACTCGTCGAGTTCCGGAGCGGGCGCGGTCGGCTCGAACGGCGAGCGCGTGGAGTCGCAGTCTTGATAGTGCGGCACGCCGGCGCGTCGGGCGGGAAGCACGGACGAGCCGCCGGGGTCGGTTGTCGCGGCCACCGCGTACAGCTCGATGTTGGGGTCCAGAACGGAACGCTCGGCGGCGTAGGCGACCATTGTCGCGGTCGGGTTGACCCAGCCGAACCACTTGGCCTGGAAGCTGGCGTCAAGCTCGGGATCGGCGAAAAGCACTCGGGCAGAACGGGGTACATAGACACGCGGCGGGATGTAGCTCGCACCGTCGTTGCTGACGATGACGGTCTCGGTGTCGGTTGCGGTCTTGAAGATGCCGACGCACCAATGCAGGCCTGGATACATGCGTGAGGCGTGCAGCAGTTCGTAGGCGAGTCGTACGGCGTCGTCGAGGTGTCGATCTTGGGTCTCGGAGCTGACCATCGCTGCGCCGGTGCCGGTGGCCGCGACACCGGAGGCGGCCAGGACACTCGGCGGCACGGAGGTTGACGAGATGCCCGCTGCAGCGGTGCCGGGCGTGGCGGGCGCGCCGCCTGGCCCGCCGCTGGCGGAGATGGTGGGTGGTGACGGAGTGGCCGACCGCGGCAGATCGGATCCGAAGGCGGCGAGGTTCTGCGGGGGAGGCGGCGCGAACATCGGCCCCGGGGTGCCCTGTGACGTTGCCGGAGCGGCGGGTGGCGTGTGGCTGGGAACGGGGCTGCTCGCTGCTGCGGGCGGTGGAGCGGAAGCAGGGGCGGATGCGGGCGCAACGTTAGTCGCGGCAGGGGGCGGCGTTGGGGCGACAGGCGGCGTCGTCGGAACGGACGGAGGCAGCGGATTGCCGCCGCTGGCGGCAAGGCCTTTGGTGAATCCCTGCGACAAATCGTTGGCCGCCGTGGCGGGCGTTGGAAGGCCGGCTGGCGTGGTGGGCGTCGCGGGCATGCTCGGAGTGCTCGGCATGGACGGCATCGACGGCGGGCGCATCGAGCTTGCCGACATGCCAGATGCGGAGCTGATGGGCGGAATGATTCCAGCACTGCCCGGGCCAGAGGCGGCTGGCGGCTGTGCAGTGCCCGATGGGATCTCGCGGTGTGCCTGCCGCCGACGTCTGGAAGAGCTGACTCGCTCATGCCTGCGCCCCTCCGCAGCGTGTTCGCGGAGCGCTCGTACGAATGACGTCCACCAGTGCTTGGTGCGGCGTCGACCTCTTTCGGCACTTCCTCTGGAGGTACGGAGGTCGCGCCGCTGGCCTCCTCCGGCCGATCGACGCGTGGCAGATTGCTCATCCTCACGAAGACCGGGGCCGCCGGTTAACCCAACAGCTGTTCCGACTGCCGACTCCGGAACAACGGACCCGATCTCCCGTTTGAGCTCGAGTTACTAGGTGGCTGACGAGTTCACCCGCCGAAGCGTGCGCTTGGAATCTGTGCCGATGACAGCCTGATGCCCTGCCGACGATGTCTGCCACCGCTTCCGCGGTCGCGGTGATCGGCTCAGCGCGAGCGCGACTTACGATCGCCCATATCGATCGCCAGCACTGCCAAAGGGCCGAACCAGCCCCCTTGCTTTCGATCACCTGTCGCGATCTCTTCGTGCGCTCGCTGGTCAATTGCATCTAGTCGAGCCTTGCGCTTGTTGGACTATCCGTGCGCACTCGTCTAACCGCTCGGCCATCACTGTGTACAGGTCAGCCTGTGTCTGATACCTCCTGACTGTCATCGACATAAGGTAATGTGCATCGCATCGACCATCTCGCCGGAATTGTCGATCAGCATACGCATCCGCGGAGCCACGAATCTGAGTTCGCGCTCCGCGTTCGACGCTTGTGCGAAACCCCGTTGGGCTTGAGCGCATCGCAGACCACGGCCGCAGGAGTGATGCGGGCCATAGTCCACCAAGAATGACTGCTGAGAACCTTCGAGTCGGCAACGCCACCCGTGCACTTACCGCTAGCCATAGCACGACGCTCACTTCAGGCCAGCGCTGCCAGGCATGTCAGTTCCACCATCCCGCATCTACATCAGCGCACCGCCCGTAACGGCCCGCCGTAGTCCATGATGCTTAAGTCCTAGATCTGCTTCTCGTACTTGCTCGAGTCGCGGTCTGGGGCAACATCTGCGACGTAGAGCATCATGTCGTCGATATAGCGTTGCAAGAGGCCGAGTGAAGATATCGCGGCGGCTCCGCATGATCGTTGAGAACCTGCTTGTGTTCGAGCGTGCCCAATCGCTTGTGTCACGTCACAAACTTCGGGATCGCGGCATTTCGTTCGGGTGAGTCTGGCGCGCCCGCATCCGCTGAAAGTCGTTTCTCGTGTCCTCGCTTTCCCTCATCAGCGGCCCGATCGCCAAGCAAAGGTCACGGTCAGCGTCGTCGACGAGCACCTCCGCGGGCTCAGGACTCGCCGACTGCGTCGGCCCCGGGGCGGGTGACGCCTTGCCGTTGCCGTTCACAAGTGCAACGACGAGCGCAGTCGCGGCGAGGAGAACGGCCACGCATACACCGATCGGTACCAGCAGCCCGCGCCGTTGCTGGTGATTGCCAGGCTGGGGCGGCCAAGGCGGAGGCAATGACGGGCCGGCGTTCGTCGGCATCGGCGGCAGGGCGCCACTTGGAGGAGTCGGAGTGCCTTGTCCCCCCCACGGCGGGTTTCCGTCCATCGCCTCAGCTTAATTGCTACCCCGGGCCCAGAGCGGCGCCAGTTGCCCAGTGTCAGCTCATGGTCATGCGCGATACGTCGCGGTCGTTGCTTTCCTTCATCAAGGGGAAATAGCCCGACAAAGCACCCGATCGGCGTCCTCCACGAAAAGCTCGGCCGGCTTAGCCTGTGATTCTTCAGGCTGCGTAATCGGCGGCGGCTCATGTTGTGCCGTCACGAGAGCGACGATGCCAACCACAAGCGCTGCGGCTGCTAACACGACAGCCGCCGCGCGAGCCACACTCCTGCCCGAGTCGACTTCGGGGGAGGCGATAGCCCGGACCGTATGACGGTGGCGCAGGACCACCAGTGGGAGCGTTTCCATCCATCCGCCGAGCTTGAGACGGGGATCCACCCGCCCGGCGCAACTATTTATCGGGACCCGCCCCGCCTCCCCGTACAGTCGAGGGGATCCGCCGACCAGCAGAAAGGACGTATGGCAGTCCGGCTGACCCGCACAAACTGGGTTGCTTCGACCGCCATCGTCCTGATCGCGGTCCAGCTCGTGATCCGCGCGATCCTCGCGTTCCGCGGCTACTTCTACTGGGACGACCTCATCCTCGTCGGCCGCGCCGGCACTCAAAACCTCTTCTCGCTGTCCTATCTCTTCGACGATCACGACGGTCACGTGATGCCCGGAGCCTTCCTCGTCGCGGGCGTAATCACCCACCTCGCTCCGCTGAACTGGATCGGCCCGGCTATCAGCCTCGTCCTCCTGCAACTGCTGGCATCGCTGGCGCTTCTCCGCGCGCTTCACGTGATCCTTGGCTGGCGGCCCGTCCTCCTGATCCCGCTGACCTTTGCACTCTTCACCCCGCTGGCAGTTCCTGGGTTCGCCTGGTGGGCAGCCGCATTGAACTCACTGCCGATGCTCGCCGCGATGGCATGGGTGTGCGCGGACGCCATCTTGCTGGTGCGCACCGGCAATCAGCGCTACGCCGTCACCGCGCTCCTCGTCTATTTCGGCGGCCTGCTCTTCTTCGAGAAGTCCGCCGTCCTTCCGTTCGTCGCTTTCACGATCACCGCACTGCTGGCCCACGTCACCGGAGACGGGTCCGCGCTCCGAACGGTCTGGCGTCGCGGGATACGGCTGTGGATCGGATCGCTCGCGCTGACTGCCGCTTGGATCGTTCTGTACCTCGTCATCGTCGACCAAGAGCGCTGGAGCCGCGATCTTCCGATGACGCGAGACCTGTTGAGCCGCTCCATCACTCACGGAATCGTGCCCGGCCTCGTCGGCGGACCGTGGGACTGGCAACGTTGGGCTCCGGCCTCGCCGTGGGCGACACCGCCCGTCACCGTCATGGTGCTCGGCTGGCTGGTGCTCGCCGTGGTGTTCGTGGTGTCGTTGATTCGCAAGGAGCGGATCGGCATGGTGTGGGTCGTTGCCGTCGGCTACGCGATTGCCTGCCAGATCCCGATCTACCTGATGCGCTCGTCTCGGTTCACCGCACTGGAATTGGCGCAGACGCTGCGCTATCTACCCGACCTCGTCGTTGTCCTCGCCCTCCTGGCGGCCGTCGGCCTCTGCGCGCCCAACCGGGAGCGATCCCGCTGGCTCGACGCCTCCCCCGCACGCACGGCCATAATCGTCACCGCTGCAATCGCTTTCATTGCCAGCAGCCTCTACTCCACCGCGACGTTCACCACGATCTGGCGAGAGAACCCCGCCCAGCCCTACCTGCAGAACGCCGCAGCCGGCCTTGCCCAGGCGCACGCCACGTCCAACGCCCCGATGCTCGACCAGGAAGTCGACCCACTAGTCCTGCAACGCGTCGCCGCACCGGAGAATCTGGCCAGCCATATGTTCGCGCTGCTGCGCGATCGGCCCGAATTCGACAGCACGACAACCCAACTGCGTATGCTCGACAACAAGGGTCGCGTGGTCGATGCCAAGGTCACCTGGGTACGCACGATCGTGCGAGGACCCCACCCCCAGTGCGGTTACCTCGTTCAGCCGGACTTTCCGGTGCGCATGCCCCTTGACGGGCCGCTGCTGCCGTCGGACTGGACCGCCGAGATCAACTACCTCGCGAATAGCGAGGGATCCATGATGCTGTCCCTCAGCGAGGGCAATGAAACCAAGGTGCCGGTCCACCCCGGACTCAATCGGGTCTACGTGCGGCTGCCCGGCGCCGGCGACGCCATCAATGTGCGCGCGAACACCGCTGCCCTGTCCGTCTGCATCGCATCCGGCCCAGTGGGATACGTCGCGCCGGTCTGATCGATCCCCATGCGAAGGTGGATCCATGACTGATGTGCGCGAAACAGGATTGAACGTCTTCCGCGAGCTGATGCCGGGCTTGCTGCCCGACGGCGAGGTCAACTTCCGCAGCGGCGGGTTCGGCGACGAGCTCTTCGAGATCTGCGTCGACAATGTCTTCGGTCGGCTGTGGGGGCGTGAGGGTCTCAGCCGCCGCGACCGCAGCCTCGTCACGTTGGGCATGCTGATCGCGCTGAGGTCCACCGACGAACTGGGCATCCACTTCAAGATCGCGCGCACCAATGGCCTGAGCGACGACGAGATCGCGGAGGTCATCTACCACTCCAGCGGTTACGCAGGCTTCCCCGCCGCAAGTACCGCATGCAGGATTGCCCACGACGCCCTGAGCGAATAGTGCGCGCTGCGGACGCCCGAGACTCCCCGAGCGTGCGCGAAATGCCGGTGTAATGCGGCGTGTCGATGTGTTGACACGCACGCTCGCGGAAATAGGGGAGCCACCTAGGAGAATCGAACTCCTGACCTGCTCATTACGAGTGAGCCGCTCTACCGACTGAGCTAAGGTGGCGCGCCCAACCGCACTGCCGGGCGGCACGAGTCTACGGCAGGCCGTGGTACCCACCCAAGTCAGTCGCGCAGCGCCCGACCCACGGTCGCGACCATCGCGTCAACCGCGAACTTCGGCTTCACGTTGACCGCCAACGCCTCCCGGCACTCCAAGACCGCCTCGATACACCGCAACAACCGGTCCGGCGGCACGACGGCCGCCATCGCCGCGACCCGGTCGGACATGTCGGGATGGTTCGGCTGAATCTCGCCCGCCTGCGCCGACACCATCAGCGCATCGCGGAAATAGGTTGCGAGATCGATCAACGCCCGATCCAGCGCATCGCGTGACGCCCTCGTTTGACGCGACTTCTGCCTGCGCTCAAGGTCTTTGATGGCGCCCGTCGCACCGCGCAACGTACCCGCGGTGCCCTTGCCCGTGCCGCCTGCGCCCAGCGCCGTGCGCAGTTCCTCGGTCTCCGCCTCGTTGCGATCGACCGTCAGCGCCAATGCCTCCGCCTCAGCCGCCGCCACCAGCTCCTCGGCGGCACCGTAGGCCCGCGACGGCGTCGCCGCGTCGCGCGCCAGAGCAAGCGCCCGCTGCCGTCGCTGCCGGGCCTCCTCGTCCGTGGCCAGCCTGCGCGCCCGACCGACATGTCCGCCGCTGACCGACGCCGCCCAGTTGGCGTTCTCGGCGGACAACCCGTCGGAGTCGATCAGCACCTGCGCGATCGCCTCCACCGGCGGCGTCACCAGCGCCACATGACGGCAGCGCGACCGCAAGGTGATCGCGATGTCCTCCGGGTCCACCGACGGCGCGCACAGCAGGAAAACCGTCGACGGCGGCGGCTCCTCAACCACCTTGAGCAGCGCGTTGGCCGCTCCTTCGGTCAGCCGGTCGGCGTCTTCGATCAACACGATCTGCCACCGCCCGGTGCTCGGCCGCCGTGAGGCGATCTGCACGATGTTGCGCATCTCGTCGACGCCGATCGAGAGCCCCTCCGGGATGATCCTGCGCACGTCGGCGTGAGTCCCCGCCATCGTCGTCGTGCAGGCGCGACACTCCCCGCAGCCGGGAACGCCGTCCGATGTGCACTGCAGTGCCGCAGCGAAACAGAGCGCGGCGACCGAACGCCCCGACCCTGGCGGGCCGGTAACCAGCCACGCATGTGTCATCGTCCCGGTGGCGCTCGCATTGTGAGCCGTGTCACCGCGCGCAGCCTCCGCCGCGGCCACCAACTCCGCCTCAACGGCGCCTTGGCCCACCAGACGCGAGAAAACACCGGCCATCCCCGTAAACACTAGTGGTCAGACCGACACGGCCTGCACACGGCGGCTCGACAGGTCCCCACGGCCCGATACGGTTAACGAGTGACCACGGAGGCCGTACCGATCGGGCGAATCAGCGCATTCGTCCGCTGGGTGGCGCGCACGCCGTGGCCGGTGTTCACGCTCGGCATGCTGCAGTCCGACATCATCGGCGCGCTGTTCGTGCTGGGCTTTCTCCGTTTCGGGCTACCGCCCGAGGACCGCATCCAGCTTCAAGACCTTCCCGCCCTCAATCTGGCCGTCTTTCTCAGCTACCTGTTCTTTTCGTTCAGTATCGGTGCCTATCTGAGCCTGCGGCTGCTCATCCCGGTCATGCGGTGGCAGCGCCGCGACAGCCTGCTCACCCAAAGCGATCCCGGCGCCACCGAGCTGGCGCGAACCCGCGCATTGAAGATGCCGCTCTACCGCTCCATCATCAGCGTGTCCAACTGGTGCCTGGGCTCCATCGTCTTCATCGTCGCCAGCTGGCCGGTCGCCAGCAATTCGGCACCGGTTGTCGCCGTGGCCACCGGGCTGGGTGCGACAGCGACGGCAATCATCGGGTATCTGCAATCAGAACGGGTGCTGCGGCCGGTCGCCGTTGCCGCGCTTCGTGGCGGGGTGCCGGAGAACTATCGCGCAGCCGGGGTCGTCTTGCGGCAGGTGCTCACCTGGGTGTTGTCCACCGGCGTGCCGGTCCTGGCGATCGTGCTGGCGTTGGTGGCGAGCAAATTTCGGATCCTCACCGCCTCCGCCGACCGACTGATCACACCGATCCTGATACTCGCCATCGCTGCACTGGTGATCGGTCTGGCAGGCACGGTGCTGGTGGCCATGTCGATCGCTGATCCACTTCGCCAATTGCGTTGGGCGCTGGGCGAAGTGCAGCGGGGTAACTACAACGCCCACATGCAGATCTACGACGCCAGCGAACTGGGCTTGCTGCAAGCCGGGTTCAACGACATGGTTCGCGATCTGGCCGAACGGCAAAGGCTGCGTGACCTTTTCGGCCGCTATGTCGGCGAGGATGTCGCGCGTCGTGCACTGGAACGCGGCACCGAGCTCGGCGGTCAGGAACGCGACGTCGCGGTGCTGTTCGTCGATCTGGTCGGTTCGACGCAACTCGCCTCCACGCGGCCGGCGTCCGACGTGGTCAATCTGCTCAACGAGTTCTTCCGCGTCGTCGTCGACACCGTCAACCGCCACGGCGGGTTCGTCAACAAGTTCCAGGGCGACGCGGCGCTGGCCATCTTCGGCGCACCGATCGAGCATCCGGACGCGTCGGGTGCCGCGTTGGCGGCCTCCCGCGAGCTGCACGACGAGCTCATCAACGTGCTGGGCTCCGACATGGAGTTCGGCATCGGGGTGTCGGCGGGCCGCGCCATCGCCGGGCACATCGGCGCTCAGGCCCGCTTCGAATACACCGTCATCGGCGACCCGGTCAACGAGGCCGCCCGCCTCACCGAGCTGGCCAAACTGGAGGAGGGTTACGTGCTGGCGTCGGCGATGGCGGTCAGCGGCGCGCTCGACGCCGAGGCGCTGTGCTGGGACGTCGGAGAGATCGTCGAACTGCGCGGGCGGACCGCACCGACCCAGCTCGCCCGCCCGCTGAACCTCGTTGAGTCCAGCGAGGAGTCCGCCGAAGAGGCGGCCAGCGAGGTGTCGAGCTAGCTGCCGGGTAGCGGCTCTCGTCTCACTGGCCCCAGGAGCCTCTTCGGAAGACGGGTAGGAAAGTGCCCACCTCATAGCGACAGCCGTTCTGCGGCGACTCCGTCGCCAATTTGTCGCTCATAGGCGGGCAGCAAGGTCGCCGCCCGTCGGCGTGACTTGTGCGACGGATGTGACCAGCGCGCTCAGCGCGGCTAGCTGCGCTTGGCCGCCCGCTTGGCGGGCGCCTTCTTCTTGACGGTCTTCTTCGCCGTCCGCTTCGCCGGACCGCGGGCACGGCGGTCGGCCAGCAGTTCGGCGGCCCGCTCGTCGGTGATCGAAAGCACGTCGTCGCCCTTACGCAGGCTGGCGTTGGTCTCACCGTCGGTCACATACGGACCGAACCGGCCGTCCTTGATAACCATCGGCTTGCCCGTTGCCGGGTCGGCGCCCAACTCCCGCAGCGGTGGGGCCGAAGCGCGCTGCCCCGCACGACGTTTCGGCTCGGAGTAGATCTTCAGTGCCTCGTCGAGCGTGATGTCGAACATCTGCTCTTCGGTTGTCAACGAGCGAGAGTCGCTGCCGCGCTTGAGATATGGCCCATAGCGGCCGTTCTGCGCGGTGATCTCCTCGTCGGTGTTCGGGTCGACACCGACGACCCGGGGCAGCGACAGCAGCCTGAGGGCGTCCTCGAGCGTCACCGTCTCCAGGTTCATCGACCGCAGCAGTGAGCCGGTACGCGGCTTGGGCCCGGTGGGCTTCTTGCCCTTCTTCGCCGGAGCTCCGTCTTCGGGCTCGTCCGGTTCGGGCAGCACCTCGGTCACATACGGCCCGTACCGCCCGTCCTTGGCGACAATCTCGTGGCCGGTCTCCGGATCGACCCCCAGCGAGCGACCTTCTTGCGGTGTGGCGAACAGCTTCTCGGCCAACTCCAGGGTCAGCTCGTCGGGCGTCAGCGAGTCGTTCAGATTCGCCCGTTGCGGTTTAGGCTCGCCGTCGTCACCGATGACGGTGCGCTCCAGGTACGGACCGTTCTTGCCGACCCGCACGTAGATGGCGCGGCCCTCTTCGTCATCAAACAGTTTGATGGAGTTGACCTCTCGGGCGTCAATTCCCTCAAGGTTCACGCCGACGAGTTTCTTCAGCCCACCGGAGCGGGCGATCGACTCGGGCACGCCGTGGTCGCCACCGAAGTAGAAGTTGTTCAGCCAGGTGGTGCGCTGCTCATGGCCGGCCGCGATCTCGTCGAGCTCGTCTTCCATCGCCGCGGTGAAGCCGTAGTCGACCAGTCGTCCGAAGTGCTGTTCGAGCAGCCCGGTAACGGCAAAGGCCACCCACGACGGCACCAGTGCGCTGCCCTTCTTGTGGACGTAGCCGCGGTCCTGGATGGTCTTGATGATCGACGAGTACGTCGACGGCCGGCCGATGCCCAGGTCTTCCAGGGCCTTGATCAAGGACGCCTCGGTGTAGCGGGCGGGCGGCGTGGTGACATGCCCGTCCGGTGTCAGCTCCTTGGCATCGACGCGCTGCCCCTGCTCGAGGCTCGGCAGCCTGCTTTCGGCGTCGTCGGACTCGCCACCGGCGAGCTCGTCGATGCTCTCGACGTAGGCCTTCAGGAAGCCGGCGAAGGCGATCGTGCGGCCGCTCGCGCTGAACACGACCTGCTGCCCGTCGGTCGACTGCCCGGAGATGCGCAGGCTCAGCGTCGTGCCTCGCGCATCGGCCATCTGCGACGCCACGGTGCGCTGCCAGATCAACTCGTAAAGGCGGAACTCGTCGGTGTCCAGCTGGCTGTGCAGCTGACCCGGTGTCTGGAATACCTCACCGGCAGGGCGGATCGCCTCGTGCGCCTCCTGGGCGTTCTTGACCTTCCGGGTGTACTGCCGCGGTGTCGGATGCAGGTACTCATCGCCGTACAGCTGGCGGGCCTGGTTGCGCGCGGCGTTGATGGCCGACCCCGACAGCGTCGTGGAGTCGGTACGCATATAGGTGATGTAGCCGTTCTCGTACAGCCGCTGCGCAATGCTCATCGTGCGCTCGGACGAGAACCGTAGCTTGCGGCCTGCCTCCTGCTGCAGCGTCGACGTCATGAACGGCGCGTAAGGCCGGCGGGTGTACGGCTTCTGCTCGACGGAGGACACCGCCAGCTGCGCACCGCGCAGGCCCGTCGCCAAAGCGCCGGCACTGGCCTCGTCAAGCACCAGCACCTCGTCGGGCTTCTTGAGCTCGCCGAGCGAGTCGAAGTCGCGACCGGTGGCCACCCGCTTGCCGTCGACCGTGGTCAGCTTGGCGGAGAATGTGGGCGGCTGCGCCTGCGGGTCGGAGACGCTGGCGTCCAGTTCGGCGGTGACATCCCAGTACCCGGCGCTGCGGAACGCCATCCGTTCGCGTTCGCGCTGAACGATGATGCGGGTCGCCACCGACTGGACGCGGCCGGCCGACAGCTTCGGCGCGACCTTCTTCCACAGCACGGGGCTGACCTCGTAGCCGTACAGCCGGTCCAGGATGCGGCGGGTCTCCTGCGCGTCGACCAGGTCATTGTCGAGGTCACGCGGGTCCTGGGCGGCCGCGCGGATCGCCGACTCGGTGATCTCGTGGAACACCATCCGCTTGACCGGGATGCTCGGCTTGAGCGTCTCCAGCAGGTGCCAGGCGATGGCTTCGCCCTCCCGGTCGCCGTCGGTGGCCAGATAGAGCTCGTCGACGCCCCTGAGCAGGCCTTTCAGCTCGGTGACGGTGCTCTTCTTGTCCGGGCTGATGATGTATAGCGGTTCGAAGTCGGCATCGACGTTGACCCCGAGCCGTGCCCACGGCTCGGATTTGTACTTGGCAGGCACGTCGGCGGCGGCCCTGGGCAAATCGCGGATGTGTCCGCGGGAAGACTCGACGATGTAGTTGGAGCCCAGGTAGCCGGCTATTTTGCGCGCTTTGGTCGGCGACTCGACAATGACGAGTCGCCGCACACTACCGTTGTGGCCGCTGCCGCGGTCGTCGTCAGCCAACTGTGCTTACGCTCCACTTCTGTGTTGCCGTCCAGCGTCGGATCATGCGTTCGCGTCGATCCGTCGCCTTCGGCAACTGACAATTTCGCACCCCGGACGTGCCTACGCAAACTGACTCTCCGGCCCTAAGACCTTAAACCCGAGGCCACAGCGAGAACGCCTCTACGTCCCCCGGGGGTTCCCCCACGTTCTCTACCAGGCGTGATAGGCGCCTGCGGCCGCTGATCCGAAGCGCAGGCCGGGTCCCTCGGGTTCCGATGAGAGTCGGTGCTATCCCGACCCGCATCAGGGCCGAAGCCAGCGGGGAATGGGTGTCGGGTGCGTGCGGATCCAGGCCCAATAGATATCGGTCCGCCTCGGGGGTGCCAGCCGCCAGCGTCCAGGCCCTCAATTCGCGCGGTCCGGGTAACCACTGCGGCGGCACCGTCTTGACCGCTCCACGGGTCCACTCGGCGGCGATACCGACCAACCGCGGATCCACCGAGGTGCGGACGAGCGGGGTGTTCTCATCGGTGCGGGCGATCTCGGGCTCCAGTCCGGCCTCGACGATCATCTCTGCGAGGGCCGCGGCGCGCCACGGCCGATCCACCACCACCGACAGCCGCGCGCCGCTCCCAACCAGCACCACCTGGCCGGGTGCGGCGAGAAGCCCCGTCAGATCGGCGACCGCAGGCGGCACCGACTCTGCCGAGAAGAACGACAGCTGGCTCACGCAGACGACAGTAGGCCAGTGCCGCGCCGGGGCGCGCTCGGCGGGCCGCAGTTGTGCCCAGAAACGAAAGCCCCCCGGCGGTCCCTACGGGACTGCTCGAGGGGTCTCGTCAGGTTCGATTGCTTAGATGGATCGAACGCCGGTTGCCTGTGGGCCCTTGGGGCTCTGACCAACCTCGAACTCGACCTTCTGGTTCTCTTCGAGAGTGCGGAAGCCGCTTCCCTGAATTTCCGTGTAGTGGACAAACACATCGGCGGAGCCGTCCTCGGGTGCGATGAACCCAAAGCCCTTCTCCGCGTTGAACCACTTCACAGTTCCCTGTGGCATCTTTCGATCTTTCCTTCTCTTCTTACCGGGTGCGGTCCACCGACTTCCGGCGTACCGGGCCCGTTCCGACCGCCATACCTTCGTGGAGTCGCCGGAACTTGACCCGACCTACAACCCTCGCAGGAACCGCGATCGCAACGTCGATCCTGCGAGTGCATATACACGAACACAGAAGCTGCGACCACCCTTAGTCAATCATGTTCGACGCTCCAGCGACAGTCTCGGCATGACAACTAGGGAACAATTCACGTACAGGAGGGCAAACGATGTCGGATTTCGGCCGCGAGCTGCTCGCCTGCGCGGTCGAGGGCACCGATCCGGAGGAGAAGCCGCTGCGCCATGTCGCGGACCTGCCACCGCGACGTGCACGCCCACAGGCGTGGCCGCACTGGGCCGATCCGGATGTGGTGCGGGCGTTCAATGATCGCGGCATCACCGTGCCATGGTCACATCAATTCGAAGCGGCCAACCTCGCCTACGACGGCCGGCACGTTGTGCTCAGCACCGGCACGGCATCGGGTAAGTCATTGGCGTATCAGTTGCCCATTTTGACCACATTCGCCAGCGAGCCTCGTGCGCGCGCGCTGTATCTGTCGCCGACCAAGGCCCTCGGCCACGACCAATTGCGAACCGCGCAGGCGCTCACCGACGCGGTGGCCAAGCTCGGCGCCGTCGCACCCAGCGCCTACGACGGCGACAGCCCGGGCGAGGTGCGTCGTTTCGCCCGCGAACGATCACGCTGGATCTTCTCCAATCCCGACATGATCCACCTGTCCCTGCTGCGCAACCATGCGCGCTGGGCGGTGTTTCTGCGAAATCTGCGCTACGTCGTTGTCGACGAATGCCATTACTATCGCGGTATTTTCGGCTCGAACGTCGCAATGGTGCTGCGCCGGCTGCTGCGGCTGTGCGCACGTTACTCGGCGGCGCCGACGGTGATCTTCGCCAGCGCGACGACTGCGTTGCCGGCCGCCACCGCATCAGAGCTGATCGGTCAGACGGTACTCGAGGTGACCGAGGACGGCTCGCCACAGGGTGCGCGGACCGTCGCGCTGTGGGAGCCCGCTCTGCGCACCGACCTCGTCGGCGAAAACGGGGCGCCGGTACGGCGTTCCGCCGGGGCCGAGGCGGCCAGGGTGATGGCCGATCTGATCGCCGAAGGCGCCCGGACGCTGACCTTTGTTCGGTCCCGTCGCGGTGCCGAGCTCACCGCGTTGGGTGCCCGGGCGCGTCTGCAAGACGTCGCTCCCGAGTTGACGGACCGGGTAGCGTCCTACCGGGCCGGTTATCTCGCCGAGGACCGCCGCGAACTGGAACGCGCACTGGCCGAAGGCGACCTACGCGGTCTGGCCAGCACCAATGCGCTGGAGCTGGGTGTCGACATCGCGGGACTGGATGCCGTGGTGCTGGCGGGCTTCCCCGGAACGGTGACCTCGTTCTGGCAACAGGCGGGCCGATCCGGCAGGCGCGGGCAGGGCGCATTGATCCTGCTGATCGCGCGCGACGATCCGTTGGACACCTACCTGGTACACCATCCGGAAGCCCTGTTGGACAAGCCGATCGAGCGGGTGGTCATCGACCCGGGAAACCCCTATGTCCTTGGCCCGCAATTGCTCTGCGCCGCAACCGAACTACCGCTGACCGATGCCGAGGTGCGCGCCTGGAACGCCGAAGCCGTCGCGGAGGCCCTCGTCGACGACGGCCTGCTGCGTCGGCGATCCAGCGGCTACTTCCCCACCCCTGGTGTTGACCCGCACCCTGCGGTCGACATCCGCGGCTCGTCGGGCGGGCAGATCGCGATTCTGGAGACCGAAACCGGGCGGCTGCTGGGCAGCGCGGATGCGGGGCAGGCGCCGGCGTCGGTTCATCCGGGCGCGGTTTACCTGCACCAGGGCGAGTCGTACATGGTCGACTCCCTCGACTTCGAAGACGGCGTGGCCTTCGTGCACGCCGAAGATCCCGGCTATACGACATTCGCCCGGGAGCTCACCGACATCGCGGTGACAGGGCAAGGCAAGCGAAATACGTTCGGGCCGATCACTCTTGGTCTGGTACCTGTATCGGTGACCAATACCGTGATCGGTTACCTGCGCCGCCGGCTGACCGGCGAGGTGATCGACTTCGTCGAGCTCGACATGCCCACCCGCACACTGGACACCAAGGCGGTCATGTGCACTATCACTCCGGAAGCATTGCAGGACAACGGCATCGACGCATTACGCATTCCGGGTGCACTGCATGCCGCCGAACACGCGGCCATCGGATTGCTGCCACTGGTAGCCAGTTGCGACCGCGGGGATATCGGTGGGATGTCGACGGCCGTTGGCCCGGTGGCCGGATTGCCGACGATCTTCGTCTATGACGGCTACCCGGGTGGGGCGGGATTCGCCGACCGCGGCTTTCAGCAGATTGCCACGTGGTGGGGCGCCACCGCGGCGGCCATCGAGGCTTGCGAATGTCCACTCGGCTGCCCGTCGTGCGTTCAGTCGCCGAAATGCGGCAGCGGGAATGACCCGCTGGACAAGTTGGGTGCTGTTCGCGTGCTGCGTCTTGTGCTCGGCGAATTGGAGCGCTCGTGAAGGCCCACGGTGACGGCCGACCCCTCGACGGCCGCCCCCATGGACCAGCGATCGACGGTGCCGAGTCGGGCACGCCGAGCGCCGGACGGTTGCGATGAAACGGTCGGACAACGCGATCCGTTTTCAATCCCGAACGTCGGGCGCAGACGAAAAATACCTCGTCGGAGAGGTTGCTGCAACTGGCCGACGATAATCGGCGCTTGCTAGAGCGTCAATTAACAGCAAGAATCTGCGGATTTCGTAGCCCGCTCCAGCGGTCACTCGGCAGGGTGCCGCCCGGTACAATCCGCGAGATGACCCACGACTGGCTGCTCGTGGAAACCCTGGGCATCGAGCCCGCCGTCGTCGCCCAGGGCCGTCGAACCAAGAATCTCGTCCCCATCAGCGCATTTCTGCGACGAAGTCCGAACCTGATGGCGATTCAGACCGCTATTTCCGAAACGGTTCGCACTCGCCAGAGCCTGAGCACCATTACGCCGAGAAATGACCGCGTAATCCGTACCGAAGCCGTGCAGATGTCCGACGGCCGTGTGCATGGCGTACAGGTTTGGATCGGGCCGCCGGACGTGGAGCCGCCGGAGCGGCCGGTCGCCGGACCGCTCAAATGGGATCTGACGGCCGGCGTCGCCACCGACACACGGGAGTCGTTGTACAACAGCGGCAGGGACCCGTCCACCGAGGCCACCGATGGCCGGGCATTCGCCGAAGACCTCCCCCAGCGCGACCTCAACCCGGGCGAAACCAAAGTGCTGTCGATGGCGGTCAAGGCCGAGCCCGGCGAGACGCTCTGTACCACCTGGAATCTCACCGATCATAATGGCGAATCCATCTCCGTCGGCTTTGTGGTCCGCGCGATCGAGGAGACCCAGGACGACGGCAGCGAGCGGCTTATCTGTCGTGCAATGAACTGGCGGGCAGAACGTGAGGGCGATCCGTTGCCGCAGGACAACTTGGCCCAACGAATCCTCAATGGGCTCGCCCAACCCGGGGTGCATCGCGCCGTGATCGATCCGGTCAACTGGAAACTGCTGAGGTGGCTCGACGAGCCCGCGCCGTTCATCGATTGGCGTGTGAACGCGTCCGGGGAGCCATCCGTCAATCCGGCGGATGCTCGTCACATGGCAAGAATGGCAGTCGAATTCGCCAATGGTGCGACAAGCGGTGTGTTACGCATCCGGTCGGCCGATGGCGAATGGACGCCGGTGTACATGACAATTAATCGTATCGAGCTCGAAGAGGACACGTTCGCCGGTCTGGTGGCCATGCGCCTGCCGACCGAATCGGAGTTGGCGGTGGTGGAGTTCGACGAAGTCGCCGACGATGAGCAACCGTCGCCATCGGCTAAGAAGTCGCGGAAATCCAAGGCACGCAAGGATAAGGCGGCGAAGCGCGGCTAATTCGGGCGCTCGGCTGGCCCCGCCCTGGCGGCGGCACGCGCAGGCCCCGCCTGGATCGTGACCACGATGTCGAGTTCGTCCACCCCACAGTCGGCGACGCCGACCCCCATCGCGTCCGCGATCGCCGATGCCTCGCCGCAGGCCGCGTCGGGCCCAGCAGGCAACCGGGCCGCGGCCGCCAACGCCGCCAGATCGGCCGCGGCCTGCGCCCTATGACGGGCGATCACCGCCGATCCGATGTAGACACCGCCGACGGTGATCGCCAACAGAATCGCCATCATCGCGACGGCCACCAGAGTAGCCGAGCCATCGTCAGCGCACAGCCGGCTCGATCGCGGCCACCGTGTCTGCGCGAATTGCGATACCCGGCAACACCATCGAATGAGCGATGACCGATGTGACCACCAGCCCACCTTCGCGACGCAGTTGCACGACCGCACCGGATGGAGCGATGTTCTGGGCAGCCTGCAGTGCGGACCCGTCATCACCGCGAGCCGCAAGACGCGCCGCTTCGCGCGCGGCGTCGATACAACGCACCTGCATCGACAGCGCGCTGAGTCCAGCCACGCACAGCACCAGAACCACCACCAGGGCGGCGATGGCGAATGCTGCCTCGACGGTGGTGGCGCCGCCATCGCTGGTTAGACGTTGGTGTTGAGTGCGCGATTGATGATGTTGGTCAGCGCGGTCACGATGGAATCGCCGGTGACGACCGTGTACAGAATCGCACCGAAGGCCGCGGCGGCGATGGTCCCGATGGCGTACTCCACCGTAGACATGCCCGCGTCGTCGATTAGCACCAGCGTCATCCGTGTTTTCAATCCGCGAATCATCGTCGCCACCATTTCTTTTCCTCCCTGTCGGTTCCACGAGCGGTTCGCAAGCGGTCATGTGAGGCCCGACCGCAGCACGTCGCCCGCCAGCCCTGCGACGATCGGGACGATGCCCAGGCAGACGAAGGCAGGCAGGTAGCACAATCCGAGTGGGCCTGCGATCAGCACCGACGCCCTCTGGGCCTGGGCGTCGGCCGCCGATGCGGCGTCGTGGCGTGACTGTTCGGCCAGATCGGCGACACCTTGGGCAAGCGCGGTACCTGATGCTGCCGACCGCCGAGCCAGGCGAAGTAGCGCTTCGCCGTGATTGTCGGGCGGCAGAGCGGGATTCGACCATGCCGTAGCGGGATCGGCGCCCAACGCCAGCAGGTCGGCGGCGCGGTGGAGCAACGTGGCGAGCGGACGTGGCGCCGATGGTGCGGCCGCAGCCGCCGCGGTCGACACCGCCATCCCCGAAGCGAGGCACGCTGCGAGCACGTCAAAAGTAGAAGCGGCGGCCAAAGCATCCGAGTCGCCCGACTGCGGATCCGGCACCGCGGGACTTGCGGATGCGGCGCGTGCCCGCGCCCGCGTCGGGCCGACGGCGATCAGCAGCGCGGCTGCCAACAACAAAGCGGCCGAACTCATGCCTCGGCTCCCGCTCGCTCCGGTCCTCGCTCCGCTGCGATCCTCACTCGCGCTCGCCTTCGGGTACTCATGTCAGCACCCGACCGGTGATGCGATCCGACCACAACAGGCCGCAGCAGGCGAGCGTCACACCGACCACCAGCAGCCATCCTCCGGCACCGCCCGCCAGCAGGAAGCCCAACGGGTCTGCGCCGATGAGCTGGCCAAGGCAGACACCGACCAGCGGAAGCCCGGCCAACACCGCCGCCGTGGTGCGGGCACCGGCCATCCCGGCATCGACCCGGGCCGAAAACCGTTCTCGCTCAACGATGTCGCGATGCGCGGCGCGCATCAACGTCGCGATCGCCAAGCCGTGTGTCTGAGCCAATCGCCAGAAGAGGGCCAGTCGCTCCCAGTGCGCAGGCAGACGTGACGACTCGGCGAAGTTGCGGAGCCCGGCGGCCACGTCGGCTCCCAGTCGCGCTCGCGCGGCAACCGCGCGCAGACTCGTTGCAACGGGCCCGTCGACCTCGCGCGCCGCGACATCAAACGCCGCCACAGGATGGACGCCGACGCGCAGTTCGCCGACCAGCACATCCAGCGCGCCTTGCAGTGCGGACGCTTCGGCAGCGCGGGCACGCCGGGCGATCAACCGTCGCCGCCGCAACACCAGCGTGCCGACGAGAATCGCGGCGGCCAGCGTCGCCGTGACAGGCAGCATCATCGCCATCGCCACTGCGATAGCGACCGCAACCACATACAAGGGGATTCGGCGACGAGTCGGTGCGACGCGTTCCAGCCGGCATCGCGACGGCGGCGGTGCCGCGACCAATGCGAGCGCCAACGCCAGCGCCGCGGTGGTCACATCAGGCCCCGGCCGCGTAGCAGGCTCCTCAGATGCTCGGCGCCGCTTCCGAATCCGGTGTCTGCGTTCCAGGCGGTTGCCACCCCGACCATGCCGTTGCCATCCCGCCGCAACACGGCGATCTCGCTGAGCCTGCGCTTGCCGTTTGGGTCCCGACCGACGTGCAGCAACACCTGCACCGCTGCCGCGAGTTGACTGTGCAGTGCGGCTCGGTCGAGACCTCCGAGCGCTGCCAGCGCCTCCAGCCTGGCCGGCACCTCGGCGGGATTGTTCGCATGGACGGTTCCCGCACCACCGTCGTGGCCCGTGTTGAGCGCGGCCAGCAAGTCGACCACCTCCGCGCCGCGCACCTCGCCGACGACGATCCGGTCCGGTCGCATCCGCAGCGCCTGTCTCACCAGGTTGCGAACGGTAATCTCGCCTACCCCTTCGACATTCGCGCTCCGTGCAACGAGCTTCACGAGGTGTGGATGCCGCGGTTCCAGTTCGGCGGCGTCCTCCACGCAGATGATGCGTTCTTCGGGCGAAACCTCTCCAAGGGTGGCCGCCAAGAGTGTGGTCTTGCCCGCCCCGGTGCCGCCGGAAACAAGGAACGCCAGCCGGGCAGCGATGATCCCGTCGAGCAGGGTGGCGGCCTCCCCGGCGATCGCCCCGGACTGCGTCAACGTGGCGAGGTCCTGGGTCGCCGGTCGCAGTACACGCAACGACAGGCAGGTGCCGCCGGATGCGATCGGCGCAAGCATGGCGTGCAGCCGGACGGTGAACTGGCCTGCGGCCACACCGGTCAGCTGTCCGTCGACCCAGGGTTGCGCCTCGTCGAGTCGACGCCCCACGCTCGAGGCGAGCCGCTGCGCCAACCTCCGTACCGCGTCCTCGTCGGCAAACCGGATCGAGCTGCGCCGCAACCCGTTTCCATCGTCGACCCACACCGCGTCCGGCGCGGTGACCAAGACATCCGTGGTGCCCTCCGCACGCAGCAGCGGCTCCAGGATGCCGACGCCGGTGAGCTCGGTCTGCAGCATCCGCAGATTGCTCAGCACCTCGGTATCGCCAAGCACTCCGCCCGATTCGGCGCGGATCGCGGCGGCGACGACATTGGGGCGCAGCGGCGCGGATTCGGCCGCCAGCCGCTCACGGACCCGATCGATCAACGACATGCTCATGCCGCGTCCGCCGATGGATGCTGCGCCAACACGCTCAGCACTCGGCGCGCGGCAGTTGCCAGCGGCGATCGATGACGCACCCGCAGGCCGCCACGCTCCATCGTTTCCGCCAGCCCCGGTTGTGGTCGCATCGCCGCCAGGAGTGGCAGGCCGACAATCCGCGCCACGTCAGCCGATCGCAACCCACCGGGCGACGGACCCCGCACCACCAGGCCGACATTGGGGTTGATCGCGCCCAACGCCGTCGCAACCGCGGCGGTCGCGGCACATGCCCGCACGTCGGCTGACGTGACGAGAACTACCAAGTCGGCGGCATCCGTGGCGATTTCGACGGCAGGCGTCAACTGGCGCGGTAGATCACATACGACGGTCACGCCACCGCGCCGCCCGGCATCGATCACCGCAGCCAACGGGCCGGGCTCGATGTCGTTGCCTGCGCGGGCGCACGACAGCACGCTGATCCCGTCCCGCTGCGGCAACGCTTGGCGCAGCGCAGCAATGCTGAGCCTGCCGCGCTCTAATGCGAGATCTGGCCAACGCAATCCCGGCTCGTCCTCGCTGCCCACCACCAAATCGATGCCGCCACTCCACGGGTCGGCATCGACGAGGAGAGCGTCTGCCGCGGTTTGGGCAAGAGCGGTCGCGAAAAGCGAGGCCCCCGCACCGCCGCGGCCTGCCATTACCGCGACGACCGCGCCCCTGCGCCCGTCATCGCGGCGGGATTCCGCGGCCTCGGAGAGCGCGGCGACGAGTTCGGCTTCGTCGGCGGGAAGGGTCATGACGTGCTGGGCGCCGACGGCGATCGCGGCCTCCCATTCGGAGGTCTGCGGCTCGCTGCGGCTGAGCAGGATGACGCGCCCGCGGCGGGGCAGCACCGGTCCGGCGCAACGGCAGGCCCCAGTTGCGTCGAGCAGCACGGCCGATGCCCCGGTCCAGGCTTGCCGGCTCGGCGGCTGGGAAGCGTGCACAACTGCCAGACCCGCAGCGGCGGCGACCCGGTCGACGTCGTCGCGCATCGCCGATCCGGCGACCATGGCGAGGACGCCGTTGGTTGCGTTCATCAGCCCAGATTGCGGGGGCGAACCGACCGAATGCCAGTGCGTCCGCGGCGCCTGTGGACGAGTCGCCAGCTGTGGATAGAACGGGTTTCAACGCGGTGACCGAAAACGCGGTTCCGCAACTACGACGGAGTTCCCCATCTATCCGAACAACGAAAAGGCTTCAAAAAAGGGACGACCCCCGCCAGGGGGGGAGGAGGCGGAGGTCGTCGTGTTTCAGCCCCGGGGGGTCGGGCTGATCCACACCCGGCATAAGCCGAGTAATCCTCACTATACACACGGAAAGGTCAAGAGGTGCAAGTAGTGCTTGCACCGAAAGCGCTGGGCAGCACGCAAGAAGTGGGCTTGTCGGCACCTGTCATGACCTGCCATTTTGGACTCTCCGTCGGTCAGCGGCACGGGATGCCCCCTATGCTGGGTGTTGTGACCGCAACCGATCCGGCGGCCGCAAAGGGTCTAGTACCGCAAACGAAGTCGAAATCCGGTCAACCCGTTCACACGGCGGCCTTCTTCGACCTCGACAAGACGGTTATTGCGAAGTCCAGCACACTGGCCTTCAGCAAACCCTTCTTCGACCAAGGGCTAATTAATAGGCGCGCCGTACTCAAGTCCACCTACGCGCAGTTCCTCTTCCTGATGTCCGGCGCCGACCACGACCAGATGGACCGCATGCGCAACTACGTCACCAACATGTGCGCCGGGTGGGATGTGGAGCAGGTCAAATCGATCGTCGGCGAGACACTGCACGACATCGTCGATCCGCTGGTGTTCGCCGAGGCCGCCAATCTGATCGCCGACCACAAACTGTGTGGCCGCGACGTCGTCGTGGTCTCCGCCTCGGGCGAGGAGATCGTCGGCCCGATCGCCAAAGCCCTTGGCGCCACCCACGCGATGGCGACCCGGATGGTCGTCGAGGACGGCAAGTACACCGGCGAAGTGGCGTACTACTGCTTCGGCGAAGGCAAGGTTGAGGCGATTCGCGAGCTCGCCGCCCGCGAGGGGTATGCGCTCGAGCACTGTTACGCCTATTCCGACTCGATCACCGACCTGCCGATGCTCGAAGCGGTCGGCCACCCCACCGTGGTAAACCCCGACCGCGGACTGCGCAAAGAGGCCGCCGCGCGCGGCTGGCCAGTGCTGACCTTCTCGCGGCCGGTGTCGCTGCGCGACCGCATCCCTGCACCGTCGGGCGCCGCCGTCGCCACCACCGCCGCGGTTGGCCTCAGCGCTCTGATCGCCGGCGCACTGACCTACTCGCTGCTGCGCCGTTTCGCTCTCTGAATCCGACTTGGCGTAGTAGCTGACCGGCGAGCGGTAACGATCGAATCTCGCGGCGGCTTAGCCCTTGCTGTGACCGTGGTCACGGAGTACAAAGGAACCACGGAAGCTTGGAGAGGCCAAGGCCGAGCCGGAAGAGAAGGCTCGATCTCCCAAATCCAGGCTACCCAGCACGGATCCCGGCACCCACGCGGAGCTCACGCCGCGGAATAGGCAATAGTGTTGCGGGCCTGCGTAATTGCGAAGAGCGGACGACCACGACGACCCTTTGGGTGGGGTTGCAGCTGTAGCGCATCGCAAGGACGCCGAGGCCGCCCACGCAACCCCATACAGCACGCTTGGTAACCGGAGTCCGTGCTAGCGGGCGGCGAGCCGAACAGTTTCGGAACGTCGCCCGCTTTCACTTTGCTGATCCCCTATTTCGAGGCGGCCTCCGCGATCGACAACGCCTCCCTCGCACCCGCGCGCAGCGCGCGCGCACTCAGCACCAACCACGCCGCCAGACCGTCGGGTGTGCCGGAAGCGAATCCGCGCGCCGCGGCGCGGTAATCACCGGAATGGCGCATCCAGAACACCTCTGGCACGCCGAGACCGTGTGGATCCAGGCCGCTGGCGACGGTCACCAACCGCGACACCCCACGAGCGACCAGCCCGTCGGCGGTGCCGAACGGTGCCAGCGTCAGCAGCTCTCCGTGGGCGACGGCCGCCAGCACCGTAGCGGGCACGTCGGATTTGCCGGTGACAACGTCGACCAAGAGCTCCAGACGGGGACCGACGTCCGCGTCGGACCGCGGGCGCCCGAGCCGGTCGTCGTCGACGAGGTCTGCGGCCGCCAGCATGTGCAGCCGTGCCAATGCCTGCATCGGGGCTTTTTGCCACACCCCGACGAGCGTCGTCGCACCGCCCTCAAGCGCCTCTGACACCCGAAGTGCACCGGCCAGCAGCGGATCGGGCTCGCCGATTTCGGGCAACTGCAGCGCCCCGCCCTCGAGCACCGAGGACGCCCTGGCCGCCCGCAGCGCCGCCTCCGCGGCCGTCGCCGGCCATCCCCGCAAGTTCGTGCGGTGCCGGTGCGCCCTGCCGAGCGCCTCGCGGGCCTGTTCGCCCGCGGCGGCGACGCCGGGCAATTCGGCCAGCGGTGCCAGCGGGTGAGACATCACGCGAGGAACGCTCAGCGCACCGAGAGTCCGACTACGCTCACGAATATGTCCGAAACGCACACCGAAGGTCCGTCCGCTTATCCGCCGTCCGATGACTTCGCCGCACAGGCCAACGCGACCGCCGAGCTGTACAGCGAGGCCGAGAAGGACCGGTTGGCGTTCTGGGCGAAACAGGCGAACCGGTTGTCCTGGGACACGCCGTTCAAAGAGGTACTGGACTGGTCGGAAGCACCGGTCGCGAAGTGGTTCGTCGGCGGCAAGCTCAACGTCGCGTACAACTGCGTCGACCGCCACGTCGAGGCAGGCAACGGCGACCGGGTGGCGATCCGCTGGGAGGGCGAGCCGGTCGGCGACAGCCGCACGCTGACCTATGCCGAGCTGCAGGCCGAGGTGTGCAAGGCCGCCAACGCGCTGACCGAACTCGGCTTGGTCGCTGGTGACCGCGTCGCCATCTACATGCCGATGGTCCCGGAGGCCATCGTCGCCATGCTGGCGTGTGCGCGCCTCGGTGTGCTGCATTCCGTGGTGTTCGCGGGATTCTCCGCGACCGCCCTTAAGGCCCGCATCGAGGACGCCGAGGCCAAGATCGTCATCACCACCGACGGGCAGTACCGCCGCGGCTCCGCCGTTTCGTTGAAGGAGTCCGTCGACGAGGCCGTCGAGGGACAGAAGTCCGTTGAGCACGTGTTGGTGGTACGGCGCACCGGCATCGACACTCCGTGGACCGAGGGCCGCGATCTGTGGTGGCACGACACCGTCGACCAGGCGTCACCCGAGCACACCCCGGAAGCGTTCGACTCCGAGCATCCGCTGTTCCTGCTCTACACCTCGGGCACGACCGGCAAGCCCAAGGGCATCATGCACACCTCCGGCGGATACCTGACCCAGGCTTCCTACACGCACTACAACGTGTTCGACGTGAAGCCGGAATCCGACGTGTTTTGGTGCACAGCCGATATCGGCTGGGTCACCGGGCACACCTACATCGTGTACGGGCCGCTGTCGAACGGCGTCACCCAGGTGGTCTACGAGGGAACGCCCGCGTCGCCGAGCGTGCACCGGCACTTCGAAGTGATCGAAAAGTACGGCGTGACAATCTATTACACTGCGCCAACCTTGATCCGGATGTTCATGAAATGGAACCGGGTGATCCCCGACGCGCACGACTTGTCCAGCCTGCGGCTACTGGGCTCGGTCGGTGAGCCGATCAACCCTGAGGCGTGGCGGTGGTATCGGGATGCGTTCGGCGGCAATCGAACACCGGTCGTGGACACCTGGTGGCAGACCGAGACGGGATCGATCATGATCTCGCCGCTGCCGGGCATCACGGCGGCGAAGCCAGGTTCGGCGATGACGCCACTGCCGGGCATTACGGCGAAGATCGTCGACGAAGAAGGCAACGAATTGGTGCCCGGCGCCGACGAGGCCGAGCACGTCACCGGCTATCTGGTGTTGGATCAGCCGTGGCCGTCGATGCTGCGTGGTATCTGGGGGGATCCGGAGCGGTACAAGGAGACCTACTGGTCACGGTATGCCAAGCAGGGCTGGTATTTCGCCGGCGACGGGGCCCGCGTCGATTCCGACGGCAACATCTGGCTGCTCGGGCGCATTGACGACGTGATGAATGTGTCCGGACACCGGATCTCGACGACCGAGGTGGAGTCGGCGCTGGTCGGTCATTCCGGCGTTGCAGAGGCAGCGGTCGTCGGCGCGTCCGACGAGAACACCGGCCAGGGCATCTGCGCGTTCGTCATCCTCGAGTCGCACGCCAAGGACAACGACAACATGGTCGAGGAACTGCGCGAGCAGGTCGCCAAGGAAATCGGAAAGATCGCGCGGCCGCGTGAGATTCACGTGGTTCCGGAGCTACCCAAGACCCGCAGCGGCAAGATCATGCGACGGCTGCTGCGCGACGTGGCCGAGGGTCGTGAGCTCGGCGACACGTCGACGTTGGTCGATCCCACCGTGTTCGAGGCGATTCGGGCCGGCAAGTAGCCGCCTGCGCTCACCCGCCGACCGGTACGAAGCCGGATCCCGGCCGGTTCTTGGCGGTGATGTCCGCCAGCACCGCGTTGATCGACATGGTGACCGCCGGGGTGTGCAGCGGGATGAACTTGACGATGCAGGTCGGTAGGTCTTCGGTGAACGCGCCGTGGATCATGCCCACCAGACGGTTGTTGACCGTGACCGGCGCCCCCGAGTCGCCCGGCTGACCGCACACCTGATTGACGATCGTCCCGGGCTCCTCGCCCGCTCCCCAGGTGACGCCGCACGAGTAGCCGGTGGTCCGTCCCAGCTTGCACGCAATGTCGCCGATGGTCGGGTCGGGGCCGAGGCCGTCGATTTGGAAGCCATTGACGTTGTTGACCGGCCTGACCCTCTGCGGATCGAACTGGATCACTGCGTAGTCGAGGGCGTCGTTGCCTGCCACCATCGTGCCCAGCACACCGTTGGCCTCCGCCCCCTCGGCGCCCACCTGTGCTCCTGGACCCCCGCAGTGCGCGGAGGTGAACCCGATCAGATTGCCGCGGTTGTCGGTCCCGATCGCGGTCAATGTGCACAGCGTGTCGTCGTTGACGACGAGACCCGAACCACCGCCCAGCGGGACCGGCTCGTCGGCATTCGCCATCGGTGCGGTGGGTGCCAGCAGTCCGGCCAGGGCCACGATCGGCGCACATATTCGTAGGAGCCAGCGGTGCCCGGTCCTCAAAGATCATCCCCCATCGACGTCCCGACCCGCCTACTCAACAGTGAGGGTCAGTCTATCGTTCGGCCGGGATCGTTTACCTCGTCGCCACGTGGCAACATGATTCGCGACTGACATCTAAGCGGAGCCGCTAGGGTCGGCGACATCGAAACGGGAGGACCGTCCGTGAGCAGTGGCGACCGGAAGAATGGCGTGCCGACCACCGTGACCTCGATACCCCTGGTCGATCCGCGCGCCCCTAAACCAGACCCGTCGATCGGTGACCTGGTCAAAGACGCGACGGCGCAGGTGTCGACCCTGGTGCGCGCCGAGGTCGAACTGGCCCGCGCGGAGATCACGCGTGACGTCAAGAAGGGGCTCACCGGCAGCGTCTTCTTCATCCTCGCGCTGGTGGTGCTGTTCTACTCGACGTTCTTTTTCTTCTTCTTCCTCGCCGAGCTCCTCGACACGTGGCTGTGGCGGTGGGTCGCGTTCCTGATCGTGTTCGGCATCATGGTCGTCGTCACGGCGATATTCGCCCTGTTCGGCTACCTCAAGGTGCGTCGCATCCGCGGGCCGCAGGAGACCATCAAAACGGTCAAGGAGATCCCCGAAGCGCTGACCCCGGGGCACGACAAGGCCAAGGCGCTGAGCTCTTCCGACGGCAAGGCGGCGGCCAACCCGACCGCGGATCCGTCCGGCTGGTAATGGTCCCGCCTGATCCGTCGGTGGTACGCATCGGCGGTCCGTGGCGCCATCTGGAGGTGCATGCCAACGGCATTCGGTTCCACGTCGTGGAGGCCGAACAGAAGGCCGACGAATCGGGTAAGCCGGTGACCGAGCGGCCGTTGGTCATCCTTTTGCACGGATTCGGCTCGTTCTGGTGGTCGTGGCGACACCAGCTGCGCGGACTCACCGGTGCCCGCGTCGTCGCGGTCGACCTGCGCGGCTACGGCGGTAGCGACAAGCCGCCGCGTGGTTACGACGGCTGGACGCTGGCCGGTGACACCGCGGGCCTGGTCCGCGCGCTCGGCCACGCGTCGGCGACGCTGGTCGGTCACGCCGACGGTGGTCTGGTCTGCTGGGCGACCTCCGTGCTGCACGCGCGGATGGTCCGCGCGATCGCGGTGGTCAGCTCGCCGCATCCGGCCGCACTGCGCTCGTCGGCACTGACCCGGCGCGATCAAGGCCTGGCGCTGCTGCCATGGATGCTGCGCTACCAGCTACCCATCTGGCCCGAGCGAGCGCTGACCCGGCACGACGCCGAGGAACTGGAACGCCTGGTTCGTAGTCGTGCCAGCGAGAAATGGCTTGCCTCAGAAGACTTTTCCGAGACCATCGGGCACATGCGCCGGGCCATCCAGATTCCGTCTGCGGCTCATTCGGCGTTGGAGTACCAGCGCTGGGCAGTGCGCAGCCAGCTGCGCAGCGAGGGTCGTCGGTTCATGAAGTCGATGAAGCGACCACTGGCCGTTCCGATGTTGCACATTCGCGGCGACGATGACCCTTACGTACTGGCCGACCCGGTGAATCGAACGCGGCGATACGCGCCGCACGGTCGCTATGTATCAATCGCCGGCGCAGGGCATTTCGCACACGAAGAAGCACCGGACGCGGTCAACGATCAGCTGTTGCGCTTCCTGGACCAGGTCTACAGACCCACGGTCAGGTGACGCATACGCCGGTGGCGACGGGCTGGGTGTTGCCGATCCTGGCCAGCTGCCGATTGACCTCCTTCGCGGTCAGCACGAAGCCGGTCTCCGCGTCGTCGACCGCTGCGCCGAACACCACGCCGAGTACCTGTCCCTGCCGGTCGATCATCGGGCCGCCAGAATTACCTTGCCGCACAGTGCCTCTGATCGTGTACACCTCGCGGTCGACGGTCTTCGTCTTATAGATGTCCGGGCCATTGAGCTTGATGGTCTCGCGTACCCGCGCCGGGGTGGCCTGGAATTCTCCGCCGCCCGGGTAGCCAAGCACCAACGCGTCAGTGCCGGTCTTTGCGGGCGCTTCGGCGAAGGCCAATGGCGCCGACGGCAGGCCTGGCACGTCGAGGATCGAGATGTCGGCGTCCGGATCGTAAGAGACCACCGTTGCGTCGAAGGTCTGGCCGTCGGTCTCGACAGTGACGGTCTCCGAACCTGCGACGACATGCGCATTGGACATCACCCGGTTCGGCGAGACCACGAAACCGGTACCCTCCAAGACCTTTTGGCAACCCGGCGCCACGCCGCGAATCTTGATAATGCTCGGCCGCACAGCGGCCACCACGGGGTCGTTGATCAGTGCGGCGTCTGGAGCGTCGACGTTGATGATCGGGGTGCGGCCGAATGGCCCCAGCACTTCGGGTAGGCCCGAGGTGTCCAACAGCGCCTTGAGCCGTTTGGGCACTGCCTTCAGCCAGGGCGGCGCAACCTCGTCCACTTGGCTCAGCACCTTCGAGCCGCGCACCGCAGCGGCCAGGTTCGGCTGGTTTGTCGACGTGAGCGGGGTCGCCAGCAGATAGGCCACCACCGCCACGGCCAGCACCATCACGCCCACGCCGATGACCGAATCGAACAGGCGCAGGGTGCGGTTGCGGATTGCGCCGCGCACCGCCCGGCCCAGCACCACGCCGGCAATCTCACCGATGACCACCAGGCCCAGGATCAAGAAAAGGGTGACGAAAAGTTGGGTACGGGTGCCGCTGACGTGCGTGACCACATGCGGCGCCAGCAGCACCCCGGCGACGGCGCCCAGCACCACGCCGATGAAGGACAGTAGCGAGCCCAGTGCCCCGGAGCGCCAACCTGAGATCGCGGCGACGAACGCGATCGACAGGACGGCGAGATCGAGCCACTGAGACGATGTCATTGTTGGGCCTCCCCGTCGTTGTCATCATGACCGACGAGAGCCATCGCGTCGTCCAACTCGCGCACGTCTTCGGTGTTCCAGGGCTGCGCCCAGCCGGCCACGTCGAGCATCGCCGAGATCACTTGGCCGGTGAACCCCCACACCAACATCTCGTTCAGCAGAAACGCGGGCCCGGCGAGGCGTCGCGTGTTCTCCTTGCGAAACACCATCAATCGGTTCTCCGGATTGATGAACGCGCGCACCGGCACACGCGCCACAATCGCGGTCTCGGACTCGTCGACGACGGCTACCGGACCCGGATCCGGCGAGTAGGCGAGGACCGGCACAACGTGGAAGCCCGAGGGCGGGATGAACATCTTCTCCAGGGTGGCCAGCGGCTGCAGCCGGTCGGCGTCGATGCCGGTTTCCTCGTGGGCCTCGCGCAATGCGGTGTGTATCGGACCCTCGTCACAGGGGTCGGCGGCTCCGCCGGGGAACGCGGCTTGGCCGGCGTGGTGGCGCAACGTCGACGCCCGAACGGTCACGAGGAGGTCGGCATCATCGGGTAATCCGCCGGTCTGGGGGCACTCCCCTCGCAGGCTGGGGCCCCACCCCCCCGAAGGGTAGGGGGACGAGTCGCGCGGACCCGAGAACAGCACCAGCACCGCGGCGTCGCGACCTGCCCCGGTCATCGCGGCCTTCGCATTTGCCGCAGTCACCATGGCCAGCACCTCGGCGGGCACCCGTCGCCGATAGGCCCGTTTCACGTGATGGGCGTTATCGACCAGCGGTTTGAGCCAAGCCGGAGCGGCGTCGGGAGTCAGCAGACTCCGTTCGCGTGTGGAGCTCACCCCGGCACTCCTATCTGTGGACCGACCGCAGCGGCGATGTCGTCGGCGCTGGAAAATGAACGCGGCAGGATTTCGGCAACGCTACCGTCCGGGCGCAGAACCACCGTCGCGGGCATCACATTGGGCACCCGCAATGCCGCGGCGATCAGGCGCCTGCCGTCCTGCAATGTCGGCAGCCGCACGCCCAGTTCGGCCAACCGCAGCAGCGCAGCGGTCTCGTTCTCGTCCTGGTGCACCGTCACCACCGTGACGGCCGAACCGACTCGCTGCTGATACTCGGCCATCGCGGGCAGTTCCTCGGCGCACGGCGCGCACCAGTACGCCCACAGGTTGAGCACTACCGCTCGCCCGGCCAGCGCCCTGGCGACGTCGACGTCCGAGCCATCGCCTACGCACTCGACCGTGATGCCCCGCAGTTCTTGCGGACCCGCGCCCGGCCCGTCGGCCGGACACGGCTTCAGACCGGCTCGCGCCCGCGGCCCGGCGAGCGCCTCGGCGGTATCGGCGTCCCGGTGTTCCCGGGCAGGAGCCAGACCCGACGGGCCGGTCGATCCGTTCCGGTCCAGCTTCGTCCACAGCCCCACTCCGAGCGCGACGATCACAGCCAGTACCGCGACGGTCCATCGGGTCGACCTACTCATCGGGCGGGGGTGGGCTACAGCCCGGCCAGCGCCAGCAGGTGTTCGGTTTCCGGACCCTTCACCAGTGGCGCGGCGACGAGCGGATCCGTCGGCCCGGTGCCGAAGGACGGGCAGTCCTTGGCCAGCACGCACACGCCGCAGGCCGGCTTGCGGGCATGGCAGACGCGACGGCCGTGGAAGATCACCCGGTGGCTCAGGTCGGTCCACTCGCTGCGCTCGATGAGGTCACCGACCGCGTGCTCGACCTTGACCGGGTCCTCCTCCTCCGTCCATCGCCAACGGCGAACCAGCCTGCCGAAGTGGGTGTCGACGGTGATACCGGGTATACCGAAGGCGTTGCCGAGAATGACGTTGGCGGTCTTGCGGCCGACGCCGGGCAGCGTGACGAGCTCCTCCATGGTGGCGGGCACCTCGCCGCCGAACCGCTCGACGAGCTCCTGGCCGAGCCGAATCAGCGAGTTGGCCTTGTTGCGGTAGAAGCCGGTGGGACGAATCATTTCTTCGAGTTCGGTGCGGTCGGCCTGCGCGTAGTCCAATGCGGTGCGGTACTTCTTGAACAGCGCCGGGGTGGTCAGGTTGACCCCCTTGTCGGTGCTCTGCGCCGACAGGATGGTCGCCACCGTCAGCTCCAGCGGATTGGTGAAATCCAGCTCGCAATAGACATGCGGAAACGCTTGCGCCAGTTCACGATTCATTCGTCGCGCCCGCCGAACCAGGCCGAGAGGGGTCTCCGAGTCCCACTTACGCGCAGCCGCGCGCCGGGCCGGTTTGGCCTGCGCCGGCTTCTCGGCCGAAGACTCACCTACAGTCACGGCTGCCAGCGTACTGAGACGGCCGACATCGGGTACTGCGACCGGTGACATTTCGTGATCCCACCGAGACCTTCGACGTGTTTACTACCTGCTTGTGTCGTGGTTGCTCGTGGCCTTCGTTCCAGGGTTGCTGATGTTGGCCACCTTCGGTCTGGAGCGCCTGGAAACGGGCCTCAATCGCGACACCGTCTCGGCCACCGATGTGGCCGAGTTTCTGGAGCAGGCGCGGGCCGATGATGTCCGTACGCTGGCACGAGACGGCATGCCGCAGGCACTGGCCTGCATGCATCGCCGGCTACACGAACGCGATTCCGCGGTCGAGGTCGTCAAAACCGTAAGATCCGTCGGGGCTATTTATGAGTCGCCGAATTTGCCGACGCCGCTTTACGTGTACAACCGCGCCAATCCTGAGTTTCAGCCGTCTCGGCATGCCAATCGTGTGTAGCGTGGCTAGTCACGAAATGGCCTACATCTAGACTGATCTCGCTAACCGGTTAGAAGTCGGCTTGCGCATGTCATATCACCCAGCTTAAGAGGGGCAACGTGGACGAGATCCTGGCCAGGGCCGGAATCTTCCAGGGAGTCGAGCCGAGCGCCGTATCCGCGCTGACGAAGCAACTGCAGCCCGTCGACTTCCCACGCGGGCACACCGTGTTCGCCGAGGGAGAGCCTGGCGACCGGCTGTTCATCATCATTTCGGGCAAGGTCAAGATCGGCCGCCGGTCACCGGACGGACGCGAGAATCTGCTCACCATCATGGGGCCGTCGGACATGTTCGGCGAGCTGTCGATCTTCGACCCGGGACCCCGGACGTCGAGCGCGACCACGATCACCGAAGTACGAGCGGTGTCGATGGACCGCGACGCACTGCGCGCCTGGATCGCGGATCGACCGGAGATCGCCGAGCAGCTGCTGCGGGTATTGGCCCGCCGGCTGCGTCGCACCAACAACAACCTCGCCGACCTGATCTTCACCGACGTGCCCGGCCGCGTGGCCAAGCAGCTGTTGCAGCTGGCGCAGCGGTTCGGCACCCAGGAGGGCGGCGCGCTGCGGGTGACGCACGACCTCACCCAGGAGGAGATCGCTCAGCTAGTCGGCGCGTCACGGGAGACGGTCAACAAGGCGCTCGCCGATTTCGCCCATCGCGGCTGGATCCGCTTGGAGGGCAAGAGCGTGTTGATCTCCGACTCGGAGCGCCTCGCCCGTCGCGCCCGCTAGCGACCTCGCCGAGATCGACGTTATGGCGAGTTCTACTCGGACTTTTCCGCCCAAACGTCAGTTTGGGCGTCAGGTGCGGAGGTAGTCGAGCTGGGCTTGGACGCTCCATTCGGCGGCGTCCCACAGCTTTTCGTCCACATCCGTGTAGACGTGCTCGACGATCTGGCGGGCGGTGGCATCCTCACCGAGCACCCGTAATGCGTCGCGCACCTGGTCGAGCCGCTCCTCGCGGTGCGCCAGGTACATCGCCGTGACCGCCTCGAGGTCGTCGAGATCGGGTCCGTGTCCCGGCAGCACCGTCCGGTGGCCGAGGCCGTGCAGCCGCTTCAACGACTCCAGATAGTCGCCGAGGCCGCCATCTTCGGCGTCGATCACCGTCGTACCCCGGCCGAGCACCGTGTCGGCGGTCAGCACGGCGTCATCGAGCAGGAACGACAGTGAGTCGGCGGTGTGCCCGGGAGTGGCCATCACCGTGATGCGCAGGCCCGCGGCGTCGATGACTTCGCCGTCGCTCAGCGGCCCTCCGAGGCCGCGCAAAAACCCGCTGCCCACCGCACGGACGACGGCGCCGGTGAGCTCGACAATCTTGTCGATGCCCCCGGTGTGGTCGTCGTGCTTGTGGCTGATCAGGACCAATGGGATCTTGCCGAGTTCGGCGATCTTGGCGAGGTGCTCGTCGTCCTCGGGTCCGGGGTCGACGATCACCAACTCGTCGCTGCCCTGGCCGCGCAGCACCCAGGTGTTGGTGCCGTCAAGCGTCATCAGCCCTGGGTTGTTGCATAGCAGCACCGATGCGGTCTCGGTCACCGGGCGCAACAGTCCGTAGGCCGGATGCTGAACGGCCGAGCTCACTTCACCTCGACGATCAGCTCAACCTCGACGGGCGCGTTCAACGGCAGTTCGGACACCCCGACCGCCGATCGAGCGTGCGTGCCTGCCTCACCGAACACCTCACCGAACAGTTCGGACGCCCCGTTGACGACTCCCGGCTGGCCGTGAAATCCCGGGGCCGACGCGACGAACCCGACCACCTTGACCACCCTGGTGATGGAGTCGATGCCCACCAACGAGTCGACCGCTGCCAGCGCGTTTAGTGCGCAAACACGGGCCAGCGTCTTACCCACCTCCGGCGTTACCTCCACGCCGACCTTGCCGGTCACGCTCAGCTGGCCTGCCACCAGCGGCAGCTGACCGGCGGTGTAGACGAGGTTTCCGGTGCGGACGGCAGGCACGTAGGCCGCCAGCGGCTTGGCCACCTCGGGCAGCTTGATGCCCTGTTCGGCCAACCGCGCCGACCAAGTCGATCCGGCGCTCACTTCGGTCGTTTCAGGTAGGCCACGTGCTGCTCGCCGGTGGGCCCCGGCAGGACCGACACCAGCTCCCAGCCGTCTTCGCCCCACTGATCGAGAATCTGCTTGGTGGCATGCGTCAGCAACGGGACCGTGGCGTACTCCCAACGGGTCGGTTCGCTCATGGGCTGAGCTTATCGGGTGCCCTGAGAGGCTTCGTTAGCATGCACTGGTGGCTACCGAACCGAACGGCCGTAAACCGGTCGGCTGGCCGTCCCGCCTGACGAAAGCGCGATTGCACTTCGTCACCGGCAAGGGCGGAACCGGCAAGTCGACCATCGCTGCCTCCCTGGCGCTGGCGCTGGCCGCCGGTGGCCGGAAGGTGCTGTTGGTCGAAGTCGAAGGGCGCCAAGGCATTGCGCAACTTTTCGACGTGCCACCACTGCCTTACGCAGAAGTGAAGATCGCCACCGCCGACGGCGGCGGAACGGTCAACGCGCTGGCCATGGACATCGAGGCGGCGTTCCTGGAATACCTTGACATGTTCTACAACCTCGGGCTGGCCGGCCGTGCGATGCGGCGCATCGGTGCCATCGAGTTCGCGACGACGATCGCGCCTGGCCTGCGTGACGTGCTGCTCACCGGCAAGATCAGGGAGATCGCCACCCGCGCGGAGAAACGCAAGCAGCCGGTGTACGACGCGGTGGTGGTGGACTCACCGCCCACGGGCCGCATCGCCCGATTCCTCGATGTCACCAAGGCGGTGTCGGACCTGGCGAAGGGCGGGCCGGTGCACTCGCAGGCGGAGAGCGTCGTCAAGGTGCTGCACTCCGATCTCACCGCGATCCATCTGGTGACGCTGCTGGAGGCGCTGCCGATCCAGGAGACGCTTGAGGCTATCGACGAGCTGAAGGAGCTGGACCTCCCGATCGGCAGCGTCATCGTCAACCGCAACATCCCGGCGTATCTGGAACCCGACGCCCTTGCCAAGGCGGCAGAGGGCGACATTGATGCCGACACCGTGCGAAGCGACTTGACCAAGGCGGGAATCACCCTGTCCGACAGCGATTTTGCCGGCCTGCTGACCGAAACCATTCAGCACGCGACGCGGATCACCGCACGCGCAGAGAGCGCCGAGCAACTCGACCAGCTAGAGGTGTCCCGGCTGGAGCTGCCTGCGATACCCGACGGCGTCGACCTCGGCAGCCTCTACGAGCTGGCCGAAGCGCTTGCCCATCAGGGCGTCCGATGAGCGAAGCGAATCGGACCAGACGGCGCCGTCGATGAGCGAAGCGAATCGGACCAACGGCGCCGTCGATGAGCGAAGCGAATCGGACCAAGGAGCCCCGTCGATGAGTACCACCCCGCCCGCCCTTGATATGGCGTCGATCCTGTCCGACACCTCCAACCGCGTCGTGGTGTGTTGCGGCGCAGGCGGAGTCGGTAAGACCACCACCGCCGCCGCGATGGCGTTACGCGCCGCCGAGTACGGCCGCACGGTGGTCGTGTTGACCATCGACCCCGCGAAGCGGTTGGCCCAGGCACTGGGAATCAAGGACCTGGGTAACTCACCGCAGCGGGTGCCGCTGGCCCCGGAAGTGCCCGGCGAGCTGCACGCGATGATGCTCGACATGCGCCGCACCTTCGACGAGATGGTGATCCAATACTCGGGACGCGAACGCGCACAAGAGATTTTGGACAACCAGTTCTATCAGACGGTTGCCACCTCGCTGGCAGGCACCCAGGAGTACATGGCGATGGAGAAGCTGGGCCAGCTGCTCGGCGAGGACCGATGGGACCTGGTGGTCGTCGACACACCTCCCTCGCGTAACGCCCTGGACTTCCTAGACGCCCCAAAGCGCCTGGGCGGCTTCATGGACAGCCGGTTGTGGAAGCTGCTGTTGGGCCCCGGTCGCGGCATTGGGAAGTTGGTCACGGGTGCGATGGGGCTCGCCATGCGCGCGCTGTCGACGGTGCTCGGCTCGCAAATGCTCTCCGACGCGGCCGCTTTCGTTCAGTCGCTGGACGCCACCTTCGGCGGGTTCCGGGAAAAGGCCGATCGCACGTACGAACTGCTGAAGCGGCGTGGCACCCAGTTCGTCGTGGTGTCCGCGGCCGAGCCGGACGCACTACGCGAGGCGTCGTTCTTCATCGACCGGCTCTCTCAAGAGCACATGCCGTTGGCCGGGCTGATCCTGAACCGAACCCACCCGATGTTGTCGTCGCTGCACGCCGACAAGGCCTCCGAAGCCGCCGATGAGCTGGAAGCCGACGATCCCGAGTCGCTGACCGCGGCGGTGCTGCGGATTCACGCTGCCAGGGCGGGGACGGCCAAGCGCGAGGTCCGGCTGCTGTCGCGATTCACCGGCGCCAATCCGCACGTGTCGATCGTCGGCGTGCCGTCGCTGCCCTTCGACGTTTCGGACCTGGAGGCGCTGCGGGCCATCGCCGATCAGATCACCGGCGAGGCTTCCGCGGCGTAGCCGCGAATCTAGCGGGGCGGCGTGCCGCCTAAACGGCGCTGCGGTGTTTGCGCTGGGCGGCGAAGAAGTCTGCCCAGGACACCACCTCGGGGTGTTGCTTGAGCAGTGCGCGGCGCTGGCGCTCGGTCATACCGCCCCAGACACCGAACTCGACGCGGTTGTCGAGGGCGTCGGCGCCGCATTCCAGGATCACCGGGCAGTGCCGGCAGATCACCGCGGCTTTGCGCTGGGCGGCGCCTCGGACAAACAGCTCATCGGGGTCGGCCTGGCGACAGCGGGCCTGGGATACCCACGCGATCCGGGCCTCGGCCTCTGCGCCGTGGACCAAACTGTGGGGTGGAGAGGTAGTGCTTGTCCTGCGCGCAGCGGGCCGTGTGCTCGACACCAGCGTTCCCCTTAAGTCCATGCCGCCCCCTCAGCGACGGCCTAGTCCTCCGGTGTAGAACGCTGATGCGATCTACGCCACATTGCGCAGGTCTTTGTTACCTGAATCGCACTGTAGCTACAAGCTAGGTGGTCACAGGGTATTTACGCAACAGTTTGTTTGCCCCTTTTTTGGGACAACCGTGCCGTCTGACCATCATGACGGACGCCAAACCGGTCCGTAAGCCCCTTTATGCTGGCAATCTGGCCGCGGTGGTGAGGCCCGACCGGCGACCTCGTTACTCTGTAGGGCATGTCGGAGCGCCCGCAGAATCTACCGCCGACGGCGGTCACGATCATCAAGCTGGCGTGGTGCTGCCTGTTGGCCAGTGTGGTCGCCGCGGCGTTGATGTTCCCGGTGGTCGGCGGATTTGGCCTGGTGTCGAACCGAGCGTCCGATGTGGTTGCCAACGGTTCAGCCCAACTCGTCGAGGGCGAGGTACCCGGGGTGTCGACGATGGTCGACGCGAAAGGAAACGTCATCGCCTGGCTTTATTCGCAGCGCCGGTTCGAGGTGCCCACCGACGAGATCGCCAACACGATGAAGCTGGCCATCGTCTCGATCGAGGACAAACGGTTTGCCGAGCACAACGGCGTGGACTGGAAGGGCACCCTGACGGGTCTGTCGGGCTACATGTCCGGCAACCTCGACACCCGCGGCGGCTCCACCATCGAGCAGCAGTATGTGAAGAACTATCAGCTGCTGGTGATCGCGCAGACCGACGCGGAGAAACGCGCCGCGGTCGAGACCACACCGGCCCGCAAGTTGCGCGAGATCCGGATGGCGCTGACTCTGGACAAGACGTTCACAAAGCCGGAGATCCTCACCCGCTATCTGAACCTGGTGTCGTTCGGTAACAACGCGTTCGGTGTGCAGGACGCCGCGCAGACCTACTTCGGCATCAATGCCTCCGAACTGAACTGGCAGCAGGCCGCGCTGCTGGCCGGCCTGGTGCAGTCCACCAGTTCGCTCAACCCCTACACCAACCCCGACGGCGCGCTGGCCCGCAGGAACCTCGTGCTCGACACCATGATCGAGAACCTGCCGCAGGAGGCCGAGGCGTTGCGTGCTGCCAAAGAGCAGCCGCTGGGCATCCTGCCGCAGCCGCAGGAGCTCCCCCGCGGCTGCATCGCCGCAGGCGACCGGGCGTTCTTCTGCGACTACGTGCTGGACTACCTGGCCCGCGCGGGCATCAGCAAGGAGCAGGTGGCCAGGGGCGGCTATCTGATCCGGACCACGCTCGACCCTGACGTACAGGCACCGGTGAAATCCGCGATCGACAACATCGCGAGTCCCGACATCGACGGCATCGCCAGCGTGATGAGCGTGATCAGGCCGGGTAAGGAGTCCCATGCGGTGGTGGCTATGGCCAGCAACCGGACCTACGGGCTGAACCTGGACGCGGGCGAAACCATGCAGCCACAGCCGTTCTCATTGGTCGGCGACGGCGCCGGCTCGACATTCAAGATCTTCACCACCGCCGCCGCGTTGGAGATGGGGTTGGGCATCAACGCGCAGCTGGACGTGCCCGGACAGTTCCAGGCAAAGGGCCTCGGCAGCAGCGACACCCCCGGCTGCCCAAAGGAAACCTGGTGCGTGAAGAACGCCGGGGGCTACCGCGGCTCGATGAATGTCACCGATGCGCTGGCCACGTCGCCCAACACCGCGTTCGCCAAGCTGATCTCGCAGGTCGGGGTGCAGCGCTCCGTGGACATGGCGGTCAGGCTGGGCCTGCGGTCCTACGCGCTGCCGGGAACCGCCCGCGACTATGACCCGGAGAGCAACGAGAGCCTGGCCGATTTCATCAAGCGGCAGAACATGGGCTCGTTCACGCTTGGCCCGTTCGAGCTGAACCCGCTGGAGTTTGCCAATGTGGCGGCCACGCTGGCGTCGGGCGGCGTGTGGTGCCCGCCCAATCCGATCGACAAAGTTTTCGACCGCAACGGCACCGAGGTGTCGGTCACCACGGAGACCTGCGAGCAGGTGGTGCCGGAGGGGCTGGCCAACACGCTGGCCAACGCGATGAGCAAGGACGACCAAGGGGCAGGCACCGCCGCAGGGTCGGCCGGTTCGGTCGGGTGGGACCTGCCGATGTCCGGAAAGACCGGCACCACGGAGGCGCATCGTTCGTCGGCATTCCTGGGCTTCACCAACACATTGGCAGCAGCCAACTACATCTATGACGACTCCACCGAGCCCGGCGAGCTCTGCTCGTTTCCACTGCGCCAGTGCGGGTCGGGGAATCTGTTCGGCGGCAACGAGCCCGCCCGGACCTGGTTCGAGGCGATGAAGCCGATCGCGAACAACTTCGGCGAGGTCAGGCTTCCGCCGACCGATCCCCGCTTCGTCGATGGGGCTCCGGGCTCACGGGTGCCCAGCGTGTCAGGCATGACCCAGGAGCTGGCGCGGCAGCGGCTGAAGGAGGTCGGCTTCCAGGTGGCCGACCAGGCCACCTCGGTCAACAGCTCCGCGTCGTACGGCACGGTGGTCGGGACGTCGCCGAATGGGCAGACCGTGCCCGGCTCGATCATCACCATCCAGATCAGCAACGGCATCCCGCCGCCACCGCCGCCGCCTCCGGCCGGGCCGCCGCCGATCCCGGGCCTGCCTCCGGATCTCGGCTCGACGGTCGTGGAGATCCCGGGTCTGCCGCCGATCACCGTTCCTGTGCTGGGCCCGCCGCCACCGCTTCCGCCTCCGCTTCCGCCACCGCTTCCGCCGCCGCCACCTCCGTAATCGGTGTGGCCAAGGTAACGCTCGGCGGGTGAGAAGCGGTGAGGGCACGCGACTGGCAGTAGGCTGCCATGCATGCCCGCCGCTTCGATCCTGAAGAATTCCGCCGCCGCGGCCGCCGGCTCGCTCGTGGCCGGCATCGGCTACGCATCGATCATCGAGCGGAACGCGTTCGTGACGCGCGAGGTCACCATGCCCGTACTGACCCCGGGTTCGACGCCGTTGCGGGTGCTCCATATCAGCGACATCCACATGCGCCCCAACCAGCGGCGCAAGCAGGCGTGGCTGCGCGAGCTGGCCGGCCTGCAGCCGGATCTGGTGGTCAACACCGGTGACAACCTGGCCCATCCGAAGGCGGTGCCCGCCGTCGTGCAGACGCTGGGTGACTTGCTGTCCGTGCCGGGTGTTTTCGTGTTCGGCAGCAATGACTATTTCGGGCCGCGGCTGAAGAACCCGGCCAACTACCTGACAAATCCATCGCACCGCGCGCACGGCCAGCCGCTGCCGTGGCAGGACCTGCGGGCCGCGTTCACCGAGCGCGGCTGGCTCGACATGACGCACACCCGCAGGGAGTTCGACGTGGCCGGGCTGCGGATCGCCGCAGCGGGTGTGGATGATCCGCACCTGTCGCGCGACCGCTACGAGACCATCGCGGGCCCTGCCGATCCCACCGCGAACCTGCGGCTTGGCCTGGCGCACTCCCCGGAGCCACGGGTGTTGGATCGCTTCGCGACCGACGGCTATCAGCTGGTGATGGCCGGCCACACCCACGGCGGCCAGCTCTGCCTGCCGTTCTACGGCGCCATCGTCACCAACTGCGACCTGGACCGATCCCGGGCCAAGGGTGCGTCGCGATGGGGCGCGAACATGGCGCTGCACGTCTCGGCGGGCATCGGCACGTCGCCGTTCGCTCCGCTGCGGTTCTGCTGCAGGCCCGAGGCGACACTCTTGACCTTGGTGGCGGCGCCGACCGGCGGTCGTGACGCCGGGACCCGGGCGGGGCAATCCCACCCGACGGCTTCGGTGCGGTGAACGACGCGCCATCGAGCGCGGCTCGCAGCCAACCACGCCAGTGGGTGGACAATGCGGTTCGACTGATCGAGGCCGATGCCCGGCGCAGCGCCGACACGCACCTACTGCGCTACCCGTTGCCGTCGGCCTGGTGCGACGGAGTCGACGTCGCGCTGTACCTCAAGGACGAGTCCACCCATATCACCGGAAGCCTGAAACATCGGCTGGCGCGGTCGCTGTTTCTGTACGCGCTGTGCAACGGCTGGATCGGTGAGAACACCACCGTCATCGAAGCGTCGTCGGGGTCGACGGCGGTCTCCGAGGCGTATTTCGCTGCGCTGCTGGGACTGCCGTTCATCGCGGTGATGCCGTCTTCGACGAGTGCCTCGAAGATTGCGCTCATCGAATCTCAAGGCGGGCGTTGCCATTTCGTCGCGGAGTCCTCACAGGTGTACGCCGAGGCGGAGCGGTTGGCGGAAGAGACGGGTGGCCACTATCTGGACCAGTTCACCAACGCCGAGCGCGCCACCGACTGGCGCGGCAACAACAACATCGCCGAGTCGATCTATACGCAGATGGACGAGGAGGCGCACCCAATTCCGGAATGGATCGTCGTCGGCGCCGGCACCGGCGGGACGAGCGCGACCATCGGCCGGTACATCCGGTATCGTCGCTATGCCACGCGGTTGTGTGTGGTCGACCCGGAGAATTCCGCGTTCTTTCCGGCCTATGCGCAGGGGCGCGATGATGTGGTCACCGGGGTGTCGTCACGGATCGAGGGCATCGGCAGGCCGCGGGTCGAGCCGTCCTTCCTGCCCGACGTGGTGGACCGCATGGTGATGGTGCCCGACGCCGCCTCCATCGCCGCCGCACGTCACGTCAGCGCGGTACTCGGCCGCCGGGTGGGGCCGTCAACGGGTACGAATCTGTGGGGTGCGTTCGGCCTGCTGGCCGAGATGGTCGCCGAAGGGCGCAGTGGATCGGTGGTGACGTTGATCGCCGATAGCGGCGATCGCTATACGGACACCTATTTCAGTGACGAGTGGCTGGTCAGTGCTGGGCTTGACCCGTCGGCCCCCGCCCGTGCGCTGGTGGAGTTCGAGCGGTCCGGGCGCTGGCTCTGATCGTCGGAGTCCCGGGTAAGGGGCCCGTCGGAGGTCAAGAACAGCCACAACGCAGCCAGGGCGAAGAATCCCACATAGATGGAGGCTCCCAAGCCAGTCATCTCGCGCCTCGCTTCAACGGTTACGCGGCAATTTGCCGTCATTCTGCATAACAACACCGACAACCCAGATCCATCCCGCGGCGTGGCGTGATCTACGTCGCCAAACCGTGGCCGTTTCCCCATCACTTCGTGCACATTGGGCCACCCGATATCGATTTGGCGGCACACCTGGGCGGTGCGATACGCTGTCGTGGCTTCACGCGGGGTGTGGCGCAGCTTGGTAGCGCGCTTC
>CAWDAC010000038.1:0-134698 GCA_963800125.1 uncultured Actinomycetota bacterium | reverse complement strand
AACTATCGCTAGCGCAACTTATCGGTGATGTCGACCGCGATGGTCTTGCGGTCGTTGCGATGGTCGACCATGTTGCGGCACTCACCGGACAGCTGCACATAGCCGTTCGCGCGCTACGCGGGTTCTGCCCCATGACCGCCATCACCGCGTCCTTGTGGATCACTGTTCCGAACGGGATCTTGCCCGGCGGCGGCCCGTCGTACCACCCACGTCCAACCATCGTCTGCGCGATCTGCGCGAAATACTTCTTGGGCTCCATATCTTTCGGCAGCGAAAAGCCCACCTCCGCCACTCCGCTATACGGCGGCTCCCCTTGGTCGTTGCACGACTCGAAAGCGAAGCCGCCCGTGACGCCCTGCAGCGCGGCAGCTCGCACGATCTCCTTCGCCGGATCGACCACCTGCGCCATCGCCTCCTCGTCGGACATCGGCGCCAACGACGGCTTCGGCGGCTCCGACTGTCGCGGTTCAGGTTTCATGGGAAGCAACCTCCTAATGCGAAGGCCAGCGCGAACACCACGCAGGCCATCCGCGCAGCCGGCCTAGAACGAATGGTCTTTGGTCACTGACTCGGATGGACGATCGGCTTCGGGATCGATGTACGCCGGTGAGCCTGGGATGTCGGCGCCGATGTCCGGCAAGCCGATCGTGTCACCCCACGGCAGGTGATCTCTCTGGGCAGCGACACATGCGGCTGGCGCCGGCCCTCAGCAAGCAGCCCCTCCTCGGCCAACGCTTCGCTGTTTCCGGTGGCGATATATGTCATGCCGCGCAACGCCTCCCTGCCGCGGTGGTAGTACTGCGAATGGTCGTCTGGGTCCAGGCCGTCGGCTCCCGCCACCTCCGCGTCGAACCGGACGGATCCGAATCCGTCACCGGCGGGATCGTGTCCGAGACCCGCCTCCAGCCCAACCGGCCAATCGAGCTCATAGTTCAGCTTGTCGGCCAACCACTCCGGCGCCGTCCCGATCCAGCCAACCGGATCCGTCGAGGCGGAGCCGACGTACACATTGCCGCCGTCGAGGTTGAAATCGGCGGCACTCCTCGCCAAATCCGTTCCCGGACAACCCAGCAGGACCGCATCGTTGGCGTGCATACCGTAGCCGGCGAACGCGTCCGCCACCGTCGTCGACCCATAAGAGTGACCGAGCACCGTCACATGCTGCTCGGGATCCTGGTGTGTCACCCACAGCCCGTTGACGTCCGCGGCCAGGAGCTGGCCGCCCTCTCGCGCCACGTCCGGATTCGCAACCCGCTTGTCGCTGAAGCCGTCCGGCGCGTCGTAGCCCATCCAAGAGATCACCGCATGGGTGCTGTTTGGGTCGGCCGCGTTGCTCTGCTCCCACAGGTTGATCGCGTCGTCGTGGCCGTCGGACAGCCAGCCACCTTTCACACTGCTGCCGGTGCCCGGCACGATGACCGATGTGTTGTCGGCGTAGTCCGGGTTGCCGATCGCGATCGCGGCGCGGCCCTGGCCTCTGTCGGCAAGCGGCTCGTACTTCCACAGCATGACGGGCCGCGGCTGGTTCGGGTTCTTGCCCCGTTGGTGGTCGAGGCCCTCCTGGACCTTGAGCGCGTTGTTGTAGCGGGTGATGTCGTCGGCCGACAAGCCGTAGAAACCAGGGTTGGCCAGTACGTCCTCCTTCGACACTCCGTGCTGCGCCGCGGTTTCGGTGACCCGGTTGAGGTCGTCGTTCAACACCTGGATGTTGATCGCGTCGCGCGTCGCCGCCGGAATCCCGTTGAGATTCCCCAACTCTGCCGGGTGCTCGGCGATCAGCCGCTCACGGTCCTTCTGGCTCAGCGACTTCCACCACTCGTTGACTTCCTCGGCGGTGGCCCCCGGCGGCGGCATCGGGATCCGCCGCGCCTCCGGCGGTACCTCCACCACGTCGTCGGCCTGATCCATCGCCGCGGCCAGCTGCTGGTCGACGTTATTCGCTTGCGCCAGAACCTGTTGCAGCGCCTTCTGCAACACCGCCGCGTTCTGGAAGTCCTCCGGCAAGCCCAAGCCCGCCGGCCCGGGACGCACCGTGCCGGCCACGGGGTCGACCACCATCCCGAATTCGCGGGCCGCGTCAAGCACCTGCTTCAGGTTGTCTTTGACGATCTGGACGTTGGTGGCCGCCGCATCGGCCGACCGCGCCGCCGCCCACGCCGCGTCGGCATCCTTCAGCAGCGCCTTGCGGGTCTCCTCGAGCGCCTGTTTGGCCTCCTCGGAACCGGGGCCGGTCCAGTCGGGAAACTTCGGCAGACTGTCGGCGGTGTCGGTCGATGCCTGCGCCCGCGTGCGTGCCGCGTCGCCCACCGCGCGCACGGCGCCGGGATCCCAACGCAGTACATCCTCGACGGTCAACGACATGACATCTACAGACTCGTGGGGTCTAGCGAAGTGATCGCCTTTGCGTTGTTGGCCTCGGTGGCGGCGTAGGCCTTGGCCGCACTCGCCAGCGCGTCGGCCTGCGAGGCCAGCACGCGCTGCAGCTCCGCGGTGGTGGCCCGCCAGCGCTGCGTCTTGGCGCCGATGGATTTCGCCGACTGCCCGACGAGACCGGACTGCGCGGCCTCGGCCGCGGTGATCGCCGACCCATGGCCGACCCGCAGTTGGTCGGCGTAGCCGCGGACAAGCTCGGCGGCGTGGGCCAACTCCTGTGGGTTGACCCGAATCGGTTGGGGCACGGGGAGCCTTTCTGCCGTCCGGCAACCGACGCTACCAGCGCCATGAAGGGGTCATCCGCGCTAATCGGGGCGCGCCAGTTAACTTCGGCGAGGCGAGCCGACGCAGTTCGTCAACTGCCAGTGAAACGGCATGCGTCGGCAATACCCTAAACGCCATGGCACCTGCACAACGCGAACCCAAAGTCGTCGTCCTCGGTGGAGGCTCCTGGGGCACCACGGTGGCGTCCATCTGCGCCCGGCGCGGACCGACGCTGCAGTGGGTGCGTTCAGAGGAGACCGCCAACGACATCAACGAGAAGCATCGCAATAGCAAGTACCTCGGCAACGAAGTCGAGCTGGCGCTCACGCTGAAGGCCACCACCGACTTCTCCGAGGCGGCTGAATGTGCCGACGTCATCGTGATGGGCGTGCCGTCGCACGGCTTCCGCAGCGTGCTGACGGAGCTCGCGAAGGAGCTGCGGCCGTGGGTGCCGGTGGTGTCGCTGGTGAAGGGTCTCGAGCAGAGCACGAACTACCGGATGAGCGAGATCGTCGACGAGGTGCTGCCGGGTCATCCGGCGGGCATCCTGGCCGGGCCGAACATCGCGCGCGAGGTCGCCGAGGGGTATGCCGCCGCCGCGGTGCTGGCGATGCCGGACCAGCATCTCGCCGCCAATCTTGCAAACCTGTTCCGCACACAGAGATTCCGGACCTACACCACCGACGACGTGGTCGGCGTCGAGATGGCGGGCGCGTTGAAGAACGTGTACGCCATCGCCGTCGGGATGGGCTACTCGCTGGGCATCGGCGAGAACACCCGAGCGATGGTGATCGCCCGCGCGCTGCGCGAGATGTCCAAGCTCGGTGAGGCCATGGGCGGGCACCGCGACACGTTCGCCGGCCTGGCGGGCATGGGCGACCTGATCGTCACGTGCACCAGCCAGCGCAGCCGCAACCGCCACGTCGGCGAGCAGCTCGGCTCGGGCAAGTCCATCGACGAGATCATCGCGTCAATGAACCAGGTCGCCGAGGGCGTCAAGGCGGCGAGCGTGATCATGGAGTTCGCCGAGAAGTACGGGCTGTCCATGCCGATCGCGCGGGAGGTCGACGGCGTCATCAACCACGGCTCCACCGTCGAGGACGCCTACCGCGGGCTGGCCGCCGAGAAGCCCGGGCACGAGGTGCACGGCCCAGGCTTCTGAGCTAGTTGAAGTAGGGGTTCGTTCCCTCGGGCCGGTCCACCAGCGGATTGACCTCACCCACAATGAAACTGCCCGCCGGGGCGATCACGAAGCCCGATTGGTTACGGCTGTCGACGCACGCCGTCACAGTGCCGTCGTTGCCGCAGCTCAAGGTCTGGTAGCTGAGCCGGGAGTTCGCCGGAAGGGGCTTCATATCGCCGGCATTGGCGAAGGGATTGGCGGCCACGTTGGAAAAGCCCGGTACCCCACCGATCGTGCCGCTGACGAGATTCGCGCCTTCGGGCGCGCCGGGAATCGGACCGCTGCAGCCGTAGCCGCCGGAGCGCTGCAGCATGCACGTCAGCCCGTCCGGTGTGGTGAACGCGTATGCGGTGTTGTCCAGCACCGCGAAGTCCGACGGCTTCACCGGTGCGTATGCGTTCACATTGGGCGGTGGTGGCGGTGGTGGCGGCTCTGCCGGATCAGCCGCTGCGCTACCCGGCACGCTGACCACAGCCGCTGCCGCGGCTCCCAAGACGCCGATCATTCTGCTCAGCACTGGCACAGCTTAAATGTTGCAGAAGTGAATTGTAGGGTTCTAGCCGAACGTGTAGCTGCCGGCGGGGCTGATCACGAAGCCCGACTGGTCAGCGCTGTTCAGGCAGCTCGTGACGACCCCGTCGGTGCCACAGCTGACCGTGCGGAAGCTGAGCCTGGTGTTCGGCGGCAGCGGTTTCGCCCCTTCCACCACGCCATACAGCGACTGGGCAGAGCTGGCGAAGCCAGGCGCTCCCGACGGGGCGGCGCTGACCAAGTTGGCACCTCCGGGCGCCGCGGGGATCGGCCCGCTGCAGCCGTATCCGCCCGACTGTTTGTCCAGCACGCAGGTCACGCCGTCCGGCGCACCGAAGGCATACCAAGCGCCGTCCTGCACCGCATAGTCCGAGGGCTTGGCCGACGGAAAGGCATTGATATCAGGCAGTGGTGGCGGATCGGCGGCCGCGATGCCGGGCACACCCAAGACTGTCGCCCCCGCGACCCCCACCAAGCCGACCAGGATGCCGATCGGAATTCTGTTCAGCACGGTTCCACACCTTAAGAGGTGGCGACATCGAGCGCAGCACCTACCGGTGCTCAGTAGCGGTCCGGACCGCGGCCCGCCATCTCCTCGAGCCTGCGGATCCGGTCCTCCATCGGCGGGTGCGTGGAGAACAACTTCCCCATCCGCTCGCCCGCCCGGAACGGGCTGGCGATCATCAGATGCGCCTGGTCGGCAAGCCGCGGCTCCGGCGGCAGTGGCGCCTGCTGGACGCCACCGCTGATCTTGCGCAGCGCGGACGCCAGCGCCAATGGGTCGCCGGTCAGCTCGGCGCCGGACTGGTCGGCCTGGTACTCCCGCGACCGCGACACCGCCAGCCGGATAACCGTCGCCGCGATCGGCCCGAGCAGCGCAACCAGCAGTATGGCAAGGGGATTCGTCCCACCCTCGCGGTTCCCGCCGAACATGCTCGCGAAAAACGCGAGATTGGCCAGCGCGGTAATCACCGCCGCCATCGCCCCGGCGACGCACGAGATCAGGATGTCGCGGTTGTACACATGTGAGAGCTCGTGGCCCAGCACCGCGCGCAGCTCCCGCTCGTCGAGGATCTGCAGGATCCCAGTCGTACAGCACACCGCGGCGTTGCGTGGGTTGCGACCGGTCGCGAACGCATTCGGGTTTGCGGTGTCACTGATGTAGAGCCGCGGCATCGGCTGATGGGCGGTCGTGGCCAGCTCGCGTACGACCTTGTACATGAACGGCGCCTGCACCTCGGTGACCGGCTGCGCGTGCATCGCCCGCAGCGCCAGCTTGTCGCTGTTGAAGTAGACGTAGACGTTCATGCCCACGGCGAACAGCACGGCCAAGAACATGATGTTTCTGCCGAACAGCGCGCCAACCCCGACGATCAGCCCGGAGAAAAGCGCGAGCAACAGGAATGTCTTGAACGTGTTGGCGTGCGGATGCCAGCTCATCAGCGTCCTCCGTGTCCGATTCGCTCCTCGCGTGCGCGGAAGTCTGTTCCGCTCCTCGCGTGCGCGGGAAGTCTCCGCTTCCTCAACGCTCGATCGGCCACCATGGGTTCCGGATCTCACCCGTGGCGGTTGGCCGTGTAGTCCACCAGCGAAGCGAGTGCCTGCCGGCCCGGCCCCTCCGGCAGATTCGCCAGCTCGTCGCGGGCCTGCTCGGCATACCGCGCGACGGTGTCCTTGGCCCGCACCATGCCCTGCGACCTGCGGAGCAGACTCAACGCCTCGGCCAGCTCGGCGTCGTCCCCGACGGGGCCGGCCAGCAGCTGGCGTAGCCGGTCGGCGTCCGGACCCGTTTCGCGCAGGGCATAGAGCACCGGCAGCGTGTGCACGCCCTCGCGCAGGTCGGTGCCGGGCACCTTGCCGGACTCGTCGGGGTCGCTGTCGATGTCGATGATGTCGTCGGAGATCTGGAACACCGTGCCGACGATGCCGCCGAGCCGGCTGAGCCGCTCGATCTGCTCCTCGTCGGCGCCGGAGAATGTTCCGCCGAACCGGCCGGACGCCGCGATCAGGCAGGCCGTCTTCTCGTACACCACCTTCAGGTAGTGCTCGACGGAGTCGACGTGGTCGGCGGCGCCGCGAGTCTCGCGCATCTGCCCGGTGACCAGCTGGGCGAACGTCTCGGCGATGACCCGCACCGCGTCCGGGCCGAGCCGGGAGACGAGCCGCGACGCCGTCGCGAACAGATAGTCGCCGGCCAGGATCGCGATGTTGTTGCCCCACCTGGCGTTCGCGCTGGGCGCGCCGCGGCGCACTTGCGCCTCGTCCATCACGTCGTCGTGGTACAGCGTGGCCAGGTGCACCAGCTCGATGACGGCGCCGGCGACGGTGACCTGCGAGTTGTCGGGATCGGGTCCCAGCTGCGCGGTCAGCACGGTGAACAGCGGGCGGAAGCGCTTGCCGCCGGCCTGGAACAGATGCTGCACGGCCTCGGCCATCAGTTCGTCGGCTTTGCCCAGCTCAGTGGACATCAGGTCCTCGATGCGGGCCACGCCGTCGCGGACGTCGGCGGCGAAGGCGGGGTCTCCGAACTCCACGCCCGCCACCACACTCGCCGGTGTCCTCACCCTGCCAACATACTGGGAAGCATGAGCATCAGGGCTGACGTGGTCGTCGTGGGCGCCGGTCCGGCCGGTTCGGCCGCGGCCGCGTGGGCCGCCCGCGCCGGGCGCGACGTCCTGGTGATCGACTCCGCGCAGTTTCCTCGCGACAAGGCCTGCGGCGATGGGCTGACGCCGCGGGCAATCGCCGAAATGCAGTTTCTCGGCCTCGGACCGTGGCTCGAGGGCCGTATCGCGCACCACGGGCTGCGGATGTCGGGGTTCGGTGCCGACGTCGAAGTTCCGTGGCCCGGCCCGTCATTCCCGAAGGTCAGCAGCGCGGTACCCCGCACCGAACTCGACGACCGCATTCGCATGGTCGCCGTGAACGACGGCGCAAAGATGATGCTGGGCGTCAAAGCCGTTGACGTGCACCATGATTCGTCGGGGCGAGTGAGTTCCTTGCTGCTTGATTCCGGTGCTGAGGTCGGCTGCACGGACCTGATCGTCGCCGACGGAGCGCGCTCTCCTCTGGGTCGCGTGCTCGGCAGGCAGTGGCACAAGGAGACGGTGTACGGCGTGGCGATCCGCGGGTACATCGCCACCCCGCGCGCCAGTGAGCCGTGGATCACCTCGCATCTGGAACTGCGTTCGCCAGAGGGCGAGGTGCTGCCGGGCTACGGCTGGATCTTCCCGCTGGGCAATGGCGAGGTGAACATCGGCGTCGGGGCGCTGGCGACCTCAAAGCGGCCCGCGGATGCGGCGTTGCGGCCATTGATGTCCTATTACGCGTCGCTGCGCCGCGAGGAGTGGGGCTTCGACGGCGAACCGCGGCTGGGGCTGTCCGCGTTGCTGCCGATGGGTGGGGCGGTGTCGGGGGTGGCCGGGCCGAACTGGATGTTGATCGGCGACGCCGCGGCGTGCGTCAACCCACTGAACGGCGAGGGCATCGACTACGGGCTGGAGACCGGGCGGCTGGCCGCCGAGATGCTGGGCACCGGCGAACTGACCACGGCCTGGCCGTCCGTGCTGCAGCAGCACTACGACCGTGGGTTTTCCGTTGCACGCCGGCTGGGGCTGCTGCTGACGATTCCGCGGTTCCTGCCGTCGACGGGACCGATCGCGATGCGATCGACATTTCTGATGAACATCGCCGTGCGGGTGATGGCCAACCTCGTCACCGACGAGGACGCGGACTGGATCGCGCGGGTGTGGCGACGCGCTGGCGGGGGATCGCGGCGAATCGACCGCAGGGCGCCGTTCAGCTAACCCCCGCGAGCGTGCGTGTTTGCACCGCGCACCCGCTAGGGGCGTACAAATGCGCACACTCGCGGCGCTACGAGCGGTGGATGAAGAGGGCTACAGCGATTTCCACGTGACGGCGCGCTTGTCGGCCCGTGCCTTGGCGCCAGGCCGGGTGCCCGCTCCTTGCTTCAGCAGTTCGGTCGCTTCTTCGCCGCTGCGGAGCCGCTCGAGGAGATAGCCCGGGTCGAAGTCCACCCCGACTACCCGGGCGGTCCAGCAACGGTGGGGCTCCTGACGCCAGTGAGGTGACAGCCTCGGCGCATGTCGGACATCGGGGATTCCTGCGAGTGAGCCGCGAGTGTCTACTAATCTTCGGCCCGACGGCGGGAGAGACGATGACTGAGCCAACGCCGACGCGGTGGACCCTCGCCGACGGCCGCGACCTGCTGTTCTTCGCGTTGCCTGGTCACACCCCTTCACCGGTCGCAGACCGCAGGCCGCTGCCTCCACCCGACAGTCCGTTGCCGGAGTTGCGATTCGACTGCCAGACCGGCCAGTGGGTGATAATCGCGGCGCTGCGTCAAGACCGCACCTACAAGCCGGCTGCCGATCAATGTCCGCTGTGTCCCAGCCCCTCCGGACTGACCAGTGAGATCCCCGCGCCCGACTACGACGTCGTCGTCTTCGAGAATCGCTTCCCAAGCCTGACCAGCGAGTCACCTTCACAATTTCCGACATCCAACGGCGACGGCTTCGTCTCCGCGCCGGGCCACGGCCGCTGCGAGCTTATCTGCTTCTGCAGCAACCACACTGGGTCGTTCGCCGAACTTCAACCTTCCCACGCACGACTGGTCGTCGACGCCTGGCGACACCGCACCGCCGAACTGATGACGCGGCCCGGGATCGAGCAGGTGTTCTGCTTCGAGAACCGCGGCGAGGAAATCGGCGTGACCCTGACCCACCCGCACGGCCAGATCTACGGTTATCCCTTCGTCCCTCCGCGTACCGCGGCGATGCTGCGTCAGGCATCCGCACATCGAACGCGCAACGGCGCCAACCTGTTCGCTGACCTTCTCGCGCACGAGCGGGCAGACGGCAGCCGCGTCATCGCGCACACCGATCTATTCACCGCGTTCGTGCCGTTCGCCGCCCGCTGGCCCGTGGAGGTCCACATCTACCCAAACCGGTTCGTGCACAATCTCGTTGATCTCGACGGCACCGAGCTCGACGGGTTCGTGCAGATCTATCTCGACGTTCTCGGTCGTTTCGATCGCATGTATTCGAAACCATTAGCGTATATTTCGGCGCTGCACCAGTACGTCGACAACGATGCGCAACGCGAGGGCTACTTCCACGTCGAGTTGATGTCGATCCGGCGTACGGCCGACAAGCTGAAGTATCTGGCCGCCTCCGAGTCGGCGATGGACGTGTTCCTCAACGACGTGTCGCCGGAAAGCGTCGCCCAGCGCCTGCGGGAGCTCTGACGTGATCAGATATGCTGCGCCGGGACGCATCAACCTGATCGGCGAACACACCGACTACAACCTGGGTTTCGCGCTGCCGATTGCGCTGAACGACCGCACCGTCGTGACATTCGCACCGAGCAACGCCGACGCCATCAGCGTGCGCAGCGATGCCGAACCCGGCCTGGTCCAGATCCCGCTCGACACCGCCCCGGGCGGCGTGACGGGCTGGGCCGCCTACGTCGCCGGCGTCGTCTGGGCGCTGCGACGCGCAGGCCAACGCGTCGTCGGGGGCGACATGTCGATCGCGAGCGGCGTCGAAATCGGGTCGGGCCTGGCATCGTCGGCGGCGCTGGAATGCGCGGTTCTCGGCGCGATCGTGGAAGCCACCAGCGCCGACATCGACCGCGTTGAGCAGGCCCGGATCGCCCGAGCCGCTGAAAACGAATACGTCGGCGCGCCAACGGGTTTGCTAGACCAGCTAGTTAGCCTATTCGGCGAGCCACTGAAGGCGGTGCTGATCGACTTCCGGGAGGTCTCCATGCTGCCGGTGTCGTTCGATCCGGACGCCTCCGGTGTCGCCCTGCTGCTGATCGACTCGCATGCGCGGCACCGCCACGCAGGCGGCGAGTATGCGGCGCGACGTGCATCCTGCGAACGAGCGGCAACCAATCTGGGCGTCGCCACGCTACGCGATGTGCAGGATCGCGGGCTGACAGTCCTCGACGCGGTGACCGACCCGGTCAACGCGCGTCGCGCTCGTCACGTCCTCGCCGAAAACCAGCGTGTGCTCGATTTCGTTGCCGCACTGAGTGATTGCGACTTTGAGAAGGCCGGCCGTATTCTAAGCGCGTCACATGCGTCGATGCGCGATGACTTCGAGATCACCACCCAGAACATCGATGTAATCGCTGACACCGCCGTTCGGGCTGGTGCGTTGGGAGCGCGGATGACCGGCGGCGGGTTCGGGGGCTGTGTAATCGCATTGGTTCTCGCCGAGCATATTGCCGCCGTCGGCGACGCGGTGCGACGAACCGTAAGCCGCGCCGGCTACCCAGCGCCGACGATCACGCACACCCGCGCCGGGGCGGGAGCTATGCGGTGCTGATTTGTCGTCCATAGACGGTTCCTACGACCCGATCCCGAAGCCGATGTGGTCGCGGCGTGAAGGCTCACCGGATCGTCCTTTCCGGCAGCCGACTCGTGCGCCATAGCGTGAACCCAACCGAAGCTATTGCGGCCCTTGAAGAATTGCATCGGCTCGCTACAGGCCAACGCGTCGCCTTGATGCGGGCTAGCGCAGGGGCTTCGTCGCGGCGTGCAGCGCGACGATCCCTCCGCTCAGGTTGCGCCAGCGCACCGCCGACCAGCCCGCATCGGCAATCCGGTGCGCGAGTTCGGCTTGGTCGGGCCAGGCCCGAATCGACTCCGCCAGATACACATACGCGTCGGGGTTCGACGACACCGCACGCGCAATCCGCGGCAGCGCCTGCATCAAGTACTCCTTGTAGGCCGTGGCGAACAGCGGGTTGGTCGGTGTCGAGAACTCGCACACCACCAGCCGCCCACCCGGCCGCGTCACCCGCGCCATCTCACGCAGCCCAGCGGCGTGGTCGACGACGTTTCGCAGCCCGAAGCTGATCGTCACCGCGTCGAACACCCCATCGGCGAAGGGCAACCGCGTCGCGTCGCCGGCGACCTTCGGCACGTGACGGCCCGCCCCGGCGGCCAGCATGCCGACCGAGAAGTCCGCCGCCACGCACCACGCACCGGACACCGCCAGCTCCACCGTCGACACGGCAGTGCCCGCCGCCAGATCGAGCACTTTTTCGCCCGGACCGATGCGCAGCGCCGAGCGGGTGGCGCGCCGCCAGAACCGGTCCTGCCCGAGCGACAGCACGGTGTTGGTCAGGTCGTAGCGCCGGGCGACGGCGTCGAACATCGACGCCACTTCGCGCGGGTCTTTGTCCAGCGACGCCCTGCTCACGCCCGCGACGGTACCTGTGAAGTTCCCTAAACCGGGAATGGGTAACCCACCTCCATGGCTTAACCGCAGTGACAAGCCAACAGAAGGTACGAAAGGTTCGAGAAGTGACAAGCAAAGTTTGGTTCATCACGGGCACGTCGCGCGGATTCGGTCGGGAATGGGCGATCGCGGCCCTGGCGCGTGGCGACAAGGTCGCCGCCACCGCACGCGACACCGCGACCTTGGTCGACCTGTCCGAGAAATACGGCGACGCGCTGCTGCCGATCCAGCTCGACGTGACCGACCGCGACGCGGACTTCGCCGCGGTCAAGCGGGCCCACGACCACTTCGGCCGGCTGGACATCGTGGTCAACAACGCAGGCTACGGGCACTTCGGCTTCATCGAGGAGCTGTCCGAGCAGGAGGCGCGCGACCAGATCGAGACCAACGTGTTCGGCGCGCTGTGGGTCACCCAGGCCGCGCTTCCCTACCTGCGCGCCCAGCGCAGCGGGCACATCATCCAGGTGTCGTCGATCGGCGGCATCACGGCGTTCCAGAACGTCGGCATCTACCACGCGTCGAAGTGGGCGCTCGAGGGGTTCTCCCAGGCGCTGGCGCAGGAGGTCGCTCCGTTCAACGTTCACGTCACGCTGATCGAGCCGGGCGGCTTCTCCACGGACTGGGCGGGGTCGTCGTCCAAACGCTCCACCCCGTTGCCGGACTACAAGGAGGCGCACGAGGAGGCCGAACGGGTCCGCGCCCAGCGCGTCGCACAGCCGGGCGATCCGAAAGCGTCGGCGGCGGCGATTTTGAAGATCGTCGACGCCCCCGAGCCGCCGCTGCGGGTGTTCTTCGGCGAGCTTCCGCTGCAGCTGGCCAAGGCCGACTACGAGAACCGGCTCAAGACCTGGGAAGAGTGGCAGCCGGTCTCGGTTCTGGCGCAGGGCTGATCAAGCGGCCTTGAGGCGGCGCACACCCTGTACGGCCTCGTAGTGCTCGAGCAGCTGGTCGCAGATCGCCGGCCAGGTGCGGTCGAGCACGCTGCGCCGCGCGGCCAGCGAGTAGCGCTGACGTTCGGCGATCAGGTGGTCGACGGCCTCCGGCAGCCGGGCCTCGAACTCGGCGACCTCGAGCAGCTGCCCGGTCCGGTACGGCGCCACCAGATCACGCGGTCCACCGGCGTTGGGGGCGATGACCGGCAGGCCCGACGCCATCGCCTCCTGCACGGCCTGGCAGAAGGTTTCGTGCTCGCCGGGATGGACGAAGACATCCATGCTGGCGTAGGCGGTGGCGAGCTCCTGGCCGTAGAGCGCTCCGGTGAAAACAGCGGTCGGCAGGGCGGATTCGAGCTTGTCCCGGTTCACACCGTCGCCGACGACGACCAGCCGCAGGTCGTCACGCCGCGCCAGCACAGCGAGGCGTTCGACATGCTTCTCGGGGGCGAGCCGGCCGACGAAGCCGACCACCGGCTTGCCGTTCGGTGACCACCGCCTGCGCAACTCCTCGTCGCGTGCCGAGGGCGCGAAGCCGGTGATGTCAACGCCCCGCGCCCACTTGTAGACCCGCGGGATGCGATGGGCGGCAAGGTTTTCCATCGCAGCTGTCGACGGTGCCAACGTACGGTCCGCGCGGCTGTGCAGGTGGCGGGTCCACGCCCAGGCGGCGCGTGACGCGACACCGATACCGTAACTGGCCGCGAAAGCCGCGACGTCGGTTTGGAATACCGCGATGGTCGGCACGCCGAGGTAGCGCGCGACGTGTAGCCCGCCGTAGCCGAGCAGGGCCGGCGACGCAAGGTGGACGACGTCGGGGTCGAATCCCCGTAGCACGCCAACCATTCGGGGGCGTGGCACACCGAGAGGCAGCGAGGTGATCTTCGGGAACATCCGCGATGGCACCCGATGCACACGGACACCGTCGTGGATCCGATCCGCAGGCGGCTGGCCGCGCGGTGTGTCGGGGGCGACAACGAGGACTTCGTGGCCGTTGTGGCGGAGGTGCTCGATCACCCGAAGCACCGAGTTGCTGACGCCGTTGACATTCGGGAGGAAGGACTCTGCGACGATCGCAACCCGCACACCAAAATCGTGTCATCAACGGCTGTCGGCAAGGTTGCATCCGGGGATACGACACGCAAAGTTCTCGTGCCGACAGGCACAAGCGTCCCGATCTCCATGCGGGTATTCTGCGCACCAAGGAAGGGCGGTTGACATGCGAATTTCCCCCGCCGTCGTGGCGTTGACGGCGGCTCTGCTCATATCCACTGTCGGCTGCACCAACCAGGTCACCGGCACCGCAAGGCAAGATCCGACGCAGCCGCCGTTGGCACTCAGTGAGGACGGCTCCGGCATCCTCGCCGGCTTCCCCGACGCTCCGGTGCAGATCGAGATATTCACTGAGCCGCAATGCAATCACTGTGCCGAGCTACAGGACGGCTTCGGCGATGAAATCGGCCACTACATCAACCTCGGCCAGCTTGCAGTGACCTACCGCCCGCTGACATTCATGGATGATCCGGACGACGATGACGGCTATTCGGCGCGGGTCGCCAACGCGTTGTTCCTAGCCGTCGGACCGGCGGAGGCGACCGAGGAGCCGAATGTGGCCTCGGGTCCGGAATTCCAACGCTTCGTCCAGGAGCTATGGGCCAACCAGAATCCGGGTGGCCCGGGACCCACCGACGAGGAAATGGAAGAGATGGCGACGAAGGCCGGCATGCCGACGGACGTCGCGCGCAAGATCGGCGGCGGTGACGACGCGACGAACGTGGACATCGAAGAGATGGCGGATGACAACTTCAGTTACTTGATCGAAGTGGATCCGATAGACAGCGGCACCCCAACGGTTTACGACCTCGGCAACGAGGAGAAGGTCGATATCTATTACGACGACTGGCTGGACAAGCTGATGTCGTCGTCCACCTGACGCTCCAACCGCCTCTCGAAGAACGCCAACCCCATCAACGCCGCGCCCGCGACCAACCAGCCGACCAGGGCGATCGAGCCGGCCGGGATGATCGCCAACGCCGCATTGCGGTGCTGCACCCGCACGAGGTCGGGATTGTTCTTGTCGTATTCGACGTAAATCCGCATGCCCGTGTCCAATTCGGATGGATACAGCACGCCGAGCTCGGGCCGGTAGGTGACGCGGTCGGGCGTGACGAACTCGATCGTCGAGCGCCGCGGCCCAGCGCTGAGCACCTCGGCGGCCGCCACCCCCATGTTTCGTTCGATCTGCCGGTCGTTGCGCCACGCGCCCAGCACCAACAACAGCGACTGCAACGTCACCAGGCACGCCGCGATGACGACACCGATCCGGGCCCGGCGGAATGTGCGTTGGGTGCGGGTCTCGCCGGGTTCTCCGTACAGCTGCGGAATCACGCTGCGCACCAACCGCATAACCCGCGCGATCACAGGGCCGCCTTGATCGACGCGTGCAGCGCCCGCAGCGACGACCGGTCGGCCTTCACCTCCAGCACCCGCATGCCTTCGAATGGCTCGTTCAGCGCGGCGGCGAGATCGTCGACCTCCATCTGCCGACTCTCCACGTGATACGCCCGGCACAGCGCCCCGACGTCCACATCGTGCGGGGTGCCGAAGATCCGCGACGACACGTCGGAGAACCGCGGATCGCCCTGCTCGAGCAGCTCGAAGATGCCGCCGCCGTTGTCGTTCGACACCACGATCGTCAGGTGCCGCGGCGTCGGCTCGGTCGGCCCGATCAGCAGGCCCGAACTGTCGTGCACGAATGTCAGATCGCCGATCAGCGCGATCGTGCGAGGAATGACGTCGCCGCCTTCGCGGCTCCGGCTGCCCGTTCGTTCGTGCGCCAGCGCCGCGCCGATCGCCGTGGACACCGTGCCGTCGATACCCGCGACACCGCGATTCGACCGCACCTTGATGCCATGCGGGTTGAGGCCGACCAGCGCGGCATCGCGGACTGGGTTCGACGCGCCCAGTACCAACTGGTCGCCATCGCGCAGGCCGTCGGCCACCGCCGCCGCGACGTGCAGCCCGGTCGTCAGCGGATGAGCCTTCAGCTGGCCGCGCACCGCGTCGTTGGCCTGCTGGTTCAGCGCAGCGCAGCGCCGCAGCCAGGCCGGATTCGGTTCGCCTGTTGTCACCGCGCGGGTGCCGGTGGCCTGCGAGTTCCCGGACACGTCGGGCCAGCGCGGGCCGGTGGTCAGCGCATACACCGGCACCGACGGGTCGGCCAGCAGGGACGACACCGGACGGTGCAGTGTCGGGCGGCCCAGCATGATGACCTGCTGCGGGCGCAGGAGCGGCAGCGCCATCGGATGCAGCGGATTCTCGGCGGGCGGGGCGGTCGGCTCGGCGACCGTCGGAAGCGCCGCCAGGTTCGGGTGTGCGCCCGCGCCGTGTCCCGCGATGACGATCGTGTCCGGCGTCAGGTCGATGTCCAGCGGCTGGTCGAACGTCACCGGCGGGGTATGCGTCCACGGCTTGCCGCCCGGCCGGCCCTGCGGCACGTAGGGCTTTGAGGAATCGGACGCAGTGCGATCAGGGACCAGCGGCTCGCGCAGCGGGATGTCGAACTGCACCGGCCCGGCGTTCGCGGTGCGGGAACCCGTGGCCGCCACCAACACTCGGCACGTCGCCGACCGCCACTGAGCGTTGAGTGAGTCCATCCGCTCGGAGGTGTCTTCGGCAAGCCCGAGGCTGATGTTGTCCCGCACCTGCGTGCCGAAGTAACCCAGCTGCTCCATCGTCTGGTTCGCGCCGGTGCCCAACAGCTCGTAGGGCCGGTTGGCCGACAGCACAATCAGCGGCACCCGCGCGTAGTTGGCTTCCACCACCGCGGGCCCAAGGTTGGCCACCGCGGTGCCCGACGTCATCGCCACACAGACCGGCGCTCCAGCGGCCACCGCCAGGCCGATCGCCAAGTAGCCGGCGGTGCGCTCGTCGATGCGGACGTGCAGCCGGATCCGGCCAGCGCGGTCGGCGTCATGCAGCGCGAAGGCCAGCGGCGCGTTCCGCGATCCTGGGCACAGCACAACGTCGCGGACGCCGCCGCGAATCAGTTCGTCGACGACGACACGGGCCTGTGCCGTCGATGGGTTCACCACTACAGACTATCGGCGAAGAATTCCAGGGCCGCCGCGTTCACCACCTGCGGCTTTTCGATGAAGCCCAGATGGCCGGCCTCGGGAATCTCCCGGTAGCGGCCGTTCGGCAGCGCCTCGGCGACCTCGCGGGCCAGATGCGGCGGGAGCACGACGTCGTCGCCGAACCCAATGACTAGCACCGGCGCCGTAATACTTCGGTAAGCGGGCAGCCGGTTGTTCTGCGGGCCGATGTCCAGCTGTGCCCGCAGGCCGGGCGTCGGCTTGGTCGGCCACATTTTGAACATCTCGATCCAGTCGCGCACCACGACGTCGTCATTGAGCGTCTTCGGCGAAAAGCTCTCCAGCAGACGGATTTTCGCGTCGTATGCGGCCGGCAGCTCGACGCCGGACTCGGCCAGTTCGCGTTCGGCGGTGCGGAAGAAGTCGCGGGTGCGGTCGTGGCGGCCTCGGGTGGCCAGCAACACCGCCGAGCGGACCAGCTCCGGGCGGGTCAGCATCAGCTCCTGGGCGATGAATGCGCCCATCGACACCGCCACGATGCGGGCAGGCGAGGCGTCGAGCTTCTCGATCAGCGCGGCGGTGTCGGCGACCATCTGCTCGACGCCGAACCCGTCGGCCTGCTCGGTTGCGCCGATCCCGCGATTGTCGAAGGTGATCGCCCGGTAGCCGGCCGCCAGGAATGCGGGCACCTGATGCAGATGCCAGGTGCGACCTGCGCCGCCTCTGCCAGCGATGAACAGCACCGGCTCGCCCGAGCCGCGGTCGTCGTAGGCCAGATTCACCCCGACGACGCTACGCGAGCGATTTCGGCGTGATTAGTTGCGCCCAGCGCTGGAAATCACGCCCAAATCGCTGCGGCGGCCACGACGCCGCCTGGTGCGGGCCCGCTCGATCGCGTGGTCCCACAACAGTCCCGTAGCGGCCTTCAGCTGCTTGGGCTTGACGAGGTCCTTCGACATCAGTGCGGTGGCGGTCGCCTTGGTCGCCGCCGAGGCCTTCGACATATGGCCGGAGTCGAATGGCGGCTGCGGGTCGTACTCCATGGACAGCTGGATGGCCTTGGCGCGGCCCTCGCCGCCGATCTTGCCCGCTAGCCACAACCCGAGATCGATGCCCGCCGACACGCCTGCGCATGTCACGATGTTGCCCTCGTGCACGATCCGCTCGTCGCTGACCGGCTTGACACCCAACGCCTTCAGCGCGGAAAGCGCCGCCCAGTGTGACGTGGCGCGCTTGCCTTCCAGCAGCCCGGCCGCGGCGAGGATCACCGCGCCGGAGCACACCGACGCTGTCCACGTCGCGGTCTCATGCGCCCGGCGCAGCCAGTCGAGCACCTTCTCGTCGCGAGCATGCTCCATCGTCGAGAAACCGCCGGGCACCAGAATGACATCGGGAGAGGGTGTTTCGGCGAACGAATGCGTTGCCCCGACGACGAGCACGCCGGAGTCGGCCGTGATCGGGCCCGGCTCGTGCCAGACGAAACGCACTTCGGCGTCGGGCAGCCAGCGCAGGCTTTCGTAGGGTCCGATGAAGTCGAGCGCGGTGAAGCCGGGGTACAACATGATGGCGATCTGCATGATTTTCTCCTTCAGGCGAAGGTCTTGCGGTACTGGTCGGGCGAAATACCCATTCGTCGAATAAAGTTGCGGCGCATGGTTTCTGCGGTGCCGAAGCCGCAGCGGGTGGCGATCACGGTGACGGTTTCGTCGGTCTCCTCCAATTGTCGGCGCGCTGCCTCGGTGCGGATGCGTTCGACGTATGCGCCGGGCGCCTCGCCGACCTCGTCGGTGAACACCCGGGTGAAATGCCGCGGGCTCATCGCGGCGCGGCGGGCCAACTCGGAGATGCTGTGCGCGGCACCGGGTTCGGCCTCGATAGACTCCTGGACATTGCGGACGGTCGCGCGCTTCGCGCGGGGCATCCACACCGGCGCGGCGAACTGGCTCTGCCCGCCAGGCCGCCGCAGATACAACACCAGGTAGCGCGCGACCGTCTGCGCGACGTCGGTGCCGTGGTCGTCCTCAACCAGTGACAGCGCCAGGTCGATGCCTGCGGTGACGCCGGCCGCGGTCCACACCGTCGGCGAACTTTGCACATAGATCGGCTCGGGATCAACTGCGACAGAGGGGAACTCGCGGGCCAGCTGAGCTGCGAACGCCCAGTGTGTGGTTGCCCTGCAGCCGTCCAGAAGGCCCGCCTGCGCGGCCAAGAACGCACCGGTGCAGACGCTGACGATTCGTCGGGCAGTACCGGCGACGGCCTTGACCCAGTCGACAACCTCGGGATTCTGCCGCGCCTCGTCGAGGCCGAAGCCGCCGGGAAGCACCACGGTGTCGATGGGCCCGTGCGGGTCAGGCAGTGGTTGAGCGACGAGCACAAGCCCGGTGCCCGTGGTGACCGGCTCACCGCCGGCGGACGCGATCGTGACGTCGTAGCCGTCCCCCGATCGGCCGTGCGCGGCCAGGTTCAGCGTTGCGCCGGTGAACACGTCGAACGGCCCGACCATATCCAGCGCCTGGACGCCGGGATACCCGAGGATCACCACCGATCGCGTCACGGTCCCAGTGTTGGCCACCAACGCCCATGTCGTCTACGCCATGGACCCCACAAATCAGGACAAATTGTGGTCATGTGGCTAAACGCCCTGTCCAGGGCGGAATGATCATTAACATAGGCGCGGTGCTCACCGCAGTGCGCAAGATTCTGAGCTTCGAGATGACGATCGCCGAGTGGATCGGGACGGCCATCCTCGTCGGCATCCCGTACCTGGTGGTGGGGGTGGTCTGGTCGTCCACCCATACCGCCCACCTCAGCGGCCTGTCCGGCGTCGACCGCGCGGTGTCGTTCCTCGGATCCATCGTGGGCTGGCCGGTGCTGTTGTTCTCAAACGTGTGTATGACATGACCGATACCCGTATTTCGGCCAAGAGACGCACCGCCCGCTGGGATCCGGGCGCCGAGGTCAGTGCGGCCGAGGCGATGGACTTCTGGTCGTTCGCAGCCGCCGCGGCCAATGTGGTCATGCAGTTGGCACGGCCCGAAGTCGGTTACGGCGTCGTCGAAAGCAAGGTCGATTCCGGGAACGTCCTGAAACACCCATGGAAGCGTCTTCGGACGACGTCTCAGTACCTGGCCGTGGCGGTGTTCGGATCGGATGAAGATCGCGCGGCTTTCCGAGCGGCGGTCGACGGCGCGCACCGCCACGTGATCTCTTCTCCCGAAAGCCCGGTGCAGTACAACGCGTTCGACCGAGAGCTGCAGATGTGGGTGGCGGCGTGCCTTTTCGTCGGCTTGGAAGATAGTTACAAGTTGCTCCGTGGCGAGATGACCGCCGAGCAGGCCGAGCAGTTCTACCGTTCCGCGTGGCCCTTGGGGACCACCCTGCAGGTAACCGACGACCAATGGCCGGCTACCCGTACCGAGTTCGACGCGTACTGGGATGCCGCCTGCCAGCGTGTCGTCATCGACGATCCCGTCCGCGACTACCTGCTCGACCTGATCGACCTGCGGATGATCAATCCGATGCTGGGGCTGCCGTTTCGGCCGCTGCTGAAGTTCCTCACTATCGGCTTCCTCGCCCCGGTCTTCCGGGAAGCGCTGGGTGTTCGGTGGAGCAACGGCAAGCAGCGCCGCTTCGAATGGCTGTTCCTTCTGGTGGCTTTCGTCAACCGGTTCCTGCCGGTCTTCATCCGCCAGGGCGGCAGTTACGTTGTCCTGGCCGACGTGCGGAGGCGGGTCCGTGCGCACAGCAGCTTGGTGTGAACCGTGCTGACTCGACTGCGACGGATGCTCAGCCGAACGGTGAGCGTCGAAGCGATGATCGAAATCGCGATGTGGCTCGCGATTCCCTACCTACTCATCGGCATCGTGTGGACGTTCTTCAACGCCGACGACGTCGCGCGGATCGAAACCCAGCTGGAGACTCGCATGCCCGCGGGTTCTGATCTGGCGGCGTTCGGCACGACGACGGCGCTGTGGCCGCTCCTGCTAGTCGGTGAAGAGGTCTGTGCGGCCTGACGGATAGCAGGCCTTGATGCGGTCGATCCACCACGTCCGACGCTCGGGCGGCGCGGCCAGCGCCTGCAGCCGGGCCATATCCGGAGCCACCGCCGCGACGGGCAGATATCCGTCGACCGGCGTCACCGGTTCGACCACGTCCTCGACGAACAGCCCGCCGGTGCCCAGCCCGCAGGCGTGCCGCAGCTCGGGCAGCGCCCCGGCGGCGAGCAGGCCCCGGCCGATGCCGACCGCCGAGTCCAGCGCGCTGGACACCACGACGGGGACGTCGATCTGGTCGGCGATGTCGAGCAGCCTGGCGACCCCGCCCAGCGGCGCAACCTTCAGCACGGCGACGTCTGCGGCCCCCGATCGGACCACGTGCAACGGGTCCTCGGCCTTGCGGATGCTTTCGTCGGCGGCGATCGGCACGTCGACGAGTAGACGCAGCTCGGCAAGTTCGGGCACCGTCGCGCAGGGCTGCTCCAGGTATTCCAGCGGCCCGTCGGCGGTCAACGCCCGCGCCGCCTCCACGGCCGCCGCGACGCTCCAGCCGCCGTTGGCGTCCACCCGCACCGTCGGTACGTGTTCACGGACGGCGTTGACGCGGGCGACGTCGTCGGCGAGCGTCTGGTCCGGCTCGGCGACCTTCACCTTGGCGGTGCGGGCGCCCGGGAAGCGGGCCAGCACCTCGGGCACCTGTGTGGCCGCGACGGCGGGCACCGTCGCGTTGATCGGGATCCGGTTGCGGTGCGTCGCGGGCGCCGGCGTGTAGGCGGCTTCGATGCCCGCGGCCAGCCATGCCGCCGCCTCGGCCGGGCCGTATTCAAGGAAAGCGCCGAACTCGCCCCAACCCGCCGGGCCGTCGATCAGCGCCAGCTCGCGAACGGTGATGCCGCGGAACTTCACCCGCATCGGAAGGGCGACGACGTGCAGGCGATCGAGAAGGTCGTCCAGCGACGGCGTCACGCCCCCATACTGCACCCGAGGTCAGGCCGTCTCGAAGCAGGACTGCAGCTTCATCGCCTTCCACGGACGCCCCTGACCCGGGTTTTCACCACGCCAGAAGTTTTCTTCAAACTTTTTCCGGCCCGTGTCGATTTCGCGGGGTTGCCGTTCGACGTGTCAACGAGGGCACGATGGACGCGCCCCTTCCACAACACAGAAGGAGACACACAATGTCGCGCTACATGCTGATCATGCGGTCCACCCCCGAAGCCGAGGCGGCCATGGAGGAAGCCAACATCGACTTCAACGAGATCATCGAGGCGATGGGCCGCTTCAACGAAGAGCTCATCAAGGCCGGCGTGATGCTGGCCGGCGAGGGTCTGACCGGACCCGACGAGGGCTTCGTCGTCGATTTCAACTCCGATCCGCCCGTGGTCACCGATGGCCCGTACACGGAGGCCAAGGAACTGTTCAACGGGTTCTGGATTCTCGACGTGTCGTCGAAGGAAGAGGCCAAGCAGTGGGCGAAGAAGGTGCCGCTGGGCAAGGGCGTCAAGCTCGAGGTGCGCCGGGTGTCGGAAACCGAGGAGTTCCCGCAGGACAATCCGTGGATCGAGAAGGAGATCCAGTGGCGGGCCGACCTCGCCGAGAAGGCAGCCGAGCAGGCCAGGAAAGCCGCGGGCCGGTGACATCGAGGGTCCCCGGGTATGCGCTTCGGCGGATACCCGGGGATCAGTTCTGTAACACGTTCTAGTCTGGTCTCCATGACGGATCTGCTGCGCCATCCCCTGCACTCCGGCCACCTCACGGTCGGGGCACTCAAGCGGAACAAAGACAAGCCCGTGCTGTTCCTCGGCGACACCACCCTGACCGGCGGCCAGCTGGCCGACCGCATCAGCCAGTACATCCAGGCGTTCGAGGCGCTCGGCGCAGGCACCGGCAGCGCCGTCGGCCTGCTCTCGCTCAACCGCCCCGAGGTGCTGATGATCATCGGCGCCGGCCAGACCCAGGGTTACCGCCGCACCGCACTACACCCCCTCGGGTCATTGGACGACCATGCGTATGCGCTGTCCGACGCCGGGATCACCTCGCTGATCATCGACCCGAACCCGATGTTCGTCGAACGGGCGCTGGGGTTGTTGGAGAAGGTGCCCTCGCTCAAGCAGATCCTGACGATCGGCCCGGTGCCCGACGAGCTCGCGGTCGTGGCCACCGACCTGACCGCAGAGGCCGCGAAGTACTCGCCGCAGCCGTTGGTGGCGGCGGATCTTCCGCCGGATCACATCGGCGGCATGGCGTACACCGGCGGGACCACGGGCAAGCCCAAAGGCGTGATCGGCACGGTTCAGTTCGATCACCACGATGACGACGATCCAGCTCGCCGAGTGGGAGTGGCCTGAGCATCCGAAGTTCCTGATGTGTACGCCGCTGTCGCATGCGGGTGCGGCGTTCTTCGTGCCGACGATCGTCAAGGGCGGCGAGATGGTCGTGCTGTCCAAGTTCGATCCGGCCGAGGTGCTGAAAACGATTGAGGAACAGCGCATCACGGCGACGATGCTGGTTCCGTCGATGATCTACGCGCTGATGGACCATCCCGATTCACACACCCGCGACCTGTCGTCGCTGGAGACGGTGTACTACGGCGCATCCGCGATGAACCCGGTGCGCCTGGCCGAGGCGATCCGGCGGTTCGGCCCGATCTTCGCGCAGTACTACGGGCAGTCCGAGGCGCCGATGGTGATCACTTATCTGGCCAAGGGCGATCACGACGGGAAGCGGCTGACATCGTGCGGTCGGCCGACGCTGTTCTGCCGGACCGCGCTGCTCGGTGAGGACGGCAAGCCGGTGCCGCAGGGCGAAGTCGGCGAAATCTGCGTCAGCGGGCCACTGCTGTCCGGGGGCTACTGGAACCTTCCGGAGGCGACGGCCGAGACGTTCCGCGACGGCTGGATGCACACCGGCGACCTGGCGCGCGAGGACGAGGACGGGTTCTGGTACATCGTCGACCGGACCAAGGACATGATCGTCACCGGCGGGTTCAACGTATTCCCCCGTGAGGTGGAAGACGTTGTCGCCGAACATCCGTCGGTCGCGCAGGTCTGCGTCATCGGTACGCCGGACGAGAAATGGGGCGAGGCGGTGACCGCGGTAATCGTGCTGCGGCCAGACGTGCCCAGTGACGACGACGCAGTGGCGAAAATGACGTCCGAGATCCAGGCGGCGGTCAAGGAGCGCAAGGGTTCGGTGCAGTCGCCCAAGCAGGTGATCGTCGTCGACTCGGTGCCGGTCACCGCGCTGGGCAAGCCCGACAAGAAGGCCGTACGCGCGCAGTTCTGGGAGGGCGCAGGCCGCGCGGTCGGCTGAGTTCTCCCGCGAGAGTGCGCAAGCTCGTACGAATTCCCGGCGTGTCGCCCGCAGACTCGCACGTTCACCTGGAGGGTGAGCAACCAACAGAATAAATCCGTCGTGCATAGCTGTTCACGGAGCCATGCAGACAACGACTCTACACATACACTTCTCTCGTCGCGCCGGCACCGCCGGTTCGTTATTGCCGCTCGGCTCACCGAAGGCACAGGCACGGGTCCTCGTTCTGGAGGCGGGAGCGTCGACGCCGTTGCCGGAAATCGCCGTGCCGGCGGCTGGCCGACGCTCGTCGACACCGCTGGAACTGGGGAGGGCCAACCGCTGTCCAGTCGGCAACCGGAACAGCGCCCGCACTGCACGCGGCGCGGTGTCGGAGGCTCATCCGCCATCAACGGAATGCTGTTCGCGCGGGGACATCGGGCCAGTTACGACGCGTGGGAGCAGGCGGGCGCGAAGGACTGGAATTCGACCGCCTGCTGCCGTATTCAAGCGAAGCGAATCGTCTCGTGCCGGGGACCCCGCGTTGCGGGGTGTCGACGACCACTCGTGGTGGGACCGGCTGATCCCCCCGGCGAGCTCTTCGACGCCTGCCTTCCGCCGCTTTGGAGTGCGGGCATCCTCGGCGCCGACATCAGCGGCGGAGCGACGTGGGATTCGGCCCGGTAGACCTGAACATCGTCGATGGCAACAGGCAGAGCGCGGCCGACGCCTACCTCAACCCGGCTTTAGCGACGCACGAACCTCGAACTGGCGCTGACGCCACTGTCCATCGCCTGCTGATCGAACATGGCCGCTGCGTTGGGGCGAATACAGCGTCAACGGTGCAGCGATCGACTTCCCGAGCGCTGGCCGGTGAGGTCATCCTGGCCGCAGGCACGATCGGATCGCCGCAGCTGTTGATGCTGTCCGGCGTCGGCCCTGCATCACACCTGCGCGAGTCGAAATCGACGTTGCGCTGGATCTTCCCGGCGTGGGCGCCAATCTGCACGACCACCCGGTGGTCGACCTCGTATACCGCCCAGCGCGCCCGATCCCGGCGCCAGCAACAACCACGGCGAGCTGCTCGGTCTCGTCTCCAGTGAAAAGGCCAGACACAGCACCAGATCTGCAGGTTCTGTTCATCGACTCCATCGGCGGCAATCTGCTCGGGACCGATCGGTATACGGACGGCTACATCACTCGCGGTCGCGGTCATGCAACCGTTCAGTCGAGGCACACTGCGGTTGTCGGGGCCGACGGCGGGTGATCCCCTAGTCACCGATCCGAACTATTTCGGTGACGAACGCGACATGCAAACGATGGTCACCGGCGTCAGGCTTGCCCGCCGCATCGGCGAGGCCGCGGCGCTTAAACGACTGGCGCGCCGAAGAGTTCGCGCCGGGCTTAGCCGTCGAGGACGACGAGGCATTACGTGGGTTCGTCAAGAGCAGATTCCGGTCGTATTGGCACCCAGTCGGAACCTGCGCGATCGGCGATGCGCCCGACCTCCGTCGTCGACAGCCGACTTACGAGTCCATGGCATCAGCGGTCTTCGGGTCGCCGATGCTTCGGTGATTCCCTCTATCCCTTCGGCCCCGACCGCGGCCACCGTGTACGCAGTCGCCGAGCGGGCCGCCGACCTGATCGCCAATGGTTGACAGCGTCACCGCATGTCCACGTTCGTATCTGATCCACGGCTCGTGGCACGACGGATCGGCGTGGAACGCATCGTCGTCAAACGCTTAGAATACCACGGCCACAATGCCTTTGCGCCAACCGTGGCCGGGCACGGCAGGGGTGCTGACAGGAGTGTCAGCCACGCGCAGTCGACCCAATCGGTTGTGGACTTCATCGTCGGTCACAACTCTGACCGATATCGTGTTGGTTGGACACAGCTACGGCGGCACGATCATCTGCAAGGTGGTGGAAGCGATCCCTGATCGCGTCCGGCGTCTTGTGTTCTCGAGCGCGTTCGTGCTCAACGACGGTGAGAGCGTCAATGACGCTGTACCCCCGCACTTTCGCGATCTGTATCAGCGCCCTGGCCGCAGACTCATCGGACAACAGCGTCATGCTGCCGTTCCCGATCTGGCGTGAGTCGTTCCTCAACGACGCCGATCTCGAGCTACGCCCGGTCCTTACGAGCAGCTGTCACCTCTAGCCCTATCAGCAGATCATCGAACCGCTTGATCTCAAGAAGTTCTACACCCTGGATACGCCTCGGAGCTATCTGCTTGGCAGTGAGGACATAGCGCTGCCACCTGGCGACTGGGGTTGGCATCCCAGGATGACCAGTCGGCTGGGTCTCTACCGGTTCGTGCAGATGCCTGGTGGACACGAACTCCTGTTCTCGAACCCAAACGGTCTGGCCGACAAAATCATTGAATCCGGCCGGGATTCCGACGAACAATCGATGAGTCCTGCTGCTGAGCCACATCGGCCAGCTTGATGCGCAGTCGCCGGCGTGCGTGGATGTAGCCGGGACATGACGGTCCCCATGCGGGATGTCCATGATCTCCGCGATCTCTCTTGTAGCGGTAGCCGCCTACATCGGCGTAGTATACCAACATCCGGAGTTTCTCCGGCAGCTCCTCGATCGCTATCGACGATCTCGTCATCCGGCAGCTCTCTCCAGCGCCTCCACCTCGGCCGATCGGCATCCCAGTGAGGTATGCCGCTGCGCGGCGGCATGCTGCAATCGGTGATCTTGTCTCTGAGTTGCTCCTCGTGGTCGTCTCAGGCTCTTGCGATAGTTGTTGATCCAGATGTTGTGCATGATGCGCATCAACCATGCCTTGAAGTGCGTCCCTTCGCGGAACTAGCGAAAATGCGTGTAGGCTCTCAGCATCGTGTCCTGCACCAGATCCTCGGCGTCGTCTGCGTTTACGGGTCATCCGTCGGGCATCTCCGTACAGCACATCCAGCAGCGGGATGGCATCGCGCTCGAAACGCGCCGTAAGCTCTCGCGATCTCTCTCATCGGATTCGGCCATCGTATCCGCGATAGCCTGCGAACGTCGATCTCTCTCATAATCTCGAACCTAGGCACGCGGCAGTGCGCGGAGCCCATCCTCGGTGGATGGGATTAACTAGATCCGGGCTGGATGGGATTTAGGATGACCGCAATGGTTCTGGCTGAGCCTTTGGAGCGCGAAGCCGAGTTGAAGCAGCTTTCGGCGTTGCTGGTTGCGGCCCGAAGCGGCCACGGACAGGTCTGTGTCATCGAGGGACCCAGCGGTGTGGGCAAGTCCCGTCTGCTCGACGAGTGCGCCATTGTCGCCCGAGGGCTCGGACTGTCAGTCTTGCGGGCACGCTGTAGCGAGTTGACCCACGATCACGCGTTCAGCGTCGTCCGTACGCTTCTCGAGCCCACTCTTGTTCGCGCGGACTACCGAAACACGCGCCAAGACTTGATGCGCGGCCCTGCCGCGATGGCCGAGCCTGTGTTCGGGCCCCGAGAAGCCTTTGATGAATTCGGTGTCATTCACGGTCTCTACTGGTTGACGGTCAACATCGCCGAACAGCGGCCGATCGGCGATTCTTGTCGATGACGTGCTGTGGGCCGATGAATTCTCGCTGCGTTACCTGGCCTACCTCGCAGACCGAATCGACGACATTCCAGCGGCGGTGGTGGTGGCGATTCGCCACGGGGATCCTGGCGCCTACTCACCCTTGATCGCTCACCTATCGGATGCGTCTGCCGAGCCGTCGATCCGTCCGGCCAGCCTCAGCGAGACCGCGGTGCACGCGCTGCTTACCTATGCGCTTCCCGATCGCGACGTCGACGCGGACCTGACGTAAACAGTCCTTGCCGAGACGGGAGGAAACCCGTACCTCGTGGTGGCCGTCGCGCACGCCCTCCGTGCTGGCGAAGTCTCGGGGGCGACCTCACCGGATGCTCTGCACCGTCAGATCACGCGCCGGCTGTCACGACTGGATCCCGCAACGCAATACCCTTGCGACAGCCGCGTCGGTGCTCGGCGACGAGGCTGCGCTCACCGACGCCGTCCGGCTCGCGGCCTGCGGCCGGACGAGGGTCGAGCAGCGGCCGACGAACTCATCGCCGCCCACTTTTTGGCCAGCGCGGACCCTATTATGTTCACTCATCGAATCATCCGGATGACCATCCACGACATGTTGGCTCCGCGCAAACGGATCGCGTTTCACGCGTATGCGGCGAAGCTGTTGGCCGCCAACCGAACTGAGCCCGAGGTCGTCGCCGAACACCTGCTGCTCTCGGGACCGCCCCGAGACGCGTGGTCCGTGTCGGCTCTGCACGAGGCCGCGCAGCGCCGCACGCAAGGGAGCACCCGCCGCCGCAGTGCGCTATCTGCGCCGCGCTCTCGATGTCGCGGATTCCGCAGATCCGCCTCCCGAGGTACTTGTCGATCTCTGCCTCGCTGAGGCTTCGGCGGGCGAGTTCACCTCGTTTGCCCGTTTCGCGCAGGCTTTGCAACATATTCCTGAACCCGAGCAGCGCGCCGATGCGCTCTTCTCGCTCGGACAAACCCTGTATCGGTTCGGGCTGTACACGGACGCCGGAACGGTGTTTCGGCGTGGCGCCGCTCTGTTCGAGGATGGCGACCCGCAGGTGCGTTTGCGTTTCGAGGCCGCCGCCTTTGGCGCCGAGTATCATCTGCCGCCCGAACAACACGGCCCGCTCAGCGCCGCCGACGGCACGGGCCCGGCGATCGCGCGGTTCTCGCCGTTCATGCCTTGCGCGAATGCCTCATGGTGCCGCCTGCGGGTGCGGGCGCCGATACTGGCGATCCGCGCCCTGCTGGACGGGCGCTGCTCGCCGAGCTCACCTCGCGAAGTCCCGTCGTCAGCTTCGCCATCCTTGCGCTGCTGCATTCGGGTCGTCTGGTCGAGGCTCACGAGGCCGCCGACGCCGTCGTGGCTAGACGCCCGTGACCGCGGCGCACCGATGGCGTACGCCGAGGCGTCGCTCGTTCGGGCGCTCGTCCTTCTCGCTCGCGGTCGCTGTCACCGACGCCGCGGTCGATGCCCAGATGGCGCTGGACCGCATGGGATGGCATGCACACGCTCAACCGCGGCGGCGACGTTGGCCAACTGCATGATCGAACGTCGCGAACTCACCGAAGCCGCTAGCGTGCTCGACAGCGTTCAGGAGATTCCTCCGCCGGTCGATGTTCCCGGCGTCGACGCGTACGTCTATTTGGCGCGCAGCCGACTGCATCTGGGATTACGTGACATCGAGGCAGCGCGCAAGATCTCGAAGCAGCCGAGAAGGCACTGCAGGTGTTCGGCGACGCCAACCCGTCTGCGCTTCCGTGGCGATCACTCGCCGGCGTTATCGCCCACCTTGGCGTTGACCCTAACACGTGGGAATGTGCTTATCCAAGAAGAGATTCGCCTCGCGCAGCGCTATGAAGTGCCTATCGCCCTTTGTGTCGCGCTGAGACTCCGAGCTATTACCGAGCGCGGCCAAGAAGCTTTGTACACACTCCGTCAGGCCATCGCCTCACTTGAGTCCACCGAGCGAAGCTCTAGCTTGCGCATGCCCATTCTGCGCTGTGGCTAGGACTGCTTCTAGCAGGTCAGCGCGTTGATGCACTACACCATCTGACGATCAGCCTCTACCTAGCTCATCTATGCTGCGCTAGCGGTCTCGAGTCCTAGATCCGCCAAGAGTTGACGGCCGCTGGTGCCCGACCGCGCCGCCCCGCGCTCAGCGGAGTCGAGTCGTTGACGCCTACCTAACTGCGAGTCGCGCAGCTGGCCGCGCAGAGCTTGTCCAACCGCGACATCGCTGAGATGATCTTCGTCTCACTCAACACCGTGTCTTGTCATTTGCGCAACGTCTACCGCAAGCTCCAGATCTACTCACTAGAGCAGCTCACCCTCGTTGAGGCTTAGCCGCCGCATGTGAATACACTGCTCTCGCTAGGAGGTGACCACCAGGTCGGCCTTGTGCCGGACGCGTTCGATGCGTTCGGCGTTCGGTTCGTCGACAGTGTTCACCCACGCCTCGGCCTGTTCAGGGGACTTGCCGAACTCGACGTGCCGCGCGACGAGGCGGCGATGGCGTTCCTCGCGAGGCACGTCGATGAACCAGACCTCCGACAACAGCTTGCGCACCGACGGCCACGGCGGGTCGTCGTCGAGCAGATAGTTGCCCTCGGTGACCACCAGCCTCGCGTCCGGAGGCACCGGAATGCTGCCCGCTATCGGCTGTTCGATGTGGCGGTCGAAGGCCGGCGCGTAGACGACCTCGCCGGTCTGCGCGCGAATGCGTTGCAGCACGGCGAGATATCCGTACGCGTCGAATGTGTCAATCGCGCCCTTGCGGTCACGTCGCCCCAGCCGCTCGAGTTCGGCGTCGGCGAGGTGGAAACCGTCCATAGGAAGCTGCACGGCGTCATCAAATGATGACTTGCGACCAGTTCGGCCAATCTTGTCTTCCCGGCTCCGGGCGGTCCGGTAACGCCGAGGATCACCCGGCGTTCGCGAGCGAGCAGCGCCTCGACCCGAGGGTTGGCCATCTCGGCACAATAGGCATGTGCCCGCCACCGATCTACAGCAGACCGTCGATGCGGTGTGGCGGATGGAGGCCGCCAAGATCGTCGCGACGCTGACCCGCACGGTCGGCGACGTCGGGCTGGCCGAGGACCTGGCGCCCGACGCGTTGGTCGACGCGCTGACGCAGTGGCCGGACACCGGTGTGCCGCGCAACGCGGGGGCATGGCTGACCACCGTCGCCAAGCGCAAGGCGATCGACTACTGGCGCCGCCAGGACACCCTCGACACCAAGTACGCGACGCTGGCCCGCGAGCTGGAAACCCAAATCGACGAGCCGGCCTGGGATCCCGACCGCATCGACGACGACGTGCTGCGGCTGATCTTCATCTCGACGCACCCGGTGCTGTCCCGCGAAGGACAGATCGCGCTGACACTGCGCGTGGTCGGCGGACTCACCACCGAAGAGATCGCCCGGGCATTCCTATCGTCGACGCCGACGATCGCGGCGCGGATCACCCGGGCGAAGAAGACGCTGGCCGCGGCCAACGTGCCGTTCGAGGTGCCGGAGCGATCTGAGTATCCGCAGCGGCTGTCGGCCGTGCTGTCGGTGATCTACCTGATCTACAACGAGGGCTACTCCGCATCGTTCGGCCAACGGTGGATCCGCGACGAGCTGTGCAGCGAGGCGCTGCGGCTGGGCCGGGTGCTGGCGGCCCTGGTGCCCGACGAACCCGAAGTGCACGGGTTGGTGTCGTTGATGGAGTTCCAGTCGTCGCGGTTCGGGGCCCGCACCGATGCCGAAGGCGCACCGATTCTGCTGGAGGACCAGGACCGCACGAAGTGGGACCGCGCTCAGATTCGGCGCGGGGTCGCCGCGCTGGAACGCGCCGGCCAGGCCGTCGAGAGAAGGGGCAGCGGCTGGGGCCCGTATGCCCTGCAGGCTGCGCTGGCCGAATGCCATGCCACCGCGCCGACGGCCGACGACACCGACTGGGACCGGATCGTCTCGTTGTACGACGGGCTGCTCCAGGTCGCGCCCTCGCCCATCGTCGAGCTGAACCGGGCCGTCGCGGTGGCGATGGCCTCAGGCCCGGCGGCCGCATTGGAGATCGTCGACGGGCTGACTGGACTCGACGGGTCCTACCTACTGCCCAGCGTCCGCGGCGAGCTGCTGGCCCGGCTCGGCCGCAACGACGAGGCCGCCGTCGAGTTCGCCCGCGCTGCTGAACTAACCGACAATGAGCGTGAGCGAGAAGTGCTGACGGGCAAGACTATTCGAGCTCAAGGCGGCTAGACGCCGGGAACACCGGTGCGGGCCGCCACGGACGCCGGCGACGAGGTGTCGAACACGTCGATGGCGACGTCCTCGTCACGGTAGCCTCCGATCAGATGCAGCCCGGGCGTTGCAGCGATGACGTCGTTGGTGTGGTCACCCGTCATCGGATAGTCCGGCACTCGATGCCGCCAATGCGCGGCGACGACCGTCGCGGCGTTCGTCAGCCGCGGCAGTTCACGATCCAGCATCCCGCGCAGCGCAGAGGCGTTCAGGTAGTAACCGACTTCGGACAACACCACCAGATCGAAATCCGTTGACGGCCAGGCTTCGTCGAGCGATCGACGCAACAACGTGACGCGCCTTCGGCCGCCCGCTTGGCTCAGCCGCCGATGGGTGGCATCGAGCGCGGCCGGGACGATGTCGGTGGCGGTCACGTGGTCGCATCGACCAGCGAGCTGCTCGGTCAGCACACCCACCGAACAGCCGGGCTCGAATGCGTGCCGGTAGCGCGGATGCGGCAGCAGTGCCAGCGTGATCGCGAACTTGCGTCGCTCGTACCAACGCTCCTGAAGCTGCCACGGATCGGCCGATGCCGCGTACATCCGGTCGAAGTACCCGTCCGGCAGCCGTGTCGTCATCTATTGCGCCCTGCCAGCCGTCCGAGCTCGGCAAGGTCGCGCTCGGCGTGGCTCTGCCGCACGTAGATGGTCAGGTCGGCGACCCGCCCGGCATGCCGGGCGTCTTGGCAGAGCGGCCCGGGCCCGAGCGCCCGGGCGGTGCGGTTGATCGCCTCGTCGACGGCTGTTTCCACCACCGCCCGGGTCCGCCGCGCGATCAGTTCGGCCCGCCCCGCCCGGTCCAGTGGATCCGCGTCGACCTGACTGGCGGCCGATACCAGCGTCGCCTCGGCGGCAGTGATCGCGGCGTCCACCGCGCCGAGGTGTGCCAGGGCGTGCGGGTCGGCGGACTCCTGGCCGGCCCGCTCGTACAACGGGGCCGCGACGGCGCGCGCCCCGCCAAGCCAGCAGGCGCTGACCCCTATCGCACCATGCCAGAATCCCGGCCGGTCGAGATACTCGCCCGGAGCGCCGACCGCGACCGCGGGCGCACCGTGGAACTGGACCGAGCGGGTGTCGGACTCGGCCATCCCGGCGTTACGCCAATTGCTCGGCAGCCGGTGCACATGTGGGTCACTCAAGTCGACGGCGAACAGGCCACGAGATCCTGCGCCCCGCTCGGTGTCGACTCGTGCCGTCACCAGCGCATGCGTGCAGATGCCCGCACCCGAACACCACACCTTGGTGCCGTCCAGCGTCACCTCGTCACCGTCGCCGTGGACTCGCACTACCGCGTCGCGGGATTCCGCGGCCCAAACCCCCCAGAGCTGATCGGGCTTGGGATCGGGACCCCGCAACTCGGCGAGGATCGCGACGGCGTCGGTGTGCGCCTCGGCCAGCCGCCCGGCCACGACATCGGCTTGTGTCAGTTCGGCCAGCCGATGCCACCGCTGTGCGGTCTGACCCGACCCCGGCAGCGGGAGGTCCAACTCACCCGAGGCAAGCCAACGCCCGACCAGACCGCCGATCATGTCCGCTCCGCCCCCGTCCGCCTGAACACCGAACCCGACAACTCGCGCAAGTGGTGCGCGAACCCGCCAGGTGCACGGCCGTGACGCCGGTCCGAGGTCGCCACCGACAGCTTGGCATCGCGGTGGATACGAGACCCCGCCGCTTCGAATCGGTCGACGAGCTCGACGTCCTCACCGGTTTCCAGGGCGCGGAAACCGCCCACCTGCCAATACACGTCCGCCCTGAAGCCCATGTTGGCACCGTGAATGTGATTGTGGCCCGGACCTTTTGACCGATAGCCGCGTAAGTAGCGGCGGGCCACGTCGGCCGGGTAGTGCCGCCACGTCGGCACCCGAACGACGCCGAGCACCATGTCGGCGTCGGAGGCAGTCATCCGCAGCAGCCAGTCCACGGGGACCAGACTGTCGGCGTCGGTGGTCGCATACCAGGTGCGCGCCGGGTCAACGGCGTCGCACAGCGGCCGCGCATACTCGAAGCCGGCGGCCCGAGCTGCGCCGACATTGCCCGCGTCAACCCTGACGAAATGGATGTCGGGACCGAACTGCTCGACCAAGCGATCGCTGCCGTCGTCGCTGGCATCGAGCACTACCACGGTCAGCACCGGAACCGGCAGGCAGACCGCGGCCGTCGCCAAGGCCCGTAGACAGCGCGGCAGGTGCGCCAGCTCGTTGTGCGCGGGCACGACCACGACGACCTTCGCGAGTTCCATGCCTGGTAGTTAGCCAAATTGCCGGGTTTTCACACCTTGGCCTGGTGGTAGGTGTTCAGACGAACACGATCTCCCCCACCGCGATCTGCCGCTGCACCACCTCGGGTGTCAGCACCGGCGGCACGTCACCGGGCTCCAGTTGGCTGGAAAAGCACTGGAGCGCCGCCGTCTTCGTCTCCTGCCCGAGCGCCGTAAGGGGCAGGCGGCGAGCCCGGTGCCAGGGCACCGCAGGATCGTCGGGAGTTGCCCAGTGCCACATCCATATTGGGTATTCGAGGAACACCGCGTCGGCGGTCTTTGCAGCTGCCGCGGCCGCCCGTCCGGTCGCCTCGTGGTCGGGATGACCGTCGGCGCGCCAGGTCGCCGCACACCACGTCCCGCGTTCGAAACCGGCCAGCACCGCTCCGAGCTTGGTGACCAGACGCTGCTCATGACTCGCCACCTCACCGTCCGGTATGCGGAGGAATATCGGCCTCGGCAGGCCGAGTCGCACGGCGGCAGCGACGAGTTCTTCCCGCCGCACCTTGGCCAGCTCCTTCGGACCGCGTCCGTCGTCGGGATACGCCGCCTCACCGTCGGTCACCGTGACCAGTTGAACGGTGACACCGCGACCGCTGAGCATCGCCGCGGTGGCGCCGAGCCCCAGCGTCTCGTCGTCCGGGTGCGCTGCCACCAGAACGAGCGCAGGACAGTCGTCGACGTTCAGTGGCGGAAAGTGTCGCCGCCACCGCGTCCACACCTCGACGGGGGTGCCGCCCTCGGCGATCGGTTGCGCCGCCAACCGCACGCTGTTGGTGCTGATTGTTGAATACACCATTTTGATTGATTGCAACCGCTATTTTTAGCCATACCTCTGAACATCGACAGCATCACTCGGTCAGCACACCGTCCAGCCGACTGGCCGCCGGGCGGGTCCGGCTGTGTCCGGTTTGGCTTTGGGGTAGGTATGGCGAGAGTGCAGACGCTGATTCGCCGCTCGGCCCCGCGCTCGAGCTGCTGGGGAGGCTGCCTGCCAGCGCCGGCTCAGATCGGCGCCCGGTCGATACGGTGCTCGGTGATGCCAGGCTGCTTCGATCAGCAGCCGGCGGACATGACTGTTACCGGTCTTGGTGACCCCGCCCTGGGGTGAGTCGCACCCGAGGAGTACTCGGTGGGCGGGTTACTCCAACGACTGGAGAAACGCGAGCAGCGCCGCGTTCGTCTCGGCCGGCCTCTCTTGGTGTACCCAGTGCCCGGCACCCGGCACGATCGTGCTGCCGCGAAAGTCGGTGCACGCCGCGCCCGGGTCCGCATAGCCGTCGGTGCCGGGATAAACGCCCGCACCGGATCGCGCTCCTCGCGTGAGCGCGTGGCTCGGTCACCGAAGTGCCGATGATATCAGCCGATGCCGCGGCGTCGAGAGCCAACGCCCGGTAGCGGTTGAACGCACCGATCATGCCGGTGTGCTCGAGGCTCTCAGTAAGCGCGTCGAGGTCGGCGTCGGTGATGAAGCTCAGCGGACCGTCGGGCGGGTTGGGGAGCAGAGGGAGGAATGCCACGTCACGCGGCGCGTCCGGTAGCCAGCAGTTGAGCGGCGCGTCGCCTGATAGCGCGTAGTAGACGCGCTTCAACGCACCGCGCAGGTCCGCGCCGAAGTCGGCCTCGGGCTCGCCCGGACGGATGAAGTAGAGGCTGTAAAAGAACCGACCGGCGTAGACCTGATCGAAGACATCGATCAGCGACATCCCCGTCGCCGGGACATGGGCCACGCTCAGACCCGCGACCGCCCGCACCCGATCGGGGTGACGGATCGCGGTGTTCCACACGATCGGTGCGCCCCAGTCGTGGCCGACCAGCACGATCGGCTCATCGGAGAGCGCGGTGGCGACCGCAGCGATGTCGCCCGTGAGCTCCTTCAGCGTGTATCGCTCGACCTCGGTCGGGACCGAGCTGCCGCCGTACCCACGCACGTCGAGCGCAGCAACCCGATACCCGTGCGACGACAGGAACTCGACCTGGTTGTGCCATGAGCCCGCGAGCTCCGGCCAGCCCGACACTCACAGCACGGTCTGGCCGTCGCCCGTGACCTCGACTCGAAGGGTGATGTCGCCGTTCGTGACCTTCAGCTCTTCCACGCCGCCATCGTGCCTCACTCGGCCAGTAGCTCGTCGAGCTTCGCCTCCGCCTGTGTGAAGTGCTGCACGTACCGACCCGGTCCATCGGCGCGGTCCGGAGCGTGATGCCAGGCTTCGACCTGCTTGCTCAGGTCCGCGAAGCCGCCATACAGGAGCGTTTCACCAAGTTGATGGTGCCCATTGTGACATCCACCTCGCACAGGACAGGACCAGGCTCGGAGATCTCGACAGCGCCTCGGCGATCGCGGGCTTGACGATCCAGTGAGTCAGCTCCAACCTGCGATCTCTGCGCGAAGCCTTCGATGAACTTGTCCAGGTTCGCCAAGCTGGCTCCGGTCTCCACGGGGGAGTAGCCGGTGTTCCCATTCCACACGTCATGACCGTGACAGGATTTCACCTGTGCTGGTGCGCGCGGTGCTGTTCGACTACTCCGGCACCCTGTTTCGCCTCGAAGAGGACGACAGCTGGTTCGAAGGCATGCAGGTCGACGAACGCGAAGTCGACGGCCACGTGCAGGCCGAGCTGATGCGCCGGCTGACCGCACCGACCGGTCGCTCAGTTGATATGACCCCGGAGGCGTACCGCGCCTGGGTCAACCGCGACCTCGAGCCGCATCTGCACCGCGAGGCCTATCTGCACGTGCTGCGGAAGTCCGGGCTGCCCGACCACCATGCCGAGGCGCTGTACGACCGGGTGATCGACCCGGCGTCCTGGACCCCGTATCCGGACACCGCCGAAGTGCTCGACTGCCTTCACCGCCGGGGCATCAAGACCGCGGTTGTCTCCAACATCGCTTTCGACGTCCGTCCCGCGTTCCAGGCGATCGGCGCCGCCGACGACGTCGACGAGTTCGTGCTGTCGTTCGAAGTCGGCGCGGTCAAGCCCGACGCGGCGATCTTTGAAGCCGCGTTGACGCGGCTGGGCGTTGCGGCCGAGGACGCGGTGATGGTCGGCGACAGCGAGGAGGCCGACGGCGGCGCCCGCGCGCTCGGCTGCGGGTTCCTGCTCGTCGATCCGCTGCCCACGTCGCAACGAACCGACGCCCTGCGCACCGCGCTGACCGGCTACGGCATCGTGCTCGACACGCAGTAACTTCGGGTCATGCCACCGACGGCACACCTGACGAGGCCGAGGGGTTGGCGGGCCGCTGCCCGGTGTTCCGCATCGACCCCATCACGTAGCGTCGAAAACATGTCCGACAGCGAGCGCATCAGGCCGCCGTGGTGGCTGAGGTACGTCAACAAGGTGATGATCGGCCTGCAGCAGACTCGGCGTCGGCTTCGGCGGCAAGGGCCCGGTGATCCTGACGGTGCCCGGTCGCAAATCGGGCAAGCCGCGCTCGACACCCGTCACCCCGATGACTGTCGACGGCAAGCGATACGTAGTCGGCGGCCTGCCCGGCGCGTGACTGGGCGGCCAACGCCCGCGCCGCCGGGGAGGTCGACGCTGCGGCGAGGGCGCCACACCGAACGGGTCCGCCTGGTCGAGTTCCCACTCGACGAGGCCCGGCCACTGCTGCGGTTATGGCCCACCGAGGTGCCGCAGAGCGTCGGCTTCGGTAAGAACGCCGGCCTGGTTACGGGCCCCAATCCCGACGAGTTCGAGGCCCTCGCCGGCCGCTGCCCCGTGTTCCGTCTCGACCCGGTAAACGCATGAGCGACAACCCATTTGACCCCTCTGCCTGGCAGCCCGTCGACGGATTCGATCTGACCGACATCACGTACCACAGGCATGTCGTCGACGGGAAGCCGCAGCCCACCGTCCGCGTCGCGTTCGACCGGCCGGAGGTGCGCAACGCGTTCCGGCCGCACACCGTCGACGAGTTGTACCGGGTGCTCGACCACGCCCGCATGTCGCCCGACGTCGGCGTCGTGCTGCTGACCGGCAACGGGCCGTCGCCGAAGGACGGTGGCTGGGCGTTCTGTTCCGGCGGCGATCAACGCATCCGCGGCCGCACCGGCTACCAGTACGCGTCGGGTGAGACCGCCGACACCGTCGACGTCGCCCGCGCCGGACGGCTGCACATTCTTGAGGTGCAGCGGCTGATCCGGTTCATGCCGAAGGTGGTCATCTGCCTGGTCAACGGCTGGGCCGCAGGTGGTGGGCACAGCCTGCACGTGGTTTGCGACCTGACACTGGCGAGCCGCGAACACGCCCGGTTCAAGCAGACCGACGCCGACGTGGGCAGCTTCGACGGCGGTTACGGCAGCGTGTATCTCGCCAAACAGGTCGGCCAGAAGTTCGCCCGCGAGATCTTCTTCCTCGGCCGGCCCTACACCGCCGAACAGATGCACGCGATGGGCGCGGTCAACGAGGTCGTCGACCACGCGGACCTGGAGGCGGTTGCCCTCGGCTGGGCCGCGGCGATCAACGGCAAGTCGCCGCAGGCCATTCGGATGTTGAAGTTCGCGTTCAACTTGACTGACGACGGCCTCGTAGGCCAGCAGCTATTCGCCGGTGAGGCAACGCGATTGGCGTACATGACCGACGAGGCGGTCGAGGGCCGCGACGCGTTCCTGGAGAAGCGCGACCCCGATTGGAGCAACTTCCCGCGCTACTTCTAGCGATCACTCGGCTTCGGCGGCGCGGCGGGCGTCGCGGTTGGATTTGACCAGGCTGAGCACCGTCGTGGTGGCCAGGGTAGCGACGATGAACAGCAACGACGTCACGGTTCCGATCTCGGGCAAGTGGAACGAGCCGAACTCGTCGAGGTGGGAGCCGTGCAGCGCCTCGATGACGAGCTTCACGCCGATGAAACCGAGGATGACGGCCAGTCCCCTGCTGAGGTAGACGACCTTCTCGAGCAGGCCGCCGATCAGGAAGTACAGCTGCCGCAGTCCCATCAGCGCCAGCGCATTGGCGGTGAAGATGATGTACGCGTCGCTGGTCAGACCGAAGATCGCCGGTATCGAGTCCAGGGCGAACACAACGTTGGCGATGCCGATCGCGGCGATGACGATCACCAGGGGCGTAAACACGCGGCGTCTGCCTGCACGGGTGACCAGGCGGCGGCCGTCGTAGTCCTCGCTGATCGGCAGGATCCTGCGGAGGAACCGCAGCGCGGCGTTGTTGTGGAAGTCCGGCTCCTCGTCGGGGTCCTCGAGAGCCAACTGAATCGCGGTGTAGACCAGGAATCCGCCGAGGAGGTAGAAAACCCAGCTCGCCGCCGCGATCGCCGCGGCACCGGCGAAGATGAAGACAGCGCGGAGAACCAGCGACAGCACGATCCCGATGTAGAGCACCTTGTCCTGGGCCAGTGCAGGCACCGAGAACCGGGTCATGATGATCATGAACACGAACAGGTTGTCCACGCTCAGGCTGTATTCCGTGATGTAACCGGCAGCGAACTCTTGGCCCGCTGTGCCCGGCAGGAAGACGAACAGCCCCACGGCGAAGGCGGCCGCCAGCCCGATGTAGACGAGGACCCAGCGGACGGCGTCCCTAGTGGTGACCGTCTTTTGCCGCCGGGAGATCACCGCCAGGTCGAGGACGATGATCCCAAGCAACACCACGACGGTGATGACCCAAACCAACGGCGAGACAACAGAAATCACGGTCGACCTCCGGACGGCATGATGCAACGGTCCGAAGGTCTCTTCCGCCTCGGCCTAGGCCGAGGCCGGCACCGCCGGGTCGGCCATGGGGCCTTCCGTGATGACGACGAGTGCCGCGCGAGGAATACTCCCCTTCACGAACTAGCAGAACTATAGTCCACTGTGCAGAACCTGTCGCACCCGGGGTCAGCGGAGCCCTCAGAACCGGAACGTCGTCTGGCCGTGCGGTGACTTCGCGAATGCGAGCACCTTCGCGGGCGGCACGCGGTAGACGTAGGCGATATGGCTGTCGCCCGCATCGTCGGTGTGACCGAACCCGTCGTCGGCTGGAGTGAAATCCCAGTCGCCGTGGTACTTCTCGCGAATGGCGTCGGCCAATATGGTCAGCCTGTCGCGGCCGGTGACCCGTTCGGCTTCGCCCTCGACGACCACGTCGAGTCCGTCGTTCCACGTGTTCACGCCCGTGGTGACCGCCACAGCTGTGGAGTGGTTGAGGTTCTGCGCCTTCTGCTCCTCGGGCCCGGTGCAGAACACAAACGCTGGCCCATCTTGGCTGTCCACCCATGCCCCGACCAACGGGGTGATGTGCGGGCGTCCGTCAGTGCGAACGGTGGTGAGCCAGTAGAGCTCGGCGGTGGCCAGGGCGTCGCTGACCTGCTGCCAGCTGACCGGTTCGGTGGCCTCACTGAACCGGATATCGAGAGTGCCTGTCGGAGTCATACCGATATCGACCGCGCGCGGGGGGACAATTAATCGCCAGACCAACCCGAGCGTCTGCTCGCGGTGTCAGGTGATCGAGTTGATGGCGTTCAGCACCTTCGACTGGAAGTCGGCCGGCAACGGCATGTATCCCTCGTCCTCCAGACCTGCCTGACCCGCGCCGACCGTGGACTGCAGGAATGCCTTGACCGCCTTGGCAACCTCCGCGTCGGGATACTTGGAGCAGACCAGTTGGTAGGTCGCGAGCACGATGGGGTACGCGCCGGCCTCGGTCGGCTTGTAGAACGACGACGTATCGAGCACCAGGTTGTTGCCGGCGACCGCGACTTGCGCGCCGGCGATGGTCTTGCCGACCGAGTCGGGGCTGATGCCCACCGGGGCCCTGTCGGCCGGGGTCAAGATCTTGGCGGTGAACAGGTTCTGCGCTTGGGCGAACGACCACTCGTTGTAGGTGATCGCGCCCTCGGTGTTCTTCACCGTTGCGGCCGTACCCTCGTTGCCTTCGCCCGACTTGCCGACGCCGCCCTTGAAGCTGCGGCCCGTGCCCTTCCCCCAGGCACCGTCGGAGGCGGCCTCCAGATAGTCCTGGAAGGTTTCGGTCGTTCCGGACTCGTCGCTGCGGTGGACCACGGTGATGGGACCGGCCGGCATGGACTGGTTCAGCGCCGTGATCGCCGGATCGTTCCACTTGGTGATCGTGCCGTTGAAGATCTTGGCCAGCGTCGGCGCGTCGAGCACCAGGGTGTCGACGGCGTTGATGTTGTAGCTGATCGCCACCGGGCCGAACACCGTCGGCAGGTTCCACGGCTCCGACCCGCACCGCTGCTGAGCGGTCGCGTATTCGGCGTCCTCCTTGACCAGCGGGATGTCCGTGCCGCCGAAATCGGTCTTGTTCGAAGCGAATTCGCGGATTCCGGCGCCTGAACCGTTGGCGGTGTATTGCAGCGTCTGCCCGTCGCAGGCCTTCTCGTAGGTTTCGACGAACCTTTTCATGGCGTTCGCCTGCGCCGTCGAGCCACTGGCCGTCAACGACTCCTTGCCGCCGCAGTCGACCTTGACGGTGTCCGACTCCTTGGACGCGGCGTCGCTGTTGCTGCTGCTGCACGAGGAAAGCACCAGGGTCGTCGCTGCCAACAGGCTGAGGGCGACACCGGATCGGTTGAGGGTCATGTCGCTCCTTCACAGGGGGCGGGCGATCACCACACCAAAACCCTGCGCGACAAAGACCAGGTGTACTCATGATGAACAGCAGGCTTCGTCGTGATGAACGGTCGGACCTCGACGCTGGTCGTTGCCCGTAGTCACCAAAGTGTTCACCGAAAAGTAGGCCACCTAGACTTTTCGCTCGTGAGTAAGAGCCCGCTTCGCCGATTGTCCGAGAGCCTGCTCCTGGCCAGCATGCGCCCAGCGCTGACCGGCAAGCGGGTCCTGCTGACCGGCGCGTCATCGGGCATCGGCGAGGCCGCCGCTGAGAAATTCGCCCGGTGCGGCGCCACCGTGGTGGTGGTCGCGCGCGGCGCTATCGGCGATCAGCCGCGTCATCGAAACCGAGTGGGCCGCAAAGGGTGTGCACTCGACGACGCTGTATTACCCCCTCGTCAAGACGCCGATGATCGCACCGACGCGCGAGTACCACGGGCTGCCCGGGTTGAGCGCATCCGAAGCCGCCGACTGGATGATCACGGCGGCGAAGACCCGGCCGGTGCGAATCGCCCCGCGGATGGCCGTCACCGCGCACGCCCTGAACAGCGTCGCCCCCAGCGCTGTCGACGCGATCATGAAGCGGCAGCGGGTTCAACCCAGCGCCTAATGGCGGTCCGCGGCTACCGAGTTGCGGCCGAATCCGGCAGGGAACGTGATAGACACGATTTCATGGAGATTCTGGCCAGCCGGATGTTGCTCCGGCCGGCGGATTACCAGCGCTCGCTGAGGTTCTATCGGGACGAGCTCGGACTGGCGATCGCACGTGATTACGGCGCGGGCGTGGTGTTTTATGCCGGCCAATCCCTAATCGAACTCGCGAGCCACGGCGCGCCGAATGCGGGCGGGACCATGTGGCTTCAGGTGCGCGACGTCTACGACACCGAGAAGGAGCTGGCCGACCGTGGGGTGCCGATCGCCCGCGAGGCGCGAGGCGAACCATGGGGCCTGCACGAGATGCACGTGACAGATCCGGACGGGGTCACCTTGATCTTCGTGCAGGTGCCCGAGGACCATCCGTTGCGTCGCGACAGCCGCGGTTAACCGACGGTGAACGGCATTCAACGAATGGACGTGAGGTAGCGAATTCTTCACGATGGGGTCGACACGACGAGTAGACCGGCTACCGTTCTCGGCGTGGACCTTCAGCTTTTCCTTCTGATCATCGTGGTAATCACCGCGCTGGCGTTCGACTTCACGAACGGTTTCCACGACACCGGCAACGCGATGGCGACCTCCATCGCCAGCGGCGCGCTGAGCCCGAAGGTCGCGGTCACCCTCTCGGCCTCGCTGAACCTCGTCGGCGCGTTCCTCTCCACCGCCGTCGCGGCGACCATCGCCAAGGGACTGGTGGACTCCGGCCTGGTCAGCCTGGAACTGGTCTTCGCCGGCCTGGTCGGCGGCATCACGTGGAACCTGCTCACCTGGCTGCTGGGCATCCCGTCCAGCTCATCGCACGCGCTGATCGGCGGCATCGTCGGCGCGATGATCGCCGCGGTCGGTGGCCACGGCGTCATCTGGCGCGGGCTGGTGTCCACGGTGATCATTCCGGCGGTCTGCGCCCCCCTGGTCGCCGGGCTGGTGGCCACCGTCGGCACCTGGCTGGTCTACCGCGCCGTTCGCGGGGTACCCGAGGAACGCACGGACCGGGGCTTTCGATACGGCCAGATCGGCTCGGCGTCGCTGGTGTCACTGGCACACGGCACCAATGACGCACAGAAGACGATGGGCGTCATCTTCCTGGCGCTGATCTCTTACGGCGCCGCCAGCAAGACCGACGCGCTGCCGCCGTTCTGGGTCATCGTGTCGTGCGCCGTGGCCATCGCGCTGGGCACCTACCTGGGCGGTTGGCGGGTGATCCGCACCTTGGGCAAGGGCCTGGTGGAGATCAAGTCGCCACAGGGTATGGCGGCCGAAACGTCTTCGGCCGCAGTCATCCTGCTGTCCAGCCATTTCGGTTTCTCACTGTCCACCACGCACGTCGCGACCGGCTCGATCTTGGGTAGCGGGGTCGGTAAGCCGGGCGCAGAGGTGCGCTGGGGCGTGGCCGGCCGGATGGCCGCCGCCTGGCTGATCACCTTGCCGTCGGCGGGCATCGTCGGTGCGGTCACCTATTGGGTAGTTCACCTCGTTGGCGGTTACGCCGGTGCGACCCTCGGCTTCCTTCTGCTGGTCGCGGTGTCGGCGGCGATCTGGCTGCAGTCGCGCAAGGCGCCGATCGACCACAACAACGTCAACGCCGAGTGGGAGGGCAGCCTGACCGCGGGCACCAGCGATAAGGCCGCCAAGCCGCCGCCTCGGCTAGCCGATAACCTGCACACCTCCTAAACCCACCGAAGACCGGAGAGGCCAACACGTGAGTGCCTGGTTCAACTACACCGCCCTCCTACAGATCATTGTCGCGGGCCTACTAGTCGGCGCCGGACTGCCCGCGTTGTTCGCCGTCGCGGTCCGGATGAACGCCGAGGGTGCCGGCGTCGCCGAACACGGCGGCGCAGTCGCCCAGAAGAACCCCGTCCTGGGCGCACTCAGCTGGATGATCTTCGCGCTGGTGCTGCTCGTCGTCATCGCCGGCGTGCTGTTCATCGCTCGCGACTTCATCGGCCATCACACGGGGCTTTACCTCTTCGGCGCCAAGCACAAGTAGCATCACGTGACGTCCAGCTGGGCCTCGGCCCGGGAAGCCCTCGTGGGGAGTTGAAGCTGTGACTGGATTTCTCACCAAGATCGTGACGTGGCTGAACGACGGGTACCCCGAAGATGTGCCCGGCCCAGACAGGGTGCCTCTGTTCGCCCTGCTCAAACGACGGCTCACCGACGATGAGGTCAAAGCCGTCGCGCAGGATCTCATCGACCTCGGCAAGCTGCCCGGCGCCGACACCGCCGACATCGGCGTGCTAATCACCCAAATCACCGATCAGCTGCCCACACCCGAGGAAGTCGAGCGCGTACGGGCCCGGTTGGCCGCCAAGGGCTGGCCGCTCGACGACCCGCGGGACGCCGGGGAGCCCGAATAGGCGTCCTGCGCCCCGTCGCCGTCCCATCTGGGCCGTCGGCGCTGTCGGTGCTGTCCTCGGTGGAGGACGCGCTGGCCGGACGTGCGTCATTGCTTCCGGTGCCGGCCGATGACGAACGCCAAACCCAGGTTCTGACAACGTCTTTACGCGCCGGAGAGGACATCGACGACGACATTGCCGTCGTGGTGTCGACGTCGGGCACAACGGGCACGCCGAAGGGGGCGATGCTCACCGCCGCGGCACTGACCGCCAGCGCGGACGCGACCCACCGGCGGCTCGGCGGTCCGGGACGGTGGCTGCTCGCCCTGCCCGCCTACCACGTTGCCGGCCTACAGGTGTTGGTACGCAGCGTAATTGCAGGCAGTTCGCCCGTCGCAATGTCGTCCCGGTTCGACCTGGCCGAACTGCCCACCGCGGTTTCGACGATGGGTCCAGGGCGCCGCTACGCCTCGCTGGTGGCCGCGCAACTGGACAAGGCGCTGACCGACGTATCCGCCAGCGCGGCGCTCGCGGAACTGGATGGGGTGCTGATCGGTGGCGGCCCGATGCCGACCGGAATCGCCGAAAGAGCTGCAGCCGCGGATATTTCGGTGGTCCGGACCTACGGCATGAGCGAGACCGCCGGCGGTTGTGTCTACGACGGTGACCCCCTTGACGGTGTGCGAGTACGCATCGACGACGGTCGAGTGGTGCTCGGCGGCCCGACACTGGCCAAGGGCTACCGCAACCCGGTCGAGCCGGATCCGTTTGCGGAGCCGGGCTGGTTTCGCACCGATGACGTTGGCGCCGTTGATGGTTCGGGAATGCTGCGGGTGTTGGGACGGATCGATGACGCGATCAGCACCGGCGGGCTGACCGTCTTTCCGCAGCTCGTCGAAACGGCGTTGGCGTCGCATCCCCGGGTGGCCGACTGCGCGGTCTTCGGCGTGTCTGATGAACGGCTGGGCCAGCGGGTCGTTGCGGCCGTCGTGGCGGCCGACAGTTCCGCACCACCGACACTGGCCGAGTTGCGGACCCATATCGCGCAGACCCTGGACTCGACAGCTGCACCGAAGGAGGTGCACATCGTCGACGAGCTGCCTCGGCGCGGCATCGGCAAGGTGGACCGCAGGCAGCTCGCCGCGCAGTTCGGCGGCTGATTCAGCATCGACCAAGCGATTTCCAGCTGATCTCCACAGAATCTCCAAACTTCGCTCCGAACGTCAGAACCGCCGCAGACGTCATCGACGGCCTCACGGCCCTGGCACGTAAAGCGATTGTTAGGATCGGGCATGATCCGCACATTCGCGATAGCGGCCGGTGCATTTGTCCTGTTTGGCGGATCCGCCGTGGCCTCAGCGGATCCTGCCGACCAGGACACCACGGTCTTCGCGATCGGCAAGTGTTACGACCCGAGCCAGCCCGCGGTCCAACGTCCTGCCTCGTTCGCATACAACTGCGACACCACAGGCGTGATGCAAGACATGGCCTGGAGCTCCTGGGGAGCCGACGGCGCACGCGGGACCGGCACCGACAGCTCGGTCGAGTGCCAGCCCAACTGCGCCGAGGGAACCCGGCTGCTCAATCCCATCGTCGTGCACGCGTGGAACCCGGCCACTTCAACGAGTCCCGCATGCCCGCCGGATGTCAAGTTCTACTCGGACTTGACGATCGCATACCCGAAAGGCGCGCCGCAGTGGATCAAGCCGGGCACGACGTGGTCTCCCGGAACCGATTTCGTGACCGTCGACGACATGCCTGCTGTTCATTTCTCGGGATTGACGCCGACCTGCGCGCCCCTGTGAGGCACTGAGCGGCGCGTTACCGCTCCACCTTGACCGTCACCGGCCGGACGTTCCAAATCGCGTCGCAGTATTCCGCGATGGCCCGGTCTGACGAGAACTTGCCGCTGCGGGCGGTGTTCATGATCGACATTCGCGTCCACGCATCCGTGTCCTTCTGGGCGACGTCAATCATTGGCGGAGTGTGACAGCGGTCTGCGTCGACAAAATGAACGCCCGACCACGGACAAGCAACGGCACTCGAGCATGATGGAGTCATCCACTAGTTACCGCGAGCGTGCGCGTCTGCGGGCCGACACGCCGTGTCCGTCGGTGCAAACGCGCACGCTCGCGGAGTGGTGAGCGTTCAGATCTGGTTGAGACCCCCGTCGACCGGGATATCGGCTCCCGTCGTGAAGCTGCTGAGGTCCGAGGCGAGGAACAGCGCGGCGTTGGCGACCTCTTCCGGGGTTCCGTAGCGCGCCATCGGGACGATACTGCGCTGGTAGTTCTCGAACTCCTCTTCTGCGTTCGGTCCGGAGAACACCATGCGGGCCACCGCATCGATGCCAGGGGTGTCCGTCGCACCCGGGCTGACGGCGTTTACGCGAATCTTGCGATCCCGCAACTCACTTGCCCATGTGCGAGCAAATGAGCGGACCGCCGCCTTGATCGCGGCGTACACCCCGAGGCCGTCCGCGCCGCGGGCTGCGACGTTGGACGCGTTCAAGATGACCGAGCCGCCGTCGTTGAGCAGCGGCAGGGCCTTCTGCACGGTGAAGACGACGCCCTTGAAATCGACGCCGAGCTGGTAGTCCAGCTGGTCTTCAGTGATGTCACCGATGCGAGCGCCCGCGGCGATCGCTGCGTTGGCGAAGACAACGTCGATACGGCGCCCGCTGTCGGCGACCGTGGCGTAGAGCCGATCGACGTCCTCCTGTTTGCTCACGTCACCTTGCACGCCGGTGGCGTTGTCCCCGAGCTCCTTTACCGCCGTTTCGAGTTCGGCCTGCCGGCGTCCGGTGATGAAGACGTACGCGCCTTCCTCGACGAATCGCTTGGCGGTGGCCAGCCCGATGCCGGTGGTGCCTCCGGTGATGACTGCCGTCTTGCCTGTCAAAAGTGCCATGTTCGTACCTTTCCTAGTTCTGGACCGTTTGGTCAATAACTATAGACGCATGCGCCGACGGATCTATTCCGCCGGGCTCAGCCGGTCGGGATCAGGGACACCATCTCGTCGGCCGCGGCCTTGAGCTGGGCGGGCTTGGCGCCGCCCTTGTGCAGTGCGTCCTGGCCGCGCATGAATGCCAGCAGCGTTGTTGCCAGTGCCTGCGGATTCTGCTTGGCGTCGATCGTCCCGTCGCGCTGCGCTTCCTTGATGCAGGCGACGAGTTCGTCGCGCCAAGTCACGTATGCCCGCTCGACCCGGTGCTCGACGGCCTCGTCGGTGCCGCCCAACTCGGCGGCGCTCTTGGCCATCATGCAGCCGCGCAGGCTGGTGTCCGCGGCGACGGCCCTGGCCTGCGCGCGGATGTGACGCGCCAGCCGGTCGTAGGCGCTGTATGCGGGGCTTCGGAGCTGAGCGCGGACATCGTCGAGGGCCGAGGTGATGTAGTCGTCGAGCGCCCTGAGGAAAAGGCCGTGCTTGTCGCCGAACGCGCCGTACAGGCTCCCCTTCCCCAACCCGGTCGCGGCGGTCAGGTCGTCGACTGACGTCGCGGTGTATCCACGCGTCCAGAACTCGTCGCGCGCGGCGGCGACGACGTCGCTCTCATCGAACTTGCGGGGACGGGCCACATCTGAATTGTACGTCCGTTATGGAATGATTATTCCTTATTATCTCGCACGAGCACCGGCGCGTGTAGAGCAATGCGTTCATGTCACCATCAGATCAGCCTCGTTCGACGTGGCGCCTTTCGTCCTGCGGGCGCCGAGCGCCTCGCCGAGAGTCCACAGCGCGACACCGATCAGCACCAGATCTTTGAGCAAGAACTGGCCGGGTTGGGCGCCGAGGACGGGGATGCCCCCATAGTGGCCGGCCACTATGCCGGGAGTCGTGAACAAGAAGCTCAATGTCCCGAGGAAGAGAACCACCGCCATCGCACTGCCGACCGCCGAGATGCCCGGCCACACCGGCCGAAGAGCGATGAGAACGGCGGCGATGATCTCGACGGTACCCAGCGCGGCGGCCACGGCGCCCACGCTCATGAAGTGATAGATCCACGACATCAGCGGGCTGTGCTCAATGAGCACCCGGGCCTCAAATTTCAGGTACTTGCCAAAGCCAATCCACGCCAGCACCACGACGAGTCCATACCGGCTCACGGTCTGGCCGGCGACGGTCAGCCACGTCGAGATGTTTGCGCGAGTTGGGGAGATAACCGGGGCAATCGACATTCGTTGTTCCCTTCAGTGAGTGGCGAGCAGACATCTGCTTTGTCGTAGTGGTCGTAAGCAGGCTGACCGTTACACAGCGCACGCTCGAGGTACGAGGCGACCACCTAGGCTGGCGGTCGTGCGCGTCGGTCGCAGGGAGGCGGTAGCGGTAGCCGTCGCCGTCGTCCTGGTAGTGGCGGCATTTGTGGTTCCCCACCTGCATCTGGACATCGTCACTCCGCTGATCAACGCGACCCCCGAACGGTTCCGCAGCTTCGCCGGCACCGCACCGATCTTCGGATGGTGGAACGCCCACGTCGGCTGGGGCACGGTGCCCGCGATCCTGATCGGTATCGCGGCGGTGCTGTGGGGCCCTACCGTCGCGCAGCGGCTGCCGTGGCGCGCCCTGACACTGACTACGTGGGCGACGTCGAGCGTGTGGGCGTTCTCGCTGGCCATGATCGACGGCTGGCAACGTGGCTTCGCCGGCCGACTCACCGCCCGCCACGAATACCTACGCCAGGTACCCACCGTCACCGACATACCCGAGGCGCTCAGCAGCTTCTCCCGCAGAATCCCCGATTTTCAGCCCGATTCGTGGATCACCCACGTCTCCGGCCATCCGCCGGGGGCGCTACTGACATTCGTCTGGCTCGACCGCATCGGTCTGGGCGGCGGTGCCTGGGCTAGCCTGCTGTGCCTGCTGGTCGGATCCAGCGCGGCCGCTGCGATCATCGTCGCGGTACGGGCGGTCACCGACGAGACGACGGCACGGCTGGCCGCACCGTTCGTTGCCGTGGCGCCGACGGCCATCTGGATCGCCGTCTCGGCCGACGGCTACTTCGCGGGCGTCGCGGCGTGGGGCATCGCCCTGTTGGCACTCTCCGCGCGACGCACGGTTCGCGCACCCATGCTGGCCGCGGCCGGCGCCGGTCTGCTGTTGGGCTGGGCGATCTTCCTCAACTACGGCCTGGCGCTGATGGCGTTTCTGGCACTGGCCGTGCTGATAGCGGCCGTTGACTGGCGCGCCGCCCTACGCGCTCTGGTCCCGGCAGCGCTGGTCGCCGCGGTGGTGGTTGCGGTGTTCGCCGCCGCCGGCTTTTGGTGGTTCGACGGCTATACCCTTGTGCAGGAACGGTATTGGCAGGGGATCGCCAACGATCGACCGTTCCAGTACTGGTCGTGGGCCAACTTCGCGTCGGTGGTGTGCGCGATCGGGCTCGGCAGCGTGGCCGGCATCGGCCGGGCATTCGACATCGCCGCCATCCGCAGAAGCCCCGGGCTGCACCTCCTCGTACTCGGCGCCTTGCTGGCCATCGTGTGCGCCGACCTGAGCATGCTGAGCAAGGCCGAAACCGAACGCATCTGGCTGCCGTTCACGATCTGGCTCACCGCGGCGCCGGCCCTGCTGCCTGCGAAATCACACCGCTGGTGGCTGGCCCTTAACGTTGTCGGCGCCCTTGCGCTGAACCACTTCATATTGACGAACTGGTAGCAGTCGCGCAGCCTCTATGCGGCGCAATCCGGCTGAACTCTGGCTTCTTACCAACCGGTGACGTCGGCGCCGTCTACACCGCCGAACGGGCGTGCACGCGTGATAATCGCAGGATGGCGAGTCCAACGCCAACCGAGCAGCCGACCGACGACGGCGGCTACGGCTATCCCAAACGGCTGTGGCGTGGCCTAAACCGACATCCCCCGCCCGGGGTCAAACAAATGCAGCGCTGGCGCAGCCCATTGCGCGGGCTTTGGCTGACTTCGGTGTTCGGTTCGGCGCTGTTGGCCACGTTGCCCATCGTGATCATCACCGGGCTGCTGTCCTACATCGCATATGGACCACAGTTCGGACAGGCCATTCCCGGCAACGTCGGCTGGTTGAAGCTGCCGACATTCGATTGGCCCACCGATCCCGCGTGGCTGTACCGACTGAACCAGGGCTTGCATGTCGGGCTTGGCCTCATCATCATTCCATTGGTACTGGCCAAGTTGTGGTCGGTCATCCCCCGCTTGTTTGCGTGGCCGCCATCACGGTCCTTCGCCCAAGTGCTGGAACGCATTTCGCTGCTGATGCTGGTGGGCGGCATTCTCTTCGAGATCATCACCGGGGTGCTCAACATCCAGTACGACTACATCTTCGGGTTCAGCTTCTACACCGCCCACTATTACGGCGCCTGGGTGTTCATTGCCGGTTTCCTGATCCACATTGCGATCAAGATTCCGCGGATGTGGACGGGCCTGCGGTCGATGTCGATGCGAGACGTGTGGCGCACCAGCCGTGCCGACACGCGTCCTGAACCGTATCAACCGGACACTTTGGTTGCCGCCGAACCCGGCCCGCCGACGATCAGCCGTCGCGGCGCCCTCGCACTCGTCGGCGGCGGCACGCTGTTCATGGCGGCGATCACCGCCGGGCAGGCACTCGGAGGTTTCACCCGTCAGACCGCACTGCTGCTACCACGAGGACGTACCCGCGGCACGGGCCCCAACGACTTTCAGGTCAACAGAACGGCATTCGCTGCCGGCATTTCTCCGGACCTCACCGGTGATCGATGGCGGCTCACCCTGACCGGGGGACCCACCCAGGTGGTCCTCGACCGCGCCGCACTGACGGCGATGCCGCAGCACACCGCGCGGCTTCCGATCGCCTGTGTCGAGGGTTGGTCGACCACCGAAACCTGGACCGGCGTGCCGCTGGCTGATCTGGCGCGGTTGGCCGGCGTACCGAATCCGATGTCGGCATTCGTGCGGTCGGTGGAACGCCGCGGCGCCTTCAACCGCGCCACCCTGCAGGGCAACCAAGTTGCGCACCCGGATTCCTTGCTCGCCCTGCGGGTCAACGACGCTGAGTTGTCACCGGACCATGGCTATCCCGCGCGGATCATCGTTCCGGCGCTACCGGGTGTGCACAACACCAAATGGGTTGCCTCCATTGACTTCAGGAGCGCCTGACATGCGTACTGTGCTGGCTCGGTTCCGTGATGTCTACGGATCGCACCCACTACACCTGCTGACGCTGGTGAGCGGTTTCGCGCTGTTCGGCTACGTCCTGACCACCATCAAACCGACCACATTGTGGAATCCCAACACGTGGTGGCAGTCGATTGCCGTGTGGTTCGCCGCGGCCATCATCGCTCACGATTTGGTGTTGTTTCCGATGTACGCCCTCGCCGACCGAATTCTGCTGTCGGGTAGCCGCTTTCGGACGAGCCGGCGTGATCCGTCGGTTCCGTTGCTGAATTATGTCCGGGTACCGGCGCTGGGCGCGGGACTGACGCTGCTGGTATTCCTGCCCGGGATCATCGAGCAGGGCGCCCCTACCTACCTAGCCGCAACCGGCCAGACCCAGGAGCCGTTTTTGAGTCGATGGCTCCTGCTGACCGCGGCCATGTTCGCAATGAGCGCGGTTGTCTACGCAATTCGGCTGGCAGTGGCCTGGCGAGCTAAGCCGCTCCCAGGCTAGCGACAACCCGGCTCCCGATCGGGTGGATTCCGGTCAGCGCCATTCCGACGTCGTCGGCTAGTCTGGCTGCACAATCGATACCGACCGATGCCCACCGGAACCATGGACCGATCGCGCGGGAGGACTCCAGCCGGACCCATCCGGTGTTGACTCCCACACTGGCCGAGTCGAATTCGGCCACACACTGACCACCCCGCCGCAACAGCTCGCTGGCCCGGCGCAGCACCCGCCACGGGTCGCCGCCCAGGCCGACATTGCCGTCCGCCAAGAGCACTGTCTGCCAGCGGCCGGTGCCGGGCAGCGGCTCGAACACGTCGCGGTGCAGCGCCGGCGCTCCACTGCGCCGCGCGAGTCCAACGGCAGTGGCTGACTGGTCGACCCCGAGCGCCGGGACACCGCGCTCGATAAGGCGGGTGACCAAACGCCCGGGGCCGCAACCTAAATCGATCGTCGGTCCTGCACACAGCCCGAGCACCGCATTGTCGAACCTGCGGTCGGCGTGATGACCGCCCAGCCAACTGCGTACCGGCAGCTGACGCACCCGACCGTCGTCGTGGCGGACCCAGCACCGCTCGCCGTCCAGCGCCCGGTCGTAGAGATTGCCCAGCATGTCAGATCCCCGCCGCCTTGGTCGCGTGTACGAACCGACTGTCGGGTGCACAGGCGGCGCGGACGAACTCCACGTCGTCGACGGTGTCCACGTCTGACAACTCCGCCACCAGAGTCACGGCTAACCCCTTGTCGCGCAGCGCTTCCAGCGTTGCGACGCCGGTGTCCGAGCGCGATGTCGGAATCGTGTGCAGGCAGTCGGCCATCGCCGCGTCGGTCACCCCGAGCAGCCACCACCCGCCGTCGCGGGCCAGGCCGAACACAGCGTCGGTCTCCAGTAGGGCCTGTCCACATTCGATGAGGAGGTCGGCGGTCACCTGGGGCGTGTCAGAGGCGATCAGCAGAACCGGACGATCGCCTGCCGCCTCCGCAGCGTCCACAATCGCGTTGGCCAGCCGCGCCGAGAAGTCGGAGCCACGCTGCTCGACCACGTGCAAAGTGCCTAGCCGCAACCGGATTTCGGCACCACTGCTGGCCTTGTCCAGATCTCCTGTCAGCGCCACCACCCTGGCCTGCACAGGCGTGGAGTCCACCGCGTCGAGTGTGTCCAGAAACGTCGCGGCGGCGATATCGGCGGCGGCTCGCTCACCGACGGTCACGGCCAGCCGGGTCTTCGCCTGGCCTGCCACCGGCGCCTTGGCGATTACGACCAACGTCACGGGAATCACGAGATCGCCCGCCAAAAATCCAGCCCCGCAAGGACACTGCCCCGCAGCGATCCGCTGACCTTCGACTTGCCACCGGTGCGCGGGCCGTACGGGACATCACGTTCGACGACCTTCCATCCCGCCTTCGCGGCAAGCACCATCAGCTCCACTGGGTAACCCGTGCGGCGATCGGTGATGCCCAGCGCGAGGAGAGCATCGCGGCGGGCGACCCGCATCGGCGCGATGTCGTGCACCGGCAACCCGTACCGACTGCGCAGCCGCCAGCACACCGCCGCGGTGCCCAGCCGCGCGTGCCACGGCCAGTGCAGCCCGGGCACCGGGCGCCGTCGGCCGATCGCCATGTCGGCGCCGCGGTCGAGCTCGCCGACCAGGGCAGGCAGCCCCGCGGGATCCAGCGATCCGTCGGCGTCGATGACGGCCACGATCGGCGTCGCCGCCGCCTCCACCCCGGCATGCACCGCCGACCCGTAGCCGGGGCGGCGCTCGGTCACGACTTCAGCGCCGTGACGGCGGGCCACGTCGGCGGTGCCATCGGTGCTGTTGTTGTCCACGACAAGTGGTCTATACCCATTCGGCATGGCGGCCAGCACCCCGGGCAACGAGGCGGCCTCGTTGAGACAGGGCAGCACCACCGTCACGGAACCGTCGGGCATACCAGTCGACGCTAGGCCAGCTACAACGCCCACACCAACGTGAACCGTGACAAAAGGATGACATCGGCCCAGGTAGCGGCACCAGCACGGCTAATCTCAGAAGTTGTGACCCGGGTGCTGATTGCCGACGACGACACCGTCGTCCGCGATGTCGTGCGCCGTTATCTGGAACGCGACGGCCTTGAGGTCGCGATCGCCCGCGACGGTCACGAGGCGCTGCGGCTACTGGGCACCCAGCGCATCGACGTGGCGGTGCTCGACGTGATGATGCCTGGTCCTGACGGCCTGACCCTGTGCCGCAGCCTGCGCCAACGCGGGGAATACACCGTGCCGGTGATCCTGCTGACCGCGCTCGGCGAGGAGGACGACCGGATCGCGGGGCTGGAAGCCGGCGCCGACGACTACCTCACCAAGCCGTTCAGCCCGCGTGAACTGGCCCTGCGGGTGCGCTCCGTGCTGCGGCGGGCGCCCGCGCCCTTCGGAGTGCTGCCGGTCGAGCTCACCGTCGGCGACCTCACCGTCTCGACTGCGGCGCGCTCGGTGACCGTCAAGGGCGAACCGGTCAGCCTGACCAACCGGGAGTTCGAGCTGCTGCTGTTCTTCATAACCCACCCCGACACGGTGTTCTCCCGCACCGAGCTGCTCAAGCAGGTGTGGCGATGGGAGTTCGGCGACCTGTCCACCGTCACCGTGCACGTCAAACGGCTGCGGTCCAAGCTGGGCGACCAGCATCGGGTGCAGACGGTGTGGGGCCGCGGCTACCTGTGGAGCGCCGATGAGCGCTCGCGCGAAGAGCAGAGCCGACATGCCGACGACTGATTTCTGGGAGATCGTCGGGTGGGCGCTGGCCTGCTCGGTGCCGGTAGTAGTGGCCGGTGCGCTGATCATCCGGCTGGCCCGGTCGTGGTCGCTGGCGGTCAGCATGGTGGCGCTGGTGCTGATCCCGACGATCGCGACCTTCACCGGCGTGCTCGGCGCCAGCGGGTTCATGGTGACCGAGACGTTCGAGCGCACCGCCGTCGTGCTGGTGATCGTCTCGATCGTGACGATCCCCGCCGCGGTCATGATGGCCCGCTACCAGGCCCGCCGCACGGTGTGGGAGCAGGAGATCCGCGATTCCGAACGCGCCGCCGAGCAGTCCCGACGTCGGCTGGTCGCGTTCGTCAGCCACGACCTGCGCACGCCGCTGGCCGGGATCCGCGCGGTGTCGGAGGCGATAGCCGACGGCGTGGTCGCCGACGAGGAGGACATTCGTGTCCACGCGAAAACCATTGAACAGGAATCGATTCGGCTCTCGGAGATGGTTGACGACCTGTTCGAGATGTCGAAGATCAACGCAGGCGCGATTCAGCCCGCTTACGACAAGGTGGCGCTCGACGAGGTCGTCGACGACGTGATGGCCGCGCACCGCATCGCCGCCGAGCGCGCCGGGGTGCTGCTGACGGCGGACCTGCCCGCCAAGCCGGTGCGGGTGGTTGGCAGCGACCGGGCGCTGGTTCGGGTGTTGTCGAATCTGGTGGCCAACGCCATTGCGCACACCCCGGAGGGCGGCAAGGTCCAGCTGGCGCTGGGAGCCGACGAGAACGGCGCATGGGCCCGCGTCGACGACACCGGCGTCGGCATTCGACGAGGCCGACCTGCCCCGAGTGTTCGACGTCGCCTACCGGGGTTCGAATGATCGGGTGCCGCGGTCCGACTCGTCGCTGCCCAGCGGGTCGGGGCTGGGCCTGGCCATCGCGGCCGGGCTGGTGCAGGCGCATCGCGGCACGCTGTCGGCGCACAACCTGGGCACCGGCGCACGGTTCGAGGTGCGGCTGCCGCTGGCGTCGGACTAGTTTCCGCGGGTGTTGCTCACCGCGAGGACCGGCCACGGATTGGGCACGCCCTTAAGTTGGTGGGTGCCGCGGTCGTCGAACGCGATCCTGGAACCCAGCACCAACGGCGGCATCACGCCCGACACCAGTACCTCGCCGGGCGCCGCGAGCGCCATGATCCGCGCTGCGATGTGCACAGCAATGCCGTGCACGTCGCCGGCGGCCATCTCCACCTCGCCGGTGTGCAGGCCGACGCGGATTTTCAAGCCGAGGTCTTCGACCGCGTCGCGGATTGCGCACGCGCAGTTGATCGCCCGCGCCGGACCGTCGAAGGTAGCGAGCGCGCCGTCGCCGGTGAACTTGACGACGACGCCTCGCGAGCCGGCCACGTGCCGCTCGACGACGCCATTGTGGGCGCCAAGGGCGGCCGTCCAGGCGTCGTCACCGATCTGCGCCGCACGCTGCGTCGATCCGACGATGTCGGTGAACAGCACGGTCGACAGCACCCGGTTCGACGGTGTGACGCGCCGTTCGCCGGTGATGAACGACTCGATCTCGTCCAGCACGGGATCTGTGTCGCCGGCGAACCACACGTGGTCGTCGCCGTCGAACTCCACCATCCGCGCATTCGGTATCCGCTCAACGAGGTTCAACGCATGGCCGCGAGGCACCTGACGCTCGCCTCGCCTGCGTAATAGCAGTGTCGGGGCTTGAATGCTGTCGAGCACCGGGCGGACGTCCGTCCGCATCCAGAAGTCAAGCAACGCCGCGCGATACCGCGGGCCGAATGCCAGCCGCTCACTTCGCGCCCACCAACGTCGCTTGGTGGCGTCGCCCGCCCAGCTCGTTGCCATCGAGTCAGCCAATGCACCCGTTCCCATGGACCCTGCAAAAATTTCGATATACCTCGAGAGCGCCGGTTCGGGAATGCCGAACGGGTGGTCGGGCGCGCGGCCGAAGCGCGCAAACGGGTTCCATAGCACAAGTGACCGCACCCGCTCCGGATGGCTCGCGGCCAGCATCAGGACTGGCAGCGAGTTTCCCGTCTCGGCGAATATGGAGGCGTTATCGCTTCCCACTGCGTCGAGCACGGCGACCAGCCCATCCGCCCACGATTGCATTGCGGGGTGGTCGGTAATCGGCACCGAGTCGGAGCTGCCGATGCCGAGAAGGTCGGTGAGGATCAGCCGAGAAAACGACGCCACACGGTGAAGATGGCCGGCCACCGTGGGCTCGTCCCACAGCAGATCGATCGGGAACTGCACGGTGGGAACGTAAAGCAGATCGGACCCGTCGCCGACGATCTGGTAGGCGACGGCATGCTCGCCGACGGGCGCGTATCGAGTTTCGGGAACGCCGGTCATGCGAATGAGCATGCACCGGAATAGGTCCCCTTGCTTCGGTCTTGTACTAGATCGATCATTCTATTATCGTCGTTAACCTAACGTCCGCCACTGGAAGGTGCCAATATGGCCACTGCCGATTCCCGCAAGGCTCTGCGCAAGTTCAAGTTCGAGCGACGGGTCGGTCGCACCATCGTCAACCCGCTGGTCGCGGTTCTGGACAAGATCGGCATCCGGTCGTCGTCGGTGGTCGAACTGGAGACCACCGGCGCCAAGTCCGGCCAGCCACGGCGGGTGCCGCTCAACGGCCGCGCCGACGACGGCGGCGTCTGGGTGATCTCCCAGCACGGCCGGCGCGCCGGGTGGGCACACAACATCGCCGCCGATCCCAAGGTGCGGGTGCGGGTCAACAACGAATGGCGCAGCGGCACAGCCGTATTCGTGCCTCACGACGACGTCGTCGCGAGGGCCCGCAGCTTCGGCGGCAACGGCAAGCTCAGCCAGTCCGCCACCGCGCTCGGAATGCGTGCACTGCAGAGCGACCCCATCTCGGTGCGCATTACCTACACCGACTAGTTGCGATTTCGGCGTGATTTCTAGCGCTGACCGCAGGTTTTCACGCCGAAATCGCTGGGCGGTGACAATGGAGAGGCAGCCTCGGCCTCACCGATGCCAAGGGCCAACCGCTGTGCGCGTCGGTGCGGCCACCGATGATCGGTTGGTCAGTCGGGTAGCGAGTTGCTCAGCCGTTCCGTCGCGGCCAGGTAGTCCTCGATGAACTCGCGGACCACTTCGCGGGCCGGCTTGACCTTGTTCATCAGCCCGACGCCCTGCCCGACGAAGTACGTCGCCAGCGCCTGCGCGCCCGGATGTCCCTGCGCGGCAAGCGTATCGACGCGCCACAGCACGGGCTCGGCCAGCATCGACTGCAGCGGAAGCGGCAGCGGCTTGCGGCCGCCGTCGTTGGGAGCCCAGGCGGCCGTCCAGTCCGACGCCAATTGCCGCGCCGGTTTCCCGGTTCGACCCGCCGAGCGCACGGTGTCGCGCGACGTCGCCGCCAGGAACTTCTGCACGGTATGCGGCGAGGTCTCGGCTTCCTCCGTGGTCAACCAGACCGATCCGGTCCACGCGCCGTCGGCACCCATCGCGACGGCTGCGGCCATCTGCCTGCCGGTCACGATGCCGCCCGCGGCCAGCACGGGCACCGCCCCGTCGATGGCCTCGATGACCTCGGGAATCAGCACCATCGTCGTCACCTCGCCGCAGTGCCCACCGGCCTCGGTGCCTTGGGCAACGATGAGATCCACTCCGGCCGCGACCTGCTTGATGGCGTGCTCCTTGGCCCCGACGAGGGCGGCGACGGGAATGCCGCGCTCCTTGCCCGCGTCGATCATGTAATCGGGCGGCACGCCCAGCGCATTGGCGATCAACTTGATGGGATGGCTCATTGCCACGTCGAGCAGATCCTTGCCAGTGTTGCCGGACAGGAACGACCCGCCGATCCGGGTCTTCTCTTCGGGCTGAATGTCATGGGCGGCAAGCAATTCGGTGATGAATTCGCGGTAGCTCTCCGGGATCCGGTCGGCCAACTGACCGCGGGACAGGTTCTCACCTTTGCCCTCGAAGGTTGCGGGCACGATGATGTCGGCGCCGTAGGGCTTGCCGCCGACATGGTCGTCGATCCACGACAGCTCCTGGTCGAGCTGCTCCGGGGTGAACGCCGTCGCCCCCAGTACGCCGAAGCCGCCGGCGTTGGTCACCGCGGCCACCACGTCACGGCAGTGGCTGAAAGCGAAAAGCGGGAAATCGATACCGAACTGCTCACAAATGGCGGGCTTCACCCGTCCAGTATCGCTACCGCACACCCACCTCCGACAGGAACCTCCCGACCTCGTCGAGCATGCGGCGACCATCTATCAGCTCCGGGTCGTTGTGGCCCGCACCGGGCACCAGCAGGTAACGCTTGGGGTCGGGTGCCGCCTCGTAGAGTCGCTTGCTCAGCGACTCGGGAACGATGTCGTCGCGGTCGCCCGCGATCACCAGCAGAGGTGCCGACAGCGAGCCGATCCGGTCGATCGACGGATAACGGTCGATGAGCACACGCCCGACGGGCAGCCACGGGTAGTGCACGCGGCCGACATCGGCCAGCGACGTGAACGGGGAGCGCAGCACCAATGCGGCAGGCGGCCGCTCCACCGCCAGACCGATGGCCACCGCGGCGCCGAGGGACTCACCGAAGTAGACGATCCGGTCTGGGTCGACCTCTGGCTGCGCGGCCAGCCAGGCGAGAGCTGCCCGCGCGTCGGCGGCCAGGCCGTCCTCCGACGGTCTGCCAGGGTTGCCGCCGTAGCCGCGGTAGTCGAACAGCAGCGCCGACATGCCCAGCCGGGACAGCCCAGCGGCCAACTGCGCCCGCAGCGACCGGTCGCCTGCGTTGCCATTAAAGACCAGGACGGCAGGGCCCTTCTGACCGCCAGCTGCGGGCAAATACCAAGCGCCCAAACGGATTCCGTCTTCGGTGTCGAGGACGACGTCGCGTCCGCCAGGTAGCATCTGCGCGGCCGGCGGCACCGGACCAGGCGACGGAAAGTAGATCAACCGGCGCTGCTGCGACCAGATCGCCGCCAACAATCCCGAAGCCACGAACGTGACGATAAGCGCCGCAACAAGAACTCGCCGGGCTATGGCGCCTTAGTCCTCGGGGGCGTCGGCGGGCGTGTTCTTCTGCAGCCCCAGGTGGCTCGTCACATTGTCGACCGCAGAGCCAATCCTGTCGGCAACCCGCTTCAATGGCCTTGTCCCACCGGTCGACGAGGTGGTGCCGGTTGGCTTGTTCAAGCTGGGCAGCACTTTCTTGCCACCTGTGGTGTTGACCGTCGAATTAGTCAGCGAGGCGGGCAGCGACGAAATCACCGGCAGCTTGCCGAACTCGCTGAGCGGCTTGGTCACGAAGTTGCCCGGATTGGCGAAGTCCTCTTGCGCCGTGTCCGCGCCGTCCTGCAACCCCTTCTGGATCGCGCCCGGCAGCCTGTTCAGCATGGTCGCGGTCTCCGATGTCGGCAGCAGACCCATCGGTCGTGGCACCGTCGGATCCTTCGGTATCGGTTGGTTGTCCTTATAGCCCGCGTCGACAATTTCCGTCACGGCCGGCCCCAGCGTGTCGGCCAGAATGTCGCCGCCGGGAAGCAACTGCAGTGGGCGCAGCAGCGGCGGCCCGTCGGGCACAAATGTATTGCCATCCCACGTGCCGGACTCAAACGTCACGTAGGTGGTGGTGACGTTCTCGCCCGGTTGGTCGTTGAGGTTTGCTGAATCGATGATCTTGCCAGTCGTCGGGTCGACGACGTAGTGGTACCCAGGTAGGAGCGGGTCAGTAGTTGGATCTGGCAGCTTTGCTGTCTGCTCCCCGCCGTAGCCGTAGAAGTACGCAACCAGACTGTTCGCATCGGAGACGACGTTGGCGGGGTACGTGACGGCGTTCGAGTTGACGTTGTACCTGTACGCCGTGTCCAGCACACGAACGGGCAAATTTTGGTCGGGTGTGGGCTCCGCCGAAGTCAGCAGCAGTGGCGCGAACGGGTAGTACGTCGTCCAGAAGCCGCCGCCGGCACGATTCGTGTTGTTATCGAGGACGACGAAGTCGACGTGGTTGACATCCTCCGCAGTGAGTGACCCCAGCGCGGTGCCGGTCTGACCGGCGCCCCATCCGGATGACAGAACGAGGATCCGCTCGTTCGGATCAGAGCTGCTCGGGCTCTCAATTCTGTCGTCATTCGCCCTGATCGCATTCGCGATGCCCTGCGGCCCCAGCAAGAACGGGACAACCTGCTGCGGGCCATAGATGGTCTCCCAGTCCGTGCCGTAGTAGGTCGTACCGGCGAAGATCTGGGCCGTCGAGTTGGCGGGCGTGATCAGCGCCATCAGTTCCACTGCGGGCGAGACAGCTGGCGCGGTGCCGGTGATGAACGCGGTCGACAGGCTGGTCGCGCTGACTGCGGCTGCCGCAAGACCGCCCGGGACGCCGCGTCGCACGACAGAAGACCGACGTCGAGAAGATTTGTGGTGCTTACCGGCCATGCCAGCCTCTCCCTAAACATTTGCCGAATGGTGGAAGCAGCCTCAAACGTGCTGCCGTGGTTTGGCGCCCCCCAGACGAGCAAACGCTAACATGGCGAAAGGCTGCGGAGCCATCCTTAGAGCGCAAGCTTCATCAAGCGCGCTGCTCAGCCCCTCAGCGGTGCGTACGCGAACTCCCGAAGACCGTCGCGCGGGTCGATGACGGCCCGGAAGCCCAGCAACTCCGCGGCACGTGCCGGACTGGCGACGATGTGTCGGACATCGCCGCTGCGGTACTGGCCCGTCACCAGCGGTGGCACGTCCCCGCGGGTCTCGCACAACTCGTTGGCCATCTCCAGGATCGAGATCGGCCGGCCGGAGCACACGTTGGCGGGCGTGAACCCGTCCGGCTCCGCATTGATCGCTGCGACGTTGGCGGCGGCGATGTCGTCGACGTGGACGAAGTCACGCATCTGCCCGCCGTCCTCGAAAACCCTTGGCACATCACCGGCTTCGAGCTCCGAGCGGAAGATCGCCGCGACTCCGGAGTACGGGGTGTCGCGCGGCATGTTCGGGCCGTAGACATTGTGGTAGCGCAGCGCGACCACCGAGCCGCCGGTGGCCTCCGCCCATGCCAGGGCGTAGTTCTCCTGCGCCACCTTGCTCGCCGCGTACAGGCTGCGCGGCCGCAGCGGGGCATCCTCGTCGACCAGCTCCCATTGCAACTGCTCGCCGCCGATCGGGCAGCGGTGCTCGAAGATCCCGGCGTCCAGGTCCGCGCGGGTGCGCGGCAGCGGGTCGACCGGTCCGTGCTCGGCGCAGCTGTACCGGCCCTGGCCGTAGACCACCATCGACGAGGCCAACACCAGCCGCTGGCAGCCCGCGGCGAACATCTCCGCCAGCAACACCGTGGTGGCGTAGTCGTTGTGGCTGCCGTAGGACGGCGCGTCGGCGGCATCCACCCCGGCGCCGACCACCGCCGCCTGGTGACACACCACGTCGACGCCCTCGATCAGCGAAGCAACCGCGCCGGCATCCCGGATGTCGACCAGCTGCACCCCCGTAGGCGGCTCGGCGCCAGCGCCGTGCGCGGCGGCCAGCATCGCGTCGACTGCGACGACGTCGTGGCCCGCGTCGATGAGCGCGGCCGCCACCCGCGATCCGATGAAACCGGCCGCGCCGGTCAGCAGGACTCTCATGGCAGGTCGAACGGCAACTCGACGCCCTCGTGCGGCAGGCAATGCGTACACAATCGCTCGGCGGTGACCTGGTCGATCGCCTCGTGCACCAGCTTCTTGAACGGCACCAGGTTGCGCTCGAACTCGGCGAACACGTCAACGGCCCGGACGCCCGCCCCGGTATCCATCCCGGCATCGACATCGGTCACCAAAGCGATTGCCGCGTAACACATCTCCAGCTCACGCGCGAGCACCGCCTCGGGATAGCCCGTCATGTTCACCAGCGTGAAACCCTGACCTGCGAACCACTGGCTCTCGGCACGCGTGGAGAACCGCGGCCCCTGGATCACCACCATGGTGCCGCCGTCGATCACTCCGGGCAGTCCGGTGACCGCGGCCCGCAGCGTCGGGCAGTAGGGGTCGGCGAACCCGACATGGATGCCGCCGGAGTCGAAGTAGGTGTCCTCACGGCTGCGGGTGCGATCGACCAGCTGATCGGGCACCACCATGGCGCCCGGTCCCAGGTCGGGGGTGAGGCTGCCAACCGCACACGGCCCGAAGATCCGCCGCACGCCCAGCGCGCGCAGCGCCCACATGTTGGCCCGGTACGGCACGGTGTGCGGAGAGAACTCGTGTTTCACGCCGTGCCGCGGCAGGAATGCCACCTCGTGGTCGCCGACGGTGCCCACCGTGATCGGCGCGCTCGGCTCTCCGTACGGGGTGTCGAGGTTGACGCTTCGCGCGTCCGAGCCGAAGAACGAGTAGAAACCGCTGCCGCCGATGACTCCCAGCATCGGTCCATTGTGCAGCTAACGCCGGATCACTCGTCGGCGGTGCGCTCCGATGCCCGGCGCACGCCGTCGCGGATCTCGAACACGTCAGTGGCCAGGCCGCCGATGGCACCGACGACGTCCTTGACGGCGGTAGTGATGATCGTGGCCACCTCACCAACCGTCGAGGCGACGGATTGGACGGTCTCCTGCAGGGCGTCCTTGCGGATTTCTCCCTTGCTGAGTCGGTCTTCCATGCGTTCAGTCTCCCCGCTCAACGGACGCGGCGCCAGGCGTCAGGTGCTCGGCCATGAAACGATGGCGTTCGTGGCCAGTGTCGCGCAATGGGTCGAGGGCGCCCGCCCGCGCACGTTGCCCAATGCGATTGCCCCGGTGATCGCGGGGACGGGTGCCGCGGCCTGGCTGGAGGCCGCGGTGTGGTGGAAGGCTCTGCTGGCGTTGATCGTGGCGATCGCGATGATCGTCGGGGTCAACTACGCCAACGACTACTCCGACGGCATCCGTGGCACCGACGACGTCCGTGCCGGACCGCTGCGGCTGGTGGGATCGCGGTTGGCCACACCGGGGTCGGTGCTCACCGCGGCGCTGGTGAGCTTCGCGGTGGCCGCGCTTGCGGGGCTGTTGCTGGCCGCGCTCAGCGCGCCGTGGTTGATCGTGGTCGGCGGGCTGTGCATCGCCGGCGCCTGGCTGTACACCGGCGGGTCCAAGCCATACGGGTACCTGGGGCTGGGCGAGGTCGCGGTGTTCGTGTTCTTCGGTCTGGTCGCGGTGCTCGGCACGCAGTACACACAGGCGGGGTCGATCGACTGGGTGGGCCTGGCGCTGGCGGTGGCCATCGGGTCGCTGTCGTCGGCGGTGCTGGTCGCCAACAATCTGCGCGATATTCCGACCGACAGGGAAGCCGAGAAGATCACGCTGGCGGTGCGACTCGGCGACGCCCGCACCCGGCTGCTGTATCAGGGCCTGTTGGCAGTGGCCCTCGTCATGACCCTGCTCCTGATGATCGCGACGCCGTGGTGCGCGGTGGCGCTGATCGCGGCGCCGTTGGCGTGGCGGGCAGCCCGGCCGGTGCGCACCGGCGGCGTCGGCAGGGATCTGATCCCCGTGTTGCGCGACACCGGGCTGACGATGCTGGTGTGGTCGGTCGCGGTGGCGCTGGCGCTGGCGTTTGGCGGCTAAGCCCGTTACTGCACGCTCGTCGGCGCGTCGGACACCTTCACCAACCGAACCTCGGGCCGGGCAGGCACCTCGTCGGCTAGGAACCACCGGAACGCGAGGTTGCCGCGCGAATAGTCCAGTGTGGTCAACGAATTCGGGTGCGACGTCATCCCGCGGGAGACGACGACCGTCACCGTGCCGTCGGCGTTCGGCACCGCGGTGTGGCCGTTCACCGAACTGCGGGCGTCGGTGACGCCGGGGGTGGCCATGAACTGGTTCCACACCACCAGATTCCAGAACCTGCACTGCGGCGGCCGGTGGGTGATGACGAGCGCCTCGTCGTCCTCGAGCACGAAACTGCCGTAGGCGTAGCAGGCGTCGCGCGCCGACCAGCCGAAGTTGGCGTCCGGTACCTGGTATGGATCTGCGAATTCGTTTGCAGCTTGGGATATCTCGTGCCCGAGACTGTGCGCAGCCTCGACCCGCGCTCCGACGGCGAGCGGCAGGATCGCGAACATCGTGCGCAGCCACGCGGCGCTGGCCCGCAACGCCGCCGCAGTTTCGGCGTCGCCGTGGCGGAACGGGTCCGGCTCGTCGAGCGCCTCGATGTGCCAGCTCACCGGCCGCCCTGTCAGCGGGTCCGCCTGGTAGTCACGGGTCATCAGCACGGCGGCGTCGGGCGTCGGCCCGAGTTCGAATGAGAAGTTCCCGTCGGGGTCGATGTCGAGATCGTCGTCGCGGACGATCGCGACGACCCGGTCAGACCATGTGCCAGGCGACGGCTCGTTGTAGGCGGTCACCGAGAAGTAAACGCTGTCCCCCTTATTGCCGCTGATGCGGTAGCGCCGCTTCGGGTCGACCGGGCACATGAAGTAGTAGGCGTCGGTATTGTCGCCACCCCACCGTCGGTCGGGCCGGAACGGCGAGTTGACCTCCACCCAAAGCGGACGGCTGGGGTCGGCGAAGAGATACGTGTCGAACGCGACGCCCAATGTCGTTGCCAGCATTCGATATCCGTCGGCGATGTGGCGATCGTCGGTGACCGCCCGATCGCCCTCGAGGAACGCGGAGTCCAGACCGCCCAGGGTGTCCAGCAGCTCCCGCCACGCGGCGGTCGACTCGTGCGTCATGTGCTGATTCCTTTCGTGATCAGGGCGGCAGTGCGCTCCACCCAGGCACCGGTCGGTGCTTGTCCTCTGGTGATGAGCGCCATGAGGGTGATGCCGGCTATGGCCTCCACCAGGTCGGCGGCGGTCACGTCCGGCCGGACCTCCCCTCGGGTCATGGCGGCGTCGAGACGATCGGTCGAGCCCCTGGGAAAGGACGTGGCCGAACCGCTCCAGCAGCTTGTCGTGCAGAGTCGGGTCGGTGGCCATCTCGGCGACCAGCCCCGGCAACGCAGCCCGCGCCGCCGGTGTGGTCAGCACCCCCGCCGTGCGGCGCACCATTTCGCGCACGTCGCCTGCCAGCGACCCGGTGTCTGGAAGCTCGGTCGCCTGGGTGATCGGGAACACCGCCTCGTGCACGAGGTGCGCCTTGCTCGGCCAGCGCCGGTAGATCGCCGGCTTACTCGTACCTGCCCGCCGGGCGATCGCGTCGACGGAGAGGTCGGCGTATCCGGACTTGCCGAGCAGTTCGACCGTCGCACGCAGCGCCGCGTCGTCGATGCGCGGATCACGGGGTCGACCAAGGTCTGTTGTCATTACGAAACTCAGAGTAACATAACTCGCCGTGACCAATGCCAAAGAAGCCGTCGTCCGCCTAGACGACCTCGCCGAGCCCCGCTTCAGTCCGGAGGCACAACAGATCCGCGACATGATGGCGACGATGACACCCGAGTGCCCGCTCGACGCCGACGTATTGCACGCCAAGGCCACGGCCGACACCGGCCTCGACGACTTCGGCGACGACGACTACCGCGAACGTCTCGACGTGTATCTTGCTGCGCTGCAAGACATCAGCGGCATGAATGCGCCCGGAATCGTCAACCACCATGCGCAGCTGCTGCAGTGGCTGAAGAACCGGTTGCTGCTCACCGACCTGCTCACGCGGCATCCCGAAATCCACGACATCGAGCTGCTGCCTCCGGTCGTCATCGCGGGCCTGCCGCGCACCGGCACCACGCATCTCCACAACCTGCTGGCTGCGGCTTCATCGCCTTCACCGGCCGGCCGGCCGGTGGCCACCTTCCGCACCCTCCCCTACTGGGAAAGCAACGAGCCGTTCCCGCTGCCGGCGGAAGCGGGGGTCGAGCCGGATCCGCGCAAGACACGGATGGATGTCGCTGTCCAGGTCACGAACGTGGTCATGCCGCACTTCCCGCTCATGCACGAGATGACGACCGACCACGTGCACGAGGAGATCCAGCTGCTGGCCAATGACTTCTCCACGATGCTGTTCGAAACGCTGGCGCACGTGCCGCGATGGCGTGATTACTACATGACCCACGATCAGACATCGCACTACGAGCACCTCCGGACCCAGCTGAAGGCGCTGCAATTTCTGCGCGGCGGTCGGCGCTGGCTCCTCAAATCGCCCCAACACCTCGAGCAGCTGCCGGTGTTGGACCGCGTCTTCCCCGGCGTCTTCGTCATATTCACGCACCGTGATCCCGCGCCGGTGACGCTGTCGATGCTTGCGATGCTCACCTACACCGCGCGGATGTACTGCTCGCCGGTGCCGGTGAAGGAGATCGCGGCGAACTGGGTCGATCGTCTGGCAGTGATGCTCGGCGCGCTGGTCCGCGATCGCGACGCCATCCCGCCGGAGCGCTCGATCGACGTCCGCTTCGACGAGTTCATGGCTGACGAGCCCAGGGTCGCCGACGAGGTGTACCGCCGTGCCGGCGAGCAGCTGGACGACGATGCGCGCACGGCGATCGCCGACTATCTGGCGGGCCATCAGCGTGGCAGGCACGGCACGGTTGCGACGTCGCCCGGGATGTTCGGCCTCGACGAGCGTGACCTGCGCGAGCCTTTCGCTGCCTACGTCGCGCGATTCCTGGCGTGAAGCCGCGTGGTGCCGGCCGCGACTTCCGGTCTGCCCGCCTCTGAGCGACTGCATGTCGCGATAGGCGGGCAATTATCAAACCCACATGGCGCTAAGCAGCTTCGTCGAGCAGCTCGATGATCGCGGCGCGGCGAGTAGCCTCGGACCATGACTGAAGCCGATGTCGAACAAGCAGGCCGACTCGCGAGCGGCAACGTTGCGGCGCTTCTTCCGCAGCAGGGCCGCACGATCGAAGAGGAGCGTCTGCACCGCAAACAGAACCTGGCGGCGGCGTTCCGCCTGTTCAGTCGCTTCGGCTTCGATGAGGGCGTCGCGGGCCACATCACCGCACGCGATCCGGAGCTGACCGATCACTTCTGGGTCAATCCGTTCGGCATGCACTTCGGGCACATCCGCGTGAGCGACCTGCTGCTGGTGCGCCATGACGGCACGGTCGTCGAGGGCGACCTACCGCTGAACCAGGCCGCGTTCGCCATCCATTCTCAGGTTCACGCCGCTCGCCCGGACGTGATCAGCGCCGCGCATTCCCATTCGGTGTACGGCAAGACGTGGTCCACGCTCGCGCGGCTGCTCGACCCGATCACCCAGGACGCGTGCGCGTTCTACGAAGACCATGCGCTGTTCGACCAGTACTCCGGCGTAGTGCTCGATCTCGAGGAAGGCAAGCGCATCGCGCATGAACTCGGCGATTGCAAGGCCGTCATCCTGCGAAACCACGGTCTACTCACGGTGGGCCATTCGGTCGAGGAGGCGGCTTGGTGGTTCATCACCATGGAGCGGTCCTGCCAGGCGCAGCTGATGGCCGAAGCCGCAGGAACCCCGGTGCTCATCGAGCCGTCGATGGCCAAACACACTGCGGGACAGGTGGGCACGCACTTCGCCGGCTGGTTCAGCTTCCAGCCCCTGTTCGCGCGAATCACCCGCGAGCAGCCGGACCTCTTCGACTGATAGCGGGCGCTAGCCCGCCGAGGTGCCGGTCCAATACTCCGCGAACCGGTCGCCCTCGACGCGCAGGATGTCGTTTCCGGTGAAGCGAATCGCGCCGTCGTCGGAGCGGCCGCTGCCGACCCAGCGCCCGGCGATCATGTCACCGTCGACGATCGGCCCGATCTCGATCGCAAAGGTCAGGTCGGCGAGCATCTTCCGCGTCTCCTCGATGATCGCCTGCAACTCGCCCGGGCCATGCACGTCACGGTCGGGCCAGTGCCCGACGAAGTCGTCGGACACCACTTCGGCCGCGACGGGCTTACCCGCCCACAGCTCATTGATCCACCGCTCGTACAACGCCTTGGGGGAGGTCACGGCCAATTAGTACCCCGAAAGCACGTCGAGTAACCGGTCCAGGTCGTCCTCAGTGTTGTAGAGATGGAAACCGACCCGGACGGCCCCAGCGCGGATAGACGCCCGGATCCCCGCCCGCCCGAGCTCTTCGGCAGCTGCGGTCGGGATCGAGACGATCGCCGAGGCTTCCTGCGGCAGTCGCAGTTCGGTGCGCAGCCGACCGGCCAGTCCAAGCGCATGCGCCTCGACCGCGTCCCGGTCCAGCGACGCTAGCCACGGCAACGTCAGGCCTGCGCCGAGTGCGCTGAACCACGTCGGCGACACATCGAACCGGCGCGCATCCTCGGCCAACCGCAGCGGCAGCCCGTAGATCGTCGACCACGGTTCCTCCCCCGCGTACCAGTTGGCGGCGTGCGGGATCATCAAGCTTGCGACCCTGTCGCTCAACGACATCCACGCGGTACCGCGCGGCGCCAGCAGCCACTTGTACACCGCCGCCACGGTGACATCAGCCCACGGCAGCTCGACGCGCTTCCAACCGACCGCCTGGGTGACGTCGATGACGGTCAGCGTGTCACTGCCCGCCACGTTCGTGCGCAGTGCCTCCGCGTCCAACACCGCACCGTTCGCCGACTGCACCAGGCTCGCGGTCACCACGTCGTAGTCCGCTGCTGTCGTCACCAATTCGTCACAATCGAGCTCGGTGACGGTCACACCCCGCACTTCCTGGGCGGCGAACGGGAAGCTAGTACTGGTGAATTCGCCGGACAACGTCGCCACCCGGCTGCCGTCGGGAATGGCGGCGGCGACCAGTCCCAGCGCCGCCGACACGTTGCCCGCCATCGCCACCGAGTCGACCGGCACGCCGACCAGCGCCGCGTAGCCGGCCCGGCCCGCACGCACCGGCTCGTCAAAGGAGGTGGCGTCCATCGTTCCGGCCTGCCATGTGCGCAGGCACTCGTGCAGCGCGTCGACCAGGAACTGTGGCGGTAGCCCGTAGGTCGGCGAGTTGAGAAACCCTTCGGCGCCTGCGAATTCGGCCCCGAACGCCTGGCGCGCCACGACGGCCGTCATTCTGCCGGCGGCTCTTCGCCGCGCAGCCTCGCCCGCAGCTGCTCGCGATCCTGGCGCCGCCGCTCATCGAGCGCCGCAATGCTCGCGGTGGCGCGCCGGCGCAGCGGGGCGAAGATCCAGATGCCCAGCGGCAGCGCGATCACGATCGCGAACAGCAGGGCGATGACGAGCGGAAGATCCCGCACCCCGAGCAGATGCCCACCCCCGAAGATCACCGCAGTCAAGACGACGACAAGCAACAGCCGGGCCAAAACGTAGAGCAGCACGTCAACCACGAGGCGGGATCCGGGGCGAGACTCAGACACGGCCCGAGCCTACCGACGGCGCGTATATTCAGATCAAGGAGGTTTTTGCGTGGCTTATCTACTCCTCGTACTCGTCTTGGCCGGCTTGATCTACGTCGGCTGGCGGCTGACCCGCGCCACGGCCAGCCGACCGAAGACGCGAACGATCGGCCCGGACGACGACCCGGATTTCTTGCGCCGGCTCGGGCACGGGGACAGCCCCCGCTCCTAGCAGCCGCGCGGCCTAGAACTGGTCGTTGGGTCGCTGCGCGCCCGGAAACCCTTCGGCGACCACGGCCGCGAGTTCGATCAGTGCCTCGCGTGTCTCCCGCCTCAGCCGCTCCAGGCTGATCTCCGCGCCCTCCTCGAGATGCGGGTCGAAGGGGACCAGCCGCACCGCCCGGCAGCGGCGGGAGAAGTGATCGACGACCTTCTGCATGTCGACCTTGCCCGACCGCGGCCGAACCGCGTTGATCACCGCCACCGAGTTGCGCACCATGTCCTCGTGCCCGTGCGCGTCGAGCCAGTCCAGCGTCGCCGACGCGCTGCGGGCACCGTCGACCGATCCCGAGCTGATCACGACCAGCACGTCCGCCTTGGCCAGCACCGCCGACATCGCCGAGTGCATCAACCCGGTGCCGCAGTCGGTGAGCACCAGGCTGTAGAAGCGTTCCAGCACCTCCAGCGCGCTGGCGTACTCGTCGGAGCTGAACGCCTCCGACACGGCCGGGTCGCTCTCCGAGGCCAGCACCTCCAGCCGGCTCGGCCCCTGCGACGTGTAACTGCGGACGTCGCTGTAGCGTTCGATGCCCTCGGCGTCGCGCAACAGGTGGCGCACCGTGGCGGGAGTCTCCAGCGGGACCTTCTGGCTCAGCGTGCCGCGATCAGGGTTGGCGTCGACGGCCACCACGCGATCGCCGCGGATGGACGCGAACGTCCCGCCGAGCGTCGCGGTGATCGTCGTCTTACCGACACCGCCCTTCAGCGACAGCAGCGCGATGCGGTAGCAGCCCTGCAGCGGCCGATTGACCTGCGAGAGCAGGTCGTTGTACTGGGTGACCTTCGGGCTTTCACCCAGGTTGATCAGCTTGCCGGAAGCCAGGAACAGCCACCGCCGCCACCCTGCCGACGGCGGCGGCTTGGACTGGCGCAGCAGCGTCGCGGTGGATAGTTCCGGATACGGCGGCGGTGCGGTATTCGGCGTCGGTTGACTGATCGGCAGTCCATTCGGCGGCGTGGGAGCGGTCCATTCCGGCGGCGGCGACTCTTCGCTCGCCGGATCGGTGAACCGCTGTTGCGACCGAAAGCCATGCGACGGACGGTGAGACAACGCCTAGTCCCCTCTCATTTGCGGTTCCCGTGGGCGTCAGCCACGCCGCTCCATTGTCGGCTCAGCCGACGCCGGCGTACGAGTGCAGCCCGACGGTGACGAGGTTGATGAAGAACAGGTTGAACACCATCGCGACGAAGCCGGCGACGTTGATCCACGCGGCCTTCTTGTCGCGCCAGCCCGCGGTCGAGCGGGCATGCAGGTAAGCGGCATAGATCACCCATGCGATGAACGACACCGTCTCCTTGGGGTCCCAGCCCCAGTAGCGGCCCCAGGCCTCCTCGGCCCAGATCGCGCCGAAGATGACGCCGAACCCGAATACCGGGAACGCGAAAATTGTTGTGCGGTAAGCGATGCGGTCGAGAGTCTGGGCGTCGGGCAGCCGCTGCACGATGCGAGCCACGGCGCCTTCGGCTCCGTCTTCTGAAGGAGCACCGAGCTTGGACATCTTGACCAGGAACAGGATGCTCGCCACTCCCGCGACCAGAAACACCCCGGAGCCAAGGCTGACCACCGACACATGGATGGGCAGCCAGTAGGACTGCAGCGCCGGCATGACCGGTGCCGCGTTGGTGTAGAGCCAGTGGCCCGACACCGTCAGCAGGATCAGCACCGGCACCAGCACGAACACCCACAGGGTGCGGTACTGCGCGCGGCGCAGCACGATCGCGGCCGCGACCAGACCCGAGAAACAGGTCAGGTTGATGAACTCGTACATGTTGCCCCAGGGCACCCGGGCGGTGGCCAGGCCGCGCAGCACGATGCACACCAGCAGCAGCCCGATCCCGACATAGACCAGTACCAGCCCGGCCTTCCCGACGCGCTCGTCGAAGGGGCGTTGCGGTGTTTCGGCGACGACGCCCGGGGTGGCGCTATCGGCGGTCACCGTTCCCGCCGCCACGAGTTCGCGGTCGGCGACTTTCCGGCTGCGGGCGTAGGCAAGCTCGACGGCCAAGAACAACAACGCGACCACCAGCACGACGACCGACGAGGTGAAGGCCCAGTCCGAATAGCGGGCCAACCCGATGTCGATGTGCTCGGTATTCATGCGCGATCCGCCTTCGCTTCTCGCTCGGTGTTCATGCGCGATCCGCCTTCGCTTCTCGCTCGGTGTTCATGCGCGATCCGCCTTCGCTTCTCGCTCGCTGTTCACTAAACCGTCTCCCTCTGCGGCTCGACGCCCACGTCGTCGAGAAGGCGGTGCGTCAGCCGCTCGAACTCGTCGCCCCAGCCGGAGTTGTCGGTGCGAGCAAGTCCGCCCAGCTCGACGCTTACCGTACCCGCAGCACCTGCTGCGATCCGAACCCAGACCCGGCGCCGCCGCACGATCAGCGACACCAGCAGGCCGGCCATCATCGTCAGCGCGAACACCAACACCCACACCTGGGCCGGGTCGTGGGAGACCTGCACGTTGATGAAAGGCAACGCGCCGTCGAACCGCACCTGGGTGCCGTCGTCCAGGCGGGTCTGCTCACCGGCGCGCAGGTTCACCCGCGCCACCTTGGTCAGCCGGTTCTGGTCGATGAGCCGCGGGTCGAGCGAGAACAGCGACTGCGGCCGCCCGGTGTCCAGTCCGGTGTCGCCGCGATAGATGTCCACCGCCACGGCGGGATTCTTCAGCGCGGGGAATGAGGACGACAACAGGGTGCCGTGCAGCTGCTCGGTCGGCGCGAACAGTCCCTGGATCGCGATCTGATGCTTGCGGCGCTCGTCGGCGTTCGGGTAGGTGCCGCCGGGCGGGTCGAACCGCATCACGCCCGACGACAGCAGGGTGAGCGGATCGTCGGGCCGCCACTGCACGGTTTGGGTGCGAGTCTGGCCGTCGGGGAAGGTGACGGTGAACGTCGGGGCGTAGCCGTGGCCCTGCAGATACACCCGATCACCGCCGATCCGCAGCGGTTCGTTGACTTTCAGGTGGTACTGCCGCCAGGTGTCGGTGTTGAGGTCGGCGCCGGCCTGGTAGTCGATGTTGGCGGCAAAGGAGAGTGCCTGCCCGGACGGCAGGTAATGGGCATCGAAGTCGTTGACCCGCAAGCAGATCGGATGCAGCGAGGTGCCGTCGACGATATTGCCTGCCCGGAACGAGTCGAATGCGGCAGGCGACGCCGAGCAGAAGCCGGGTCCGCCGTCGGCGATGACGATGACGTTGCCCTCGTAGCCGAACAGTTTCCCGACGGCCACCGAGACGAGTAGGCCGAGCAGTGCGAAATGGAAGACGATGTTGCCGAACTCGCGCAGATAGCCCTTCTCGGCCGAGATTTCAGTGATCTCGTCCTCTTGCTTGCGACTGACACGCCGCCAGCCGTTCAGCCGCTCCGACACCGTCGCGGCGATCGCGTCGGGGTCGCCCGCCACCTCGGCGGTGTGGTGCTTGGGCAGCCGACTCAGGTTGCGCGGGGCGGGCACCGGGGTGGCCCGCAGGCTGCGGATGTGCTCGACCAGTCTCGGCGTGAGGCAGCCCACCAGCGAGACGAACAGCAGCACGTAGATGGCGGTGAACCAGAAACTGGAGAACACCTCGAAGGCCTGCAGCCGATCCAACCAGGGCCCAATCGTCGGGTGTTCGACGATGTACTGCTCGACCTTTCCTTCGTTGAGGCTGCGCTGCGGCAGCAGGGCGCCCGGAATGGCGGCCAGCGCCAGCAGGAACAGCAGCACCAGTGCCGTGCCCATTGAGGTCAGCGTGCGCCATGTGTTGCGCGCTACCGCCAGAGCGCGCCTCATCGAAGCTCCTTCGGCTGGAAACCCCGGGCTTCAGTCCGGGGAGGAAGCCGATCCCCGGTGTGAGGCTGGCGTGCCACGTCGGGGATGTCGGTGGTGGTGGTTACGGTGCGGATATGTCGCGGTTCCGGCTGCTGCCCGTCGCTGAGCAGGAGGAGGCATTGTTGGCGCACTGCCGGGATGCGCGGTATGTGTGGAATCTGGCGGTGGAGCAGCAGCGGCATTGGCAACCGGGCCGCAAGGCTCCCGGCTACGTCGAGCAGGCCGCGCAGTTGACCGAGGCCCGCGCCGAGTACGGGTGGCTTCGTGCCGGCAGTCAGACCGTGCAGCAGCAGGCGCTGCGGGATTTCGCGCAGGCCATGCAAAACTTCTTTACCGGCACGCACCGTCGCCCGACGTGGCGCAAGGCCGGTGTGCATGAAGGGTTTCGGCAGGTCGCGGTGAAACCGCCTCACGTCGTGCGGCTCAACCGCCGGTTCGGTCGGGTGTGGGTGCCCAAGGTGGGCTGGCTGCGGTTTCGCGCTGTCGCGGCCGGTGCCAGCGGGTGTCAAGTCCTACCGGGTGACCCGTGATCGGGCCGGCCGCTGGCATGTCGCGTTCGCCCACGTCCCCGCTCCGATCTCCGGGCCACTGCTGCACGCACCCGGTCTGACCCGGGGTGAGGTCAAGCGGTTGAAGGTGCTGCAGCAGCGGCTGGCCCGGGCCAAGCGTGGCTCCACCCGGCGTGCGCGAACGAAACGGGCGGTCGCGAAACTGAAGGCCCGTGAGGCCGACCGGCGCAAGGACTGGGTCGAACAAATCAGCACTGGCATTGCGCGCCGCTTCGACACGATCAGGATCGAAGCCCTTGACGTGCGGGCGATGACCCGCGCTGCGCGGGGGACTGTGGAGCGGCCCGGTGTGCGCGTTGCTCAGAAGCGCGGGCTGAACCGGGCGATCAGCCGCAGCGGTTGGGGGCTTCTCGCCGCGCGTTTGCAGCACAAGGCTTACGGTCGGGTCGAGCAGATCCCGGCCGCGTTTACGTCGCAACGATGCTCCGCCTGCGGGCACGTCGCGCCCGGGAACCGTAAGAGCCAAGCGGTTTTCGAGTGCGAAGCCTGCACTGCTGGCCGGTGCAACGCCGACGTCAACGCTGCACGCAACATCGCCGCCGGACGGGCGGTGACCGCACGGGGAGACCTCGCCGATGGGCGGTCTGCGAACCGTGAACCTCAACTCTGTACTCCTGCCGCCTAAGTCGATGGGATGGGGTTGGAATCCCCGGACTTCAGTCCGGGGAGGACGTCAAATCGGCAGTCTCACGTCGCTGACGAACGCGTCGCGCACCCACGAGACGAAGTCGTTCCACAGGCCGGTGACGAGCGCGGTGCCAACGAGGATCAGCAGCACCCCGCCGAAGATCTGGATCTGCCGGGTGTGCCGCCGCAGCCAGCCCAGGCCCTGCACGGCACGCGCCGATCCAAAGGCCAACAGCACGAAGGGAATTCCCAACCCGAGGCAGTAGGCGATGACCAACACGACGCCGCGGGCGACGTTGGCGCCGTCGGTAGCCGACGCGACCGCGATCACCCCGGTGAGCGTCGGGCCCAGGCACGGTGTCCATCCGAGCGCGAACACCGCACCCAGCAGCGGCGCGCCGCCGATCGTCGACAGCTGCCGCGGCGCGAACCGAGTATCCCGTTGCAGCAGTGGGATGAAGCCCACGAACACCAGGCCCATCACGATCGTGACCACGCCGCCGATGCGTTGCAGCAGTAGCTGATTCGTGATCAGCGTGCTGGTCATGCCCAGTACCGCGACGGTGCCGAGCACAAACACCGCGGTGAAGCCCGCCACGAACAACATCGCCGCGCCCGCGACCCGGACGCGGGCTTTGCGCACCGCTACTCCCCTATCTTCCGATGGGGACCCCAGGCCAGGCTCCTCCTCCACACCCACGACCGCGGCGAGATACGACAGATAACCCGGCACCAGCGGCACCACGCACGGCGATGCGAACGAAACCAGCCCGGCGAGCACGGAGACGCCCAGCGCCGCCAGAACAGGGCCGGCAGCGGCGATCTCTGCGAAGCCGGTCATGTCTGCGAAACCGGTTCCGCGGTCAGGCGTTGGACCACCGGTTGCAGGTCCTCGGCGAGCAGTTCCCGCAGAAACACCGCGGCCACCCGGTGCTCGCGGTCCAGCACGATCGTGGACGGGATGACCGTGGTCGGGTACCTGCCGCCGAACGCGATCATGGTGCGCATCGACGGGTCGTAGATGGACGGGAACGTGACCTTGCGGTCGACCACGAAGTCGCGAGCCGCGTCGCGGTTGTTGTCGCGCACGTCGATGCCGAGGAAGGCGACACCTTCGGCCTTGGTCGCGTCGTACACCTTCTGCAGCTGGCCGATCTCCGACCGGCATGGCGCACACCACTGGCCCCACACGTTGATGACCACGACCTTGCCCACGAAGTCGTCGAGCGAGACTGTCTTGGCGGGGTCCATCAGCTCGGGTCCGGCCAACGGGCCTGGGCGGCCGCGGCTTTCGGGCGGGTCGTAGAAGATGTCGGTCTTGCCGCCGGGCGCGACGAACTCGAACGTGCCGCCCTGGGCGACGGCGTCGTCACCGGTGGAGCATCCGGCGAGCACGACCAGCGCCGCGCTCGCGATGATGACCCACCGCCTCACTGCCCGGCCAGCTCCGAATAGGCCCAGCCGACGTAGGAGTCCCCGTGGAAATAGAAGGACGTCAGCGAGGCCAGGTTGCACAGCCGCCGAGTCGGGAAGTGATGCAACGGCTTTCCCGTCATCGCTCGTCGCAGCGTCTCCACGGGCAGCTGGTGGCTGACACACACCGCCTCATGGCCCGCTGCCTTGATCCTGGCCCGGTGCAACGCTGCCGTCATCCGCTCGGCGATCTCCTTATAGGCCTCGCCCCATGACGGCGTACTCGGATTTCGCAGATGCCACCAGTTACGAGGGTCGCGCAGGGCTCCATCGCCGGGAGAAACCTTCTGGCCCTGGAAGATGTTGAGCGACTCGATCAGTTCGTCGTCGGTGTCGATCGGCAGGCCGTGCCGCTCCGCGATCGGGGCCGCGGTCTCCTGCGCGCGCTCCAACGGCGAGGACGCGACGTAGTTGATGTCGCGGTCCGCCAGCCAGTCGGCGACCGCCTGCGCCTGCGCGCGCCCCTTTTCCGACAGGTGGTAGTCGGGCAGTCGGCCGTACAAGATCTTGTCCGGGTTGTACACCTCGCCATGCCGCATCATGTGCACGATCGTCTTCTCGGTCATGCGCCGACCTCGCAGGCTCGGCCGCCGCATTCCGTGCCGATGATTCGCTCGCAAGCTTCGCTCATGCCGGCGTGGCCTCGGCGGCGGCGCGCGCGGCGCCGGGAAGGGCGGCGGCGATGCGGCCGAATGCGGCGTCGTCGAGTGCGGCAGAGACGAACCAGGTTTCGAATGCGCTGCACGGCGGGTACACGCCCGCGTCGAGCAGTGCGTGGAAGAACGCCGGGTAGCGCCACGTCTCGCTGGCCTTCGCCGTCGCGAAGTCGGTCACCGGCCCGTCGGTGAAGAACACGCTGAACATGTTGCCCGCCCGTGAAATTCGATGCGGCACACCGGCGTCGGTCAACGCATGCGACAGCAGGTCGGTCAGCCGGTCGGCGTTTGCGTCCAGCGTCGCGTACACGGTGTCGTCGGCCGCGCGCAGCGTCGCCAGCCCCGCCGCCATCGCGACCGGGTTACCTGACAGTGTGCCCGCCTGATACACCGGGCCCAGTGGGGCCAGCCGCTCCATCACCTCGGCCCGGCCGCCGAACGCCGCCGCTGGCAGGCCACCGCTCATCACCTTGCCGTAGGTGAACAGGTCGGCGGCAACCGGATCCACGCCGTACCAACCGGCTCGGCTGACCCGGAAGCCGGTCATCACCTCGTCGAGAATCAACAGCGCCCCGTGGTCGGCGGTGATGCGGCGCAGCGCCGCGTTGTAGCCCGGCAGCGGAGGGACGGTGCCCATGTTGCCCGGGCTGGCCTCGCTGATTACGGCGGCGATCTCATCGCCGAACCGGGCGAACGCCTCCTCGACCGCGGGGATGTTGTTGTACGGCAACACAATCGTGTCGGCGGCGGCCGCGCCGGTGACGCCCGGCGAAGACGGCAGTCCCAGAGTCGCGACGCCCGAGCCTGCGTCGGCCAGCAGCGCGTCGCTGTGGCCGTGGTAGCAGCCGGCGAACTTGATGATCTTGGCGCGGCCGGTGTACCCCCGGGCCAACCGAATCGCGCTCATCGTGGCCTCGGTGCCGGAGTTGACCAGCCGCAGCCGGTCGACGGCGGCCACCCGCCCAATGATCTCGGCGGCCAGCTCGGTCTCGGCCGGGGTGGGGGCGCCGAAGGACAGCCCGCCCGCCGCGGCCCGCTGCACGGCCTTGACCACGGCGGGGTGGGCGTGGCCGAGGATCATCGGGCCCCAGGAACACACCAGGTCGACGTATCGGTTGCCGTCGGCGTCGGTCAGCCAGTAGCCCTGGGCCGACGTGATGAAGCGCGGGGTGCCGCCCACCGCGGTAAACGCCCGCACCGGCGAGTTCACCCCGCCGGGGATGACGGCGCACGCATCGGCGAAGAGCCGCGCGGAGGCGTCCGTGCCGGCTGCCGTCTGGTCTGCACTTCGCATGGGCACCAGTGTTCCAGCCGGGCCAACTGCGTGAACTACAGGGTGTAGTGGTTCAGCCGGGGCTCAGCGCGAAGGTGGGGTGGTCGGCGTCGGACGGAAGCTGGCGCCAGTAGCCCTCGACCACCTTGCCTGCCAGCGGCCGGTAGGCGGCGATGATCGGCCCCCGCTGCTCGACGGGGACTTCCGTGGCCACGTACTTGGTGTCGCCGAGCTTCACGTTCGGGTCGGCGCGGACGTTCTTCACCCACTCCGCTTCCCCGCGGGTCGACACCAGGTACTTGACGCCGTCGACCTCGGGCACGACGACCGGGATCTGCTGCGGTTGCTTGCTGGTGCGCTTGGTGACTGTCAACGTCTGGCTGTTGCCGACTCCGGTCGCCATCGCGACCCTGTTGAAGATCTTGCGCACGAACCATGGAGGCTTGAGGTAGGCCATGACGTACGAGTTTGATGGCCGTATGCAACTACCGCAATGGCTTGCGCGGTTCAATCGGCATGTCACCAACCCGATTCAGCGGTTGTGGGCGGGTTGGGCGCCGGGCATGGGCATCCTCGAGCACGTCGGTCGCAAGTCGGGCAAGCCGTATCGGACGCCGCTGAACGTGTTCCCGACCGACGACGGCGTGGCGATCCTGCTGACCTACGGGCCCGACCGCGACTGGTTGAAGAACATCACCGCCACCGGTCGTGCCCGGATTCGGCGCATGGGCAAGACGATCGAGCTGGCCGACCCGCGGGTCGTGACCAAGGCCGAAGCGGCGGCCAGGGTGACGGGCTTTTGGCGGCCGATCTTCGCACGACTGCCGTTCGAGCCTGCTGTGCTACTGACGCGCCGCTGAGTTCACACTCGCGCGTGGACGTGGGCCCGGATCGGCCCCTTGGCGACCGTGGTGAACGGCACCTCGACTGGAAAATCGTTGTCCACCGAGCGGATCTCGGTGGACCGGACGATGGTGGCCAGCGCGACCGTGGTTTCCAACACCGCGAAGTGTTCACCGATGCACGACCGTGGTCCACCGGCGAACGGGACGAACTGCCGTCGATCGCGTCCCGTGGAAGCCTCCGGGCTGAACCGGTCGGGATTGAAGACCAGCGGGTCGTCCCACAGTGCCGGGTCGCGATGCACGGCGTAAATACCTATGGCCACAAAGCTTCCCGCCTCGACGCGGTAGCCGTCGACGCGGATGTCGCGCACGGCCAACCGGCCGACCCCCGCGGCAGGCGGGCACAGCCGCAGCGACTCGTGCAGCACCTGAACGGTGTATCCGAGCCTGGGGACATCCTCGGGTGTCAACTCCCGACCGCCGATCTCGGCGGCCTCGGCAGCGACGCGGTCCTGTATGTCGCGGTGGTGGCCCAGCGCCCACAAGGCGTAGGTGAGTGCCGTCGCAGTGGTGTCGTGGCCGGCCAGCATGAAGATCAGCAGGTCGTTGCTGATGTCGTCGTCGGAGATCGACCGCCCGGTTTCCGGGTCGGTTGCCGCGAGCAACGCGTGAACGAGCGGGGCGTCACGGTTCGGATCTGCGCGGCACGCCTGCAGGATGTCGTCGGTGACCCGGCGCATCGTGGCAACCGCGGCGCGGGCGCGGGCACGCGCAGGAGTCGGCAACCAACGCGGTGCACGCACCGGGCGTAGTGCGCGGTCGGCGGTGTAGGACGACGCGACATGCATGTGTTCGGCAATCGCATCCGCGCGTTCGTTCAGGTCGAGGCCAAGAATCGAGCGGCCGAGCGACCGCATGGCCAGCTTGCGGCAGTCGGGGTCGAGGTCGACTTCACCACTCCTGGGCCAGCTTTCGCAGAGCGCCTGCGCCGCGCGTGACATGTGGCCGCCGAAGGAGCGGACGTTGTGTTTGGTGAAGACCGGTTGCAGTGCGCGTTTGCGCGGCAGCCATTGCTCGGTTGGCAGGACGAACAGGCTGTCGCCTGCCAAGTGCCGCACTTCCTCGTGGACGTCGCACCGCTCGGCCAGCGCATCCTTGCGTCCCAACACGTCGTAGATCCCGGTGGGCGAGGTGACCAGAACGACTGGCGGGACAAACCACTTCGGGCCCAACTCGATTCGGGTTACCGGCCCGCCGGCGTCGCGCAGCAACTCCTGCCCGGTGTGGAAAACCCGCACCGCCTTCACCAACTGCCGATACGGCAGCGGGTTCTGCGGCGCCAGCGGCAGCGCACTCACGTCGGTCACGCGTGCCAGCTGAGCACCTCGCCTTCGCCCTTCGTCATCACCGTGCCCGCCATCACCCTCAGTCGGTAGGGGCTCAGTCGCAGCGCGGCGAACGCATCGGACGTCGGCCCGCCTCTCCACTCCGGAACGATGCTGGGGTCGTAGCCGACGGGCTCGGGTCCATTGGCGAACCTGTCCCACACCGCCGCACGGGTTTCGTCGTCGGAGTACCACTCCACCATGGCTTCGGCGCTGCAGGTGTCATGACTCGGCGCCCAATAACTGACCGACACTTCCGGATGCACTGACAGATGGGCCCGCTTGACCGGAGTGGGCGCGACCGCGATCCAGCCGAACAGGTCGGTGCCGTCCCACTCCCAGATCGGGTGCAGGATGCGGGTGCGCGGACGGCTGTCGGCGTCGACGGTGGCGACCGAGGCCCACACGATCGAGTGGGCCATTTCGACGAAGGCCGGCGCGATCTGGTCGAGGGGCGTCATGCGGGCACCGCCCGTAACGCCGCGGGCAGGCTCGGCAGAAAGTGCTGGGTCGCGAAGGCGCGGATGTCGTCGGCGGTGGCCAGCGGTTGTGGGCCGGGAAGCAGCAGCGCCATTGCCGCGTAGCGCAGGATGGTGTCGGCCAATTCGTTGACGGCCTGCTCGCCGATCTGGTCGTCGAATCCCTCGGGAAAAATCACCCGCAGCGCCTCGGCCATCCGCTCGATCGCAGCGCCGTAATGCCGCCGGGCAAGCTCGAGCACCAGCGCAGGCTCGTCGGTCATCATCCGGTTCAGCACCCGGTGCCTGCGGAACCGCAGGATCGACAGCGTGAACGCCTCGACATAGTAATTCGACTGCGGCCCAGCTTGTTTCAACTCGGCGGCGATGTCGGCGAACAGGGCGACGTTTTCGCGTTCGACGACGGCGGCCACCAGCTCGTCCTTGTTCGAGAAGCGCCGGTAGATGGTTGTACGGCTGACCCCGGCACGACGGGCGACGTCCTCCAGCGCGACGCGACGCAGGCCGTGCCGTTCGAACTCGACGACCGCGGCGTCGAGGATGGCCTGGGTGCCCGGGTCAGGCAGCCGGTTAGGAGTGGCCATACCCGGCTTGGGCGAACTTGTTGTAGCGCAGCCGCATCGGCAGATGATCCCACAGCCAGTTGACCGGACGCGACCGCCACAGTGACGCGAAGCGTTTGTAGCGCCGCTCCTGGCGCACGCTCCACGGCAGGCCAAGCAGCTCACGGGTGCGCGGCGGCATACCGCCGGTGGTCAGGAACGCCGCGACCGGATTGAACACGGACGAGACCACCGGCCACAGCGCCGGCGGCACACCCTTCGGGCACGGGTAGCCCTTGGTGACATAGCCGACGCCATACCTGGCGGTCGGGTGGGCCACGACGATGTCGTCGATCATCCGGTCCCAGTACCGCTCGAAGGCTGCGTAGTCGGCAGGCATCGCCCGCTCGCTGACGCCGTAGCGGCGGTACCACGTCTTGGATTCGAGGTAGATCTGCGCCTTCTCCTCGCGGCTGAGTCGCTTGACGAAGGTGTCGGCGAAGTAGAGCACCTGATCGACGAACGTGGCGTGCGCCCAGAAGTAGGTGTCCGGGTCGAGCACATGGTAGCGCGCGACCTTCCCGTTCTGACTGGGCATCGTGCCCTTGATCTCGCGGTGAAAGTCGCGGACCTGTTGGCCGGGATTGTCGTCGTCGCTGCCATACACGGTCATGAAGATCGGCGGTAGCGACCGCTTCACCCGCGCCGCGGTGTCGGAGAAGAACACCGAATGGTCCAGCACGCCCTGCCCGAGCTCGGCGAGCATGTTCTGCAACACCGCCGGGCGCGGGCCGATCAGGAACATCCGGTTGTCGCCGAAATAGCGCCAGACCAGCGACTGCGGGCCCAGCGGCAGGGCGTCGTCAAGGCGTTGCGAGGTGTCCGCCAGCTCGGTCATGTGAAACAGTGTTACAAATTTCGCACTCTGTACCAATAGTTCTGTGACCGGCCTCTCGACGCGGTTTCGCCGAACCCGCAGTCAGGCTCGCGGAGAGCCTGCGACAAGCCCAAGAACGCGCTGCTCGAAGAGGTCGGCGCCCCGGGCAGTGCCGCCCGTGGCCGCAAAACCCGCCGCGACCCTTCTCGCGCCCGCAGTCATGGTTATCGCTTCTTGCACCTTTGTGCGCAGCTTCGCCGATGTCAGCTTCTTGGCCGGAAGGCGTGTGCCGCAGCGGGCTACCTCGACCCGTCGAGCCACCTCGAATTGATCGCGCCCGTATGGCACGACACACACCGGAACGCCACGGGCGAGAGCCTTTTGAGTCGTTCCCATACCGCCGTGCGTTACAGCACACACGGCACGATCCAGCACCACACCGTGGGCGAGGAACCGGCACACCGTCGCATTGGGCGTCGACGCAAAGTCGTCAGGTCGTCCGGCCGGCAAGGTTATGACCACATGCACCGGTTCGTCGGCCATCGCGGCAATCGCGATCGGGACGAGGCCGGTGTCGGCCTGTTTCTCCGACGACGTCGTGACGAGGACGATCGGCCGGTCTATCGATGCCAGCCAATCAGGAGTCGTCTCCCTCCCGGGATCGAGCATGCAGGGCCCGATCATCTGAACCGCGTCGCCCCAATCGCCGGGCGGGTACTGGAACGGCGTGCCGCTCGCCAGCAGCATCAGCGGCGCCCTGCGCAGAAACTCGTCCACGGACGCGATTGGTCGTACGCCGACGTTCGCGCGAATAGCGTTGATCGGCGGCAGCATCACCTTCTCGAGCCGGCCCACCACGACGGCCTGAACGACGGCGTCGCGCATCCGGCCCAACGCACCCGTCAGCGGCCTGAGACCCAACCCAAACGGTGGCACCCCGGGCGATCGCAGCGGCGGCGTGTACGGCGCAAAACATGCCCACGGGATGCCACCGGCCTCGGCAGCCGACAGAGCGCCCCAGCAATTCACGTCGACGAGCAGTGCGTCCGGGCGAACACGCGCTACCGCGTCCGCGAGATCGGCGACTTCGCCCACGGCGCGTCGGTCGAAGACCGCGACCGACCGCCTCAATGCGGCAACAGGATTGGTTGCCTTCCAGTCATCGTGCTCGATCTCCTCGATTAGCGGATCGATCGCGTCAGTGGCGAAGCCGAGCCGTTGCCCGATCTCTACACCAACCGAAAGCGTACGGACATGAATTGTGTGGCCACGGCTGGCGAGCTCTAACAGCAGCGCACTGATCGGCAACAGGTGACCGAGCGCGGGCGACGTATACGCCAGTATCCTCGCCATTTTCGTCACACCTGCCGCGGCTGCTCGACGTTGTCGTCGACCATTCGGCGGGCCTCGGCGAGTCGACCGCGGGCGTCGAGCTTTTCGCAGAGCTCCAGATACTGCCTCGCCAGCTCGGCGTAGCTGTCAGAGTTACCTTCCGCCTTGGCCAGCAGCGCGCGAGATTTCAGCCACCACAGGTCGAGTGCCGGAATGCCGGGCCGTTGGGCGTGCCACTGGTCGACGATTTGATGTGCCTCGGCCAGGTCGTCGACGGATCCCCTCTCGACGAGTAGCTCGATCAGGGCCTCGCCGGGACAACCCGCGAACACACGCAGGCCCCTGCTCATGTGTAGGGAAAAGGAGGAACGAAGTCCAACGATGGCTTCGTGCCGTTTCCCCCTGCGGGCGGCATCGAGCGCCAGATCGGCACCAATGGTCCCCAGCGCAAACGTGAAAATGTTGTGCTTCTGGATGATTGCCTGCGCGCCTTCGAGCACCTCGATCGCCTCATGACGTGACGAGTTGTCTGCGCGCAACAGAACAGTGCCGTAGGCCCATTGTGCAGCAATGATGCCACTGACGTCGCCGAATGATTCGGCGCGCAGCAACGCCGCACGGGCGTCGTCAACCAGGTCATCAGTCTGGCACATGCCCAGCGCTGCAACGGCGCACCAAAAATGCGAAACGTATGCAAAGTTGACAGGGGGGAGTTCGCGCGCTCGCTCAGTCGCCTCACGAAGATGCCGTATGCCGGGCTCGTATTCGCCGAGGCAAATCTTGATGACTCCACGAAGCGCTTGGGCCGGGACAATTTCGATCATCGGTACATCGTCAGGCAATGCCAGTATCGCATCAATGACGTTCAACGCGGCGTCGAACTTACACTCGGCGAACCGCGCGAAGGCTACCGAATTGAGGATTATTGCCTTTGTCTTTGCGTCGCAACCAATGCCGCTGGCCATTCCTTCGAGCTCGGAAGCCAATATCGCGGCCTCGGGAACGCGGTTGTCGTTGACATTGAACGACCAGACGCGTCCGGCCGTTGCGATCGCGAGTGACGTCTGATCGCCGGCTCGCATTGTCAGGTCACGGAACTCACGATAGTCCTCGTCGACGTCGACGTCGACGTCGTCGCGAGCGTAGAGCGCAGTCGAAAATAGCATGGCGCTCGGGGCGATTCGCATCGCAATAACGTCATCGTGATCATCGGGCAATCGGTCGGCGATGCGGCGTGCGCTACCCCATTGTGCGCGTGCGGCGCGAAGATCGCGAGACCGAAGCCAGTCCGCCGCGCGAAGGTGCCAGCGGTAAGCCTCGGCGAATTGGCCGGCCGCCTCGAGATGTGTGGCGATCAGGGCCGCATTCTCGTCGGCGGCACCACGGTCGCGTGCCTCAATGGTAGCGGCCAGCTTGCGGTGGGCCCGGACCCGTGTGGCGCTCAATTGTGATTCGTAGGCGACCGTTCGCACCAGCGGATGGTGGAAGCTATATCGCTGTTGCGGAACAAATTCGATCTGATCGATCAATTCGGCCGACACAAGTTCAGCCAGCCGCGTGAACCCGGAATCTGGTAACAAAGCATCCAGCGTGTCCATGTCGAAATGGGTACCAATCACCGCGGCTGCGTTCAGAATCGATTTCGCTTCGGCGGGCAGCCGGTCGATGCGGGCCGCGAGCACCGCCTGAACCGTTGCCGGCACAGCGATTTCGTCAACGTCGCGCGTCAGGCGGTAGCCACCCCGACTACCCGATAACACCCCACTGCCAGCAAGGTCGCGGACGATCTCCTCGACGAAGAATGGGTTGCCCGCCGCGGCGACGGCGATCCGCTCGGCCAGCCGCACCAGCGACGGGTCGTTGCCGATAAGGTCGCCGACCATGTGCACTGCCATTGCATGGGACAGTGGCTGCAGTGTGATCGTCTGATCCGACTGGTGGTGCAATGCACCGTGGAACTCCGGTCGGTAGGTCGAGACGAATACGGAGGTCGTCATCTCGAGTGTGGCAGCGAACTCCGCAAGGACGTCGTCGCTGGGCGCGTCGATCCAATGGGCGTCCTCGAGGACGAACACGGTTCGGGCAGAACTTGCCAGGACAGCCCCGGACATCACCTCGACCAACCGGCGACGTCGGCCATCGACGCTGACCTGCAGTGGAGCCGCGTCGACGTCGGCGATACCCATGGCGTCGAACAGGATTCGCGCGTCGGCGGAGTGCGGTGTCAGCAGCATCTCACCGCACTGGGCAGCCGTACGCTCGCGGGCGTCAGCCTCGCCGAGTCCGTCTACCTTGAACATGGCGCGCAGCAAGCGCGACAACGCGCGGAACGCCAGCGTGGTGGTGTGTGCCTCGCAGCGGGCGACAACGACATCGGCGTTCTGACTCGCAGCGATCGCGGTGAACTCTTGAATCAGGCGACTCTTGCCCAGCCCGGGGGCACCCACAATCCCGACGAGGCAGCCACGATTGGCGTCGAACACGCCTTGCAGCCAACTCAATTCGGCATCGCGGCCAAGCATCAGGCCTTCGTGGCGGCCCACCACCATCCGGTCGGATTCCACGGCGAGAAGCCCACGTGCGGGAACGGGGGCGTCGTCGCCCTTGACGACGATCTCCTCGACGGATCCCAGCAATGTGGCGTCTTCGACGAGGCGCGCCGTGGAGAGAGAACACAGGATTCCGCCCGGAGGGGCGGCTGCCTCCATGCGTTGTGCCATTCCGACGGGATGGCCGACTGCGGTGTATCGGCCTGGACCTGAGCCGATTTCGCCGGCGATCACGTCGCCCGAGTTCAGACCGACACGAATCTGGAGGGCGATGCCGTCACGGTCAAGGACCTCAGTTGCGAGTTCATTGGCGACGGCCTGGATCTCCAACGCCGAAATGCATGCCCGCAGGGCATGATCCTCCAGCGCCATCGGGGCACCAAAGAGGGCCATCAAACCATCGCCGGTGAACTTGTCGACGGTTCCCTGATAACGCTGCACCACTGCCGCCGCGCGGTTGAACAGTTCGTTCATGATCTCTTGGAGTCGCTCCGCGTCGAGCGCCGCCGCGAGCTTCATCGAGCCGACGACGTCGGCGAACAGCACCGTTACTTGTTTGTGCTCGCCGCTGGCGGGTCTTGAAGAGACCGGTGAGCCACACACATCGCAGAAACGAGCCTTCGAGCGCAGGTCATTGCCGCAGGACCGACAGCGATCGATTGCCTCCGGATTCACCATCCGCCGATCTTTCCTCCGCCGTTAATTTCCTCATGATCGCGCATGCCAAACGACACCGGCCCTCAAATGGGAATCCCGTCTCGTCGAGCCTGACGTCAGGTTTCGGAGTATCGGTCTCGGCGATCGGGAATGCGGTTTCGGCTAGCCGGCCGAGCTAGCGCTCTTAACGCGCCTCAGCCGGGCGATTCCGTCCACGGCCAGCACCCCCGCGATCGTCGCCAACAGCAGCATCAGCACCAGCATGGGCGGGCTGTAGGCCACCGAAGTGGTCTGTGGTTCACCCGCCAGGACCGGGGCGACCGTGACGGTCGACTGCGCCGCCAGCCAGCTCCCCACCGAACCCGCCACCGCGACGACGGCCAGCACCAGCTCGATGGTCGCGCGGCGCTTCTGGCTCATGGCTTGGGCTCTGGGGGGATGCGTTCGTCCACGAGGTGGATAAGCGCGGACCGCAGTTGTTGGTGCTTGCGCGCCCAGGCCTGGGCGGTCCGGTCGTTGGTCAGCTTGAGGCCGATCCCGGTCCGGCCCTTGGGCACGCCGGTGAGCTCGCCGAGCGGCCTGGCGGTCTGCCATTTGGGCGCCTCAGAACCTGTCGGTTCCGGATAGATCCGCACGATGTCGTCGATCTGGATTTTCTCGGTGCCCTCGCGCAGCGTGGTCGGGGTCAGCTCCACCGAAGTGTGGATCCGCGCCGCCTTGACCTGAATCGCTACGAAGCCGGTCACCAGCAGGAAGAAGACCGTCGGTACCAACCATTGGATCCCCAATCCGGCGGACATCTGGATGAGCAGCATCGCGACGGCCGACGCCGGCCCGGTCAGCACCCATAGCCAACTGGCGCCCTGCTCGTAGAACAGCGCATCGGGCGGCGCGCTGCTCTGCGTCACGGCTGCTCCTCCGATGGAAACCACTCTTGAGCCGACGGCCTCATTATCAACACCGCGCCGATCAAGGTGAAAATCATGGGCAGCACCCAGAGGACACCACCACCGACCAGAATGAACAGTGCCAATACCACCACGAGCGCTAGCGCAAGGCCCACTGCGGCTCGCCGGAAACCGGCATGTCCCGTTCGGGTCCGGCCAGCGAGGAAGCCGAGCGCCAGGCCCGCGACCGCGAATAGCCCGCCAGCACCGCGAAAGATGACCGGCAGGTTCGCCGGATTCAATGCAAGGAGCAGACCGAGTGCTGCCAGCAAGATAGCGCCGACCAACCAGCACCAGAACGCGGCGCTGACGAGCCGCGGGCGCTGCAGTGGGGCTGACATTCGGGCCAGCCTAACCCGACCGATTCCCGGGTCGCTTCCGCTCTCCCCCTTCCCTTCGGGCGGGTGGGCCCACAGCTTGCTAGGGGAGTGCCCCCAACCCTCCGAATCCTTATCGAACGAAGAAGGTGTGGGCGTCCTTGCGGTGCAACAGGAACACTCCCCCGGCGATCAACACGGAGCCGATGATGGCGCTGACGGCGTAAAGCACGGCCGGGGTAGGTGGCCGGTCGACCGAGAACAGACTGTTTCCGGCGTACACCACGGAGGCGACCCCGCCACCGGTGAGCAGCGTGCGGGCCCATCGGTAGCCCTGTCGCATCAGGAACAAGAACGTGACCACGATCGCTGCCAGCACGAATACGAACGCCCCCGAGATGGCGTACATGACCAGCGGCGGGCGCGGTTGGTCCGCACTCACCAGGTCCACGACATAGCCGGTGACCATCAGCGGCACCGCCGCCAGCCACAGCCAGAAGCCGGTGTCGACGTCGGTTGGGCGCAGCTCGCTCACGCGGCTGCCTCGCAGGCTCGGCTCCCGCGTGCTGTGCCGATGGTTCGCTCGCAAGCTTCGCTCACGCGGCTGCCTCGCAGGCTCGGCTCCCGCGTGCTGTGCCGATGGTTCGCTCGCAAGCTTCGCTCACGCCAGCCAGCCGGCCACGTCGGCCGCCCAGTAAGTCAGCACGATGTCGGCACCGGCCCGCCGGATGCTGGTCAGCGACTCCAGCGCGGCGGCCCGGCCGTCGATCCAGCCGTTCGCGGCCGCGGCGCTGATCATCGAGTACTCGCCGGAGATCTGGTAGGCCGCCACCGGTACCGGCGAGATGTCGGCCGCTGCCCGCACCACATCGAGGTAACCCATCGCCGGTTTGATCATCACGATGTCCGCGCCTTCGGCGATGTCCAGTTCGATCTCGTGCACCGCCTCACGAGCGTTGGCCGGATCCTGTTGGTACGTCCGGCGATCCCCAGTCAGGCTGGAGGCCACCGCCTCACGGAACGGGCCGTAGAACGCCGAGGCGAACTTGGCGGCGTACGCCAGGATCACCACGTCTGTGTGCCCTGCCGCGTCCAGCCCGTCCCGGATCGCGGCGACCTGCCCGTCCATCATGCCGCTGGGGCCGACGACGTGTGTGCCTGAATCTGCCTGCGCCACCGCAAGTTCCACGTAGCGGGCGTTGGTTGAGTCATTGTCGACGCGGCCGGACGCGTCCAGCACCCCGCAGTGGCCATGGTCGGTGAACTCGTCCAGGCAGGTATCGGACATCAGCACGGTCTCGTCGCCGAGGTCCTTGGCCAGGTCGCGCAGTGCGACGTTGAGGATGCCGTCCTCGGCCACCCCGACCGACCCGGTGGCGTCCTTGTCCTGCTCACGCGGCACCCCGAACAGCATCAGCCCGCCGACCCCGGCCGCCACCGCGTCGGCTGCCGCCTCGCGCAGCGACTCGCGGGTGTGTTGCACCACTCCGGGCATGGACTCGATCGGTCTCGGCTCGTCGATGCCGTCGGCGACGAACATCGGCAGCACCAAATGCCTTGGCTCCAAAGAGGTCTGCGCGACAAGACGACGCAGCGCCGGGGTCGACCGGAGTCGACGCGGACGGTGACGGGGATAGGCCACTCTCGTCTCCTCGGGACGGACTAGCGGCGACGGCTCTTCTTGCGCGGCGGCGGCAACGCACCCTCGGCCCGCAACCGGGCGGCGTGCTCGGCCAGCGCCTCGACCAACGGTCCTACCGCCGCGACCTCCGGCTGCACATCGACACGCAGTCCGAATTCCGCTGCCGTTTCGGCGGTCTTGGGCCCGATGCACGCGACGATGGTGCGGGCGTGCGGCTTGCCTGCGATGCCGACCAGGTTGCGCACCGTCGAACTCGACGTGAAGCACACCGCGTCGAATCCACCCGTCTTGATCATCTCGCGGGTATGCGCGGGCGGCGGTGCAGCACGCACCGTGCGGTACGCGGTGACGTCCTCGATCTCCCAGCCGCGGTCGCGCAACCCTTCGGCGAGCGTCTCGGTGGCGATGTCTGCGCGGGGCAGCAGCACCCGGTTGACCGGGTCGAAAACGTCGTCGTACGGCGGGAATTCGTCGAGCAGACCGAGCGAGGACTGCTCACCCGACGGCACCAGTTCCGGCTCGATACCGAATGCGCGCACCCGGTCGGCAGTGGACTGCCCCACACACGCGATCTTCACCCCGGAGAACGCGCGGGCGTCCAGACCGAACTCGTTGAACTTCTCCCACACGGCACGCACCGCGTTGGTGGAGGTGAACACCACCCACTGATAGCGGCCGTCGACCAAACCCTTGACGGCGCGCTCCATCTGCGCCGGGCTGCGTGGCGGCTCGACGGCGATGGTCGGCACCTCGATCGGCAATGCGCCGTGCGAGACCAGCTTTTCGCTCATCTCGCCTGCCTGGTCCTTGGTCCGCGGCACCAGCACGGTCCAGCCGTACAGGGCGCGGCTCTCCCACCAGTTCAGCTTCGCGCGGTTGGCCACCGTCTTGCCGATCGTCACGACCAGCGGTCCGGGCTGGGCCCACGCGCGAGCTGGGGACGGACCCGCAGGCTCATTCGCACCGATCGCGGCCTTGTCGCTGAGCCCGGCCAGCGTGGTCTCCACCGAGCGCTGCTGGCAGGTGGTGCCCTGCGCGGTGACGACACACGGCGTGGTGTCGGCCAACCCGTATTCGATCAGCGTGCTGGCCGCGTCGGGCAGGTGCGACGCGGTCGCCTGCAGGATCAACGGTCCCGGCGCAGCGGCCAGTGCGGCCCAGTCCACGTCGCCACGGACGTCGGCCACGGTGTTCGACGACCCAAGGGGAAGGCCCGCGTAGGTCGGCACCGCGGTGGTGGCGGTCAGGCCTGGCACGATTTCGAAAGGCAAGTGCGTGCGCGCCAGCGCGGTCACCTCGGTGATCACGGCGTCCACCGACAACGGGTCCCCAGCTACCAGCCGCACCACGTCAACGCCGGTGCGGGCCTCGGTAACCAGGGTCTTGGCCACTTCTGTCGGGTCGCCCAGCGCCGGCCGGACCTCCGGCCCGCCCGGAATCGTCGGAACCTCTGTACCGCCGTCCGTCGCCTGTGCGGCTTCGGCACGCTCGGGGCCCGACGGCGGCGGCAGCTCGGACCCGGCCAGGGCCAGCACCGCCTCGGGCACGTCGGGGTCGGTAAAGACCAGCGCGGCGTTGGCGAGCACCGTCCGTGCCCGTGTCGTCAGCAGGCCCGGGTCACCGGGCCCGGAGCCGACGAACGTGATGCGGCCGGGCTTGTGCTTACGCCCTCGGGTCGTCATCTGTCTCTCCCAGCTTCTGCCAACAGATCGCGCGCCCCCAGTTCGAACAACTCCGCGGCGACCGAGAGACCAAGCTCTCGTGCCCGCCCGGGAGCCCCGATGCCGGACGCACGGATCACGTCGGATCCGTCCAGCGTCGCCACGCAACCGCGCAACGACAGCTCTTCGAAGACGCGGCCGTCCTCATCGATGGACTCGACCACCTCCGCGATCGCACCCACCGGTGCGGAGCAACCCGCCTCCAGTTCGGCGAGCAGGACCCGTTCAGCGGTGACTGCGGCGCGCGTGTCGGCGTCGTCCAACTCCGCCAGCAGCGCGACAAGCCCGGTGTCGCCTGCGCGGCACTCGACCGCGAGCGCACCTTGAGCCGGTGCCGGCAACATCTGCACCGGCTCGAGAGTCTCGGTGACATCGCCCAATCGCCCGATGCGGGCCAGTCCCGCCCGGGCGACGACGACGCCGTCGAGATCACCGTTGCTAACCCTGTTCAACCTGGTATCAAGGTTGCCTCTTAGGGGGCGGATTTCCAAACCGAGACCCAATGCTCTAAGCTGCGCGGCCCGTCGCGGGCTCGAGGTACCGATCACCGAGCCCACCGGCAACTCTCCGAGCACCAGTCCGTCGCGCGCCACGAGCGCGTCGCGAGCGTCCTCGCGCGGGGGTATCGCGGCGATCTTGAACCGCGGATCCTCGGCGGTGGGCAAATCCTTGTACGAGTGGACAGCGATATCGACGCGACGGTCGGCGATGGCATCCCGCAGCGCCGCGGTGAAGACGCCCACACCGATTGTGGCGATCGGCTCGCTGGATCGGTCGCCTTCGGTGGCGATGATGACCAACTCGGCGGGATGCCCCTTGGCCACCAGGGCGTCTTTGATGGCACTCGACTGGGTCTTCGCGAGGAGGCTGCCCCGGGTGCCTATCCGGATGAGATCTGCCAAGCGTTACTCAGGTTTGTCGAGATCGGTTGTCACGAAGGGCATTTCGGGTCCGGCGACTGCTTCGACGGCCTGCGGGTCCAGTTCGAACAATTCGCGCAGGGCCTCGGCGTAGCTGTCGCCGCCGGGCGCGCTGGCCAGCTGTTTGACCCGCACGGTTGGGGCGTGCAGCAGCTTGTCGACGACGCGTCGCACCGTGCGTGCGACCTCGTCGCGGTGTGAGGCCTCGAGGCCGGGCAGTCGGTTGTCCAGCCGCAGCAGCTCGGCCTCGACCACGTCGGCGGCCCGCTGGCGCAGCGCGGTAACGGTGGGGGTGACCTCGGCCATCCGCTGTCCGGCCAGATAGTTGGCGACTTCTGCGGCGACGATCGTGCGGGCCGCCTCGGTATCGGACGCCGCGGCGCGTGCCGACGGCTCGCGCTGGATCCGGTCCATGTCGACGACGAATACGCCCGGAAGCCCCGCGACTGCGGGATCGATGTCGCGCGGCATGCCCAGGTCGCAGATCACCAGCTGCTTCGGCTCCTGGCCGTGCGCCAGGCCGCGATGTACGTCGGCGAGCGAAACCACGGTTCGCACCGCGCCGGTACAGGAGACGACGACATCGGCATCGGTGAGCACGGGCGGCAGGTGGTCGAACGGGAATGCGTCAGCGGCGACGCCGAGTTCGCGGATTTTCTGGGCGAGCCTTTTCGCGCGGGGCAACGTCCTGTTGACGATGTGGATGCGTTCGACCCCCGCGCGCGCCAGATGCTTTGCCGATAGTGCGCCCATCGCACCTGCGCCGATGACGACCGCGCTGCGGCCGGCCAATCCGTTCAGCTCGGTGTCGGCCATGCCGAGCGCAACGGACACGACCGACGCGCCTGCGGCGTCGATACCGGTCTCGGTGTGCACCCGCTTGCCGACCGACAGCGCGCGCTGGGCCAGCTCGTGCAGGGTGCGGCCGGCGGTGTGGTTTGCCTCGGCGGCGGCGTAGGCGCGACGCACCTGGCCGAGCACCTGCTGTTCGCCGACCACCGCCGAATCAAGTCCGCTGGCGACCGCGAACAGGTGCTCGACGGCCGCCTCGGCATAGCGGACGTAGGCGTACTTGGTGAGGTCGCCAAGCCCCATGCCGGAATGTTCGGAGAGCACCTGCCCGATCACCGACAGGCCGCCGTGGAAGGCCTCGACCACCGCGTAGACCTCGACGCGGTTGCAGGTGGACAGCACCATGGCCTCGGTCACCAGCGAGGACTGCAGCACCTGGTCGACAATCTTGGCTTGGTCGGACTCGTCGGTGCTCAATTGCTCCAGCACGGCAACCGGCGCGCTGCGGTGCGAAACCCCGAAAAGCAGCACACTCATGGCCTCATCACCACGTCATCTAAGGTAATCGCTGGTTGCTTAGGTCACCAAATTCGTGATGCGGTTAACGGGCCCTCGAGATCAGACTTATGGCACGCAATTTGCCTCTTTGCCGTACCGGAACCTGATTTCGGCGGTGTCAGGGCGCAAGATCGGCCCGCAGCCTGGGCTCGTCGAGCTCCCAGTAACTGTGCTCCCTTCCGTCGAGAAGTACCACTGGCAGCCGGTCACCAAACTCGGCGCGCAGCGCGGGATCACCCGCAGCGGCCGCCGCGTCGACGTCGGTGGTCGTCAGGTCGAAACCCAGCTCGTCGGCGAGCTCGGCGAGCCTCGCCGCGATCCGCTCGCACAGGGTGCAGCCCTGCCTGGTCAGCAACGCCACCCGCGCCCGGTTCACGACAACAAAGTATCCGGCATCGGGGATGTCCAACTTCCTAGTGCGGCCGCGCCGGTAGGTGGTTGAACGCACCAACGGCTCGATCAACCACCGTCGTCGCCCGGACCACCATTACGAAGCCACACTCACCGCCCACAAAGGGTTCCTGATCCTCAGCCAAAACGCCCCCTACCCCGACCACTCGACCGCGGTCAGTTGCTCGACACACTTTAGGGTTAAGACGTGTCCGACCGCGTTGGTGACGAAGCCGCCGTGCAGGCGCTGGCCGGTGCCGCCAGCGCCGAGGCCGCGGTCACGCACCTCGCCGAAGAAGAGGCAGCCACCCCGGCAGCGCCGCCGCCGGATCTGACCGCGGCCGCCTTCTTCGACGTCGACAACACGATGGTGCAGGGGTCTTCGCTGGTGCACTTCGCCCGTGGTCTGGCCGCTCGCAAATACTTCACGTACGGCGACTTGGTCCGATTCGTGTACGCGCAAGCCAAGTTTCAGCTCACTGGCCGGGAGAACAGCGACGACGTCGCCGCGGGCAGGCGCAAGGCGCTGGCCTTCATCGAAGGCCGGTCCACCGCCGAACTGGTGGCGGTCGGCGAAGAGATATTCGACGACATCATCGCGGACAAGATCTGGCCGGGCACCCGCGTTCTGGCGCAGATGCATCTCGATGCAGGCCAGCAGGTTTGGCTGGTCACCGCGACGCCCTACGAACTGGCCGCCACCATCGCCAACCGGCTCGGGCTGACCGGCGCGCTGGGCACCGTCGCCGAGTCGATCGACGGGGTGTTCACCGGGCGCCTGGTCGGCGACATCCTGCACGGCACCGGCAAGGCCCACGCGGTGCGGTCGCTGGCCATCCGCGAGGGCCTGAACCTGCGCCGCTGCACCGCCTACTCCGACAGCTTCAACGACGTGCCGATGCTCTCGCTGGTCGGAACGGCGGTGGCCATCAACCCCGACGCCGCCCTGCGCGACCTGGCCCGCGAGCGCGGCTGGGAGATCCGCGACTTCCGCACCGCGCGCAAGGCCGCCCGGATCGGGGTGCCCTCGGCGCTGGCGCTCGGCGCGGCAGGCGGCGCGCTGGCCGCCATCGTGTCGCGTCGAAGTGGGCGCTGAAAGCCCTTGATAGGCTCATCGCCGCTGATACACCGGTTTACACCGACGGGAAAGCCGCCCACCCATGGCCATCGCTGAAGACATCATCGGAACCCACTACCGGTATCCGGACTATTTCGAAGTCGACCGGGAGAAGATCCGCGAGTTCGCTGTCGCGGTCAAGGACGATCATCCGGCGCATTACTCGGAGGAAGCCGCGAAGGAAGTGGGCTATGACTCGCTGGTCGCGTCGTTGACGTTCCTCGCCGTTGCCGGCCGCAAGGTGCAACTGGAGATCTTCAAGCACTTCGCGGTCCCGATCAACCTGGAGCGGGTCCTGCACCGCGACCAGAAGATCAAGTTCCACCGGCCGATACTCGCCGGCGACAGGCTGTGGTTCGACTCCTACCTCGACTCGGTCATCGAGGCGCACGGCACCGTGGTCAGCGAGATCCGCGGTGAGGTCTCAGACGACAACGGCGAGCCGGTGATCACGAGCATTGTCACCGTCATCGGCGAGGCCGCCCACGACGATGAGGCGGACGAAGTGAGCGCGACGATCGCCGCGCGTCGCGACGCCGCCATCGCCAAAATGATTGCCGGGCAAAGCTCCAAGCGCTGACGCGGACTTCCGCACTTCGCGCAACCAGCCGCAATAGCAAACGGATTTCACGACCATCAATCGGTCGCCGGGCAAATTTTCAGCCGAGGAACATGTTCCTACGGTTGGCCAGCAACTGATAGAGCGTCTGCTGAATGGTCTCGCGGACCTGGTCCGTCAGCTCGAACGTGATCATCGGATCGTCGGCGGCCGCGTCGTCGTAGTCTTCCGTCGAGATCGCTTCCCCGAACTGGATATGCCACTTCGACGGCAACGGCACCAGCCCGGCGGGCCCGGCCAGCGGGAACAGCGGGGTGATCGGGAAGTACGGCAGCCCGAACAGCCGAGCCAGCAGCTTGACGTCGGCGATCATCGGGTAGATCTCCTCGGACCCGACGATCGAGCACGGCACGATGGGTGCCTTGGCGCGCAGAGCGGCCGCGACGAACCCGCCACGACCGAATCGCTGCAGCTTGTAACGGTCTTTGAAGTGCTTGCCCAGGCCCTTGTAGCCCTCCGGGAACACCGCGGTCAGTTCACCGGCGGCGAGCAGCCGATGCGCGTCGGCGGTGCAGGCCATGGTGTGCCCGGCCTTCCGTGCCGCTTGGCCCATCATCGGCATGTTGAACACCATGTCGGCGGCCAGCAGCCGCAGATCCCGGTTGGTGGGGTGCTTGTCGTGCACGGCCACCGACGTCATCAGTCCGTCGAACGGCAACACGCCGGCGTGATTGGCCACCACCAACGCGGCGCCGGTTTTCGGCAAGTTCTCGATGCCGCTGACCTCAACGCGGAACCACGACTTGAAAAACACTCTCAGCAAAGGCAAGAACACCGAATTGTTGAGGTGCGGATCGAAGCCGAATTCGTCGACGGTGTAATCGCCCATCATCCGCTTGCGAACGAATTCAGCAACCGCGGCGATCCGCTTGGCGAGTTCGTTGGGCGTGTCGCCTGACGGCTGCGCGCCCGAGGCGGCGGAGCGACGGTCGTCGATCTCGCGCACGACGGCAGCGATCTGCTCGGCAGAGGCACGGCCGACGGGGTCGCTCAGCAGGGAGGGATGTCGACGCGCGCCTTCGGCGCGTGCGGCTGCACGCCGCTGGGCCGCTTGCCTACCCGTATTTGAGTGCAGCGGAATCACTTTGGCTTTGGATTCGCCCGCCACGTCGATACCTTCTCCCCACCCGATTTGAGCTTGTGTTTAACGTCCCCAACGTTGCGCCGCCGATACGGCGCGGCTCTCCATTGAGCGTACCCATCGCGGGTCAACGATCGGAGTCAATCCACGACCACGTACGTAATCGTCAAAAGCCTCCACTGTGGTCCACTTTGGGCTATAGCCTAAGTCATTCCGCATCCGCGTGGTGTCCATGACTCGGCCGTAGCTCAAGTAGTCCAACTGCTCGCGATCTAGCTCAGTGTAGCGAGTTGCGCGTCTCAGCGAATCCACAGCCCACAATGCAAACCGCGGTACCGGCAACGCGACCCGGCCAGCGCGCCGGATGGCCTGAGACATCATGATGATTCCAGAGGCGCCGACGTTGAAGGTGCCTGCCTTCCCCGCCATCGTCGCTCGTTCCAACGCGCCGAGCGCGTCCTGCTCGTGCAGCAGTTGCAGCCGGGCGTCGTGGCCGACGACGGTCGGCACCACCGGGCCCGCCAGATACCGCGAAAGCGCGGTGTCCATCGCCGGGCCGATCATGTTGGCCAGCCGCAGGATGGTGACCGTGATGTCGGGCCTGCGCCGTCCCAGACCGCGCGCATAGCCCTCGATGTCGATGCTGTCGCGCGCGAAGCCCTCGCCGGGGGGACGTCGGCTGCTGCCGACCTCGGTGAACAGCACCGGATCGAACGCGCTCGAGCCGTACACCTCGGACGTCGACTTGACGATGACGCGGCGCACCGACGGCGCCTTCTGGCAGGCGGCGAACAGCTGGATCGCGCCCATCACGTTGAGTTCCTTCAACGCCGCCTTGCCGCCGGAGCGGGGCGCGTAGGACGCCGCGGCGGCGTGCACCACAGTGTCGACGTCACCGTTGCGGATGACTTTGGCGATGAACGGGTTACGGATATCGGCCCGAACGAACTCCGCGCGGCCCATTCGGCGCAGCAGGTCCTTGCTCGGCGCGATCGCATCCACGGCGATGACGTGGTTGATCAATGGGTTCTGCGCCAGCCGGGCGGTCAGATACCCGCCCAGAAACCGGCATGCGCCGGTAACCAGCACGACCTTGGGGTAGTGCAGGGTGTCATCGTCATTCCCCGGGGTACGGCCCCCGGAGCGACCCTCAGAATCCATCCGGTTCAGCCTATCGGCGGAGACGAAAAACTACTTGCCGAGTTTTCTGCGCTGCACCCGGGTGCGACGAAGCAGCTTGCGGTGCTTCTTCTTCGACATGCGCTTACGCCGCTTCTTGATGACTGAACCCATGAACTCCGCTACCTAGACGTGTTTCAAGCCCACTTGACTCGACCCGGACACCTTACCGGGCCGCGGTTACGGCGCGATAACTAACTACAGCGATGAGCCGCTTGCGCGAAGAGCAGACAGCAGCGATGAGCCGCTTGCGCGAAGAGCAGACAGCAGCGATGAGCCGCTTGCGCGAAGAGCAGACAGCAGCGATGAGCCGCTTGCGCGAAGAGCAGACGACGGCGACTAACCCGCGTCGAAGTAGGAGGTCTCCAACAAGTCGTGCACCGCCTTGGCGTGCACGCGGAACGAGCGACCGACCCGCACCGCGGGCAGCTCACCGTTGTGCACCAGGCGGTAGACCGTCATCTTGCTGACCCGCATCAGGCTGGCCACTTCAGCGACGGTGAGAAATTGAGCCCGCGGCGGCTGGTCGGGAGACGCTTCGTTTAGTGCATGCTTCCCGCTCGCCGAATCCCGCCCCGATGGCCCGTTCATAGACGTCATCGCAACCCAATCCTTCAGGCACGGGCAGTTCCAGCGGCTTCCCCACCGCTGGCACCAACACGTGCTTACACGAGGAGAATAGCGGGGCAATTGGGGTTATTGCGACGGGTGTGGGCTAATCGATCGAAATTCGTTGAATTACCCGGATGTGATTCCAAGCTGCGAAGATCGCTGCTTTGCGGCGTCAACAGCGTCGGCCAGAGCGGCTCGAAGTCCGCCCCGTTCGAGTTCTCGCAGACCAGCGGCGGTTGTGCCGCCCGGCGAGGTGACCGTGGCGCGCAGTTGGGCGGCGGTGGTGTCCATCGCCGTGCCCATCGCCGCGTCACCGGCCGGCTGCTGGGCGTCAAGACGCTCCAGCAACATTGCTGCCGATCCGGCCATGGTTTGCACGACCAGATCGGTAGCCACCGGCCGGGACAACCCCGCCGCGACGCCAGCGTCCACCAGCGCCTCGACCACCAGGAAGAAGTAGGCCGGACCCGAACCCGACAGCGCAGTCACGGCGTCCATCTGCGATTCCGGGACGGTCAGCACGCCACCCACCGCGTCGAAGATCGCCGACGCCTCTTTGAGTTGTTCTGCGGTGGCGAACCGGCCGGGGGCCAGGGCACTCACGCCACCGCCGACGACCACCGGCGCATTGGGCATCACCCTCACCACCGGCGCTCCGGCAGGCAACTTCGCTTCGTAGAAGTCGGTGGTCACGCCCGCGGCCACCGTCACGAAAACCTGCTCTGCGCTGTAGCTTTCGGCGTGCGCGGCGGCATCGGCGATCTCGTCGATCACCAGCGTCACGTCGGCGGGTTTGACGGCGACGATGACGAACGAGGCATTCTCTGCGGCGTCGGCCACCGAGGTGACCAGCACCGAGTAGGTCTCGGACAGGTACTTCGCGCGTTCCGGTTCCTTCTCGGCCACCACCAGGTCCTTGACCTGCCGGCCCGCGCGCAGCAGTCCAGACAGCAGCGCTTCGCCGATACTTCCACCGCCGATGATCGCGATCCTTGCCACGGTCAAAGCATTGCAGACGCGCACGACGGCTAGACCGGGGGCGGCACCATCGCGAGCTGGCGACTCTGCACGACGATGTGGCCCTCGCAGTCGACGACGATGTGGTCTTAGCCGAACCAGTCCTGGCCGATCTGCACCGTCGTGCACATGATGCGCAGCCAGCCGTCGGCGGGCATCGCCTGCAGATGCGCGGTCAGTTGCACGGTGGGAGCCCACCCGAAACGGTTCACGCCGAACGCCGCCGGGGCGGACACGTCCCCGCACTGGGGACCCCCGCTTGCGTGGGGACAGTGGCGGGAAGTGATGTTCCGGGTCGCCCAGCGTAACGGTGGCACGCACGGCGCCCTTCTGCTCTTCGCGCGAGCGCTCATCGCCGTTCTGACCCCTTGTCTCAGCTCGACGTCGATCAGGCTGACCGGGCGCCCGCGCTTGCGCACTGTCGTGACGACGCGCATCGGGGCCGGGATCCGGTGCCCACAGAAAATTTCCGGACACCGCAATCGGCGCAACGTTTCCCCTACGCTTCGCGGGGGTGGGCCCCCAGCTTGCGAGGGGAGTGCCCCCACGGCGTGCTCGGTGCGGGGCGCGTTCGCGCACAGCGCGAGCTCGCGCCGCCGTGCACCTTTGGGCCTGCCCCTTCGGGCCGATCGTCCAGTGCTCGTTCAGCTCACCGTGATAGACGCCATCGCCTGCAGGCGTGAGCGCCATCGCGTCGGTGAACAGAGTTGGATCCAGGCATGCTGTCCTTTGTCGGTCAGCGCAGCAGGTGCGCGCGGGCGAACTGGAGCGATTCGTTGAGCAGCGCTTCGCGTTCGGTGGCCGTCCGCGCGCCGGAGGTGGTGACTTCCAGGATGACGTGGCCGGAGAAGCCGCCGCCCGCCAGCATTTCGCAGATCTCCACCGTCGGCTGGGTGCCGTGGCCCGGCACCAGATGCTCGTCGGTGGACGCGCCGCTACCGTCGCACAGGTGCAGGTGTACGAGCCCGTCGCCCATCCGGTGGGCCATGTCCATCGCGTCGGTACCCGCCGTCGCGGTGTGCGACAGGTCGAGGGTGTAGTGGGCGTGGCCGCCGTCCAGCGGATCGTAGGACGGCGCGAACGCCGAGATGCCTGGCCCCGGCTTGCCTCCCCGCTTACGCATCCGCTGGATCGACGTCTGCCCGGCGCCGAAGAACCGGTCGGCGCGAAACGGAAACATGTTCTCCACGGCCACCATCACGTCACTGTCGGCCTCGAGTTCGGCGACCTGGTCGGCAAAGCCCTCGGCGTACCGACGCTGCCAGCGGAACGGTGGATGCACCACCACGGTTTGTGCGCCCAGCTGTTCGGCTGCGTGCACGCTGCGGTCGAGTTTGGATATCGGGTTGGCGCCCCAGACGCGTTGCGAGATCAGCAGGCACGGCGCATGCACCGACAGCACCGGCATCGAATAGCGCTCGGACATCTTCTCGATGGCGTCGATGTCTTGGCTGACCGATTCGGCCCACACCATGAGTTCCACGCCGTCGTAGCCCAGCTTGGCCGCGTACTCGAAGGCGGCCTCGGTCCTCAACGGATAGACCGAGGCCGTCGAAAGACCGACCTTGATGGCGGGACGCACTGTGCTGGTTCGGCGGCTAGCCCGATTGCAGCAGCGCCAGCGGCCCCAGGGTGACCAGCGCGCCGACCGCCACCGCAATCAGTGTGCTGCCGATGTCCTCGGTTTTGCGCACCACGCGAACGCTCACCACCAGGCCGAGGATGACCAGCACGGACAGCACAAGGGCGATGATGTTGTTCCACTTCCACAGCTGGTCGAACGCGATGAACAGGCCCGCGCCGAAGAGCACCGCGACGATGCACTGGCCGACGACCAACGCGCCGTGCGCGAACGCCGACATTATCGACTCTTCGCCAGCGTCGAGATCGTCCTCGACGTCCTCGAGGTCGAGGTCGTCGTAGCGCGGGGCACCGCGGCGAGCCAGGTCGTCGGCGACGGTCTCGCCGCCGAACAGCGTCCCGCCCGAAGAGCGCAGGTACGACGGCAGCTCGTCGGCGTCGTCGACGGTCTCCGGCTTGGTCGCTGCGGCCATCGCCGGCTTTGTCAGATCGGCGGCGACGGCTTCGACCGCGTCATCGTCGTCGATATCGACCGGATCGGGGCTCATCTGCTCGGCGCCGACTCCGGAGCTGGCGGGATGGCGCCGTAGAGCGTGGGCATAGTGCGGTCGCCCCCGAGGCGGCTCAGCGAACAGAGGCTCGGCGTCGCGCTGCTCGATGTGCGCGGCGTAATCGGCCTCCTCGTCGGTCGGCGCGGCCTCTTCGCCGACTTCCCGGTCTTCCTCGACGGCTTCCCGGTCTTCCTCGACGGCTTCGGTCACTCCATTGCTGGACATCGGCCCGGTGAAGTCGTCGCGGGCCTCTTCGTGCTCGTCGGTGGCTGGCTCTGCGGTGTCGTTGTGGGTGTCGTCGGAGATGATCGGCATCTCGCCGGTCAGTTCGGCGACCGTGACGGCTTCGGTGTTGCCGCGACGGCGCCGTCGGCGCCCGCCAACCGGCGGTGCTCCGATCGTTCCGTTCCTCGCCAGCAACTCAGCGACCGATATCGGCCGCGTGCTGCTGTGGCTTTCTTCTGGTCCTGTCATCGTGTGTTGCCTCTGGGCTTAGCGGGTCGTCGATCCGCATCTCGTACGGACGTCTCCACCAGTGCGGTTCCGTCGGCCTTGCTGTCGAGTTTCCGCAGAATCAAGCCTTCTCGCAATGCCCACGGGCAGATGTCCACGGTATCAATCGCCAGCGCTCGCATGCTCGCCTCCGCAACCAACGCTCCGGCCACGATCTGTGGTGCCCGTTCGGCACTCACTCCTTCCAACTCTGCTCGGTCAGCCGCGGTCATCCTAGAGATGAAAGCTATGAGCTGCCTAAGGCCGGTAGCTGTAAGTGTCCTCTTGACCCGCGGTCCCTCGCCGGACGGCGCCGCCCCGGTGAGTCGCGCCAGCGAGCGGAAGGTCTTGGAGGTAGCGACCGCAAGATCGGGGCTGCCCGCCTTGAGCATCGCAGCGCCGGCGTCGGCCAGCTCGGTGGCCAGCCAATCCCGCAGCATCCCCACCCGCCGCCGCCCCGGCGGATCGTCGGGCAACCACTCTCTGGTCAACCGGCCCGCGCCGAACGGCAGCGACAGCGCCACCTCGGGCTCCTCGTCGACGCCAATGGACAGCTCGAGCGAACCGCCGCCGATGTCGATGTTGATGATCCGGCCGGCACTCCAGCCGTACCAGCGACGCACCGCGAGGAAGGTGAGGCGGGATTCGTCGACCCCGCTGAGCACCTGCAGCGCCACCCCGGTCTCGGCCAGCACGCGGGCCAGCACGTCCTCGGAGTTCTTGGCGTCGCGCACGGCCGATGTGGCGAACGCCATCAACTCCGCGCAGCCCGAGCTCGCGGCGATCTTGGAGAACTCGTCAATGGTGCCGATCAGTTTGTCGGCGCCCTTGCGGGTCAGCTTGCCCGAGGAATCGATGGCCTCGGCCAGCCGCAGCGACGCCTTGGTGGAACTCATCGGTGTCGGATGGCCGCCGCGGCGCGCGTCCACCACCAACAGGTGGACTGTGTTGCTGCCCACGTCGAGCACACCCAGTCGCACGCATTCAACCTAATGGGTCTGCCGGTGAACTCTGTGAGCGGATCGCGGTGTGGCGCTGCCGACACCGATTTCACAGGTAGCCGAACGAATCATGATCACCCAAATCCGTTGACGATGTGCGCCGTGGCAACTTAGCGTTCGGCGGCGATCGGCGCTAGCGTTGAACTTTGTGACGGCAGAACATCCCGGCGAGGTTGAACTGGATTTCGCCCGTGAATGGGTGGAGTTCTACGACCCGGACAATCCCGAACACTTGATCGCCGCCGATCTGACTTGGCTGCTGTCGCGGTGGACGTGCGTTTTCGGCACGCCGGCGTGTCAGGGCACCGTCGAGGGTCGGCCCGATGACGGCTGCTGCTCGCACGGCGCGTTCCTCTCCGACAAGGACGACCGCAAGCGGCTCGATGCTGCGGTGAAGAAGCTGACGGACGAGGATTGGCAGTTCCGGGAAAAGGGCTTGGGCCGCAGGGGCTATCTCGAGATGGACGAGTATGACGACAAGCCCAACCTGCGCACCCGAAAGCACCAGGGCGCCTGCATCTTCCTCAACCGGCCCGGCTTCAAGGGCGGCATCGGCTGTGCGCTGCACATCAAGGCGCAGAAGCTGGGTGTCGAGCCGCTGACGATGAAGCCGGACGTCTGCTGGCAGTTGCCGATCCGGCGCAGCCAGGAGTGGGTGACGCGGGCCGACGGCAGCGAAGTCCTCAAGACCACCATCACCGAGTACGACCGTCGCGCCTGGGGCGAGGGTGGCGCCGACCTGCACTGGTACTGCACCGGCGACCCGGCCGCGCATGTCGGGTCGAAGCAGGTCTGGCAGTCATACGCCGCCGAGCTGACCGAACTGCTCGGCGAAAAGGCGTACGCGGAGCTGGCGGCAATGTGCAAGCGGCGCAGCGGGTTAGGGCTGATCGCCGTGCACCCTGCCACCCGCGCCGCCGAATAGCGCTGCTAGCCCTCCAGCTTGTAGCCCAGGCCGCGCACCGTTACCAGGTGCACCGGGTTGGCCGGGTCGGCCTCGATCTTCGAGCGCAGCCGCTTGACGTGGACGTCGAGGGTCTTGGTGTCGCCGACATAGTCGGCGCCCCACACCCGGTCGATGAGCTGTCCGCGGGTGAGCACCCGGCCGCTGTTGCGCATCAGGTACTCGAGCAGGTCGAACTCTTTGAGCGGCAACGTGATCGGCTCACCGTTGACGGACACAACATGGCGTTCGACATCCATCCGGACCGGGCCGGCCTCCAGCACGCCGTCACCGATACCGGAGTCGTCCGGGTCGGCGCCGCGGCGCAGCACCGCACGAATCCGCGCGATCAGTTCGCGCGCCGAGTAGGGCTTGGTGACGTAATCGTCGGCGCCGAGCTCCAGCCCGACGACCTTGTCGATCTCACTGTCGCGCGCGGTCACCATGATGACCGGCACGGTCGAGCGCGACCGCAACTGCTTGCACACGTCGGTCCCGCTCATCCCCGGCAACATCAAGTCGAGCAGCACGATGTCCGCGCCGACTCGGTCGAATTCGGCCAGGGCCGAAGGCCCGTCGGCCACCACGGTGGCCTCGAAACCCTCCTTGCGCAACAGAAATGCCAGGGGATCGGCCAGGGACTCCTCGTCCTCGACGATCAACACGTTGGTCATGGACGTCTCAAATCCTCTCGATCGTCTCGTTCGTCCGATTCGTCTGCGTTGTCGGGGTACGCCGGAATCGACAGAGTGAACGTCGATCCTGTTCCCGGCTGACTCCACAACCGGATGGATCCGTTGTGATTGGCCGCAACATGTTTGACGATCGCGAGCCCGAGCCCGGTGCCACCGGTGGCCCGTGATCTGGCCTTGTCCACGCGGAAGAACCGCTCGAACACCCGCTCCTGATCGGCGGCGGCGATGCCGATACCCCGATCCGTGACGGCGATCTCGATGTTGTCGCCCCGGCGCCTGCGGCTGATGGACACCGAAGATCCGTTGGGTGAGTAGGCGATTGCGTTGGACACCAGGTTGGCCATCGCAGTTACCAGCAGGGGTTGGTCGCCGAGCACCTTGTAACCGGTCGGCGCGTCGGTGGTGATGGCGATGTCGGCGTTGTCGGCGGCCACCTTGTAGCGCGACAGCGCCTCCGCGACGACGGTGTCGACATCGACAGCCTCGAGGTCGGGCAGCCGTTCGGCGCCCTGCAGCCGGGACAGCTCGATCAGCTCGCCGACCATATTCGCCAGCCGGTGGGATTCGGCGACCATCTTCCCTGCGAACCTGTGCACGGTCTCCGGGTCCTCGGCTGAAGCCAGCAGCGCCTCGGCGAGCACGCCCATCGCCCCGACGGGCGTCTTGAGTTCGTGGCTGACGTTCGCAACGAAGTCACGTCGAGTCGCTTCCATCCGCGCGTGCTCGGACTGGTCGTCGACATAGACGACGGCGAACCGGCGGTCGTCCTCGGTCAGCAGCCGGACGTGGCCACGCACCGACAGCCCAGAACGGCCGGGGGTCTGCCGCTTGCGCGGGGATAGATCCACCTCGAAGTCTTCGCCGGTAGCCAGGGTGCGCTGCGCCGCCAGCCACGCGCGGTCGTCGAGCAGCCGGTCACGCACCAGACCCAGTTCCTGGGCCCGGTCGTTGGTGTAGACGACGTCGCGGTAGGTGTCGACCACGACGATGCCCACCGGTGACAGCGACACGATGTGGGCAAGCATCTGCGAGACGGTGATTCCTGACTGCTCGGCCGTTCGCCGTTGCCTGCGCTCGACGATTCTCGGTATCAGACCCGCTCCGACCCCGATACCGATCACCAGCGCGAGCAGTGCCACGACTGCCGCCAGCAGCAGTGCGGATACCACACTCACGAGCAAATCGTACGAAACTGGTGAACGACATCCCAGCAGCGTGCGGCCAAAACGGGACAAGTCACACAGCCAAGCGCAGGTGTTCGGGTTGCGTTCACCCAGTGTTCGCCCAACATCATTATTCGGTCGACTATTTCGCACCCTGACTTGCCACGGCGGCCGCGCCGGCGGCGGCCGCCTCGGGGTCCAGGTAGGTGCCGCCGATGAGCTTCGGGCGCAGGTCCGCGTCGAGGTCGTAGCGCAGCGGGATACCGGTCGGGATGTTCAGCGCGACCACGTCCTCGTCGGACATCCGATCGAGATACTTGACGAGCGCCCGCAACGAATTTCCGTGCGCCGCGATCAGAACGGTCTTGCCTGCCCGCAGGTCGGGCACGATCGTTTCGGTGAAGTACGGCACGAACCGGGCGACCACGTCGGCCAGGCACTCGGTCAGCGGGCCGCCGCCGATGTCGGCGTAGCGGGGGTCGCTGTCCTGGCTGTACTTGCTGCCCCGCTCGATCGGTGGCGGCGGGGTGTCGTAGCTGCGCCGCCACTTCATGAACTGCTCATCGCCGTACTTGGCCTTGGTCTCGGCCTTGTCCAGACCCTGCAGCGCGCCGTAGTGGCGTTCGTTGAGCCGCCAGTTGCGATGCACAGGGATCCAGTGCCGGTCGGCCTTGTCCAAGGTGAGGTTGGCGGTGTTGATGGCGCGGCGCAGCACCGAGGTGTACAGCACGTCGGGCAGCAGACCGTGCTCGGCGATCAGCTCGCCGCCGCGGATGGCTTCGGCCCTGCCCTTGTCGGTGAGATCGACGTCCACCCATCCGGTGAACAGGTTCAGCGCATTCCATTCGCTTTCGCCGTGGCGGAGCAGCACCAGTGTCGAGTCGCCCATAGCAGAGAGCCTATCCCGGACCCCGCGGGTCGTTGTCGTCGTCGTCGATCAGGTGCTCGAACGCCCGCAGGTTCTTCAGCGACTCGCCGCGCGACACCCGCCATGCCCACTCTTTCTGAATGGACGACCGGAAACCCAACTCCAACAACGTGTTGAAGTCGGCGTCGACGGCTTCGAGCACCTGCCCGAGCACCCGGTCGATTTCGTCGGCGGTCACCGAGTGCAACGCCATCCGGCCGACAAGGTAGATGTCGCCGACGTTGTCGAGCGTGTACGCGACGCCGTAGAGCCGGCGGTTTCGTTTCAGCAGGAACCGGTAGACACCCTCGTTGTTCTCGTCGGGCTTGCGGCAGACGAACGCCTCGATCCGCACCGAGTGCTCACCGATGGTGAGGATGGTGTTGGTCTTGAGCCTGCGTTCGCCGGGCAGCTCGACGACGAGGCCGGGAAGCCCGCCGTGCGCGCCCTCGTGGTGGCTGTATGTCAGGTCGTGGGCCTTCAGCGTGTCCTCGATGAGCCGCTGGATGCTGCCGGCCTCCTCACGGGCCAGCGGCTCGCCGTTGTCTGCTCTCCCCCTGCCCTTCGGGGGGGAGGTGCCCCCACGCGCAAGCCGCTCATCGCTACTCACGTGCGCACGCCCCGCCGCATGGTGAACCGCCTGCCGTTGCGCCGTGAGGCCGGCTCTTTGCGCTGATGGCGGGCGGCGTAGTCGCTGATCGCCCGCCCATAGCTGGCCAGCAGCGCGTCGACGGTGTGCGCCCAGGAGAACGTGGCGGCGTGCTCGACGGCGGCGCGGCTCATCGTGTCGGGTCCCCGCTCCACCAGTGCGGCGATCGCCTTGGCCCAGTCGTCGACGTCGTGTCCGGGCACCAGCGTGCCGGTGACGCCATCGCGAACCGCGACCGGCAGCCCACCGACCGCGGCTGCCACCACCGGCGTGCCGCAGGCCTGGGCCTCGACGGCGACCAGTCCGAACGATTCGGAGTAGCTCGGCACCGCGACGAGGTCGGCGGCGCGGTACACGTTGACCAGCTGTTCGCGGGATTGCGGCGGCAGGAACGTCACCCGGTCGGAGACACCCAGTTCGGCGGCCAGCCGAACCAATGTGTCCGGTGCCGCAAGGCCGGTCCCGGACGGGCCGCCTGCCACCAGCACCCGAAGCGCCCCGAACCGTCCCCCGCGAGCGGGTGGGCCCCCAGCCTGCGGGGGGAGTGCGCCCATGGTGAGCCTGGCCGCCGCGCGCAGCAACACATCGGGGGCCTTCAACGGCTGGATACGCCCGACGAAGGCCAGCACGAGCTCGTCGGCGTCCAGCCCGAGCGCTGCCCGCGCGGCCCGCTGGTCGCCGGGCGTGAAGGTCTGCAGGTCCACGCCGGGATGCACGACATCGATCCGGGCCGGGTCGGCGTGATGAAGCGAAACCAGTTGCTGCGCTTCGTGTTCGGTGTTGGCGATCAATCGGTCGGCTTCGTCGACGACCTGCTGCTCACCGACCGCGCGCAGCGGTGGTTCGGGTGAGTCGCCGTCGGCCAGCGCGGCGTTCTTGACCGCGGCCAAGGTGTGCGCGGTGTGCACCAGCGGCACCGCCCACCGATCGCGCGCCAGCCAGCCGACCTGACCCGACAACCAGTAGTGCGAGTGCACGATGTCGTAGTAGCCCGGCTCGTGGGTGGCCTCGGCGCGCAGCACGCCCGCGGTGAACGCGCACAGCTGGGTGGGCAGGTCGTACTTGTCCAGCCCTTCGAACGGACCGGCCACCACATTGCGCACCAGCACGCCCGGCGCCACCCGCACCGTCGGCTGGTCGGCCGACGAGGTGGCCCTGGTGAAGATCTCTACCTCGACGCCGCGGCGGGCCATCTGCAGCGCGCTCTGCAGCACGTAGACATTCATGCCGCCGGCATCACCGGTGCCGGGCTGGGCCAGCGGCGATGTGTGCACCGACAGAACGGCTACTCGCCTCGGAGCCGGACGGCCAGCGACATCCTTCCGGGGCTGATCCGTCGCTAGGCGCACACAGACATGTCTACACCGTGTTCAATCCCCGAGTCGCTTCGCTCCTACCCGCCGTACCGCGCCAACGAACCTCGTCAGGCGGTCGCCTCAGGCCTGCGGGCAAGCGCCCGCCGCATCGCGCCGATCGGGTCGGCGTAGAGACCGCCCAAGGAGACCACGCCCGCGCCCGCTTCCTGCACACGGTTGCCGAACGATGTCACCCGGATATCGCGCGCGGGCAGCACCGACCGCTGCGTGTACGCGGCCTCGACCAGGCTCATGGCCTCCGGATACTCGGTGAACGCCTGCCCGCCGACGACCAGGTCGTCGGGGTTCAGCATGTCGCGCAGCAGCGCCACGGCCTCGCCCAGCACCCGCGCGCGCTCGGCCAGCAGTGCACGGGCCTGCCCGTTGCCCTGCCGGGCCGCCCGTAGCACGGCCGCCATGGTGGCCGCCGGCCCCTCCCCCGCAAGCGGGCGGTGCCCCCAGGCGGGGATCACCCGCTGCTTACGCGCCGCAATGAGCACCGCCTCGTCGCTGACCGTCGACTCGAGCTGCCCGGTACCGCCGAGCAGTTCCGAGTGCGCGGGCAAGCCGGCGATGGTGCCCGGGCCGCTGGCCGGTGAATGGACCTTCCCGCCGATCGACAGCGCGTAGCCGACGGTTTCGCGGGCGTAGACGTACAGGCTCGTCGAGGGCTGTGAGGACACCCGGCGTGCGCCCAGCAGCAGCTCGGCCCCGGCCATCGCATCCACATGCGAAGCGACCGACACCGGCAGCCCGAGCGCCTCGGCGAGCACCGGCCCGACGGGCGCGTCCGTCCAGCCCAGCCTCGGGTGGTCGAGATAGCCGGTCGTGCTGTCGACGACACCGCCCGCGGCCACGCCGACCCACAGCGGGCGGCGCCGGTGCCAGCGGCTCAGGTAGCGACGCGCGCTGCCCGAGAGCGACGCGAGGGCGGCCGCCTGCTCCCCCCGCGGCGTCGGGGTCTCGACGACGTCGAGGGTGCGACCGAACAGGTCGGTGGCCACGATGCTGGTGGTCCGCGCGCCGATGTGGATGCCCAGGGTCAGGAACGGTTCGTGATTGACCTCGACCGGCACCCGCGGCCTGCCGATCGCCCCTGACACCGCGAGGTCGGCGCGTTCCCGTAGGACGCCGGCGTCCAGCAGGGCGGTGACTTGGCGGTTCACCGTCGCGATCGAAAGATGGGTGACCTTGGCGATGACGTCACGGGCGATCGGTCCGCGCGACCGGGCGGCACCGAACACCGAGGCCGCCGCGGCGTCGGCCACACACAGCGATGGCGCCACGATGTGGTGGCGCGACAACAGCACGCGCTTGATGTGAGCGGTGGGGGCCTGGCGGAGAGCGGTGGTGCGCACGGGGAGTCCTTTGTTGAAGTCGGCTGGTGGGTCCGGGCCACACCTGCGACTCAACGGGACAGCGAGATTATCCGGGGTCGGTCAGGCGCGGCGAGTTACGCAGCGACAACAACAACAGTTCCGGAACACGCGGCCAACTTAGCACAGCCAACTAACCGCCGGCCCAGTGACGTTGCCCACTAACGGGGGAAATACAGCCTCTGGTTCGAGAACAGCTTGTGCGGCCTGCTGATGTAGTTCGCCGCCTCGACCACCGCCATCCACGTGGGAATGAGGTCTGTGTCGCCGTACACCCAGCGACATGCCGACTCAAGGGTGTGGCCTGCGACGTTGAGGCGGAAGTTCAGACCCGGCCGGATCAACACGGTGCCGGGTGCCGGCGCGGTGTTCTCGTCCATGTGGTTCGCGTGCGCGATCACCAGTGCAAGGTGGTCGTCGCCATACCAATCGCCGGCCAGCCCCGCGAAGCTCTCGCCGTCTACGACGGTGTGGTGCCCGACATTGCTCAGATCCGGGATGAGCAGCCAGGCGCCCCGCTCGATCGGCAGCTGAGCGACTCCACTGGCGACCTCCCAGATCAGCTGGATCTTGGTGTCTTGAGTTCCGTAATAGTGCTGGGTGATCTGCGCACGCGCGGCACTGGTGTCGTCGGTGGTCCACAAGTGCCGATACGTGACGTAGGGAACCAGCAGTTCTTGCCCGACGAAGATCAGGTCGGGGTTGGCGAGCTGATTCATACGCGCGATCACCGGATACAGGTCGCCGTCGCCGTACTCACGCGCGGCGATGCCGAAGAGGGTGTCGCCCGACTGGACGGTGTAGTTCTTCATCCTTCTCAATTCCTTTCCGTGTTAAGCGGACGGCGGAAAACTAACGCCGGTCGACGCGACGACACACGAGTAGCCGACTACTCGATTCGGTGCGGAACGGGCCCGCTGAGTACGGCAACTAGAGTTGGTCGCATGACGACACCCGATGCCGACCGCCGGATCGCAGTGGTCACCGGAGCCAGTGCCGGCATTGGCGAAGCGACCGCGAGAACACTTGCCGCCCAAGGCTTTCACGTCGTTTGCGTGGCGCGACGGGAGGCTCCGATCAAGGAGTTGGCCGACGAAATCGGAGGCACCGCGATTGTGGCCGACGTCACTTCCGACGACGCGGTGGCGGCGCTCGCCGACGCCCTGGACCGGGTGGATGTGCTGGTCAACAATGCCGGCGGGGCCCGAGGCTTGGAGCCGGTGCTCGAGGCGGACCTCGACCATTGGCGGTGGATGTGGGAGGCCAACGTGCTCGGCACGCTGCGGGTGACCCGCGCGCTGCTGCCCAAGCTGATCGACTCCGGTGACGGCCTGGTCGTCACCGTCACGTCGATCGCCGCGCTCGAGACCTACGACAACGGTTCCGGCTATGCGTCGGCCAAGCATGCCCAGGGTGCGCTGCATCGCACGCTGCGCGGCGAGCTGTTGGGAAAACCGGTGCGGCTCACCGAGGTTGCACCGGGAATGGTCAAGACCGACTTCTCGCTTCTCCGGTTCGAGGGTGACCAGGACCGTGCCGACTCCGTCTACAAGGGCGTCACCCCGCTGGTGGCTAAGGATGTTGCAGAGGTGATCGGCTTCGTCGCGTCGCGGCCGTCGCACGTCAACCTGGACCTGATCGTCATCCGGCCGCGTGACCAGGCCAGCGCCTCCCGCTTCAACCGGAGGTTGGACGAATAACGCCTAACCGCCGGGCGGACGACCGTTGACCGGCTGCGGCGCATCCGACGGGGTGGCGGGCGCGGTGGCGGGGAGCCCGGGTGGCGGAGCCTCCGGCGACAGCGCCGACATCGACACCCACTCATCCCAGGGAACAGCCCAGTCCCAGATGTCGCCGTCGGCGTAGGACAATTCGATCGAGGTTCCGGTCACCTCGACCGGGTCGCCGTAGATCGCACTGTTGAAGTACTGCTGGGCATTTTCCAGGTTCAAGTTGATGCAGCCGTTGGTGACGTTGGTGTTGCCCTGCGCACCGATGCTATTGGGGTTGCAGTGGATGAACTCGCCGTTGTTGGAGATGCGTACGGCGTAGCGTTCGTGGACGTTGCTGTAGCCGGCCGCAGGGTTGGACATGTAGAAGTCTTCGTACTTCTCGCTGACCACGTGGACGCCGCTGCGGGTGATATTGCGCGGCAGGTCGCCCTCGCCGTAGCTGCACGGGAAGTCCATGATGACGCCCTCGTCGGTGACGACCTGGATGCGGTGCGACGTCGGCGTCCGCATTGACGACCTGGCGGCGCCCGATCGCGAAATTCAGCGACATGTCCTCCGCGCCGTATGCGCCGTCGCCGAACTTCACCCCGTAGAGCTTCGCGTCGACGGCAACGTTGGTGCCGGCCGGGTAGTACTCCTTGGTGCGGTAGTGCACCCGCGAACCGCCTTCCTCGTCGGGCAGCCACGCCCAGCTGCCCTCGGCCGGCTGATCGGTGGTCACCTTCAGCGCCTTCTCCACGGCGGGTCGGTCCTCGTCGCCGATCGCCGCGTCGAACTGGATGATGACCGGCACCGCGACGCCAACGACCTGCCCGTCGGCGAGCTGGAACTGGCCGTTGACCTGTGTCGACGGGTTGACCGTAGTGAAGTTGCCGTTCACCGGCACCGCCTTGCCGTCGCGGCCCACCACCGAACCGGCCCAGGTGTAGTCGACGCCGTAGCCGAGCGGCTCGGTGGCGTTGAAGGCGGTGCGCTCGCGATTTATCGCACCGGCGACGACCTTGCCGTCGGGATTGGTCAGGGTGACCCGCTGGAACCAGCCGTCACGGACCTCGACGCGGACCGGCGTCGTCGGCAACACGTCGGATGCGGCATTCGCCGGGGTGTACGTCAGCGACGGCGCAGACGGCGCCTCGGCGGCCCCTGGGATGCCTTGTTCGACTTCCCCATGCAGGCGGCAAGTGCGCCCGGAGCGACAACCCCGACCGCGAGTGCGGTCAGGGCCCGCCGCCTGTTCATGTGCGGCGGCACCGGTGCAAAGACTGGGCCTGGGCTCACGTGTTCCTAAGATACCTAGAGCGACGTGCCGATCAGGCTCGGCTCGGGTGTGAGTTCGATCCCGAATTCCGCTTTGACACCGTCGCGCACCCGTTTGGCCAGGGCGATCACGTCGGCCGCAGTGGCGTCGCCGCGGTTGGTCAGCGCCAGCGCATGCTTGGTGGAGAGCCGAGCGGGCGCTTCGTCATCCGGATAGCCCTTGTGAAAGCCCGCATGCTCGACCAGCCAACCGGCCGCCAGCTTCACCCCGTTCGGCGCAGGGTAGTTGGGCATGGGTGCGTCCGAGCCCCGTTTGAGCCGGTCGAACTCCGCGGGCGTGACGACCGGGTTGGTGAAGAACGAGCCGACGCTCCACGTGTCGTGGTCGGTCTCGTCCAGCACCATGCCCTTGCGCCTGCGCAACGCCAGCACGGCGTCACGCACTCGGGATGGGTCCGTGCGAGCGCCCGACTCGGCGCCCAGTGCCGTCGTCAGCTCGCCGTACCGCATCGGCGCACTGCGGCCGTCGGCATCGAGGGCGAACTCGACCTCCAACACGATGGCGGCGTCCGAATGTTTGAGAATGCTTGTCCGATAACCGAACCCGAGTTCGTCGCTGTCAACCCAACGGTCCTCGCCGGTGGCGCGGTCAAGCAGCCGCACCCGTCGGATCGTGTCGGACACCTCGGCCCCGTATGCGCCGACGTTCTGTACCGGTGTCGCGCCGGCGGAACCCGGTATCCCCGACAGGCACTCCAGGCCGCCGAGGCCGTGCTCGAGCGCGGTGACGACGACGTCGTCCCACACTGCGCCCGCCTCTGCGCGCAGAATGTTGCCGTCGATGCTGATGGCCGAAGTGGCCAGCCGGACCACCGTCAGGTCGGGCATGTCGTCGGCCAGCACGACATTGGAGCCACCGGCCAGCACCAACACCCGTTCACCGGGGGAAGCGGTATTCAGGGCGCGCATCACGTCGACGATCTGTTCGGTGCGCTCGCAGGTGATCAGGCGGCGCGCGACCGGGCCGACACGCAGCGTGGTCAGCGGTGCGAGCGCCACCTCCTCGGCGACCGGCACACCCCCTACCAGCGAACTGACCACGGGCCGTAACGGTAGCCTGGCCAGCTATGCCGCGTTCATTCGACATGGCCGCCGACTACGAGGGCAGCGTCGAACAGGTCCACCAGGCATTTAGCGACCAGACGTACTGGCTTGAGCGATTGGCCGATTCCGGCGCCGACCGGGCGACGCTGGATTCGATGGAGGTCGGCATCGATGGTCGGGCCGGCGGTATCCGTGTGAAAACCACGCAGGTGCTGCGTGCCGACCGGCTGCCCGGCATAGTGACGCAGTTCCATCCCGGCGACCTGTCCATCGTGCGCGAGGAGACGTGGAGCCCGGTCTGCGACGGAAAGGCCACCGCCACCATCACCGGTGCCATCCCCGGCGCGCCCGTCACGCTGTCGGGCACCGGGGTGCTGGCCCCTGGTGAAAACGGCGGCTCGCGGCTGCAGTTCAACGCGTCCGTCGAGGTGCGGATCCCGCTCGTCGGCGGCAAGGTCGAGAATTTCATCGGCGGCCAGCTCGTCGAGTTGCTGATCGCAGAACAACGATTCACTACGGCGTGGATAAAGGAGAACGCTTAACCGGCCGGTAACCTGGTGTTATGGCGCGTCGGATGGACTACAAGCTCACCTTCGCCGCACCGGCCGAAAAGATCTACCAGGACTTCACCAGCCGGGACTACTGGGAAACCCTGATGGACGCCTACCGGTTCCTGACGCCGCAGTCCGAGATCACGAAGTTCACGTCCAACGGCTCGGGCACCGACATCGTCTTCAAGCAGAATTTGCCGCGCATGTATTTGCCGCCGATCGCGCGCACCGTGATGCCCGTCGACATGGTCATCACCCGCGAGCAACATTTCGATCCGTACGACCACACCAACAAGCGGGGAAGGGGCAGCTACCGCGCCAGCATCCCGCACGGCCCCGGCCACTTCGGCGGCAGGTACTTCCTCACCGAGACCGACACCGGCAGCGAACTGCGGCTCGCCAGCGTCTGCAAGGTATTCATCCCGTTGATCGGCGGCGCGCTCGAGGATCTGATCCTGCACCACATCAAACAGCTCTTCGATGCCGAGGAGGCGTTCACCGCTGACTGGATCACCAAGCATCACTAGGCCGGTCGGACAGCTGACCCGGGGCACGACCGGGCACAACCGGCTGCGCCGCTGCGACCGCTGGCTCGTGCACTCGCCGCGGGTTCGCACCGCTCTGCAGTCCGCAACCGACCCGCTGGTCGTTGACCTCGGCTACGGCGCGCTGCCGGTGACCACTCTGGAGTTGGCGAGCCGACTGCGCACGGTGCGCACCGACGTGCGGGTGATCGGGCTGGAGATCGACCCGGAGCGCGTGCAGACCGCTCGCGCCGTAAAGACCGACACCGTCGAGTTCGGTCTCGGCGGCTTCGAGCTGGCCGGCCTGCGCCCGGTGCTGGTGCGGGCGTTCAATGTGCTGCGCCAGTATCCGGTAGACGCCGTCGACGAGGCCTGGTCGCTCATGCGGGCCCGGCTGGCGCCCGGCGGCCTGATCGTCGACGGCACCTGCGACGAGCTCGGCAGGCGGTGCGGCTGGGTGCTGCTCGACGGCCAGGGACCGGTCAGCCTGACACTGGCGTGCGACCCGTTCGCCATCGACCGCCCTTCCGACCTGGCCGAGCGACTGCCGAAAATCCTTATCCACCAGAATGTCTCGGGTCAGTCGATCAACACGCTGCTGACCGCCGCGGACCACGCATGGGCAGGCGTTGCCGGTCACGGCGTGTTCGGCGCGCGGGAACGCTGGCGCGCAATGCTAAATGCGCTGCGCGACAGTGGGATCGCGGTCGAGCCGCCGCGCCGCCGGATGCGCGACGGCGTACTTACGGTGCCGTGGGCAACCGTGGCCCCGCATCAGCCTTGACAAGTTCCGGCTCCGGTTCGGCCGTATCCACCTCGCCGAGAGCGTCGTCGAGATCTTCGGCCACCCGGATGTCGAGCCCGCGAATCGGCGCCACCGGGGTGACGAGCGCAACGGCCACATAGGTGACCAACGACGCCGCGAACGCGATGAACGTCGGCCAGCCGTCAAACGATGCGTCGAAGACTCCATTCGGGATGTAGAGGATCGTGTTGTCGAGGCCGTACATCGTCGGCGTCATCACGAACGGCACCAGGCGGACCGTCAGTCCGACGACGATCGACACCAGGCCGCCGCGGCGTGGCCCTTACGCCAAACTCAAACCGAGGATGAACGGCACCACCAGACATGCCAGCAGCAGACGGCTCGTTGCATCCGGGTGGCGGGTATCGCCGATCGCTGCCAAGATTAGGAACAGGAGCCGAGCCTGCCCCTATCGTTGGCTCCCCGGAAGCTGCTGTCTACCCGGCATGCGACAAGTCGGGCTTAGGAGTCACCATGACCGATCAATCCTCAGAACCGTTGAACCGCGAGGGCGCATGGGCGCAGGCAGCAGAGGCAGAGCTGCCCGACCGCCGGGAACGGCAGGAGATCGAACGATCGCTGACGTTCGGCCTGGAGGCCGCGCCGACGATAAACGACCGCAGGATCTCCACATTCGTCCGCGGCGAGCTGCCCCACTTCGCGGGTGAGCGCGGAACATTCCTGAAGTGTCCGTACGTCGAGGATGTGAACCAGGTTGACGACGCCGAGGTGGCGATCTTCGGCGTCCCGCTCGACGCCGGTGCCACCTACCGGCCCGGCACCCGGTTCGGCCCGCAGGGAATCAGGCGGTCCACCAACCTGTTTGGGACCTACAACTACGAGATGGGTGTTGATCTGCGCGAGCAGCTGAACATGGTTGACATCGGTGACGTGTTCACCATTCCGGGCAATTTGGAGAAGTCGTTCGACCAGATCAGCGGGGCGATGGCGCACGTCGTGCAGAAGGGCGTGATGCCCGTAGTGCTCGGCGGCGACCACTCGATCGGATTTCCGACTATCCGCGGAATGGCGCCCTACCTGGACGGCAACATCGGCATCATCCATTTCGATCGCCACGTCGACACACAGGAAACGGACCTCGACGAGCGGATGCACACCACGCCGTGGTTCCACGCGACGAACATCAAGAACGCGCCTGCGACCAACCTGGTACAGATCGGCATCGGCGGCTGGCAGGCTCCCCGGGCGGGTGTCAAAGTCGGCCGTGAGCGCAAGTCGACGGTCATCACCGTCGGCGACGTCGAGCGGGTCGGTGTCGAGAAAATTGCCGAGATGGCACTCGAGATCGCGTGGAAGGACGCCAAGGCGGTCTACCTGTCCTTCGACATCGATGTGATCGATGCCGGGTTCGTCCCGGGCACCGGATGGCCGGAGCCCGGCGGGCTGCTTCCCCGCGAAGCGCTCAACCTCGTTCGCATGGTTTCCGAGCCGGGACTGGCCGGCATCGAGGTGGTGGAGTGCTCGCCACCGTACGACTGGGCCGAACAGACCGCGCTGCTGAGCTCGCGGGTGATCCTCGACAGCCTCGCCACCCAGATTCGGTCCGGCAAGCTGGGTCGAAAACCCGCTTCACTGACCGCCACGCCTGGGGGCCGTGACCGCGTCTTAGGCTGGCGGCATGCGAATCGCGTTGGCGCAGATCCAGAGCGGCACCGAACCCGCGGCCAACCTGGAACAGGTCGAGGACTACACGCGTCGCGCCGCCGATGCGGGCGCGAGCCTGGTGCTGTTCCCCGAGGCGACGATGTGCCGGTTCGGGGTGCCGCTCGCCCCGGTCGCCGAACCGGTGGACGGGCCGTGGGCCGACGGCGTGCGGCGCATCGCCGCCGGTGCCGGCGTCACCGTCGTCGCGGGGATGTTCGTTCCTGCCGACGACGGCCGCGTGACCAACACGCTGATCGCGTCCGGCCCGGGCGTCGACGCGCACTACGACAAGATCCACCTCTACGACGCGTTCGGGTTCACCGAGTCCCGCACCGTCGCGCCGGGCCACCAGCCCGTCGTGATCACCGTCGACGGGGTGAGAGTCGGGCTGACCCTCTGCTACGACGTCCGCTTCCCTGAGCTCTACGTCGAGCTGGCGCGGCGCGGGGCGCAACTCATCACCGTGCACGCCTCATGGGGCTCCGGACCGGGCAAGCTCGAGCAGTGGACGCTGCTGGCCCGCGCCCGGGCACTGGACACCGCGAGTTTCGTCGCCGCGGTCGGCCAGGCCTATCCGGGCGACGAGATCGCCGCGGTGGGACCGACGGGAGTGGGCGGCAGCGTGGTTTCGTCCCCGTTGGGCGAAGTCCTGGAGGTGGCGGGGCCCGACCCGCAGCTGCTCGTCACCGATATCGACCCCGATGCGGTGGAGCCGGTCCGGGACACGATCGCGGTGCTGCGTAATCGCACCGACTTCGCCGGAATTGATAGGGCAGAATCGCGGGGGTGACTGATCCCTGGGCCCGTCCGGCCAACCAGGTTCCGCCCGGCCTGGGGGCACTCCCCTCGCAAGCTGGGGGCCCACCCGCTCGCGGGGGAGTCCCGCCCGGCCCCCCACCGCCACAGTTCCCGCAGAGCGCACCGGGCCATGCGGCTCCCCCGCCGCATGCCGAATCCCCGCAGAAGGACTCCTCGCCGCTCGTGAAGATCAAGAACCTGTTTCGTGATCCGCTGTCCATCGTCCTGGTGGCAGTCATCGTGGTGGCGCTGGTCGCCGCGGGCGTGCTGGCCGCGGAGCTGTACGCACGCAGCCGCGCCGACGACGTGGTGGCCGCGGCCACCGAGTGTGTGGTGAAGGACGATGTCACCGTGTCCTTCGGAGCGTCACCCTTCCTGTTGCAGCACATGACCGGAAACTACGGAAACATCTCGATCGAGACCGCGGGCAACCAGATCCGCGATGCCAAGGGCATGAAGGCCCAGGTGAACATCGACGACGTCCGGCTGCAGAGCAGCGGCAACTCGAAGGGCACGATCGGCGCGCTGGACGCGACCATCACCTGGTCGGCCGACGGCATCAAGCAGACCGTGCAGGATGCCATCCCGCTGGTTGGCAGCTTCGTCACCGGCGTCACGACGAACCCGTCCGACGGCACCATCGAGCTGGAGGGTGCGCTTGGCAGCATCACCGCCAAGCCGACGGTGCAAGACGGCGGGTTAGCGCTGCAGGTGGTCAACCTGAGCGGCCTGGGTTTCACCCTGCCGCGCGAGACGGTGCAGCCCGCGCTTGACGCGTTCTCCACCCAGCTGACCAAGAACTATCCGCTGGGAATTCATGCCGACGATGTTCAGGTCACCGATACCGGTGTGACGGCACGCTTTTCGACCAGAAACGCGTCGATCCCGGCGGGCAACGAGGACCCCTGCTTCGCTGGGCTTTAGCCGGCTCAGCCGGCGTGGGCTTTAGCCGACTCAGCCGGCGTGGGCTCTAAGCCAACCCGTCGAGCACCGCGCGGGTGCCCGACAGCCCGAGCCGGGTAGCGCCTGCCGCCAACATCGCGACGGCGTCGTCGGCGGTGCGGATGCCGCCGCTGGCCTTGACCCCGACGCGGGGACCCACGGCGGCGGCCATCACTTCGACCGCGTGCACCGACGCGCCGCCGCTGGGATGAAATCCGGTGGACGTCTTGACGAATTCGGCGCCCGCTTCGGCGGCGACCCGGCAGGCCGACACGAGGGCTTGCTCGCCGGCCATGTTCAGTAGCGCCGCCGACTCGACGATCACCTTGAGGACCGCGTCGGGAACGGCGGAACGGACGGCCACGATGTCGGCCCGCACTGCCTCGAAATCACCGGAGACGGCGGCACCGACGTCGACGACCATGTCGATCTCATCGGCGCCCGCGTCAACCGCCCGCGCGGCCTCGTCGGCCTTGATCGCCGAAAGATGTTTGCCTGACGGGAAACCCGCCACGGACGCGATGCGCAGATTCGCCGATACCGATGACTTGGCGACCAGAACCATCGACGGTGACACGCACACCGCGTACACCCCGAGCTCGGCGGCCTCCCGCACGAGCCTCGTCACGTCGGCATCGGTGGCCTCGGGCTTGAGCAGAGTGTGGTCGACGACCGCGGCCACTTCTTCGCGGCTGGGCGTCTGCGGCACTAGAACGGTTCTTCTGTGCCGCCGGGGTTGCAGTGGGCCGCCAGCATCTCGTCCATGGAGACCTCGGGTCGCCATGGCTCGAGATTCCAGCTGGTTTTTCCGGGATAGGCGAATTCGGCGTACCGCCAGTGGCACATGAACTGTTCCCGCATGCCGGGAATGTCGGCGTCCGGGGAAAGCGTCAGCACTTCGGCCCACGCCTCGTCGGCTTGGGCATGGGTGCCGAGCTGGCCGGCCGCCGACCGGCCCGACTCCGTTGGATAGACGCGCAGGCTGGACAGGTCGCCCCACTTCGCCCATTCGGTGTGGGCGACGTAGGGCGGGCCAAGGGACGGGCTGGCCGATGCGGCGCCCGCGAAGACGAGAGCAGCAGTCATCGCCGCCACCGAGGCGGCGAGGAAACGGCGCACGCGGCTACCGCGACTTTCCCTGGATATCGAGAATCTTGGGCCGGACGTCGACCAGATAGACGCCGGCGGCGACCGCGGCGATCGCCACGCCGGTGATGCCCAGCACCAGCGCGAGCAGCGCGCCGACTCCCAGAATCACCAGCCAGACCGGCTTGGTCAGCTTCCCGGCCGCGGTGTAGGCGTCGGGGCGTTGCATCGCCGCGTGCACGAACGCATACACCGTCGTCGCCAGCACGACTAACTGCAAAGCGAAAAGGACGTAACCCACAAGGCCTTGGAGCTCCACGCTCGTCAGCCTATGCGGGTTACGTCCCCTGGTCGACTTTGCGCCGCCCTCGCGGGCGGGCGGTGTCGAACTGCGCTTACTTCTGGGTGACCTTCTTGGCCGCGGCCTTCTTGGCGGGAGCCTTCTTGGCCGGCGCCTTCTTGGCGACCTTCTTGACCGGGGCGGCAGACTTCTGCGCCTTCTTGGGCAGCTCAACGCCGACCAGCTTGGCGGCGCGCTCACCGACCGCGCGGGTCTGCGAGGCAACGTTGCCCAGCGCCTCCTGGGTCAGCTCGACGGCCTGGTCGGTGTAGCTCTCCACGCGACCAGCCGCCTCCTCGATGGCCGGCTGGCTGCGCAGCCGCTCCAGGGCGGCCTCGCCGCGCTCGACGAGCTTGTTGTAGGTGGTCTGCGCGGCGTCCGCGTAGCTCTCGGCGAACTTGCGCAGCTCGTCGGAGGTCAGCCGGTCACGCAGCTCGCCGAACTGGTTGGGCAGGTCCTCCTGCAGCTTGGTCAGGCGGGCACGGCTCTCCTCGACGCGCGACCCGGCGTCGGTGCGGGCCTCGCCGGCACGCTCACGCAGGGTGGCCACGATCTCGTTGACCCGCTCGAGGGCCAGATCGGCAGCACCCACCGCGGCGAGCAGCGGAGCCTTGAGGTCGTCAACGGTCGGCTGTGCGTTCTTTTGGGACTTCTTGGCTTTCTGAGCCATGTCGATATTTCCTTTCACTGATTGGTGTGGTTGTTCGATTCGGTTAACGAGTGATTGGTCGGTGTTTGGTCAGTCGTCGGCTCCTCGTCTGCCTGGATACGGACGGCTTCGTTCTGTTCGCAAAACGATGTGTAGATGTCGAGCAGCACTTGCTTCTGCCGCTCGGTGATCGCCGTGTCGGTGATTATGGCGTCGCGGACCTCACTCTTCTCGCTGGGTTCCAGGATCCCGGCCCTGATGTAGAGCACTTCCGCGGAGACCCGCAATGCCTTGGCGATCTGGCTCAGCACATCGGCGGATGGTTTCCGCAATCCCCGCTCGATCTGGCTGAGGTAGGGATTACTGACCCCGGCCTTCTCGGCCAACTGCCGTACCGATACCTGAGCAGCCTCGCGCTGCGTTCGGATGAAACTCCCGATGTCCTGCGCAGCGTTGGACACCACAGCGGCAAGTTTTTCGTCCTGCGGCATGGGTGCCCCCTCGTTGCGTCCGGTATTCGATGTGCGACAGACCCAACAGTACGACGGGGTGCTAACTTTTGCAAGCACTAGTTAGCGCAGGTCAGAAGAGTAGCTGAGCGATCGAATAGATGATCAGGCCGGCCAGAGCGCCGACGACCGTGCCGTTGATTCGGATGAACTGCAGGTCACGCCCGACATGAAGTTCGATGCGCCGGCTGGCCTCGTCGGCGTCCCACCGCTCGATCGTGTCGGTGATGATCGTTGTGATTTCCGCCCCATACTCGGCGACCACATGCTGAGCCGCCCTGATGATCCAGTTGTCCACCTTGTCGCGAAGGTCGGCGTCGTCGCGCAGCGATTCGCCGATGTGCACGACCGAGTCCGCGACGCGGGTACGCAGCGCCGACGACGGGTCGTCGACGGACTCCAGGATCAGTCGTTTCAGGGTGTTCCAGGCCGTTTCCGCTGCGCGAGTCACCTCGTCGCGGGCCATCAGCTGCTCCTTGACCTTCTCGGCCCGCGCGATCGTCGCCTCGTCGTGCTGCAGGTCATCGGCGAATTCGAACAGGAACCGGGTGGCCGAGCGCCGCAGCTCGTGATCGGGATTGCGGCGCACCTTGTCGGTGAAATCCATCAGCTCGCGGTGGATACGGTCGCCGACCAGGTGGTCCACCCAGCGCGGCGACCAGGTCGGCGAGTCGCGCTCCACCACCCGCTCGATGATCTCGCCGGCGTTCAGCGACCACTGAAACGCCCGGTCGGCCAGCAGTTGGATCAGCGCTTCCTGCCGATTCTCGGCCAGCAGCGTGGACAGCACCCGGCCCACCGGTGGCCCCCACTGCGGCTCGGCGAGTCGCTTCACGATCATCCGATCCAGCACGTGCTGGACGTCCTCGTCACGCAGCATCTCGACGAGCACGCGCAGCACCGTGGAGGCCTCGGCGGCCACCCGCTCGGCGTGCGCAGGCTCCGACATCCACTTGCCCAGCCGGCCCGCGACTTCGGCGTCGCGCAGCTTGGTCTCGACGACCTCCGGCGACATGAAGTTCTCCCGGACGAAGGCGCCCAGACCCTCTCCCAGCTGGTCTTTCTTGCGTTTGATGATCGCGGTGTGCGGGATCGGTATCCCCAGGGGATGCTTGAATAGCGCCGTCACCGCGAACCAGTCGGCCAGCGCACCGACCATGCCCGCCTCCGATGCGGCGGCCACGTAACCGGCCCACTCCCCGGCGCCGTTGGCCTCGGCCCACCGGCAGAAGAGGAAGAGCACGGTGGCTCCGATCAGGAAACCCAGTGCCACGATCTTCATTCGCCGCAGGCCACGGCGGCGTTCCGCGTCGGCGGCCGTGTCGGCGCCGGCTAGCGATTCGGCGAAGCTGGTCCGCTGCGCCGGCGGCGCCGGAAGCGCCCGCAACCCGCGGTCACCGGCGTCTGCTCTGTGTGCCACTCCTACATCATCCGCTACAACATGGAGTGCCAACCGTGCCGACGAGCCTGGCGCCGCCTGTTCGCCGTAGTATCAAGGGGAACTAGGGAACGGACTAGCGCGATAGTGGCACAGCAGATTCCGCCTGTGGCGGTTAAGACCGATGGACGCAAACGGCGCTGGCACCAACACAAGGTGGAGCGCCGCAATGAGCTGGTAGATGGCACTCTGATCGCCATTCGCCGACGTGGAAGCAACGTCAGCATGGATGAGATCGCCGCCGAGATCGGGGTGTCGAAGACCGTGCTTTACCGCTATTTCGTGGACAAGAACGACCTGACCACCGCGGTGATGATGCGCTTCGCGCAGACCACGCTGATCCCGAACATGGCCGCTGCGCTGTCGGCGAACCTGGATGGATACGACCTGACCCGGGAAATCATCCGGGTGTACGTCCATACGGTGGCCGCGGAACCCGAGCCGTACCGGTTCGTGATGGCGAACAACTCGGCGAGCAAGAACAAGGTGATCGCCAACAGCGAGGAGATCATCGCCCGCATGCTGGCGGTGATGCTGCGCCGCCGCATGCAGGAGGCAGGCATGGACACCGGCGGCGTCGAGCCGTGGGCGTACCACACGGTCGGCGGGGTGCAGCTGGCCACCCACTCGTGGATGTCGCACCCGAGGATGAGTTCAGACGAGCTGATCGACTACCTGACGATGCTGTCGTGGAACGCCCTGTGCGGCATCGTCGAGGTGGGCGGATCCCTGGAGAAGTTCCGGGAAACGCCGCACCCGTCGCCGATCTTGCCGCCACAATTGCTCAAACGATGAGCAAGCCCGTCGACCTGCCCGAACTGTGGACGCACGAGCCACACGACTACTTGGTGTACCGCCAGGGCGACAAGGTTGCGAACATCGACACCAGCGCCACGCCCGGGTTCAAAGGCAAGAAGGCCGACTCCGTCGCGTTGCAGACCGAGCGCAACGAGCGATTCGCCGAGCTGCAGGAGATGCTGTACGCCAACAGTAGGGGCGCCGACGACACCCGCTCGGTGCTGCTGGTGCTGCAGGGCATGGACACCGCAGGCAAGGGCGGCATCGTCAAACACGTTGTCGGAGCGGCTAATCCGCAGGGCATCGAATACACCGCCTTCGGGGTGCCGACCGAGGAGGAGCGCAAGCACCACTACCTGTGGCGGATCCGGCGTGCGCTGCCACCGGCGGGCGATATCGGGGTGTTCGACCGCTCGCACTACGAGGACGTGCTGGTGGTGCGGGTGCACAACATCGTGCCGCCCGAGGTGTGGGGCGAGCGCTACGACGAGATCAACCGGTTCGAGAAGAAGCTCGTCGACAGCGGTACGACGATCATCAAGGCCGCGATGTTCGTCTCGCTGGACGAGCAGAAGAAGCGGTTGTCCGAGCGGCTCGAGCGGCCGGACAAGTACTGGAAGTACAACCCGAAGGACGTCGACGAGCGGCTGCTGTGGCCGAAGTACCAGGAGGCCTATCAGGCCATGCTCGAGCGCACGTCGACGGACTACGCGCCATGGCACGTCGTGCCGTGCGACCGCAAGTGGTACAGCCGGCTGGCCATTCTCGAGCTGCTCATCGAGGCCCTCGAGGGTCTCAACTTGTCTTGGCCGCCAGCAGATTTCGACGTTGCAGCTGAGAAGAAGCGACTAGCCGAGGCCTGACGCCGGCTACTTGACGTTTGACAGCGGCGTCGCCAGGGACAACTGCAGCGCTCATCGGGTTACCATCAGCCAACCAACTGCCCACGTCGCCACGGCACTCATGGCAGGCCACCGGGTCATCGCCGACGCGGGGCAAGTGATCGACACAGCCGACCGGATACGATACGGGCCATGCCCGCCGAGCACGCGGCCGCGGAGGCGGTGACCAGTAGGCCCGCCGACCTGATGGCCGGCTTTCCCCCGCCAACCGACCTACAGGTCAACGTGTCGAACTGGCAGCAACCACAAAACGTGCGTTGGGCATTCCGGCATATGCGTGAAATCATCCCGACGCAACTGATTTCGGCGGGAACCGGCAGTCCATGTCCGCTGCCCTCGACGGGAGCCCAGCTTGGCAATCCGTCCGTCGTGCGGGTGGACGGAAGCTCGTCGACAGTCGAGGAGATCTTCGCAACTACGTTCACCGATGCCGTGATGGTGCTGTGCGACGGCGCTGTGGTTGACGAACGTTACGCCGACGGAATGACCGAGACGACGAGGCATCTGGTGATGTCGGTGTCCAAGTCCATTGTCGGATGTGTGGCTGGCGTCCTGGTGGCACAGGGTCGCCTCGACCCGCACGCGGCCGTGACCGACTACGTTCCCGAGGTAGCCGGGTCGGGATACCGTGGTGCAAGCGTGCGTGACGTCCTCGACATGCGCACCGGCGTGGCGTTTCGGGAAACCTATACGGCCCTCGACTCCGAGGTACGGAACATGGAGCGCTCGATGGGCTGGGCCCCGGCGCTGGCTAACGACCCCAGGGGTGCCTACGCCTACCTGGAAACCATCTGCTCCGAGGGACCACACGGTGGTGCGTTTACCTACCGCTCCGCCGACACCGACTTGCTGGGATGGGTGTGTGAACGTGCCGCCGGTGCGCGGATGGCCGAGCTGATCTCGACGCTGATCTGGCGGCCGATGAAGGCCGAATTCGACGCCGAGATCACCTGCGACTCGGTGGGCACCGCGATCCACGACGGGGGCATCTCGGCGACGCTTCGCGACCTGGCCCGGTTCGGTCAGATGATTCTTAACGACGGGCTCGTCGAAGGTACACAGGTGATCCCCGCGGGATGGCTGGCCGATGCCTTCGACCCGGCTCCCGGCGTGCGGGAGGCGTTCGCCCACACCGAAAATGAGGCGATGCTGCCCGGCGGCTGGTACCGCAACCAGTTCTGGTTCATCCGTAACGAAGCGGGCCCGATCCTGCTGTGCCTGGGGATTCATGGGCAGCTGGTATTCGTCGACAAAGCCTCCCACACCGTGATTGTCAAACTGTCCTGCTGGCCGGATGCGCAGAACCCTGACTATTTGGCAAACACCTTGCGGGCGTGCGGCGCCATCGCGGCGAACCCGGCGGCCTGAGCCGTCACAGACCCAGAACCCGAAGCGTCGATCCGCGACCGCGCAGCCGTGCGCTACAGACCGCAGCTTTGCCGCACGGAATTTTGCGAAAATGGCCTTTGAGCTGCGCCGATCGGTGCATGCTCTGTCTTGCCCGCTGCATATTGGGTGTCGGACGGCTGCGTCGCATTCGGGGCAGTCAACGGCATCCCGATTGCGAGGGAGCCGTAATGACCCAGACCACGATCCAGAGGTTCCGCCCGCTCGATCCGCCGACTGCCGACGAGTTCCGGCAGCGCGCCGCCCGCCATGCAAGCCGCACCGCCCCCCATTCGCCACACGATCATGATCCGCTTCGACCGCGGTTCGAAAACGCGCTGGCGTTCAAGAGAATTCGTGAATCAAAGCGGCCAACGGACGGGACGGCCGGAATGGACACACGAGTGGCTGACCGAATGCTGGCACCATGATGCTGATAGGAGTAGGTGATCCCGGTGTCGGAAAAGAAGGTCATCCACAACATCATCGGCGGAGAAATCCAGCCAGCAGCCGATGGCCAGATGATGGATATCGTCAACCCGTCCACGGGCGAGGTGTACGCATCGGCACCGAATTCTTCGGCCAAAGATGTCGATGACGCATGCCGGGCTGCGGCAAAAGCATTCGAGAAGTGGCGGTGGTCCACCCCGAGTGAACGGCAACGCGCGCTGCTCAAACTGGCCGACGTGGTCGAGGAGAACGCCGAGCAACTCGTCGAGATCGAGAGCGAACACCGGCAAGCCGATCTCGCTAACCATGTCGGAGGAAATCCCGGCGATGGTCGACCAGATACGGTTCTTCGCCGGTGCCGCACGGGTTCTCGAAGGGCGCGCGCAGGGCGAATACATGCGCGGGTACACCTCGTCGATTCGTCGCGAGCCGGTCGGCCCGGTCGCGCAGGTGGCGCCGTGGAACTACCCGATGATGATGGCGGTGTGGAAGTTCGCGCCGGCGTTGGCCGCGGGCTGCAGCGTGGTGCTCAAGCCGTCGGACACCACGCCCGCATCCGCGTACTGGATGGTGGAGAAGATGCAGGAGATCTTCCCGCCCGGAGTCTGCAGCTTGGTCTGCGGGGACCGCGACACCGGCGCCGACCTGGTCGCCCACCCGGTACCGCAAATGGTGTCCATCACGGGGTCCACCCGGGCGGGAATGGCCGTCGCGACGAGCGCCGCAAAGGACGTGAAACGCACCCACTTGGAACTCGGCGGCAAGGCGCCAGTGATCATCTTCAATGATGCTGACGTTGAGGCGGCAGTCGAAGGGCTAACGGCCGCAGGCTATTTCAATGCCGGGCAGGACTGCACCGCGGCGACCCGCATGATGATCCGAGACGGTATCTACGACGAATTCCTCTCGACGATGACCGAATCGGTGCGGAACACCAAGACCGGATATGACCCCGCCGACACGGACATCCTCTTCGGGCCCATCAACAACACCAACCAGATGAAGCATGTGTCGGATTTGGTGTCGCGCGCACCCGAGCATGCTCGAATCTTGGCCGGCGGCAAGCCAAAGGAAGGCTCTGGGTTCTTCTACGAGGCGACGCTGATCGCCGACCTGAAACAGGACGATGAACTGATCCAGACCGAAATATTCGGCCCCGTCGTCACCGCACAACGCTTCAGCGACGAGGAAGAGGCAATCGCATTCGCCAACGGCACCGAGTACGGGCTCGCGTCATCGGTGTGGACCAAGAATGTCGACACCGCGGCCCGGGTGGCGGCGCGACTGGACTTCGGCTGCGTTTGGATCAACACCCATATTCCGCTGGTGGCCGAGATGCCGCACGGCGGCTTCAAGCACTCCGGTTACGGCAAGGATCTGTCCATGTACGGGTTGGAGGACTACACACGGATCAAGCACGTTATGCATCACCACGGCTTCGAAGGTTGAGCCAGATACAGGCTCACGACCCGCACCATCTTGTTGAGGCGGATCTTCAGGATAAGGGGTTGTCGCATAACGCTGTCGGCTTGCTCGGGGGGACGGTGCTGGGTATCTCGTCGGTGGCTCCGGCCTATGCGCTGACGGCCACCATCGGCATCCTGGTCGCCGAGTCGGGCGAGAAGATGCCGGTGATTATCATTGCCGGGTTCCTGCCGATGTTCTTCGCCGCCTACGCCTACCGCGAGCTCAACAAGGTGGCACCCGACTGCGGGACGTCGTTCACCTGGACCACCAAGGCGTTCGGGCCCTACGTCGGCTGGCTGGGCGGGTGGGCGGCGGTGCTGGCGACGGTCATCGTGCTGTCCAACCTGGCCGGTGTGGCGGTGCAGTTCTTCTATCAGTTCATCGGCGATCTGACGAACAACGAATCCATCGGCGCGCTGTGGGAGAACAAGCTGATCAACGTGGTCACCTGCCTGGTCTTCCTGGCGATCGCGACCGCGGTGTCCTACCGCGGCATCACCACCACCGAGCACGTCCAGTTCATCCTGGTCGGGTTCCAGATGGTGGTGCTGGTGTTGTTCGCGGTGATGGCGCTGGCGAAATCGGGCTCCTCGGACACCGGGATGGCGTTCAGCCTGGACTGGTTCAGCCCGGCCGGGCTGACGATGTCGGCGTTCATCGCCGGACTGTCCGGTTCGATCTTCGCGTTCTGGGGCTGGGACACCGCCCTGACGGTCAACGAGGAGTCCAAGGACTCCGAAAAGACCCCCGGCCGGGCCGCGCTGCTGTGCGTGCTGTCGATCCTGCTGACCTACCTGCTGGTGGCCGTGGCGACCCAGATGTATGCCGGGGTCGGCACCGAGGGGCTGGGTCTGGGCAACGAGGAGATCTCCGACAACGTGTTCGGCGCGCTGGCCGAACCCGTGATGGGCAGCCCGCTGAACCTGTTGCTGTTCCTGGCCGTGGTGGCCTCCAGCGCCGCCAGCCTGATCACCACCTTCCTGCCGACCTCGCGGACCATGCTGGCGATGGGCACCTACAAGGCCTTCCCGGAGCGCTTCGCCACCATCCACCCCCGCTACCTGACCCCGTCCTACGCGTTGATCGCGGCCGGCATCGGCTCGGCGTTGTTCTACTCGATCCTCACCTTCACCAGCGAGAACGTGCTCACCGACACCATCTACTCGCTGGGCATCATGATCTGCTTCTACTACGGGCTGACCGCGTTCGCCTGCATCTGGTACTTCCGCCACGAACTGTTCGCCAACGCCCAGAGCTTCGTGTTCAAGTTCCTGTTCCCGCTGCTGGGCGGGCTGGGTCTGCTCGGCGTCTTCCTGATCACGCTCCGCGACAGCGCCTCACCCGACTACGGCAGCGGCGCCAGCATCGGCGGCGTCGGGCTGGTCCTGATCCTGGGACTCGGGATGATCCTGCTCGGCGTGGTGCTCATGCTGGTCATGCGCGCCCGCCAGCCCGCCTTCTTCCGCGGCGAAACCCTACGCAAAGACACCCCGGTCCTCATCGTCGACGAACCATAGCCCCGCCGGCCCTGCGCTCAGTGATGGTGCGCCGCGTGCCTGGCGTCGATGTGCTCGGTCCCGGTGTGGCAGGTCTCACCCTCCGCCTTCGGCGAGGGGGCGACGTCGATCGACGGGTTCTGGTCGAAGAACCCGAACGGCTTCAGCCAGAACGAAATCGTATCGACCGGCATGATCGGCCAGTCCTCCACGCGGGTGATGTGGTGGATGCCGAAGACATACCAGAGCACGACGTCGGCGTTCTCCAGCGGCGCATCGTCCTTGATCCACTCCGTCAGACCGGTGTCAACGGTGGACTGCGTGGGGTACTTACCGCACGGCCAGCGCTCGTCGTCGTCGTGCCGCGTGACCCATAGCGTGTGGCCGATGACCGGCGCCCGAACGTACTGCGGCGTCGAGGGGTCCATGATCGCCGGGAACGCGGCGCCGGGCACTAGCTTGTACGCGACCGGAGTGCCGTACCGGTTCAGCTTGTCCGGGTTCACAACCTTCCAGCCGCGCTGCGTGTCCCAGTTGTAGTCGCGGGCGGAGGACGCCTCGGACGTGATCGGGGTGGACTGGGTGACCAAAGCGAGACCGTAGGGGTTCTCGTCGGACACCGGGGGTGCAACCGAGTCGACCTCGACGACGGTGTTCGCGGAACCGTCGACGTCAAGGTCGAGGCGGGCGACCAGGAAGTGCTGATGGAACGGCGCGTAGGTGCGGTTGTCGACGACGGTGCCGTACGGCGGCGCGGCGTCGCCCTCGGCATAGGGGGTGGTGACCATGATGCCGGTCGCGCGTACCTCGCACTCGATGTTGCCGTCCTGGTAGAAGCGCCAGTAGACGAGGTACTCGTAATTCGCGACGGTGACGTGGCACGAGACCACCATGCGCCGCTGCCGGCGCACCTCGGCATCGGTCAGGGCATCGTCGTGCTTCCAGAGAACGGCGTTGTCCTCCTCGTGCAAACAGATCGCGTTCTTGATGTCGTACGGCGCTCCCGCGGCGTCGTGCAGCACCGCATCCACGTAGGTGACCTCGCCGAGGCAGTCGCAGCCCAGCTCCAGCGAGGTGGCCATGAAGCCGAGGCCCCACTCGCCGATGTCGTAAGCCGTCCTGCGGTAGTGGTCGAACGTGGGGTCGCGGTAGGGCACCACCATCTCGGCGAACGACATCCGGTAGGCGATGTCACGCCGTACCCCGTGGTCGTCATAGGCCACCTGGTAGATCACCGGGCCCTCGCGGTAGTTGAAGCCGAGGCGCATCGACCACTTCTGCCACCGCAGCTCGGTGCCGTCGAGAGTGAAGGACGCGCCCTCGGGCTGGGTGATGTGCAGGGGCTTAAGATCGGTGCGCGGTTCGCCCTTCCACGGTCCGGGCACGTACTCACCGTTGACCGCCGGCATTCCGACGTCGTAATCGTCCTCAATCTCGAGGAGCTCCAGGGTGTTCATGTCCACGATGAGCTTCAACCCCGAGACCGGGTGGGCGTACGGGTTGCCGACGGGGGTCTCGCGGACCCATAGGTCGGCCCAGCCGAGCCGGCGGTCACGGTACTTCTCGGGCATCACTGCCTTGCCATACGTCCAGACGTCGACGATGACGCGGCTCATGTCGGAGATGCCGCGTTCGCGCAGTTTGGCGATCACGTCCGGGTGCTTGCGAAGCGTCTCGTCGACCTCGTGGAACTCGTCGACGGTGAAGTTCGGCGTGACGTCGGGAATGTGCTTGAACGAGAGGACGGCATCGCCGGTGAGGTCGACCGTCGCTTCGTAGGTCTTGTTGTCCGAACGGTTCCACACCACCGCGAACGAGTGCCGGGGCACCGCGTCACCGACGCGCCAGGCCAGCACCTCCTGCTTGCCCGGTTCCATCAGTTCGATCGACGCGAAGCGGAAGGAGTCGGTGACATGCCCATCGCGACGCAAGATCTCGGTTGTGCGTCTGAACTCGTCCGCATCCAGTGGTTCCAGCGGGTGTAATGCCATGGCGGACCATCCCTTCCAGACCCGCGACCCCGACGGCTGACACGAGTGACCTGGTGGGTCGGGCCGGCGAGCCCGGGCCTCTCGCCGAGCATGGACGAACCGTTGGTGCAATGCGACGATACCCCCAGCAGGCAGTGGTGAACGGCATAAAGAGCCAGGTTCTGATGTGCGAAGGCCGGCCAGGATGAGAGCTTCTATCGCGACCTGCGCGCCGAGACGGCCAACAGTTCGCGGGCTTTGATCGCCAACCACATTGCGGCGCGGGTATCGGCCGACTGGAGGTCGCAGCCGGTGAGTTCACCGATTCTCCTCAGCCGATTGCGCATGGTGTGTCGGTGGATGTTGAGTTTGGTCGCCGCGGTTTCCACCTGGCCGTTACAGCTGAGAAAGGCTTCCAGCGTGTCGAGCAGCGTCCGATCCGCGGCGTCGCTATCGAGGGGATTCAGCAAGTGCGCGAGAAGTTCCAATTCGCCGCGACCTCGGATGCCCTGGAGCACCCCGAGAACATCGAGGTGATCGAATTCGCTGAATCGACCGTCTGCGTTGGCCCTGGCGGCAGCCCTGGCCTGATGGAGACCGAAGTCCAAGTCGCCCAGGGACGCCGGTGAGCTCTGCCCGCCGCCCAGTTGTCGCGCCAGCTGGGCGCCAAGCCTGCGGTGGATATCATCGCCCATTCCGGCATGTTCGCCCGGCAGGATGATCACGATCTCGTCGTCGATCGAGCCCATTAGATATGGCACGTCTCCGGCCCCCAGCATGTTCGTGATCTGGGCTTCGGCGGGTAGCAGCGCGCCGACGTTGGTCAGCACCACGAGAACGACATCACTATCTGGATCGAAGCCGAAATATCGGAGCACACCGGGATCGAAGGATCGGGGTTCGCCGAGCAGACCAAGTGTGACCGCGGTGCGGAGTCGCTGTTCGGCATCGATGACCTTGGCCGGTTTCTCGAGTTCGATCGCTATCAATGAGAGGGCGTGGGCAACAAGGAGCCGATCCGACGCCGAGAGCGCTACATGGGAGCGCACCGCGAGGTACCCGCGCGCCGTTTGGGCCGCGCGCACCGTCTGAATGGTCAAGTAGCCGGCACCATCGGCAATCACGCGACTGGCGTGGCGGCGACCGCTGCGGGGCCGCATGTTTCGGGCCGCCTCGGCGGTGATCGCAATGACGTGCTCGGTATCGCGACCGGTGGCTGCGAGCGGCCGTCCGTCTGTCCCGATGACGACCGCGGTCGCCGATAGGGCTTGGCTGAGTGCGGCGACCACACCCGGTACACCGTCGCGCAGGGTGGCGCGGGCGAATATCTCCTGCTGGTCGACGACGCGTTGAACCGTGCGGAGCTGATCGGCGGTCAGTTCGTCGATGACAGCACGGGTGATAGCGATGAACGGTGTGTCGGCGGGCACTTGCAGGATCGGGAGCCCGAGGGCGTCGCCGGCTGACAGCACACCGTCCGGGACACGGTCGAAATTGGTGCCGGTATCGAAAGCCAGCGCCACCACGCCCACGGCGGACAACCGGGCCACATACTCGTATTGCTCGTCGCTCGTCGGCCCCATTTTCAGGCCGGTGGTCATGACAAGTTCGCCGCCAGACAGGTACGGCGTGGGATCGGCAAGCTCGATGGCGTGTGCCCAGCTGATCACCCGGTCG
>CAWDAC010000037.1:0-81385 GCA_963800125.1 uncultured Actinomycetota bacterium | reverse complement strand
AGCTCACGGTCGCGAGTGTCCCATACCTAAGTGGGACCGGTCGAACAGACCTTCCATGCTCCATCCTCGCGTACGAAGGTCATCGGAACAGGCGTTTTTTCCTCCGGCGCCTTGTCGAAATGATACGTCACAGTCGCCTTCGCGCGGTCACCGTCGATCGTCACGTTGGTGACATCGTCGACATACCGGGCGCCGCGTTTTGCCACCGAATCGCGTTGGTGCGCAAGCACATCGGCCTCCGAACCCTGCAGCTCCTTGCAGGTGCAGGCGCTGAAGTCGGCGAAGTCCGCCCGCTGCAGCGCGTCGTTCTGACCGACCGCCGCCAGGCCCACCCGCTGATCCTCGGACAGCCGGTCACCCTGGAACAGATTGGACAACCAGATTGCGATCACGACGATCACAATGATTGCCAGCGCGCCCAGAAACGGGGCCATCGTCGGCCTGTCTGCGTCGTGGGCCTCCGACGGCACGGCTACCAGAGTTTGCGCAGCACGCCGGTCACTCGGCGCACCCTGTCCCGGGCAGTTGTCACGTCCGGCGCGGTGGCCAGTGCCACCCCGAGTCGACGCCGGGCGTCGGTGTCGTCGGGCCGATTGAACAGCCGAACGTCGCTCTCTGCGACGGCCAACGCGTCGGCCAGTATCGCGTTCACATTCGCCGCTGCGATTTCGCCCTGTGCCGACTCGGCGCCTGCGTAAGCGACTTCGACGGCGCCAGGGGAGATCATGATGGTGTCCACTTGCAGACCCAGGATCGCCCGTGCATGCAGCTCGAACTCCGAAAGCCGTTGCGACCGAAGGGTTACCAGGCCGCTGTCGTGCGGTCGGGTGCGAACGTCGGCGAAATAGACCTCGTCGCCGCGTACCAGTAGCTCGACACCGAAAACGCCCCGTCCGCCGAGCGCGTTGACGATGCGCGCGGCGATCGACTTCGCCGCGTCCAACGCAGTTGCGGACATCTGTTGTGGCTGCCACGCCTCCAACACGTCATCGTCGCCCTCGCGGTGGCCGATCGGTTCGCAGAAGTGCAGCGCAGGCCCGGTCGGCCCGGTGGTCCTGACGGTGATCAGGGTGATCTCGTAGTCCACCTCGACGACCGTCTCGGCAAGCACCCGGTTATTCGGAACCAGGCCCGCGGCCACCGCGCGCTGCCAAGCCGCCTCGACATCGTCGATGCGCAGCAGCACCGACTCGCCCTCACCGGGCACCCCCGCAACCGGCTTCACCACCAGCGGGAAGCCGGCATGTTCGGCCACCGCGGTCAGCTCTTCGACCGACCCGGCGAACCAGAACGGAACTGTCGGCAGGCCAAGCTCGTCGGCGGCCAGCCTGCGCATGCCTTCCCGGTCCATGGTCATCCGCACGCTGCGGGGCGTCGGGAACACCTCGAGCCCGCGTTCGGCGGCGGCGACCAGCGCATCGACCGCGATGACGCCCGACTCGGCTACCACGACGCGCGGGTTCGCCCTTTCGATCGTCGCGGTCAGCGCCTCGGCGTCATTCATCCTGACCACCGCCGCCCGATCGGCGACACCGTGCGCAGGTGCATCGGCGTACCGGTCGACCGCGACCACCGTTTGGCCGAGCCGCTGGAACGCCAGGGCCAGTTCTCGGCTCAGTTCCCCGGAACCGAGCAACATCACTGCGCTCCGGTCGTCGCCCTTCTCGGTCGGCTCACTGGTGGTTTGTTCGTCGGACGGCGTGTCCTCGGGATCGGGGGACTCAGTCGTTTCACTCATCGCCCGTCAAGCCTGCCAGATCATGAGCCGACCCGGACGTCGACGTAGCACCACCGCCAATCCTCCCCCGGCTCTATGGAGCGCATGACGGGGTGACCAGTCCGGTGAAAGTGTTCGCTGGCGTGTTGGTGCGGACTGGAATCGCAGCAGCCGACATGACCGCAGGTCAGGCACATTCGCAGATAGGCCCACGTATTCTCACGCAGCTCCGCGCACTTCTCGCATTGCCCGGGCGTGCGCGGCTGCGGCTCGTCCCCGGCTCGTGCACTGTCGGCGGCGAGATGCGAGCAGGTCCTCGGGTTTGCTGATGCGTCCTCCCGCGCAAGCGGGTGGGCCCCCAGCTTGCGAGGGGAGTGCCCCCAGTCGCGCCCCCTGCGTGATCTCTTCAGCATGCTGACCAAGGATAGGGACGATGACCGAGGAGGTTTGGCGAGGTGCATGGCTCCCTGCTTGCAGTGCTGGTGGTGTCGGTCCTGTTGGCCGCGTTGGCACGCCGATATGACGTGTCGGCCCCGCTCACGTTGGTGGTCGCCGGCTTGGCCGCGAGCACGATCCCCGGTTTCAAGGACATCGAGCTCGAGCCCGAACTCGTGCTCTACGTGCTGCTGCCACCGCTGCTGTGGTCCGCGGGCCTGGAGAGCAGCTACGTCGGGCTGAGAAAGAACCTCCGGCCGATCGGACTGCTCGCGGTCGGTCTGCCGCTGGCCACGACGTTCGCGGTCGCCTTCGTCGCGTACAAGACGGTGCCTGAGCTGACGGTCGCGGCGGCGCTGACCCTCGGCGCAATCGTGGCCCCGCCCGACGCGGTATCCGCGACTGCGATCGGGCGCCGGCTCGGGCTGCCGCGCCGCATCATGACGCTGCTCGGCGGCGAGAGCCTGCTCAACGACGCGACCGCGCTGACCGCCTACAAGGTCGCGCTCGCCGCGGCGATCGGCACCGCCGCGAGCTGGGGTAGCGCCGTCGGGACGTTCGCACTGACCGCCGTCGGCGGCGCGGCGATCGGCGCTGCGCTGGGCGCCGTCATCGCCTTCGTCCGGTCGCGCCTGGACGATCCGCTGGTGGAAAGCGCGGTGGGTCTCGTCGCGCCGTTCATCATCTATCTGGCCGCCGAGGAGGCCCACGGCTCAGGGGTACTCGCGGTGGTGGTCGCGGCGCTCATCCTCGGTCAACGGTCCTTCCACGCCGGGTATGCGACCCGGCTGCAGGACTTCGCGGTGTGGAAGGCCATTCAGCTGGTGCTGGAGTCGTTCGCGTTCCTGATGATCGGCCTGCAGTTGCCGACGGTGGTCGGCAAGCTCGCCGGCATCTCAGCGTCGGTGATCGCGATCTCATCGGCGGCGGTGTTCGCGACCGTCATCGTCGTCCGGATCGTGTGGGTGTATCTGTTCGCCTACCTGCCGAGGCTGTTGTCGGCGCGCATCCGGGAGCGTGAACCCGCGCCGACACCCGCGCAGGTCTTCGTCCTCGCATGGGCCGGTATGCGCGGCGTGGTCTCGTTGGCGGCGGCGTTCGCTGTTCCGATGACGACGCTGTCGGGTGCGCCGTTTCCCGGGCGCCCGCACGTCGTGTTCCTCACCTTCGTCGTCGTGATCGGCACGCTGCTGCTGCACGGGCTGACCCTGCCGTGGCTGATCCGACGGCTGGGTGTGCAGGGCGACGAAGCGCGCACCGATGCGATCGCCGCCGCGGCCGCGCAGGACAAGGCCGCGAGGGCGGCGGCCGACCGGCTCGACGAGCTGCTGGCCGACGAGGACACGACCGACGTGCATGAGCGGGCCGCAGACGTGTTGCGCGGCTGGAACACCAGACGGCGCAACTCTGCGTGGGAGCGGCTCGGCAGCGACGAGAGGGAGATCGGCGAGAGCCCGGCGTCCGCGTTCCGGCGGCTGCGGCTCGAGATGCTGGCCACCGAACGCGCGTCGTTTATCGCCGAGCGGGACAGCGGGCACATCGACGACGAGGTGCTGCGCTCGGTGCTGCACGGGCTCGATCTCGAGGAAGCGACGCTCAACCGGATTTAGCTCGACTAAGACTCGGTGGCCCACGCTGCGCGCTGAGCGCTAGCGTTTCACCGATGGAGGACGTCAGGCCACGCGTGAAAGCCTCGTGCAACGTTAATTCCGTCGTCGGCAACCCGCAGGAGGACCTTGCGGCGGTCGGACGGATCGGAGTCCCGCCGAAAGTGGCCGGACGCGATCATCCGCTCGACGAGATACGTGATGGCCGCGCCAGACATGCCCATTCGCGTCCTGAGTTCGCCTGCCGAAAGCGGCGAGCCCGACGTCTCGGCGACCATGACGTGCAGGAGTGCGCGAAAGTCGTTGGCGGCCACTTCATGTCGTCCGGCGAAGTGCCTGCCGATCTGGTCGGACTCGGCCGTCAACGCCCGCACGTCGGCCGCGATGAGCGACTCCAGCGCGGTGCGATCGGTCCTCGGCACACGCTCAGCATAGCGGCAGATGTTCATTTGATTAAATATTAAGTATCTGAAATATTGACACCCATGTCCAGTCGGTTCTCCTGGGTGCTGGCGCTCGCGGTGATCGTCGTCTCCGGCGCGTTGATCGGGTTGATCGGCGGCGACGACTCCAGTGAGCAGTCACCGGTCCCGGTGCCGTCCAGCGCCGAATCGGCGCGCGCCGACGTGTTGCGGGCACAGCTACCTGGTGGCGATCGCGTTCCGGCCATCCTGGTCGTCACCCGCCGCGACGGCGCTCCGCTGAGCCAGGCCGATCTCGGCGCGATCAAACAGCAGCCTGTCGTGGTGTCCGACGACGATCGAGCAGCGGTCGCAACGATGCCGCTCGACTCCGGGCTTTCGGGGTTCGCACTCAACGATGCGGTGAAGTCGCTGCGCGAGTCAGCCGGCGCGGAGCTGCCTGACGACCTGCGGGTCGAGGTCACCGGCGGGCCCGCGTTCGGCGCCGACATCGCGAACTCGTTCTCCGGGGCCAACATCACACTGCTGGCGGTCACCGCAGCGGTGGTCGCGCTGCTGCTGATCGTCACCTATCGGTCGCCGGTGCTGTGGCTGGTCCCGCTCGCGGTGATCGGCTTCGCTGATCGCGTCGCCGCCGTACTGGGGAGCGCAGTCGCCGACGCGCTCGGGATGACTCCCGACGGTTCGACATCCGGCATCACCAGCGTGCTGGTGTTCGGGGCAGGCACCAATTACGCACTGCTGCTCATCTCGCGCTATCGAGAGGAGTTGGGCCGCACCGAAAATCACCGCGCCGCACGTGGTGCCGCGGTGCGCCAGGCGGGGCCGGCGATCCTGGCCAGCAACGCCACCGTGGTGCTGGCCTTGCTGGCGTTGGTGCTCGCCTCCTCGCCCAGCACCCGCAGCCTCGGGGTGCAGGCCGCTTCAGGCCTGGTGGTCGCGGCGGTGTTCGTCCTGCTCGTAATGCCGCCTCTGCTGGCGCTGTTCGGCAGTCGGCTGTTCCGGCCGTTCATCCCGCATGTCGGGGCGAAACCCCTTACCGACAGCGGTGTTGGCACCGCATCGCCGACTCCGTCGCGCGCAGGCCCGCCCGGGTCGCGGTAGCAGCCATCGCCGGGCTTGTGTTGCTGTGCACCGGGCTGCTCACCACACCGATCGGCCTGTCGCAGACCGAGCAGTTCCGGGTGCGGGCGGAGTCGGTGAGCGGGTACGAAACCCTGGCCGTGCACTTTCCCAGCGCCTGACGGACCCCACCCGCGTCATCGCGCCTACCGACAAGGCCGCACAGATCGAACAAGCGATCAAAGCCACCCCCGCGTCGTGTCCGCGAACCCGGCCGGCGAATCCCGAATGGTTTGAGCCAGTGGTCGGTGGTGCTCAGTGGCGAACCCGGGTCCGATGACGCATTCAGAACCATTGATGCACTGCGTAATTCGGTTCACACAGTGGATTCGGGCGCGCTGGTGTGCGGATCGGACGCCCAGGCCCGCGATGCGAGTGTGGCCGCCGCCCGGGATCGACTCGTCATCATCCCGGCCATCCTGGCCGTGGTGCTGATCGTGCTCTACGTGCTGCTGCGATCGGCACTCGCGCCGCTGATCCTGGTCGCGGTGACGGTGCTCAGCGCCTTGGCCGCGCTCGGCCTCGGCGGCTGGGCGAGTGTGCACCTGTTCGGGTTTCCCGCGCTGGACAACACCGCCCCGCTGTTCGCGTTCCTGTTCCTGGTGGCACTCGGTGTGGACTACACGATCTTTCTGGTCACCCGGGCACGTGAGGAGACACCCGCCCACGGCACCAGGGAAGGCATCGTCCGGGCGGCGTCGGCAACCGGCGCGGTCATCACCAGCGCTCGCATCGTGCTGGCCGCGGTGTTCTGCGTGCTCGGGGTGAATGCCCCTGATCGTCCTCACGCAGATCGGCATCATCGTCGGCCTCGGCATCCGGCTGGACACCTTCGTCGTCCGCACCGTCATCATCCCCGCCCTGTTCACACTCATCGGTGCGCGCATCTGGTGGCGCGCTCTGCGCGCTGAGCGCTAGCGTTTCACCGGTGACTTCTCTGACGGCCGAAGCCGCCAGCTTCTTTTCACGCAGCGTGGGCTGTGTGACGGGCCAGTCCGGCCCGCAGGATGTTGCGTGCGGCGTGTTCGTCGGCCTGGGCACGGTGGCCACACGCCCGACAAGCAAATACCGCTTGGGTGACCCGGTTCTCCTTGGCTGCGTGCCCACAGGATTCGCAACGGTCGGAGGTGTGCCGGGGATCAACCTCGATCACGGTGCGTCCAGCGTCTTCCGCTTTGGCGCGCAGAATCGAGACGAACTGCCCCCAGGCAGCGTCACTGATGCTGCAAATTCAGCCCGGTCTTGGCCGCTGCGCCATTAGGCAGGAACTGACCGGGGTTGTCCGGGTCGGGAACGGGTTTGGCCCGGCGCACCATGTTGGCGATGGCCAGGTCCTCCACCACGATCAGGTCATAGGTCTGCACGAGCGTGCGGGCGGTCTTGTGGTGAAAGTCGCGGCGGCAGTTGGCGATCTTACGATGCCGAGCAGCCACCGTCTCACGCCGGCGGCCCCGGTTGTTCGACCCCCGCTTGGCCCGGGCCAGCCGCTGCTGGGCGGCGGCCAATCCGGCGGCGAGGCTGCGAGCCCAGCGCGGATTGTGCACGTGATCGCCGTCGGAGGTGGTGGCGAAACTGGCGATCCCGACATCAACTCCAACCTGACGCCCGGTTGCCGGCCTCGGGGTGGCGGGGACGTCGTCACAGGACAGGATCAGCATCCAGCGCCGGCCCTCGCGGCGGACCTGGATCGTCTTCACCCGCCCCACCACGTCGCGGTGCGCGCTGACCTTCACCTGGCCGACACCTTGCAGATACACCCGGCGCCTATCGGGGTGCCAGCGGGCACCGTCACCGTCCTTGGGCCACTCCACACTGTCAAACCGGTGCGCACCTTTGAACCGCGGGTACCCCGGCGCCGCCCCGGCTTTCACCCGCCGAAAGAAACCCTCAAACGCCCGGTTGAGCCGGCGCAGCGTGGCCTGTTGGCTGGAGAACGACCACACCGCCAGATCCGGGCGCAGCGCCCGGATCTCGCGCAGCTGCGCCGACTGATCGCCGTAGCCGATGCGGGTCCGGCTTCCCCGCCAGGCGTCGCGGCGTTCCTGCAACGCCGCGTTGTACAACTCCCGATGCCCATCCACACACGCCGCCAACGCGATGTGCTGCCGCGCCGTCGGGCGCAGCCGGAACTTATATGCCCGCCTCATCCGACCGCGGACCGACGAAAGCGACACTCGGCCATGACGAAACGATACAAACGACCACCGACACCCACCCCCAGCACGTGGCCGGGTGCCCCGATTCCCCTGACCGCTAAAGCCGCCAGTCCCCCCGGGGCACACTAGATGGAGGACGTCCATCTCGACACCGTGCTTGGCACGATGCGCGTACAGGTCCGCGGCAGCGGCGAGCCGATGATGTTCTGGCCGAGCCTTCTGATGACGGGCGATATGTGGGCGGCACAGGCCGACCACTTTGGCGATCGTTGCCTCGTCATCCTGGTCGACCCGCCGGGCCACGGCCAAAGCCAGAAGCTCACTGCCACCTTCGATTTCGCCGACTGCGCCCGATGCATCGTCGACATCCTCGACGGGCTCGGGGTCGAACGGGCGCACTTCGTCGGCAACTCGTGGGGCGGCATGATCGGTGGCACGTTCGCCGCGACGTATCCGAATCGCATTGGCAGCGCGGTGTTGATGAACTGCACCGCCTCACCCGCAGGTATCCGCCAGAAGATCGAGTACGGGTTCCTGCTGCGGATGGCGAAGCTGATGGGTGGGATCCGGCCGCCGCTTACCCGATCGGTGCTCAAGGCATTCCTCGGGCCGACGACGTTCACCACCCGGCCCGACGTCGTCGCATTCGTGCGGGACACCGCGCAGGCGGTCGACATCGACTCCGGGGCCTGGGCGGTGAAGAGCGTGGTACCTGACCGCCCGGACCAGCGGGAGCTCTTCGCCAACATCACGACGCCGGTGCTGGTGGTTGCCGGGGCGGAGGACGCGACATTTCCGCTGCCCGAGACCATCGCGATGGCCGAGGCGATCCCGGGTGCGGCGATCGCTGTGCTCGAAGGCGTCGCGCACCTCGCCGGGCTGGAGAACCCGCCGCTGGTCAATAAGCTCATCGAGGAGTTCGTTTTTCGCGAGTAGCGTCGAACCATGACCCAAGCGCAGGAACTGCCGCCGCTGCACATGCGCCGCGATGCGTTCAGCCCTACCGCGGAGCTGCGGGAGGTCCGCGAGACCGATGGCGTGCGCACGGTCACCAACTCCTTCGGTATGCAGGTGTATCTGGTCACCCGGCATGAGGACATCAAGGACGTGCTGGCCGACCACGAACGGTTCTCGAACGCACGCCCGCCAGGTTTCGTTGTGCCTGGAGCGCCGCCGATCTCCGAGGGGGAGCAAGCCAGCGCGCGGGCGGGCAACCTCCTGAGCCTCGATCCGCCGGAGCATCAGCGGCTGCGCCGCATGCTGACACCCGAGTTCACGATCAGGCGGATGAAGCGTCTCGAACCGCGCATCGTCGAGATCGTCGACGCGCAGCTGGACGCGATGGAGAACGCGGGTCCGCCAACCGATTTGGTGGAGAACTTCGCGCTGCCGATTCCGTCGCTGGTGATCTGTGAGCTGCTCGGTGTCCCCTACGACGACCGCGAGGACTTCCAGCGGCGCAGCGCCCGACAGCTCGACCTGTCCATCCCGATCCCCGAGCGACTGGAACTGCAGCGGCAGGGACGGGCCTACATGGCCTCTCTGGTCCAGCGGTCGCGACAGCAACCCGGCGCGGACATCCTCGGCATGCTGGTGCGCGAACACGGTGACGAGCTGACCGACGGCGAGCTCATCGGCGTCGCTGGTCTGCTGCTGCTCGCTGGGCACGAGACCACGTCGAACATGCTGGGGCTGGGCGCACTGGCCCTGCTGCGACACCCCGAGCAGCTGGCAGCGGTCCGCGACAACCCCGACGCCGTCGGGCCCGCGGTCGAAGAACTGTTGCGCTGGCTGTCGATCGTGCAGAGCGCGATTCCGCGGATCACCACGACCGACGTGGAAATCGCCGGCACCCCGATTTCAGCCGGACAGCTGGTCTTCGTGTCGCTGCCAGCGGGCAACCGGGACCCCGACTTCATCGGCACCCCCGAGGTCCTCGACATCCGTCGCGGCGCGCCCGGGCATCTGGCGTTCGGGCACGGTGTGCATCACTGCCTCGGTGCGCCGCTGGCCCGGATGGAGATGCGAATCGCGTTTCCTGCCCTGCTGCGCCGATTCCCGAACCTGGCGCTGGCAGAGAACTTCGAGGACGTCCAATTCCGGTCCTTCCACTTCATCTACGGACTGAAGTCATTGGAGGTGAGGTGGTGAAGGTTCAGGCCGATCGCAATGTCTGTATACAGGCGGGCAATTGCGTGATGGTCGCGGACACCCTTTTCGATCAGGACGATGACGGCATAGTTGTGGTGCTCGTCGACGAAGTAACCGACGACGAAGAAGACCGCGCTCGCGAAGCCGTCAAGCTGTGCCCATCACAGGCTTTGCGGATCGTCGATTAGTCGTCGTGGTGCAGATCGATGACGCCGGCCCGGCGCCAACAGCAACAGGCTGACGACCAGGACCCAGATCGGGAAGGTCAGCGTCAGCCACATGCTGATATCGCTCGCCAACAGAAGTCCCAGCGCCACAAGGTAAGTCACGATGACTAGCCAGCGCGGCATCAGACCCGTCTTCAGCCAGATGGTGGCCAGCGAGATCATGAACACGGCCGCCATGCGCAGCGCGTAGGTCTTGGCGATCGCCAGTAGCACCATCTGCCCGAAGGTGGCCACCTCGGCGTGTGCGGATACGTCGCCGACGATCCGGTTGCTGGCCTCGAGGCCGGCACCGACACCGGCGGCCACGAACATCATCGCGAGGAACATCAGGCCGGAGCCGATGAAGACCGTCGAGAAGAATTTGTCCTCGAAGCGCCCGAATCCGTCGCGCACCACCGCGATGAACCACAAGAAGGCAATGCCGGCGAACGGCATGATCATTGCCGCGGTCTTTATATTCGTACTTCCAGGCGTCAACCACTGCGCACCCGGCTCGGCGCCTTCCGGTAGCGCCATCCGAATGAAAACGAGCGCTGTGCCGAACAGCAGGGCGAAGAGCACTCCGGCGATTGCCGCGGCACGCGGCGTCGCCAGCCTGCGCAACTGGCGATCGGCTGAGTTGATGGTCACGCCGTCATCGTGGCACGGTTACGGCTGGCCGGGGAGCAATCGGATCATCAGCCCGTTGGCCTCGGCCAACAGGTTGTCGTCGGGATCGCGCAGTTCTGCGTTGACGAAGGCCTTGCGGCCCTCCGTCCTTGCCACCCAGCCGCGTGCGGTCAGTGGAGTGTCGATCGGCGTCACCTTGCGGTAGTCGACATGCAGGAAGGCGGTCCGGCTGATCGGGCGGCCCGCGGCGTGAATCACCATGCCGAACACCGAGTCGAACAGCAGCGGCAGCACGCCGCCGTGCACCGCGTAGTTGCCGCCCACCGAGAACCGGCTGAATTGCACACTCAATTGGACACCCTCGGGCCCGAACTCGACCACCCTGTAGGGCGGCATCAGCAGGCTACCTGCACCCGGTAGGTCCGGGACCCGACTGGCCGGACCGACACCCTCGGGCGCCTCGAACGGGCCGAGCAGTTTCACCAGCTCTTCGGCACGGTCGGCCGCTTGGTCCCAGGTTTCGCTGTCCGGATCCGCCGACACCGCAAGATCCTGCGCCCTGCGCATCGCCGTCAGGAACCGCGCGAACCCCGGGCCGGGCTGGGCCGCTTCGAAATTCGGGAACCCGCCGTGCTTGTCATAGTCGGGGTCGACGAGCCTGGGATCTCCGCCTGAACTGCTCCTCGCGTCCGCAGAAGTCACGAGTGATCCGCCAGAATGTCGCGGCGCACTATCGTCTGGTCGCGACCGGGTCCCACCCCGATGCACGAAACATGTGCTCCGGCAAGCTCTTCCAGCCGAAGCACGTAGTCGCGCGCCTTCGCGGGCAGATCCTCGAATTCGCGCGCCCCGGAGATGTCCTCCCACCAACCCGGCATCTCCTCGTAGACCGGCTCCGCGTGCGCGATGTCGCTCTGGGTCATCGGCATGTCGTCGGTTCGCTTGCCGCTCACTGTGTACCCGACGCACACCGGCACCGTTTCCAGGCTGGACAACACGTCGAGCTTGGTCAGGAAGTAGTCGGTGATGCCGTTGACACGGGTGGCGTAGCGCGCGATGACCGCGTCGAACCAACCGCAGCGGCGACGCCTGCCGGTCGTCACCCCGAACTCACCGCCGGTCTTGGACAGGTATTCGCCGTTCGCGTCGAACAATTCGGTGGGGAACGGACCGGAACCGACCCTGGTGGTGTACGCCTTCAGGATCCCCAGCACTGTGGTGATGCGGGTCGGGCCGATTCCCGAGCCGACCGCCGCGCCACCTGCGGTCGGGTTCGACGACGTCACGAACGGGTACGTGCCGTGGTCCACGTCGAGCAGCGTGCCCTGTGAGCCTTCCAGCAGCACGATTTCGCCATCGTCGAGTGCGACGTTGAGCAATCGTCGGGTGTCGGCGATGCGATGTTTGAAACCCTCTGCCTTCGTCAGCAGATTGTCCAATACCTCGGCGGACGACAGCGCTTTGCGGTTGTAGATCTTGACCAACACCTGGTTCTTGAATTCCAGTGCCGCTTCGATCTTTTGGGCCAGCTGCGCCTCGTCGAGCACATCGGCGACACGAATCCCGATGCGGGCGACCTTGTCCTGGTAGCACGGGCCGATGCCGCGGCCGGTGGTGCCGATCTTCTTGCTGCCCGCGTACCGCTCGACCACCTTGTCGATGGCGACGTGATACGGCATCAGCAGGTGCGCGTCGGCCGAGATCAGCAGTCGTTCGGTGTCGACGCCGCGATCTTCCAGACCCTTCAGCTCGTCGAGCAGCACGCCGGGATCGACCACCACGCCGTTGCCGACCACGTTGGTGACGCCGGGCGTCAGGATGCCCGACGGGATCAGATGCAGCGCGAAGTTCTCGCCCGTCGGCAGCACCACGGTATGGCCCGCATTGTTGCCGCCCTGATACCGCACGACCCACTGAACGCGGCCACCGAGCAGATCGGTGGCCTTACCCTTGCCCTCGTCGCCCCACTGGGCGCCGATGAGCACGATTGCCGGCATGGCATAGTCTCCCGCTCATCTGCCTAAACACTCTGTCCAGCCGGTGAGCCACCTTATCCCAGCCGCGCACGTGAGGAGCAGATTGACCGAGCGCAAGGAGCTGCGTTGATCACCACAGGTGTCGTGGTGTTGCTGTTCGGCGGCCGACGATTGCCCCGCCCGCTGGCCGGTCTTGCCACGCAACGAGCCGAAGGGCCGGATGACATCGACGCCGTGGTCGGCCGCTGCAGGCGGCTGATCGTGGTGGGTTCCGATGCCGACCTGGCCGGGGTGCTGACCCGGCTGCTGCGCACCGTCCAGCTCGATGTGGAAGTGGGCCACGCGGCGGGTTGGCGGATGGCCCGCCGCGCACGCCGCGGCACCGCAACGCGCGTGCCGTTGATCCGTGACGAGACCGGCCACGTCATCACCGGCGCTGCCGAATGGCGCGGTGAGGACGGTGCACCGCTCCGCGGCGAGGCGATCGTCGACGACACGCAGCTGTTCGACGGCGAAGTCACCAGCGTGCGGATCGAGCCGACTGCGGCCATGCCCGGCTTGCGGGCGGCGGTGACGGGACAGGGCCGACGACGCTGGGTGACCGGGCGCGCCGCCCAGCTCGGCACCACCGGGGCTGTGGTGGTTCGCGACGGCGTGCTCGCGCCGAGGCCGGTCCACCGATCCACGTTTTACCGCCACACCGAGGGCTGGCTGCTGGTGAGATAGGCCGATGCGGATCATCGTCACGGGTGGTAACAGCGGCATCGGCAAACAGACGGCTACGGCGCTGGCCGCCGCCGGTCACAGCGTGCTGATCGCGGCGCGCACCATCCCTAAATCCGAGCTTGCCGCCGCCGAGATGGCAGGCGATGCCGAAGTGGCGTACCTCGATCTCGCCGACCTGACCAGCGTGCGCAAGTTCGCCGACTCGGTCGAGACCGTCGACGTGCTGGTGAACAACGCCGGTGTGCTCGGCCTGCCGCTCGGCCGCACGGCAGACGGATTCGAGACGCACATGGGCACAAACTACCTCGGCCATTTCGCGTTGACCTGCCTGCTCGGCGACCGGATCAAGGACCGGGTCGTTTCGATCACAAGCATGAACCACTTGTTCAGCCGCATGCATCTCGACGACTTGAACTGGCACACCCGCAAGTACTCGAAGTGGGCGGCTTACGGCGAGTCGAAACTCGCCGTCATGCTCTTCACCGACGAACTGGCAAGAAGGGGCGTCCGTGCGATCGCCGTGGATCCCGGTGGCGCCGACACCGACATCGCCCGGTACAGCACGGGGTTTCTGGGCTGGTCGTCGCAGCTGAGTTGGCTGCGGAACTTCCCGCAGAGCGCGCAGACCGCGGCCCGGTCGAGCATCCTCGCGGCGACGACCGACCTGCCGGGGGGGACATATCTGGCGCCGCGCTTCAAACAGTGGGGCAAGCCGCGGGTGACCAAGCGGGCCAAGAAGGCCCGCGACCCGGAGACCGCCGGCCGGCTGTGGGAACTGTCGGCGGAGTTGACGGGCTGCGACTGGCCGCGCTGAGTCCCGGTAGTTTCGTGAGGTGAGCATCCGTCCGGTGCACCAATCGGTGCGACCAAGCCCCATCTTCCTGGCGATTGTCGCCATCACCGCGGTCGGCGGCGTGGTGGCCTGGCTGGCCGCCGCCGATATCAAGCCGCTGGCCTATGTCGGGGTGTTCACCTTCGTCATCGCCGGCTGGATCGTGTCGCTGTGCCTGCACGAGTTCGGCCATGCCTTCACCGCATGGCGGTTCGGCGACCACGACGTCGCAGTGCGCGGCTATCTGACCCTCAACCCGTTGAAGTACTCGAATCCGCTGCTCTCTCTGGGTTTTCCGGTGCTGATCACCCTGCTGGGCGGCATCGGATTGCCTGGCGGCGCGGTGTGGGTGCGCACGTCGTTCATGACGAACTGGCAGAAGACGATCGTCAGCCTGGCCGGGCCGATGATGAATGTGCTCCTGGCGGTGTTGCTGCTGGTGTCGACCCGGCTGCTGTTCGACCCCCAACACAGCGTGTTCTGGGCCGGGATGGCGTTCCTGGGCTTCCTCCAGATCACAGGGGCGGTACTCAACCTGCTGCCAGTCCCCGGCTTGGACGGCTACGGCGCACTCGAACCACACCTGAGCCCCGAAACGCAGCGGGCGCTGCAACCCGCCAAGCAGTGGGCGTTCTTCATCCTGTTGATCCTGTTGATCGCGACGCCGCTCAATCGGTACTTCTTCTCGGTCGTGGGCTGGTTCTTCGACTTGTCCGGCGTGAACAGCAGGCTCATCTGGATCGGCTTCGATCTGACCCGGTTCTGGTCGGCCTGGCTGTAGAGCAACTCCTTGCGACATATGCGTCATTGCGCATACATTGAAGACATGGGTGCGGGCCACAACCACGGCAACGCCGACACCCGTGTCAGCCGGATGGTCATCGCAGCGGCAATCCTGTCTGGGTTCTTCGTACTCGAGCTGACGACCGCACTGCTTATCAATTCGATCGCGCTGCTTGCCGACGCGGGCCACATGCTGACCGACCTGGTCGCGATGTTCATGGGCCTTACCGCGGTGCTGGTGGCCCGCCACGGTAGCGCGTCGCCAAAGCGGACCTATGGCTGGCACCGCGCCGAGGTGTTCACCGCCGTCGCCAACGCGGTGCTGCTGATCGGCGTCGCGGGCTTCATCCTGTACGAGGCGTTCGAGCGGCTCGGCGATGCGCCCGAGATCCCGGGCGTGCCGATGATCGCCGTCGCACTGGCGGGCCTGGTGGCCAATGCCATCGTCGTGCTGCTGCTCCGCTCGCACGCCGAGGAAAGCCTGGCGGTCAAGGGCGCCTACATGGAGGTCGTCGCCGACACCGTGGGAAGCATCGGCGTGCTGATCGCCGGCATCGTGACGGTGACGACACACTGGCCGTATGCCGACGTCGTGGTCGCCGTCCTCGTCGCGTTGTGGGTCTTGCCGCGCGCGATCTCGCTGGCGCGGGCGGCGCTGCGGATCCTGTCCGAGTCCTCGCCCACCCATATCGACGTCGAGGAGCTGCGGACCGCCCTGTGTGCGGTCGAGGGCGTGACCGAGGTGCACGACCTGCACGTGTGGACGTTGGTTCCCGGCAAGGACATGGTCACCGCGCACCTGACGTCGACCGCCGACTCGGCCAAGGTGCTTGACGACGCACGCGCGGTGCTGACCGCGCGCGGCCTGGAACACGCAACCGTCCAAATCGAGCCGCCGGACGCCGCGGGCGACTGCAACTGCGAAGCGACGTGGTGAATTTGCGCTCCTTGCGTGCGCGGTAAACCGCGTTAGGTCAGCCCGAGTTCGGATCGCGCCGTCGGGTCGCAATCGTCGAGCAGGTCCAGACAGCGCGCGTATTCGTCTGTTTCGCCGATCGCGTCGGCGGCCTTCGCGAGTGCGGCCACACATCGCAGGAAACCCCGGTTGGGCTCGTGCGCGTACGGCACGGGCCCAAAGCCCTTCCAGCCGTTTCGACGCAATTGGTCGAGGCCGCGGTGGTAACCGGTGCGGGCGTAGGCGTATGCGGTGATGGTCTTGTCGTCGGCGAGCGCGTCCTCGGCAAGAACCGCCCATGCCACCGATGCCGTGGGGTGCGCGGCGGCCACAATCGCGGGGTTCTCGTTGGCCTCCAGTTCCGCCTCGGCCGCGCTGTCGCCCGGCAGAAGTATCGGTTCCGGTCCCAGAAGATCACCCATCCGCGTCATGGGCCTATTGTGCCGTGGGGCTTATAAGCTCGACCAGAGACGTCGTCACGGGAGGACTGCAGCAGGGATGTCGAACCCATCAGGGCCCGACCAGGGAAATGAACCGGCTGTGGAATCGGCGGACGATTCCGCGGACGACGCTTCGGCCTCCGAGGAATCTTCGGCCCCCGAGGAGACGCAGACGTCGGACAGCGAACCGGCGACCGAAGCAGCCCCGGTCGTCACCGATGAGGCGCCTGCCGTCGAGGAACACCCGACCGAAGTGATGGCGGTGGAATCGACCGGCACCGCGGATACGGATCCGCCGCAGGAAGCAAAACGGGCCGAGCGGCGGTTTACCGCACCCTCCGGGTTCGACTCGTCGACACAGAAGATGGAAACCCCTCCCGAGCCCGCCACCGAGGTGCTGTCGGTCTCGGATGCACCAGGCAGCGCCGCCGCCGCGGCGGCGACCACCGGGCCGATCCCTGCTTCCGGCAAACCGGCTGCGCCACAGGTCATCCCGGCCCGAGAAGATGCGCCCAAACCACCAGGGAAGCGACGCAGCTGGGGTTGGGTGGTGGCATTGATTCTGGTCATCGCCGCGCTCGTCGCCGTCGCAATACTCGGCACCGTGCTGTTGACCCGCAGCTCCGGCCCCAAGGAGTCGCAGGAGGACATGGTCCGCTCGACGATCCAGAACTTCGACGTCGCCGTGCAGAACGGCGATCTGGCCACCCTGCGCAGCATCACCTGCGGGGCCACCCGCGACAGCTACGTCAACTACGACGACCACGCGTGGGCCGACACCCATGCCCGAGTGGCCGCAGCCAAGCAGTACCCGGTGGTGGCCAGCATCGACCAGGTCGTCGTCAACGGCGACCATGCCGAAGCCAACGTGACCACGTTCATGGCCTATGCGCCGCAGACCCGGTCCACTCGCAGCTTCGACCTGCAGTTCCGCGACGACCGGTGGAAGATCTGCCAGGCGCCCTAGCTGGGGCAATGTGCGCAGCGTTAACCGGTCACTGACCGGCCGGCGCTGTGCAGGTCGTTGCACGCCTCCACAACCCGCTCCGACATGTTGGCCTCGGCCTTCTTCATGTAGTTGCGCGGGTCGTAGACCTTCTTGTTGCCCACCTCGCCGTCCACCTTGAGCACGCCGTCGTAGTTGGTGAACATGTGGCCGGCGACGGGCCTGGTGAACGCGTACTGGGTGTCGGTGTCGACGTTCATCTTGACCACGCCGTAGCGCAGCGCCTCCTCGATCTCCGACTTCAGCGAACCGGAGCCGCCGTGGAAGACGAAGTCGAAAGGCTTTGAGCCCTCGGGCAATCCGAGCTTGGCGACGGCGACCTTCTGGCCCTGCTCGAGAATGTCGGGGCGCAGCTTGACGTTGCCCGGCTTGTACACGCCGTGCACATTGCCGAACGTCGCGGCCAGCAGGTACTTGCCGTGCTCGCCCGCGCCCAGCGCCTCGATGGTCTTCTCGAAGTCCTCGGGAGTGGTGTAGAGCTTCTCGTTGATCTCGGCCTCGACGCCGTCCTCTTCTCCCCCAACCACGCCGATCTCGATCTCCAGAATGATGTTGGCGGCGGCCGCTTCCTTCAGCAGTTCCTTGGCGATCGTCAGGTTCTCGTCGATCGGCACCGCCGAGCCGTCCCACATGTGCGACTGGATGAGCGGGTTCTTACCCTCGGCCACCCGCTTCTGCGAGATCGCCAGCAGTGGGCGGACATAGGTGTCGAGCTTGTCCTTCGGGCAGTGGTCGGTGTGCAGGGCGACGGTGACCGGGTATTTCTCCGCGACGACGTACGCGAATTCCGCGAGCGCAACCGCACCGGTGACCATGTCCTTCACCCCGAGCCCGGAGCCGAACTCGGCGCCGCCGGTCGAGAACTGGATGATGCCGTCGCTGCCCGCGTCGGCGAAGCCCTTCAGCGCGGCATTGATCGTCTCCGACGAGGTGCAGTTGATCGCCGGGAATGCGTACGAGTGTTCCTTGGCGCGGGCCAGCATCTCGGCGTAGGCCTCGGGCGTGGCGATGGGCATGGGACTTCCTCTCGCTGGTGCAGCTTTCTAGAGTAGCTGTCACAGGCACGCTGAGCAGCGGCGCAGCGCGCACCGGTATCTTAGGGAGCCATGACGACCACCGTGATGGCCCTGCCAGGCCTGATGGACCCGATGTACTGGCTGGGCGAGGGCGGGCTGTTCGCATCGGCGGTCCTTCCCGGCATCCTGGTCATCGTCTTCATTGAGACCGGGCTGCTGTTCCCGCTGCTGCCTGGGGATTCGCTGCTGTTCACCGGCGGCCTGCTGGCCGCTGCGCCGAACCCGCCGGTCAACATCTGGGTGCTGGTGACCTGCGTGTCGCTGGTCGCGGTGCTCGGCGACCAGTCGGCCTACTTCATCGGTCGGCGAATCGGCCCGGCGCTGTTCGACAAGGAAGACTCCCGCTTCTTCAAGAAGCACTACGTCACGCAGTCGCACGAGTTCTTCGAACGGCACGGCCCGAAGACGATCATCCTGGCCCGGTTTGTGCCGATCGTGCGCACCTTCACCCCGGTGCTCGCCGGGGTCTCCTACATGCGCTACCCCCTGTTCCTTGGCTTCGACATCGTCGGCGGCATCCTCTGGGGGGCGGGTGTGACGCTGCTGGGCTACTTCCTGGGCAATGTGCCGTTCGTCAAGCACAACCTCGAGTTCATGATCCTGCTGATCGTGTTCCTGTCGATCCTGCCGGGCATCATCTCGGTCGGCCGCGCGCTGTTGGAGCGTCGCCGCTCAGCCGGTGAAGTGGCACCAGTCGAGGAGTAGCCCGGCCATCCAAGGCGGCGAAGAGGTCGCGCAAACCCGATAGCGAATGCGCGGGCAGAAACAGATCGCAGTACGGCAGCGCGGCGGCCATCGATCCGGCCAGCGGTTCGAATCCGGGCTGTGCGGCACGCGGATTGAGCCAGACCACCATGTGCGCCCGACGACGCACCCGGGCCAGCGCCTTCTCCAGCACCTCCGGCGGGTCGCTGTCCCATCCGTCGGAGGCGACGATCACCACGGCACCGCGCAGCGCGCTGCCGTGTGGCGCGGCCAGTAGCTCACCCACGCATCTCCCGAGGTGTGTGCCGCCGTACCGGTCGACGACCTTTGCATTCGCCCGGGAGAGCGCCACCTCCGCCGACCGATGCGACAACGCCGGTGTGAGCCGGGTCAACGATGTCGAGAACGCGAAAACCTCTGGACGAATGCCGTTCTGGCGCAACGCCGCTGCCCGCATGAGATGCAAATAGATTGCCGCATAGGGCCGCATCGATCGGCTGACATCGCACACCAGCACGACCCGACGCGGCCGATCACGCCTGCGAGTGCGCGCCAGCCGCAGCACCTCCCAGCCTGTCGTGCGGGACGCTCGCATCGACGCACGCACGTCGATTCGCTTGCCGCGGCGATGCACCTCCCGGCGCAGGGTGCGCCGAGACGGCCAATGCGCAGACAGCTGCTCCAGCCAGGTGCCGATACGACGCAGATCGTCCTCGTCGAATCGATCGAACGGCTCGTCTGCCATCGCGACCAGTCGACTGGGCAGCGCATCCGGCACCGCGATCCCGCTGTCGAAGAACTCGGCGGCGCTGATCGCGGAAGGCATTGTGGTCCACGGCAGGCCGTCGCCTTCGCTGCCGCCGCGGTCACGTCCGTGGACACCCGATGCCGGAGCGGCTGGAGGCCGCGGGCCGCGTTTGAGTGTCGGTGGATCCAATCCGAGCACCGCATCGGCGAAGATCGCATCGAAGACAGCGTCGAATGCGATCAGGTCTTCTGCCCTGTTCACCAATGTCAGGCGGGCGGCCCAGTACAGGGCGGTGCGCGACTGTGGTGCGAGGTGGCGCATCGCCTGCACAAGGGTGGCGGGCCCATCGGCCGATACCACAACGCCGCCGCCGCGCAGTTTGGCTACCAACGCGACCGCGAAGGCGGAAAGGTCGACACCGCGCAGCAGAAATGGAGCCGTCATCACCGAGCCGGACCGCCGGCGACCCAAATCATCGCCGGTGCAACGCCTTTCGGGCCAGCCGCAGACGCCCGAGCGTGAACACCACGGCAGCCACCAGGAACGCGCCGAAGATCGGCGGGCCGTATTTCTTCAGCGCGCCACCGCCGGCGAGTGCAAGGAGGTCGATGGGCTCCGATGGGGGCTGCTGCGGAGTGGTGGCCATCGTCTGCGCCTCGCCGTTGTTCGCAGGGTCGGCTGGTGCACTGTCCGCGGCGAGCTTCGCCTCGAGCGACTCAACGAACTGGCCAAGCAGCTTCTCGGAAACCTGCTGCAGCATGCTGCTGCCGAACTGGGCGAGCTTGCCGACCACCTTCAGATCGGTGTCTACGGTGACGCGAGTGTGATCACCGGCGTCGTGCAGTTGGGCGGTGACGGTCGCAGCCGCGTTGCCGGTGCCCCGCGCCTCCTTGCCCTTGCCGTCGATGACCGCGCGGTGCGCACCACGGTCCTGCTCGACGAAGTGCACCTTGCCGCTGAACTCACTCGTCACCGGGCCGACCTTGACCTTCACCTTGCCCAGCACGTCATCACCGTCGCGACCGGTCATCTGCGCTCCAGGCATCAACGGGATGACCTGCTCCAGATCGGTGAGGACGTTCCACGCGTCCTCGATCGGCACGCTGACGGTGAACTCGTTGGCAATCTTCATCAGGCATTCCTCTCACTATGAGCTGTACTCGGCGAACGCGTCGCTGATCAGGGTGTAGTCGTCGGGGGTCTTCGCCAGCGCACCAAGGCCGGCCAGGCCGCTTTGGGTTCCCGCGTCAACCAGGTCAGCCACCCCGAGCGCGACCAGTGCGGCGACCCAGTCGATGGTCTCCGCCACACCCGGTGGTTTGTCGAGGTCGAGACCTCTTGTGCTGTGGACGAACTGGGTGGCGTGTTCGATGAGCGCGGTGCCTGCACCCGGTACCGTGCGCCGCACGATCGCGGCCGCCCGCGACGGCTCCGGGTAGTCGATCCAGTGGTACAGGCAGCGCCGTCGCAGAGCGTCGTGCAGATCGCGGCTGCGGTTGGAGGTGAGCACCGCCAGCGGTGGCCGCTCGGCGACGAACGTCCCCAGTTCGGGCACCGTAACCGCCGCCTCGCCCAGGAACTCCAGCAGAAGCGCCTCGAATTCGTCGTCCGCACGGTCGATCTCGTCGATCAGCAGCACGGGGGTACCCGGGCCGCGGTATCGAACGCACTCGAGGATCGGGCGGTCGACAAGATATTCCTCGGTGTACAGGTCGGACTCGTCGATCCCGGCGGCCCCAGAAGCTGTGGCCTCGGCGAGCCGGATGCTGAGCAGCTGGCGTTGGTAGTTCCAGTCGTACAACGCTTCGGCTGCGGTCAAGCCCTCGTAGCACTGAAGGCGCAGAAGTGGTGCGTCCATCACGGCGGCAAGGGTTTTGGCAGCAGTCGTCTTGCCAACGCCGGGCTCGCCCTCCAGCAACAGCGGCCGACCGAGCGTCACGGCCAGATAGATCGCCGATGCGGTGCCGAGGTCGAGCAGGTAGTCCTTCGCATCGAAGCGCCGGATCACCTCGTCGACATCGGCGAACGGACTGGTCATCGGCGCCCCGCTCACGCCTCGACTCCCGCTCGCTCCGGTCCTCGCTCGTTCCTCGCTGCGATCCTCACTCGCGATCGTCTTCGGTCGGTCATGCGTCCGCTTTCAGCCCGTCGACCCGGATCGACTTGATCACCTCGGCCACGATAGACACCGCGATCTCCGCGGGCGTCTTCGCTCCGATCGGCAGCCCGACCGGGGTGTGCACGCGGACGCGTTCGGCTTCGGTCAGGTCCAGGCCAGCCAGGACCGACGCTCCGCGAACGCGACTGGCCACCAGGCCGATGTAGCCGACGCCCGCGTCCAGTGCGGCGCGGATCATCTCCGCCTCGGGTCCGCCGAGACTGGCGATCACCACCGCGGTTGCCTCCGCCAGGTTGTCGAGGTCGCCGGGACAGGCGTCGTAGCCCATGGCACCGCAGAGCTCCACCAGCGAGTCGGCGATCGGTGTCGTACCGAAGACCCGCACCAGCGGCGCGGGCACCTGTGGCACCAGGAAGATCTCCAGCGCACCGCCGGACAGGCATGGGTTGACGACGACGCAGGCGCCCGGCGCTTCGGGGAAGTGCACGTCCCCGTCGGGCAGCACCCGCAGCAGCACGCTTTCGTTCGTCTGCAAGGCACCCATCGCGGCCTTGCGTACCGAGTTCTGTGCGCAGTGGCCGCCGACGAAGCCCTCGATCGTGCCGTCGGACAACAGGATTGCTTCGTCACCGGGATGCGCCGAGGTCGGCGGTGCCGCGCGCACCACGGTGGCGTGGACGAACGGTGTTCGGGTCCGCAACAACTGCTGCGCCCGTTCGTCCATCCTCATCGCTGCTCGCATAACTCCTTCTCGCTCCTCGCGTGCGCGGATGTCCTTTTCGCTCCTCGCGTGCGCGGATGTCCTTTTCGCTCCTCGCGTGCGCGGATGTCCTTTTCGCTCCTCGCGTGCGCGGACAACCTTCTAGATCGGCGGGGTGGCCCGACCCTGCATCGCCTCCCACACCCGCGAGGGCGTGAGCGGCATGTCGGCGTGCCGCACACCGAACGGCGCCAACGCGTCGACGACCGCATTCACGACGGCTGGCGGTGATCCGACGGTGGCGGACTCCCCGACACCCTTGGCGCCAATCGGGTGGTGCGGTGACGGCGTCACGGTATGACCCGTCTCGAAGTGCGGCACCTCCATGGCGGTAGGGATGAGGTAGTCCATCAGCGAGCCGCCGAGGCAGTTGCCCTCCTCGTCGAACGCGATGATCTCCATCAGCGCCATGCCGATGCCGTCGGTGATGCCACCGTGCACCTGTCCCTCGATGATCATCGGGTTGATGCGGGTGCCGCAGTCGTCGACGGCCAGGAACCGCCGCACCTTCACCACCGCTGTGCCGGGATCGATGTCGACGACGCAGAAGTAAGCCCCGTAGGGGTACGTGAGGTTCTCTGGGTTGTAACAGATCTGGGCATCGAGGCCACCCTCGAGGCCCTCGGGCAGATCGCCTGCGCCGTGCGCACGCATCGCGATGTCCTGGATGGTCACCGCTGCCGACGGGTCACCCTTGACATGGAATGATCCTTTCTCCCACTCCAAGTCGGCTATCGAGGCCTCAAGCATGCCTGAGGCGATGATCTTGGCCTTGTCCCTGACCTTGCGGGCGACCAGCGCGGCGGCGGCACCCGACACCGGCGTCGACCTGCTGCCGTATGTCCCCAGGCCGAACGGTGTCTGGTCGGTGTCACCGTGCACGACGTCGATGTCGTCGGGCGGAATACCCAGCTCTTCGGCGACGATCTGGGCGAACGTGGTCTCGTGGCCCTGCCCCTGGGTCTGAACCGACAGCCGCACAACGGCTTTCCCGGTCGGATGGACCCGCAGTTCGCAGCCGTCTGCCATGCCGAGGCCGAGGATATCCATGTCCTTACGCGGGCCTGCACCAACCGCCTCGGTGAAGAACGACATGCCGATGCCCATCAGTTCGCCGCGCTCGCGCTTTTCCTTCTGCTCTGCGCGCAGCGCGTCGTATCCGATCATGTCCATGGCCTTGCGCATGGTGGTCTCGTAGTCGCCCGAGTCGTACACCCAGCCGGTCTTGGACTTGTACGGAAATTGGTCCGGTTTCAGCAGGTTCTGCAGTCGCAGCTGTGCTGGATCCATCTTCAGCTCGAACGCCAGGCAGTCCACCAGGCGCTCGACGAAGTACACGGCCTCGGTGATGCGGAACGAACAGGCGTAGGCGACGCCGCCGGGCGCCTTGTTGGTGTACACCGCGGTCATGTGGCAGTAGGCGGCCTCGATGTCGTAGCTACCCGTGAACACGCCGAAGAACCCGGCAGGGTACTTCACGGGGGCGGCGGTGCCGTTGAACGCACCGTGGTCGGCGAGCACATTGGACCGGATGGCAAGGATCTTGCCGTCGTTGGTGGCGGCGATTTCCCCGACCATGATGTAGTCGCGGGCGAAGCTTGTGCTGGTGAGGTTTTCGCTGCGGTCCTCCATCCACTTGACTGGTTTACCCAGCAGCAGCGAACCGACTATCGCGCACACGTATCCGGGGTAGATCGGCACCTTGTTGCCGAACCCGCCGCCGATATCCGGTGAGATGACCCGAATCTTGTGCTCGGGCAGGCCCGCCACCAACGCATAGAGGGTACGGTGCGCGTGCGGCGCCTGCGTCGTCGACCACAGCGTGAGCTTGCCGGTCACCGGGTCGAGATCGGCTACGGCACCGCAGGTTTCCATCGGCGCGGGATGCACACGCGGATACACGATCTCCTGCTTGACGACGACATCGGCCTTGGCGAACGCAGCCTCGGTGGCCGCCGCATCGCCGGTCTCCCAGTCGAAACAATGGTTGTCGGCCTTGCCCTCGAGGTCGGTGCGGATCACTTCGGCGTCGGCGTCGAGCGCCTTGCGTGCGTCGATGACCGGGGCGAGCGCGTCGTAGTCGACGTCGATGAGCTCCAGTGCGTCGCGGGCCGAGTAGCGGTCCTCGGCGACGACGAAGGCCACCTCCTGGCCCTGGAACCGCACCTTGTCGGTGGCCAGCACCGCCTGCACGTCGTTGGACAGCGTCGGCATCCAGGCCAGACCCTTTTCCGCGAGATCGGCCCCGGTAACGACGGCCTTGACCTTCGGATGTGCTTGGGCGGCTGTGACATCGATGCTGTTGATCCGTGCGTGGGCGTACGGCGAACGCAGAATGGCCAGGTGCAGCATGCCGGGCAGGCTGATGTCGTCGACATAATTGCCGCGTCCCCGGATGAACCGCGGATCCTCCTTGCGCAGCATTCGGCCGTGGCCGCACGGCTTCTGGTCGTTGTCGGCAGCCAATTTTGAGACGTCTTCCGGCTGGGTCTCCACGGTTGTCATGACCGACTCCCTGTTTCGATGATGTGCTCGCCGGCGTCGGGTCCCATGGTGTCGTCGGTCTGCGCCTCGGGTGCGAAGTCGTCGGCGCTTGGTCCCGGTTCGACGACGCGGCCGTTCGCGTGTCTGGCCGCCCACTGCACGGAGCGCACGATGGTGGTGTAGCCGGTGCACCGGCAGATCTGGCCGGAGATGGCCTCGCGGATCTCGTCCTCGGTCGGGTCGGGGTTGCGGTCCAGCAGGGCACGGGCGGTGATCATCATGCCGGGAGTGCAGAACCCGCACTGCAACCCGTGGCATTGCATGAACCCCTCCTGCACAGGGTCGAGGGTGCCGTCGATCTCCATGCCCTCGACGGTGCGGACGCTGTGACCGGACGTCATCGCCGCGAGCATGGTGCAGGACTTCACCGGCTCACCGTCGACGTCGACGACGCACGTGCCGCAGTTGCTGGTGTCGCAACCCCAGTGAGTTCCGGTCAGCTGCAAATGATCCCGCAGAAAATGCACGAGCAGCATCCGGGGCTCCACTTCGGCGGTGACTTGCTCACCGTTGACTGTCATGGTCACCTGCATGGTCGGTTGCTCCTCAATCGCTAGTTCCCGCGCGGTTCTGGTGCTTCGCGCACTCGCTGTACCGCGGTGCGCAGGGTTCGGACCGTCAGTTCGCCGGCAAGGTGTCGCTTGTACTCCGCACTGCCGCGCATGTCGGTCACCGGCGCGCAGGCCGCCGCGGCGCGGCGACCCGCCTCGGCGAAGAGGTCGTCGGTGGGGGCCTCGCCGACCAGCACCTCGGACACCGCCGCGAGATCGGCCGGGTCGGCGTTGACCGCGGTGAGGCCGACGCGGGCAGCGGAGATCGATCCGTTGTCGAGCGTCACTGCCGCGCCCGCCGCCGCCACCGCCCAGTCGCCGACTCTGCGCTCGACCTTCGCGTAGGCGCTCGATGATCTATGCCGCAGCGGGATGCGGATCTCAACGAGCATCTCGTTGAACGCCAGGGACGTCTCGTACGGGCCTTCCAGGAAGTCGTCGATGGGGACCTCCCGCTCACCCGACGGTCCGCGGACCAGGCAGACGGCGTTCAAGACGGTGGTCACGGTGGTCAGGTCCTCGGCGGGATCGGCCTGGCACAGGGATCCGCCGATGGTGCCGCGGTTGCGGACCACCGGGTCGGCGATCACCCGTTCGGCGTCGCGGAATATCGGGCACACCGCGGCCAGCTCGTCGCTCTCGAGCACCTGCCGGTGCCGCGCCATCGCGCCGATGCGCACCAGCGTCGGCTCGACGCTGATGTATCCGAGCTCAGCCGCCAGGTCGTTGATATCGACCAGGTATTCGGGGTTGGCGATGCGCAGCTTCATCATCGGCAGCAGGCTGTGCCCGCCTGCGACGATCAACGCCCCGTCGCCCAACCGGTCCAGCAGCCCGATTGCGTGGTCAACGCTCGTCGCGCGCTCATACTCGAAAGGTCCAGGTACCTGCATGTGACCGACCTCTCATCCGTGGAGGGAAGTCCCAGTGTCGGCCGGTTTGGCAGGCGCGTCAATGTCGAGTTAAGTGATCACTTAACTCGCTGCCACCTTCGTGGTGGATGCGGCCATCGACCTCGGCGAGCGGGCGACCCCGGCCGCCCCAGCGGCGGGCGATGATCTCCGCGGCGATCGACACCGCCGTCTCCTCCGGCGTCCGCGCGCCGAGATCCAGCCCGATCGGGCTGGCCAGCCGGGCGAGCTCGGCCTCCGTCAAGCCGGCTTCGCGCAGCCGGCCCAACCGGTCGTCGTGGGTGCGCCGCGACCCCATCGCTCCCACATAACCGACCTCAGGCAGCCGCAGCGCAACCTCCAGGAGCGGGACGTCGAACTTCGGGTCGTGGGTCAGCACGCAGATGACGGTGCGGCCATCGATCGCGCCCGCGTCGCTCTGCGCGGCCAGGTAGCGGTTGGGCCACTCGACGACGACCTCGTCGGCGGTCGGGAACCGCGCCCGCGTCGCGAACACCGGCCGCGCATCACACACGGTGACCCGGTAGCCGAGCAGCGAGCCCTGCCGCGCGAGGGCGGCAGCGAAGTCGATGGCGCCGAACACCAGCATCCGCGGCCGCGGCGCATGGCTGGCCACAAACACCTCCATGCCCGCGCCGCGGCGCTGGCCGTCGGGGCCGTAGGTGAGCACCTCGCTGCGACCCGCGGCCAGCAGGCCTGCGGCGTCGTCAGCGACGGCCGCATCGGCACGCTTCGAGCCGAAAGACCCGTGAGCCGAGTCGGGCCCGACCACCAGCCTGCGGCCCACCCAAGCGGGGTCGACATGGGTGATCACCGTGGCGACCGCGACTGGCCGGTGCTCGGCGATGTCGTCGGCCACGGCCTTGAGCTCAGGAAACGTCCTGCGCGAGACCGGTTCAACGAAGACGTCGATGATTCCGCCGCAGGTAAGCCCGACGGAGAACGCGTCGTCGTCGGTGATCCCGTAGCGCTCCAGCCGAGGCGTGCCGTCGGCCACAACGTCATTGGCGAGTTCGTAGACGGCGCCCTCGACGCAGCCGCCCGACACCGACCCGCTTACCGTGCCGTCGGGCGCTACCACCATCGATGCTCCGGGCGGCCGCGGGGCGGAGCGGAAGGTGCGGACGACGGTGCCGACGCCCGCGGTCCCACCCGACTCCCAGATAGCCAGCAGCTCTGTCAGCACGTCACGCACGCAACCCAAAGTAGGCTCAAATCGTGACACCTGCTCAGCTTCGGGCCTTTTCGGCCGTGGTGCGGCTGGGCTCTGTCCGCGCCGCGGCCAAGGAACTCGGCATGTCCGATGCGGGGGTGTCGATGCACGTCGCGCAGTTGCGCAAGGAACTCGACGACCAACTGTTCGCCAGAACCGCCGCCGGGCTGGCCTTCACGCCCGGCGGCTTGCGGCTGGCCAGCCGGGCGATCGAGATCCTCGGCCTGCAGCAGCAGACGGCGATCGAGGTCACCGAGGCGGCGCATGGACGGCGGCTGCTGCGCATCGCGGCGTCAAGCGCGTTCGCCGAACACGCCGCGCCCGGCCTCATCGAGCTGTTCTCGTCGCGGGCCAACGACCTGTCCGTTGAACTCAGCGTCCATCCCACGAGCCGGTTTCGCGAGCTGATCACTTCGCGCGCCGTGGATATCGCGCTCGGTCCCGGTGCCGACAGCGACACGTCCGATGCGTCGATCGTCGTCCGGCCGTTCCTGAAGTATCAGATCCTCACCGTCGCCGCACCCGACAGCCCACTCGCCGCCCATCCTCCGACCACCACCTTGCTCCGCGACCAACACTGGATGCTGGGCCCGTCGGCGGGTAGCTCAGAAGGCGAAATCGCGGCGATACTGCGGGATTTGGCCATCCCCGAGTCTCAACAACGGATCTTCCAGAGTGATGCCGCAGCGCTCGAGGAAGTGCAGCGTGTCGGAGGGGTCACCCTGGCCATCGGTTTCTCGGTCGGAAAGGACCTAGCGGCCGGACGGCTGATCCATGTCAAGGGGCCAGGCCTTCAGGCGCCCGGGGAATGGTGCGCGATGACGTTGGCGCCTGCGGCCCGCCAGCCCGCCGTCTCGGAGCTGGTCCGTTTCATCACGACACCGCGCTGCACGCAGGCGATGTTGCGCGGCACCGGGGTCGGCGTGACCCGGTTCCGTCCGAAAGTGCATGTGACGCTGTGGAGCTGACGGCAGTGGCTCCGACCGGACGCCGGAGCCGCTGCCTGAGGGTTCGTTCTTGTCACTCGTACCGGACGTCCTCGGTCTGCGAGTCCGCCCAGTCGGTTGAGACACTCGCGGATACTCCGCGAACGCGGGCATACAACTCCGTCACACTCTCCGAGGACGGTTCGGAGTCCACCAGCTTGCTGTGTGGGATGGTCACGTCAGTCGTGAACGAATTCGGTCCCACCTGATGTGCGGCGAAGAAGAAGCTGTTGTCGTTTTGCACGTTGTCGTCGAACAGCCAGTCTTCATCCCTGACCCGGATCGATATCGGGAGCAGGCCGACACCGAGTTTGCGGACCTCTGCTTGACTCATGATGATCGTCCCGCCCACCGTGAGCTTCGCGCTGTCAGTGACCTTTCGGGGATGGACGAAGATCCATACCCCCACCATCTTGGCCATTTGACTCTCCTTTCGGTTTCGCGGTGCATGCCTTGCACCGAGAACCGAAAGTGTGAGCGGGCCGCGGCGCGAGTGCCCGAGTAGCCAACTACGCGTTTTTGAGCCGAAGATTTAGCAAATTCGAGTGGGCCTATCCACCGGGTCGGCCTGCTTCCAGCGCGCGGATCAGGCTCGCTGCATCCCACGGCCCCTTGTGCCGCTTGCCGTTGACGAAGAACGTCGGCGTCGAACTGAGGTCCATCAACTCGGCGTCCTGAGCGTCGTCCTGGACGCGGTGCAAAACCTTCGACGCATGCACCCGCACATCCTTGTCAAAGCGATCGATGTCGCATCCGGCGGCGACGGCGTAGCGGTAGATGTCCGACCACTCGAGATCGTCGGGGTGGTCGAACAGCTCGCGCGCCATCTCCCAGAACTTGCCCTGGAGCGCGGCCGCCTCACTGGCCCTCGCCGCATCGAGCGCGCGTGGGTGTACGCGTTCCAGCGGTAGGTGTCGCCACACGTAGCGCAGCTTGTCACCGAAGTGCGCACGCACCTGGTCGATCGATCCGGTGGCACGACTGCAGAACGGGCACTCGAAATCGCCGTATTCGACGAGGGTCAGCGGCGCGCCGGGGTTGCCGCGGACGTGGTCTCGATCCGGGTCGACGGGCCGAACCAGCTTCAGCCCGACCGGCTCGGGCGGGCTCAACCAATCGGTGACTCGGAATATGGCCCAGCCGAGCAGGAACGCCAACAGCGACGCGAGGAGTACGCCGACCCTGGCCTCCTCCTGGCGCAGCGGATCGTGGATCGCGATATCGATGATGAAAAGCGAGATGGTGAAACCGATTCCGGACAGCGCCGCTCCTCCGGCGATCCGCCGCAGAGTCAGGCCAGGGGCAAGCTGACCCCAGCCGAACCGCTGAATCAGCGACGTCGCACCGGTGATCCCGATGAACTTGCCGAGCACGAGGCCGCCGACGATTCCCCAGGTCAGCGGTGACCGCATGGCGGTTGACATCGTGTCGGAATTCAGCCTCACCCCGGCGTTGACCAACGCGAACAGAGGCAGAACCAGGAACGACACGTAGGGGCCGAACTGGGTCTGCAACCGCTCGTTGCGAGAAATCGACTCTCGCAGGCCCCGACTCGCTGCGCGCGCGTACTCCGAGTTCGGTGACTGACGGAACGCGCGGATCAACTCAACAGCCTGCTCCACCTGCCTGCGCTCCGGCGTGAATACGGGAATCAGCAGCGCGATCGCCACGCCTGCCAGCGTCGGGTGCACGCCACCGATGAACAACGCCACCCACAACCCGAATCCGAACGCGGCGTAGGCGGGGCCACGGCCGACCGGCAGGTAGCGTACCAGCGCGATCGCGACGATGAACGCCGCCGCCACCAGCAGTGGCACGATCCGGATGCCGTGGGAGTAGAACAGCGCGATCACGGTCAGGGCCCCGATGTCGTCGACCACCGCAAGCGTGAGCAGGAAGATACGCAGCCGCGCAGGGAATTTCGGTTTGATGATGGCCAGGGCACCGATCAGGAAGGCGGTGTCGGTGGAGATCACCACGCCCCATGCCTGCGCATTGTCTCCGGTCGGATTGATCAGGAGGAAGATCAGCGCGGGCACTGCGAGACCAGCAATGGCCGCGAGCACCGGAACAGCGGCCCTGGCGCGGTCGGTCAGCTCGCCGATCGTGAACTCGGCCATGACTTCCAGTCCGACAATGAAGAAGAAGAACGTCATCAACCCGTCGTTGATGAGGTGTTTCACCGTCATGTCGAACCGCATGTCGCCGAAGCTGAACCCGACCGGGGTATTCAGCAACGTCCAATAGCTCTCCGCCCACGGCGAATTCGCCCAGAGAATCGCGAAGATCGTGGCCGCCAACAGTAGCCCGGCCGCCGTGTTCTCGGTGGTACGTGCGGTTTTCGGGTCGCGGCTGCGGGTTGGCAGCAACCGGACGATGCGCGGGAAGCCGCTGGCGCTCGGGTCGCCGGCCTCGACACTCACGCCCGGGCGTACTCCGCGAATACGGAGAGCAGATCGGGTTTGTCGACGGCGCTCGGTGATACCACGTCGGCGGGCTTGGCGCCCAGCAGAATTCGCTTGATCGGTATCTCCAGTCGCTTGCCGGTCATGGTGCGCGGAATGCCCGGCACACCCAGGATGGCGTCAGGCACGTGCCGCGGCGAGGCGCCCGTTCGGATCGCGCCGGTGATCCTGTCCCGCAACTCGTCGTCCAGTTCGGCGTCGTCGGCGAGGTGGACGAACAACGGCATCCAGTAGCCGCCGTCGTCCTGCTCCACACCGACCACCAGGCAGTCTTGAACCTCGGCCAGCGATTCCACCGCATTGTAGATCTCGGCGCTACCCATGCGGACACCCATCCGGTTCAGGGTGGCATCCGACCGTCCATGCACCACAACCGAATCCCGGTCGGTGATGGTGATCCAGTCACCGTGGCACCAGATGCCCGGGTACTTGTCGAAGTACGCCTTGCGATAGCGACTGCCGTCTTCGTCGTTCCAGAAGAAAACCGGCATCGACGGCATCGGCTGGGTGAGCACCAGCTCGCCGGCCTGCCCGACCACCGGGGTGTCCGCGTCGGTCCAGGCCTCCACCGCGGCGGCGAGACATAAGACGTTCAGCTCGCCCGCAACGATCGGGACCAGCGGACACCCGCCGATGAACGCCGTCACCAAGTCGGTGCCACCACTGGCCGACACCACCGGAATTTGACGGCCGACGCCGTCCTGCACCCAGCGAAAGCCCGACGCGGGCAACGGTGAACCGGTCGAGCCGACCGCTCGCAGTGCGTCGAGCGGGTAATCCTTGCCGGGGTGCAACTCTTCCTTCGCGCAGGCCAGCAGGTATCCGGCGCCCGCCCCGAACAGCGTGACGCCGTGATCGGAAACCACCTGCCACAGGCTGTCGGTGTGCGGATAGGTCGGGCTGCCGTCGTAGAGCACCACGGTTGATCCCACCAGCAGCCCCGACACCAGCAGGTTCCACATCATCCAGCTGGTGCTCGACTGCCACATGAATCGGTCGCCGGGACCCAGATCCAGGTGCAGGCTCAGGTATTTCAAGTGTTCGAGCACGACGCCGCCATGGCCGTGCACGATGCCCTTCGGCGTACCGGTGGTGCCCGACGAGAACAGCACCCACAGCGGGTGGGCGAACGGGACGGCCGTGATCTCCAGCGGCGCGTCGAGTTCGAGCACTCGCGACCATGGTGTGACGCCGTCACCGGGTCGTTCTTGCTCCTCGCGTGCGCGGTGTCGTTCTTGCTCCTCGCGTGCGCGGTGTCGTTCTTGCTCCTCGCGTGCGCGGTGTTGTTCTTGCTCCTCGCGTGCGCGGTGCTCGTTGCCCAGCCGGGGCACCAGCACGGTAGCCTTGAGCGTCGGTAACTGCGCGCGGATCTCGGCGAGCTCCTTGCTCCGGTCATGACGCTTCCCGCCGTAAACCGAACCGTCGCTGGCGACCAGCACCGTCGGTTCGAGCTGTCCGAGCCGGGCCACCACGCCTGCCACCGCGAGATCCTGGTTGCACACCGCCCAGACCGCGCCCACGGCGGCGGCGCCGAGGAACGCGACCACCGCTTCGCCGATGTTCGGCAGGTACCCGACCACGCGGTCGCCCGGCTTGACACCGAGTCGGCGCAGGTAGTTGGCGAACGCCGCCGTCTCGTGCCTCAGCCGCTCCCACGACCACTCCGACGCACCGTCCTCGCCTGCCACCACCAGCGCGGGGTGCTTGTCGCTCTCGTGCCGGAACACCTCGATGGCGTAGTTCAGGGTCGCACCCGGAAACCATTGCGCCCCAGGCATTTCCCTACTCGCGAGCACGGTTTCGGCTGGCGTCGTCGCGCGGATGTCGAAGAACTGCCACACCGCGTCCCAAAACCAGGCGATGTCGTCCAGCGACTTCGACCTCAGCTGGTAGTAGTCGCCGAACTCACCACGACCGGTTTCGGCCAGCCACGCCATGAAGCGGGTGAGATTGGCGCGCTCGACCGTTTTTTCGTCCGGTGTCCAGCCCCCGGGTTCGGTCATGCCGGTGTTTCCTCCTCTGTAATTGCGTGCGCCGCCTCCATCAGCATCCAGCCCGACAACTGCACCGACAGGTCGCGCTCGGGAGCCGCGGACGCACTGACGGCGCCCTCGACGAACTGGGCCCCCTGCCCGCCCGCCGTCGGAAGGTCGGCATTTCGGTCCCAGAACGGTCCGAACAGCGGCAGCCCGTCCACGGTCTGTCGGTAGTCCCACGCCGACTGCGCGGACTTCAGCACGATGTTTCGGGCGGTGTCCCTGGCGGCGGCATCCTGGGGCGTCTTGTTCGGCAGCGCGGTGACGACCAGCGCGAGGTAGCGGGCCAGGATCCCGTTGAACAGCCCGCCATCGCCGCCGCCCGCGCCCTTGATCACGCCGCCGGGCGCCATCTCCTTGTCAACCGCGGCGACGAGCCGGTGCACGCGCTGCGCGTGATCGTCGTCTTTGGTCCGCGCGGCGAGCTCGGTATCCAACCCGAGCACCGCGCCCTGGCAGTAGGTGTACTGGGCCCGCACCAGCGAGCCCGCCTTGAGGCCGTCGAACACCAGATGGGTCTCCGGGTCGATGAGGGTTTCGTCGATCCAGTCCGACATCTGCTGGGCGCGACGCAGCCGATCGTCATACCGGGCCAGGAAGATCCCGGCCGGGCCGTTGGCGGGAGCGTTGAAGAACTGGTCCTGCTTGCGCCATGGTATGCCGCCACCGTCCTCGGGTACCCAAGCGTCGACGAGTTGGTTGCAGAGTTTCTTCAGCGCGCCGGGTTCTTCCACGCCGACGAGCCTTCCTGCCCGCTCAAGGGCGAGCGCGAGCCACGCCATGTCGTCGTAGTAGTCGTTGACCCAGGATCCGTTGTTGCGCAAGCGATGTGACCGGACCTGCCGGGCGATCTTCTTCTCTCGGTCGGGTTGCGGATCGCGCAGCTGCGCGTCGACCAGGTTGTCCAGCAGGTGGGCCTGCCACCAGTAGTGCCAGGTGCCAAACCAGCGGTCCCGTCGCGTCGGCGGCCAGGCGACGACCCCGAGCTGGGTTCCGGGCAGCTGCCAGAGCCGCTTCAGATGTCGCTGCGCGACTGCGGCTTCGGCGCTGGCCGCGCGATTTGCCCATAGCTGATCCATGTCGTTGATCCTGCCCTACCACGCCCGCGACATGTCACCGCTCCCGCGCATTACCATGCGCGGGACAGATCGGCCCAGTGTCTGATCCAGGTGTGCATCGCGATGCCCGCCGCGACGGCCGCGTTCATGCTGCGGGTGGAGCCGAACTGGGCGATCGACACGGTCAGCGCGGCGCCCGCCCTCGTCTCGTCGGTGATCCCTGGGCCTTCCTGCCCGAAGATCAGCAGGCAGGCCCGGGGCAACGTCGTCTCCTCCACGCGCTGCGCGCCCGGAACGTTGTCCACCGCGACGACGGTCAGGCCGGCGTCCGCGGCGAAGGCCAGCAGGTCAGCAGTCGTGTCGTGGTGGCGCAGCCGCTGGTAGCGATCGGTCACCATGGCGCCGCGCCGGTTCCACCGGCGGCGTCCGACGATGTGCACGGTGTCGACCGCGAACGCATTGGCGGTGCGCACCACCGCACCGATGTTGGCGTCGTTGCCGAAGTTCTCTATCGCGATGTGCAGCGGGTGTCTGCGCTTGTCGATGTCCGCGACGATCGCTTCGCGTGTCCAGTAGCGGTACGCATCGACGACGTTGCGGGCGTCGCCGTCGCGCAGCAGAGCGGCGTCGTAGCGGGAATCGTCGGGCACCGGGCCCTGCCAGGGACCGACACCGTTGGTCTCGCCCCATTCGGTGGGACCCGCTTCACTCACGGGTCGTCCACAACCCGGCGTGCGTGCCGACGAGCGACACCGACGCGTAGAGCAGCGCGGCGTTGATTTCGCCCTGCGTACACAACGACGCCCGGACTTGCACGGCGTCCAGCGACTCATCGGGCAACACCGACAGCGAAGCTCCGTAGATGTCACACGCGTGGGAAAGGCCCGGGGCGGGCAGCGTCGGCGAGGCCAGCACCATCATCGGGCCGCCGCGCTGTGCCGACTCATCGCGGTAACGCGCTGCCAGACCGCTGATTTCGGGGCCCAACAGCATGTAGCCGTTACCGGTGAACGCGGTTGGGTCACCGAGCGCGGACGGGTCGAGCTGGGCGCCGTCGGCCCGGAACGCGTCGACACTCGTCGTCTTGAGCATCAGGCCGGTGTCGTTCTGGTTGGTCGGCGGTACTCCGATGGCAAAGGCGGCGGCGTACGCGGCCGTAGTACCCGCGATCCGCTCTTTCGGCGAGTACACGTAGGCGCCGCGCACCTGGGATTGGTCGCGCATCGGGCCGAGACACACTGTGCCGGCGAGCCGGTCAGGTGTCGGGGCGGCCGCGGGCTGGTCACCGCGAGCACGGCCGCCGACAGCAAGGCGACTAGCGCCCGCACCAGAACTCAGGTGCGGCCACGGCCCTTGCCGACCACTTTGTTCACGGCGCGCACCAGGTTTCGCGGCACCATCCGCCCAGCGGTGGTGAGCGCCTTGTACTGCGCGCCGGGAATGATCACGACCTTGCCCTTGGCGGCGTCGGCGAGGCAATCCCTGACGACGTCTTCGACCTCGAGCCACAGGAACGACGGCGTGCCGTCCATCTCGATGCCAGCGCGTTCATGGAACTCGGTGCGTATGAAGCCCGGGCACAACGCGTGCATGCCCACACCCGTGCCGCCAAGCCCGTTGGCCAGCCCTTCGGTGAACGAGATCACCCACGCCTTGGACGCCGAGTACGTCGATCCACGGCCCGGTAGCAGGCCGGCGACGCTGGCGACGTTGATAACGGTGCCTGCATCCGCGTCCAGCATGGGCGGCAGCGCGGCGTGCGTGAGTTGCATGACCGCGGTGACGTTCACGTCCAGCTGCGCCTGCAGCACCGTCAGATCCGTGGTCCAGAATTCGCCGGAGGAGCCGAACCCGGCGTTGTTGACCAGCACCCGGACCCCGGCGGCCAGTCGGTCGGCAACCTTGGCGCGGTCGGTGGCATCGGCCAGGTCGGCGGGCAGCACCTCGACGTTCGCACCGCCTTCGTCGTGCAGTTCGGCGGCGAGCCGTTCCAGCCGTTCGACATCGCGCGCCACCAGGACGAGGTCGTATCCGTCGATGGCGTAGCGCCGCGCGAACCCTGCCCCCAGTCCGGACGAGGGTCCGGTGATCAAAGCGACGGGGCGCGGCATGCAGACAGGTTACTTACCGCTGATAGTGCGGCGACTGGCGGCCGTTGCGCGACTGCGGCGGGCGCCGGACCGGTTCCGAGCGTTCGGCTCGGTACGGCTCGGCCCGCTGGCTGTACCCGCTGACATCGGCACGACCGGGCGGCAGGTCGTCCCGGGCGGTCGGCAGGTCACCCTGCCGAGCGGGGCTCGGCTTGAGCGGACGACTGGGTGAGCCGGCGCGGCGGGCTAGCGCGGATTGGCTGGGCTGGCCGACCCCGGCGCCGACGCCGGTCTGCGGTGTCGGAGGCAGCACCCGGAGCAGATCGTTGAATTGGCGCACGGTGCGCAGGCCCTCATCCCACTGGGCCCTGGTGCTGGTGACGGGCATGCTGACCAGCGTCCAGTGCTGCTCGTTCCACATGATCTCGGCGCAGTCCGGGGCGGTGTGGGCGAATGTCACCATCCGCCGATCGCAGGCGCGCCGGGCGGCGTCGAGGTTGGTGGAGTACACCATCCGCGGGCCGATAGCGCCGAGCAGCCAGATGTCGTTCTCGCGTGGCTCCTTGATGCCCTTGAGCCGCAGATCGACGACCACGTTGGTGCCGATCTTGCGGTGCAGGGCGATCACGGTCGCAACGTCCTCGAGATCGAAGATGAACACCGCCTCGCCGCGGATCTGGCCAAGCACAACGTTCTTGGCGGGGATGTCGCCGACAGTCGACATCACGCCGCGCTTCCAGCGCTGGAGGATGTCGTGCGACTCGTGTTCGTAGTCGAAGCCGTGGCTCTTGGCCCACGACTTGCGGCGGCGACCCAGCCCGCGTCGACGGTCGATGTCGACGTACAGCAGCACGGCCGCACCCACGAAACAGAGTGCGGACAGCGTGAACCAAAGGGGGACCATTACACATAAGCGTATCTGCTGGTCGCCGTGAACCTCGAACTCGAGCGGGTTACAACCGCGTCACATACCGTCTTGACATGGCCTATGACGACTACCAGCGAATTCGAATCGAGGTCAGCGACGGCATCTGCCGCGCGACGATCGACAACCCACCGATCAACCTGCTGAATGCGGACCTGATCATCGAACTAGGCCGGTTCGCCGCCGAGGTCGCCGCGGACGATGAAGTGCGGGTCGTCATCGTGGACTCGGCCGACCCCGCCTTCTTCGTCGCCCATGCGGATATCACCCTGATCCAGCGTCTGCCCACCGACGACACCACACTTCACGACGAGCTGTCGCCGTTTGACGCAGTTGTCGACCTGTTCCGCACCATGCCGAAGGCGACGATCGCCGTCATCGAGGGCATCGCGCGCGGAGGCGGTAGCGAACTCGCCCTGGCGTTCGACATGCGCTTCGCGGCCCTCGGCAAGGCGCGGCTGGCCCAACCGGAGGTCGCGATCGGCATCATTCCCGGCGGCGGCGGAACACAGCGGCTACCGCGGCTCGTCGGCCGCGCCCGCGCGCTGGAGGTCATCCTCGGCTGCGAGGACATTGACGCGGCCACCGCCGACGCATGGGGTTATGTCAATCGCGCCCTGCCCCCGGACGAGCTTCGCGCGTTCGTCGCCACATTGGCGGCGCGCATCGCATCGTTTCCACGAGACGTGATTGCCGCGGCCAAGCGGGCGGTGGACACCGCGGCGGGCGATCCCACAATCGGGCTGCGCATCGAGGACCAGCTGTTCCGCGAAACGCTCGCGGGCCCGGCCGCCGCGGAACGCATGCAAGCGTTCCTCCACAACGGCGGCCAGACCCGCGAGGTGGAAATAGGCGAGCTGTCGCTTCAGCACTTGAGCTCTACACCTGAGGGAACTGCCCACCTTGGAGCGACAGAGAGTCGCTGACGGCCCGGCTTCGCGGCGAACTAGCCCAAGACCAGCGACTCGCCGTCGGGGCTGACGTTCACCGGCACCACGTCGCCGTCGTGCACCTCGCCGGCGAGCAGCATCTTCGCCAACTGGTCGCCGATGGCCTGCTGGATCAGCCTGCGCAGCGGACGCGCGCCATAGAGCGGGTCGAACCCGCGCTCGGCCAGCCACTTCTTGGCGGGTTGCGACACCTCGAGGGTGAGCCGCCGCTGGGCCAGCCGTTTCTGCAGCTGGGCCAGCTGGATGTCGACGATTTCCACCAGCTCCTCGGGATTGAGCCCGTCGAAGATGATGACGTCGTCGAGGCGGTTGATGAACTCGGGCTTGAACGCCGAGCGCACCGCGGCCATCACCTGCTCCTCGGTGCCTCCGGCGCCGAGGTTCGACGTCAGGATCAGGATCGTGTTGCGGAAGTCGACCGTGCGGCCCTGGCCGTCGGTCAGCCTGCCCTCGTCGAGCACCTGCAGCAGCACGTCGAACACGTCCGGGTGCGCCTTCTCGATCTCGTCGAAGAGGATCACCGTGTACGGCCGCCTGTCGCACCGCCTCGGTCAGCTGACCGCCCTGGTCGTAGCCGATGTAGCCCGGGGGCGCACCGACAAGGCGGGCGACCGAGTGCTTCTCGCCGTACTCGCTCATGTCGATGCGGACCATCGCGTGTTCGTCGTCGAACAGGAACTCCGCCAGCGCCTTGGCCAGCTCGGTCTTACCGACACCGGTCGGGCCGAGGAACATGAACGACCCGGTCGGCCGGTTCGGGTCGGCAACGCCGGCACTGCTGCGGCGCACCGCGTCCGAGACCGCCTGCACGGCCTTCTTCTGTCCGACTACGCGCTTGCCCAGCTCGTCCTCCATGCGCAGCAGCTTGGCCGCCTCGCCCTCGAGCATCCGGCCCGCCGGAATGCCGGTCCACGCCGACACCACGTCGGCGATGTCGTCGGGTCCGACCTCCTCCTTGAGCATGACGTCCTCGCGGGCCTCGGCCTGCGGCACCGCCGCGTCGAGCTTCTTCTCGACCTCGGGGATGCGGCCGTAGCGCAGCTCGGCGGCCTTCTCCAGGTTGCCGTCGCGCTCGGCGCGGTCGGCCTCGCCGCGCAGCGTCTCGAGCTGCTCCCTGAGCTCGCGGACCACATCGATGGCGCTCTTCTCGTTCTGCCAGCGGGTGGTCAGTTCGGCGAGGTGTTCCTTCTTGTCGGCCAGTTCGGCGCGCAGCTTCTCCAGCCGTTCCTTGGATGCGTCGTCCTCCTCCTTGGCCAGCGCCATCTCCTCGATCTCGAGGCGACGCACCAGCCGCTCGACCTCGTCGATCTCGACGGGCCGAGAGTCGATCTCCATGCGCAGCCGCGACGCCGCCTCGTCGACCAGATCGATGGCCTTGTCGGGCAGAAATCGTGCGGTGATGTAGCGGTCGGACAGCGTGGCCGCGGCCACCAGCGCGGAGTCTGTGATGCGGACGCCGTGGTGCACCTCGTAGCGTTCCTTGAGGCCGCGCAGGATGCCGATGGTGTCCTCGACCGACGGCTCACCGACGAAGACCTGCTGGAAGCGCCGCTCCAGCGCGGCGTCCTTCTCGATGTACTTGCGGTACTCGTCGAGGGTGGTGGCGCCGACCAGCCGCAGCTCGCCGCGGGCAAGCATCGGCTTGATCATGTTGCCCGCGTCCATCGACGACTCGCCTGTGGCGCCGGCACCCACGATGGTGTGCAGCTCGTCGATGAACGTGATGATCTGACCCGCGGAGTTCTTGATGTCGTCGAGCACGGCCTTGAGCCGCTCCTCGAACTCGCCGCGGTACTTCGATCCCGCGACCATCGAACCGAGGTCCAGTGAGACGACGGTCTTGTCGCGCAGGCTTTCCGGCACGTCGCCTTCGACGATGCGCTGGGCCAGGCCCTCGACGATGGCCGTCTTGCCGACGCCGGGCTCGCCGATCAGCACCGGGTTGTTCTTGGTGCGCCGGGACAACACCTGCACGACGCGACGAATCTCGTTGTCGCGCCCGATGACCGGGTCGAGCTTGCCTTCCCTGGCGCGTTCGGTCAGGTCGGTGGAGTACTTCTCCAGCGCCTGGTAGCTGCCCTCGGGGTCGGGGCTGGTGACGCGGGCGCTGCCGCGCACCTTGACGAACGCGTCGCGCAATGCCTGCGGCGACGCGCCGTGCCCGGTCAGCAGCTTGGCGACGTCCGAGTCGCCGGTGGCCAGACCGACCATCAGGTGCTCGGTCGAGACGTACTCGTCGTCCATCTCGGTGGCCAGCTGCTGGGCAGCGGTGATCGCCGCGATCGACTCGCGGGAAAGCTGCGGCGTCGACGCAGCGCCGGATGCCTGCGGCAACCGGTCCACCAGATGCTGCGTCTCGGTCCGGATCGTCGCGGGTTCGACGCCGACGGCCTCCAGCAGCGGTGCGGCAATGCCATCGTTCTGAGTGAGCAGTGCCATCAACAAATGGGCGGGTGTGATCTGCGGGTTGCCTGCGGTGGTGGCCGCCTGCAATGCCGAAGTCAGCGCCGCCTGAGTCTTGGTCGTCGGATTGAACGAATCCACGACACCTCCGATCTATGTCAAAGGGCTGGGCAAAATGCTTGTCGCCTTGGTCAACGCCGTCAAGGTTGAGTCTGTTCCGCTCAACTTTAACTTTTTTCTCCGCGGCGTCTGGACAATGGGCCGGGATGCACATTGCCCTCGTCGCCGCATCGGCTCCCAGCCACATGCACCCCCACCTCGCGGTCGTGCGGGAACTGGTGCAACGGGGCCATCGGGTCAGCTATCTCGTTTCCAGCCACCTGGCCGAACTGGCCCGAACCACCGGCGCGGACGTCGTCGGCTGCACGTCCGTGCTGCCCGGCGCCCCCGGCGCACCGACGGAGTGGCCCGGGTCCGGGCGGGGCGGCGGGAGCGGTCCAGACGTGGCGGGCATGCGGCTCTTCCTCGACGAGGCGATCCACGTACTGCCCCAGGTGCACGCGGCGCTCGACACCGATCGGCCCGACATCGTGCTGTACGACATCGGTGGCATGGCCGGACCCGTCGCCGCAGAGCGCTGGGGTGTGCCCGCCATCCAGGTCTCGCCGAGCATGGTGGCATGGGACACGTATCACGAGGACATGGCCGAAGTGCTGGAGCCGATGCTCGGCAGCCCCGGCTACCAGGCATACCGAACGGCCTTCGACGACTGGCTGGCACAAACGAGCACGTCGCTGCGCTTCGAGCGGGTGACCGGCGAGCCCCGTCGGTGCCTGGTGATGGTTCCGCGGGTCATGCAGCCGCACGCCGAGAAGGTCGGCGAGCGCTACCGCTTCGTGGGCCCATGCATCGACCCGCGACGTGAAGACCCAGGCGACTGGACACCGCCGCCCGGCGACGGCCCGCTGACCCTACTCGCTTTCGGCTCCTCGTACACCGATCGAATCGACTTGTACCGCAACGCGATTGACGCCTTGGAGGGCACCGGCTGGCGGCTGACCATCGCGACCGGCAGAGTGGCCCCCGACCGGCTCGGCGCGGTGCCGGACTGGGTCCAGGTCCGCGCGACGGTCCCGCAGCCGGCGGTGCTCAGTGCAGCCGATGCGTTCGTCACACACGCCGGGATGGGCTCGTGCACCGAGGCGCTGTGGTACGCCGTCCCGATGGTGGCCATTCCGCAGGCCGTCGACCAACCACTCAATGCCGCCCAACTCGAGACGCTCGGCGTCGGCCGGCACCTCACTGCCGACTCGCCCGACCCGGCCGAGATCCGCGATGCAATTCGTTACGTCGCAACCGATCCGGAGGTGCGCCGCCGCCTCGACGGGATTCGCGACGAGCTGCACAGCGTCGGCGGCCCAGTTCATGCGGCCGACGCGGTCGAGGACGTGGCCGCCGGACGCTGGTGAGGGCCGGCCATTACTTCGCCAGCATTCCGGTTCGCAGCGGCGGCGCGGAGGGCGCATCCAATGGCCGCTCCCGCTCCTGATCGCCACCATGGCGGCCCCCTGCTACGTTCTCCTCGAGATGCGACGAAAGGGCAGCCGATGTCAGGCAATTGGGGATCGGAGCTGACCGAACTCATTCCGCTGGCGCTGGTGGTCGCGCTGTCGCCGTTGTCGATCATCCCGGCGGTGCTGGTTTTGCACACACCCCGACCGCGCCCGACGGGTTTGGCTTTCCTGGCCGGCTGGGTGGTCGGACTGGCCGCGCTGACGGCGATCTTCGTCGAGATTTCCAGCCTGGCCGGTGGCTTGGGGAACAAGCCGCCGAGCTGGGCGTCGTGGGTGCGCATCGTCGTCGGCGCGGCCCTGATCGTGTTCGGCGTGTACCGCTGGTTGACACGCAAGCGCTCGGCGCACACTCCGCGCTGGATGCAGAGCATGAGCAAGCTCACCCCGCTCCGGGCTGCGCTGTTCGCTGCGAGCACTCGCCGTGGTGAATCCCAAGGTGTTATTCATCTGCGCGGCAGCGGGTTTGGCCATCGGCACCGCCGGGCTCGGTAACACTAGCGTGTGGATCGCCGAGGCTTGGTACGTCGCCGTGGCCGCCTCGACCGTGGCGATCCCGATACTCGCATACGCGGTTTCCGGAGACCGCCTTGACTCACCCCTTACCCGGCTCAAGGACTGGATGGAACGCCAGCACGCCGCATTCGTCGCGGCCATCCTGATCGTCATCGGTCTTTTGGTGCTGTACAAGGGAATTCACGGGCTATAGATCGAGCAGGCCGAGTTCCTCGGCGTCGGCGGTCAAGTACCGGGTTACCGGCGGGCGCGAGAAGCCTGACGACGTCGTCGACCGGCAGCGTGGCCAGTGGCGCCACCCGCATGACGTAGCGCAGAATCGCCGTCCCGACGAGGTTGGTCGCGGCCAGCATCGCCCGCAGCCGCGCCTGCTCTCCACCGCCGAGCACGCCGGACACCGCGGTCAACACGTAGCTCTGCATGAAGCCGCGAAACGCATCGTGAGCATCGGAGTTCGACGTGGCCGACTGCAGCATCGCCACCATGCTGGTGGCGGTGTCCGGGTTCTCCCAGATCCCCAGATACGTGCGCACCATCCGGGTGCCGATGTCGTCGTCGCCATCGGTCATCGCCGCGACCAGCACGTCGGGGTCGATGATCAGCCGTAGCGACTCCCGGAAGAGCTCGGCCTTCGACCCGAACAGGTAGAGCACCATCGACGGATCGACGTGCGCGTCCTTCGCGATTGCGCGCAATGTCGTCTTCTCGTAGCCCTCCACCGCGAAGCGCTGCTTGGCCGCCCGCAGCACCGCGTCGCGTGACACCGGCTCGCCCTGCCGCCTGCCGCGGCGTCGGCTCGGGCTCGTTGTCTTCGCTGGTGGAGCCATAGGCCGACAGTATCATTTCAATCTCTGTTGAAATTCATTGGAATGGGAGTTACGCTCGCCGCGGACAGAAAATTCAACGTCGGATGAAAATATCGGATGAAGGGCAGTGAGCCATGACAACGCAGTCGCTTCCGAAGCACGCCCATCACGCTTCCCCCACTCATGAACCGCCTGCCGCACTGCGCGCGACCGGGATCGTCGTCATGCTGGCAGCGGTGATCGCGATCATCGCGATCGCCTTCGCCCTGCCCGCGGCGCGCTCGAAGCCGCACAACGTGCCGATCGGCGCGGCCGGACCGCAGGCCGCCGGGAGCGGGCTGGGGTCCCCACCCGGGGGTAGGGGAGTCGCCGACATTCTCGAGCACAACGCGCCCGGCGCGTTCGAGATCACCTACTACCCCGGCGAGGCCGCGCTGCGGGATGCGATCCACAACCGGGACGTCTACGGCGGTATCTCGTTCGGGCCTGACGGGCGCACACTGCTGATCGCGACCGGCGGCAGCCCGACGGTCGCCCAGCTACTCAGCCAGGTCGGCAACGACATTGCCCAGCACTCCGGCGTGCAGCTGCGCACCGAAGACCTGGCACCGCCGACCGCCGACGACCCGCGCGGCGCCGGGCTGGCGGCGTCCGCACTGCCGATAACGCTGGCCGGCCTGCTGCCCGCCATCGCGCTGATGCTAGTGCTGAGGCGCGAGGTGTGGACCCGGTTCGCCGCCGCCGTGGTGTTCGCTGGGCTGGCCGGTTGGACGATCGCCGCGTTGCTGCGCTACGTCCTCGGCTCGATCGACGCGAACTTCTGGGGCGTTGCTGGCGGCCTGACCCTCGGCGCACTTGCCTCCGGGCTTTCGATGCTGGGCCTTGGCTCGCTGTTCGGCCGAGTCGGTCTTGGCATCGGCTCGCTGCTGGCGCTGTTGCTTGGCAACCCGTTATCGGGCTTGACCAGCGCGCCGCAGCTCTTGCCGAGCGGATGGGGTGCGTTGGGCCAGTGGTTGCCACAGGGCGCCAACGCCACACTGCTGCGCTCGACGGCGTTCTTCGGTGGCGCCGGTTCGACCATGGCGATCGTGGTGCTGACCTGCTGGACAGTCGCCGGAGCGGTGCTGATCTTCATTGCCGCGGTGCGTAACGGCAAGGGTGTGCGCCTTCCCAGCTGACCTACACTCAAACGGCGTGGGACTCGACGACCGCGACGGGCTGCGGATGCTGCGCGACGCGGTCGACCCACGCCTGGGGTCCGAGGAGCTGATCCGCCGGTTCTACACGCGCTGGTTCGCCATCGACATGGCCGTGCGTGATCTGTTTCCGCCCGAATTGGGCACACAGTTCAAGGTGTTCGGCCAGGCGCTGACGTGGCTGTTCGGTGAGCTCATCGACCAACGCGCCGACGAGCCGGTGGCATTCCTGGCTCAGCTGGGCCGTGATCACCGCAAATACGGTGTCACCCAACGCCATTACGACAGCATGCAGGACGCGCTCTACACGACGCTGCGCAGTCATCTGATCCAGAACTGGGACGACAAGCTGGCCGACACGGCGCAGGCGGCAGTGGGTCTGATCGTCGGGGTGATGCGCGGTGCGGCCGACGCCGAGCAGGGTCCGCCGTTCTGCGACGGCACTGTCGTCGAGCTCAATCGGGTGTCCCGCGACATCTCGGTGATCCGCCTGCAACTCGACCAGCCGTTGTTCTACTACCCCGGCCAGTACGTCACCGTCCAGGTGCCGCAGTGGCCCCGTCGGTGGCGCTACCTCAGCCCGGCGATACCCGCGGAACGCAGCGGCGGCATCGAGTTCCACGTGCGTTCGGTCACAGGTGGAATGGTCAGCCCCACTATCGTCGGTGAAGCCCGGCCCGGCGACCGGTGGCGGCTGTCCAACCCGCATGGCGGCATGCAGGTCGACAGGGAAGCCGGCGACGTGCTGATGGTGGCGGGCAGTACTGGCCTCGCGCCGTTGCGGGCGCTGATCATGGACCTCACCCAGTGGGGCGTGAACCCGAGGGTCCACCTGTTCTTCGGCGCGCGCTATCCGTGCGAACTGTATGACCTGCGGACACTGTGGCAAGATCGCGTCGAACAACCCCTGGCTCTCGGTGTCCCCGGTGTCGGAGTTCCCCCACGACCCGCCGTGGGCTGCCGACTACCCCGATGTGCAGCCACCCCGCGGACTGCACGTGCGTCAGACCGGCAAGCTGCCGGAGGTGGTGACCAGGTACGGCAACTGGGGCGACCGACAAATCCTGATCTGCGGCGGCCCCAAGATGGTGGCCGCTACCAAGGAAGCGCTGATCGCCAAAGGCGCACCGGCCGAACGCATCCAGCACGATCCGCTATCCAGCTGAAAGAGCCCCACCCTCGTCAGCACCGCCATACACTCATCAAGATCAATCCCCGGGTGTGAAGTACAAATGGCAAAGATGCGCGCTGCGCGGATGTACGGGTACAAGCAACCACTGACGTTGGGGGAAATCCCCATCCCTGACATCGAGCCCACCGAGGTGCTGGCCAAGGTCGGTGGTGCAGGCAAGTGCCGCACCGACTTTCAGCTGATCGACGGGTACTTCCACAGCAACCTACCGATGGAGCTCCCGGCGACACCGGGCACGAGATCGCCGGGACCATTGCCCGCATCGGCTCAGCGGTCCCGGCAGCGGCGGGGCTGTCAGAGGGCGATCAGGTCGTCGGCTTCGGCCCGCACGGCGGATACCAGGAGTACGTCCCGCCTGCAGAAGGCGATTCGGGTGAGCAAGACGCTGTCACCGACGTCAACGACCACATCGACGCGTTGGGACGCCTTGACGATCCGGTTGTCGCGCAACGACAGGAACCATGAGTAGGTGTTGCGGTACGGCACGTCGCCGTCGGCGTACATGTCGCGCACCGTCGGGCGCAGCGGGCTGGCCATCCGCGCGTTGAACGGCCGGATCACATTGCTGAGAAAGTCTTCCTTGCTGGTGTAGACGTGGGCGACCACCGAGTTTCCGACGATCTCCCAGGTGACATCGTCGGCCAGCGCTTCGTAGGGGCTGCCGGTGCCGTCCCGCCAGGCATCGAAGCCGGGTACGCACCGTCGCGAGGTTGCGCGACTCCGTCTCGTCGCGAGGTTGCGCGCCGGCCGGGCCCGCTTGCAGCAGGGCCAGTGCGATCATGCACGGTGCCAGCAGATATCTGAACTGGGTCATTGTTCGATTCAAGCGGACCGACGAGCCGTTATGAAAGAATCCGACGATGGCTGAGTTGCCAACCACCACGCTGCACGACCCCTCGTCGCCGCTGACCGCCACATTCGTCCCGACCGCCGGTATGGTCTGCACCTCATTGTCGGACGACGGGTTGGAGCTGCTCGGCCAGCGACGCGGCCTGGACGCATATCTCTCGCACGGCAAGACGATGGGCATCCCGATCCTGTATCCATGGGCAAATCGATTGAGCGCCAGCAAGTATGAGATCAATGGAGCCGTGGTCACGCTCACCGCTGGCACCGGCGGTGTCCGCACAGATCAACACGGCGTGCCGATTCACGGCGTGCTCGCGGCTTACCCCGGCTGGCTCATCATCGAGCAGTCCGACAACCAGTTGACCGCGGTCGTGGATTACGGGGGCAAGCCGCGCCTCCTGGCGACCTTTCCGTTTCCTCATCTGTTGAGGATGGACATCACCCTGGCCGACCGCGCATTGACCATTCGCACCACGGTGACACCCACCACCGCGGCGTCGGTTCCGATGTGCTTCGGATTCCATCCGTATTTGAAGATCCCCGACGTACCGCGGGAGGAGTGGCAGCTCCAGACACCGACGATGCAACACCTGCCGGTCGACCACTGGGGTATTCCCACGGGCGCCACCGAGGAGTGGCCCGCGGGAACAGAGCCGTTGGGCACCACCGAGATCGACGACGGCTTCGGCCAGGTTCCCCAAGGCGCGGAGTTCGCAATCTCGGGCGGTGGCCGGCGCATCGCGGTGACCTTCGACGAGGGATTTCCCGCGGCGCAAATATTCGCGCCAAGGACCGACGACGTCGTGGGTATCGAGCCGATGTGTGCACCGACCGATGCGCTGCGCCGAGGGAACTACCAGGTGGCGGTGCCCGGCAAGCCCGCGTCCGCGCAGTTCTCGATCCGGGTGAGCTAGCGAGCCTTCCGCGGCTGCCACACCACAATTGCCGTGCTCTTAGGCACCACGGCGACGTCGCGACGCTGATTGACGCGCAACCGTTCCAGCTCCTCGGCCATCTCGGTGAGGCGGGACTGCAGCGCCTCGACCTGGTTGGTCAGCTCGATGATCCGCTTGATGCCGGCCAGATTGACACCCTCGTCCTGGGAGAGCCGCTGCACCTCGCGGAGCAGGTCGACGTCGCGCTGTGAGTAGCGGCGCCCACCACCGGAGCTGCGACGCGGGCTGACCAGGCCGAGCCGGTCATAGGTGCGCAGCGTCTGGGCGTGCATGCCCGACAGCTCGGCGGCCACCGAGATCAGGAAGGTCCTGGCCGCACCTTCTCGGTCGTCGGACCGCTTGCCCACCATCACGCACCGGCCCATCCGGCCCGCGGGTCGAACCCGCTGGTCCGCTCGGCTTTCGCGTAGGCCTCAAGGGTCTCCTGCGCCTCACCTTCGAGGTTCGGCGGTACCGCCACCTTGACGGTGACCAACAGGTCGCCGTGACCGCCGGACCGCTTGGGCACCCCTCGGCCGCGCACCCGCAGGATGCGCCCGTCCGACGTGCCCTTCGGCACCCGCACGCCCACCTTGCCTTCCAGCGTCGGCACCGAAAGCGTTGTGCCCAATGCCAGTTCGCTGAAGCTGACCGGCACGGTGACGGTCAGGTCGTCGCCGTCACGGCCAAATACCTTGTCCGGCCGCACATGTACGGTCACGTACAGATCGCCGGAGGGCGCACCGCGCAGACCGGCCTCACCCTGTCCGGCGAGCCGAATCCGTTGACCGTCCTCGACGCCGGGCGGAATCCGCACGTTGATGGTGCGGGTACGCGTTGTGACGCCGGTGCCTTTGCACTCGTCGCAGGGATGCTCGATGATCGAGCCGCTGCCCCGGCACTCGGTGCACGGTTCGGAGAAGCCGAACGCACCCTGGTTGCGGTTGATGACACCCGCGCCGTTGCAGTTCGGGCACACCTTCGGGCTGGTGCCCGGCCGAGCGCCGCTGCCATGACAATTGGTGCACGGTGCCGGGCTGGTCAGCCGCAGCGGCATCGCGACGCCCTTGGTGGCCTCCATGAAGCTGAGCTCGGTCTCGGTCTCCAGGTCGTTGCCGCGGCGGGGCCGGCTGGGCCGTGGCTGAGCGGCGCCACGGCCGAACAATCCACCGAACAGGTCGCCGATGTTCGCGCCGCCGGTCTGTCCGGCCGCATCGAACAGGTCGTTCAAATTGAACTCGACGCCATCTCCACCGAATCCGCCGAAGTTTCCGCCACCGCCTCCGCCGCTGAATCTGCCGCGGCCGAACCCGCCTCCGGCGAAGAGCCGTCGGGTTTCGTCGTACTCCTTGCGCTTGGCCTCGTCCGACAAGACGCTATATGCCTCGGAAACCGCCTTGAACCGTTCGGCGCCAGTCGGGTTCTTGTCCGGATGGAGTTCGGAAGCTAGCTTGCGGTAAGCGTTCTTGACCTCTTTCTGGCTGGCGTCAGAGGAGACGCCGAGCTCCTTGTAGAAGTCCTTTTCGACCCATTCTCGTTGGGCCATATCGCGTCACCTCCTCTCGCTCGCCCGTGGGTATTCCTAGTTTTCTGATTCTGCGGCCTGCTCGCCCGCTGTGTCGGCGTTATCGGCGGTGTCGAGCACCTCGGCGCCCTCGGCCGAGTCCGGTAGGTCGGCGTCGGGCACGGTGTCCACGACACCGACCAGGGCATGGCGCACAACCAGATCGCCGACCTTGTAGCCGCGCCGCATCACGCTGCCGACGATGGGGTGTGTTCCGTCGCCCTCGTGCTGAACGGCCTCGTGCAGCGCCGGGTCGAATTCGTCGCCCTCGGCTCCGAATCCCGAAAGGCCCAGTCCCTCAAGGGCAGTCACCAGTTTGTCGGCGACCGACTTCAACGGACCGGACTCCAGATCGCCGTGGCTGCGCGCCCGGTCGAGATCGTCGAGCACCGGAAACAGCTGGGCGACGACGGCGGCCTTCGTGCGCTCGGCAACCACCTGCTGATCGCGCAGCGCCCTCTTCCGGTAGTTGTCGTACTCCGCTTTGACGCGCTGCAGGGTGGACTTGAGCTCGGCGACCTCATCCGAGTCCGGTCCCGCGGCGACGGCAACTCCCGGCGCCGGCCCACTTGGGGCCGGGCCGGAAGCGTGCTCACGAACTTCGCCGGTCTCGGGATCGACACGCCGTTTGTCGGTGACGGTCACCGGCTCGTGCGGATCGTTTGAACTCACTTGTTCTCCCGGTCATCGTCCTCGACAACCTCGGCGTCCACGACGTCGTCGCTCGACGAACCGTCACCGCCGGGAGCGCCTGCGCCCGCGGCCTGCTCGGCCTGCGTGGCCTCGTAGATCGCTTGGCCCAGCGCCTGGGACTCCTGGCCCAGCTTCTCCATCGCGGACTTGATCGCGGCGATATCCGTTCCACCGAGTGCCGTCTTGGCGTCGGCGATCGCCGTGTCGATCTTGCCCAGCGTCTCCTCGGGAACCTTCGAGCCGCCCTCTGCTTCACGCTGCTCCTTGACGAACTTCTCCGTCTGGTAGACCAGCGACTCGGCCTGGTTGCGGACGTCGGCCTCCTCGCGACGCTTGCGGTCCTCCTCGGCGTGCGCCTCGGCGTCCTTGATCATCCGGTCGATCTCCTCCTTGGACAGGCCGGAGCCCTCCTGGATTCGGATCGTGTTCTCCTTGCCGGTGCCCTTGTCCTTGGCGGTGACGTGGACGATGCCGTTGGCGTCGATGTCGAAGGTGACGTCGATCTGCGGCACGCCGCGCGGGGCCGGCGGGATGCCGGTCAGCTCGAAGCTGCCGAGCAGCTTGTTGTGCGCGGCGATTTCGCGCTCACCCTGATAGACCTGGATCTGCACGGACGGCTGGTTGTCGTCGGCCGTGGTGAAGGTCTCCGACCGCTTGGTCGGGATCGTGGTGTTGCGCTCGATCAGCTTGGTCATCACGCCGCCCTTGGTCTCGATACCAAGGCTCAGCGGGGTAACGTCAAGCAGCAGAACGTCTTTCACCTCGCCCTTCAGCACGCCGGCCTGCAACGCGGCGCCGACCGCGACAACCTCGTCGGGGTTGACGCCCTTGTTGGGCTCCTTGCCGCCGGTCAGTTCCTTGACCAGATCGGCCACCGCGGGCATGCGGGTCGAGCCGCCCACCAGCACCACGTGGTCGATGTCGGACACCGAGATGCCCGCGTCGGCGATCACCGACTTGAACGGTTGACGGGTGCGGTCCAGCAGGTCCTGGGTGATGCGCTGGAACTCGGCGCGGGTCAGCTGCTCGTCGAGGAACAGCGGGTTCTTGTCCGCGTCGACGGTGATGTAGGGCAGGTTGATCGAGGTGCTCTGCGAGCTGGACAGCTCGATCTTGGCTTTCTCGGCGGCCTCGCGCAGCCGCTGCATGGCCATCTTGTCCTTGGTCAGGTCGATGCCGCTGGTGCCCTTGAACTTGTCGACGAGCCATTCGACGATCCGGTCGTCCCAGTCGTCGCCACCGAGGTGGTTGTCGCCGGAGGTGGCGCGAACTTCCACGACGCCTTCGCCGATCTCCAGCAGCGAGACGTCGAAGGTACCGCCACCGAGGTCGAACACCAGGATGGTCTGTTCCTTCTCGCCCTTGTCGAGCCCGTAGGCCAGCGCCGCGGCGGTCGGTTCGTTGACGATGCGCAGCACGTTGAGCCCGGCGATCTGGCCGGCCTCCTTGGTCGCCTGCCGCTGGGCGTCGTTGAAGTAAGCCGGCGTGGTGATCACCGCGTCGGTGATGTCCTCACCGAGGTAGGCCTCGGCGTCGCGCTTGAGCTTCATCAAGACGCGGGCGCTGATCTCCTGCGCCGTGTACTTCTTGCCGTCGATCTCGACGGACCAGTCGGTGCCCATCTGACGCTTGACCGAACGGATCGTCCGGTCGACGTTGGTCACCGCCTGGTTCTTGGCGGGCTGGCCGACCAGCACCTCTCCGTTGCGCGCGAACGCGACAACCGACGGCGTAGTGCGGGAGCCCTCGGAGTTGGCGACGACGACGGGGTCGCCACCCTCCAGCACCGCGACGACGGAGTTGGTGGTCCCGAGGTCGATTCCGACCGCACGAGCCATGGTGATCCTCCTGAATCTGCTAATGGATAGGTATCGGGGTCTGAGTGCATCGCACTCAAGACTGCAACCGACGACCTTACCCTGTCAACCCAGACTTGAGCCTGAGTCACTCAACTGTCATAGAGCCTAACGGGAGGCCAGCGCGGTTTGTTCCCGATTTCCGTAGTTTGCCGGTGGCAGGTGGACGATGTACCGATGGACACCACAGTCGATGAAATCGGGGCCGGCATCTTCAGGCTGTCCACCTGGATACCGGACATCACCGAGCACGGCTTCACCATGAACCAGTTCCTGCTCAACGGGGACCAGCCGTTCCTGTTCCACTGCGGCCACCGGCAGTTGTTCCCGCTGGTGTCTGCGGCGGTCGCCAAGATCATTCCGCTGGAGAAGTTGCGCTGGATCTCGTTCGGCCACGTCGAAGCCGACGAGTGCGGATCGGTGAACATGTGGCTGGAGGCAGCGCCCAACGCCGAAGTCATCCACGGCCCGTTGGCATGTGCCATCTCGCTGATCGACATCTGCGACCGGCCGCCGGTGGTGGCAACCGACGAGCCGCTCGACACCGGCGGGCACCGATTGCGCTTCATCCCCACGCCCCACGTTCCGCACAACTGGGAGGCCGGCCTCTGGTTCGACGAGACCACCGCCACGCTGCTCTCCGGTGACTTGCTCACCCATGCCGGCAAGTGCCCTGCGCTGACCGAGTCCGATTGCGTGGCACCGGCAATGGAGGCCGAGGAGGTATTCCACGCGACCGGGTTGACGACGAACCTCGGCCCGACGCTCGAGCAGCTCGCGCAGCTGAACCCCACCACGCTGGCGATCATGCACGGTTCGTCGTTCACCGGCGATGGTGCCGCGCAGCTGCGCGGGCTGGCGGACGGTTACGCCGCGATGATTCGATGACAGCCGTGGCGGCACCGGGCAGGGCCCGGCTGGCGGTCGCCGGCACCTTGCTGGTGTTGAGTGGGTTCGCGGCAGGCTGCCAGTCCGGCATCGAGGGCACACCCGTCACGAGTTCCAAATCGCCCACCGAACCCAGCTTCCCGACGTCCAGGCCAACCGCCAAGCCGCCGACCACGGTCGTGCCGTCGAAGAAGCCACCTACCGCCACCGCCGGTCCCCCGGCCGGCGCCGAACAGCTGCCGCCGGACGAGTCGGGCTACGTCTTCATCGAAACGAAGTCTGGCCAGACCCGCTGTCAGATCGACGAGCAGGCGGTCGGCTGCGAAGCGCCGTTCACCAACACGCCCATGCGGGACGGTGTGCGGGCCAACGGGGTGAACCTCTCCGCCGACGGAAATGTGGAATGGATCGTCGGCAACTTGGGCGACATCCCGGTCGAGACCATCGACTACCGCACCTACACGGCGGTCGGCTGGACGATCGTGGCGACCAGCGACGGCACCCGATTCACCAATCAGCGCACCAGTCACGGCATGTTCGTCAGCATCGAGAAGGTCGAAACCTACTGACCAGGTCGGCGCCTCTAGGCTGGAACTCGTGGACTTTCGCGCGTTCGTCGAACCCCAGCAAGGCGCCACCTATGCCGACCAACTCGCCGTCGCCAGAGCCGCAGAGGCACAGGGCTACTCGGCGTTCTTCCGGTCCGATCACTACGTAGCCATGAGCGGCGACGGCCTGCCTGGACCCACCGACTCGTGGGTCACGCTCGCCGGAATCGCCCGTGAGACGACCTCGATTCGGCTGGGCACCATGGTCACCTCGGCCACCTTCCGCTAGCCCCGGTCCGTTGGCGATCTCGGTGGCCCAGGTGGACGAGATGAGTGACGGCCGTGTCGAATTGGGCATCGGCGCAGGGTGGTTCGAGGCCGAACACCGGGCCTACGCCATACCGTTCCCACCGCTGGGCGAACGGTTCGAGCGGTTGCGCGAGCAGCTGGACATCATCACCGGGCTATGGACGACACCGGTGGGTGAGAAGTTCGACTACGCCGGAAGGCATTACACCGTCGCCGACTCGCCCGCGCTGCCCAAGCCCGTTCAGCGGCCACACCCGCCGATCATCGTCGGCGGTGCGGGCGCCAAGCGGACGCCGGCCCTCGCCGCGAAGTTCGCCGCCGAGTTCAATGCCCCTTTCATGCCGCTGGACATGGCCAAGGCCAGCTACGACCGCGTCCGCGCTGCGCTGGCCGACGCCGGGCGGTCGCCGGACTCGCTGACGTATTCGGCGGCGTTTGTGGTCTGCGCCGGACGCGACGACGCGCAGGTCGCAGCGCGCGCTGCGGCAATCGGACGCGAGGTCGACGAGCTGCGCACCAATTCGCCCCTGGCGGGCACACCCAATGAAATCGTCGACAAGCTCGGGTCGTTCGCCGAGATCGGCGTGCAGCGCGTCTACCTGCAGCTTTTGGATATGTCCGATCTGGACCACCTGGAGCTGTTCGCCGCCGAAGTGGTCCCTCAACTCGGCTGACCCGGCGTTCCCGCAGGTCCCGGGTCTAATATCGGTGTCCGTGAACGACGGTGACGACGAATTCGACGAGGACGAATTCGTCGACGAGTTCGGCGGCGACCAGCCGTCGGAGCCCTGGCACAACTCGACGCGCGCGGTGCTGGGGGCGAGCGCCGTCGGCGTGGCCGTCATCGCCGGTCTCGTCGCCGCGGTCATGTTCGTGACCGGAGAGGACGAGCCCGCGGACGTGCCGCTCAACTTCGTCGACCCCTCGTTCTCGGCGACCGCCTCCCGGACGCCCACGTCCACCCCGACGACGACCGCGACCATCACCAGCACCGCTCCGCTGTCCACCACCGAAATCAACACACCGACGACCACCTCGGACTCGTCCAGCACCAGCAGCAGCGAATCGTCTTCTGCTCCTCGCCAGCGGGAGGACGACGACGGGCCCATCACTCGCACTCCCCGACGCATGCCGCGCACCAACGTGACACGCACGCTGCTGCCCCGGCCGGTCGGCTGAGCGCCCACCGCGCCTACTATCGGTGCCCGTGGCGCGATACGGACCTCCCGACGACCCGAACTACTACTCGGACGACGAGCCCACCGCATACGCGGCCAACTACGGCGATCAGAGCGGCTATGGCAGGCAGCCAGGCCCGCCGCCCGAGCCGCCGGTGCCCTGGTACCGCAAGCCCTCGCCGCCGTCGAACATCCCACAAGTCCCGCCAATCCCGCTGCCAGGGGGATAGCCACGGCACGCAGCGCGTTCGCCCATGACGCCGTCCTGGTTCTCGGCCCCGACGGCGATCCCGCTGCGCCCGGCGGCGCGATCACCGTTGCGCTGTGCGGGCACTGGGAACACGAGCCGCCCTGCCCGCTGGCGCCGCACCACACCGATGCCGGGCGCGGTGCCGACGACACGGTGCGGCTTCGGGTGCTGTTCGCCGTCGAACCCGAACGCGAAGACGAGGTCCGGTCGTTGATCGGCCAGGCGTTGGCCTCAGGACAACAGGCCGGTCCGGACGGACGCGTCACGACGTGGACGCTGCGGTCCAGCAGCGCGGGCAGCATTCGGCCCGACGAAGAGGCCCACGCCGTCAGGCTGGTCGCGTACTAGCGGCCGCGGGACGCGTATTCGGCGACCATCGCTTCGGCGCTGCGCACCGCGGCCCGGCATGCGCGGGTGGTGAACGGGTCGTTGAGCGGATGGTCCGCACGGCGCCGCCACCGCTGAGCGGCGGCGAACGCCGCGCGCGGACCGTCGTAGGGGATGTCTGGCTGCAGGCCCAACCGGCTGGCGGCGTCGGTGCCTGAGCCGCCGATGATCCGGCGCAGAGAGGCCATCTCGTCATCGTTCAATGTTGTTGCACGCGAGCGCAGTTGGCTCAGCAGGCGCAACTCTTCGAAGGCATGGGTGTCGGCAAGCAACGGATCGATGTCGGCGATGATGTAGGGGGTCGCGTATATCGGGTTGTTCTGCACGAATTGCCGAAGCGACAGCAGCGCCGTGTGTGCCTTCAGTAGATCGGACCGTTGTGCGAACTGCTGGTCGATGACGTCGCGCAGGGCGACGAGGCCGCTGCGCTCCAGTAGCTCGTCGGCGAGGGCCACCGAGTCGGTTACGCCGGCGCGCAACACGGCGATGGAGATCCGAAGGCCGAACATGCCGAACCGGTCCAGCAGCGCCGCGCGGGTAGCGGCATCGACTGGTAGCTCACTGTCTTCGCGCACGAAGCGGTCCACCGAGAGCATGGCCTTGGCCAGTTCGGCGGCATCCACCCCGGCGAGCTTCTCCAATGCGACGAACTCGCTTTGCCGCAGGGTGCGTGCGGTCAGCGCCAATAGACCCGAGACCGGGACGACGGCCTGACAGATGCCGGTCTTGTCCATCTCCGAGGTGAACCGCTTGGCCACGTCCCTCGCCGACAGCATCGCGTCGATGCGGCCGGCGCCGATTTCGTCGGCACGGGAGGCCACCCCGATGACCCCGAGTGCGCCCGCCGACCCGCCGACGAGCTCGCCGATCTGCTTGAGCAGCGCGATATCCGCAGCGTTCAGGGTGCGCAGAAGGAACACGACGGCGTCGACCCGCGGAACCCCGTCGTCGGGCACCAGTAGCCGCAAGGTCCGCTGCGAGACATCGCGCGACAGCGACGAGGTACCCGGTGTGTCGATGATCGTAGTGTCGATCAGCTCCGCCGCCGGCCACTCCACATCGAGGTCGACGACGTCTTCGGGATCCAGGCTGGCCAAGTCGAACGTCAGGCCGCCGTTACGGGCGATCGGTACGTTGGATCTTCTGCCGCCACGGTGGTTCGCGGTGACCTTGGGGGTTGGGCCGTGCCGAAACCAGGTCACGATGCGGGTGGCCTCAGTCGCGTCGGTCGGCGCAATGTCTTCGCCCACAAGCGCATTCACGAGTGTCGACTTACCGGCCTTCAGCGTCCCGGCCAGAGCGATGCGGATGGGCTGGTTGAAGCGCCGACCAATCCGCTCCAATTCGTTGTGGACGTCGGGGCGCTGGCGGTACGCGGGATCGGCCCGGTAGGCCTGAATGGTGCCGCCCAGGATTGCGCGCACCTGATCGCTCGTGCTCATATCCGGTTACCCAGCTTATTCACTGGGTTCTCGGGCCGCTGACGGGGTTTACCCGACGTCTACGGCAGTCGATGGTCAGTCGATCGCTTTACCCCACGCCAGGTGGCTGTCCTCGGGGTCGTCGATCTCGTCATCGACATCACGATCGACGGCGTGGTCCTCGGTGGGTTCCTCGATCTCGGCCTCGATCTCCGGCGTCGACGGGTCGTCGACGATCCGAATCAAGTGGGCCTGCAGCGCGTCCTCGTCGACGTCGGTGGCGTCCGTGAGGCCCTTGCCATGCTGGACCGATTCGACGATCACGATGTGGTCGCCGGCACCGCCGCCACCGACGTCGCCCTCGGCGTGATGCCCGACCCGAGCCTGCGCACCCGCCAGTGCCTTGTCGGCCACCCCCGCGTCCATCTCGCCCTCCGCCTTGACCTTGCCAGCCAGATGCGCGTCGGACTCGAGGTCTTCGACGACACGGTCGATGTCCAGTTCCTGCAGTGCCGCTTGGGGATCCGCCGCGTGCACGACGGCCTGTAGCGGGTGCTCCGGCGGCATCGATTCGGCGACCACCGGCAGCAGGTCATAAACCTGCTCGGGGGTGGCGTCCGGCAGGCCGGCATCGCGAAGTGACTGATCAGCGTCCTCGATGAACGCCCGGAGGCTCGCCGGGTCGCGGAACAGGTCCGTGGTGAAATCGAGGATCGACATGATGTGCTCCCACGTGGTGTCGGATTACGTGCTGCCCACGGGTTGGGGAGCCGCTTCGGGTGCGGCCGGTACAAGTTTGTTCGCGTGGTCGGTCACCTGGCCGAGGATGTTGAGCTGCCGTTCGAGTTCACCGATCCGGTTGGCGCGCTCGTTCTCCTCGAGCTTCGCGGCCATGAGGGTCGCCTGGAGTGATTCGTTGAGTGAGCGGGTGGTCTGGTTGGCGATGCCCCGGTAGTGATCGCGAATCTGGCGCTGAATGCCCTTGAGCCGGTCGCGCGATTCCTTGCCGACGACGAACGAGACGTCGTCGACGAACCGGCGCATGTTCATCTTCGCCTCGTTGCGCACCCGGAGCATCCGGTTCTCCATGTCCTCCTTGTATGCCTTGCGGCCCAACAGAAGACCGGCGCCCAGCGACAGCGGGTTGAACATGCCCAATCCGGCGAACGATGTCAACATGCCGAACATCAGCACACCGCCGTATGAGCCACGCATGCCGGTAACCACCTTGTGCCCGGCCTTGATCGGCTTGGCCTCGAGCTTCGCCAGCGACTTGAGCTCACCGAGACCGGCACCCATCTCCCTCGCGTCGATCTGGGGCATTTTGACCGCTTCCAGGCCGGCCTCGACGAACGTCCTGCCCACTTCCTCGGCGAGCACTTCGGCGCGCTGATAGGCCCAGACGAAGTTGTCGCCGACCGCCGTAGCGACCGCATTCTCCAGTTCCGTGCCGATCTCCGCCCAGTGATGGGTCGGGTCGCAGCTATCGATCACCTTCTCGGAGTGCTGGGTGATCGCCCGGAAGCGACCGCGCAGATCATGGTCGATATCCGCTGTCAGGTCAGCGATTCCGTCGTTGAGGACCTGCTGCCACAGTGCGGTCTGTTGCAGGGCGTCCTGCGCTTCCTCCTTGCGCCGTTCCAGGTCGTCCTTCAGCCGTTCCCTGGCGTCCGGGTCGTTGAGCGCCGACAGCTCGCTGTCCACCTTCAGCGTCAAATGCTCTGCGGCCGACCGAATCTCGGCGAGAACTTGGTCGCGGATCCGGTCGTTCTCCCGGGACAGGACTTTATCGCTGAGAAACTTGATGATGGCCGGGAAGTTGGACTCCTCGTTGAGTTCCTTGTCGTTGGCCTGAAGGGCGTGACTGCGCAGCAGCGACGACGCAGGAATCACCGGAAGGGACAACCCCACCCGCTGCAGGTGGGCATTGTTGGCCTCCACGATCTGCCGCCAGTGCGGATAGAGGTCGGTCTTGGCCGCGACAATCGCTGCCACCGGGCAGATTTCGTACGCCTGCCGGATGAACGTCATCTCGGGTTCGGTGAACTCCTGGCTGGTGTCGCTGATCATCAGCATCGCGTCGGCATCCGGTAACAGACCCAACGTGGCCGACAGGTGCGGCTGCCCGTGGCCCCCGACACCGGGGGTGTCGACGAAGGCCAGGCCATGCTTGAGCAACGGGCTGGCGGCGGTGACCTCGACCCGCAGCACCTCGCGACCGCCGGCCTCCGGTGCGCGACGCAAGTCCTTTTTGATGTCGGCGGGCGAGATCGCGATCACCTCAGGCTCGGCACCGTCTGGTCCCGCCACGATCAGCCGTGCCGACGCCTGCTCCCCATATGACACCACCGTGGCCAGCACCGTGGTCTCGTCGTCGCCGACCCTGGCCACCGGCACGTTGAGCAGCGAGTTGAGAAGTTGGCTCTTGCCCTGCTTGAGTTGGCCGGCGATCACCACCCGGATCTGCGGATCGGCGATGCGCACCCGAGCTTTGTCGAGCCGCTCGGCCAGGTCGCCGCGCTCGTTGGCCTCGGCGATCTTCTTGGTGTGGTCGATCAGCTCGAGGATGACCTTCACCTTGCGGGGGTCATTGGGTTGCGTCATGGTGTCCCTTTTGTTTTCAAGCTTTCTCGGCGCCGCCGTTCATTCAACGGTAGACGTGCCAACTGGCGGGGATTGGAAAACAATCCCCGCCAGTTGCGCTATGCGGTTGTAGGTCGGTCAGAACAGGTCGACGTCGACACCCTGGTGAATGTCCGTCTGCTCATGGACCGAGTTGTCGTCGTGGCTGGCGTCAACGTTGCCGCCCACGCTGCCACCGACGTTGGTCTGGTCGCCACCGGCCGAGTCGTTGTCCTCGTTGCCGACACTGACCGGACCGCCAGCACCTGCGGCGTCGACGTTGTTGATGTCGTCGCCCGCGCTGTTGTTGCTGTTGGTGGTCTGGGTCGGGGCGATGACGACCCCACCACCGGCACCGCCGGTCGCCGCTCCACCGTCACCACCGTCATTGCCGACGCCGATGATGCCGCCGCCGCCAGGGCCACCGTCACCGCCGGCAGCTCCGCCGCCGCTGGCATCGATGTCACCGACCTGGGTGTTCTGGCCGTTGCCGGTGTTCGTGGCGACATCCCCACCCGCGGTGGTGATGACGTCGTCGCCGTCCGTCTGCGAGCTACCCACGCCGCCCGTCTGGACATTGGAACCCTGGCCGGCATGCACATCGCCGGTGTTGGCTCCATCGTTGTCGTCGCCGACGATGTTGCCGTCGCCCTTGACGTTCGTGTTGTCGATGTCGCCGGCGGTGCCGGTGTTCACCACGGAGCCCTCAGATGCGTTGATGTCACGGCTGAAGTCGAAGTCCAGGTCGACGTTGCCAACACCCTGCTGAACGTCCTCGCCAGCGCGCGGGCTGCCGATGTCGTTGTGGCTGGCGAGGTCGGTGTTCGTCTCAGGCGCGAACACCCGCTGCGGCGCGAATGTCAGGCCGTGGTTGTCGGCGACCGTGTGCTGCAGCGCCTGGACCGGGTTGCTGCCGGATACGGCGCCCGGGGCGACGACCGCCGACGCAGCCTGCGTCAGCTGAGCCTGGGTGACCGCGGTCCCCATCGCCTGCGAAGCCGCTTGCGTCGGGTTGGCCACGAAGGCCCGGACGTCGTCGGGGTTTGCGCCGGGGCGAGTCAGGCCCAGGAGCCAGTCGAACAGGAAGGAGATTGGGTTCGTCATTTGAATGTGCCCTTCGGATGTGTGTGCTGTTGGGGTCGTCACCGGGCTGTCCGGCGATCTGGGGACTACGTTATGGACCCGACAACCCCGCCGGAACGGGGTCGGCGCCCCTCCCTACGCACCTGCATGCCGGGATACCCGGGGGAGCCCCATTAGGGGATTAGGGGGTGGTTGGGGGTAGCCATGTTGACTTGCGCGAACATGTGCTGAAAACGTATTTGACCAGTTCAGCGGCTCGCGCAAGGGCTCGGCGCGCACCTGAGAACGAGGCGGCCATCAGTGGCCGCGCCGTTAGCAAGGTGTCGGGGAGACTAATCGAAGATGTCGAAGCCGGAATCGCCGGCGTCCAACTGGTGATCGTCGTCGATGACGGACTGCCAGTCGGTGTCGACGGCTTCGCCAATAAGGGGCGCATCATCGATGATTCCGCCCGTGAACTGCGTTGACGGGTCCTCGACACCCGCCACGATCGGAACACCGGCGTCTTCCAAGACGTCAAGACCCGCATGCAGCGACTGGTCGGGCTGGTCGATCACACTCGCGGAGACGCCGAGCACGTCGTCGAATGCCGGGACCGACAGTTCGTCGCCGAATGCGTCGAACGCGGCGGTCGCCGCGCCACTCGCCCACACGTTGCCAGCCGGGTCATCGGCGAGCGCCTCTGCGCCGGTGGTCGGCGGTGCCATCGACAGCGACTCCGAAACGACGGGAATGAGCGCGTTCACGTCTGCGCTGGTGACGTCGGTAAGATTGGCGTCGTGGATGGCTTGTGCTGAGTCAGCGGCGTAGCGCGCGGCAGCGTCAGGGTCCCGCACCAACGACATGACGAAGTCGAGTAGCGGGTTTGCCATGACATACCTTCTTTCTTATCGCGATTACGTTGGGCGAAAGCCCATCGGCTAGTCACGATGCTATCCAGGGGCAGATGTGGCGTGATCGGTGCCAAACCCGCCCTTGCAGCGAAGGCGTTAGGGGACTCGGCGTTAGGGGTTTTGCACCACTAGGGGGATCCGCATGTTCCCCGGGCAGTTGGCGGCTATCGTGATGGGCGGCCGATAGGGGGTGTGTGCATGAGCGATTCTCTCGGGTTGTCCATCGGGATGACCAACCTGGTCGCGGCGCGCATCGGCCGTCCACCCGTGATGCGCCGCGCGGTGCTGACGCTGTTCTCCGGTCGTGCGCCGGAGGTCGGTATTCCGGGGGAGAATACTGCGCTCAATCAAACCGGTTTGGTGCTGACCGGCTTCGTCGAACGCGTCGGCGATCCGGTCCCGCTGATCGCCGAAGACGGCAGCGCCCACCGCGCTGAGCGCGTGCTGGTCGAGGCTCTCGACGCAATGGCCCGCACGGTCGGCGGCGGCGCACCGGTCGCTATCGCGGTGCCCGCGCACTGGGGACTCGCCGCGATCGGTGCGTTGCGCGGAGCCCTGCGCGACAAGCCGAACCTAGCGCCCAACGGGGTTCCCGCCACGCTCGTACCGGACTCCGTTGCCGCGCTCACCGCGTTGCAGGTGGCGCCCGGACTGCCGACCGGCGGCGTCGTCGCACTCGTCGACTTGGGCGGCAGCGGAACCAGCATCACGCTTGCAGACGCGAACGCGAACTTCGCGCCCATCGGTGAAACCGTTCGGTATGCAGACTTTTCCGGCGACCAGATCGACCAAGCCGTCCTCAATCACGTAATCGCCGGAATTGCCGATGCCAACAACGCGGATCCGGCCGGCACTGCTGCGGTCGGGTCGCTGACCCGCCTGCGCGACGAAAGCCGGCGAGCCAAGGAGCGCCTCTCAGCGGAAACCGCGACCGTGGTGCCTGTCGATCTGCCCGGCTTCCGGTCCGACGTCCGACTGACTCGCACCGAGCTCGAGAACCTGATCGCCGAACCACTCGCCGGGCTCCTCGCTGCTACCCAAGAAGCATTGGAGCGCAACAACATTACCCGCTCGAGCCTTGCCGCGGTGGCGACCGTCGGTGGCGGTGCGGGCATCCCGCTGATCACCGAGCGGCTGTCCGAGCAGTTCCGCGTCCCGGTCATCACCACGCCACAGTCGCAGCTGAACGTGGCGGCGGGCGCGGCGCTGCTCGCCGACCGGGCCCTGGCTGCCGATGCACCCACCGGGTTGGCGGCCGCGCCGGACGCCCCGACGGGTATTGCTTCGGCGGCCTGGGCGGCCGGTGCCGCCGGGCTCGCGGCGGCCGAATCGGCAGCCGACGGTGCCCCGTCGGCGACGTTCCGCGCATTGGCGTGGTCGCAGGACGATGCTCCCACCGCCGAGCCAGTGCCATACACCGGCGAGGATTACAGCGCCGACGTCTTCTCCGACCCTACCGATGCACGACCACCGATGGCGTTCGCCCCACCCGAAGAACAGGACTACGCCGCGGAGCCGGAACCCCTGCCGTGGTACAAACGTCCTCCCATCCTGTTCGGAGCGGCGGCAGCCGCCGCGCTGCTCGCCATCGGCGGCTTGGCGATCACTCTGACAAGCGGCAGCGACGTCTTGGGTCCGGTCACCGAGACGAGCACGACCTTCTCCGTGGGACCGTCGCCGCAGCAACCGCCGACATCCATTGCACCGCAGACGGTTACGGTGACCGGATCCGACGGCCAGCCGAGTACCACCGTGATTACGCCGCCTCCGCCTCCCCCGCCGTCGACCTCGTCCACGACAACGACCACAACGCCGACCACAACCACCACGACGACCACCACGACGACTACCACCACGGTAACCACGACGACAACAACAACGACGACCACGACGTCGCCGCCGGCACCGCAGCCACAGCCGCCGCAGCCCGAACCCGAGCCGCCCGCCGACGGGGCCAACGCCGGCTTGGCGCCGAATCCCGCGGAACCGGTGGTCCCCGTCGAGGCCCCGAACAGGCCGTAGCGGAACGACAGCGATGGCCGGGCCCGCGCCAAAAGCACTCACCGACATTCCGCCGGCTGCCCGCGACGCCGTCTCGGCACTGACCGCGGCGCCCACCGAGCCGGTCAAGATCCTGGTGTCGGGCGGCATCGGCACCGGCAAGAGTTCCGTTCTGGCTATGGTGCGGACGGCGTTGCGGTCGGCCGACGTGCCTGTGATGACCAGGGCGCCTCGGACCGATGACGATCCGGCAGCCGCGATCGTGATCGACGACGCGCATCTGTTGTCCGACCATGAACTCGACCAACTCGGCGAGCGCGTGTCGGATCCGGGATCGACCGTCGTGATCGCCGCTGAACCGCTCACCCAACGGCCGGCGTTGCGGGAGCTGGTCACCGCGCTGGAGCGACAGAATCCGGTGATATCGCTGGGTTCGCTGACCCCGCCCGAGGTGAACGAAGCGGCGGCCCTGGCGATAGGCGCCCCACCGCCCACCGAAATCGTTCGGGCCCTGTTGATCTCGACCGCGGGTCTGCCGTTCTTGTTGCGTCCGGCGATCGCAGCTGCGGTATCGCCCAACGGCGAGCCGGCAGCGAACGCCATCGTGCAGGCCGCCAAATACGCGTTGATCGAGCGGCTGCGCCGAGTCGAAGAGCCCGTGCTCGACACCCTGCTGGTGTCGAGCCTGAGCCCGGACCTGGGCCCCGACGACGTTGCAGCGGCGCTCCGGCTGAATGCCGAAGAGGCGCAACGGTTGGTTGACCGCGCCCGCTCAAGCGGGCTCATCGAGCCTTCCCACAGCCAGGGATTCTTGCGGTCCGTCCACCGTGGCATAGCACAGATCACCGGCGCTGCAAGGCATCACGACATCGAGATCGCCCTACTCTGCTCGCAGATCGAATTATCCACGCTTTCATCGGATCTCGCGTTGAGGATGGCTGAACACGGCCTGCAAGACGATCGACTTGCTAACGCGCTGGCCGACCTCGCTTCTCGCAGCCGAGACCAACCCGCCAGGGCGGCAAGACTTTACCGGGCCGCAGCCGAAGCGGGAGCGACCGCAATCACCGCCCGCCTGGCCGACGCGTTGGCAATGACTGGTGACTGTACGACGGCTGGTCGGCTGACCGACGAACTCTTGGCTTCCGACGATGCAGCCGAACGGGCGGCAGCGGTCCGGATCGCCGCAAGCATCGCGGTCCATGACGGCAGCGCCGCGCAGGCTGCAGATCTGTTCCGGTGGCTCGGCCCCTACCCGGACGCCTTCGTCAGCGCTGCGAATGCCATCGTCTCGATTGCGGCTGGCGATGCACACGCGGCCAGGGCGGCGCTGAGCACCGAAAGTGCCGGCCCGCCAACGTCAACCGCGCGAGCCGCACACAACCTGGCCGAAGGACTGTTGCTCTCGCTCGACCAACCATTCCCGGTCGCGGTCGCCCGGCTGGGGCAGTCCATCACCGCAGAACAACAACAACCCGGCGTCGCTCCGGACAGCCCGGCCGCGCTCGTCACGCTGGCCGCCCTGCACGGCGGCGATCCGGTCCGGGCGCGGAGCGTAATCGGCCGGGCGGTGCGCGCAGGCAGCGAGGACGACGCCTCCTCGGCCTATAGGCACCGGTTATTGCTGGGTTGGGTTCGGATGCAGGAGGGGCAGTTGGGCTCGGCGGTGGCCGATGCCGCTTCGGTCAGTGACGCATCCCTGCACCGCCGCGATGCACTGTGGGCGGCGGCGTTGAACACGGCCATCGCCCGCCGCAGCGGCGACGGCGGAGCGGTGCAGAAGCACTGGTACGCGGCGATGGAAGTGCTCGCCGAGTACTCCATCGACCTTTTCTCGCTGTTGCCGCTTGGCGAGTTGTGGGTCGCCGCCGCGCGGATGCGTCAGGTCGACCGGCTTCAGCACACGCTGGACGAGGCGTTCGCTCTGCTCAACTCGTTGGGTGATCCGGTGCTGTGGTCCGTGCCGCTGCACTGGGCAGGCGTCCATGCGGGAATTCTGGCGAACTCGCCAGATGCGGTCGCTCCACACGGCCAGGCCCTCACGGCGGCCGCCGGCCACAGTGCTTTTGCGAAGGCACTCGCGGGCGCGGGCCGGACGTGGCTTCGGGTACTGGCCAACCACGTCGACACCGATGAGGTCACCGCCGCTGCACGGTCGCTGGCACAGTTCGGGCTCACCTGGGACGCGACGCGGTTGGCCGGCCAGGCCGCGCTGCAGACCCCGGACGGGCGAGTATCGGGCGCGATGCTGCAGCTTGCCCGCGACCTGAAACTCACGACCGCCGTCGACGAAGCACCCGGCGTCGAGTCGGCGTCCGCTACCGCAGCGCCAACCGGCTCGTCGCGCCAACAGTCGTCGCGGTTGTCGGACCGCGAACGCGAGGTCGCCGAACTGCTTCTGCTGGGCATGCCGTACCGCGACATCGGCAACCAGCTGTTCATCTCGGCCAAGACTGTCGAGCATCACGTGGCACGAATCAGGCGCAGGCTCGGGGCGGAATCCCGGTCTGAGATGCTGTCGATGCTGCGGGCGTTGCTGGGCACGCCGAGCTAGTCCGCGACAATTCCCCTAACGAGTCCAAATCCCCTAATCGAGTTCCCCCAAAGGGCCTGCATCAGCACCGGGGTGAGCACCGATCCGCAAATGCCTCTATGCGCCTTAGGGTCGATCCAATCCGCTTGACCCAAACCTGACGCAGAGGTGTGACATGTCGAATCCGCAAGGCGGCAAGGGCAATTCGCTTGGCCTGGCCATTGGGGCCACGAATCTTGCCGGCACCGGAGACGGACAACGCCCTGTCGTTCGCCCTGCGGCGGTGACGCTGGAGAGCGGCGTGATGTTCACCGGGTTCGTCGACCGCGTCGGCGATCCGATTCCCATGGTCGCCCAGGACGGATCCCAGCACCGCCCAGAGACGCTGCTGGCCGAGGCGCTTGACGGCCTGGCCCGCAGTGCTGCCAACGGCGCGCCGGTGTCGGAGGTCGCGGTGACGGTGCCTGCGCACTGGCGACCACCCGTGGTCGACGCGTTGCGTGCCGCACTGCGTAGCAAGCCGGGACTGAGTCGTTCGCCGGTGGTCTCCGATGCCGCTGCGGCGTTGACAGCACTGCGGTCGAATCCTGGGCTGCCGTCGGCGGGCGTGATCGTGCTGTGCGACTTCGGCGGCAGTGGCACCAGCATCACGCTGGTCGACGCGGCGGCGAAGGACGCCCCCATCGGGGAGACGGTCCGCGTGCCCGACTTCTCGGGCGACCACATCGACCAGGCGATCTTGACCAAGGTCGTCGCCGGAATCTTCGAGGCATCTGACGCCGACCCGTCGGGCACCGCGATGGTGGGATCGCTCGCCCGGCTGCGTGACGAGTGCAGGCGCGCCAAGGAACGGTTGTCGGCCGAGACGGCCACAGCCATCGTCGTCGACCTGCCCGGACTGGAGACCAACGTCCGGATGACCCGGATGGAGCTTGACGACCTGATCGCCGGACCGCTCGATGAATTCCTGGCCGCCCTTGTCGATACGTTGGAGCGCAATCGCGTTCCGCTGGCGGGCATCTCGGCCGTGGCGACAGTCGGAGGTGGCGCCCGCATTCCGCTGATCACCCAGCGGCTGTCCGAGCACCTCCGCGCCAAGGTCGTCACCACACTGCATCCGCAGCTCACCGGCGCGGAAGGGGCGGCGCTGGTCGCCCACCGCAGCCGGATCGTGGAGACGGCGACGACCGTCGCCCCCGTAGCGGTAGCCACCGTCGCTGCGGCGGCGTCGACGTCAGGCCAGGCCTCCACGGCCGTCGGCGCACTGGCGTGGTCCGAGGTCGAGGCGGACGACTTCGGAGACGCTCTGGGAACGCAGCCGCATTTCGAGAATCATTACGACGCAAAACCGACCGATAGCCGGCCGGAGCTTCAGTTCAACCACGACGAGTGGGAAGAGCAGAAGGAGTCGCGTCGACGCGTTCCGATTCTGTTGTTCGGGCTTTCGGCGGCCGCCGCGTTGATCGCCGCGGTGGCGTTCGGCCTGACGATGTTCACCCGGGATACCCCCACCGTCCCGGCCGGCACCTCGTCGAGCATCGCGCCGTCGCCCGCGCCCGCGGTCGCGGTGTCACCTCCGCCCGCTGAGCAGGCGCCGGCTCCGGCTCCGGTAGTCACGACGGTCGTGACCCGCCCGCAGCCGCGGGTCGCTCCGCAACAACCGCGGGTCATCGAGCCCGCTCCGCAACAGCCGGTGGCTCCCGCGCCGACAACCCCTGAGCCGACGACACCGAATCCGGAACCCACGGATCCGGGCACCCCGACCAATCCCGGAACGGGCACACCCCCGATCGACCCGGGCACCGGTGGCGGCGGGACCGGCACCGGCACACCCCCGATCGATCCCGGCACCGGTGGCGGCGGCACCGGAACGGGCACGCCTCCGATCGATCCCGGCACCGGTGGCGGCGGCACGGGGACCGGCGGAACCGGCACGGGCACTGGCACAGGTACCGGCACCGGCACCGGCGGTGCGGCAAAGACTCCGCCCGAGCCGGGTACGGGTATCGGAACCGGCACCGGAACTTAAGTTAGGCCAGCCTGTGTAGCGGCCTTTCCCGGCGAGATGCAACTATGAGCTGCATCGAGCATAAGTTACCGGCGAGTAACTAACGATAAGTTACTCTTGAGTAACTTAGACACCGGGAGGCATGCGGGTGGACACCCAGACGCTGATCAGGCTCGTGATCGGGTTGGCAATGACCGCGATTGTGCTGGTCTTCGCCGCACGACGCGTCCTGTGGCTGACTTCGCTCATCCGGTCCGGACAGAAGACCAGCGACGAACACGGGCGCAAGGACAACCTCAGCACACGTATCACCACCCAGATCCGAGAGGTGTTCGGGCAAACCCGGCTGCTGAAGTGGTCGATCCCCGGTCTGGCGCACTTCTTCACGATGTGGGGCTTCTTCATTCTCGCGAGCGTCTACCTCGAGGCCTACGGCGTCCTGTTCAACCCGAAGTTCGCCATCCCGTTCATCGGCCACTGGGACGCCCTCGGCTTCCTCCAGGACTTCTTCGCGGTCGCGGTGCTGCTCGGCATCGCCACCTTCGCGGTGATCCGGTTGAACTCGGCGCCCAAGGAGCACGGTCGTGAATCCCGCTTCTACGGGTCGCACACCGGCGGCGCCTGGCTGATCCTGTTCATGATCTTCAACGTCATCTGGACGTTCGCGCTGTTCCGCGGCTCCGCGGTGGTGACCGAGAACCTCCCGTACGGCTGGGGCGCGTTCTTCTCACACGGCATGGGCGCGCTGCTCTCACCGCTGGGGATCCACGTCAACGAGATCATCGAGACAGTTGCGCTTCTGCTGCACATCGGCGTGATGCTCATCTTCCTGCTGATCGTGCTGCACTCCAAGCACCTGCACATCGGCCTTGCGCCGCTGAACGTCACCTTCAAGCGGCTGCCAAACGGCCTCGGCCCGCTGCTGCCCATTGAGTCCAAGGGGCAGCCGATCGACTTCGACGATCCGGCCGAGGACGCGGTGTTCGGTCGCGGCAAGATCGAGGACTTCACCTGGAAGGGCTACCTCGACTTCACCACGTGTACGGAATGCGGTCGCTGTCAGTCACAGTGCCCGGCGTGGAACACCGGCAAGCCGCTGTCCCCAAAGCTCGTCATCATGGATCTACGCGACCACATGTTCGCCAAAGCGCCATACATTCTGGGCAACAAGGACATTCCCGGCGAGGAATCCGTTGGGAAGGAGCTCGAGTCGGCCGAGGGCGGCTTCATCGAGACCAAGCACGACGAAGAGCACCACGTGCCGGAGTCCGGATTCGGCCGCGTGCCCGCGGACAGCCCGCAACAGGCCACCCGCCCGCTCGTCGGAACCGCCGAGCAACTCGGCGTGATCGACCCCGACGTGCTGTGGTCCTGCACCACCTGTGGTGCATGCGTCGAGCAGTGCCCGGTGGACATCGAGCACATCGACCACATCGTCGACATGCGCCGCTACCAGGTGATGATGGAGTCCGAGTTCCCCTCCGAGCTCGGCGTGCTGTTCAAAAACCTTGAGAACAAGGGCAATCCGTGGGGTCAGAACGCCAAGGACCGCACCAACTGGATCGACGAGGTCGACTTCGACGTCCCGGTGTTCGGGAAGGACGTCGACTCCTTCGAGGGCTACGAGTATCTGTTCTGGGTCGGCTGCGCGGGCGCCTACGAGGACCGGGCCAAGAAGACCACGAAGGCCGTCGCCGAACTGCTCGCCATCGCCGGTGTGAAGTACCTCGTGCTCGGCGAGGGCGAAACCTGCAACGGTGACTCCGCGCGGCGGTCCGGAAACGAGTTCCTGTTCCAGCAGTTGGCGGCGCAGAACGTCGAGACCCTGAACGACTTGTTCGAAGGTGTCGAGCGCGTCGACCGCAAGGTCGTCGTGACATGCCCGCACTGCTTCAACACACTGGGCCGCGAATACCCGCAAGTGGGCGGCAATTACACGGTGTTGCACCACACGCAGTTGTTGAACCGGCTGATCCGGGACAAGCGGCTTGTCCCGGTTGTCCCGGTCAGCGGAGAAGGCACCGACATCACCTACCACGACCCGTGCTACCTGGGCAGGCACAACAAGGTCTACGAGGCGCCGCGCGAGCTGATCGGCGCCTCGGGCGCCAAGCTGACCGAGATGCCTCGCCACGCGGACCGCGGATTGTGCTGCGGCGCAGGCGGTGCCCGCATGTGGATGGAAGAGCACATCGGCAAGCGCGTCAACCATGAACGGGTCGAGGAGGCGCTCGACACCGGCGCGTCGAAGATCGCCACCGGCTGCCCGTTCTGTCGGGTGATGATGACCGACGGCGTCGACGACCGCGCCGAGGCGATGGGCAGGGAGAAGGCCGAGGTCCTCGACGTGGCTCAGCTGCTGCTCGGCTCGCTCGATAAGAGCACCGTTACGCTGCCGGAGAAGGGCACTGCCGCAAAGGAAGCCGCAGAGAAGGCCGAGAAGGAAGGCGCAGCGGCACCAGCGAAGGCGGAGGCTGCGGCCGTCGAGGTGGAACCGGAAGCCAAGCCGGAGCCCATGGCCGACGCCGCGACGGAAAGCAAGCCCGTCACCGGGCTCGGGATCGCAGGCGGTGCGAAGCGTCCCGGCGCCAAGAAGGCCACGTCGGCTGAGCCGGCCGACAAACCCACGCCGGCCGAGCTGACCGAAACGGCCACGGCCGCTCCTGCCAAGGGACTCGGCATCGCTGCGGGTGCGAAGCGACCAGGCGCCAAGAAGACGCCGGCCGCGCCCGCAAAACCGGCCAGCGCACCGGCGGCCGAAGCGTCCGCCCCGGCGGAACCGGTCAAGGCCGCGCCCGAGGTCAAGGGTCTGGGCATCGCTGCGGGTGCCAAGCGACCAGGCGCCAAGAAGACGCCCGCATCCGCCGCAAGCAAGCCTGCATCGACCGCCGCGGAGCCAGCGTCGACGGCGACTGAGCCTGCGTCAATCGCGGCCGAGCCACCAGTCAAGGGTCTGGGCATCGCGCCGGGTGCACGTCGGCCCGGCGCCAAGAAGACGTCGGCCGGTCCCGCAGCGAAACCCGCTGCGCCGCAGCCCCAACCGGAAGCCGACGGCGAATCCGCCGCTGCGCCTGAGCCTTCCAGCGAGGGCAATGGCGAGCAGCCCACACCGCCGGTGAAGGGCCTGGGGATTGCGAAGGGTGCACGTCCGCCAGGCAAGCGCTGACGGTGGCGAAACATCACGGCCCGGTATCGATCGGCAAATTCGATTTGCCATCAATGAGACGATGGTGGACGTGACTACCCACCAAGTGCCGTGGCACGCGACGGGCCACCACCCGCGGCGTACGTTCACGCAGTCGTCGAAGCTGCAGGACGTCCTGTATGAGATTCGTGGTCCGGTGCATGAGCATGCGTCGCGGTTGGAGGCTGAGGGTCACCGCATTCTCAAGCTGAACATCGGCAACCCGGCACCGTTCGGGTTCGAGGCGCCCGACGTCATCATGCGCGACATCATCCAGGCGCTGCCGTACGCACAGGGGTATTCGGACTCCAAGGGCATCATGAGCGCCAGGCGGGCCGTGTTCACCCGCTACGAACTCGTGGATGGCTTTCCCCGGTTCGACGTCGACGACGTCTATCTCGGTAATGGCGCCTCCGAACTCATCCAGATGACACTGCAAGCGCTGCTGGACAACGGTGACCAGGTGTTGATCCCCGCACCGGACTATCCGCTCTGGACCGCCTGTACCTCTCTGGCAGGCGGCACCCCGGTCCACTACCTGTGCGACGAGACTCAGGGCTGGATGCCCGACATCGCCGACCTGGAGTCGAAGATCACCGACCGCACCAAGGCGATTGTGGTGATCAACCCGAACAACCCGACCGGTGCGGTGTATACCCGCGAAATCCTCGACCCAGATGGCCGATCTCGCGCGGAAGCACCAGCTGCTGCTGTTGGCCGACGAGATCTACGACAAGATCCTTTACGACGACGCCAAACACATCGCGACGGCGTCGGTGGCGCCGGACGTGCTGACGCTGACCTTCAATGGGTTGTCGAAGGCTTACCGAGTCGCGGGCTACCGGTCGGGTTGGCTGGTGATCACCGGTCCCAAGGAACACGCCGAAAGTTTCATCGAGGGCATCAGCCTATTGGCGAATATGCGGTTGTGCCCGAATGTGCCCGCCCAGCACGCCATCCAGGTCGCCCTCGGAGGGCATCAAAGCATCGAGGATCTGGTGCTGCCCGGCGGCCGCTTGTTCGAGCAGCGCGACCTCGCATGGTCGAAGCTCAACGAGATCCCCGGGGTGTCCTGTGTAAAGCCCGACGGTGCGCTGTACGTCTTCCCGCGGTTGGATCCCGAGGTCTATGACATCCGCGACGACGAACAACTCGTGCTGGATCTGCTGCTGCAGGAGAAGATCCTGGTCACCCAGGGCACTGGATTCAACTGGCCCACACCCGATCACCTGCGCATCGTCACCCTGCCCTGGGCCCGCGACCTCGCCAATGCCATCGAACGACTCGGCAACTTCCTCACCGGCTACCGGCAGTAAGGTTCGGCGCAAGCTTCCGCCACTACCCTCGTCGGGGTGACGCACTCCCACTCGCACTCGCACACCCTGCGCGGTCCTTCTCCGCTGGGGCCATTGGCCGCCAAGATCGTCGTCGGCGTGCTGGTGGCCATCGGCATGGCGGTTGTGGCCGGTGCAGCCCTGCTGTGGCCGAGTCAGGAGAAGGTCGACATCCCGCTGCCGTTTCAGAACGCCGCGGGCGGTGCGGTGACGACCGAAGCCGGACATGTGCTCTCCACCGGCGCGGCGGAGTGTGGCGGCCCCTCGGTCGGCGCGGTACTGACCAGGATCCCGACACCCGGCGCGACGGAGGGCGCGGATTGCGTGCACACACTGGTGGCCATCGACTCCGGGCCCAACACCGACGCCATGACGGTGCTGGAGTTCAGCAGCGGACCGGGGCAGCCCACCCTCGCCGCCGGCGACCACATCCGAATCAGCCGCCAGCTCGACCAGTCGGGCGTCACCACCTACGCGTTCTATGACTACGAGCGCACGTGGCCGCTGGTTGTGCTCGCCGCGGTGTTCGCCGTCGTCATCGTCGCCGTCGCCCGATGGCGCGGTCTGCGGGCACTGCTCGGCATCGTGGTCGCGTTCCTGGTTTTGGTGGTGTTCCTGCTGCCCGCCCTGCGCGACGGTGCACCCGCCATTCCGGTAGCGCTGGTGGCCTCGGCGGCCATCCTGTACGCGGTGATCTACCTGGCGCACGGTGTGAGCCTGCGCACCAGCGCAGCACTGCTGGGAACTCTGACTGCCCTGCTGCTAGCCGCCGTATTGTCCTGGGGCGCAATCGAGCTCGCACACCTCACCGGGTTGTCGGAGGACCAGAACAACGAAGTCGCCGCCTATCTGGGCCAGGTGTCGATCACGGGACTGCTGCTGGCCGGGTTCATCATCGGGTCGCTTGGTGTGCTCAACGACGTCACCGTGACCCAGGCCTCGACGGTGTTCGAGTTGGCCGAGGTTGGCGACGGCAGATCCCGGCGCGCGATCTTCCTCGGCGCGATGCGGGTGGGCCGCGACCACATCGCCAGCACCGTTTACACGCTGGTGCTGGCCTACGCCGGCAGCGCGTTGCCACTGCTGCTGTTGTTCAGCGTGGCCAACCGGTCGTTGGGCGACGTGCTGACCAGCGAGAGTGTCGCCATCGAGATCGCCCGCTCCGCCGTCGGCGGCATCGCGCTCGCGCTATCGGTGCCGATGACCACAGCGATCGCGGCCGTGCTCGCCAAGCCCAACGTTGCTACTGACGCTCCAGCAGCTCCAGCAGGTATGCGCCGTATCCGGACTTGAGCAGCGCGTGCGCGCGGTCTGCAAGCTGGTTGTCGTCGATGAAGCCGACCCGCCAGGCCACTTCCTCAGGCACGCTGATCTTCAGGCCCTGCCTGCGCTCGATGGTGCGCACGTAATCGCTGGCGTCCAGCAGCGAGTCGAACGTCCCGGTGTCCAGCCAGGCGGTACCGCGGTCGAGCATCTCGACGGACAGCCGTCCTCGGTTCAGATAGACCTGGTTGACGTCGGTGATCTCGTATTCGCCGCGTGCGGATTTCGTCAGCGACCGCGCGATCTCAACGACGTCGTTGTCGTAGAAGTACAGGCCGGGCACCGCGTAGTGCGACTTCGGTGTGGCCGGCTTCTCCTCGATCGACAGCGCAGTGCCGTCGGTGCCGAACTCGACAACGCCGTAGGCCGACGGGTCGGCAACCCGGTAGGCGAAAATTGCTCCGCCCGTGACATTTTGGAAACGGCTTAGACTGGTGCCCAGGTCGGGACCGTAAAAGATGTTGTCGCCCAACACCAATGCGACAGCATCAGTGCCGATGTGGTCGGCAGCGATAACGAACGCTTGGGCCAGACCGTCGGGTTGGTCCTGAACCGCATACGAGAGGTTGATGCCGAACGCCGACCCGTCGCCGAGCAGCCTGCGGAAGTTCGGAGCGTCATCGGCGGTGGTGATCACCCGGACGTCACGAATACCCGCCATGATCAACGTCGACAGCGGGTAATAGATCAGCGGCTTGTCATAGACGGGCAGCAGCTGCTTGCTCACACCCATCGTGATCGGGTACAGACGCGTGCCCGATCCGCCGGCCAGGATGATTCCCCGCATCAGCCCGCAAAGTCCTTCTCGGTCAGCTCGGTCGCTGCCAACGCCGAAGCCAGGTCGGCGTGCCGGAACATCGACGTGACGTGGTCGCGCACGACCCGAAATGCCGCCGCGGCGGAGGTGTTACCCGCCGCGGACGTGATCTGCTGCTCGACCACGACGACGCCGTCGTGCACGTACATCCGGCCCGGCTCGGCGGTGATGTCGGCCGACCGGGCCCATTCGAGCAGCGCGTCATGGCCCTGCCCGGCGCCCTTGGCGTCGCCGACCTCGACGTCGTCGCTGGACAATTCGACCAGGGTGTCGAAGTCCCGCTCGTTCAGCGCGTCGTGCCAGGCGAGGACTGTCGCGATCTCCGAAGTCGTCATGGTCGAAACGTACGCCACTCAGAATGGGGTGCGGGTCAGCCACCCGTCCCAGACGGCAGCGTCACCGAACACTTCGACGCCGCCGTCGGCAGCAGTCTGGCGGCGCACAATCGCCAGCAGCAGATCCTTCGCGCTTCCACGCAGTGCCGCATCACCCTTGCCGTGCTCGTGCGACCACGCGACCCCATCGTCGCCACCGGTGATGGTCCACTCGCCCGCGGCTCCGAGGCCGTCGTCGGTGGCATGCAGATGCAACGTCTGGCCCGCGTCCAGCGGTGACGATTCGGCGTTCGCCACGACGGCGATACGCTCCAGCCACTCGTCGATCCCGTCGGCCGCAACCTCGGGTGTCAGCTGGTAGTCCGTGCCGAGCGCCAGCGCAGCGTCGGCGCGGTGCACCGTCGCTTCATGCAGCCGGCGGCGGATCCACCAGTGCGCAGGCCGAGGACCGATGAATGTCCAGACCGGGGTGTCGGCGCCTACGGTGTCCACCGAGTCGAGGATGAGTTGGGCGCCGTCGTTGAGCCAGTCGATGGCGGCCTCCGGATCGTCCGGCGGCTTGCCCTCACGCACCTCGCGGGGGTCGAGCGCCTCGTCGCGTCGGTCCGCGACGATCTGCGCGGCCCACCTGTTCCCCCGCCCGACGTGGCGGAACAGCTGCTTGATCGTCCAGTCTGGACACGTCGGAATGCGGGTGGCCGGATCGGCCTCGCGAATGAGTTCGCCGAACGCCCCAGTCTCGTCGATGAGCGCAGCGCGGAAATCCACGTCACAACCGTACTGCGTGGGGTGTGCCCAACCGCACGGGTAGTGACGACCAGCCCCTCAACACCCTGGTGTCGCGCCTGCTACCGGTTCCGGCCGACCGGGCCTCGGGGTAGCGGTCGAAGAACGTCCGCAACCCGACTTCCCCTTCGGCGCGGGCCAGCGCCGCACCCAGGCAGAAGTGCCTGCCGCCGGAGAAGGACAGATGCTTGCCCGCGTTGTCGCGTTCGATGTCGAAGCGATGCGGATCGGCGAAGACCTTCGGGTCGCGGTTGGCCCCGGCCAGATAAATGACGACCCCCTCACCGCGCCGCACCGTGACGCCGGCGATGTCGGTGTCCTTGCTCGCCATCCGCGCGGTGATCTGCACCGGTGACTCCAGGCGAAGTATCTCCTCGACGGTGTTGGGCCACAGCTCGGGCCTGGCCGCGAGCGTGGCGAGGTGCTCAGGCGTCTCGAGCAGGAGCCGAATCCCGTTGCCCAGCAAGTTGACTGTCGTCTCGAAGCCTGCGGCCAGCACCAGGCCGGCGGTCGCCAGCAGTTCTTCGTCGTTGAGGTGAGCGCCCTCGTCGGAGGCCTGAATGATCTGGCTCATCAGGTCGTCGCCGGGGTTTCGTCGTAGTCCCTGCAAGTGATCCGCGAGCCAGCCGTTGAACCCCTCGATGCCGCGATTGACCCGCCGGTACTGCGCCCAGGTCAGGCCGATGTCCAGACTGGGCGCGGCCAGCTCGCCGAACTCGAGGATGCGGCGTCGCGCCGGTTCGGGCACGCCGAGAATGTCGCCGATCACGCTGACGGGCAGTTGCGAGCAGTAGCGCTCCACGACGTCCACCACATCGGAGTGTTCGCCGTCCTCGAGTTGATCGAGCAGCGTGTTCGCGGTTTCCTCGACCCGATCTCGCAGCGCCGCAACAGCTCTGGTGGTGAACACCGACGACACGAGCTTGCGGTAGCGGGTGTGGTCGGGTGGTTCGACCGACAACATCGACGGCGGCTTGAGCGGATGCAGCAACCCGGTCTCCGTGTGTCGCGCCACCCATCGCAGCGATTTAGGCAGGTTCGACCCCATCGCGATGACTCGGAAGTCGTCCGACCGCAGCAGGTCATTGGCGATCTTGTGGTCGACGGTCATCCACACGAAGCGGCATTTCACGATCGGCCCCTGCGCGCGCAGTTCGTCGCTGAACGCCACCGGATTGGCCCGCACGGTCGGGTCGGCGATCAGCCGGCCCTGAGGATCCCCGCGACGGGCCGTGAGCTTGGACATCGCCCGTATTACCCCGTGTACGGCCAGCCACCGTATCCGCTGCCTCATGCCGACGAGCTTACGACCGCCGACGTTGTTCTACAAGCGTCAAACAGCGGCAGTCTTACCGAGGGCGAACACCCGCCAGCCGGCCTCGGTCCACTTCGCCGAGTCAAGGCAATTGCGGCCGTCCACAACGACTTTGGCGCGCACCGTGTCGGCCAGGTCGTCCGGGTCAAGCTCGACGAACTCGCGCCATTCGGTGAGCACCAGAACCGCGTCGGCGCGTTCACAGGCCTCGACCACCGACGTCGAGTAGTTCAGCGTCGGGAAGAGCCGCTGGCTGTTCTCCATCGCCTTGGGGTCGTAGACATTCACCGTCGCGCCGTTGAGCTGCAGCATGCCTGCCACATTCAGGGCGGGCGAGTCACGCACGTCGTCGGATTCGGGTTTGAACGCCGCGCCCAGCACGGCGACGTTGGCACCGAGCAGCGAGCCGCACGCCTTCGTCGCCAGCTCGACCATCCGGGTCCGGCGGCGCATGTTGATGCTGTCCACCTCGCGCAGGAACGTCAGCGCATGGTTGGCCCCGAGCTCGCCGGCCCGCGCCATGAACGCGCGGATGTCCTTGGGTAGACAACCCCCGCCGAATCCGAGCCCGGCGTTGAGGAACCGGCGGCCGATTCGCGGGTCGTAACCGAGCGCGTCGGCGAGCAGCGTGACGTCGGCGTCGACGGCTTCACACACTTCGGAGATCGCGTTGATGAACGAGATCTTGGTCGCAAGAAACGCATTCGCCGAGACCTTGACCAGCTCGGCGGTCTGCAGATCGGTCAGCAGGAACGGCACGCCCTCGTCCAGTAATGGGGCGTACAGCTGGCGGATCGCCGCCTCGGCGTGTACCGAATCCGGCTGCACACCAAGCACGATGCGGTCCGGATGCAAGGTGTCGTGAACCCCAAAGCCCTCCCTGAGAAATTCAGGGTTCCAGGCGATTTCGACATCGAGGCCGTCGGGGGCCAGTCCGCGTGCGCGAGCGCCGAGTTCCGCGGCGGTGCCCACTGGCACGGTCGACTTGCCGACAATCACCGCCGACCGTCGCAGCCTCGGCACCAAAGTGTCGATGACAGCGTGCACATGACGCAGGTCGGCGCCGTATTCGCCCTTCTTCTGCGGTGTTCCGACGCCGAGGAAGTGCACATCGGCGAATTCGGCGGCATCGTCGTAATCCGTCGTGAAGTGCAGCCGGCCGGCAGCGAGATTGTCGCTCAACATCTTTCGCAGGCCGGGCTCGTAAAACGGAATGTCGCCCGCCGCCAGTTTGGCGACCTTTCCTGGATCGATGTCGACGCCGATGACTTCGTGTCCCAATTCGGCCATACCGGCGGCATGCGTCGCGCCGAGATAGCCCGTGCCAAATACGGTGCATCGCATACTGCCTATATAGGCGGCCGCGATGAGCTAACTGCTAAGCGACACTGAGCAGGAAACCAACGACAGGTGACCGGCTAGTGGCCACCACCACTGCAGAAGATAAGGAAGCAGCCGCCCGAGCCTCCGCGCGAGCCGGAACCTCCGCCGTCTCCGTAGTCACCGGATCCGCCGCCGTAGTCGCCCGAGCCTCCGCGCGAGCCTGAGCCGCCCGAGCCCGGGTAGCCGCCGGGCGACTGCTGAATCGGCCACTGCGGCTGCTCCGGCTTCGGCAGTTGCACAGGAGGCGACTCCGGTTCGTCCGGTATGTCCTGCGGCGGCTGCTGAGGCTGAGGCACCCAGGGCGGCTGCCACGGCGGCTTCACCACCGGCGGGTCGTCGTTATGCCACGGTGGAACCCAGATCGGCTTCGGCGGGTAGTAGACCGGCGCCCGCGGCGGGTAGTAGACCGGCGGATTGAGGATCGGCGCCGGGACAGGAACCGGCGGGGCCGCGGGAGGCGGGGGCGGCGGTGCGGCCGGAGGCGGAGGCGGAGGTGCCGCGGGTGCGGGCGCAGGCTGCTCGACGAACACAGTCCGTGGCGCTTGCGCAGGGGCCTGCTGCACCACCGGCACGGGCGCGTCGATGGTTTGCGCCGGCGGCGGAGGCGCAGGCGCGGCCGGAGCGGCGGGCGCCAACTCCTCCGCGGGCGCAGGGGCTGGCGCGGCTTGGCTTGGAATCACCGGCGTCTCGCCCGGGCTGGGCCGTTGATCGACCGTCGGGCGGATGCTGACCGCCAACGAAATCACCAGCGCGACAACCCCAACCACGAAGATCGACGTCAGCGCGCTGCCGACGAGCAGGAAAGGCTTGCGGCTCTCGTCCGCATAGCCCGCGTAGTCCACATCCAGATCGGATTCGGGTTCGAGCTCCTCGGAATATGCGGCTGCGGAATACCCGGCCGGGGCACCGACCGGAGCCAGCTGCGTGGCCGCGCCGGCCAGTTCGACCGCGTAGGCGCTGCCGGCGGTCGTTCCGTCGGGGTCCTGCGAATAGGCGAGGCCTGCGGTGGACGCCTCGAGTTCGGGCGCATGCGCCGAAGCGAGTGCCGCGCCGCGGGCGAGGGCAAGTTCCGGTACCTCGGGCGCGCTGACGGGCAGGGCGACCAGGTTCTCCAGGTGGGCCTTCACGGAGCTGACGTCGACGCCGGAGCCGACGACGAACATGCCCTGCGGCGGCGATTCCGCTGAGTCGACCGCGGCGGCCATTTCGGTCAGCACCGCCATCGCGTCCGAGTCGTGGAGGTCGCGGCTGAGCACCTTGACCACCGACCCGTCGTCGGTCTGCACGACCGAAAGGGTGGCGGTGTCCTTCTCGATGAACAGCAACGCCGTGGTGTCGTAGCCGACCGCCCGGCCGACGGCCTGGGCCAGCGCCGCGGCGGCGTGCGTCGCGGAGACGAGCATGACGTCCTCGACGCCGCGCGCCGCGAGGGTGTCCCGCAGTGCGGCGGCGTCGGAATGGTGCGTCCACGTCACGCCGATCGACTTCAGGTGGTGGCCGCTCGCGGCGGCACTCTCCTGGGTACCGAGCACCGCAGCGGCCACTTGATCGGCCGCGCTCGAGGTTGCTGAGCCTTCAGTGGCATTGATGTCGAAGACATCGTGGTCGACGGTGACACCGTCGGCCTTTTCGCCCTCGACCAGCACCATGCGGACCGTCGTAGGTGTCATCGACACACCTAGTACGATGTCCACTGACCCCTCCAAATTGTTTGCTACACCGTCTAGACCGTCGTTGCGCGCTCATACCGCACGAGCCGACAACTACATACTTCATCGCCACTGCCAGGTCGGGCGTTACAACCAACCGCGTTTGCTGATGGCGGTGAAGTCCTGGCCGGATCGCGACGGCAGGATGCCCGCCGGCGCCGGTACTTAGACCCTACCCGCGACAACGGAAACGGGAGCGCCGCGGTTCAACTTCCTTCATCACTGACGCGTGCCAGCTTCAGTTGCGCCAGCCGCTGCGGCGCGCTGTCGATGTACGCGGCCAGGGCCTCGCGAACGTCCGCCTCATCGGACAGGACCGTGCCGTCGCGCTCGAACTGGATCATGCCCTCCCGCGTCAGTGGCAGCAGTGCCTCCATCAGCGCGTCGCGATCACGCGTGCCGTCCAGCAGTGGCAGGAGGTGCCGGTCGGCGGCCGACAGCGTCGTGCTCGGCTTGGAGCTGTACAACCGCTTCATCCATGCTGCTGTGCCCCCTACGTCGATTTGATGAAGTTCTGGTACGAGCGCGATGGCGTCGGACCGCGCTGGCCCTGATACTTCGAACCCGCTTTCGCACTGCCGTAGGGATGTTCGGCCGGACTGGTCAGCCGCAACAGGCAGAGCTGACCGATCTTCATTCCCGGCCACAGTGTGATCGGCAGGTTGGCGACGTTGGACAGCTCGAGCGTGATGTGGCCGCTGAACCCCGGGTCGATGAACCCGGCCGTCGAGTGGGTCAACAACCCCAGTCGACCGAGTGACGACTTGCCTTCCAGCCGGCCGGCGAGATCGTCGGGCAGAGTGCACAACTCGAGGGTGGAGCCAAGCACGAACTCCCCCGGGTGCAGCACGAACGGCTCGCCGTCCTGCGGCTGGACCAGGCTGGTCAGCTCGTCCTGCTGAATGGACGGGTCGATGTGGGTGTAGCGGGTGTTGTTGAACACACGGAAGAGATTGTCCAGCCGGACGTCAACGCTTGACGGCTGCACCAGGCTGTCGTCGAACGGATCGATGCCCAGCCGCTCGGCGGCGATTTCGGCCCGGATGTCACGATCGGAGAGCAGCACGCGACGAGCGTATCCGCTCAAGTGTTAGCCTTCGTGATCACTGGCGTAAGCCGAGCAGGCCGATGTAGTTCAATGGCAGAACATCAGCTTCCCAAGCTGAATACGCGGGTTCGATTCCCGTCATCGGCTC
>CAWDAC010000036.1:0-161562 GCA_963800125.1 uncultured Actinomycetota bacterium | reverse complement strand
GCTCCCCCGGCTGGACTCGAACCAGCAACCCTTCGGTTAACAGCCGAATGCTCTGCCAATTGAGCTACAGGGGATTGGCTCTGCGCGCGGTCGCCGCCGCGGGCAAGTGAAGACTTTAGCCTACCGGCAGGTTGAGTCGCCAATACTCTCCCGCCCCGGCACGCACCCCTGGCCGTGAGGCAGGATGGACACCAACGCACCGTCGTCTGGGAGGGGCCCTGTGTTCGGGTATGTCGTCGTATTGGCCGTCGGCTATGTGTTGGGTTCCAAGGCCGGCCGGCGCCGGTATGAGCAGATCGTCGGCACGTATCGCGCCGTGACGGACAGCCCGGCGGCCAAGGCCGTGATCACGGCCGGACGCCGCAAGATAGCCAATCGGGTATCGCCGGACCCGGAGATGGTGTCGTTGACGCCGATCGACGCCGACACAGCGGTGCTCAAGCCGCAGGCGGCGCCGACGGCGGATGAGCGCTAACCGATGGGCTGATTGATCGTTTGGCCGGGCAGCAGCGGACCGGTGTTGACCCCGATGCCGTTGCCCTCAGAGCCCCCGACTGCCGATACAGGGCGTGCCGGCATTGATCGGCTGGCCGTTCGAGTAGCACAGGCACTTCCCGTCCTCTTGATTGCCGAACCAAGCGAGGCATTCGACCGGGATAGGCCTGGTAATCCTGGGGCGCAGCGGTCGAAATCATGGTCGCGGCGAAAGCCGGTCCCGCCGCGGCGGCGACCGCGAAAGCGCTGACAGCGATCAACCGACGAGTTCTTTTCGAAGCCACCTGCTTGCCTTTCACCAGTGGGCCTAGGGCGTTTACACCTTAACGTGCCGCGACAGGTTACGCAGTAAGGTCATCGCCACTGGCCTGTTCCAGCAGGCTGCGGCGATATGCCTCCATCGCGACCAGGTCGCCGAACAGCGCATGGTATTCGTCGCCCTGCTCCACCGGCGACATGCGCTGCAGCCGGGATTTGACCTCGGCGATCTGGCGACCGACCGCCACTTCCTGCAGACGGGCGAGCACTCCACTGATGTAGCGCGGCAGCCTGTCGTCGTCCTCGACACTGATCGATTCCACGCCGAGCTCGTTGACCAGGCTCGCGGTCGCCTCCGAACCGGTCTGCTGGCGCACCGCATCGATCCATTCCCCACCAGAGGCGCCTGCCGACGCGCCGCCCGCCGCCGCAATGGCGGCCCGAATCGCTGCATATCCCGGATGGGTGAAGCTCTCCACCGTCAACGCGTCGAACACCGGGCCGGCCAGCGCCGCATACTGCAGCGCGGACTTCAGCGCCTCTCGCTGCGGCCATAGCGTCGGGTCCCGCGGATTGGGCCGCGCCACTGCCGCAGCGGCCGGGGCCGGTCGGTCGGCCCGCGTCCCGGCCGCCGACGGGCGCCTGCCGCCACCCTTCGCCTGGTCTCGGACTCTGCCCACCAATTGCGCCACGTCGTCCCAGCCCACCCAGCCGGCCAGCTGACGCGCGTACTCGTCGCGCAGCGTCGGGTCCTTGATGCGGGCCACCATCGGCGCGCACCGACGCAGCGCAGCGACCCGGCCCTCCGCGTTGTCGAGGTCGTAGTCGGCAAGTGCCGTGCGAATTGCGAACTCGAACAACGGGGTTCGGCGTGCCACCAGATCGCGCAGGGCTCCGTCGCCCGACTTCAGTCGCAGGTCGCACGGGTCCATGCCGTCCGAGGCCACCGCGACGAACGACTGCCCGGCCAGGTTTTGTTCGCCGTCGAATGCTTTGACCGCCGCCGCACGGCCGGCCGCGTCGCCGTCGAACACGTAGATCAGTTCGCCGCGAAAGAAGTTGTCGTCCATCATGAGTCGCCGAAGCATCGCCAGGTGTTCATCGCCGAACGCGGTGCCGCATGACGCCACCGCAGTAGTCACCCCGGCCAGATGCATCGCCATCACGTCGGTGTAGCCCTCGACGACGACCGCCTGGTGGCCCTTGGCGATGTCTCGCTTGGCATGGTCGAGGCCGAAGAGCACCGACGACTTCTTGTACAGCACGGTCTCGGGGGTGTTGACGTACTTCGCTTCGTTCTGGTCGTCGTCGAACAACCGTCGTGCACCGAAGCCGATGACCTCGCCACTGGACACCCGGATCGGCCACAGCAGCCGACGGTGGAAGCGGTCCATCGGGCCCCGTCGACCTTCCCGGGACAGCCCGGCCGCCTCGAGTTCCTTGAACTCAAAACCCTTGCGCAGCAGGTGTTTCGTCAACGTATCCCAGCCCGAAGGCGCGAACCCGCAGCCGAAACGCGAGGCGGTCTCCGCATCGAAATTGCGGTCGAGCAGGTATTGGCGCGCGGGCGCCGCCTCATCCGACTTCAACGCCTCGGCGTAGAACTCCTGGGCGGCGACGTTGGCGGCGAGCAACCGGCTGCGGCTGCCCCGGTCACGCTGCACACTGGTCGCCGCTCCGGTGTAGGTGACGGTGTAGCCGACCCGGTCGGCGAGCAGTTCGACCGCCTCGACGAAGGTGACGTGCTCGATCTTCTGCACGAACGCGTACACGTCGCCGCCCTCGCCGCAGCCGAAGCAGTGGAAGTGGCCATGGTTGGGCCGCACGTGGAAGGACGGGGACTTCTCGTCGTGGAACGGGCACAGGCCCTTCAGCGAATCGGCTCCGGCGCGCCGCAGTTGCACGTAGTCGCCGACGACGTCCTCGATGCGCACGCGTTCACGGATGGCCGCGATGTCACGATCGGGAATGCGGCCGGCCATCGGCTCAGTCTAGAGCCGGTTCCAGACGCTCCAACCGGCCTTCGGTGAACGACGCAATCTGGTCGACGATCACCCGCAGCCGGCCGCCCTCGTCTCCCGCCGCGTTGAAGGCCGACACAAAGATCGGGTCGAGCGTGGCCGGCGCACCGGCCAACAACCAGTGCGCCACGCGGTGGATGCGGCCCCGCTGCTGGGCCTGCAGGTCCAGATGCCGCGGGTCGGACATGATGAACTGCAGCGCCAAGATCTTCAGCACCGCGACCTCGGCGCGGACCAGCGTGGGGACCCGCAGGTCGGCGGCATAGCGGACCAGTGGGCCCGGCCCGGCCTCCGCCCTGGTGGCGGCGATCGCGGCCGAGGCGAACCGCCCGACCAGCTCGCTGGTCAGCTTCTTCAACGCGACCGACGCGGCGAGCGTGGCGTCGTACTTGCCGACGGCCGCGACCACCGGCAGCTCCGATAGCCGCTCGGCGGCCGAGACCAGGTCGTCGGCGGACAGAGCACCGCCTATCCCGCTCGACTCCCCCAGCCGGCCCAGCTCGGCGGCGGCGTCGTCGTCGGCAAGCACCCGCATGTCGATCCGGCCGGCGACACAACTCCGTCCTCGACGTCGTGGACCGAGTACGCCACATCGTCGGCCCAGTCCATCACCTGGGCCTCCAGGCAGGGCCGCGAACTGCCGGCGCCCGCTCCCGCATCCAGTCGGCGGCCGCGGTATCGTCGCCGTAGAAACCGAACTTGCTCCGCTCGGGAGTCCGCCGCCACGGGTATTTCGTGACCGCGTCCAGCGCCGCCCGCGTGAGGTTCAGCCCGGCGCTACGGTCCTGCGAGTCAAGGACTTTGGGCTCCAGGCGGGTCAGGATCCGGAAGTTCTGCGCATTGCCCTCGAAGCCGCCGTGCGCGGCGGACACCTCGTCGAGCGCACGCTCGCCGTTGTGCCCGTACGGCGGGTGCCCGATGTCATGTGCCAGCCCGGCCATGTCGACAAGATCGGGGTCGCAGCCCAGCCCGATCGCCATGCCGCGGCCGATCTGGGCCACCTCCAACGAATGCGTCAGCCGCGTGCGCGGGGTGTCGCTCTGGCGTGGTCCGACGACCTGGGTCTTGTCGGCCAGTCGACGCAGCGCGGCGCAGTGCAGCACCCGCGCCCGGTCCCGGGCGAAATCGGTGCGATGTTCGGAGTCGGTGCCTGGCAGGGCGGCACCCTTCGGCGGTTCGACCACCAGCCGCTGCCGGTCGAACTCGTCGTATGGGTCGTATTGCCGACCAAGATGAGTGGCCACCGACGCACAGTCTGCCAGGAGTCTTCGCCCGTACCGGGTGGCCCGGCCCTGCGATCGCACTACATTGACGATCATGCGCATTGCCCGCTTGCTCAGCCTGGTCCTCGCGATCCTGACCACCGGGGTCCTGCTGGCGCCCGCCGCGGGCGGCACACCACCGTTCCGGTTGCCCGGCTACGTCACCGACTCTGCGGGCGTGCTGGACGGTTCGCAGCTCAGCGACGTGAAACGGGCGGTAGACCAGCTCTACAACGAACGTCAGATCAGGCTCTGGGTGGTCTATGTCGACAGCTTCTCCGGCCAAGGCGCGGTCAACTGGGCCGAAAGCACCAGGCGCGCCAGCGACTTGGACGACAAAGATGCCATCCTGGCCGTCGCCACCACGGATCGCGCCTATGCATTCCTGGTGCCAAAGGCGATCGTGAGCGACACCGTCTCCAACGACCTGCGCCGCAACGAGATCGAACCCGCACTGCGGGGCGACGACTGGTCCGGCGCCGCGGTCGCGGCCGCAAACGGCCTGAACACCGCGATGGCCCCGGGCGAAGGGATCTCCGGGTTCGGCCTGCTCGTCGCGTTGGCCGTCCTCGTCCTCCTGGTGCTGCTGTTGTGGCTGTGGATGCGGCGACGACGGCGCAAGCGCCGGGAGGCCGAGTTCGCGGCGGCGCGGCGAGTGGATCCCGCCGACCCCAATGCGCTGGCCTCGGTCCAGATCGACGCGCTCGACGACCTGTCTAAGTCGATGGTGGTGGACGTCGACAACGCCGTGCGCACCAGCGACAACGAATTGGCTTTGGCCGTCGAGGAATTCGGCGACAAGGAGACGACGCCGTTCAGCCAGGCGGTCACCAACGCGAAGACGACGCTGGCTCAGGCGTTCAACGTCCGCCAGATCCTCGACGACGCCGTCCCGGAGACGCTGCAACAGCGTCGCGACCTGCTGACCCGGGTGATCGTGGCGGCGGCCAAGGCCGACCGCGAGCTCGATGCCCAACGGGAGGCGTTCGAGCAGCTGCGGGATCTGCTGATCAACGCGCCGACGCGGCTGGATGCGATGACCCAGCAGATGGTCGATTTGACCGCGCGGCTGGAACCGTCTGCGCAGGCGCTGGCCGCACTGCACAACCAATTCTCCGATACCGCATTGGCTTCCGTGGCAGGCAATGTCGAAACCGCCAAGGAGCGGCTGACCTTCGCCGATCAGAACATCACCAACGGCCGCAACCTGGTGTCGCGACCGGTGGGACGCCAGACCGGGCTGGTCGATGCCGTCCGCGCGGCGGAGTCGGCGCTGGGCCAGGCGCGAACGCTGTTGGACGCCGTCGACAGCGCGGCGACGGATATCAACCGTGCGGTCGCCACCCTGCCGTCGGCCATCACCGACATCCAGAACGGCATCAAGGCCGCCGGGGATCAGCTGGCACAGGGCGACACCGCGCACGACGACGAACTCAGCGCCGCCCGAGACGCCGCGGTCCAAGCCGTCGCCGACGCTCAGAGCACCGGCACCGCCGATCCATTGGGCGCGTTCACCAAGTTGACCCACGCCGACGCCGAACTGGACCGACTGCTGGCCAGCGTCGCGGAAGAACGCGAGGCGGCGGAGCGGCTCAGCCGCGCATTCGACCAGGCGCTGTTCGCCGCGCAGTCCCGGGTACGGGCGGTGTCGGACTACATCGACGTGCGCCGCGGCAGCATCGGCCCGAGGCCCGCACCCGGCTCGCCGAAGCGGTGCGACAGCTGCAGGCCGCGCAGGCAAAGCGAGCGACCAACCTGAACGAGGCGATCGCTCATGCGAACGGCGCGGCGATGCTGGCGTCGCAGGCGCAGTCGATGGCGCTGCCGACGTTCAAGAGGCACAGCGGGCCGTATGCCGGGCGATACGGCAACACGAGCAATTCCAACATGGGGGCGGTGCTCGGCGGCATCATCCTCGGCAATATCCTCAGCGGCTCGATGCGTGGCGGGCTGGGCGGCAGTATGGGCGGCGGCTGGAGCTCGACGTCATACGGTGGGTCCGGCTCGTGGGGCGGCGGATTGGGTGGCGGCGGAGGACGCTTCTAGGGCTTCGCGGAAAACTAGCTGCCCTTGAGCCGCACCGCCAGATAGTCGGGCACAGCGTCGATGGCGATCCGCTCCTGCGTCATCGCGTCGCGTTCCCGGATCGTGACGGCATGATCGTCGAGCGTGTCGAAGTCCACCGTCACGCAGAACGGCGTGCCGATCTCGTCCTGGCGCCGATAGCGCCTGCCGATCGCACCGGCGTCGTCGAATTCGACGCTCCACGACTTGCGCAGCTCGGCGGCGAGGTCACGTGCCTTGGGCGACAGATCCGCGTGCCGCGACAGCGGCAGCACCGCCGCCTTGACCGGGGCCAGCCGTGGATCAAGCCGGAGCACCGTGCGTTTGTCGACGCCACCCTTGGCGTTGGGTGCCTCGTCCTCGGCGTAAGCGTCGACCAGGAACGCCATGAACGACCGGGTCAGACCGGCAGCGGGCTCGATCACGTACGGCACGTACCTGGTGTCGGTGGCCTGGTCGTAGAACGACAGGTCGACGCCGGAATGCTTGGTGTGCGTTGACAAGTCGAAGTTCGTGCGGTTGGCCACGCCCTCCAGCTCGCCCCACGGGTTGCCCTGGAATCCGAACTTGTACTCGATGTCGACCGTGCGATCCGAGTAGTGCGACAACTTATCCTTGGGGTGTTCATACAGCCGCAGGTTGTCGCGGTCGATGCCCAGGTCGACATACCACTGCAGCCGGTTGTCGATCCAGTACTGGTGCCACTCCGCGGCGGTGTCCGGCTCGACGAAGAACTCCATCTCCATCTGCTCGAACTCCCGGGTGCGAAAGATGAAGTTGCCCGGCGTGATCTCGTTGCGGAAGCTCTTGCCGATCTGGCCGATACCGAACGGCGGCTTGCGGCGCGCGGTCGTGACCACGTTGGCGAAGTTGACGAAGATGCCCTGCGCGGTCTCCGGCCGCAGATAGTGCAGCCCCTCCTCTTCCTCGATCGGGCCGAGGTAGGTCTTGAGCATCATGTTGAATTCGCGCGGCTCGGTCCACTGGCCCTTGGTGCCGCAGTCCGGACACACGATCTCGGTCATCGGCACCGACTCGGGATCGTCGACGCCCTTCTTCGCCGCGTACGCCTCCTGCAGGTGGTCCTGCCGATGCCGCTTGTGGCAGTGCAGGCATTCGACCAGCGGGTCGTGGAACACCTCGACGTGCCCAGAGGCCACCCACACCTCGCGCGGCAAGATGATCGCGCTGTCGAGGCCGACGACGTCGTCGCGGCTGGTGACCACGGACCGCCACCACTGCCGCTTGATGTTCTCCTTGAGCTCGACGCCCAAAGGGCCGTAGTCCCAAGCGGACTTGGTGCCGCCGTAGATTTCGCCGGACTGGTAGACCAGGCCACGGCGCTTGGCCAGGTTCGCAACGGTGTCGATGATGGACGCCACGGGTCAACAGCGTAGCGACGGCCCAGCCCCGCCCGGCGATACCGTTGACATGCGTGATCGCGCATGTATCGTGGCCTACATAATGAAAACCGTTTCCACCTTGGCTCCGCAGGTCGACGACCACCACCAGCACAGCCATGCCCCACTACCGGATCTGCCGCCTCGGGAGGTCCTCGACACCGCGGGCGACCTGCTGCGCGCGTTGGCCGCGCCGGTGCGGATCGCGCTCGTGCTGCAACTGCGTGAGTCGTCGCGCTGCGTGCACGAACTCGTCGACGCGCTCGGCGTACCGCAACCGTTGGTCAGTCAGCACCTCCGCATCCTCAAGGCCGCCGGCGTCGTGGCCGGCGAGCGATCCGGCCGCGAGGTGCTCTACCGTCTGGTCGATCGCCACCTGGCCCACATCGTCGTCGCCGCGGTGACCCACGCGGCAGAGGAGTGAGCGAGTGAGCCAGCGCGCCCGGCGTGCGCGCCACCAGGCAGCGCGCGGCGATCTCCGCACTGCTGGAGAACCTCGACGATTTCCGGTCCGCCCAGGATTTGCATGACGAGCTGCGCCGCCGCGGCGAGGGCATCGGACTGACCACGGTGTACCGCACCCTGCAGTCGATGGCGGCGGCCGGTCTGGTCGACACCTTGCGCACCGACACCGGCGAGTCGGTGTACCGGCGCTGCTCGGAGCACCACCATCACCACCTGGTGTGCCGGGTGTGCGGCTGCACGGTCGAGGTGCAGGGCGGTCACCTCGAGACGTGGGCGGCCGACGTCGCCCGCGAGCACGGCTTCTCCGATGTCAGCCACACGATCGAAATCTTCGGCGTCTGCGGCGGCTGCGCAGCCACGGGCTAAGCGCCCGAGTCGCCAACCAACTGCCGACGGACATCGGCGCCTGCGCTGAGCACCATCACGATCAAGGTCTGCAGCGCTTCGTCGGTCAGGCCGGCGGCTGGAAAGTTGTAGCGCAGTGTGACATCTGCGATGGCGCCACCTGTCACCTGCTCGGCCAGTGACACCGTGCCCAGCAGCGTGTCGTGCGCGAGTTGGGCGACCTTGTTACGAATCTCGTTGTCCAGCGGCAGGTCCCACGCCAGGATCTGCGTGAGCGACACCATGTCCAGGCCTTCCGCGATCGTCACCGCCCGCAACGAGGCGAACGTGTGGTCGTGGTGCACGGTGAGCGCGCCGTCTTCCTCTTCCTCACACGGCAGCACTCCTTCGAGAACGGCGCGCAGCCTGCCCTGGAGTTCCATCACTACCTGCCGAACCGGCGATTGCGGCTTACGTACTCCTCGCACGCCTCCCACAGATCGCGGCGGTCGTAGTCAGGCCACAGCTTGTCCTGGAAGACGTATTCGGCATAGGCCGCCTGCCATAGCAAGAAGTTGCTCGCCCGTTGCTCCCCCGACGTCCTGATGAACAGGTCGACGTCGGGGATGTCGGCGCGGTGCAGGTGCTTGGCGAACGTGGCCTCGCTGATCCGGCTGGCGTTGAGCCTTCCGTCCGCGGCCTCCTGCGCGAGCTCGCGTGCGGCCTCGACGATCTCGGTACGACCGCCGTAGTTGACGCAGTAGTTGATGGTGATGACATCGTTGCCTACCGTCATCTGCTCGGCGATGTCGAACTCCTTGATGACGCTGCGCCACATGCGGGGACGCGAGCCCACCCAGCGCATCCGCACGCCCATGTCGTTGAGGTTCTCCCGCCGGCGCCGGACCACTTCGCGGTTGAACCCCATCAGGAAGCGGACCTCCTCGGTGCTGCGCTTCCAATTCTCGGTCGAGAACGCATACACCGTCAGATGCTTGATTCCGAGTTCGATGGCGCCGCAAGTGATGTCGATCAGCACCGCCTCACCCATCTTGTGGCCCTCAGTTCGGTGCAGCCCCCGCTGGGTGGCCCACCGGCCATTGCCGTCCATGACGACGGCGACGTGGCTGGGCACCTGGTCGGCCGGAATCTTGGGCGCGGCGGCCTTCGAGGTGTGCTGGGGCGGGCGGGCGAACTTGCCGTTGCTGTGTGGTGGCAACTCCGGAAAGACGACCGGCCAACTCGACTTGTCTGGAAAGGTCGGATAGTCGTCAGGCGCCGGAGGCAGCTGTGGGTAGGTGGTCTTGGCCGCCCGTTTCATCACCACGGGTGACATCCTGCCCGAACAGCGAAACCCGGTGGTCGGCGACCGCGCGATCGACCCGGTACACGCGTTCGACCAGCGGCAATGTGCGGAGCTGACGCTCGAGATGCCACTGCAGATGTGCGGCAACCAGCCCGCTGGCCTGGTTGCGGTGCGACTGTTGCGACGCCTCGGCGATGTCCCAGTCGCCGTCGTAGAGCGCGGACATCAGGTCCAGCACGGCCTGCGGCGGTGTGGTCGATCCGGACGGCCGGCAGTGCACGCACACGCTGCCGCCTGCGGCGATGTGGAACGCCCGGTGCGGACCCGGGGCGGCGCAGCGAGCGCACTCGGTGAGCGCAGGCGCCCACCCGGCGATCCCCATGGCGCGCAGCAGGTAAGCGTCCAGCACTAGTTCCCACGGACGGCTGCCGTCGGCCACCGCCCGCAACGCGCCGACGGTCAGCCGGTGCAGCGCGGGCACCGGGGCGCGCTCCTCGCCTGCCAGGCGTTCGGCGGTTTCCAGCACGGCGCACGCGCAGGTGTAGCGGCCGTAGTCGCTGACGATGTCGGCGGCGAACGCATCGATGGCCTGCACCTGGGTGACGATGTCGAGATTCCGGCCGGGGTGCAGCTGAACGTCGATGTGCGCGAACGGCTCTAGCCGGGAACCGAACTTGCTGCGGGTGCGCCGAACTCCCTTGGCCACGGCGCGGACCAACCCGTGCTCACGGGTGAGCAGAGTCACGATCCGGTCGGCCTCGCCGAGCTTGTGTTGACGCAGCACCACCGCCCGATCCCGGTACAGGCGCATCCGACCAGTTTCCCATCGTGTTCCGACAAGGGCGGTAGGCAGCGCCGGGATATTCTCGACATTAATGGCTGTGCCTCCCGTGCCTCCCGAATCCTCCGCATCCAAATCCCCCATGCCCACCCTCACCAGCCTGCTGTATCGGCTGGCCAGCGGGACCGTGACCGCCGACGAACTGGTGCGGAAATCGCTGAGTGAAATCGAGGCCAGCCAGCCGACCCTCAATGCGTTTCGGGTGGTGTTGAGGAAACAGGCGCTCGCCGACGCGGCCAAGGCCGACCGCAGGCGCGCCGCCGGGGAACAGGCTCCGCTGCTGGGAATTCCGATCGCGGTCAAGGACGACGTCGACGTCGCGGGTGTGCCGACGATGTTCGGCGCGGCGGGCCGGGTGCACCTTGCCGCGGTCGACGCCGAAGTCGTGCGCAGGCTGCGGGCCGCGGGTGCGGTCATCGTCGGCAAGACGAACACCTGCGAACTGGGTCAGTGGCCGTTCACCAGTGGGCCCGGGTTTGGCCACACGCGAAACCCGTGGGCGCCCAATTACACTCCGGGCGGCTCGTCGGGCGGCAGCGCGGCGGCGGTGGCGGCCGGTCTTGTCACCGCGGCGATCGGTTCGGACGGCGCGGGCAACGTCCGCATCCCCGCCGCATGGACACACCTGGTCGGTATCAAGCCGCAGCGGGGCCGCATCTCCACGTGGCCGCTGCCGGAGGCGTTCAACGGCATCACCGTCAACGGAGTGCTGGCCCGCACCGTCCTCGACGCGGCGCTGGTGCTCGACGCCGCGTCGGGCAACGTCGACGGTGACCTTCACAAGCCGCCGCCGGTGCAGGCGGCTGAGGCCGTCGGCCGTGCGCCGGGCCCGCTCAGAATCGCGCTCTCGACCAAGTTCCCGTTCAACGTCTTCCGCCCCAAGCTGCACCCCGATATCCGGGCCGCGCTGCACTCCGTGAGCGAGCAGCTCACCGAACTCGGGCACACGATCGTCGATGCCGACCCCTCCTACACCAAGGGGATGTCATGGAACTTTTTGGCCCGGTCCACGTCCGGCCTGCTGGACTGGGCGGACCGCCTCGGCCATAACGTCGAGCTGGACCGGCGCACCGTCGCCAACCTTCGGATGGGGCGGCTGCTGTCGGAGAACGTGCTGCGCAAGGCCCGCACCAGGGAAGCCGCTGCGCAGCGCCGCGTCGGCTGGATCTTCAACCTCGCCGACGTGATCCTGGCGCCCACCACCGCGCTTCCGCCGCCGACGGTGCACCATTTCGACAACCGCGGCGGCCTGTCCACCGATCGGGCGATGATCCGCGCCTGTCCGGCGACGTGGCCGTGGAACCTGTTGGGTTGGCCGTCCATCAACATCCCGGCCGGTTTCACGTCCGACGGGTTGCCGATCGGTGTGCAGTTGATGGGTCCTGCCAACAGCGAGCCGCTGCTGATCTCGCTCGCCGCCGAGCTGGAGGCGGTCAGCGACTGGGTGACCAAGCAGCCCGAGCCGTGGTGGAAGGAGCCCATCGAGGAGACGGAAACCGACCAGCTCGCGTAAGGTCATCGAGCGTGACCAGCGACTCCGCGCGGCGCTGCGCACGCGTTATCCCGCTACTTGCCGTGCTGGGCGGCGCGATCGCGGGCACGCCGGCCGCCACCGCCGACAACAAGCGACTCAACGACGGGGTGGTCGCGAACGTTTACACGATCCAGCACCAGCACGGCTGTACCACCGAGCTGAAGATCAACCTTCAGCTCCAGCTGGCGGCGGAGTGGCACACCAACGATGTGCTGAACAACCGGGCACTCGACGGCGACATCGGGTCGGACGGGTCGACGCCGCAGAGCCGGGCGAACGCCGCGGGATTCCAGGGTGTCGTCGCCGAAACCGTCGCGATCAACCCGGCGCTGGCGATCAGCGGCGTCGAGATCATGAACCAGTGGTACTACCGGCCCGACTACATGGCCATCATGTCGAACTGCGCCAACACGCAGATCGGCGTGTGGTCGGCGAACAGCCTGGATCGCACCGTCGTCGTCGCGCTGTACGGCCAGCCCAGGTAGCTCAGCGCCGCCGTTTGTTCTTCGCGCAAGCGCTCAGCGCCGCCGTTTGTTCTTCGCGCAAGCGCTCAGCGCCGCCGTTTGTTCTTCGCGCAAGCGCTCAGAAGCCGAGCCGGCCGAGCTGTTTGGGATCCCGCTGCCAGTTCTTGGCGATCTTGACGCGTAGGTCCAAATACACCTTGGTGCCGAGCAGTTTTTCGATCTGCGTGCGCGCGGCGGTGCCCACCTCGCGCAGCCTGGCGCCGCCCTTGCCGATCACGATGCCCTTCTGGCTGGGCCGCTCGACGAAGAGGTTGGCATGCACGTCGATCAGGTCGTCGCGGCCTTCCCGCGGGCTGACCTCCTCGATCACCACGGCCAGCGAGTGCGGCAGTTCGTCGCGGACGCCTTCCAGGGCGGCCTCGCGGATCAGCTCGGCCATCAGGACTTCCTCGGGCTCGTCGGTGAGCTCCCCCTCGGGATAGAACGCCGGTCCCGGCGGCAGCTGTTTGGCGAGCACGTCGATCAGCACGTCGACCTGCTCCCCCGTCGTCGCCGACACCGGCACGATCTCGGTCTCCGGTCCGACCAGTTCGCTGACCGCCACCAGCTGAGCGGCCACCCGCTCCTTGGACACCTTGTCGATCTTGGTGACGATGGCCATCAGCGTGGTGTTGGGCGCGACCGTGCGGATCTGTTCGTGGATCCACCGGTCCCCCGGGCCGATCGGCTCGTCGGCGGGAATGCACAGCCCGATGACGTCGACCTCCGAATAGGTGTCGCGGACCAGATCGTTGAGCCGCTGGCCCAGCAGCGTCCGCGGCCGGTGCAGGCCGGGGGTGTCGACGAGGACGATCTGGAAGTCCTCTCGGTGCACGATTCCGCGAATGGTGTGGCGCGTGGTCTGCGGCCGGTTCGACGTGATCGCGACCTTGGTACCGACCAGCGCGTTCATCAGCGTCGACTTGCCCGTGTTCGGCCTGCCGACGAAACAGACGAAACCGGAACGGAATTCGCGCACGCGAGGAGCACAGAGAGTGTCGGTCATTGCACGGTTCCGGCCCGATCCGTGACGATGATCTTGGCCTCCCCGGACAGCTCGCGCACGGCGGCGACCCCGGCGTCGTCGGCCGATCCCCCGACCAGCACGGCGGCCTCCAGGCCGGTCGCCCCACTGGACACGGCCGCGGCAACCGCTGCCTGCAGCGCAGTCAGCGCCAGCGCGTCGAGCGTCACCGGCGCCCCCGCGTACGTGCGGCCGTCCTGATCACGCACGGCCGCCCCACTGCCCGCCTCGGCGCGGCCCATCGCACCGCGGGCCAGCACCACCAGCTTGGCGTCCTCGGCGTCGAGCTCAGTCATGGTCACCCTTCTCGGAATTGGTGGGGCTGACCAAGACGGTGCCTATCCGCACCCGGCCTCGGTGGTCGGGTCCGCCTTCGGCGCGCAGCCGCAGCCCGTCCCATGTCACCTCGGCGCCGGGCAGCGGGACGCGGCCAAGCTCGAGGGCCAGCAGACCGCCGACCGTGTCGACGTCGAGGTCCTCGTCGAACTCGATGTCGTACAGCTCGCCGAGGTCCTCGATGGGCAACCGGGCCGATACCCGATACCGCTTGTGCCCAAGCTCTTCCACCGGAGCGACCTCGTCGGTGTCGTACTCGTCGGCGATCTCGCCGACGATCTCTTCCAGCACGTCCTCGATGGTGACCAGTCCGGCGATCGCACCGTACTCGTCCACCAGCAGCGCCATGTGGTTGCGGTTCCGCTGCATTTCGCGCAGGAGCGCGTCCAATGGCTTCGAGTCGGGCACGAATACGGCGGGGCGCATAACCTCGGACACCTTGGTGTCCCGGCCGCCGTTGTTCGAGTAATAGGTGCGCTCGACGAGATCCTTCAGGTACACGACGCCGACGACGTCGTCGACATTCTCCTCGATCACCGGGATCCGGGAATGCCCGCTGCGCACCGCCAGCGACGTCGCCTGGCCTGCCGTCTTGTCGCTCTCGATCCAGACCATCTCGGTACGAGGCACCATCACCTCGCGCGCGGGCGTGTCGCCGAGCTCGAACACCGACTGGATCATCCGCCGTTCGTCGTCCGCCACCACGCCGCGCTGCTGGGCAAGGTCGACGACCTCGCGCAACTCGATCTCCGAGGCGAACGGCCCGTTACGGAATCCCCGCCCGGGTGTCAGCGCGTTACCGATCAGAACGAGCAGCCGACTGATCGGGGTCAGCAGAACCGAAATCGCCTGCAACGGTAGCGCCGCCATCAACGCAAAGGTGTAGGCGTGCTGACGGCCAAGCGTGCGCGGGCCGACACCGATCGCCACGAAGCTGACGACCGTCATGATCGCGGCCGCCGCGGTCAGTCCCCAGCCCACGCCGAGCCGGCCGTCAAGGTAGGCCACCAGCAGCACCGTCGCCGTCACCTCGCAGGCGATTCGCAGCAGCACAACAAGATTGATGTAGCGCGGCCGCTCGGCCACCACTCGGGCCAGCCGCACCGCGCCGGGTCGCTCTTCGCGCATCAGCTCTTCGACACGCGCCACCGACAGTGTGCTGATCGCTGCGTCGATGGCCGCGAACAGCCCGGCGAGGCCGATGAGCGCGATCGCGCCGAGCAGCGGGGCTATACCGTTCACGGCTCGTCGAAGAAACGAGACTTGTCCAGCAGCCGCCGATCCTTCTCGGTCTGGCGGTCCTGGTGATAAGCCTCGACCTGATCGGCCACCCACTCCTCGAGCAGTTGGCGCTGCAGCGCGAACATCTCTTTCTCTTCGTCCGGCTCGGCATGGTCGTAGCCGAGCAGATGGAGCACACCGTGAACCGTCAGCAGTGCCAGCTCATGGCCCAGCGAGTGCCCGGCCACGTTGGCCTGCTCGGCGGCGAACTGCGGACACAGCACGATGTCGCCGAGCATCGACGGTCCCGGCTCCGGCGCGTCGGGCCGGCCCCCCGGCTCGAGCTCGTCCATCGGGAAGCTCATCACATCCGTCGGGCCGGGTAGGTCCATCCACCGCATGTGCAGATCGGCCATCGCAGCGGTGTCGAGCAACACCATCGAAAGCTCCGCCGCGGGATGAACTTTCATCTTCCTGATGACGAAGCGGGCGACGCTGACCAGCTCTTCTTCGGCGACGTCGAGACCCGACTCGTTGGAAACCTCAATGCTCATGTCCGCCCCGCTTATCGCCGGGGCCGATTGCCGCCGGCACGGCGCTGAGACCGGTTCATCAGCCCGGGCTCCTCGGATCTGGCGTAGGCGTCCACGATCTCGGAAACCAGCCGATGACGCACGACGTCGGCGCTGGTGAGCTCGGCGAAATGGATGTCGTCGATCCCATCGAGAATATGCATCGCCCCGCGCAAGCCCGAGCCAGCGCTACCAGGCAGGTCCACCTGCGTGATGTCCCCGGTGACAACGACCTTCGACCCGAACCCCAGGCGGGTGAGGAACATTTTCATCTGCTCGGCGGTGGTGTTCTGCGCCTCGTCGAGAATGATGAACGAATCCGAGAGGGTTCTACCCCGCATGTACCCGAGCGGCGCCACCTCAATGACGCCAGCGCTCATCAATTTCGGGATCAGCTCCGGGTCCATCATGTCGTGCAGGGCGTCGTACAGCGGCCGCAGATATGGATCGATCTTCTCGCTCAACGTGCCGGGCAGAAAGCCAAGGCGCTCACCGGCTTCCACCGCCGGGCGGGTGAGGATGATCCTGGTTACCTGCTTGGTTTGCAGTGCGCGGACGGCCTTGGCCATCGCCAGGTACGTCTTGCCGGTGCCTGCCGGTCCGATGGCGAACACGATGGTGTGCGCGTCGATGGCGTCCACATATCGCTTCTGGTTCAGCGTCTTTGGCCGGATCGTCTTGCCGCGCCGCGACAGGATGTCGAGTGTGAGCACCTCGGCAGGCGACTCGCCCTCGGTGCCGGTGAGCATCGCCACGCTGTGCCGCACCACTTCTGGAGTCAGCGGCTGGCCGCTGGCCACGATCGCGATCAGTTCGGAAATCACTCGCTCGGCCAGCGCCACGTCGGCCGGCTCGCCGGACAGCGTGAGTACGTTTCCGCGCGCGTGTATATCGGCCGCCAGAATGCGCTCGAGTGCGCGCAGATTCTCATCGGCGGAACCCAGCAGGCCCACGACGAGGTCGGGCGGAACATTGATGCTGCTGCGAACGGCTGCGTCCGAGTCAGCGTTAGTCTCGCTGGGCGTCACCTGGGGTTTTCTGCCTGCTTCCTGGGTTCTGGCCTGGTTGGTTGCTGCTGAATACCCAGTTTACCGCCGGGTACCGACCCATCCCAATGTTTAACCTGCGTTGACGTCGCCGGAGCCGGCCTCGGACGCGGCGGGCGGGTAGCGCACGTTCATCGGCCACCAGAACCACCGGCCGAGCAGTGTGGCGATGGCCGGTGTCATGAACGACCGCACGACCAGCGTGTCGAACAGCAGCCCGAGCCCGATGGTGGTGCCCATCTGGCCGATGACGCGCAGATCGCTGACCACCATCGAGCACATCGTGAGCGCGAACACGAGGCCTGCCGCTGTCACGACGCTGCCGGTGCCGCCCATCGCGCGAATGATGCCCGTCTTCAGGCCGCCGGGTATCTCCTCTTTGAACCGGGACACCAACAACAGGTTGTAGTCCGATCCGACGGCCAACAGGATGATGACCGCCATGGCAAGAACCATCCAGTGCAATTCGATGCCGAGGATGTGTTGCCAGATCAGCACCGAGATCCCGAACGACGCACCGAGGGAGAGCACCACGGTGCCGACGATCACCAGTGCGGCGACGAGGCTCCTGGTGATCAGCAGCATGATCAGGAAGATCAGGCAGATCGACGCGATTCCGGCGATCAGCAGGTCATACTTCGAGCCGTCCGCCATGTCCTTGAAGGTCGCCGCCGTACCGCCGAGCGAGATCCTCGCGTCCTCCAGCGGCGTGCCTTTCACAGCCTCGATGGCCGCGATCTTGATCGGTTCGACGCGGGCGAGGCCTTCGGGTGTCACCGGATCGCCGCGATGCGCGATGATCATCCGGACCGCTTTGCCGTCCGGCGATAGAAAGGCCTTCATGCCGCGCTGAAAGTCCGGGTTCTCGAAGACTTCGGGCGGGAGATAGAAGGAATCGTCGTTCTTCGCTTCGTCGAACGCCTTTCCCATCGACGTTGCGTCCCTGCTCAGTTCGTCCATCTGGTTGTACATGCCCGACATGGTGCTGGACGTGGTCAGCATCATGTGCTGCATGTTTTCCATCGTCGCGATCATCGGCCCGAATTGCGCGACCATCTGCGGCATCAGCGCATCCAGCTGGTGCATGTTCACGATGAGCTTGTCCATCGAATCGGTCAGCTCACTGACTCCGTCCAGGGTGTCGAAGATGGAGCGAATCGACCAGCACACCGGGATGTTGTAGCAGTGCGGTTCCCAGTAGAAGTAGTTGCGGATCGGCCTGAAGAAGTCGTCGAAATCCGCGAAGTGGTCGCGTAATTCGTGGATCGTTACCTGTAGGTCGTCCATCTCGCCGACCATGCCGTGGGTGACACCGACCAGCTGGGTCATCAGCTCGTACATGCGCTTCATGGTCGCGAGCGTCTTGCCCATTTCGTCGGCCTGGGTCTTCATGTCGGCCATGCGGTCCTTCATCAGCTTCATGTTCTGCATCTGGCCCGCGCCCTGCATGCTCATGAGGAACGGAAGCGACGTGTGTTGGATGGGCGTCCCGTCGGGCCGGGTGATCGCCTGCACCCTGGCGATTCCTTGTACGCGGAACACCGCCTTGGCGATCTTGTCGATGACGAGGAAGTCCGACGAGTTGCGAAGGTCGTGATCGGCCTCGATCAGCAAGACCTCCGGATTCATCCGGGCCATCGAGAAATGCCGGTTCGCCGCGGCGAGCCCCTCATTCGCCGCGATGGTCTTGGGGATGAATTTCGTGTCGTCGTAGTTGGCCTTGTATCCAGGCAGGGCGGCGAGGCCGATAAGGGCCAGCGCCAGCGATGCGGTGAGAATCGGCCCCGGCCACCGCACGATCGTCGTCCCGATCCGCCGCCAGAACCGGATCCGCATCGCGCGCTTGGGTTCGAAGAGACCGAACCGACTGCCGATGGTGATGATCGCGGGGCTCAGCGTCAGCGCCACCGCAACACCGGCGAGAATCCCCACCGCACAGGGAACTCCGAGCGTTTGGAAGTACGGCATGCGGGTGAAGGTGAGACAGTACGTGGCGCCGGCGATAGTCAGGCCCGAGCCCAGGACGACGTGCGCCGTGCCATGGAACATCTCGTAGTAAGCCTCTTCTCGAGTCGCGCCGGTCGCACGCGCCTCTTGATAGCGCCCGATGAGGAAGATCGCGTAGTCGGTACCCGCCGCGATCGTCAAAGAGACCAACATGTTCGTTGCGAACGTCGATAGCCCGATGATGTGGTGGTAGCCGAGCACCGCGACGATCCCCCGGGCCGCGGTCAACTGAATGCCGACCATGAGCAGGAGAAGTACGACCGTCACGATCGAGCGGTAGAAGAACAGCAGCATCGTGATGATGACGACGAAGGTGACGATGGTGATCTTCACTATGGTGCTGTCACCGGCGTGGGTCATATCGGCCTGAAGCGCCGCCGCACCGGTCACGAAGACCTTGACGCCGGGCGGCGGAGGCGACTCGCCCACAATGGCGCGGACCGACTCGATCGACTCGATGGACAGGGTCTCACCCATGTTTCCGGCGAGATTGAGTTGCACGTAGGCGGCCTTGCCGTCGTTGCTTTGCGCTCCGGACTCGGTAAGTGGATCGCCCCAGAAATCCTGGATGTGCTGGACGTGCTTGCTGTCCGCCCTCAGCTTCTCGATCAGGCCGTCGTAGTAGTCGTGCGCATCCTGCCCGAGCGGTTGATCGCCCTCCAGGATGAGCATCGCAACGCTGTCGGAATCGGATTCCTGAAAGAGGCGGCCCATGGTCGCCATCGCCTGCATCGCCGGCGCATTCGACGGGCTCATCGATACCTGGTTATCTTTGGCCACCTCCTCCAACTGGGGCACGACGGCGTTCAGGACGAACAGCAGCGCCAGCCAGCCGAGAACGATGGGGATCGACATGCGCCGAATCCACTGGGCGAGGAACGACGGCTGCCGCCGGGTCTGCAGGTTGCTCATGCGCCCGCCTCACAGGCTCGGCGGCCGCATTCTGTGCCGATGATTCGCTCGCAAGCTTCGCTCACGCGCCCGCCTCACAGGCTCGGCGGCCGCATTCCGTGCCGATGATTCGCTCGCAAGCTTCATTCATGGCTCGGCTCCCCGCTCGCTCCGGTCCTCGCTTCGGTGCGATCCTCACTCGCAGTCGCCTCGCGTGCTCATGCCGACTTCACAAAGCAGTAGACGTAGGCGCTGACCTGATTCACGGTCCGTTCGTCCTTGACTTCACCGTCAGAGGTGATACGGCAACCGATGAAGTCGCTGTTGCCCTGCGCCACAATGTTTCCCGTCATTGACGGCGCCGTGGTGACGATCTCGTGCGACCACGGCAGCGTCGCGCCGTTGACCTGGTTGGTTTCGCCCTCGTCGTCGATGTAGTTGATGTCGGCGGTCGCCCCGGCCGGACCGAAGATTTCGTAGACGAGGCGCTTCGGGTCGGACTTGTTGTCGTCGTCGGACATGCTGCCTGCATACGTCGGCAGCTGATGTGAGCCGAAGATGCCGCGGACCCGTGCCACCGCGAATCCGCCGACTGCGACCACGATCACCAGCACCAGCGGTATCCACGTACGTTTCAGAACACGGAGAATCGGGGGTCCCTTCGCCCACGGTCGGCTTTGCAAGCGAGGCTAACAAACATCGCGCAGGAATATGGGGGCTTGGTCTTGACCGGCCGCCGTGCTGGCCCCCTCAATCCCAGCGCGGTGTCAGGACCCCCAGCGCGCCGAGCGCGACGGCGGCGGCGGTCGACGTTCGGAGCACGTTCGGACCTAGTCGCACCGGTTTCGCCCCCGCCTCCGACAGCGCGGTGATCTCGTCGTCGGTGATACCGCCTTCCGGACCGACGATGAGTACCAGCGAATCTGCTTGTGCCACCGGCACGTCAGCGAGCTTCTCGGTAGCGGACTCGTGCAGTGCGACCACCACTGCGTTCGCGTCTTCGCTGATGCATTTCACCAAGTCGGTGGTCGTCGCCACGCCTGTGACGGACGGGATGTGCGGTCGTCGAGACTGGCGGGCGGCGGCGCGGGCGACCGCACGCCAACGCCGCAGGCCCTTGTCGGCCCGGCCGCCGTCCCAGCGCGCCACGCAGCGCGCCGCCTGCCAGGCCACGAACGCGTCCGCTCCGGCTTCGGTCGCCAGCTCAACGGCCAGTTCGGAGCGGTCGGACTTCGGCAGCGCCTGCACGACGGTGACCGGCGGAGTCCCGGGCTCGACGGTCCAGCGGTTCAGCAGGCGAGCCGACAGCCGGCCTTTGCCGACCTCCTCGATGACGCAGTGGGCCATCGCGCCTGCGCCGTCGCCGAGGTCGAGCTCTTCGCCTGCCCTGATTCGTCGCACGTTGGCGGCGTGGAAGCCTTCGTCACCGTCGACGACGGCCAAGGCACCGACCTCGGGCAGGGTGTCGATGTAGAAGAGGGCCGCAGTCATGACCGCGCTAGCGGCCGGTGAAGGTTTCGCGCAGCCTGCTGAACAGCCCGCCGCCCGCGCCGCTCGTCTGGGTGGACTTCACTTCGGCGGCGTCTCGGGTGCGCTGCTCCTTCAGCTTGCGCAGCAGCTCGATGTCCTGGTGGTCCAGCCGCGACGGAACGACCACCTCGACGTGGGCATGCAGGTCGCCCCGCACGCCCGACCGCAGATGAGGCATGCCGTGGCCGCGCAGCGTGGTGACCGAGCCGGGCTGGGTGCCCGCGGGGATGGTGATCTCGGTCGGTCCGTCCAGAATTGCGTCGACGGCGACGGTGGTGCCCAGCGCCGCGTCGACCATCGGCACCGAGATGGTGAAGTGCAGGTCGTCGCCGTCGCGGACGAAGGTGTCGTGCTGCCGTTCATGGACCTCGACGTACAGGTCACCGGCGGGCCCGCCGCCCGGCCCAACTTCGCCCTGGGCGGCCAGCCGCACCCGCATGCCGTCCCCGACGCCCGCCGGAATCTTCACGCTGATCTCGCGTCGCGCGCGCACCCGGCCGTCGCCGCCGCAGCGGTGGCAGGGGTCGAGAATCATCTCACCGACCCCGCCGCAGACCGGGCACGGCCGTGACGTCATAACCTGGCCCAACAGTGAGCGCTGGACGGTCTGGATCTCGCCACGCCCGCCGCAGGTGTCGCAGGTGGATGGACCGGAGTTGCCGTGGGTGCCCTTGCCCTGACAGAGGTCGCACAACACCGCCGTGTCGACGGTGACCTGCTTGGTCACGCCCGTCGCGCAGTCGGCGAGGTCGAGGCGCATCCGCAGCAGCGAGTCGGCACCGGGCCTGACCCGGCCGATCGGCCCGCGGGAGGTCGACCCGCCGCCGAAGAAGGCCTCGAAGACGTCGCCAAGCCCGCCGAAACCGCCGAAGCCGTTGCCCCCCGCGCCCGCGGTCGCCAGCGGGTCGCCGCCGAGGTCGACGATCCGGCGCTTCTCCGGGTCGCTGAGCACCTCGTAGGCGACGCTGATCTCCTGGAACCGCGCCTGCGCAGCTTCGTCGGGGTTGATGTCGGGATGCAGCTCACGGGCCAGCCTGCGGTAGGCGCGCTTGATCTCCGAATCACTCGCGCCCTGGCTCACCCCGAGCAGGCCGTAATAGTCGCGTGCCACTCCCTGACCTTCCCTACCGCTGACCGCGGTTTGTTGTGCTCCTCGCGTGCGCGGTGTTTGTTGTGCTCCTCGCGTGCGCAGTGTTTATCGGCTGCCTAAAACTTCGCCTATGTACAGAGCAACCGCAGCGACATTAGCGATAGTTCCCGGATAGTCCATTCGAGTGGGCCCGAGCACACCCATGCCGCCGTAGACCTTTCCCATACTGCCGTACGCGGTGCTCACCACTGAAGTGCCCACCATCTCCTCGGCCTCCGTCTCGTGCCCGATGCGCACGGTGACCTTGCCCGCCTCCTGCTGCGCGGCGAGCAGCCGCAGCACAACGACTTGCTCCTCGAGCGCTTCGAGGACCGACCGCAGCGACCCGCCGAAGTCGGCGGTGTTGCGGGTCAGATTGGCGGTGCCGCCCAGCAGCAGTCGCTCCTCGCTGTGTTCGACGAGCGACTCCAGCAAGACCGTCGCCGACCGGCCGATGGCGTCGCCGAGGCCGCCGCTGCCGTCCAGATGGACGGCCAGATCCGATACCGCGACCGACGCCGCCGCGAGCCTCTTGCCTTCCAGCGCCTGGCCGAGCAGCTCGCGCAGCTGGCTGACCTCGTGTTCGTCGATGGTGTCGCCGAGCTCGACCATGCGCTGGTCAACGCGGCCGGAATCGGTGATCACCACCAACAGAAGTCGGGCCGGCGTCAGCGCCACGACCTCGAGGTGCCGGACGCTCGAGGTGGACAGCGTCGGGTATTGCACCACCGCCACCTGACGGGTCAGCTGCGCCAGCAGCCGTACCGCCCGGCGCAGCACATCATCCAGGTCGACACCGGTTTCCAGGAACCTCAGGATCGCGGTCCGCTCCGACGCAGACAGCGGCTTGACGTCTTCGAGCCGGTCGACGAACTCTCGGTAGCCCTTCTCCGTCGGCACCCGGCCGGAGCTGGTGTGCGGCTGGGTGATGTAGCCCTCCGCCTCGAGAACGGCCATGTCGTTGCGCACCGTCGCGCTGGACACGCCCAGGTTGTGCCGTTCGACGAGCGACTTCGAGCCGATCGGCTCCTTGGTCGCCACGAAGTCGGCGACGATGGCGCGCAACACCTCGAACCGACGGTCGTCGGCACTACTCATTGTTCACCTCCCAATCGCATCCATTTTACGGTTATCAGCTGGGGCAACGCCTCCGCGCCGCTGTTCGCGTGGCGGATGGACCTGTTGCGACTAACCTCTGTTCATGGTGAAGCCATCGCCAGTGGTGAAGAGTCGAAGGATTTCTGGTAGGTGATCTTCAAGGGCGTCCGGGATGGCAAGCCGTACCCCAACCACGGACTGACGCATCGACAGTGGTCACAGATACCGCCGCGGCAGATTCGCCTCGACGAGCTGGTGACCACCACGACGGTGCTGGCGCTGGACCGCCTGCTGTCGGAGGACTCCACCTTCTACGGCGACCTGTTTCCGCATGCCGTGCGGTGGCGTGGGGTTATCTACCTCGAGGATGGGCTGCACCGCGCGGTGCGGGCCGCACTGCGCAACCGGACCGTCCTGCACGCCCGGGTGTTCGACATGGACATGCCCCTCGCCCAGCAGATGTAGCGTCGACGGCAGGGTCATCGGTTCAGCCAATTGGTCACCACAAATGACGAAGGAGAATTCCGCAGCGGCCCCTTCCGTCGTGGAGGCGGGTCCGCCCCGCTTGCGCGCGCGTGTGCTGTCGTGGGTCCTGCGCCCCAAGCCCCCGCCGCTGTGGCTGGGCATTGTGGTCGCCGTCGGCCTGATTGTGTTCGAGACGCTGCTGGTGTTTGTGCTGAAGCGGTTCGCCCCCGACAACGCGTTCGGTGCGTTGTTCATGCTCGGTGTGCTGGTGGTGTCCGCCGGCTGGGGATTTGGGCTGGCGGTGCTGACGACACTGGCCAGCGCGGTCGTCTACATGGTTTTCCATCTCGGCACCGACGGGTTCATCCCGACCGAGAAGGCGGACTGGGTCGCGATCGTGATCTTCCTGCCGGTCGCGCTGCTCGCCAACGTTCTTGTCGGCCAGGCGCGACTACGCACAGCCGAGGCCGAACAACGCCGTCGCGAGGCCGAGGCCAGCCACGTCGAGCTTCGGTTGCTCGCGGACCAACAGGCTGCGTTGCGCCGGGTGGCAACACTGGTGGCGCAGGGTGTCAAGCCGTCCGAAGTGTTCTCGGCGGTGACCTATGAGCTGGCTCGGTGCCTGGGCGTGCACCACTCGGCGCTGGTCCGGTTCGAGGCCGACGGCGCGGCGCTTCTGATCGCGTACTACGACGAACCCCCTTCGACCAAGCAGCTGGGCGAACGCTACGCGCTGGCAGAGGGCGGGGTCGTGGCGCGGGTCTACCTCACGGGCCGGGCCGGGCGGACGGATAGCCAGGACGTGTCCGGTCTCTCCGCGATACGCGCCGAGGAGATGGGCCTTCGCTCGGTGATCGGAACGCCGATCGTAGTGGACGGCAGGGTTTGGGGTGCTGCTCTGATCGGCTCGTCGCGGGAGGAACCGTTACCGGCCGACAGCGAGGCGCGCATGGGGGATTTCACCGACCTCGTCGCAACCGCCATCTCCAACACCGAAGCACGCACCGAACTCAAGGCGTCGCGAGCCAGGATCATCACCGCTGCCGACGGCGCGCGTCGCCGACTGGAACGCGACCTGCATGACGGGGCGCAGCAACGGCTGGTCTCACTTGGCCTCGAATTGCGCACGGCGGAATCGTCGCTGCGGTCGGAGACGCATCCGATGGCCGACCAGATCGCCGACGTCGTGTCCGCGCTCACGGGTGTATCCGAGGACCTGCGAGAGATCTCCCGGGGAATCCATCCGGCGATCCTGTCGAAGGGCGGACTCGTCGCCGCGCTCAAGGCGCTTGCGCGTCGCTCGGCGGTGCCGGTCGAGCTCGGCCTCTCGGTGGATGGCCGGCTGCCGGAATCGGTGGAGGTCGCCGCGTATTACGTGGTCGGCGAAGCGTTGACGAATGTGGCCAGGCACGCGCAGGCGACGGCGGTGACCGTGCGCGCCAAAACCGACGCCGCGAACCTGCGGTTGACAATTAGAGACAACGGGGTCGGTGGCGCCGACCCGGCCAACGGCTCAGGACTCATCGGGCTCATCGATCGAGTAGAAGCGCTCGGAGGACAGTTGGAGATTTCAAGCGTGGCAGGCAGTGGGACGTTACTGGTGGTGACGATCCCGTTCGAATCGCCCGTTGATGGATGACGCACGACCGGCTACGGAGCAATGGCCCGTTGGCCGCCGGTCACATCCAAGACTGCGCCGTTGATGTAGCTGGCGGCGGGAGTACACAAAAACGTCACCGCGTTAGCGATCTCGTCGGCGGTCGCGACGCGCCCCAGCGCCGTTGTCGTCGCGAGACCGTCGGCAAGCCCGGGGGTAATGGCGGTGCCGGGAGTCTCGGTCGGGCCGGCACGCACCGCATTCACTCGTACTCCCGCGCTGCCGAATTCGTCGGCCCACGTCCTGGTCAGCAGTTCGATGCCGGCCTTGGTGGCTCCGTAAATCCCCGCATCGCGCGCGGGCACTGCCGCGGCCACGGTGCTGATATTGACCACTACGCCGCTGCTTCGCGCCACCATGCCGGGCACCAGTTCGCGCACAAGAATGAAGGGGGCGCGCAGGTTGATGTTGACATGCTGGTCGAACGACACGTCATCGGTGCCGGTCGTCGGCGCGAAGTAGTAGACACCGGCGTTGTTGATCAAGATGTCGGTGGGTCCGGATTCACCGGCCAGCCGGCGAACATCATCGGCGGCGGACAGGTCGGCGGAGACGAAACGGGCTTTCCCGCCACCGTTTTCGATCTCTCGCACCACGTCGGATCCTCGTTCGCTGCTGCGGCCGTGCACCACGACCTCGGCGCCGATCCCGGCGAGTTGCAGGGCGATCGCTCGGCCGATGCCCGATGTCGCGCCGGTCACCAATGCGGTCCGTTGGTCCGCCATCTCGGCCCTACCGCTGCGGCACGTTCGAGAAGAGCCCACCCAGTCCCTCGGCCATGGTGGGATGGGCAAGCACGGCATCGCGTAGCCGGGTGTACGGCAAGTCAGCGATCATCGCGGTCTGGACGGCCGCCATGACCTCGCCGGCCTCGGCGCCGAACATCGTGAAGCCGAGGATGCGGTCGTCGTCCGGAGCGATGAGCGCCTTCATGAACCCTCTTGTCTCACCCGTTGTTTGGGTGCGCAGTACGGCACCCATTTCCAGCCGCGCGACGCGGACCTCGACGCCCCTGCGGTTCGCTTCACGTTCGGTCCAGCCGACCCGGGCCAGCTCGGGATCGGTGAACATGCAGTAGGGAACCAGCCGGTCGCTTGTCGTGCGGTTCCCGCCGGCCAGATTGTCGCGGATGATCCGGAAGTCGTCGAAGGACGCGTGCGTGAATTGTGGATGTTCTGAACAACACTCACCGATCCCCCACACGTTTGGCGCGGTGGTCTCCAAACGCTCGTTGACCGCCAGGTAGCCCCTCGCATCGAGCTGGACACCGGCCACGTCGAGTCCGATGCCCGCGGTATTCGGTATTCGTCCGGTGGCGACCAGGATGTCGGTGCCGTCCAAGGTGTGCTCACCTTCGGGTGTTCGGACGACGACGCTCACCTCGTCACCCGATCGGCCGCGAACCTCGACTGGCTCAGCGTCTTCCAGTACATCGACTCCTTCGTCGGTGAGCATGCGCCGCACTCCGCCCGCGACGTCTTCATCTTCGTGGCCCACGATGTGCGGTCCATGGTGGATGATCGTCACCCGGCTGCCGAACCGCCGATAGGCCTGGGCCAGTTCAAGGCCGACATAGCCGCCGCCGAGCACGACCAGATGTGGTGGTACGTAGTCGAGTTCGAGCGCCTCGATGCTGGTCAGCGGCTGCGCGGAGTGAAGACCTGACACATCCGGGATGGCCGCATGGGTACCGAGGTTCAGGAACACCTGATCGCCCGCCAGAACGCGTGTCCCGCCGTCATTGAGATCGACTGAAATGGTCCGCGGCGCAACGAACTCCCCGCTTCCCATGATCAGCTCCGCGCCGCTGCTCTCGTATTGCTTCAGGGTGCCTGCGATCATGTAGTCGACCATCTCGCGCTTGCGTTGCCGGACCTTGGCCATGTCGACAGACATGAAATCTGTGCCGGCACCGAACGTTGCGGCGTGATGCACCAGATCGGCGACTTTCGCACTCCAGATTTCATTCTTGCTGGGCAGGCAGTTGATGTTCGGGCATGACCCGCCGATCCATCGGCGCTCCACCACCGCGATGCGTCGGCCGGAGCTGGCGAGATGCCACGCCAGGTACATGCCGCCGTTTCCGCTACCCAATATGACCGCGTCGTACCGTTCTGCATCCATATCCATTCCAATCGGTAGATGGTCCGCCGAGCGCGCCGGCTTGTGGGCGCCGGCACGCCCCGACAGCGACTAGTGACGGTGCCCGGGCCCGTGGTGGTAGATGCCCAGGCCATCCAGGTAGGGGTACTGCGGCTGATACTGGACCGGCGGGGCGTCGTTGATCTGCACATTGCCCGGCGTCTGGCACTGCGTGGACGCTGTTCCCGGGTTGGCACCGAACGGGGTCGGGCTTGCCGCGGCGGACGCCGTCGGCGCGGCAGCATCCGAGACCAAAAGCGATGTGAGGTACTTTTTTTGGATTCGCATAGTGGCAATCCCGTCTTTGGGTTGCGCTGTGATTCGTGCGTTCTCAGACTCGACTTCAAGAGCGGCCATGTCCTTACCGCTGGCACCCATCAGTGCTCCGGGTAGCAGGAATCTGTGTATTCAGGCTAGCCCCCATGGCGGACTGTTTCCAGCTAGCCGGAATGCCTACAGTTCGTTGTGGTGGGACGCTGATTTCATGATGTTGCGAGGTGGCTGGTGCGCTGCCTGATCGTCGACGACAATGCCGGCTTCCTTGCCGCGGCACGGAAATTGCTCGAGGGCGACGGAGTCACGGTTGTGGGCGTGGCGTCCTCGAGCGCAGAGGCCGTTCGACTCGCCGACGAGCTTCGCCCTGACGTGACACTTGTCGATATCGACCTCGGCACCGAGAATGGCTTCGAACTCGTAGAGCGTCTGCACCAGGCCGGCGCGCCGTCAGCGGCGATACTCATCTCCGCCCACTCCGCAGAAGACTTCAATGACCCGATCGCCAACAGCAGTGCCGTCGGTTTCGTGGCCAAGTCTGATCTGAGTTCAGACGCCATCCGCGTCCTGCTCAGGGGATCAGCGGTCCTCCAGGAAGGTGATGACCGCTAAGACCCGTCGGTGATCGTCGCTGGCCTCGGACAGGTCCAGCTTGGTCAGGATGCTCCGCACGTGTTTTTCGACGGTGCCTTCGGTGACCCACAACCCGGCGATGCTTTCGACGATTTCGATGAAGTCGGTCACGTCGGTGATCCGGCTTTTCAACAAGTACCCGATTCTGTGCCCGCTGGCCAGCAGCTCGACCGCATGCTCGATTCGACATGCGCCGACAGCACCAGGATGGCGGTGTCGGGACCGACGACTCCCCGCGCGCTCCAGCAGGCTCGCCAGGCCTTCGCGAAGCAGCACGTCGTCGTCGGCGATCACCACCCGTATCGGAGTCACCACCGGCCCTCCCTCCCGACGCTGACGGGTCGCTGTGCATATGCTGCGCGCGCGTGTGTTTGTACAACGACCCGTTTGTCGGCGGCGGTACTTACAGCTGGCAGGTATGCCCGGACTGGCGCTGGCGGGAGGGCCATATGGGCGTCAGCGTTGACGACTTCGCAGGCCGGGACGGCAATTCTATGAGCCATGGTGACAGCGCAACCACTGGCCATGATGACCAGCCGAGAGACAGCCGAAGTATTTAGCGGTCCTCGCGGGACCGTGAAGTACGCGGTCGAGGCGATCGGGACCCGACAACTCGTTCTATGGCATGGCGATCGGATTCACAGTCGTAGCAGGCGCGTTCGCGGTCGGCGCTATCTCGGGCGGCGCGTTCAACCCGGCGGTGTCGCTCGGCGCCGCCGTGATGGGGTTGTTCGCCTGGCCGACGTTATGGGTGTACGTGCTGGCCCAGGTGGTGGCCGGGGTAGCCGCCGGCGTCAGCTTCCTCTCACTGAACCCCGACGACAAGTGAGCGGACTATGAACAACCAATCTGATGCCGAGACAATGCATCCCGACATTCCGATGATCGCACGGATCTCCGTGCACGACCCGATTGTCGCGCGCTCGGTGGTAGGCCTGGCAGGCCTTCCGACAATCGTTGCCATCGGCCCGTTCGACGACCGCGTACACGCCGAACAGCTGGCCGCCGCGTTTACCCTGGTGCGGCGCCGCTGCCAGGTGCAGCTCGTCCTCCTCGGGACCGGCATACAGCGCGCCACCATCATGCGAAGGGCTCTGGCACAGGGTGTTGGGACCAGCGTGCACGTGGAAAGGGATCTCACCGGGGAGCGATGGGCAGATCTGATCGCCGCCGCGGATGTCGTGGTGCCCAGCGTCGCCGCGGGACCGATCACGCTGCTGGACGTGTTGGCCGCCGGCAGGCCCGTGGTCGCGCCGGCTGATCCAGCGGCCGTGCAGCTTGTTGTTCCTGCCAGCGTGGGACTGGTCTACCGGCCGGGCGACGTGTCCGGGATGGCGAGGGCGCTCCTACGTCTCCTGATCAGTCCGGCGCTACGTACCGGAATGGGCTGTCGTGCACAGGGAAGTCGCCCGACGATACCACCGGCAACGGACGGCGCTGCAGCAGGGCGGAAAAGAGGAATGATTATGCGTAACATCGTTTCACGACTAATCCTGTGGCTCGCGGAGATCCTCGACCGCAATCTGGTCACAGTGCCGGATATCGACCTATAAGACGATGGAGGCTGTCATCCTCGAGAGCGACCAGCATTCGCTGACTCTGCTTCGTGATCACGACCTCATCGCGCAGATAGCGGCGCTCGTTCGTGGCTGACCCAATGCCCGTCAGGGTTCACTTCGCTGGAATGCTTCCGGGGGGCGTGCGGTCCAGCGCTACGCGATGCCGACTGCGGACACCCAACTGCTCGTCTTGCCGTGGCTGTCATCCTCCCCGCGAGCGTGCGGAGCTCCACTCGAAGTTGACGCGGCTTTTGACGGGCCAGGGTTATCGACGAAGCCGCCGATCTTGCCAATAGCAGCTGGCAGGCATCCCGTTAGTAAGGCTGGCTTGGCGGATGGATGGGCGTCAGCGGTGACGACATGGACCGCGGTTGACGCGAAGGTAGAAGCCATGGTCACGGCATCCGCATCCACGGGCGCAATCGCGACCGGTGCAGGCAGCGTCACGACGGTGAGCGGCCCGCGGGCGAGCGTGAAGTACCCGGTCGAGGCGATCGGGACGTTCTTATTGGTCCTCATCGTCGGCGCAGCGGTGGAAAGCGGCAGCTCGTTGGCGCTTCTGGGTATCGGCGCGGTGCTGATCGCGATGGTCTATGCCGGCCGACACCAATCCGGTGGGCACTACAACCCCGCTGTGACGTTGGCCGCGCTGGTTCGGCGCCGGATTGGGCTGCGTGAAGCCATGGCGTATTGGGTCGTGCAGTTCGGTGCCGGGCTGCTCGCGGCAGCCGTAGTTCGGACGATCGTCGACCCGACACGTGCGGCCGCGACGGCGGCAATCACGTTGACCGGTCACACCCTGGTGGCCGCGTTCGCGGTGGAGCTGTTGGTCACCTTCGCGCTGTGCTACGTGGCCACCAGCAGGGACCACCCGGACGACTCGTTCTACGGCCTGGCGATCGGATTCACCACCGTGGCAAGCGCGTTCGCGGTCGGCGCTATCGCGGGCGGTGCGTTCAACCCGGCGCTGTCGCTCGGCGCGACCGTGACGCTGTGGGTGTACGTGGTCGCCCAGGTGCTCGGCGGAATAACCGCCGGCGTCAGCTTCCTTGCACTGAACCCCGACGACAACTGACCCGCCCACCAGCCATTGGACCCTGACAACCGACGTTTCATCCAGCAGTGAAAGGTACGACAATGACTGACGTCCAACCCATTCCGACAACGACGGATGCCGGTATCCCGGTGGAGAGCGATGAACATTCGCTGACCATCGGCCCGGACGGACCGATCCTGCTGCACGATCACTACCTCATCGAACAGATGGCGGCGTTCAACCGGGAACGCGTGCCCGAGCGCCAGCCACACGCAAAGGGTTCGGGCGCGTTCGGCCGGTTCGAAGTGACCGCGGACGTCAGCGCGTATACCAAGGCGGCGGTGTTTCAGCCGGGCACGACGACCGAAACGGTGATCCGGTTCTCCACCGTTGCCGGTGAACGCGGCAGCCCAGACACCTGGCGTGACCCCCGCGGCTGGGCCCTGAAGTTCTACACCACCGAGGGCAATTACGACATCGTCGGCAACAACACCCCGGTGTTCTTCATCCGTGATCCGCTCAAGTTCGGACACTTCATCCGCTCCCAAAAACGCCGCGCGGACAGCAATCTGCGCGACCACGACATGCAGTGGGACTTCTGGACACTCTCCCCCGAATCCGCACATCAGGTCACGTATCTGATGGGCGACCGCGGCATTCCCTACACCTGGCGGCACATGAACCTCTACGGCTCGCACACCTACATGTGGGTGAACACCGCCGGCGAGAAGTTCTGGGTGAAATACCATTTCAAGACCGACCAGGGTATCCAGAACCTCACCCAGTCCGAGGCTGACGAGCTGGTGTCGGTGGACACCGACTTCCACACCCGCGACCTGTTCCAGGCGATCGAGCGCGGCGAGCACCCGAGCTGGACGCTCATGATGCAGATCATGCCGTTTGACGATGCCAAGACCTACCGGTTCAACCCGTTCGACCTGACGAAGGTCTGGCCGCACGCGGACTATCCGCTGATCGAGGTCGGCCGGCTGACGCTGGACCGCAACCCCACCGACCACCACAGCCAGATCGAACAGGGTGCCTGGGAGCCCAGCAACATGGTGCCCGGCATCGGCCCGAGCCCGGACAAGATGCTGCTCGGCCGGATGTTCGCCTACGCCGACGCCCACCGCTACCGCATCGGCGCCAACTACAACCAGCTGCCGGTCAACGCACCTCAATCGCCGGTGCACAGTTACAGCACCGCCGGCCACATGCGGTACCAGTTGGCCACCGACCCGGTGTACGCGCCGAACTCCAAGGGTGGTCCCCATGCCGCCACCGAACGCTACGGCGAGCCCGCGGGCTGGCATACCGACGGCGAAATGGTCCGCACCGCATACACTCTGCGGTCCCAGGATGACGATTGGGGCCAGGCCGGCACCCTGGTTCGCGAAGTGTTCGACGACGGCGAGCGGGAACGGTTGGTCGACAACGTCGTTGGGCACCTGCTCAACGGAGTGTCCGAACCCGTCCTGCAACGGGCTTTCGAATACTGGCGCAACGTCGACCACGAGACCGGCGAACGAATCGAGAAGGGCGTGCGCGGGGGCTCAGTGGTCCAGGGGGCGACCGGATGATCCGCCCCCATCTCCCGGCACAGTTGGCGATCTTCGTGGCAGGACTCTCCATCGAGATCACCGTGGCCCCCGCCAGGAGGGCGAAGTGCGAAACAATCGCCGGAGTCATCATTCCTGACACCGCGGTCGTCAAAGCCGCTACCGAACTGGTCCTCGATCCGGGTGTGCTTGTGGGCATGCTCAAGTCACGCAGCCACAAGCTCTGACCCGACCCTGAGCTCAGTTACGCCCTTCACACCACGCCTGGGATTCCCGAACACCTCGGACCGGAGGTCCACCTGGTTACCCTCGGCGTGGAAACCGACGTGCTCGGCCAACGACTCGATGAGATCACCGACGAGCAACGCGCAGCCGTCACCTTCAGCCGTGAGAACTTCGTCAGCATCATCACGCAATCGGCCTGGCCTGAGTAGCCGACTCACTCGGGTGCCTCTGAGAGCGCGTACAACGCGGGAAGATTCACCACTATTGCCTCTTGTGTGCTGCGAGCAATAACAATCACCGCAGGATTGTCGGCGTCCGGATTCTCTTCTCGGTGAGGAACATACGGCGGCACGAAGATGTAGTCCCCTGGAGCGGTGACAATCCGGACCTCCTCGACACCGTCGTGGAACACGAACTCGGGATTTCCGCTCCGGACGAAGATCGCTGTCTCGGACTCGCCGTGGTGATGGTTGTCCGAGGCTGTCTGCGGCGACACCGAGGTCTCGCCCATCCAGATCTTCTCCGACCCGACGGAGCCACCGGTGATCGCGGCTAGGCGCCGCATGCCTGCGGTCTGTGCGGTCGCCGAACTCAGCTCTGTTGCCTTGATGTGGTGCACTCGCGTGCGTAGTGACCGGTCGGCATACGTCGCATTGGTGTCGTTCAGGCCGGGGTGGAACTCGTCAGGGCTGTTCATGGAGTTGGTCGCTTCCTTTGACTGTGGAGTGGGAGCGTGACGTGCAGCGACGTTCCGCTTCCGGTTGGGCTCGTAATCGTGACCGCTTCTCCGTCACCAGAAAACTCACATCGCTCTTCGGCGGACTTCAACCAGACGGGGCAAACTCAGCATAACCGCGCAGGATCCGCGCTGGGTAATTCTTGCGAGGCATGGCAGAGCGTCGCTCAATACCCACTGGCTGGAAGGCATAGATCCCCGTTCGCGGGAGCGGTAATTGGGCGCCAGCTGTGACGACATTTGTTTGCCAGAGCGCGATTATTGACCTCAACCGCCCAGTCAGGAGGGTCACGATGACATTCGGCGTCGCGCTTACATGCGCAGCCCTTACGGGCTGGATCGTGGAGTGGGCTCAGCGTCAGTGCGAACGGTGGGCTTATGAGCGAGACAAGGAATTGTGAAATGAACGCCAGGGCGCCTCGGCCCTACCGGCTACGGCGTGCTCGGCTGGGAAGTCGACGATAGCCGCCCCGGTGCGTCATCTCGGCAACGCATTTCCCGAGCGGTATTACATTGTCTGCCTGGATTTCCAAGACGGTGTATGCCACGTGCCGGCTATCGGCCCGAAGGTTGGCATCGGGGCGTCGTTGTCACGACTGCGGAGCAGCAAAGGATCAACGAGCCCGGAGCGCTAGAACCGAGATCTTAAGAAAGCCAACGAAATTCTGAAGGCGCCCCCATCGCAGTGCATGCCGAACCGTGTACAGGCAGCCTGGTTCGGGCTGGCCGGTCAGGAAGGGCAGCCGCCGGAGGTGACTTCGCCCTACCGGGCCTCGGGCGCGTGGTGTATCAAGAAGGCAGGCCGACGCCGCCACCTGGGTTTGCGTTGCCGGAATCGTTCGGGAGGATCGGGTTGTAATACCCGTTCTGGAACGGGATCTCGGGATCCGTACCAACCGGCACCAGGGGGTCTTCACCACGTTGCGCGCTGGGCGAAGGTGCCGCGTCAGCGATCACATTGTGGTGCGGGACCGGCGCGGCGGCGGGAGCGGCGCTGGCGAAGGGCGCGAGCGCAAGGGCCCCACCGATCGCGGCCACGGACAACCACGGAGCAACGTACTTGATCGTTTTCTTCATGGTGCTCCTTCTTCTTTCTGCGTCGCTGTACTCAGCTACGCCTAGCCTTGCGCTTCAGCAAAACGGTGTCACCGCGGCTGACACCCACTCGGGATCCCCGCTAGCTGGAATCTCTCCTGTCCGCCGGAACCGGGCGGCGCTCGGGATGATTTCGCGGATGAATCCACCGCCATGCACATTGAGGACCGTTTGGGTGGGCCGCTGTGGCGGGGCAAAAGCCGCCCCGGCGATGGTTGACGCGAGCCTCGATCAGCAGACCGGTTGCGGTCCTTGCGCTACCGCGCCCAAGCCCGCACGCCGGGCAGGGCGTGCGTGTACAGAGGGGACGGCTCCACGATGCTGTTAGCAGACGTTGGCGCTGAAGGTGTTTAGGTCCCGCCCCCTGCGTAAGGGAAGTAATCAACCTGCGGAGGCGCGTCGTTGACCTGCACGTTGCCGGGCGTCTGGCATACGCTTTGCGTGCCGCCCAAATTAGCGCAGGACTGTTGAACCTGAGAGTGATCACCCGGGGACGCCGGCGCGGCAGTGGCAATCGGTGCTGCGGCGATGGCTACCGCGGCAGCTCCCGCCGCCAACAGTGGTGCGATGTAGTTAAGTCCGAGTCGCATGGTGACTCTCCTTCGATGGCTGGACCATATGTATAAGTTCCACAATTGCGATCCGGCGCGGGCGTGTCGTCACTGCTGACACCAAGCAACGCTTCCCGCCACCTGGAATGTCTTGCACTGCATGCCAAAGGGGCGCCGAATGACAGCAAGTGTCTCGCCGGCGCCCCGTCGGTAGCAATGTCGGGCAAAGCAGGCCTACTGCAGGGTCATTGAAAGCTACCGGTGTCCGCCGCCATGACCTCCGCCGCCGTGAAACCCGCCGCCGCCGAACCCGCCGCCGAGCAGAAACGCCTCTCCTCCGTAGGGATAAAAATTGGCAGCCGGAGGCGTGTCGTTGATCTGGACATTGCCCGGCGACTGACAGATGGTTCCCGCGCCGCTCACGCCGCACGACTGCGCCGGCGGCCCACTGGGAGCGGCCGCGGCAATCGGTGCGGCAATGATCGCAACAGCAGCGGCTGCCGCACCCAACAACGGGGTCATATAACTCAGTTTCATTTGCACGGTGACATTCCTTTGATAGTCGGTTGTGTCCATCCGTCTTCCAGAATTCCCCCCGAGCGAAGCCATGTCGTCAGTGCTGACATCCATCTGCACGCCCGATACCCCGAATGTGTGTCTACCCGTCAGCAGGTATCCGCAGCGGGCGCGAGTTTCGCTGAGCGGCAAAGTGCCAAAATGATGGCGGAAGCGATATCCGGTGATACCGCTTCCGCCAACGTTATTTACCGCTAGTAACGTCGATCCCAGCCCCACGGGTTCCAACCCCAGGGGTCCCAGCCGAAGTGATTGCCGCGGAATCCACCGTGATAGCCACCGTGGAAGCCGCCACCGTGAAAGCCGGCGGGGACAACCTCACTCACCACGGCCGTGGACGGGTTGGTTATCTGTGCCGCCGCCGGCTCGGCCGCGGCCGTTGGTGCCGCAGCGATGGCGAGCGCAGCAGCGCCCGCAGCCAGCACCGGTGTGATGTGGGTCAGTTTCATTCGCGTAATCGCACTCTCGTGGTGGTCGGCCTATCGGCCTTCGATAAGCCGGCGTCTCTGCATCTTGCAATTCCAGAATCGCTCGCGCGCAAGGCCATGTAATCACCGCCTGCACCAATCGATTCGGTCCGGTGAACCGGAATCGCCGCCGCGGCGGGGCAGCACCCTCAGGATCCTTTGACTGGGATCGTCGCCAGTAGTGACGTGCCGCTCCCCACAACGCTGGAGATCCGCAGCTGTCCGCCAAGCGCCTCGACTCGGTCGATCAGCCCGATGAGTCCGGACCCTTTGGATAGGTCGGCACCACCAACTCCGTCGTCGGCAATGGAAAGGCACAAGTTCTCCTCATCGGCGTCGACGCTCACCCTCACCTCGGACGCCTGTGCATACTTGGCCGCGTTCGTGAGCGCTTCCGCTACGACGTAATAGGCGGCCACTTCGACAGAGTCGGGCAACCGTCTGTCGATGCCGAGGCGGAGCTCCACCGGAACGGCAGAGCGACGGGCCAGCGTCTTCAGCGCCGGGCCAAGTCCACCTCTCGAAAGAATCGCCGGATGGATCCCGCGGGATATCTCCTGGAGATCCTCCGATACACCCCTCAGACCCATAAGGACGTCAGAAACCTGCTCCCGCAATACATGCCATTCGGGCGGCAACGACGCCTCGGCCGTACGCAGCTGGAGCCCCAACGACACAAGCCGCTGCTGGGCACCGTCGTGCAGATCGCGTTCGAATCGGCGCCGGGCGGCGTCAGAAGCGGCTACGATCCTGGCCCGTGATGCCGTGAGTTCTGCGCGTGCGTCGGCGTTGGCAATCGCGGTCGCGACCAGGTCCGCGAAGTCCCCGACCCGCGCCTCGGTATCCGGGGGTAGCGGCTCAGGTTGCGACGACCCGACATTGGCCGCGCCCCACAGCCGGCCGTCCACAACGATCGGCACGCCGACACCTGAGTGCAGACCCAGCTCATGGATGTACTTGACGTCCTCAGAGGGCGCATCCTCGTGGCTGTCCCGCCGGGCGGCACGGCCCGTGCGGAATACCATCGCCGCGACGCTTTCGCCGTCGAACGAAAACCGCTTACCGACCGGCATCTTCTTCTGCGACCCCCGGTCGTCGTGGCTGGCGAGCAGAACTGCCCCACCATCGGCCTCATAGCGGACCAGAGTTGCGTGGGTGACTCCGAGGCACCATGCCAATTCCTCAGCCACCGCAGAAAACAGCGCCGAGGGAGCCGCCCCACGCGCGACGAGTGTCGCCACCCGCCGCAGGGCGGCTTGCTGGTCGGCGAGCAGCGCGGAGCTCATCCCGGCTTTCCTCGGCTTCCTCGCGGCGCCGATTGTGCCTCGGCCGCACGTAATCGCGCTTGGCCCACAAGTACATTGGCCAATAGCGCGATGGGCACGAAGATGATGATCGCCACCCAGTCCTCAGCCGCAATGGGGAAGGTGCTCCCGGCGGCGTCGAGATGGACGAACGCGTAGACAAGCGCGCTCACCAACGTCGTCGACACCGCCAGCCCGAATCCCCACCCGGCGGAGACCACCAGGACACCGAACAAGAAGACGACGCCAAAGGGCATCCCCGGAAAGATCTTCTCGAGCAGATACACCAGAAGTGTCTCCGCAGCGATGAGGGACGCGGCCACCATGATGCCGACCGCGAGCGGCGGGGCCGTGGGGCGCACCAACAGGCCGACCAGGCGGGCGCTGGTCAGTGGCGACCCTGCCCACGCATCAGACTGCCTGCCACGCACCTCGACCACTCGCTCCTCTCAAATTGTGGCTCCGACCATCTGCCCGATGCCATAGGTCACCAGCATCGCGACCGCTCCGCCAAGCACGACACGCATGACCGCTCGCATCTTGCGGGCACCGCCCAGGGCGGCACTCACCGTCCCGGTCAACACGAGCGCGATCAACACCGACAGAAAGGCCACGGGGACTCGGGCTCCGACGGGCGGAAGCAGAATCGCGATCAGTGGAACGATTGCGCCCAGCGTGAACGCCACCGCCGACGACAGCGCGGCCTGCCACGGATTGGACAAATCATCGGGGTTGATGCCGAGTTCCACATCGACGTGGGCGGCGATCGCGTCGCGATCCGTGAGTACTGTGGCGAAGACTCGCGCCGTATCTGCGCTGAGCCCTTTCGCCGCGTAAAGCGCTGCCAGTTCTTCCAACTCGGCCTCGGGCATCTCGTCGAGCTCCTGGCGCTCCTTTCGCAGCAACGCCCGCTGTGTATCGCGTTGTGTGCTCACCGACACATACTCGCCGAGCGCCATCGACACTGCGCCGGCGATCAGGCCGGCCAACCCGGCGGCGAAGATCGCCGAGCCCATCTTGGTGGCCGCAGCCACGCCTACCACCAGACCTGCCGTGGAAACTATTCCGTCGTTGGCTCCCAGCACGCCCGCGCGCAGCCAGTTCAGTCGATTGCCGACGCGCGAGGCACGGGGATCGGCCGCGGGGTGCGTTGTCTCACTCCGCAATTCAGGGCTTTCCGACAACGTCATGATGCGAAGACCGTCAGGCGATCGCCGGGTGGCGATGCGGTGGTGGCGGCTGCGGTGACGGCAGAGGCGACGTCATCGTCGCCATGGTCTCCGGCGATGGCCTGGTACCAGCGCGGTAGTAGAGCGCTCGTCAGCGGAAGTTCCACACCGTGCCGGTGCGCGGCGCTCAGTGCGAGCTCTGCGTCCTTGGTCGCGTGTCGCAACGGGAAGCCGGGGACGAACTCGGCCGTTGAGCATCGCGGCGCCCTTTGCCAGCGCGTAGTCCGAACCCATCGGCCCGTCTGCAACAGCCTCGAGCAGGAGGTGTGGGTCGAGGCCGAGCGCTTCACTGAGCGTCAGCGTTTCCACCATCCCTTCGACGAGCACCGCCAACCAGTTGTTGAGCGCGAGCTTGAGCCGGCTGCCGTCACCGGTGCTCTGTAGCCACAACGTCTGATGTCCCAGCACGTCGAAGATCGGCTCCACCTGGGGACGGACCGCTGCAGCACCAGAGGCGAGGATGACCAGTTGGCCCTCCATTCGCGGGCGCCGAAGCGCCCGACACCGGGGCGTCGACGAACGCCACGTCATGCCCGGCCACCAGACCGGCGAAACGGTCAGTCCATTCCCACGCTGCCAAGTACCGAATGCGATTCGCGACACTTCCAGGCCGCTTCGGCCCAATGTCGTGGTCTTCATGCCGTTCCAATCTCATCGGGCCTCGGCAGGCCTGCGTCTGCGTGGTTGTATGCCAGCGTCGCGCATGGGCGAATCGGTGTCGCTACCGCTGATACCAATCACTGCCCCCCGGGTAACAGGAATGTCCACATACCTGCCAGCTATATTTGGTGCCCGGTTGAGAGATGTTTGCAGTTAGTGGGTATGCGCATCTCTACCCGACACTGCGAAGCTGACCTCATGCTGAAGCGAGGTTCCCAATGCGCTGTCTAATCGTCGATGACAGCGCGGGTTTCGTCGACGCCGCGCGTGGCCTGTTGGAATGTGAGGGCTTGTCGGTCGTCGGCGTGGCGTCCACCAGCGCCGAGGCGCTGCGGTTGTTCGAGGAAATGCGGCCCGACGTGACGCTGGTCGACATCAACCTCGGCGGGGAGAGCGGCTTCGAACTCGCTGAGCAACTCCATCGGGTTGGCTGGGCGATACCGTCACCGGTTATATTGATCTCCACGCACGCCGCCCAGGACTTCGCGGACATGATCGAGACCAGCCCGGCCGCCGGGTTTCTATCCAAGTCCGCCTTGACGGGCGCGGCGATCCGCGATCTCGTCGGCGGGTCAGCAGGCGTCAAGGAAGGTGATCACCGCTAACACGCGGCGGTGATCGTCGCCGGCCTCCGCCAGGTTCAGCTTGGTCAAGATGCTGCGGACGTGCTTTTCCACCGTGCCCTCGGTGACCCAAAGTCGATGGGCGATACCGGCATTGGAGCGTCCCTCCGCCATCAAGGCCAATACCTCGCGCTCTCTGGCACTAAGGGCCGCCAACGGATCATTGCGCCGCCGCGCCGACACCAGCTCAGACACCAACGCGGGGTCGACCACCGACGCCCCCTTGGCGATCCGCTCCAGCGTTTCCACGAAATCCGCCACATCGGTAACCCGACTCTTAAGCAGGTAACCGATGCTGTGCCCGCTGCCCAACAACTCCATCGCATGCTCGACCTCCACATGCGCCGAGAGCACCAAGATGGCGATATCGGGGAACTCCTCGCGGATTACCCGCGCTGTATCGAGCCCCTCTGTGGTATGGGTTGGCGGCATCCGAATGTCGGCCACCACCAACTCCGGCGTGCGCTCGCGAACCAGCGCGAGCAGCTGCCCACCGTCACCGGCCTGCCCCACCACATCGAACCCCGAACGGTCCAACAGACTGGCCAAACCCTCCCGAAGCAACACATCGTCATCGGCCACCACCACCCGCATCGCGATCACCACCTTCTGGGTCGGCTCGAACTCAATTGCTTGTCTTGACTCCAATACCGAACGTCACTTACCGAACATGGCCGACCGCTCTGTGACTCATACTGCACCGATCGGATACCGACCGACGCGAGGATTGAGCAAAACGGAAGCTGGCAGGTATCCCCGGTCGGGCTGGCGGGGGTCCAGCAAGCGCCCTCCCCCAACTGGTTGCTGCTAGCTGGGGTCATTGATGGACGTCAGCGGTGGCGACACCTGTTCGCCTGCGGGTGACGATGGTGCGGAATCCACCCCCGGAGTGTGGTTAGGCAGGAGTCGCTCGTGCTGTTTCGTCAGTTGGAGTACTTCGTCGCGGTGGCACGAGAACAACACTTCGCGCGTGCCGCCGAGGCGTGTTATGTGTCGCAGCCCGCGCTCTCGGCGTCGATCGCCAAGCTTGAACGGGAGCTGAACGTCACTCTGATCAACCGCGGGCACAACTATGAGGGGCTGACCTCAGAAGGCGAACGGCTGGTCGTATGGGCCAAGCGGATACTGGCCGAACAGGAGGCGTTCAAGGCCGAGGTGGCCGCCGTTCAGTCGGGCATAACCGGGACGCTTCGGTTGGGGACAGAACCCACGGCTTCGACCACCCAGGTCCTTCCCGTGGCCGCATTCTGCGCGGCCCATCCTTCGGCAAGGGTGCAAGTCGACTCCCGATTGTCGACGACAGAACTGACCCGCCGGCTGCTTGATTTCGAATTGGACGCCGCGATCGCTCATTTCGCTCCCGATGACCGGACGGGCTTGCGGGTGGTTCCGCTGTATGAGGAGAGATATGTCTTGCTGGCGCCCGAGGAGCAACTAATGCCGCAGGACCACACCATGAGTTGGGCGGACGCCGCCCAGCTGCCGCTCGCGCTGCTGACCCCGGACATGTGGATTCGGCGGGTCATCGACAGCGCGTTCGCAGAGAGCGGGGTTGCGGTGACCCCGCAGGTGGAGACAGACTCGGTCGCCTCGCTGTACGCCCAGGTGGGCGTGGGAGCGTGGGCGAGCATCGTGCCGCACACGTGGTTGCAGGCGATGCCGGTGGTCGGCCGGGCAAGAGCCATCCGACTGGTTGAGCCCGATACCAGGGCCCAGGTCTCGGTGGCGACTCATGCGGCGACACCGGGTTCCGTGGTCGCCCGCGCCTTCGTGACGGCCGCACAGGGCCTGAGGCTGGACGAGTTCTTCGACCGACCAATGCCGGCCGAGCGCCTCGCCAGCTGACTGCGCTTCAGCGTGTGTACTGGTCTTCCACTGCTCGCCGGTCAAGCGCGCCCTTGGCGGTGTGGGGCAAGGCCGCAACGACTTCGAGTCGTTCGGGCATTTCGAAGGGAGACAGCTTGCTGCGGCAATCCTGCAGGATCGTCTCGGGTCCGATGTTCTCGTTTTCGGACACCACCACGACCGCGCCGATACCTTCCCCGTACATCGCGTCGGGGATCGCAAAGACCGCCGCCTCGGTGACACCGTTACATTCGGCGAGGACGGCCTCGACGTGCTCGGGTGAGATCTTTTCGCCGCCGCGGTTGATGATGTTCTTGATGCGCCCGGTGATGAACAGGTATCCGTCCTCGTCCACTGAGCCCAGATCACCCGTGCGGAACCATCCGCCGGCGAAGTCGCGCGCCGTGTCGGCTGGGTTAGCGAGGTAGCAGCGCGCGACTGTGGGACCGTGCACCCAAACCTCGCCCACGGTGCCGGCCGGGCACATGCGACCGTCCTGGTCGGCGACGCGAAGGTCCACCCCGGTTGCCCGGCCGACCGATCCGGGCTTCACGGGACCTCGCAGTGTCTGGCTGGCCGCCTGATGCGTGGTTTCGGTCATTCCATACGCGGAGAGCACGGGCGCCTGGAAAATACGCTCCATCCTCCGCGCCGTCGCCGCGTCGAGCGGGGCGCTGCAGCTGCGCACGAACCTCAACGGCACTTCCTGCGGGCCGGGGTATTCGCGCGCTGACCGCTGCAAGAGGATTTGATGGATGGTGGGAACAGCAGTGAACCAGGTGGCGGCCGCGGCGCGCATGTCGTCCCAGAACGTGTGTGCCGAGAACCTGCCGCGCTCAGGCAGCAGCACGCATCCGCCGCTGGCTAGGGAGGACAGCAGCACCGCGAGCAAACCATGGCCATGGAAGAGCGGCATGATCGCGACCGTCGCATCTTCGGGACCCAGCTCGTAGCTCCCGCAGATAGCCCTCACGGAGGCGGCCACGTTCGCATGCGTCAGCGGGACCATTTTGGCCTGGTCTGTGGTGCCCGAGGTGAACAGGACAAGGGCGTCGTCATCGGAGAGATCGTCGACCGCGCCCCTGACCTGTCGCTCTAGACCCGCGCCGATTTCGAGGGTGGCCGTCGCGATCCCGCCGGCGGCGACGTCTACCCGCACTTCCCATGTCGCAATGGGGAACCGCGCCGGTGGCGCGGAGTCGACCGCGCGTGGGCCGACGAGGATCCCCCGTGCCCCCAGCCTCTCGAGCCGGGCGGCCATCTCCGACTCGGGCAGTGCGGGATCCAGCGGAGCGATCACCAGCCCGGCTCGTGCCGCCCCAAGGAGCGCCACGACGAACTCGACATTGTTGGCACTGATCAGGCCAACCGCGTCCCCTCTGCGCAGCCCTGTGCTGCGGAGGCGGGCGGCCATGTCGTCGACCAAGGCGGCGAGGGCACCATAGGACACGGGTATCCGATCCCCCGTCAGGACAAGCGCCTGCGCTTCCGGACGATCGATTACCTGCTGATCGAGCAGATCGACCAATCCTGTGATCGTCGGCGCCACATACGTGTTCGCGCCGCCAACGACTCGCTCATTGAGATCGGCCATGCCCACCACCTCCTCATAGAAACGTCGCGTACTCACTTGCTCCAAGCCTGGTACGCGGCGTCGGGCACGTCCAATACCGACTTGCGAACGGACGATAACCAGCGTCTATCGTTGCCAACCATTCACTGTCACAACGGATCACGCCCGATGGTGAAGATTCCGGCTAGCAGGGAGTGCTGAGAGGTGCCACCAGTGATGACACCGGATCGCCGAGCGGCCATTCTTAATCAAATGATGTGGGGAAAGCGTCTCGACATGACGGTACGAGGCCGATTGCCGTTTAACGCTGAGCCGCCGGCCTCGGTGTTGGCCGGTAGTGAGATCACCGGCATCGACGCCTTCTACAGCCGCAATCACGGTCCGTTTCCCGATCTCACGCCCGAGCACTGGCGGATGGAGATTGGCGGCATGGTCGATACACCGCTCACCATCACATATGACCACCTGGTCAACGGGTTCAGCGATCACTCGGTGGTGGCGACGCTCGCGTGCGCGGGTAACCGACGAGCGGAACTGCTGCGGGTGCGCCCGATACCGGGCAAGGACGCTTGGGCGCATGGGGCGATCTCGACCGCGGAATGGCGTGGAACCAGGCTGGCAGATGTCCTCGAAGCGGCGGGAGTGCCTCACGATGACGACGATTTGCACGTTGCGTTCAGCGCTCCCGACGTTGCGCCCGAGGCCGTCCCTGTCCAGTGCTACGGCAGCTCAATCCCGTTGAGCAAGGCCATGTCGCCGGAAGTAATACTGGCATGGGAGATGAATTCCGAACCGCTTCCACGCGCCCACGGTGGCCCGGTGCGAGTCGTGGTGCCGGGCTACATCGGGGCGCGGAGTGTGAAGTGGGTGACGGCCATCAGCGTCCAAGCGGTCCCGTCGGATAACTACTTCCAAGCGAGTGACTATCGCATCCTGCCCCCCGAAGCCGACCCAGATTCGGCGCCGCCCGGTGAGGGCATTTCGTTGTCGTCGCTGCCGCTCAACTGCGACATCCTGGTCCCGACTGACGGCGCTGAGATTCCCGCAGGCCCGCTGACCATCCGTGGGTGGGCGTTGGCCGGCGATGGCCACGGCATTGGTCGCGTCGACGTGTCCCTCGACGGAGGCAACAGCTGGCGTCAAGCCGACCTGCATTCTCCGATCAGCCGGTGGGCATGGCGGCTGTGGTCAATTACGGTGGACACCGAGCCGGGACTTGTCAGTTTGACCGCCCGGGCATGGGATGACACCGGCGTCACACAGCCTGAATCCCCGGCATCACTGTGGAATCCCCGGGGCTACGGTAACAACGCCTGGGCCCACGTCAAAGCGCTTGCGAGATAAGCGATCCTGCAAACGCGCAACGCGAAAATTCCGGCCGGTGGGGCAATTGACAGGCCGGTGATCACTCACTTTCGACCGGATGTTGACCTCCAGTGAGGTGCCGTTTCCGGGGTGACTCGAGATCACCAACGTGCCGCCGAGCGCCTGGACGCGGTCCATGAGACCTACGAGTCCAGATCCCTTGGCGGCGTCGGCACCGCCGATTCCGTCGTCTCGAATCGAAAGGTGCAGATTGGGACCCTCGGTGTCGACGCACACCTTTACTTCAGTCGCTTGCGAGTATTTGGCCGCGTTCGTAAGAGCTTCGGCGACAACGTAGTACGCGGCCACCTCGGCAGAGTCCGGCAACCGTCTATCGACAGTGAGCACCAGTTCGACGGGTACCGCGGAGCGGCGGGCCAGCGCCTTGAGCGCTGGACTCAGTCCTCCCCTGGACAGGATCGCCGGATGAATCCCGCGGGAGAGTTCCTGTAGCTCGGTCGAGATTTCGGCCACCGTTGTCACGAGGTGAGAAATCTGCTCCTTGAGCGGGTTCAGTTGGGCTGGCACGCGCGCCTCCGCGGCGCGCAACTCGAGCCCGAGTGAGACCAACCGCTGTTGGGCGCCGTCATGCAGATCGCGTTCGATACGGCGCCGGGCGTCGTCGGCGGCCGCGACGATCCGGACCCGAGACGCGGTGAGCTCGGCGTGGGTCTGGGCGTTAGCGATCGCGGTCGCGACCAGATCCGTGAAGTCCCCGACGCGCGCCTCGGTATCGCGGGGCAGCGGAGCGGGCTTCGTCGAGCCGACGATGGCCGCGCCCCACAGGTGGCCATCGACGATGATCGGCGCACCCACCGCTGTGCGGAGGCCCAGATCGCGGAAGCGCGCGGCGACGGAACCGGAAGCATTCTCGTAGCTGTCCATCCGGGCGGCGCGGCAGGTGCGGAACACCTGTGCCGCGACGCTTTCGCCCTCGAGTGAGAACCGCGTCCCCTACTGGAATCACCTTGAGCTCACGGTCACCGTGGCCGGCAGCGAGCAGAACCCCCGTGCTGTCGGGTTCGTAGCGGAATAGAACGGCATGGTGATACATGCCCAGGCATCGCGCCAACTCCTCTGCCACCGCGGAGAACAGCTCGGACGGGGTGACCCCGCGTGCGACCAGTGTCGCTACCCGTCGCAGCGCGGCCTGGTGGTCGGCAAGCACGCTGAGCTCGTCATGGCTTGCCTCGACCTCCCGGCGGCGCTCGTCCGCCGCGACGGCGCGCAATCGGGCCACGCCGGCGAGAGCGGTGGCCGACAGCGCGATGACCAGAAAGACCGCGACGGCCACCCAGTGCCGGGGATCGGTCGAATCGAAGCTTCCGCCGGTCTGGAGATAGTGGAAGTACGCGTAGACGAGGGCACTCGCCAGCGCCGTCATCGTCCCGAGCCTGAATCCCCAGCCGAGCGAAACCACCAGGACACCCAGCAGGAAGACCACGCCGAAGAGGTTGCCGGGGACGACCTGCTGCGAGCAGATACACGGCGAGGCTTTCCGCCGCGATCAGTACCGCGGCGACCGCCACCCCCAGAGCAAGAGGTGGGGTGATCGGGCGCAACACCAACGACAGCACGCGTGCCCGCATTGGCTCCGCTTGTACATCGGACGCGCCGCGCGCAAATGTCCCACCCTGCATCCAGCCGGGCAGCCGCGACAGCTTCTGCGTCATCAGACAAGCTCACATCGGTCGTGGCGGACTCGCTCGAGCGCCAACCTGCAGCATAACCGGAGTATCCACCCTTTGGTCCGGCCAGCCGGAAATGCACCCAAGCGCTGGCAGGTAGGGACACATTCCCGCTGACCTCGGCACAAATCGGTGTCAGCGGTGTCGTCACGGGCGAGCAAGAAGACGACACTGCTGTCATGCCTCAGGATTCGCGAATAGAGACGATTGACGCGCCCAATCGCGTTCCACGCCAGAGACGCTCGCCTCGACCCTGAGCCGACCGAATGACACCACTCGACCCTGGAGGCTTCTGGAGTTACTCGGCGCCGAGACCCATGGCACTTGGAGAGAACGGACCGATCGGCATGACGAAGTCAGCGCGACTTGATTTCGTGAGGCCCGCGGGAATCATGCACAAATCCGACGGCGAGACATCCACACAGGACGAAACAGTGCGCGACGTGCTGCTCGTGGCGTTGACGGTCGCTTCGGGTGCCGTCGACGCCATCAGCTATTTCGGCCTGGGAAAGATCTTCTCGGCGTTCATGACCGGGAACATCGTGTACTTCGGATTCGGTATCGCACAGATTGAGGGGCCCGGCGCCATACCTGTCATTTCTGCGTTGTCGACGTTCGCCGCGGGGTCTTATCTCGGCCTGCGAATTACGACGCTGCGCTCGAAAGAGTCTGGCCCGTGGCCACCGGCAATGACGGTGTTGCTCACCCTCGTGGCGATCGCCGAGAGTACTTCTCTAGCCGTGTGGTTGGCAACCACCGGACATCCGCCGACGGCGGGTTGCGATGTGCTCATCGCCCTGTACTCGCTCGCTATGGGGATACAGACCGCGGCGGTTCGATCACTCGGTGTGCAAGGCGTGTTCACTACGGCTGGGACATTCACGCTGGTCGCATTGACCGGTACTTTCGCCGGATCTCGGTCGAAGGCCGAGATGCCTCGCCTCACCGGCGTATTCGTCGGGTTGGTCGCGGGCGCCGTTGGCGGCGGACTGCTTTTGCTACACGCGCGCAGCTATGCACCGCTGCTGCCGCTGGTGATCACTGTTCTGGTGATCGCCTCGGGGCGGCTCATGGCGCGTCGCACGTCGGCCGACGTTGATAGCCAACGCTTATCAACTGGTCGGCAACCGGTCTTGGACGGGACGCTGGACGAAGCGGAGCGTCGAAGGTGAAGGCGCACAGCCATGAACGACGCAGAGAGGACCTCCGATCATGACCACCCTTTCCACACGGGACACCGCGACCGGTGCGGATGCCGCGCCGGAGCTCACCGACGGATACCACTTGGTCGTCGAGGCGCTCAAGCTCAACGACGTCCGCACCATCTACGGCGTGGTCGGCATCCCGATCACCGATGTGGCGCGCGTCGCCCAGACATCGGGTATCCGCTATATCGGTTTCCGGCATGAAAGCGATGCGGGGCACGCGGCGGCGGCAGCCGGGTTCTTGACCAAGAAGCCGGGTATCTGCCTGACCGTTTCCGCGCCGGGCTTCCTCAACGGACTTGTGGCGCTCGCCAACGCCACGACGAATTGCTTTCCGATGGTTCAGATCTCCGGGTCGAGCGAGCGGCACATCGTCGACCTCAAGCAAGGCGACTACGAGGAACTCGACCAGCTCGCGGCGGCCGAGCCGTTCGCCAAGGCCGCCTTCCGAGTGAACCGGGTCGAAGACATCGGTCGCGGCATCGCCCGGGCGATACGGACCGCAGTATCAGGGCGCCCTGGCGGTGTCTACCTCGACATCCCGGCCGCAGTGCTCGGCCAGGTCATCGACGCCGCAGGTCGGCGGCGCGTCGCTGCGGCAGGTAGTCGACCCGGCACCGCGCCAGCTACCCGCGCCCGAGGCGGTAGACCGCGCGATCGCGCTGCTCGCCGGTGCGCAACGGCCGCTGGTGGTGTTGGGCAAGGGCGCCGCATACTCGCAGGCGGACAAGGAGATCCGAGCGTTCATCGAGGCGACCGGCCTGCCTTACCTGCCGATGTCGATGGCCAAGGGCCTGCTGCCCGACCATCACCCTCAGTCGGTGGCCGCCGCCCGTTCGCTCGCGCTGCGCGAAGCCGATGTCGTGATGCTCGTCGGCGCCCGGCTGAACTGGCTGCTGGGCCACGGCGAGGCGCCGCAGTGGAATCCCGATGCGCGGTTCATCCAGGTCGACATCGAGCCAGCCGAGCTGGACAGCAACCAACCGATCGCCGCGCCGTTGGTCGGCGACATCGGCTCCGTTATGCAGGCTCTGATCGAGCGGACCGAGCCCGATCAAATCAGGGCTACGCCTCGGTGGCGCGGTGAGCTCGCCGCGCGCTCGGCGCAGAACGTCGCGAAGATGTCGCAGCGTCTCGGCGCCGATCCCCACCCGATGCAATTCTACGGAGCGCTGCGCGCCATCCGCGACGTGCTGCGCGAGCGTCCGGACGTCTATGTCGTCAACGAAGGTGCCAACGCACTGGACTTCGCGCGCAACGTGATCGACATGTCAGTGCCGCGCCACCGCCTCGACAGCGGCACCTGGGGCGTCATGGGAATCGGCATGGGTTATGCGATCGCCGCCGCAGTCGAAAGCGGCTCGCCGGTCGTGGCGATCGAAGGCGACAGCGCGTTCGGGTTTTCCGGCATGGAACTGGAGACCATCTGCCGTTACCAACTACCGGTCGTGGTGATCATCCTCAACAACGGCGGCGTCTATCGCGGCGACGGGGTCAACCCTGTTTCCGCCGACCCGTCGCCGACCACCCTGATGCCGCAGGCCCGCCACGACCGCCTGATCGAGGCGTTCGGCGGCAAGGGCTACCGGGCGACCACGCCAGCGCAGCTCACCATCGCGCTCACCGGCGCACTCCTGTCGGGCGGTCCTGCGCTCATCGATTGCGTGATCGACCCCGCCGACGGCACGGAAAGCGGCCACCTCACCCACCTCAACCCGACCGGCGTCGGACAGAAATAACACCAAAGATCCTCCACAGGAAAGGAACCCATCATGACCAACTTGCCACTGACCGGAATCAAGGTCATCGACTTCACCGGAGTCCAAGCCGGCCCGGCCTGCACCCAGATGCTCGCCTGGTTCGGGGCCGACGTGCTGAAGGTCGAGCGCATCACTGGCGGCGATGTTACCCGCCACCAGCTGCGCGACATCCCCGACGTCGATGCCCTGTACTTCACAATGCTCAACAGCAATAAGCGATCTTTGGCAATCAACACCAAGACCCCCGAGGGCAAGGAGGTCATGGAGAAGCTGATCCGTGACGCCGACGTGCTCGTCGAGAACTTTGCCCCAGGCGCCATGGACCGAATGGGCCTGTCCTGGGAGCACATTCACGAGCTCAACCCGCGGTTGATCTTCGGCTCCGTCAAGGGCTTCAATGACGACTCGCCGTGGTCGGACCTCAAGGTCTACGAGAACGTGGCGCAGTGCGCGGGCGGCGCCGCCTCCACCACCGGGTTCTGGGATGGTCCGCCGACGGTGAGTGCCGCGGCGCTCGGTGACAGCAACAGTGGGATGCACCTGCTGATCGGCATCTTGACGGCGCTGCTTGCCCGCGAGAAGTCCGGTGTGGGCCAGAAGGTTTCGGTCTCGATGCAGGACGCGGTGCTCAACCTGTGCCGGGTCAAGCTGCGCGACCAGCTGCGTCTGGAGCGGGTCGGCTACCTCGAGGAGTATCCGCAGTACCCCAACGGGACGTTCGGCGACACGGTGCCGCGGGGCGGCAACGCCGGCGGTGGCGGTCAGCCCGGCTGGGTGCTCAAGTGCAAGGGGTGGGAGACCGACCCCAACGCCTATATCTATTTCACCATCCAGGAGCAGAACTGGGAGCGCACGTGTCAGGCCATCGGTAAGCCGGAGTGGGTCGCGGATCCCGCCTATAACACCGCGAAGGCTCGTGAATCGCACATCTTCGAGATCTTCGACGACATCGAGAAGTGGCTGGCCGACAAGACCAAGTACGAGGCCGTCGACATCCTGCGCAAGTTCGAGGTGCCCTGCGCGCCGGTCCTCAGCATGAAGGAGATCGCCCACGACCCCGCGCTGCGCGCCAGCGGCAGCGTGGTCGAGGTCGACCACAAGGAGCGCGGCAAGTACCTGACCGTCGGGTGCCCCGTCAAGTTCTCCGAGTTCACGCCGACGATCACCGGATCGCCGCTGCTCGGCGAGCACACCGATGACGTCCTAACCGAAATCGGCTACGACGCTGAGGCCATCGCCAAGATGCACGCAGAACACGTCGTCTGACCTGACCGACTCGGCTAGCTGGTAGCAGGTAGTCAAAGGTTCCGGCTGGCGGGGAGCGTTGATGGGCGCCAGCAGTGGCGACATGTGCCCCCCGGCCCGCAATCGTGGCAGCTGCAACCTCGCATCCGAGAACCTGATGACCACGGGTGCGGTCCGTCCGCCTGATCGGAGACTTCAGATGACTGCTGACCCGGTAGTGCTCAACATCGAATGGACGTCGAGAGGTGGACCCGAAGCTTCCTGGCTGTATCGGCGAGGACAGACGGATTATCCGGATTACTTGGACCGCAGCGATGTCGACGATGACGAGTGGGCCAAGTGGCATGCCGACCGAGTCAGTGTGGACAAGATCCTGGCCAGGGCCGGAATGTTCCATGGGGTCGAAGCCAGCGCTGTTCGCGCGCTGACGAGGCAACTGCAGCCCGTCGACCTCCCACGCGGGCACACCGTGTTCGCCGAGGGAGAGCCTGGCGATCGGCTGTTCATCATCGTTTCGGGCAAGGTCAAGATCGGCCGCCGGTCGCCGGACGGACGCGAGAATCTGCTCACCATCATGGGGCCGTCGGACATGTTCGGCGAGCTGTCGATCTTCGACCCGGGACCCCGGACGTCGAGCGCGACCACAGTCACCGAAGTACGTGCGGTGTCGATGGACCGCGACGCATTGCGCGCCTGGATCGCCGATCGTCCCGAGATTGCTGAAAAACTGCTGCGGACGCTGGCGCGCCGGCTGCGTCGCACCAACAACAACCTCGCCGACCTGATCTTCGGCGACGTGCCGGGCCGCGTCGCCAAGCAGCTGTTGCAGCTGGCGCAGTGCTTCGGCACCCAGGAGGGCGATGCGCTGCGCGTCGAGCACGACCTCACCCAGGAGGAGATCGCGCAATTGGTCGGCGCGTCACGCGAGGCCGTCAACAAGGCACTCGCCGAATTCGCCCGCCGCGGCTGGATCCGCTTGGAGGCCAAGAGCGTGCTGATCTACGACGGCGAACGCCTCGCGCGTCGCGCGTGCTGACAGTTTTGAAGCCGGCCTGATGGATGCTCGCGGTTAATTCGGATTCCTGCTCGCCATCGCCGCCGCACCGATGGCTGGCGCGGATGTGCAGGCACAGCCGGCATCGATCGCCACCGCGCCGATAGCCGTGACCCACTAGGTTGTGCCTGCCGGCCGTGGCGGCGGCCGCCTGCACGGCGGCGGCTGGGGCGGCGGCGGTCAGGGCGGCGGCTGGGGCAGCGGTCCCGGCTGGCGCGGCTTCGGGGGGTGGGACGGCGTTCACGGCTGGGGCGGCGGTTGTGTCCGCGGAGGCCAGTGCGGCTTCGGCGGTTGGGACGGCGTTCACGGCTTCGGCGGGGCTTTCTAGCTCGCCGTTGTCGCGCTCGGATGAACCACCTGCGGTTCTACATCGTCTTTCTGGTGAGAGAAACCGTGACGACGGAGTCATGGCGCTTGTGTTCAGTAATCGCCGCCGGGAGTAAGTCTGTCAAAATCGTCTGCAGGTGCGCTAACCGCCGCTCCACCACTGGTGCTACTGCATCCTTTGGGCTCGACGGGAGCGATGTCATGGGCCTCACTCGCCGAATCGCTTCGGGGTGCAGGCTATCGCGTCGCGGCACCAGACCTGCCAGGGCACGGGACCTCCCGCGACACCCCGTTTACGTGGGAGAGTGCCAGGGCGACGGTCCGTGCCGCAGCCGAGCGGTTCGCGCCGGAGAAGCCGGTCCTTATCGGCCATTCCCTCGGGGCGGCGACCGCGATATACGCCGCCCAGCGCGAGCCGACCAGCTTTGCCGGTCTGCTACTCAGCGGTGCGGGGGCCTGCTGGAACGATCGGTACGTCAGGTGCGGGTTAACGGTGGCGGCGGCCGTCGGAGCGCTCGCGGCAGCGGTTGGCCGTCGCGAATTACTCGCTCACGCCGCGGGCGTACGCGGCCGTCAAATCGTGAGCGCCGCCCACACTGCCGATGTCGGGCCGGTCCAACTGTGGCGCACCGCACGGCAGTTGACGCGATTCGATGTGCGCAACACACCTCCGCCGCCGATACCGTGCGCTGTCATCGTGCTCACCGATGACCGGCGGATGCCGCCCGGGCTCCAGCGGGCACTCGCCAGGTACTTGGGCTGTCCGCACGTCGACGTCGCCGTGGATCATGACGCACCGGTCCGCCAGACCGCCCGGTTCTGCGACAGCGTGCAAACCGCTCTCACGCTGCTTGGCGGTGACGACAAGATCAGTCCCCTGTTACCTCAACCGGTGGCTCTCGTCGGCCAAAAGAGAGGGGAAGATCCCCTATGACCAGGCAGGTCCAGGACAACCGCGACGCGGTTGTCATCGGGGCAGGCCCCTCCGGTCTCGCTGTCGCACGTCAGCTCGAGCACAAGCACGGCGTCGAGACTCTCGTCGTTGACCGAGCAGCGGCGCCGGCGATCTCGTGGCGCACACGCTATGACAACTTCCGCCTCAACACCACCGGGTTCTTGTCACATCTTCCGGGACAGCGGATCCCGTTGACCGCAGGCCGTTGGCCAACGCGGGAGGACATGGTTCGTTACTTCGACAACTACGTGCGGCGGCAGAACATCACGCTCGAGCTGGGCTGTGAGGTGAACGGGGTCGTCCCTGCCGCAGGCGGCTGGCGACTCGACACTTCGTCAGGCGAAATCCGAACACGGGCAGTCGTCCTCGCCACGGGCAACTACAGCTCGCCCACCATCCCTCCGTGGCCAGGCCTGAGTCAGTTCACCGGCGAAGTCGTTCACTCCGGCAACTTCAGAAACGCTTGGCCCTTCCGCGACCGCGACGTCCTCGTTGTCGGCGCAGGCAATTCGGCCGCCGACATCGCCGTCCAGCTCGCCAACAACGGCGCGCGCCGGATCTGGCTTGCGGTCCGCACACCGCCGCATCTCGTGCGGCGTGCCATCGGACCGTTCCCGTCGGACATCCTCCTCGAGCTTTTCGCCTGGGCGCCGGCGGGCGCGGTCGATCCGATTGTCGGGCTCTCCGAGCGCCTGATGTGGGGTGACCTGTCGGCCTACGGCTTCAACCGGCCGCCGGTGGGGCTGAAGGCGACGGTGGAACAGACAGGCCGCATCCCCACGCTGGCCGACGAGCTCATCGACGCCGTGCGAGCCGGCCGTGTCGAGGTCGTCCCTGCCGTGGAGGCCGTCGAACCCGACCGTGTGATCCTCGCCGACGGCAGCGGTATACCGCCGGCGGTGATCATCGCCGCCACCGGCTTCAGCATGGATCTCGACGGTTTGGTCGGCCACCTTGGCGTCCTGGACGAACGCGGCAAACTACGCGGCGGATTCGCCTCGCACATCGGCCACGGAATGTTCGCGATCGGCTACGGCATTCCGCCCAATGGCCCACTGCGCGCAATCCGCCGCGCCGCCTCGCCCCTGGCCCGTGAGATCGCCGCCTACCTAGCACGACGTCCTACATCACAGCAGCTCACAGCGCACAGCCGACTCCCAGCTTTATGAGACCGATCGGCTGAGACGCGACGCATGTGTCCTCTTCTTTGCGCGCCGAGAGCACGTCGATGGCGATCGGCGAAATCGATGCGATGTCAGCAGGTTTCGGCCGGCGCCTGAGATGTGCTGCTGCTGCAGCACAGTCTGTGACCTCGGCCACTCCCGGTGAACGAAAGCTGCTCGCTAGCCGTGTGACTTGATAGCCGGAGGATCAAGCCGGGTCTCGGAGAAAAGTTGGTAATGGGCGCTGAACATCTGGTCGCTACGGCGGCATCGCCGCAAGCCACTCTTGGCGCAGTAGTCGAGACGTTGCGCCAAGAGTACCGATGCTTGCCCGAACTGCGGCCGCCGCTGTGCGAAATCAAGGGGACGCAATGGTTTTGACTTCCATCGAAAAGAACTACTTCCGAGGCACACCAGGATACGAGACGGCCCGTCGGGCAACGGTATGGAATGGCCTTCTGCCGGACCGCTTTCCCGACGTGATCGTGCAAGCTCACGACACCGACGACGTGGTCGCAGCGATCCGCTATGCGCGTGCCAACGGCCACAAAGTCGGCGTACGTTCGGGTGGGCACAGCTGGGCGGCTAGTCACCTGCGCGACGGCGGATTGCTGCTCGACGTCAGCCGCCTCGACCACTGCACCGTCGACACAGCTCGGATGACAGCGGACGTCGGGCCGGGCAAGATCGCCAGCGACTTCGCGACCGAACTCGACTCACAAGGGCTCTTCTTCCCGTCGGGGCACTGCGAAGGCATTCGCCTCGGCGGCTTTCTGTTACAAGGTGGCTACGGCTGGAACAGTCCGGCGATCGGCCTGGCATGCGAGAGCGTTCTTGGGCTGGAGGTCGTGACCGCCGACGGCGAACAGATCTACTGCGACCCCGAGAACCACCCCGACATGTACTGGGCCGCACGCGGATCGGGGCCGGGCTTCTTCGGAGTGGTCACCTCGTTCAAACTGCGGATTCACCCGCGCCCGGCAGTGGTGGGCACCTGCCTGTACATGTACCCGATCGAGCTCGTCGACGAGGTATACACCTGGGGACGCGAGATCAGTCCCGAGGTCGACGACCGGGTCGAGCTGCAAATCCTTGCGACGCGCGCCTACCCGATAGCCGGCATCGACCATCCCGCCATCACGGTCGCCTCGCCGGTCTTCGCCGAATCGGAAGAGGAGGCAGCGAAAGCCCTTGCCGTGCTGGGCACTTGCCCGGTCGTCGATAAGGCGATGATCAACATCCCCTATGCCCCGACAAACTTGGCCAGCTGGTACTCCGTCATCATGTCCAACTATCCGGAGGGGCATCGCTACATCGCCGACAACATGTTTACGTCGGCTTCAGCGGCAGAACTACTGCCGGGCATCCGCAAGATCATCGAAACGATGCCGCCGCACCCCTCGCACTTCATCTTCACGGGTTGGAACGCGTCACCGGACCGCGCGGACAAGGTGTACGGCCTGGAGGACGAGATCTATATGGCCCTGTACACGGTCTGGCAGGACCCGGCCGAAGACGAACGGTACCGCGATTGGGCCGCCTCCAACATGGCGGCGATGTCACATTTGGCGACCGGCATCGCGCTCGCCGACGAGAACCTCGGCCGCCGCCCGGCGCGGTTTATCACCGAGCCGAACATGGCGCGCCTCGACAAGGTGCGCTCGGCCTACGATCCGGACGGTCGCTTCCACAGCTGGATGGGCCGCCCATGAAGATGACCGTGCGGCATCGCCGTTCGGACAGGGGCTCCACGAAGCGAGTGCCTGGCTCAAAGGCGCTTCGAATCCTCGTTATCGGCGCCGGGGTGGGCGGCATCTCCATTGCCCGGGGATTACTGCGAGACGGACATGACGTCACCGTCTTCGAACAGCGCCCGGATACGCGGCCCGGTGGCGGTGCGGTGACCATCTGGTCCAATGGCTCGACGGTTCTGGACCAGCTGGGTGTCGATATGGACGGGGCGGGTCAGCTGCTGTCCACCGTGCAGCTCTCGACATCGACTGGTCGCCCGCTGGTCAATATCGACCTGACCACGATTGTGGACCGGCTGGGCGGAACTGTTCGGATGGTCCCACGTCGGGTCCTGCTTGAGCGCCTGCTGGAAGGCTTTCCGGCCGAACGCATCCGATGCAATACCCGTGCGATCGGGGCGGTCAGTACGCGAGACGGGGTGCGAATCGAGTTCGAAGACGGTAGCTCGGCCGAAGGTGATCTGTTGATCGGTGCGGATGGACTGCACTCGGTGGTTCGAGACATTTCCGGTGCGCCACCAGCGAAGCCGACCGGCTGGTGCAGCTGGCAGGGGCTGATTACTCTCCCGCACATCGCCGACAAGGAGGTCGCACTTCAAATCATCGGCGAGCACGGGAACGTCGGGCTGTGGCCGGCAGGCGGCCGCGAGCTGCAGTGGTGGTTTGACCTGCCGTGGTCGCCACACTTCGTCAGACCGGACCACCCGATCGACATGCTCCGCTCCAACTTCACCGGATGGTCCGATTCGGTCGATCAGGTGCTGGCGATGTTGACCGATGATGATCTGGCGGATTCGCCGTTCCCGCATTTTCGGCATCCGATACCCCGCTCGCCGCGCCGTGGGGCAATGACCCTGCTCGGCGACGCCGCGCACGCGATGCCCTCCATTCTCGCGCAGGGGACCAATCAGGCGCTGCTCGACACGATGGTGTTGTGCAAGGCGCTTTCGGATTTCCAAATCGGAGCGGACGGCCACACCGGTGGTCTGTCGGCCGCGCTGCGCTGGTACGAGAAGACCAGGCGGCCCAAGGTTTCGGCCGTGTCATGGGTGACATCGCGGCAGATGTCCCAAAGCGAATCAGTGCTGAGACCGGCCGCCATGATCTCGGACTCGATTGGCACATGGGCGATGACGACTTTTCTGGGTTCGCTCAGCCACCGGCGGATATCCGCGGAAGTCAACCGAGAGCTGTCGAACCGGTGAATCCGCCGCTGATCATCCCTGCGACTTGTGAAGGGTGAAACGATGTCGACGACCGCCAAGGTGCCACCCGCCAATCTGGCCCGCGTTATCGAGTGGACTCGCCACCAGCTGTATCGGCTCCATCAACGGCTGACCCCCGCGCCGGCAGCCATGATCGAGATCATCCTTGCCGGCTGGACGTCGCAGGCGATCACGGTGGCGGCCCAACTCGGCGTCGCCGATGCCCTCGCCGATGGCCCGTTGCCGATCGACGAGTTGGCGGCCCGGGTGGATGCGGACGCGGATGCACTGCGCCGGCTGCTGCGCGCGTTGATCAGCCGGGGCATTTTCCGGCATCGTCGCGACGGCCGGTATGAGCTGAACTCCCTTGCTGACACTCTGCGTTCCGACGCACCGGTGTCGATGACTTCGGCCGCACGGTTCTACGGGTCGCAGGAGCAGCGCGAACGCTGGACGCTGCTGGTGGATTCGGTCCGAACCGGGAAGGCGGTCGTCGCGGCATTGCGCGGCAAGGAGAGCTTCGAGTACTTCGCCGAGAAGCCTGAACTTGCTGAACTTTTCAACCAGACTATGACGAGTATTTCGAAGATGACAGATGCGCCCGTTGTCGCCGGCTACGACTTCAGCGTCTACCCGACCATCGTCGACGTCGGTGGCGGGCATGGCCCACTGCTGGCCGCCATCCTGGCGGCGGCGCCGGCCTCGCGGGGCGTCCTGTACGACCTGCCGTTGGTCGTCGCAAACGCCCCCAGCCTGTTGCGGAAGCAGGATGTCGCCGACCGCGTTCATATCGCCGAAGGGTCGTTTTTTGACGGCGTTCCGCCCGATGGTGACGCCTACATCCTCAAGAACATCATTCACGATTGGCCCGACGAGAAGGCAGTGCAGATCCTGCGCAACGTTCGCGCGGCAGCCGGCCCCCGAGCCACGGTGTTGCTGGTCGAATTCGTCATCCCCAGCCACAACCGTGACTTCCCAGGAAAATGGGTGGATCTGGAAATGCTGCTGAATCTGGGTGCCCGTGAACGCACTGCGGCCGAGTACCGAGATCTGCTCGCCCAAGCGGGGTTCCGCATGACACGGGTGGTGCAAACCGCTTCACCCCTCAGCGTGGTGGAGGCCAGAGCCGCCTAACCACAACAGCCCGAAAGGAACTCGCTTCATGTCACTTTCCAGCGCCCCCGCGCCGGTGACCACGCCCACCGGTGCCCCGCTGCCACTCGTCGCGCTGCCTCAGGTCGAACTGCTGACAGTGAACTCCAAGGAACTCGTGCACACGTTCGTCACCCCGCAGTCCAACACCGAGGACACCGTGATCCTGGTCCGGGTGGTTAGAGCGAACATCAACTTCACCACCGACGGCCAGTTCCACTCCATCCTCGACGCGGCGCTGCTCTATGTCGGCGACGGCGAAGCCGGGATGACCTCGAAGGACGCCTGATGCGTGCGGTGACGATGCAAGACGCGAAGCTCACCGTTGCGATGATCGCGGATCCCGTCCCGGGCCCGGGTGAAGTACTCGTCGACGTGCTCGCGTGCGGGATCTGCGGAACCGACCTGCACTGTGCCGCCCACGGCCCCGAGTTGAACGCCGCGACGAAGGGCGCTGCCGGAATCGAGTTGATGGATCTGTCTCGTCCGATCGTGTTCGGCCATGAGTTCGTCGGCCGCGTCGTCTCCTACGGCCCCGGCACCGAGGCCCGCATCCCGGTTGGGCGGCGAGTGGTGTCTATGCCCGTGTTGCCCCGCGAGCAGCCTGTCCTGCTGGGATTCGCGGGCCCGGAAGCCCCCGGGGCGCCTACGCCGAGCGGATAGTGTTGTCCGAGCCCCTGCTGATCGAGGTGCCGGACCAGTGTCCACGGAGGTCGCCGCGCTGACCCGCGCCGCGACCGACGACCCGGCCCGGATGGCCGCCCCAACCGCCGTGCTCGGACAGCTTCCGCTTCGTCCGACGGTCGCCTTCGAATGCGTCGGTGTGCCCGGGCTCATCCAACAGTTGATCGGCGGCGTCCCGGCGGGCTCCCGGATTGTGGTAGCCGGCATCAACATGGGCTCGGACAGCTTCGAACCGGCGCAGGGAATCCTCAAGGAGCTCGACATCCGGTTTTCGCTGTACTACACCCCGCAGGAATTTGCGCAGACCTTCGCCCACCTGGCCGCCGGCGAGCTGGACGCGGCCGCGCTGCTCACCGGCACCGTGGGATTCGACGGCGTCGCCGACGCCTTCGAGCGGCTCGGCAACTCCCCGTCCGACGCGAAGATTCTCATCGACCCATCGCGCTGAGTGCAAGGCTTCGATCACATTGCAGCAGAAACAATTTCGGTCACTTCGGCCCATCGCCTACCCAATCGGCGCGGACAAAGACATCCCAACTCGCAACTGCTTGGGCTGCTGCGAGACCAACACCATCACCTGGAGGAAGAGTGAACGATACTGTTGTGAGCGTTGATGATCCGCAATCGGCGACAGAAAACTCATACACCTTTGTACTGGTGCACGGAGGTTGCCACGATGGGTCGCTCTGGCAGCCGGTTATCGAACGCCTAGAGCAGCTCGGCCACACGGCATACGGCCCGACGGTCGCGGGACACGGCAAAGATGTTCCTAAGAACGTCACCCACGCCGAGGAGACCCAATCGATCGTGGACTTCATCGTGGGCAAGGACCTAACAGACTTCATTCTGGTGGGCCACGGCTACGCAGGCACCATCATCAGCAAGGTGGTGGAAGTCATCCCGGAACGCGTTCGCCGCCTGGTCTTCTGGAGCGCCTACGTCCTCAATGACGGCGAGACCGCGCTCGAAATGCTGCCAGACACTATTGAAATGATCACGCAGATGGCGGCCGACTCGGCCGACAACACCTTCATGATTCCTTTTGATATGTGGCGCGAAGCTTTTATCAATGATGGCGAGCCCGATCTTGTGCAGCGTGCCTATGACCAGCTCTCGCCGGAGCCTTTCGGGCCGTGGGCCGAGCCGTTGAACATGAAGAGGTTCCATTCGCTTCAGACTCCACGAAGCTTCCTCGCCGGTACTGCCGACATGGTGGTGTCACCCGGCGATTTGGGCTCCCGCATGTCAAGCCGGCTCGGGGAGTTCCGCTTGGTTCAGATGCCGGGAAGCCACGAGGCGGTCTTTACCAATCCAATCGGCCTTGCGCACAAGTTAATCGAAGCAGGACGCGATTAGATGCGGGATGCGCCAGCACTGGAAAACATGCGTTGGAGACATGGGCGGACTCGTCTGGTGCGCTCGACATTACGTCTTGGGACGCACCTCGACAGGCAGGGCGGGACGGCCGCCACCAAAGGAACTATTGGTACGGTCGATCTCGCCGAAGATGACCATGACGTCGTTTGGGTCCGTTCCAGCAGCCTGCAGGCGACTCACGATCGCGGAAAGAAGCGAGCGCTTCCTGTCTTCCTCAGTCCCTGACGAGAGTAGGGCCTCGATCATCAGGACTCGCTCGCTGCGAGGCTTCTGCAGATCGGGATAGAGAGGGCTGATGCGCAGGTCAGCTTCTTCCAAAGAGATGAACCTCTGGAAGTGATCGTCCTCGGGGTAACCAGCGCTGACGCTTGCTTCATGAATGGCGGCGGATATTGCGTCCTTTTCTGTCGCCGTTCTCCCGGACCGCATTGTGACGGTGAAAAGTGGCATAGAAATCCCGGTTTTGGCGAAGAGAGGCGGTCTGTTCGTTATAGGTGCTGACGGTCATCGTAGTTCAGGAGGTTGCGGCTGTTCCGGCGGACCGTGTGGCCTGGCCAAAGGTGCTTCAGCAGTGATCCGTTACGCCACAGGCACCGTGGTGGACGAGGTCACCTTCTCGCTCTCACCCTCGCGTAGGCCGATGCGGTCGTGCAGCCACACCAAGGGTTTCGGTGCCCACCAGTTCCATCGACCCAGCACGTGCATGGAGGCGGGCAGCAACACCATCCGCACCAGCGTGGCGTCGACCAGGACGGCCAGCGTCAGGCCGAGCCCGAGCATCCGCATGAACTGCACGTGGGCACCGAACAGGGCCGCGAACGATATCGACATCACGAGCGCCGCGGCGGTGATCACCCGGCCGGTGCGCGCCAAGCCCAGTGCGACGCTCTTATCGTTGTCGGCACTGGTCCGCCCCGATTCCAGCCAGTACTCGCGGATCCGCGCCAACAGGAACACCTCGTAGTCCATCGACAGGCCAAAAGCGATGCAGAACAACAGCACCGGCGTGTTGGCGGGTAGGGTTCCGGTGGATGTCGTTCCGAGCGCACCCAAGTGCCCGTCCTGGAAGATCCACACCAGCGCACCGAACGCGGCGGTCAGCGACAGCACATTGAGCACCAGCGCCTTGAGAGGCAGCACGACGCTGCCGGTCAGCAGGAACAACAGTCCGAAGGTGATCACCGCAATCAATCCCAGCACTGCGGGCAGACGTGACGTGATGGCGTCGACGCTGTCGCGGTTGGTCTGCGCGATGCCGGTCAGCTCGACCTGCCGGCCATCCGGCCCGGGTACCGCATGCAGCCGGTCGAGCTGGGTCTGCGAGGAGTCGGAGAACAGCGGCGCCGTGCTGTCGACGGTGAGGAAGGCGCTGCCCTGTGACACCCCTGTGGCCGCCGAAGGCGCCCCGACCCGGATGCCTGCGACGAATGTGCCCGTCGGCGCCGACACCGCCGAAACGTCTGGGACGCGCGACAACTCGGCAGCGTAGCGCTCCAGGTCGACCGATGCGAGGCCATCGGCGTCGGGGATCACCGCGGTGACCGCGGTGGCTGAGTTGTCGGCGAAGTCATTGCGCAACTGGTCGCCGACCTGATGCGCCGACACCGACGTCGGCAGCACCCGGTCATCGGGGAATCCCCACTTCACCCCGAGGAAGGGTGCGCCGAGCACCAGCAGCAGCGCGACAACGGCCAGGCCGAGCGGCAGGGCACGGCGCATGACGGCCGTCGTCGACCGGTACCAGAATTGCCGCTCGATCGGACCTCGGACGGGTTCAGGCCGGTGCAGCAGGCGCCGCGCCAGCCGTCGGACGTCAAGGGCGTTCAGCCGGTCACCCAACAGCACGAGGGCCGCAGGCGTGACGACAACAGCCGCCAGCGCGGCGAACGCGACTGTGGCGACACCGGCGTAGGCGAACGACTTCAGGACGTGCATCGGGAACAGGATCATGGCCGACATCGACAGCGCCACGGTCGTCGCCGAGACCAGCACCGTGCGTCCCGCCGTTGTCATCGTGCGGATCAGTGCGGTGTTCGGGTCGGCGCCCTCGGCCAGTTCGTCGCGATAGCGGCTGATGATCAGCAAGGTGTAGTCGATCGCCAGGGCGAGGCCCATCGCGGTGCTGAGGTTGGGCGCGAGGTTCGACACATCGGTGCTGAAGGTGATGAAGCGCAGGACCGCCATCGAGCCCAGGATCGCGGTGAGCCCGACCGCAACGGGCAGCGCGGCCGCCAGCAGACCACCGAACACCCAGACCAGCACGAGGAAGCTCAACGGAACGGCGATCGACTCCATCAGCAGCAGATCGCGCTGCAACTGGGAATTGATCTGCGCGTTCACCATGACCGCGCCACCCGACCGGACGATGACGCCGGTCGCGCCGACCGGATGATCGCGGGCCACCTCGTCGGACAGTGCCTGGGCCGCTGCCTGTGCCGCACTCTCCCCGCCGCTGATACCCGCGACGACCAACCCGGCCTTGCCGTCTTTGCTGACCAGGCGTTCCGCCGACGCAGGCGGCGCAGTCCACGCCGACGTCACCTCTGCGACGTTCGGCGACCGCCTCAGCTGATCGACGATGTCGAGTCCTACCGCGCGGGCGGCTGGGCCGGTGGCGCCTTCCGGGGCGGTGACGGTGATCAACATCTGCATATCGCCCTGGTGGAACTTGTCGGTCAGACGTTGCGTCGCCCGCGCCGACTCCGAAGCCGGGTCCTGGAATCCGCTCGACGACAGGCTCTTGGCGACCGGGACGCCGAAGATCCCCGCTGCCAGCGTCACCAACACGGCCGCCGCGATGACCCGCCGCGGCGCTGCGATCGCCAGCAATGCGATTCGTTGCAGCAAGTCGCGTCCTCCTTATATCCGCGATACCCGCGGACGCAAGATCAGCGGCGACCTAACTCACGCAGTCAATAAGGACACGAATGGCGGCTTCGCAGGGTTCATCCGTCGGCACTATGCCGACGTCGAAAACCCCGAACACGCGAGCCAGCTCGCTCGCATCGGACACCGTTCGCGGCGGACGTTTGTCACGAACGCCCCTGCGTCACGGGGACTTCGGGCATTTACTCACTTTATTCATCCAGTCAACGTTTACCGCGACCGTGTCCGGGATGGTGATGTGGGTCATACACGCAAGTCCAGCTGATCAGGCACATGACCCGCTTGGCTGTCCGTAGCCGTCACCGCATGGCCCGGGCCTCGGCCTGCACGTCGTAGTCCTGTACACCGGGTTGACCGATAGTGATCGCCTGTCCGGAGTCCATTCGTATCCCGTTGGCCCTCGATCCTTGCTGGACTCGAGCGGTGTGGTCGTGGCGCAGCGCCTGATATTGGATCAACACGTCGGTCACGTCGGCGGCATCGGTATCTCGCATCAACGTGGCCAACGCCATCCCATCCTCGATGGACTGGTTAGCGCCTTGGCCCATGTGCGGCAGCATGGCGTGCGCCGCGTCACCGAGCAGCGCCAACCGACCATGCGTCCAGCGCGGCAGCGGATCGCGGTCATACAGCCCCCACCGGAAAGTGGCATCGATCTGCGAGAGCAGCCGAGAAAGCCACGGATTCCAGTCGGCAAACTCGGCGGCCAATACTGCCGGATCACCAGGCGCTGACCATGATTCACGCATCTGTTCATCGGCTGGCACAAATCCCACATAGTTGAGCAGGGCGCCCGCACGCACGGGGAACACCAGAAAGTGTTTGCCCTGGCCCACCCAGTTCACCAACGCGTTTGGCCACCCCCACCCGGGCACCCGGGCGGCGGGCATCACCCCGCGGTAGGCCACCACGCCGGAGAACACCGGCCGGCGGGGCTCGACGACATAGCGTTGCAGTGTCGAATGAATGCCGTCGGCAGCGACCACAACATCGGCCTCGACGCTCACGCCGTTGTCGAAGGTCACGACTGCGGACCGATCGTCCTGACTGAAGGCGACGCACCGGTGTCCGCAGTGCAGTATGCCGCGGGGCAGCCCGCCCGCCAGAGCTGCCACCAGATCCGGACGGTACATGCCCAGCGAGCCGATCGCGGCATCGCGGCCGGCGACCTGATGCGAGAGGACAGACCCGCCAGGCGCGAATATCCACCAGCCGTTGATGGGCGCGGCACGGCGCATGACCGAATCCGCGACGCCGAGCCGCTGCAATATCCGCATGCTGTTGGGAAAGAGCCCAACTCCCGCGCCAACCTCGCCGAGCTCGGCGGCCTGCTCGTACACGCTCACTTCGGCCCCGGCTGTCCGAAGCGCCAACGCCGCCGATAGGCCCCCGATACCGCCACCGACGACCACCACACGCACCGACCTCATCGCAACCTCCGGACCCGTGGGTTCAGCACGAACGCCAGATCAACTGTGAACCAACGCAATTCCAACGAGCACGTGGAAGCCACGGTCTCTTCTCCTCTGGACAGCGTTCTGCCTGTCGGCTTATAGCAGTCCGATCAGCTGCAGGTCAGTGATGTACTTGATGATCATCGGCGCGGTGACGTGTGGGATGTCTTTGTCCGGGCCGATTTTCGCATCCTGCACCGCGGAACGGAACCGGTCGGTGGGCGCGATGGATCCGTTGACCGGCTTTTCGGGGCGCTGGTAATTGTGCAGCAGCGGCAGAAGTGAGGCCTGGCGTTGCTTGTCAGGCAGGGCATGCAACGCCGTGTCGAACCGTTGCAGCCAGGCGTCGTAGCCGGGAATGCGCTGGATCGGGTAACCGGCCTCGATCAGCCAGTCGACGTACTCGTCGAGTCCGATGCCGTCGTCGTAGGGGTTCATCACGTGGTAGGTCGCAAACCCGTCCACCACTTGTGCCCCCAGGGTGGAGATCGACTCGGCGATGAAGCTGACCGGCAGTCCGTCGTAGTGCGCGCGCTGCCCGGTTGCCGTCGGCGTCGAGTTCGTAGAACGAGCCGGGCGCGATTCCGGTCGCGACTAGGCTCAGCATCAACCGGGTGAACATGTCCGGCAGGTTGAGCTGACCCGCGTACGTGGTATCGGCCAGGATCATGTCGCAGCGGAAAACCGCGACCGGCAGGCCGCACAAGTCGTTGGCCTCGCGCAGCAGCACCTCGCCGGCCCACTTGCTGTTTCCGTAGCCGTTCGCGTAGCTGTCGTCAACGCTGCGGGTCGGACTGATGACGCGGATGTCGGCGTCCTCGGTGAACGTCGACAGTTGGATTTGGTCACCCACACCAATGGTCGACACATAGGTGAACGGCTTGAGCTTCGTGGTGAGCGCGATGCGGATCAGCTCGGCGGTGCCAACGACGTTGGGACCGAACAACTCGCTGTACGGGAGCACGTGGTTGACAAGCGCGGCGGGGTCGACGATCAGGTCGACGGTGTCAGCCAGCCGCTGCCAGGTCTGCTGATCCAGGCCGAGATTTTCCTCGCCCTTGTCGCCGGCGATGACCTCCAGATGGTCGGCGGCCAATTCCCGATAATGGCGCAACAACTCGGGATCACCGCTGTCGACGACGGCGTCCAGCCGCCGGCGGGCCGCGGCGTTGTCCTTGGCGCGCACCAGGCAGATCAGCTTGCCGTCGACGAGATCCATCCGCTGCAGCCATTCCAAAGCCAGGTAGCGGCCGAGGAATCCGGTCGCCCCGGTCAGCAGGACGGTGCGGACTTCGGCGCTTGGCGGGGCCAGGCTCGGGGCGGCGGCCAGCGTATTGGCGTCGATGAACTTGTCCAGCGTGACGTCACGGGCGTGTCACCTCCGTGGCGTCGCGGCCGTGGACTGTGGCGAACGTCGGTCGCTTCGATCCCGGCTTGCGCGCGGCCTCGATGTAGGCGGCGATGGATTGCAGGTCGCTTGCCGGGCTGACGATGACGCCGACCGGAACGTCGATGTCGAAGATCTCGTGCAGCAGATTGCCGAATGTCAACGCCGACAACGAATCTCCGCCCAAGTCGGTGAAATGGGCGTCGGGTGCCAGATCGCCGGCCGTCGAGCCGAGCAGCGCACCGGCGGCGCGGGTAACGGTCTCCAGCACCGGCCGGTTGGCACCATTCTGGCGCAGTGCGCGTAGCTCGTTGGCCTGACTGTCTGCCAGCTCGGTGTAGAGCTGCTCCAAGCGATCGCCGTAGTACGCCTTCAGTTTTGGCCGCGCCAGCTTCCGGATGCCAGTCAGCAGGCCGTTCTCCAGGGTGAACGGCGTTGTCTCGACGATGAAGTCACGAGGTAACTCGTAGGACTGCAGCCCGGCATCCTTTGCGATGTCCTGCAGCGACTCACTGATCGCCAGCTTCAGCGACTCGACGTCGCCGCCGCGTCGGTTCAACGCGTCCTCGGTGGGCACGACGACGGCGAGCACGTAGGAGCGTGCGCTGTTGCCGTAGATGTAGATCTGGCGGACCAGTGGGCTGTCGCCGAACACCGCCTCCAGCTTCGAGACCGTGACAAATTCGCCCTGCGAGAGCTTGAGCACGTTGTTGCGCCGGTCCAGGTAGACGAGCTGATCGGGACCGACCTCGGCCACGACGTCGCCGGTGCGGTAGTAGCCGTCCGGATCGAACACCTCGGCAGTGACCTCGGGCCGCTTGTAGTAGCCGGGGAACAAGTCCTTCGTCTTGACGAGCAGTTCACCCCGTGGGTGCGGCTGGTCGGTGTGGAAGTAACCCAAATCGGGGACGTCGACCAGCTTGTAGTCGATCACGAGTGGACGTCGCACCCGCCCGTCGATGTAGACGATCCCGGCCTCGGTCGAGCCGTAGCCCTCGACGAGCGGGATGTCGAGGAGGGATTCGACGAACGCCTTCACCTCGGCGGAGATCGGGGCGGAACCCGTCAACGCTGAGACGAACCGTCCGCCGAGCAGGTTCTGTGCCAGCTCCGTCATCACCGTCGCTTCCAGTTCCGCGCGATCGACACGCTCGAAGGACCGCCGGTCCAGTTCGCTCTGGAACTCGCCGAACAGCATGTCCCAGATCCGCGGCACGAAATTCAGTTCGGTGGGCCGGACGAGAGCGAGGTCCTCGAACAGCGTCGAAAGGTCGCTCCTGGCCGTGAAATACGCTGTGCCGCCGTTGGCGAGCGTTCCGTATAGGATGCCCCGGCCCATCACGTGGCTCATCGGCATGAAGCTGAGTGTAATCAACGGTTCGCCGCGGCGTTCGCTCCACGACCAGCGCGACTTGCGCCAGAAGTTGGCGACCAACCGCGCGGTGTACATCGCGCCCTTCGGCGCGCCGGTGCTGCCCGAGGTGTAGATCAGCAATGAGAGGGGGTCGTCATGGTCGTCGGGAACGAACACTGGCGCGGCTGGCAGCGACTTTCCACGCTCGAGAAGCTCCGTCAGAGTTTCCACAATGACCGGGCTCGCGGCTTCCGCCAACCGTGTGCCTGCGGCTTCGAACGCTTCACGCTGGTCGTCCACCTCAGGGCGGTAGTCGAACACGACGAGGCGCGCGGGTGTGTAGCCGGTCAGCACCAGTTCGACCGCGTCGTCGAGATCGTCGATGCTCGAAGCGAATACGCGAGGTTCGGTCTCGGCGACGATGGGCCGTAGTTGGCTGACCGGCGCGCTGGTCTGCAACGGAACGCAGACCGCGCCCAGCCGGACAAGGGCCATGTCGACCGTCGCGTAGTCCACGCTGGTGAAGCCCAGCACACAGACGCGGTCGCCGGGCCGCACCGGATTCCCCCGGCCGCTGGCCAAGGCGTTAGCGACGGCGCCGACGCGGTCCCACAACTCGCTGTAGGTGACGGTCTCGAACTGGGGCAGCAGCTCAAGAGACGTGCGACTGGAGGCGGGGTCGGTGACGAACCGCACAGCACGCTGGCCGAGCGCCGGCCGCTCCGCGTAACCCTCCATCACGGTGCGCACGATCTGCTGCAATCGCAAACCGGGTCGCTCGACCGCGGCAGAGACCGCCTCGATGGGCCTGGCATCGGCGAACTGCGGGTCGGTGGCGTACAGGTCGGCGATGCGGCGCGCCAGCCGCTCTTCGCGAGGATCGGTCGACATAGAATCACTAGTCCTTATAGGCTCAATTAGTTTGTGTAACAGCAACTCCACGGTAGGACGCCCTGGCAGGATCGCCAGGCAGCCTGCGGGCCGCCCCGATGCTCCACTAGCGCCACAGTGGGCATTTGAAGTTGGCAGGTACGCAAAGATTGCCGCTAGCGGTAATCGATTGAGGGTGCGTTCACTGACCACTGCGCGAGGCAGCAGTGCTGAGACGATTCGGCGTTGAGTTGCACTTTAACCACCGGGCTGGTCGGCAATCCCAGATACCGGCTGGCATGCCGCGTTGATGGGCGCCAGCGGTAGCGACATTCGCTCGATTGACCGGCATCGTGGCAGGTGCATCGTCGCACCCTTGGCAGTCGATGAGAACGATGCTGATGCCGCCCGTTTGATCGGAGAATCCAGATGCCCCACGGCCCGGCAGCGATCGATACCGCCGTGATGCCCGCACAGCGCCTGCGGGAAGAGATCGACGAGGTGCTCGCCAGGAGCGGGATATTTCGCAGGGTTATGCCGAGCGCGCTTTCCGCGCTGACCGAACGGCTTCAACCCGTTGACTTCCCATCCGGGTACACCGTCTACACCGAAGGCGACCCCGGTGACCGGATGTACATCATCATTTCCGGGAAGGTCAAGATCGGCCGCGATTCCCGCGATGGTGGTGAGGATCTGCTCGCAGTCCTGGGCCCATCGGACATGTTCGGCGAGATGTCGACTTTCGACCCGGGTCCGCGTACCTCCAGAGCGACCACAATCACCGAAGTCCGCGCCGTGCCCATTGGCCGGGACACGCTCCGCGCCTTGATGTTTGACAACCCCGCAATAGCCGAGCAGCTGCTTCGGGTGCTAGCCCGCAGAGTACGGCGTACGACCAGCCTGGCCGATCTGATCTACACCGACGTTCCCGGCCGAGTCGCCAAGCGACTGCTCCAGTTGGCGCATCGGTTCGGTGTCCAGGAGGACGGCGCGTTGCGCGTCACCCACGACTTGACGGACGAGGAGATGGGCCAGCTGGTCGGCGCGTCACCGGAGACCGTCAACAATGCGTTGGCCGACTTCGCCCACCGCGGGTGGATCCGGCTGGACGACACGAGCGTGCTGGTCTCCGAATCCGAACAACTGGGCCGCCGGGCGCGCGCGGGCGGCGATCGGGGCGATCGGGGTGAGTCATTGCAGCTGGCAGGTATCGCGGATTTGCCGCTGGCAATAGGTGGCGATGGACGCCAGCGCTAGCGACACCGGGCACCGATAAACGCGATTCTAGGAGCCATGTTCACGCTCCTCGGGTCCGAAAGCGCAGCCTCGACAGATCAACAGCCGCACAAGCGTTCCCGAGGCGCGGCGCTCTTCGCCGCTGCACTGGCGATCGCGGTGGTGTCCGCTGGTATCGGCGGAGTGGCCGCGCTAAACCTGTATTCGCCACTGGCCGCCAGGAGCACCGTGGCGACGGTCCCGGCGGCCTCGCCCCAGCCGGCCAGCACCCGCACCGACTCGGTCGAGCAGGTCGCCGCAAAGGTGGTACCCAGCGTCGTCAAACTGCAGACCGATCTGGGCAGTAAGAGTGAACTGGGCTCGGGCATCATCTTGTCCCCCGACGGGCTGATCATGACCAACGCTCATGTCGTGTCGGCCACACAGCAGCCCGCCCCGGCCGACCCGGGCGGCGTGCGCACCATGGTGACCTTCGCCGATGGCCGCACTGCGCCCTTCACCGTCGTCGCCACCGATCCAACGTGTGATATCGCCGTTGTGAGGGCCGATGGATCGTCCGGACTCACCCCGATCACCGTCGGCTCGTCAACCGACCTTCGCGTCGGCCAGCAGGTCGTGGCGGTGGGTTCGCCGCTGGGTTTCGACGGCACAGTCACAGCGGGCATCATCAGCGCTTTGGACCGGCCACTGTCGACTGCTTCCGATTCCGCCGACCAGACCGCGGCGATCGACGCCATCCAGACCGACGCCCCGCTCAACCCCGGCAACTCAGGCGGGGCTTTGGTGAATACGAACGGGGAGCTGGTCGGAATGAACTCGGCGAACGTGGCGTTTGGCTCCGCGTCTGCTGAAAGCGGTTCGATCGGTCTCGGTTTCGCGATTCCCGTCGACGAGGCCAAGCGCATCGCCACTGAACTCATCGCCACCGGCACCGCCTCCCACGGGTTCCTCGGTGCACGGCTTGCCGACGACGCGAATGCCGACGGCGCCCGGATCGTCGAAGTGTCGAGCGGCGGCCCCGCGGCGGCGGCCGGCCTGCCCGCAGGCGCGTTGGTCACGAAGGTCGACAACCAACTGATCAACAACGCTGACGCGTTGGCTGCGGCAGTGCATACGAAGGCGCCCGGCGCCACGATCGCCGTGAATTATCTCGACCCCTCGGGGGTTGCCCGCACCGCGCAAGTCCTGCTCGGCACCGATCAGGGACAGCAGTCGTGAGAACCGCTGCCCCGCCTCAGGAAAGAGTTCCGGTTAACGGGTACGCCCATCGGGGGGCAGCAGGGACGACATGCGGTCGGTCGAGGAACACCCTGAAATCAGGCCAGATTACGGCCACCCAACGAAGGAGCACACCATGCGAACGAAACTGACATACTTCACAGCTTTGTTCGGAGCCACAGCGGCCGCCGTGGCAATTCTCGCCGCACCCGTCGCAGCGGCAGCCACCGGGACCTGCTCCGCGAGTGGTTCGGCAAACGTGTGCCAGTCGCCCGGCAATGCGCAGATCAATGACGCCACCCCGCGAGTCAACTTCCATCCCTACGGCGGATACGGACCCGCGCTCGGCATCGTCGGGCCGTAGGTGATGTTGTCCGCTCTGCTCGCTGTCGCCGGCGATGACGCACAGCACGTTCAGCCCGGGCATATAGCCGAATACGCTGCCGCGGGGCGGCCCGGCTCACCCTGCCCGAGCAGGTCCCCCGCCATCGGCCGACGATGAGCGTTACTTGGGTATGTTGTCGGGGTTGGGGCCGGTTCTGCCGGGTTCGCCGCGATCGAGGGTGGAGATCGCATCGATATCGGAGTTGTCCAGTTCGAAGTCGAACAGGTGGAAGTTGGACCTCATCCGATCCGGCGATACAGACTTCGGGAACACGATGTCGCCCCGTTGAATGTGCCACCGCAACACGACCTGTGCCGGTGACCTGCCTGCGGCGTCGGCGATGCGCTTAATCACGGGGTCGACGAGCACCTTGCCCTGAGCGATCGGCGACCACGCCTCGGTCGCGATGCCGTGCTCTCGTCCGTATGCGCGAACCTCTTCATTGGTGAAGTACGGATGGGCCTCGATCTGGTTGACCGCGGGCACCGTATCGGATTCCGCGGCCAGTCGGTCCAGGTGTGCCGGCTGGAAGTTCGATACTCCAATGCTGCGGGCGCGTCCGTCCTTGGCGAACTCCACGAGTACATTCCAGGTCGTCGCGAAGTCTCCACCGTAGAGCGTCGGCAAGGGCCAGTGGATGAGGAAGAGATCCACGTATTCGGATTCAAGGGCTTTCAGCGTGTTGTCGAACGCGCGACGCGCATCGTCGGGCTTGTGGGAGCCGTTGTTGAGCTTGCTCGTGATGAAGACATCGGCGCGGTCCAATCCGGCGCCGCGGATGCCCTCGCCGACCTCCTTCTCGTTTCCATACATCTCTGCTGTGTCGATGTGCCGGTAACCGATCTCGAGGGCGGCCGTCACCGCTTTGGCGGTTCGAGCGGGCTCAATCTGGAATACGCCGAAACCAAGCTGCGGGATGCGCGCGCCATCGTTCAGTTCGATTTGTGGAACAGTGCTCATCTTGTACCTTCCTGGTTCAACGGTGGCAGTTGGCCAGCCTGACGTCTTTGCCTTCCACAATTGCACTCACGCCCGGACCGTGTCGTCATCGCTGCCGCTCACCCACGATTACCGCTGGCTGCAGCTCACGTAGCTAGCTCTGAGGTGGCGGCTGCGCGCCGGCGGACTCAGGGTCGACTTCGACGGCATACGACGTGATCGCGGCGACCTCTTCACCGGTGAACTCGTAGATGTCGCAGCTGGCGACCGCGGTGACGCCGGCAGGGCCGCGGTAGCGAGCGAAGGTGTCGACCGCGACGACGTCGGATCCGACGGCCATGACGCAGCGGTCGTAGGTGGTCGTGGTGTCTTCGAGGCTCTCCTGCGTCTCGCGGCAGGTTTGACGAACGGCGTCGGCTCCTTCGAGAACCATGTACCCCACGATCGTCCAGCGCACGTCCTTGGCGAGATGTCCGAGTGCCTCATCGAAGCGATGCTCCGAGAACGCGCGGGCCACGCTCCCCGGATCGAATGACTCGCCCATCGCCCGACCGTATCGCTCACGGGTCGGTGGTGACGCTGAGCTACCGCATTGTGGTGATGGCCAACGGCTCGTCGGTGCCGCTCACCCGGATGTCGACGGTGTGGATCTTGCTGGTCGGGATGGCTGTCGATGCGGCCAATCCGCTGGCGGGATCGCTTGCCGGGCTCCATGTCGCGACGGCCGACTCGATGCCCTCGTCCGTCGTCACGACGATGTCGTAGGAGGCGGCATTCTTGGCCCAGTCCTTCGTGTACTCACACGTCCAGTCCAGCCGGGTGCCCCACTTTTTCTCGGTCACCGCGAGCGCGGCGTTGACACCGCCCCGCGGCGTCGACTGCATGGCCGTCAGCGCCACCTGCTCCGCAGGCGGTGCGGACCCGCGAAACACGGTGGCGCCGATCGCGCCGGCGACGATGGCGACCACGGCCGCGGCGGCCACCGCCAGCGCGGCCAGGCTGCGCCGCGATCGCCGCTGCCGCTTCGCCGCCGCGCTGGCCAGCGATGGCATCAGATCCAGTGTTCGGCCATCGGCTGGCGCATCCCCGGCGTGCTGGGTCAGCGCGACCGCTTCGTCCGGGCTCAGCGCGTTGAGGATGCCTGGCAGACCGGCCAGCTCGGTCAGGGCGCCGGCGCGCTCCGGATTTACGGCGAGATAGGCCTCGTAGGTATGCCGATCCTCCCGGCTGAGAGCGCCCAAGATGTAGGCGGCATCCCATTCGGCGATGTCGTCGGTCATCGGACAACACCCCTTTCCTGCAAGGCGATTCGCAGCGCGCGCAGCGCATAGTGAAGCCTAGATTTGACGGTGCCCTCCGGAATCTGTTCGTGCGCCGCGATATCGGCGACGGTTTGCCCGAGATAATAAGCCCGAACCACCGCGACGCGATGGTCCGGGGACAGCGACATCAGCGCGTCCGACAGGATCCACTTGTCGAACGCCGGACCGACCTCGTCCGGTGATGGCCGTTCGGGAAGCGTGTCGGTTTGCAGTTCGCGCGAATACCTTGCACTTCGCCGATCATCGATCACCTGGTTCCTGGCGACCGTGAACAGCCAGGCCCGAACCCCCTCGCCGCGCTGCTGCAGCACGTCGGGCTTACGCCAGAGCCGCAGCAGCGATTCCTGCACCACATCCTCGGCGAAAGGCATGTCGCCTCGGGTGAGCCGAAGCACATACCGCAACAGCGCCTGGCTGTGTGCGTCGTGGATCGCACGCATCAGTGCCGCCTGATCGGGATCAGTCATAACCTCGTGCTCCGCGCGCACCCTTTGTATCTGCTGTACCTGACCTTGGGACAACGAGGCGGCACGCACAAATAGTTCAACGACCGGTTTTCGGCCCCGATCGTCAGTCGAGCACGGTGCGCACGATGGCGTCGGCCAGCAGCCGGCCGCGATCGGTGAGCACCAGCCGATCGGCTTCCACCCTCAATAGGCCGTCTCCGATGGCGGTTTGCGCGCGGTGGCGCTCATGATTTCTCAGGGCGTCGGCCGGCAGCCCGCGTCGTAGCCGCAGCCGCAGCATTACGTCTTCGGTGTGCGTAGCGTCGGCATCGAGCTGCTCGAAATCGGCTACCGGCAGCCGCCCGTCCGCCAGAGCTTGCGCATATGCGTTGGGATGCTTGATATTCCACCACCTCGTCGAGCCGACATAGCCGTGCGCGCCCGGCCCGGCACCCCACCATTCGCCGCCGTTCCAGTACCCGATGTTGTGCCGGCATTCGCCGCTGGGCCTGCTCCAGTTGGAGACCTCATACCAGTCGAAGCCGGCCGCCCTCAGCCGCTCGTCGGCCAGCTCGTAACGATGCGCGAGCACATCGTCGTCGGTCGGGGAAATCTCGCCGCGGCGTACCCGGCGCGCCAGCGCGGTGCCCTCCTCGACGGTCAGCGCATAGGCCGAGATGTGATCAACGCCCCCCTCGACGGCCGCGTCGACCGACCCCCGCAGGTCGTCGTCGGACTCCCCCGGAGTGCCGTAGATGAGGTCGATGTTGACGTGCTCGAACCCGGCCGTTAGGGCTTCGCGGGCCGCGGCGGGCGCCCGTCCGGGCGAATGCACCCGGTCCAGCGTGGCCAGCACGTGCGGGGCCGCCGACTGCATGCCCAGCGACACCCGCGTGTAGCCGGCGGCGCGTAGCTGCGCGAATAGTTCCGGCGACGTCGACTCCGGATTGGCCTCGGTGGTCACCTCGGCGCCGGGCGCCAGCACGAAGTGCTCCCGGACCGCGTCGAGCACGCCGGCCAGGCCTTTCCCGCCCAGCAGCGACGGCGTTCCCCCGCCGACGAACACCGTCTGCACTTCGGGAGGTGAACCCAGCAGGTCAACCGCCCGGCCGAGCTCGGTGCGCACGGCGACCAGCCAGCCGTCGGGATTCGCGCCGCCCAGCTCGGCGGGCGTATAGGTGTTGAAGTCGCAGTATCCACATCGGGTGGCGCAGAACGGCACGTGGATATAGATGCCGAACGGCCTGCCCGGCGTGGTGACCACGGCAGGCAGTTCGGCGGGCGCCGCTCGGACCGTCATATTGCCAAGTGTTACTCGGCCGGCGCCGGCGAGAAAGCGCGGCTTCCAGCCAGCAGGGGTGCCGATGGGGTATCAGCAGTGACGACACGCCTCGAAAGGCGCGCGATTATGGCCTCAGGGTGCCGTCTAGCGGCCAACAGTTGAGGAGTATCCATGCGCACCGGATGAGCCAGTTTGGTCAGAGAGCGGACAGCACTTTTACTCACCACGAGCGCAAATCCTCCCCGGTTAGGGAGGTTGTCGGTGTCCGTGGCACAATTGGCGACGTGACCGCCGCCCGCTTCCCCCACCGCATCTCGCTGGTGGCGCGGCGGCATGTCGACTTCAAGCGCGTTTGTACCTGTTGTTGTCTGCCTTGATGTCGTAGACCTGCCCACCTGTACTTTCAGCTGGCCGCCGGATCTGCGCCGCCGGACAGCCCCCGGTGAATAGCGCGTCCGAAGGCCGGCTCCCCGAAGGAGCCAGACAATGACCACCGCCAAGCCGGTCAAACGCCCACGCGGCGAGGGCCAGTGGGCGCTCGGCTATCGCGAGCCGCTCAACCCGAACGAGCAGTTCAAGAAGGATGACGACGCCCTGAACGTGCGGGCCCGCATCCTCGACATCTACTCCAAGCAGGGCTTCGACAGCATCGACAAGCAGGACCTGCGTGGCCGGATGCGCTGGATGGGCCTGTATACCCAGCGCGAGCAGGGCTACGACGGCACCTGGACCGGCGATGAGAACGCCGACGTCCTCGAGGCGAAATACTTCATGATGCGGGTGCGCTGCGACGGCGGGGCGCTGTCCAGGGCCGCGCTGCGCACACTGGGCGAGATCTCCACCGAGTTCGCCCGTGACACCGCCGACATCTCCGACCGGGAGAACCTTCAGTACCACTGGATCCGCATCGAGGACGTCCCAGAGATCTGGGAACGGCTGGCCGCGGTCGGGCTGCAGACCACCGAGGCGTGCGGCGACTGCCCCCGGGTCGTGCTGGGCTCGCCGCTGGCCGGTGAATCCCTTGACGAGGTGCTCGACCCGAGCTGGGCGGTGGACGAGATCGTCCGTCGCTACATCGGCAATCCGGAGTTCTCCAACCTCCCGCGCAAGTACAAGACCGCGATCTCGGGCCTGCAGGACGTCGCCCACGAGGTCAACGACGTCGGGTTCATCGGCGTCAACCACCCCGAGCACGGCCCGGGTCTGGACGTGTGGGTCGGCGGCGGCCTCTCCACCAACCCGATGCTGGCCCAGCGGCTCGGTGCCTGGGTGCCGCTTGAAGAGGTGCCGGACATCTGGGAGGGCGTGACGTCGGTCTTCCGCGACTACGGCTACCGGCGGCTGCGCTCGAAGGCGCGGCTGAAGTTCCTGATCAAGGACTGGGGCATAGAAAAATTCCGCCAGGTTCTCGAACAGGAATACCTGGGGCGCAAACTCATCGACGGACCCGCTCCTGAGCCGGTCAAGCACCCGATCGACCACGTCGGCATCCAGAAGCTCAAGAACGGAAAGAACGCCGTCGGCGTTGCCCCGATCGCCGGCCGCGTTTCCGGCACGATCCTGACCAAGGTCGCCGATCTCGCCGAGGCGGTGGGTTCGGACCGGATCCGCTTCACGCCGTACCAGAAGCTGATCATCCTCGACGTGCCCGACGATAAGCTCGACGAACTGGTCGCAGGCCTGGACGCGCTGGGACTGCCGTCGACGCCGTCGCACTGGCGCAAGAACCTGATGGCCTGCACCGGCATCGAGTACTGCAAGTTGTCGTTCGCCGAAACCCGCGGCCGTGCGCAGGTGCTAGTGCCCGAGCTGGAGAAGCGGCTCGAGGACATCAACGCCCAGCTCGACGTGCCGATCACCGTGAACATCAACGGCTGCCCGAACTCGTGCGCGCGCATTCAGGTCGCCGACATCGGGTTCAAGGGCCAGATGGTCGACGACGGCCACGGCGGCTCCGTCGAGGGCTTCCAGGTTCATCTGGGCGGCAGCCTTGGCCTGGACAGCGGATTCGGCCGCAAGTTGCGCCAGCACAAGGTGCTGTCCACCGAGCTGGGCGACTACATCGACCGAGTTGTTCGCAATTTCGTGAAACAACGGGAGCAAGGCGAGCGTTTCGCTACGTGGGCAGTACGAGCAGACGAGGCGGACCTGAGGTGACGATGACCGAGACAGAGCTGCAGCAGCTGGCAGAACGTGGCGCAGCCGAACTCGAGGGCGCCAGCGCGAACGACCTTCTGCGCTGGACCGACAAGAACTTCGGCGGGAACTACGTCGTGGCGTCGAACATGCAGGACGCGGTGCTCGTCTCGCTGGCCGCCAAGGTGCGGCCGGGAGTCGACGTGCTGTTCCTCGACACCGGCTACCACTTCGTGGAGACCATCGGCACGCGTGACGCCGTCGAGGCGGTCTACGACGTCAACATCGTCAACGTGACGGCCGAGAACACCGTCGCCAGGCAGGACGAGTTGTTCGGCAAGGACCTGTTCGCACGCGAGCCCAACGAATGCTGCCGGATGCGCAAGGTCGAGCCGCTGGGCAAGGCGCTGCGGGGGTACTCCGCGTGGGTGACCGGCATTCGCCGTGTTGAGGCACCGACGCGGGCCAACGCGCCGATGATCAGCTGGGACAAGGCGTTCAATCTGGTGAAGATCAATCCCATCGCGGCGTGGAGCGATGAGGAGATGCAGGCCTATATCGACGCCAACGACGTCCTGGTCAATCCCCTTGTGTTCGAAGGCTATCCGTCGATCGGGTGCGCGCCGTGCACGGCCAAGCCGGTCGAGGGTGCCGACCCGCGCAGCGGTCGCTGGGCTGGCTTGTCGAAGACGGAATGCGGGCTGCACGCCTCGTGACTCGGTTCGCTCCCGCCCAATCCCGCCCGGCACTCGTCCTGACGGCACACGGCAGCGCGGACCCTAGGTCCGCCGCGACGGCGCATGCGATCGCCGAATGCGCGCGCCGGCTGCGTCCGTCGCTCGACGTGCGAGTTGCGTTCTGCGAGCAGAACTTTCCGAACCTGCGTGATGTGCTTACCACTCTGCCGCGGCGTGCAGTCGTGGTCCCGCTGCTTCTGGCCGACGCCTATCACGCTCGGGTCGATATCCCCGCGATGATCGCCGAGTCCGGCATCGACGCCCGCCAGGCCGACGCGCTCGGTGAGGACGATCGGCTGATCCATGTGCTGCGTCAACGGCTCGAACAGGCCGGAGTATCGCGGCTCGATCCCCGGGTCGGCGTGCTCGTCACCGCGGTGGGATCGTCAAGCCCGGCTGCCAACGCACGCACCGAAGTGGTGGCTCATGAACTCACCCTGATGACACGCTGGACGGCCGCCACGGCATTCGCCACCGGCCCACACCCCAGTCTCGCCGAGGCGGCGGATCTGCTGAGGCGCCGTGGCGCCAGCCGTCTCGTCATCGCGCCGTGGTTCCTGGCGCACGGCAAGATCATTGATCGCATCGCGGCATTTGCGCTCGCACAACGGATTCCGATGTCATCTCCATTGGGCGCACACCGCCAGGTGGCCGAGACCGTGCTGGATCGCTTCGACCAGGCGCTCGCTACGCGCGCGGCGGCCTGAGCGTCAACTTCCTCCACCGCAGCCGCTTCCGCCGCAGCCTCCGCCGCTCCAAAAGCCCCCTGTCCGCGACACCGCGGCCGGTCGCCCAGCGCTCGTCGTCGCCGTGAACGGCCTCCCAGTCGTCCTTGGGGTCTTCAGCACGATTGCGCCATGCGTCGCGCAGAAGGATCACCAGCACAACAAGACCCACCGCGACGATCACCGCTATGATTACCAGCGCGACCAAAGCACGGCCGTCATGAGCGGGAGGCTACGCGCATTTTCTCCCGCGAGCGTGAGAACTGACGGTCACCTCAGCTTTCCGAGAAAGTCGTTGAGCACCTCGAGATATCGGTCGACATGCTCTGCCGTCGTCTGGATTCCGGCCGGCCGGGCCGGCAGGGTGGCATACAAAGTGAACTGCCAGAATGGCAAGCCAAAATGGCCGGCGAACGGCTATTTCTGAGTCACCCCCCGCCGCAGCCTCCACCGCAGCCGCCGCCGCCACAGCCGCTAGTACCGCCGCCCCCGCCTGTCTTCCACCGCTTCGCACGATCGGCCTGTTCCTCGGCGGTCAGCGCATTAATCCGGCGAACCTGCCAGAGCCACACCAGCGTGCCCAGTGCGACCACTACCAAGATGACGACCCACCCGAGGGCCGTGTCGGACATGGCCAGAGGCTACCCGCGAGCAGACGCAAAATCGCATGATCCGCGCGAAAATTGTGCGACTCTGCGTCTGCTCGGCCGGGAAAGTCAGGCTTTCGTCAGCGCTTCGTCCTCGTCGGCGTCATCGGCCTTCGGTATCTCGGTACCGCCGGGCAGGGTCGGCACTCGGGTCGCCCGAACGTAGACAGTGTCACCTTCTTTGAGCCCCAGCGCCTCTGCGTCACCGCGGGTGATCTGGGCCGTGAAGGGTGTATGGTCGGCCGCGCTCGTCAGCTCGACCCGAACCTCGAAGCCCAGCATCACGATTCGGTCGATGGTCGCGCGCAACACGCCGGTGGCCTGGACGGAGTCATCGCTGGTCGCGATCGCCATGTCCGGGTTGCGGCCGACGCGAATGTCGTGCGGCCGAACCAAACTGCCGTTGAGCGACGACACCGCGCCAAGGAATGACATCACGAACGCGTTGGCGGGTGTGTCGTAGACATCCGTCGGGGAACCGACCTGCTCGATGCGGCCCTTGTTGAGCACCGCGATCCGGTCGGCCACATCGAGCGCCTCGGATTGGTCATGCGTGACCAACACCGTAGTGACGTGCACCTCGTCGTGCAGCCGCCGCAGCCAGGCCCGTAGCTCCTCGCGGACCTTCGCGTCCAGCGCGCCGAACGGTTCGTCCAGCAGCAGCACCTGTGGATCGACGGCGAGCGCGCGCGCCAGCGCCATGCGCTGCCGCTGCCCGCCGGACAGCTGGTTCGGATAGCGGGTCTGGAAGCCACTCAGGCCGACCACCTCGAGAAGGTTGTCGACCTTCTCCTTGATCTCGGCCTTCGGCCGCTTGCGGATGCGCAGACCGAAGCCGACGTTGTCGCGGACGGTCAGATGCTTGAACGCCGCATAGTGCTGGAACACGAAGCCGATACCGCGCCGTTGCGGCGGAATGTGCGTCACGTCGCGGCCATTGATGGTGACCGTGCCGGTGTCGGGCTCATCGAGGCCGGCGATGGTGCGCAGCAGCGTCGACTTTCCGGACCCGCTCGGCCCGAGCAACGCGGTCAGCGAGCCGGACGGCACGTCGAAATCGACGTTGTCCAGCGCCGCGAAGTCGCCGTAGCGCTTGTTCGCGCCCCGCACCGTGATCGCATTCGTCATGTCAGCGTCTCCTGCGGCCTAATTGTCCGTTTTCGCGCGGCGCGCGTCGAGGATCACCTGGACGACCAGGACGATCACCGCGACGGCCATCAGCAACGTGGAGATGGCGTAGGCGCCGTACTCGGCGCCACGGTTGTACCTGTCCGCCACCAACAGCGTCAGGGTCTGCGAAGTGCCCGGCAGGTTCGAGGACACCATGATCACGGCGCCGAACTCGCCGAGGGTGCGTGCGACCGTCAGCACGACGCCGTACATCAGGCCCCAGCGGATGGATGGCAGGGTGATCCGCCAGAACGTCTGCCACCAGCTGGAGCCCAGTGTCGCGGCGGCCTCCTCCTGGTCGGTGCCCAATTCGTGCAACACCGGTTCCACCTCGCGAATGACGAACGGCACCGTGACGAAGATGCTGGCCAGCACGATGCCCGGGAAGCCGAAGATGATCTTGACTCCGAGGTCGTTCTCTAGAAACCCGAGGGCGCCCGCCGATCCCCATAACAGGATCAACGCCACGCCGACAACCACCGGTGACACCGCGAACGGCAGGTCGATGACGGCCTGCAGCAGACTCTTGCCGCGGAACCTGTTGCGCGCCAAGACCAGTGCCGTCGGCACACCGAACAGCACGTTGAGCGGCACCACGATCGCCACCACAAGCAGCGACAGCTGCAGCGCCGACACCGCGGCCGGAGTGGTGATGGACTCGAAGAACGCGCCGACACCGGGTGAGAAGGTGCGCCACAGAATCAGCCCGACCGGAACGATCAGCAACAGAAACAAATATCCCAGCGCGACGTAGCGGGCCAGGTAACGCATCGGAGTCGACAGGTTCACTGCGCCAGCTCCTCACGCTTGGCCGCTCGCGACCCGATGCTGCGCAGAATGAACAGCACGATGAACGAAATCGCAAGCAGCACAATCGAGATAGCGGCGGCACCGGTGCGGTCGTCGTTCTCGATCAACGTCCGGATCCACTGGGACGACACCTCGGTCTCCCCAGGGACGGCGCCGCCTATCAGCACCACGGAGCCGTACTCCCCGATGGCGCGGGAAAACGCCAGTCCCGCACCGGAAAGCAGGGACGGCAGCAAGGCAGGAAGGATGACGAGGGTGAAGATGGTGCGGTTGTTGGCGCCCAGCGACGCCGCGGCCTCCTCGACCTCACGGTCGAGTTCGAGTAGCACCGGCTGCACCGATCGCACGACGAACGGCAGAGTCACAAACAGCAGCGCGATGCCCACGCCCCACTTCGTGTGCTGCAGGTGGATCCCGACGGGACTGCTGGGCCCGTAGAGCGCCAGCATCACAAGGCTGGCCACGATCGTTGGCAGCGCAAACGGCAGGTCGATGATCGCGTCCACCAGCCGCTTGCCCGGGAACTGGTCCCGCGTCAGCACCCAGGCGATCAGCAGGCCGAAGAACAGGTTGATCACCGCGACCGAGAACGAGATGGTCAGCGTCACGCGGAAGGACTCCATCGCGGCCCGCGACGTAACCGCCTCCACGAACTCGTGCCAGCCGCCACCCGCGGACTGCCACACGATTGCGGCCAGCGGCAGCAGCACGATGATGGAAAGCCATGTCGTCGCGACACCGACCCGCAGCGACGTGCTGCCGTATCGGCTCTTGAAGAAGCCTCGGGGCGGCCCGGCCTCACCGTCTCCGGTGGGCTCGGGCCGGACCGCTCCGGCATTCAAAGCAGCTGTCATCCAGTGGCCTGTTTGTAGATCTTGGTGATGCTTCCGTTGTCCTTGTCGAACAACGCAGGATCGACGGCGCTCCATCCACCCAGGTCGTCGATGCTCCACAGCTTTTGCGGCGTCGGGAAGTCATCAGAGAAATCGGTGATGACCGACGGGTCGACCGGCCGGAAGCCGGCCTGCGCCCAGATCTTCTGTCCCTCGGTGGTGAACAGGAAGTTCTTCAGCGCGTTGGCCTGATCCAGATGCGTGCTGGAGGTGACGACCGCGACCGGGTTCTCGATCTTGAAGGTCTGCGGCGGGTTGACGTGCTCGACGGGCTTGCCCTGACGCTCGACGTTGATGGCCTCATTCTCGTAGCTGATCAGCACGTCGCCGGTGCCCTGCAGGAACACGTCGGTGGCTTCCCGACCCGAACCCGGCCGCGTCTTGACGTGCTCGGTGACGAGCTTGGTGACGAAGTCGAGTCCGGCCTGCTGGTCCTGACCGCCGTTGCTCTTTGCGGCGTAGGGCGCCAACAGGTTCCACTTTGCCGAGCCGGAGCTCAGCGGGCTCGGGGTGACGACCTCGAGCCCGGGCTGCAGCAAGTCGTCCCAGTCCTTGATGTTCTTCGGGTTGCCCTTGCGCACGACGAGCGAAACCACGGAGCCGAACGGGATGCCCTTGGTGGCGTCGGCGTTCCAGTCCTCGGCGACCTTGCCCGCCTTGACCAGCGAGTGACGTCAGGCTCGACGGAGAAGTTGACGATGTCGGCAGGCTTGCCGTCGACGACGGCCCGCGACTGGTCCCCCGAGGCGCCGTAGGACGTGGTCACGGCCACGCCTTTGCCCTCCTCGGTGGCCGCGAATGCCGGGATGATCTTGCTCCAGCCCGGTTCGGGCACCGCGTAGGCGACCAGGGTCAGCGTGGTTTCGGCGCCGCCGCCCTGATCGCTACCGCCGGCGACGTCGCTGGATCCACCGCCGCACGCCGCGAGCAGGGTCGCCGTGGTAGCGAGCGCGGCGGCGTGAAGCCAGGTTTTGCGGATGTTCATTGATGACCTCTCCTTGCTTGGACGAACGGGCGGGTCCCGCAACGACGGGCAAGGCGAAGGACCAGTACCTGAGCACGCAGGACAGCCGCTACCGACACCAAACCGCGGACGGGTGTGGAATCAGCGACAACAGTCGACGTCTGCAACAGCGCAATTACCCACGGCAATGAGCGCCAAGATGTGGCACTCGGTACTGCCGGACGCTGCGTACATGGCGCGAAGAATAACAGAGTCTCGCAACATTGCTCGGTTTGGGCTTAGCCGACTTAACGAGTTAGCAGCCACATGACGATCACCAACACCACCAGGATGACCAGCACCAACGTCACCCGAGACCGGGGCATCCCGGTCACTGCGGATCCTCATCCTGGTGCCGCGCCCGTCGCAGTAACCGGATCCCGTTGCCCAGCGCCCCGTCCAGCAGGACCGCGATCCCGTACGCCAGCGCCAGCACCACCGGCATCACGACGGCGGTCTGGGCGACGAACCCGAGGCCGGATAGCCACAGCTCAACGCCGTCCCACCAGTTGAGGAAGCCGCCCATCCGGCCAGCCTACGGTGCGAAGATGGCCGGGTGCCCGGCGAGACTGAGCAAACCGGCTGCATCATCGCCGGCGGCGGCCCGGCAGGAATGATGCTGGGCCTGCTGCTCGCCCGCGCGGGCGTGCAGGTGACGGTGATGGAGAAGCACTCCGACTTCCTTCGCGACTTTCGTGGCGACACCGTGCACGCCAGCACGCTACGGCTGCTCGACGAGCTGGGCCTAGGTGACCAGTTCGCCCAGATGCCGCACCGAGAGATCGACACCCTCGGGATGAAAATTCAAGGCACGCAAGTCAATATCGATCTCAGTCGGCTCCCGGGGCGACACAAGTACATCGCGTTGGTGCCGCAGTGGGATTTTCTCGAACTGTTGGCGCGTGCTGCCGAGGCTGAGCCGTCCTTCCGGCTACTGCGCAGCACCGAGGTGCTCGCGCCGATTCGTAGCGGCGACAAGGTGATCGGCGTCTCCTACCGCAATGCGGCGGGAGAAACCGGAACGCTGCATGCCGACCTGACAGTGGCCTGCGACGGTCGCTCCTCGACATTGCGTGCCGCCGCGGGCTTGGAACCGCGCAGTTTCGGCGCCCCGATGGACGTGTGGTGGTTCCGGCTGCCGCGCAACCCTGACGACCCCCACGGCCTTGCCGGTGTACTCGGCACAGGGCATGCGTGCGTCGTCATCGACCGCGGCGACTACTACCAAATCGCGTACGTGATCCCGAAGGGGCGCGACGGCGCACTGCGTGCCCGTGGCATCGAGGAATTCCACCGCGGAGTGGTGTCACTCGTGCCGTGGCTGGCAGGTCGGATAGACGCGTTGACGTCGTTCGACGACGTCAAACTGCTCGACGTGCAGCTCAACCGGCTGCGGCGCTGGTATCTCGACGGGATGCTGCTGATCGGCGATGCGGCGCACGCCATGTCACCGGTCGGCGGGGTCGGCATCAACCTCGCCGTCGCCGACGCCGTCGCGGCCGCCCGGATCCTGGCCGGGCCGCTGCGCGCGGGAAACGTCCCCCGCAGGCAATTGGCCCTGGTCCAGGCCCGCCGGTGGGTTCCGGCCGCCCTGGTGCAGGGCGCCCAGCGCGTCATTCACGCCAAGGTCATCGCCGTCGCCGTTTCCGCTGATACAGCCGCCGAACCGCCGCGGGCGGTCCGGACGGTCACCAAATTTCCCGCGCTTCGGCGCCTCCTCGGCTACGCCATCGCGATCGGGCCGCTGCCCGAACATGCGCCGGGCTATGCCCGTCGCTGAGCCAGCAACGCCGGACACGAAACCGCGACAAGTGGACGCCGGGCCAGTCGGGAGTCGATGATGTCGGCATGGTCCTGCAACAGAATGAACAGGCCGACGGGACCCCGGAGTCCGCACCGCTCACCGTGACGGCCCCGGTGCCCTACGCGCCGAGCGGATCGTTGCGGAACCCGTTCCCGCCGATCGCCGACTACGCGTTCCTCTCGGACTGTGAGAACACCTGCCTGATCTCGTCCGCCGGCTCGGTGGAGTGGTTGTGCGTGCCGAGGCCGGACTCGCCCAGTGTGTTCGGGGCCATCCTGGACCGCGGCGCCGGACACTTCCGACTGGGGCCCTACGGGGTGTCCGTGCCCGCAGCGCGGCGCTACCTGCCGGGCAGCCTGATCCTGGAGACCACCTGGCAGACCCACACCGGCTGGGTGATCGTCCGCGATGCGTTGGTGATGGGTCCCTGGCACGACATCGAATCGCGGTCGCGCACCCATCGACGCACGCCGATGGACTGGGACGCCGAGCACATCCTGCTGCGCACCGTGCGCTGTGTCAGCGGCACGGTCGAGTTGGTGATGAACTGCGAGCCGTCGTTCGACTACCACCGCGTCAGCTCCAGCTGGGAGTACTCCGCCCAGGCATACGGCGAGGCGATCGCACGGGCCACCAAGAATCCCGACTCGCATCCGACGCTGCGGCTGACCACCAACCTGCGCATCGGGCTGGAGGGCCGCGAGGCGCGGGCCCGAACCCGGATGAAGGAAGGCGACAACGTCTTCGTCGCGCTGAGCTGGTCGAAACACCCTGTGCCGCAGACCTATGACGAGGCCGCCGACAAGTTGTGGCAGACCAGCGAGTGCTGGCGGCAGTGGATCAACATCGGCGACTTCCCCGATCATCCGTGGCGGTCCTACTTGCAGCGCAGCGCGCTGACGCTGAAGGGCCTGACGTACTCGCCGACCGGCGCCCTGCTAGCGGCGCCGACCACGTCGCTGCCGGAAACCCCTCAGGGCGAACGCAACTGGGACTACCGCTACGCCTGGGTCCGCGATTCGACGTTCGCGCTGTGGGGTTTGTACACCCTGGGCCTGGATCGCGAGGCCGACGACTTCTTCGCATTCATCGCCGACGTGTCAGGTGCCAATAACGGTGAACGTCATCCGCTGCAGGTGATGTACGCGGTCGGCGGCGAACGCAGCCTGGTCGAGGAAGAACTGCACCACCTGTCCGGCTACGACAACGCCCGCCCGGTACGGATCGGCAACGGCGCTTACAACCAGATGCAGCACGACATCTGGGGCACGATGCTGGATTCGGTATACCTGCACACCAAGTCGCGCGAGCAGATTCCCGAGACGCTGTGGCCGGTGCTCAAGCAACAGGTGGAAGAGGCGATCAAACACTGGCGCGAACCCGACCGCGGCATCTGGGAGGTGCGCGGCGAGCCGCAGCACTTCACCTCGAGCAAGATCATGTGCTGGGTGGCGCTGGACCGCGGCTCCAAGCTCGCCGAACTCGAGGGCGAAAGGTCCTACGCGCAACAGTGGCGCGCAACCGCCGAGGAGATCAAGGCCGACATCCTTGCCAACGGCGTCGATTCCCGCGGGGTGCTCACCCAGCGCTACGGCGACGACGCACTCGACGCCTCGCTGCTGCTGGCGGTGCTGACCCGATTCCTGCCGTCGGACGACCCGCGGGTGCGTGCCACCGTGCTGGCCATCGCCGACGAGCTGACCGAGGAAGGGTTGGTGCTGCGCTACCGGGTCGAGGAGACCGACGACGGGCTGTCCGGCGACGAGGGCACCTTCACCATCTGCTCGTTCTGGCTGGTGTCGGCGCTGGTCGAGATCGGCGAGTTCCACCGGGCCAAGCACCTGTGCGAGCGGCTGCTGTCCTTCGCCAGCCCGCTGCATCTGTACGCCGAGGAGATCGAGCCGCGCACCGGACGGCACCTGGGCAACTTCCCGCAGGCGTTCACCCACCTGGCGCTGATCAACGCGGTGGTGCACGTCATCCGCGCGGAGGAGGAGTCAGACAACTCGGGCGTGTTCCAGCCCGCCAACGCGCCGATGTAGCGCGTACGCGGCTACTCGGCGGCTTTGTTGACGATGTCGACGGCCAAGGTCGCCGCCTCGTCGGAGAGGCTGTATGCGCAAGCCCAGGTTTCGGCGGTCAGATTGGACACCACCGCGAGGGCGTGCTGACATCCCCAGCCGTCGGCGTCCTCCTGCGTCGCCATCTGGGTGATCAGGCTGTCTTGCGCGGCGACGTCGCCGAACTCCCACAGCGAGCTGGAGTCTTCGGTGTCCACCGCGAGCGACGACGCGGCGCACTTCTCCCATATCGACTTGGATTTCTCGAAGAACTTCTTGGCGTTGTCCGCATTCGGGTAGAGCACCGCGGTCTGTTCGACCCAGTGATCGTTGTCCTCTTCGGGCTCGCGGGCCACCACGTCGCGCATGGCCGTCCACCCGGTGCCGTCGTAGACGGGTTCCTCGGCTCCGAACATCGCGCCCAGACAGTCGGGGTCGGACACGCTGTCGGAGGAATCGGTCATCTCGTCCAACTCGCTGGTGACCTCGATCTGCGTGGTCCCCATGATCTCGTTGACCTCATCGATAGAGAGCAGCACCCGGTCCAGCGCCGACTCCTTCAACGGCGGCACATCGGTCGGCACCGCTTTGCCGTCCCGCACGGCGGTACCGGCGACGGTGCTTACACACCCGGATAGGAGCACCGATGCCGCAAGCACACCGCCGATAGCACTGAGAACCCTTGCCGCCATGTGGTTACTTCTTTGGCTTGTCGCCTGCGGCGTCGGTCGACAACGCCGCGACGAAGGCCTCCTGCGGAACGTCGACCCGCCCGATGGTCTTCATCCGCTTCTTGCCTTCCTTCTGCTTCTCCAGCAGCTTGCGCTTACGGGTGATGTCGCCGCCGTAGCATTTCGACAGCACGTCCTTGCGGATTGCTCGAATGTTCTCGCGGGCAATGATTTTCGAGCCGATCGCGGCCTGTACCGGCACCTCGAACTGCTGGCGCGGGATGAGCTCCTTGAGCTTGGTGGTCATCTTGTTGCCGTACGCGGCCGCGGAATCCTTGTGCACGATCGCGCTGAACGCGTCGACGGCCTCACCCTGCAGCAGGATATCGACCTTGACCAGATCGGCTTCCTGTTCGCCCGCATCCTCGTAGTCCAGGCTGGCGTACCCGCGGGTGCGCGACTTGAGCGAGTCGAAGAAGTCGAAGATGATCTCGCCGAGCGGCATCGTATAGCGCAGCTCGACCCGCTCCGGCGACAGGTAGTCCATGCCGCCGAGCTCGCCGCGGCGAGACTGGCACAGCTCCATGATGGTGCCGATGAACTCGCTGGGCGCGATGATCGTGGTCTTGACCACCGGCTCGAACACCGTGCGCACCTTTCCCTCCGGCCAGTCCGATGGGTTGGTGACGACGAAGTCGGTGCCGTCGTCCTTCACCACCCGGTACACCACGTTGGGCGAGGTGGAGATCAGGTCTAGGTCAAACTCGCGCTCCAGCCGCTCGCGGGTGATCTCCATGTGCAGCAGCCCGAGGAAGCCGCACCGGAAACCGAACCCGAGTGCCACCGACGTCTCCGGCTCCCAGACCAGTGCCGCGTCGTTGAGCTGAAGCCTGTCCAGTGCGTCGCGCAGGTCCGGGTAGTCGGAGCCGTCGACGGGATACAGCCCGGAATAGACCATCGGCTTCGGCTCGCGATAACCGGTGAGGGCCTCCTTCGCGCCGTGTCGCGCGGTGGTTACGGTGTCGCCGACCTTGGACTGGCGCACGTCCTTCACGCCGGTGATCAGGTACCCCACCTCGCCGACGCCGAGGCCGGCCGACGGCTTGGGATCGGGCGAGACGATGCCGACCTCGAGGAGTTCGTGGGTCGCGCCCGTCGACATCATCTTGATCCGTTCGCGGGGCGTGATCTTGCCGTCGACGACGCGGACGTAGGTCACCACGCCGCGGTAGATGTCATAGACCGAGTCGAAGATCATCGCCCGGGCCGGCGCGTCGGAGTCACCCTGAGGCGCAGGTACCTCCCGCACGACGTGATCCAGCAGATCGGCCACGCCGTCGCCCGTCTTGCCGGACACCCGCAGCACGTCGTCCGACTCACAGCCGATGATGTGGGCGATCTCCCCGGCGTAGCGGTCCGGGTCGGCAGCGGGCAGGTCGATCTTGTTCAGCACTGGGATGATGTGCAGGTCGCGGTCGAGTGCCAGATACAGGTTGGCCAGGGTCTGCGCCTCGATGCCCTGAGCGGCGTCGACCAGAAGCACCGCACCCTCGCACGCCTCCAATGCGCGCGACACCTCGTAGGTGAAGTCGACGTGTCCGGGGGTGTCGATGAGATGCAGGACGAAATCTTCTCCGTCGACCTTCCAGGGCAGGCGGACATTCTGTGCCTTGATGGTGATGCCGCGCTCCCGCTCGATGTCCATCCGATCCAGGTATTGCGCGCGCATGTCCCGATCGGCGACCACGCCGGTCAACTGCAGCATCCGGTCGGCCAGCGTCGACTTGCCGTGGTCGATGTGGGCGATGATGCAGAAGTTCCGAATCTGCGCCGGCGCGGTGAAGGTCTGGTCGGCCAAACTGCTGATGGGAATCTCCTGGTCAGGCTCGGTATAGCGGGCGCGCTATGCCCTACTAGCGTATCTAGGGACGGGCGCGGCGACACAATCGCGCGTGTTCCGCTTCACCTATGCTGCGAACATGGCGTCGCAGTGGAAGACGTTGCAGCGGTTCGCCGAGAACCTGGTGTTCAACGAGGCACCGAAGTTCATTCGGCAGCTCCAGCAGCCCGAAACCCTGCCCCGCAACATCCAGCAGGGCATCAAGCTGGGCCTGGACGCCCTCATGGGCACCACCGACGAATCCACCACGGCCATCACCACAGGCCGCCCGGTGACCAAGAACAGCGTTCCCACCGCCCAGCGCGCCCGCAGATTGGCGTACGCGCCGGATCTCGACGGCCGCGCTGACCCGGGCGAAGTGGTGTGGACGTGGGTGGTCTACGAGGACGACCCGTCGCGGGGCAAGGATCGCCCGGTGCTGGTGGTGGGTCGCGACCGTCGCACCCTGCTCGGCCTGATGTTGTCCAGCCAGGAGCGCCACCAGAACGATCGCGACTGGGTCGGAATCGGTTCGGGGCCTTGGGATTACGAAGCACGCCCGAGCTGGGTGAGGCTGGACCGGGTGCTGGACGTGCCCGAGGAGGGCATTCGCCGCGAAGGCGCGATTCTGGAGCGCGAGACCTTCGAGATCGTCGCGGCGAGGCTGCGCGCCGACTACTCGTGGAGCTGACCTACCTCGGAGCACGCCACATCGGCCACATCTTCGGTCCGTCGGGAATCTGGATCTCACCGGTCAACTCGAAGCCGAACCGGCTGTAGTACGGGACCAGCTGTTCCCTGCTCGCCTCCAGGTAGGCCGGCGCATGCTCCCCGTCGCACCGATCCAGGCGGGAGCGCATCAGCGCCTGACCGAAGCCCGCGCCCCGCACCGACGGGTCGCTGCCGATGACCATGAGATACCAGTGCGGTTCCTCGGGATGGGCCTGTTCCATGACCCTCCCGAGGGCCTGGGTCGCCTTCGCGCGGCCGCGGAAGGCCCGCATCATCGTGGGCATCATCAGGAGCTCTTCCAGGCGGGACGACTTCCGCCTGCCGGGCGGATCCCACAGCGCCGCGGCCCCGATGGTCCCGGCACGACTGGCCACCTCGGAGACGTCGCGAGCGAGGAAATGATGCCTGGTCAGGGTCGCGAACATTCCGGGAAGCACCTTCACCCTGGCCTGATCGTCCGGCAGCATGAACATCATCACCGGGTCGTCGTAGAAAGCACGCGCCAAGACGGCGGACGAAGCACGGACGTCGGCCCTCTGGAACGGCCGTACGCCGATCTCAACCACGCGTGATGTAGTCCTGCAACGCCCGCTGCTCGGTCTCCATCTCGTCCATCCGCTGCTTGACCACGTCGCCGATGCTGACGATGCCCACCAGCCGGCCGTTCTCGAGCACCGGGATGTGACGAACCCGCTTGGTCGTCATCACTGCGTTCAGGTGGTCGACCGTGTCGCTCGGTGCACACGTCGCAACCATGGTCGTCATGATCTCGGATACCGGCAATCTGAGCAGGTCCGCGCCGTGTTCGTGCAGTTTGCGGACGACGTCGCGCTCCGACACGATGCCGACCAGGCCATCGGCGGACACGACCACCATGGCCCCGATGTTGTGCACGGCCAGCTCGTTGAGCAGGCCAGAGACCGAGGTCTCGGGGGTGATCGTCGCCACCGCCCCACCCTTGTTTCGCAACACGTCCGCGATACGCATGGTCGCCTCCGGCTCATCGTGATCCAGTTCACACCCAGGTTATGTCCAAGCGGGTCTGTGCGAAAGCAACTTGCTCGGAACGGACGCGAAGCGGTCCCGGTTGGACGACCATGGAATCAGCATCAGATACACCGTCGGAAGGAGATTGAAGCATGACTAACAAACCTGCTGACGTGCCCGCCGTCCAGCTCGGCGACGAATTATCGGTGAGTGCAATCGGTTTCGGAGCGATGGCTTTGACACCGGTGTACGGCGAGGTGGACGACACCGAATCACTGGCCACCTTGCACCGTTGCCTTGACCTCGGCGTGACGTTGATCGACACCGCCAACGTGTACGGCGGTGGAAACAACGAGCGACTCATCTCCGGATTGCTCGCCGATCGGCGCGACGACGTCACGCTCGCCACGAAATTCGGCATCGCAAGCGACCCGGCCAACCGGGCGGCTGGAGACCTGGAGGTCCACGGGGACGCCGCGTACGTGCGCCAGTCCATCGACGAGAGCCTGGCGCGGTTGAAGACCGATGTCGTCGACCTCTATTACATGCATCGCCGCGACCCGTCGGTGCCCATCGAGGAAACCGTCGGGGCAATGGCCGAGCTGGTGACCGCGGGCAAGGTGCGCCACCTGGGGTTGTCGGAGGTGACCGCCGAGGAGTTGCGCGCCGCCGTCGCCGTGCATCCGATCGCCGCCGTACAGAGCGAATGGTCGATCTGGAGCCGCGACGTCGAAAGCAATGTCGTGCCGACGGCCGCCGAGCTGGGCGTGGGTTTCGTGCCGTACTCGCCATTGGGGCGGGGCTTTCTGACCGGAACGGTCCGGTCGGCCGCCGACTTGTCGTCGCAGAACGACTTCCGCAGCACCATGCCCCGGTTCGCCGAGGGCGCGCTCGACGCCAACCTCGCGGTGGTGGAGGTCGTGACATCCGTCGCCGAGGCGGCGGGCGCGACGGCCGCCCAGGTTGCGTTGGCGTGGTTGCGTTATCGCGCCGAGGCATTCGGCGTGGCATCCGTACCGATTCCCGGCACCCGGCGGGCATCCCGCGTCGAGGAGAACCTGGGGTCGTTGTCGGTGAAGCTGTCGGCAGATCAGCTCAGCGCGCTGGATACCGCCGCAACCGCGGTGTCCGGGAACCGGTTCCAGGACATGAGCTGGGTGTCGGCCGGGCGCGAATAGGCCGTCACGGGGGCATCGTCCGCCAGGAGCCGAGGTGATGAACTGCGAACCCGTCGAACAGGGGCTCGGCTATTCGTGTGGCGACCGCGGCGAGCTCCCGGCGCAGCACACCCTCGCCGTCGTCGCCGAATGTCGTGTTGCTCGGTATCGATGACGACGGCGGCTGTGTCTCCACGCCGATTCGGTACCGCCGCCCCTGCGCCACACACAGCTCCGCAATCCCGCGAACGTCGGCGAGGATGCGCGTGGCCCGGTCGCGGTAGGCCAGCGCGGTGAGCGAATCGCACTGACGCACAACGTGGCTGACCGCGTCGGCCGTCGCGCGAAACGCCCAGTTGAGGGCTGTGTCGTGGTCGACCGTCCACGTCGGGTCGCCGCCGAGGCACGACACGGCAGTTCCGTTGGCCCGCAAAGCCACCGCGAGCGCGGCGATGCTGTCGTCGACTCCGCTGAGCGGCACCGCGAGATACACCTCCCGGAGCTTTCGCGCGGTCACGCATGCAACGGTCTCCCCGACGTCTTCGGTTATTCGCCACAACCACGTCGCACCCGCCTCCGCTGAATCCCACACGATTCAGTTTGGCAACGGTCAGGCTCATGGATTTCTCGCGATATAGCGCGTTCCAGGTCACTGCGCGGGGTAGGTATGACTCATGATCGAAGTCACGCTGCTGGGCACCGGCAGTCCCATTCCCGACGCGAACCGGGCTGGTCCGTCAACGCTCGTGCGTGCAGGCGGGCAGACGTTTCTCGTCGACTGCGGGCGCGGCGTTCAGCAGCGGGCGGCCGCCGTCGGTGTCGGAGCCAACGGACTGGCGGCGTTGTTGCTCACTCACCTGCACAGCGACCACATCGCCGATCTCGGCGACGTGATCATCACCCGCTGGGTGACGACGTTCGACCCCAACCCGGCGCCGATGCCGATCATCGGGCCGCCCGGCACGGCAGAGGTCGTCGACGCCACGCTGAAGGCGTTCGGGCCCGACATCGGTTACCGGATCGCTCATCACGCCGACATCACCGGGCCGCCGCGCGTCGAGGTGCACGAGTACACCGACGGTGCGGTGTGGGACCGCGGCGGTGTGCAAATCCGGGTGGCGCCGACCGATCACCGGCCGGTGACTCCGACCATCGGGTTCCGGATCGAACACGCGGACGCGTCGGTGGTCCTTGCCGGCGACACCGTGCCGTGCGCCAGCCTCGACGAGCTGGCGGCGGGCGCGGGTGCGCTCGTGCACACCGTGATCCGCAAGGACTTGGTCGCGCTCATGCCGCAGCAGCGGATCCGCGATATCTGCGACTATCACTCGTCGGTAGAGGAGGCCGCCGCCACCGCCCAGCGCGCCGGCGTGGGGATTCTCGTTCTCACCCACTATGTGCCCGGCATCGCGCCCGGTCAGGAAGACGACTGGTGCGCGTTGGCGGCGACGGCCTTCAGCAGGCAGATCGAACTCGGCGACGACCTGCATCGGGTCGAGGTGCACCCAGGCGTCGCCGTCATCCAGCCAGGCGGGTAGCCACCAGTTGGTCCGCGGCGCCTGCGAGAACCTCGAGGTCCGCGTCGGTGAACGGCCTGCCCCGGGCGATGACGACGACGTGTTGCACACCCAGGTCGCCCAGTGCGTGGCATCGCGCGGTCAGCTGGTCGGCCGATTCACCGGGCTGGAGCCCGGTGGTGACCGTCCGTTCCACCTCCTCGACGGGCCTGCCCACATCAGCGCAGTGACGGCCCAGCACATCGAGCTGACGGCGCACAGTCTTCCCACCGTCAGGGATGTCGAACAGGTTGCATGCATCGCCATATTCGGCGACCAGCCGCAACGTGCGCCGCTCCCCAGTGCCACCGATCAGCACGGGCGGCCGCGGTGATGTGACGGGACGCGGGCTAGCGATCGGGTGCTCCAGCCGCAAGTAGTCGCCGTGGAACGGGCTGTCGTCGCCGGCCCACATGCGGCAGGCCACCGTGAGCAACTCGGTCAGCCGCGAGAACCGTTCGGCGGTCTCGGGCAGGACAGGCCCACCGCGGCCGCCTCGTCGGTGTTGTAGCCGACGCCGATACCGAGCCACGCCCGGCCGCCGGACAGCCGAGCACGGTGTAGGCCTCGAGCATGGGTTCGTCGGGCCGGCTGGACGGGTCGGCCTGCAGCAGGTGATCGGCGACCCACAGGGTGTCGACGGCGGTGCCGTCGAGGAAGCCCGCAAGCTGTGCGAGCCGCGACCCGATCTCGCGCGCAGGCCAGGAGTAGTTGGTCACGCTGACGCTGAGCTTCATGTCAGGCCACCCCCGCCCTCGTCGCGTGCATGTTTTGCCGGCGCAGCGGCAGCAGAGCTCCAGCGACCACCAGCCAGATCAACGCCCCGAGCCGGGCGATCGGCAGTAGGAAGCCGAGTACCGGCCAGACCAGAACCAGCGTCGTCAGTTCGGCGAGCACCGCGATCACAAGTCCGGCCACCGCGAGCGGCCTGGGCAGCAGACCCAGGATGAGGCTGGGCACCGCCATGCCGGCCACGAGCAGACCCAGGGTGACGACGTGTGCGGGCCCGCCGGTCAGGAAAACCAGGTAGTACAGCGCACGCACCAGCGAATCGTCGGTGCTGACCTCAGGCCGGGACAGGGTCCACGCCACCAGACCCGAGAGGCCGAGCGCACCTGCGGCCAGCACCCCGCCCGCCAGCGCGATCGTCGCGCCCGGTGCGGTCACACCCAGCTGACGCAGCCGCGCGCTGGCCGTGGCCGCATATATGGCCAGCGGTACCGAGGAGGCGAATACCCCGACAGCGATGGCCTGCACCGCGACCGGCTCGGCCCGCACATATGCCTGAATCGCTGAGTCAGCACCGTACGGAAGCGGCATCATGCCGCCGAGTGCAACTCCGATGGCCAGTCCGCCGAGCAACAACACCAGCGAAATCACCGCAAGCAGCACAAGGGGTGGGCCGCCTTGCGGGCGTCGACCGGTTTCCCGTGTTCTATCAATTGGTGAATCATTCATGACTTGAACGATATGCCTGATTGTGAGTGACCGCAAGGTAGCGAATAGTTCTGATGGGAAACCGTTCACAAATGGTATGGTCTTCAGGTGACTGCAGCCTCGAACAGCGATCGCGGCGACGGTGTGGCTTTTCTGCTCGCCCAACTCGGTCATCACGCCGCCACTCAGTTCGCCGAGCAGATGGCCGCCGTCGATCTGACGCCGCCGCACGCAGGCATCCTGCGCGCGATCGCGTCGAGTCCCGGTAGAAGCCAACAAGCGCTCAGCGAGCAGCTCGGCCTGCTGCCGAGCCGCGTCGTGGCCTATATCGACGAGCTCGAAGACCGCGGGTACGTCGAACGTCGCCGCAATCCCGCGGACCGGCGTCTGCATGCCCTGCATCTGACCGCGTCGGGCAAGAAGCTGATGAGCAAGATCTCCGACCTGGCACGCCAACACGAGCGTCGGACCACCGCGGGCCTCGACGCCGAGCAGCGCGCCACACTGCGCGAGCTGCTTGCGGCGTTGGCGCAGGCGCATGGGCTTACCCCACACGTTCACCCCGGTTTTCGGACGCTCGGCCGCGGCAGCGGTCCGCGCGCTAGGCCAGCCGGGTGATCTCGACGACCACGTCGAGGTCGGTGGAGCCCTCCCCCGAGTAGATGCCCTTGAGCGGCGTGACATCCGAATAGTCCCGGCCCACACCGACACTGATGTACTGCTCGTTGATGTCGGCGTCGTTCGTCGGGTCGTAGTTCCACCAGCCGCCGGTCCACGCCTGGACCCATGCGTGGCTCTGGCCGTCGATGGTGTCGCCGACCACCGCTTCACGGTTCGGATGCAGGTATCCCGACACGTACCGCGCCGGAATTCCCATGCTGCGCATCAGGATCAGCGACAGGTGGGCGAAGTCCTGGCAGACGCCCTTGCCTTCACGATGAGCGTCCAGACCCGACGAATGCACACCGGTGGTGCCCGGGACGTATTCGAGTTCGCTGTGTGCCCACTCCGCGGCGGCGAGAACGGCATCGAGCGGGTCGTTGTACTTGGCGATCCGCTTGCCGACCGCCCTTATGCGCCTGCTCGCCGGCGCGAAGTCGGTCGGGCTGAGCATCTCGTCGAACCGGTCGATCACTTCCGCGGACTGCAGATCCTCCCAGGAGACCTTCTCGGTCGGCATCTCTCCCTTGTCGGTTTCCACGACCGACGACGAGGTGACCTCCAGTTCGGTGTGCGGGGCATGCAGGTCGAACGAGGTCACCGCGGTGCCCCAGTAGTCGACATAGCGGTAGGAGCGGGTCGCCGGAACCGTCTCGACGCGGTTGAGGATGACGTTCTGTCGGGAGTCCGACCGTGGCGTGAGGCGAGCTTCGTTGAACGATGCGGTCACCGGTGACTTGTATGCGTAACCTGTGGCGTGCACCACACGCATGCGCCACATCAAATCTCTCCCTCTTCGATGACCAGCGAGCCGCTGCGCCCGGCGTCGTTCCACGCCACCCACGGAGCGGAGTGGAAGTACTGCAGCGCCAACGCTTCTCCTACATCCCGGCATGTCTTCTGCAGGCTGGCCAGGCGCTGCTCGAGGGATTCCAGCAGCAGGCCCGGGCGTAGGAACTCCAATTCGCTGCGGGCCCGCCCGAGCAGCCGCTGCGCTTCTGCGGTCGTGCCGAGCCGGTTGTGCGGCCGGTTAAGCAGTTCGTCGAGGCTGTGCTCGGCCAGCCGCAGCGAGTAGAAGATCGATCGCGGGAACAGGCGGTCCAACAGCATGAACTCCACCACCCGGGTCGCGTCGAGCGCGCCACGGTAGGTGCGCAGGTAGGTGTCGTGTGCGCCTGCGGATCGCAGCAGTGTCACCCAGGCGGGCGAGGAGGCGCTGTCACCGACCCGGGACAGAAGCAGCCGCACGGTCATGTCCACCCGTTCGAGTGCGCGGCCCAACAACATGAACCGGTAACCGTCGTCGCGGGACAGTGTCGAGTCCGCCAGCCCGGCGAACATCGCCGCGCGGCCTTCGACGAAAGACAGGAACTCGTGGGGCCCAAGACGTTTGGCGGCGCGTTCACGTTCGGCCAGAGCGTTGTAGGTGGTGTTCAGGCACTCCCAGATCTCGGTCGACGTGACTTCGCGTGCACCGCGGGCATTCTCGCGGGCGGCCGAAATCGACTCGACGATCGAGCAGCCGCCGTGGGTGTCGCGGCTGAACGCCACCAGGTCGGTCAGCGACCACAAGTCCAGCTGTTGTTCGGGCGGCTCGATCCCGAGCACCTGCAGTAGCGTCCGGGACGCCTGGTCGGGATCGACGCTGGAGTCCTCGAGGAGTTGGTGCACGGTGACGTCGAGGATGCGTGCGGTGTCGTCGGCGCGCTCGACGTGGCGACCGATCCAGTACAGCGATTCGGCGTTGCGCGCCAACATCAGTGGATCACCGCCTGCTGTTGCTGTTGCTGGCTCTGCTGCGTGCCCGGTGACTGCACCTGCGACTGCTGTTGCTGCTGCTGCGTCGACGACTGCTCGCCGTTTTTGTCGGTCTTGGGGCCCTTTGGCGCCTTGGGCAGCGAGCGGACCACTTCGGCAGCGGCCAGTTCACGGTCGGCCACCGACGCACGCGACGCCAGCACCCAGGTGTCCTTCGAGCCACCGCCCTGACTGGAGTTGACCACCAGCGAGCCCTCCGGCAGCGCGACACGGGTCAGGCCGCCAGGAAGCACCCACACGTCGTCGCCGTCATTGACCGCGAACGGCCGCAGGTCGACATGGCGGGGTGCGAGCCTGTCGTCGATCTGGGTGGGCACGGTGGACAGCTGCACCACCGGCTGGGCGATCCAGCCACGCGGATCATTGCGAATCTTCTTGCTGATCGCGGCCAGTTCCTTCTCCGATGCCTCCGGACCGAACACGATGCCGTAGCCGCCCGATCCCTCGACCGGCTTGATCACCAGTTCGTCGACCCGGTCCAGCACCTCTTCGCGCTCGTCGTCCAGCCAGCAGCGGAACGTGTCGACGTTGGCCAGCAGCGGCTTCTCACCGAGGTAGTACTCGATGATCGTCGGGACGTAGGTGTAGACCAGCTTGTCGTCGCCGACGCCGTTGCCCACGGCGCTGGAGATCACGACGTTGCCCGCGCGGGCGGCGTTGAGCAGACCGGCGACCCCGAGCACCGAGTCGGGCCGGAACTGCATCGGGTCGAGGAAGGCATCGTCGATCCGGCGGTAGATGACGTCGACCTGGCGCTCCCCCTCGGTGGTGCGCATGTACACGGTGTTGTCGCGACAGAACAGGTCGCGGCCCTCGACGAGTTCAACGCCCATCTGGCGGGCCAACAGCGAGTGCTCGAAGTAGGCCGAGTTGTAGACGCCCGGCGTCAGCACCACCACCGTCGGATCGGCGGCATTGCTGGCGGCCGCGTTCCGCAGGGAACGCAGTAGGTGCGACGCGTAGTCGCCGACGGCGCGCACCCGATGGGTGGCGAACAGGTTCGGGAAGACCCGGGCCATCGTGCGCCGGTTCTCCATCACGTAGGAGACCCCGGACGGGGAGCGCAGGTTGTCCTCCAGCACCCGGAAGTTGCCCTGCTCGTCGCGGACCAGGTCGATGCCCGCGACGTGGATCCGAACGCCGTTGGGCGGAGTGATGCCCGCGGCTTCACGGTGGAAGTGCTCACACGACGTCACCAGCCCGCGCGGGATGACGCCGTCACGCAAGATCTCCTGGTCGCCGTAGATGTCGTCGAGGTAGTGCTCCAGCGCCTTGACCCGCTGAATGATGCCGCGCTCGAGCCGCGACCATTCCGCGGCCGAGATCACTCGCGGCACCAGGTCCAGCGGAAACGGACGTTCCTGGCCGGACAGCGAGAACGTGATGCCCTGGTCGATGAACGCGCGGCCGAGCGCGTGGGCGCGGGCTCCCAGCTCGGACGAGTCCGACGGGGCAAGCTCGGCGTAGATGCCCTTGTACGGGCCGCGGACGTTGCCCTGCCCGTCGAACATCTCGTCGAATGCGGTGGAGTAGCCGCCCCGATCGTTGTAGCCGTCGAAGATCCGCTCGTACGAGGCGGCCACTGACTTGTTGCGGGACGACCGAGCGGTCTCGGTCGGCAAGGTTCGTAGGCTCACCCATGCCATGCTGCCCCACCTCGGCCATTTCGGCAGGCCAGTGGCTATACCCTTTTGGGAGATTAGGGGCCGCGCTGGTAACCTGAACAGTCGCTGCCCAGCTGCCGGGCACCTGGCAGGCTTTGGAGCAAACCGAGCAACCCAACCGAGATTTACGAAGGAAATAGCGCGTGGCCAACATCAAGTCGCAGGAAAAGCGCATCCGAACCAACGAGCGCGCCCGACTGCGCAACCAGTCGGTGAAGTCGTCGCTTCGCACGGCTGTGCGCGCGTTCCGTGAGGCCGCCGAGGCGGGCGACAAGGACAAGGCCGCCGTGTTGCTGGTGTCGACCAGTCGCAAGCTGGACAAGGCCGCCAGCAAGGGTGTGATCCACAAGAATCAGGCGGCGAACAAGAAGTCCGCGCTGGCGCACACGCTCAACAGGATCTGATCGGTCAGCGGCCGCCGTCCGCGACCAACTCGGCCACCTTTCGTACGGCCGATTCCAGCGCATAGTCGGCGTCCGCCGCCGCGCCCTTGACGTCGGCGTTGAGCGTCGCCACCAACTGCATCGCCTTCGCGACCGATTCCCGCGACCAGCGTCGCGCCTGTTTCTGCGCTTTCTGCACCCGCCACGGCGGCATGCCCAATTCGGAGGCCAACCGGTACGGGTCGCCGGACAGCGGCCCGACCCTGGCGATCATGTGGATTGCCTCGGCGAGCGCGTCGGCGAGCACGACCTGCGGCTCGCCGCTCATCATCGCCCAGCGCAGCGCTTCGGCCGCGCCGGCGACGTCACCCACCACCGCCTTGTCGGCGATATCGAAGCCTTTGACCTCCGCCTTTCCGCTGTAGTAGCGGCGCACCGCGGCCGCGTCCACATTCCCGCCGGTGTCGGCGACCAGCTGGGAGCAGACCGATGCGAGTTCGCGGATGTCGGATCCCACGGCGTCCAGGACGGCGGTGACGGTGTCGTCGGAGACCTTGGTCTTCAGCGCGCGGAACTCACCGCGCACGAAGTCGGCGCGCTCGGAGGCTTTGGCGATTCGGGCGCACGGGTGCACCTGCGCGCCGAGGTCCTTCAGTTGACCGGGCAGCGCCTTGGCACGCCCACCACCGGAGTGCACGACGATGAGCAGCGTGCCCGGCGGCAGGTCTGCCGCTGCCGTCTCGATGAGGGCGACGGCCTCCTTGCCGGCTTCGGCGGCGGATTCCAACACCACCACCCGTTCGTCGGCGAACAACGAGGGGCTCAGCAGCTCGGCGAGCTCGGCGGTGCTGACCTCACCGGCACGCATTCGGTTTACCGGCACTTCATCGGTACCCGCCTGCTTGCGGGCGGCACGCAGGACATCGGCCACCGCCCGCTCGACCAGAAGTTCCTCGTCCCCTAGAACCAGGTGCAATCCCGGGACCGATTCGCTCACCAACCGATCGTGTCATGCCGCGCCGACAGTCCCCACCCCCTGGCCCGACAGCGTCCATCCCAACAGGCACACCACCACCGCGCACAAACCAACTCGGGCCCAGCGCCACCGCGACAGCACGACGGCCGCCACCCCGGCTACGGCGACCGTGAGCGCGCCGAGCGGCCCCGCGGGCACGGGCATCGATGCGCCGGGAATGCCGGCCGCCCAGTGCGCGACATTCAACAGCCACCACAGCTCGGGTCCGGTGAACCGGATCAGCAACTGGGCGCCCGCCGGCCACAACGCAGACAAGGCCGCGGCCGCGGTGCCGATCACGGTGATCGGGGCGATCACCGCGGCCACCGCCAGGTTTGCGGCCACCGCAACCACGCTGAAGTTGCCGGAGATGGCCGCCACCAGCGGCGCCGTGACGAGTTGGGCGGCGACGGCGACGCTCACCGAGTCGGCCAGTGGTTTGGGCCAACCACGGCCGACCATGCGTCGTGACCACGCCGGGGCGACGACAACCAGCGCGGCGGTCGCCGACACCGACAACGCGAACCCGACGTCGACGGCGAGTTCGGGCGCACCGATCATCAGCGCGATGACCGACGCCGACAGCACCGGAATCGCCTGCCTGCGGCGGTGCGACACGACCGCCAGCAGCGTGATGGCACCCATCACTGCCGCCCGCAACACACTTGCCGAGGGTTGGACGACGATGACGAATGCCAACAGCGCCACCGCGGCCAGTGCGACGGCGACCCGAGGGCCCACCAACCCCGCCGTCAGCAGAACCGCGCCGCAGACGATCGTCACGTTCGCTCCGGACACCGCCGTGAGATGCGTCAGCCCCGACGCCCGGAACTCCGATGTGGTCTCGCCCGTCAGCGCGGAGGTGTCACCGAGGACGAGCGCGGGCAGCATCGCCGCCTGGTCGGCCGGTAGGGAACCCCGCGCCGCGGCGGCGAACGCGGTGCGCACCCGCTGCGCCGCCTGCTGAATCGGTGCGGCCTCGCCGAGCGTCGGCTCACCGGTTACCGAGAGAACGGCGACGGTGAGATCGCGCCGGGTCGATCTGGCGATCCGGGCAGTGAATGCAGCAGGCTGGCCCGCGGTCAGCTCGGTGTACCCGACGACGGATGTGAAAACCACTACCCGGCCTGACATTTCGTCGGTGTCGACGGCCCGCAGCGATCCGCGAAACATCATCCTGCCACCGCCCAGCGACCGCGGCGTCTCGCTTGGCGTGACAATGACGGCCGCGACGGAGCCGTAGCGGTCGGCGAGCGGATGGTGCCGCACCTGGTCGACACGTAGTTGCACCGCGATGGCGAAGCCGAGTCCGACCACCGCGACGGCGATCGTGCCCGCGGCCACCGTCCGCACACCGGCGCGCGACCCGCGACGACCACTACCCCACCACGCGGCGGCGGTCGTGACGGCGATCGCCACCACCAGCACCGCGATGACACCGCTGATCGACCACAGGATTCCGGCCGCGGTGACTCCCCAGCCTGTCAGCGCCGCGGGCACCAGACGCAGGTCAAGGTGGACCGCGCGACCGTCCACGGCGCTCACACATGGACCTGAGCGCGCAGCTTCTCCAGCCGCGCGGGACCGATGCCGTCGATGTCGGCGAGCTGGTCGACGCTGGTGAACGACCCGTTCGCGTCACGCCACGCAATGATGGCGGCCGCAGTCACCGGACCAACGCCGGGCAAGGTATCGAGCTGTTCGAGGGTGGCGGTGTTCAAGTCGACCAAACCGCCTGGCGCCGCGGCACTTCCGGTGGTCGTCGGCCCACCGGCTGGCGCGGCCGTGCCGGGCTCGGACGCGACCGAGCTGCCCATCGACGTCGGTTCCCCCGGCGGAGCCGCGATGCCGACGATGATCTGCTCACCGTCGGTCACGCGGCGAGCCATGTTCAGACCGATCAGGTCCGCGCCGTCCAGCGCACCTCCGGCTGCGGTCACCGCGTCGGCGATCCGCGCGCCCTGGGTCAAGGTCACCAGACCCGGCTTGTGCACCAGGCCGACCACGCTCACGACGACCGGCCCGTCGGGTACGGGTGCGGTCGGAGTGGGATGAGCCGATGAAACCATCTCTACGGGTGGCAATTTGGCCGAAACCACCGGCGGGGGTTTGTCCCGAATCAAGGTGAACACGGTTACCAGCACGGCCAGGACACCGACCACCCCCAGCGCGATGGCACCTGCGCGACCGGGATCGGCGCGCACGGCCGCCAGCCAGCCCGACGTATCGCCGGCCTTTGCTTCGGGTAGCCAACGCGACAGCGCAGCCTCGCTTTTGCCGTCGTCACCATCTGAGTTCGCTTCGGCGTCGGGCTCTCCACCGAGCCTGCGGTGAAGCCGCTCGGCGGGCAGTTCGGTTCCCATGCGCCCGACGGTAGGTGCGTTGAGCGACCGAACCGGCGGGGCGATGTCGCGGGCGGCGTGGCCTGTGGATCAGTTCGGCTCTGTGGAATTTGTGGTGACACGAGGGAGGCCCTCCCCGGATGACCGCCCGGGGATGGTGACACGAGGGAGGTGGCTTTATTCAGTTGTGGGCTTACTGGTTGAACAGGTAGGCGTGGCCGACACCGTGGTGGTGGCGCCAGCCCGGCATCGCGCTCGGCGCCGGCTTGGCGTAGGTGTCCGGCGAGGTCACGATCGACGTACTGGTGCCGTTCTGGGTGGTGGTGGTCGCGGCGCTGGCCATGCCGGCCAGGCCGAGTGCGGCACCGCCGAGGATGCCGGCCGAGACGATCGGAAGAGCGATGTAGCGGGCGATGTTGGCGTTCATGTTGTTCGATCTCCTTGTGCGAGTTGGTTTTTGAGTTCTCCGACCGGTTGTTTCCGGCCTTGAGATAACTATGTCCCAGCGCAAAGGAGGTGTATGTCGGCCAACAGCCCTCAGACCGGATGAACTGCGTGTCCCCCGATCGGGAGACGTGGGTGGACTTGGTGACTCGGCCGAAAGTCCGCCGCGGAATTCGTATGATCATGGCGTGGACGGCGTGCACGACATCGGCGGGCTGGACGGCTTCGGTCCGGTCGAGCATGCGGAGACCGAACCGGCCTTCGCCGAGGACTGGGAGCGGCGCACCTTCCGGCTGATGGTCGGCTCGGTCGGACCGCTCGGCGGCAACGGCGGAATGTTTCGCCATTCCATCGAGCGGATGGATCCCGCGCACTACCTGTCGTCGTCCTACTGGGAACACTGGCCGACCGGTGTCACCACGCTCGCGGTCGAGGCGGGTGCGGCGACGTAGGAGGAACTCGATCGCCGCGCGGGCGGACACTTTCCGCTGTCGCAGCCAGACCGCGGCGTGCTGCCCGACGACCTCACCGCGCGCACCACGCCGCGGTATGTGATCGGCGACGTCGTGCGGGTGCGCGAGTGGCATCCCTCTGGGCACACTCGCGCACCTCGCTACGTGCAAGGCAAGACCGGGACGATCGTGCGGATCGACGAAGCCGCGAACGTGCCCGACATCGAGGCGCACGGCGGCGGGTTCGTCACCGACCCCCTCTACTCGATGCGGTTCACGTCTCCGAAGTACTGGCACCGGTCGAGGCGCGCATCGCGGCCATCGAATCGGTGCTCGTGGAGAAGGGGATCCTCGACGTCGACGCGGTGGACGCGATCGTCGCGCATTTCGAGGACAACCTGGGGCCGATGAACGGCGCCAAGGTCGTCGCCCGGGCGTGGGCCGACCCGGAGTACAAGGCGCGTCTGCTGTCGAAAGGGACCGCCGCCATGGCGGATCTCGGCTTCAGCGGGCCTGAGGGCGAGCACATGGCCGTGGTGGAGAACACCCCGGACGTGCACAACCTGGTCGTCTGCACGTTGTGCTCTTGCTACCCGTGGCCGACGCTCGGGCTGCCACCGAAGTGGTACAAGGCGCCGGCGTACCGCGCTCGGGCCGTGCGGGAACCACGGAAACTGCTCGCCGAGATGGGCACGGTGATCCCGGACGACGTCGATATCCAGATGTGGGACTCCAGCGCGGAGGCCCGCTACCTCGTGCTGCCGATGCGTCCGGCCGACACCGACGATCTGTCCGAGGAGCAGCTCGCGGGCGTCGTGACGCGCGATTCCATGATCGGCGTGCAGCGGCTGTGACTGCCACACCATTCGACGACGAGTCGCTCCCCCGCGACAACGGCGAACTCGTCTTCGATGCACCGTGGCAAGCCCGCGCAGTGGCCATCGCCGTCGCGGTGGTCGAGAGACTCGGCCTCCCCTGGGATGCTTTTCGCCAGCGACTCATGGCCAGCATCGCCGAGGACCCGCACCGCCCGTACTACCAGTCCTGGAGCAAGGCGCTCGAGTCACTGGTGGTCGACATGGACCTCGCGACCGCCGCCGCGCTCGACGCCGCGACGCCGACGGAACGTGCCGCCCTGTAGCTGGATGTCAGTTACCCCAGCCGTCGCTTCGCGAACACACCCAGTCGATCTCGACGAGGGCGCCTACGGCGAGGCCGGTGGTGCCCAGGCAGGTGCGGTTGGGCAGGCGATCGGGAAACCAGCGGGCGTAGGCATCGTTGAATGCCTGGTAGTCGGCCCAGTCGACCAGGTAGGCGCGCACCGCGACGACGTCGGCCAATCCGCCGCCGCACAGCTCGGTTACCCGCACCAGGTTGCGCACCACCTGGTCGGTCTGGGTGGCGACGTCGTCACCCGACCACGGTGCCGGTCACATCGGTGGGCATCTGCCCGGTGACGTACAGCGTCGGGCCCGCTGCGGTGGCGTGGACGAACGGTGCGACGGCCGGCGGTACACCATCGTCCGGGGTGAATGTGAACGCGCGGAGTCCGCCGATGCCCATGCGGGAACATCCTGCCCGACACGGGCGCAGGATTGACCCATGATCGAGATCGGATACGAACGTCGCGACAGGATCGCCTACATCACCCTGAACCGACCCGAAGCCAAGAACGCGATTACCCCAGAGATGCATGAAGAGCTGTGCCGCATCTGGGCCGACTTCCGCGATGACGATGATGCCGATGTCGCGATCCTGACGGGCACCGGCGATGCCTTTTGCGCAGGTGCCGACCTCGCGACCTACGTGCCGGTCAACTACGTCGACGCAGCGCCGAGCCGGGTACGCGAGATCGTCGACATCGGGTTCGGCGGCATCACCCGCGGACTGCATCGGATCACCAAACCGACGGTCGCGGCGGTGAACGGGTGGGCGTTGGCGGGCGGGCTCGAACTCGCGCTTGCGTGCGATCTGCGGGTGGCGTCTCACCGTGCGATGTTCGGCTCGTTCGAGGCGCGGCGGGGTTTCCACCACGGTGACGGCGGAATCACCCGACTGGTCAACACATGCGGCGTCGGGGTGGCGATGCAAATGGTCCTTACCGCCGAGCCGATCGACGCGCAGCAGGCGCTGCAATGCAACATGGTGATGAGAGTCGTTCCACATGAACAACTTCTGCAAGAGGCCGAACTGCTGGCTCGACAGATTCTTCGCAATTCGCAGCGAGCGGTGCGGTCCGCAAAGGAGACCGTTCTCGAGGTCATCGGCAAGCCGCTGGACGATCAACTGCGGATCGAGGGCTGGAATTCATACACCTGCGTCGATCAGGCCGAGGCGCGGGAGCTGTTGGGGCAATTCTTCGATAAGTCCGATCCCGGCCGGGCAGGGACGAAGCCGACCGAGATCTAGGCTCGCATACACGTTCTCCAATAGTGTCTACTGCACACCGGAGACGCATCGAGGAGAGCCGACATGACCGCACCGACCGCTGACCGGCCCCTTCGGGTCATCCAGTGGACCACCGGCAACATCGGACGGCGGTCGCTGCACGCCATCATCGGCAGGCCCGACATGGAGCTGGTCGGCGTCTACGCGCACGGCGCCGAAAAGGTCGGCGTGGATGCCGCCGAGCTGTCGGGCTGGCCGGAGCCGACCGGAGTGAAGGCCACCAACGACATCGACGCGCTGATCGCGTTGAAACCCGATGCCTGTTGCTACAACCCGCTGTGGCCCAACATCGACGAGCTGGCCCGGCTGTTGGAGTCCGGTGTCAACGTCTGTTCCAGCGCCGCCTGGATCACCGGTGGCAAGCAAACCCCGGAGGATCTGGATCGCATCCGAAAGGCTTGTGAGAAAGGCGATTCGACGATCTTCGGCAGCGGCGCTCATCCTGGCATGACCAACATGGTCGGCATGGTGCTCAGCGGGTCCTGCGAGCGGGTGGACGAGATCAGGATCACCGAGTCGGTGGACTGCTCCACCTACGAGTCGGCAGGCACCCAAACGGCGATGGGCTTCTCGCAGGACCCGGACACTCCCGGCTTGGCTGAAAATGTCCGGCGCGAAAGCGAAGTCTTCGCCGAGTCGGCGGCGATGATGGCCGACGCGATCGGTGCCAAGCTCGACAAGATGACGTTCGATGTGGAGTTCACCGCCGCCACCGGCGACTCCGACCTGGGCTTCATGCAGATCCCGAAGGGCACCGTGGGCGGTGTGTACGGCTACCACCGCGGCTGGGTCGGCGACAAGAACGTGGTCAGCGTGGGCTTCAACTGGACCATGGGCGGTCACGTGACGCCACCCAAACCGCTCGAGCACGGTCACGTCATCCAGGTCTTCGGTCTCCCCAACATGCGCACGGTGCTGCACTGCCTGCCGCCGAAGGACTGGACCGAGCCCGGTTTCATGGGTCTGGGGATGATCTACACCGCGTTGCCGGTGACCAACGCTGTCCCTGGCGTAGTCGCGGCCCCGCCCGGCATTGTCACGCTCAAGGACCTGCCGCCGGTCACCGGCCGTGCGGCGGTCTAGCCGCGGGCGCTAAAGACGTTGGGCGAGTTTGTCTTTCCCGGGCCCGGTGAGGTCCTTCAGGGCGTCGCGGCGACCGCCCATCGCCATCAGCAGCGCCTCGCCAGGGCCTTGCACGTCTTCACCTCTACCGTGCGACCAGTCGATGTCGGTGGCGACCAGACGCACGCCGCGGGTGCGCCAGGCGCCTCGGATGGTCGGCGCGTACAGCGAAAAGTCCAACGCTGTCCGCAGCCGCTCGGCCGGGATGGTTCGCGGGATGCCGAGCGCCCGACGGATGTCCTGCTGGTGAATCATGTTGTCGGTCAACGCGATCTTTCCGCCGAATCCTGCCGTGAGGCCGTGCGGATGGGCGTACTCGCGAATAAGGGCAACGAGTTGCTCGGGTGACCGGTCAGCGTAATCGTCGACGCCCACCTGGTTGATCCGGTCAACCAGCAGCCCGCCTTTCAGAAACCGCGCTACCAACTCTCCGCGAGTGAGTTCGTCGAAGCTGATTGCATGCGCGGCAACCTCGCGGACATTCCAACGCTCACAGAGGGTCGGAGCCTGCCACTGCTCTGGCGACAACGTCTCGAGAAGCGCGGCGAAGTCCTCCCGTTCGGCGCGAGCCAATTCCAGCGCCGTCACTAATCCTCACCTCCTATACACACGCCGACCGCGCCTGCACCGACATGCACCGCCAGCACCGGACCCATATCGGTGACGGTCGGCGGGGCAATCTGCGGTAGTCGCACGGTCAACGTCTTGGCGATGTCGTCGGCGGCATCACGGTTGTCGACGTGATGCACCGCGATTCTCGCCGTGCCGTCGCCGACGGCCTCGGCGACCTGATCGATCATCGCCGCGTGCGCCTTGGTTGCGGTGCGGATCCGTTGCCCTAGCACCAGCCTGCCGTCGACATCAAGGCACAACAACGGCTTCAGCGACAGCGCGGAACCCAACAAGGACGCACCCCGGCGGATCCGGCCGCTGCGCCGCAGATTATCCAGCCGGTGCACGACGATGAACGCATGACCGCGCGGGACGGCCGAACGTGCCGCGGCCTCAACGGCGTTCAGGTCCGCACCAGAGGCGGCCTGCTGCGCGGCGGCGAGCGCGACGAACCCGACGCCCATGGCTGCCGACCTGGAGTTGACGACCCGCACCGCGGGCCCGAACTCGCGGGCCGCCTCCGCCGCCGAGCTGTACGTGCTCGACAACGCGGCCGAGATGTGCACCGCCACCACGCCGTCGCCGCCGCTCTGCCGAAGCGCTTCCCGGTAGGCGTCGGCGAGTTCGGCAGGCGTTGCACCGGCGGTGGTCGCGTGTCGCTGGTAGATATCGGCAGGCACGTCGTCGACACCGTCGCGGAAATCTTTGCCGTCCAACAGGATGTGCAGCGGCACCTGACGAATTCCGCACCGCTCCAGGTCCTCGGGCTGCAGGCGCGAGGACGAGTCGGTCACCACGACGACGGCCATGGCTAGGGTGAATCCTCTTGAGTAACCCCGGCCTCCTGCAGGCCCTTGAGCATCAGTTCGGCCACCGCCTGATGCGCCTCGAAGTTCCAGTGAATGCCGTCGGGATTACCCCGGCCGCTCATGATGTGTTCGGCGACAGCGGCTTTCAGGTCGACCAGCGGAACGTCGTGCTGCTCCGCCCATTCGGTGATGGCCTTGACCGTGCCTGCCCTGCCGTGGTGCGCCTTGCCGTACGTCTCGGCGATGTGCACCGACGGTAGCGACGCCACGATGGGAATGCCCGGCCGGTTGAAATCGATTGCACCGCGGGTCAGCTCGAGATATTCGACGGAGACATGCGGCGGCAGCGCGGCCCGCGCGACCGGAGAGAACCTGGGCTGCACCCAGCCGTACCCGTCGCGCACCCAACGCCGAAGCCACGGCGGGCGAACATAACGGATGAGCTCGCGCAGCGCCGTCGGCAGGGGCGAGGGCAACGAGTCCATTCCCCCGGTCGCGAAGATGACCGCTCCGGCCCGCGGCAGCGCGGCCCACGCGCGCGGATCCTGGGTCGCGGCCCACCACACATCACGGCATGTCCAGCCGATCCTGCCGATGAGCTCGACGTCCCAATCGAGATGGCTGGCAACGATATTGGGCCAGATGCGCGGATCGTCAGACGGCAACCCGCCGTTCGGCCCGTAATACGAGAGCGAGTCGCAGAAGACCAGCAGCGCCGGGCGACTAGAGGACATCGTTGGCGACCTGTGCCGAGGCGTTCCATACGTCGAGCCGCCACCGGATATCGTCGGGGTCCGCGTCATCGGTGGAATGACCAGACAGCTGCACCCAGCTGGCGTTGCCCATTCCGCCCAGTGCCGGCCAATTGTCCACCGGCAGCTTCAGCAGCGCCGCCGTTAGCGCGGCGATCAGCCCGCCGTGCGCCACCAGCACCACCGGCCGCTCGGGTTCGTCGGCCCCCCACTCGGTTTGTTCGGCAACCAGCTCCGCGATCACCGGCATGCCGCGCGCTGCCACGTCGACCCGGCTCTCCCCGCCGTGCGGAGCCCAGGTGGCGTCGTTGCGCCACGCCAGCCGTGCTCCGGGCGCCGCCGCGTCCACCTCGAGATGCGTCATGCCCTGCCAGTCCCCGAGGTGTGTCTCGCGCAGCCGGGTATCCACCACTACCGGCAGGCCGGACCGCTCGCCGAGCACCACCGCGGTGTCCAGCGCGCGTCGCAGGTCCGACGAGACGATCAGCAGCGGCTGCCGCTTGGCCAGCACCTCGGCGGCGGCGACGGCCTGATCGCGGCCGAGGTCGCTCAACTCGGTGTCGAGCTGACCCTGCATGCGGCTGCCTGCATTGAATTCGGTCTGCCCGTGTCGCAGCATCACCAGACGGCGGACTCTCATGGCGCCGGCTCCCTCGAGTCCAGGTCGACTGGAACTATCGGACAGTCCCGCCACAACCGGTCCAGTGCATAGAAATTGCGCTCGTCCTGACGCTGAATGTGCACGACGATGTCCACGAAGTCCAGCAGTGTCCAGCGGCCTTCGCGGGCGCCCTCGCGGCGTGCCGGTTTGTAGCCGGCGAGCCGCATCTTCTCCTCGACCTCGTCGACGATGGCGTTCACCTGACGCTCATTGGACGCCGACGCGATCACAAAGCAGTCGGTGATCACCAGCTGGCCGGATACGTCGATCACCACAACATCGTCGGCGAGTTTGGCCGCGGCCGCCCGCGCGGCAACCGTCGCCATCTTGATGGCGTCGTCGGAGGCGGTCATCGCTGCCGGTCCTGCGCCGCCAGGGCGTGAGATCGGTAGAGGCCGCGCTTGGAGACGTACTGCACCACGCCGTCGGGCACGAGGTACCAGATCGGCCGGTTCTCCTCGGCGCGCTTGCGGCAGTCGGTCGACGAGATCGCAAGCGCGGGCACCTCCACGAGGGTCAGCGCGTCGTCGGCCTTGCCCTTCAGGGCCGCGGCGATGTGCTCGCCGTCGAGCTCGTAGCCGGGCCGACTCACCCCGACGAACTTGGCGAGGGCGAACATTTCCTTCCAGTCCTGCCAGCTCAAGATCGACGCCAGCGCGTCCGCACCGGTGATGAAGTAGAGGTCCGCCTCCGGGTTGAGTGCCTGCAGTTCGCGCAGGGTGTCGCGGGTGTAGGTCGGGCCTGCGCGGTCGATGTCCACCCGGCTGACCGAGAACCGCGGATTGGAGGCGGTGGCGATCACGGTCATCAGGTAGCGGTCCTCGGCGGCTGTAACGGAGCGGTTCTTCTGCCACGGCTGGCCGGTCGGTACGAACACCACCTCGTCCAGATCGAACAGATCGGCAACCTCGCTTGCCGCAACCAGGTGCCCGTTGTGGACGGGATCGAATGTCCCGCCCATCACGCCTAGCCTGCGTCGAGATTGCACGAATAGCCAGCTTACGGCAGCCGCAGGAGCCGCTAGACGGCCGAGAGGCGATGTGCACCGAGGAGTTCGGAGACCTCGAACGAGGCGCGGTCGGCCCGGTAGACGTCGCGGGCGTATTCCACGCAACGGCCCGCGCTGTCCTCGGTGCGACGGGTGAGCAGGATGCCCGCCGATCCGGCGCGCACGCCCAGCTGCGCGCTGGACGCGTCGTCGAGGACGATCGATTCCAGCACCGCGGTCGACCGGGCCAGGTCGACGCCGTAGCGGCTCCGAAGGAGTGCCCACAGCGACCCGTCGTCGGGCTCGTCGAGGATGCCGGGTGTCAGGTCGGCAGGCAGGAACGTCGTCTCCAGCGCGAACGGGACGTCGTCGACGGTGCGCAGGCGGTGGAAGACGTTGACCATCGCAGCGTCGTCGAGTCCGAGCGCCATGCGCACGGCCGGCGTCGGGCGCTGATGCTCGGCCCACAGCAGGCGGGCGGCGGGACGGCGGCCAAGCCGGGAGACTTCCTCCGAGAAGCTGCCGATGTGGAAGCGCACCCGCGGCTCGGCGACGAAGGTGCCGCGAGGGGGCTTGCGGTAGACCACCCCTTCGCTCTCCAGCAGGGACAGCGCCTGGCGGGCGGTCATTCGGCTGACCCCGTGCTGGTCGGCCAGCTCCCGTTCGGACGGCAGCAACGTGTGCGGTCCCAGCTGCTCAGTGGCTATGCGGTCGCGCACCAGGGCAGCGATCGCGATGTAGCGCGGGGTTGTCGGCGGCTGGTTCCGCGCGGCGGGGGCCATGTCTGCAGAGTAACCGTTTCGGTCAACCAGCTGGTCTATGCCATCGGTCTCAAACAGTTCGTGATCGGGGTTGACGATGACCTGAGTCACACCCATACTACGGTTGGGCCACATGGTCTATACCACTGGAGGGAACGATGACTGGTCCGGAACCCTTAACCGCCAGCGACGCCGCTGACCTGGCAAAATTCGGCTACAAGGAGTCTCTGGAGCGGCGCACTGGACGGTTCGCGTCGTTCGCGGTGGCGTTCGCGTTCGTATCGATCGCCACGGGCATCTTCACCACCTACGGGGCGGTGCTGAACTCGTCGGGGCCGGTCGGCATCTGGACGTGGCCCATCGCCGTCATCGGGCAACTGGCGGTGGCGTTCATCCTCGGCGCGTTGGCCGCCCGAATCCCTGTGACGGGCTACCACTACCAGTGGATGTCGCGGTTGGCCAACCCCGTGCTGGGCTGGATCCTCGGCTGGATCTCGTTCGCGTTCCTGGCCATCGTCGTGGTCGCGGTGGACTACACCATCGCGTCGACGATCATGCCGGTGCTGCTGAATTACGAAGGCACCGCAACGGCCGCGTGGATCGTTACCGCGCTCGTGCTGTTGATACAGGCGGCGCTGGTGGCGTTCTCGACGCCGTGGGCGGAGCGGGTGAACAACACCTTGGTCTCGCTCGAACTCATCGGCATGGTGGCGCTGACGGTGCTGCTGCTCATCGTGGCCGCAGTGCGCGGGCACATGGACTTCTCGAATCTGTTCAGCAAGGGTGCCGTGCCTGCCGAAGGTTTCTGGAGCTTCGGTGACTTGACCACGGCAGGCCCGTGGATGCTGGGATTCCTGCTCGGCGCATTCACGATCGTCGGTTTCGAGTCCGCGGCCAACCTGGCCGAGGAGACCAACGACCCCGAACGCGTCGTCCCGCGGGCGATGTGGCAAGCCGTCCTCGCCTCCGGTGTGCTCGGCTTCTTCTTCCTCCTCGCCGTGACGCTGGCCGCGGGTGACCCGGTCGCGCTGGCCGAGTCCGGAACGCCGATCGCCGACGTCATCGACAACACCCTGGGTTCGGCCGTCGCCACCCTCCTGCTGGTGATGGTGGTGCTGGCGATCTTCGCCTGCGGTCTGGTGATCATGATGACCGGTGTCCGGGTGACCTGGGCCATGTCTCGTGATGAACGCTTCCCGGGCTGGCAACAGTGGAATCAGATCTCGCCGAGATTCCACACGCCGCTGAAGGCCACGGTGCTGTTTCTCGTTCTCGCCGAACTGATCCTGGCGATCTTCTCGCACTCGGAGACGGCGTTGTTCACCTTGTTCGGTGCCGCAACGCTGCTTCCCGCCGTGATGTACGCCTCGACGGTGGTTCTGTACCTGATCAAACGCAAGTCCCTGCCGGTCAGCGACAAGTTCAACCTTGGCGCTTGGGAGATCCCGATTTTGGTCGTCGCCGTGGTGTGGCTGGTGTTCGAACTCGCGCTGTTCCGGGACTCGAGTTTCAAGCAGGCGTGGGCCTACGTCATCGTGATGGTGATCATCGGCGCGGTCTATCTCGGCTACCTGTTGGTCAGCCGGGGCCGGCACGGCTTGTCCATGCCGGATATGCATTCGATCGACGCCGAACTGCATGAGGCGGAGAAGGGCTGACGATGCAGCACGTCCTGGCCATCGACCAGGGCACGTCGGGGACCAAGGCCATCGTGGTCGACGAGTCCGGACGGGTCGTGTCGATCGCCGAGGTCGCGGTGCGGCCGGAGTACCTGCCGGGCGGCGGCGTCGAGCAGGACCCTGAGGCGCTGTTCGACTCGGTCGTCAACGCAGGACGGCAAGCCCTGGCGAAGGCCGATGTTCCGGTGGCTGCCGTGGCCGTGGCCAACCAGGGCGAAACCGTGCTGGCCTGGGACCGCGACACCGGGCGCCCGCTGACCCCCGCGGTGGTGTGGCAGGACCGGCGGGCCGAGTCGATCTGCGCGTCGCTGACGGCATCGGCGGACACCGTCGCGCAGCGCACCGGTCTGGTGCTCGACCCGTACTTCTCCGCCCCCAAGATGGCGTGGATCCGGGCGAACATGACTGCGGCGGGCGTGGTCACCACCACCGACACCTGGCTGGTACACCGGCTGTGCGGCGCGTTCGTCACCGACGCGTCGACGGCCAGCCGGTCGCTGTTGATCGCACTGGACTCGGTCGGGTGGGACGACGAGCTGCTCGGGCTGTTCGGGCTGACCGGCGAAGCGCTCCCCGAGATCGTCGGCAGCGACCAGATCGTCGGCAGCACAGATGTTTTCGGGCCAACCATTCCGGTAACCGGGCTGATCGTCGACCAACAAGCGGCACTTCTGGCCGAAAGCTGCCTGAAGCCCGGAGATGCCAAGTGCACATTCGGCACGGGCGCCTTCCTGCTGGCCCAGCTCGGCGGAAACCCGGCGCGCTCGACTTCGGGCCTGACCACCTCGGTGGCTTGGCGGCTGCGCGAGGACACGTCGTACTGCGTCGACGGGCAGGTCTACACGGCGGCCTCCGCGGTGCGGTGGGCAGTCGACCTCGGACTGGTGCCCGCGGCGGATCAAATCGACGCAGTCGCAGCCGATTCCAGTGACGGTGTGCTGTGTGTGCCTGCGCTGGCCGGGCTGGCGGCGCCGTGGTGGGACTCGGCGGCCGCCGCGTCGTTCACCGGGATGACGCTGTCCAGCGGCCGCGGACAGTTGGTCCGCGCATTGCTGGAGGGCATTGCCGCACAGGTCGCCGCGCTGGCCGACCTCGTCGCCACGGATCTGGGTCAGCCGTTGACCCGGCTGCGGGTGGACGGCGGGCTCACCCGCTCCGCCGTACTCATGCAGGCACAGGCCGACCTGGCCCGCATCCCCGTCGACGTCTATCCGTCGCTGCACGCCACGGCCCTCGGCGCCGCCGCGTGCGCGCGGTTGGCCCTCAAGCCGGGCATCGACGTGGCAGAAGCGGTGGGAACGTGGACGCCAGAACACACCTACGAACCCGAGTGGCCTGCCGACCGTGCCGCCGAGTTTCTGGCGCGATGGACGCGCGCGGCGGAATCGGTTCTGGCAGAGAAGGAGACAACGACCCCATGAGCGGCACCTCCGACGTCTGCGACGTCATTGTGGTCGGTGGCGGGATCGTGGGCTGCGCGATCGCGCGCGCACTGGCGGGCACGAACCTGTCGGTGACGCTGCTCGAGGCGCGCGACGACGTCGGCGACGGCACCAGCAAGGCCAATACCGCCTTGCTGCACACCGGTTACGACGCCAGCCCGGGAACGCTCGAGTCGCGACTGGTGGCGCGGGGCTACGAGTTGCTCGGCGACTACGCGGAGCAAACGGGAATTCCAGTCGAGCGCACCGGCGCGCTGCTGGTCGCATGGACCGACGAGGAGCGCGACGCCCTCCCTGGTCTGAAAGACAAGGCCGAACGGAACTTCTACCACCAATGCGAGATCGTCACGGCCGACGAGGTGTACCGGCGGGTCCCCGACCTCGGCCCCGGGGCGCTGGCCGGGCTGACCGTACCCGGCGAGGCGATCATCTGTACCTGGACCACGAACCTCGCCCTGGCCACCGACGCCGTAGCGCGCGGTGCGCGCCTGCTGTGCGGCGCGCGGGTGACCGGCGCAGTCACCGGAGACGGGCACACGACGCTGCAGACAACCCGCGGCGATGTGCAAGGCCGTTGGGTCATCAACGCGGCGGGCCTCGGTGCGGATTACCTCGATGCAGAATTCGGACATCATCGCTTCACCGTCACCCCGCGGCGCGGCGAACTGCTGGTGTTCGACAAGCTGACCCGGCCGATGGTGCCGTGCATCGTGTTGGCCGTTCCGTCGTCGCGCGGTAAGGGGGTGCTGGTCAGCCCGACCATCTACGGCAACGTGATGGTGGGGCCGACCTCGGAGAACCTCGAAGACCGCACCGCCACAGGCACTTCGGAAGAGGGCTTCGAGTTCCTGCTCTCCAAGGGCCGCGCGCTGATGCCGTCGCTGTTCGACGAGGAGATCACCGCCACCTATGCCGGACTGCGCGCAGCGATCGACCGCGACGACTATCTGATCGATGTCGACGCGCAGGCGCGCTACCTGCTGGTCGGTGGAATCCGTTCCACCGGCCTGACATCCGGGATGGCGATCGCCGAGTACCTGATGGGGCTGCTTGACGACGCCGGCCTGGATGTCGCCGAGCGCCCGGAACTTCCTGCGCCGCCGCGGATGCCGAACCTCGGCGAGGTCGGCGTGCGCCCGTACCAGGACGCCGAGCGCATCGCCGCCGACCCCGAATACGGCCGCATCGTCTGCTTCTGCGAACGGGTCACCGCGGGCGAGATCCGTGACGCGTTCCAATCCCCCGTCCCGCCAGCCGATCTCGACGGGCTGCGCCGCCGCACCCGGGTGATGAACGGCCGCTGCCAGGGCTTCTACTGCGGCGCGCACACCAGGGCGCTGCTGGATGCGCGCGGTGGTGCCCGATGACCGACCAGCATGTGGCCGTCGCAATCGTCGGAGGCGGTCCGTCAGGGCTGACCGCAGCCGCCGCGTTGGCTCGGCAGGTTGACGGCGAGGTGCTGGTCGTCGAACGCGAAGCCGAAACCGGTGGAATCCCGCGCCACAGCGACCATCCCGGCTACGGCATGCGCGATCTCAAGCGCTTCATCTCCGGGCCGGCCTACGCAAGGCGGCTCACCGCGATGGCGCAGGATGCAGGCGCGGTGCTGGAGACCGAAGCCATGGTCACCGGCTGGGCCGGTGAACGGGGACTGCAGATCACCTCACCGCGCGGGATACGAGCCGTCACCGCCGACGCGGTGGTGCTGGCCACCGGTGCGCGGGAGCGGCCCCGTCCCGCGCGGCTCGTTCCCGGCGATCGGCCCGACGGGGTGTACACCACCGGACAGCTGCAGAACCTGGTGCATCTCCACCACGCACACGTGGGTAGCAACGCCGTTATCGTCGGTGGCGAACTGGTGAGCTGGTCGGCGGTGTTGACGCTGCGCGAATCCGGTTGCGCCACTGTCGGAATGGTCACCGGCTACCCGCGTGCGGAGGCCTATTCGGCGTTTCGAGTCCCCGGCCGGTTTCTGATGGACGGGCCGGTGTTCACCCGCAGCCGGCTCGTCAGCATCCACGGTAGGGACCGGGTGCGCAGCGCGGTGGTGGAGAACGTCGACAGCGGAAAGCGCACCACCGTCAACTGCGACACCGTGGTATTCACCGGCGACTGGATTCCCGACCACGAACTCGCCCGTACCGCCGGCCTGGCGATGGACCCCGCCACCCGCGGGCCGGTGGTTGACGCAGGCCTGCGGACCAGCAGCCCTGGGGTGTTCGCGGTCGGCAACCTGCTACACCCGGTCGACACCGCCGACGGCGCGGCGTTGGACGGACGCCATGTGGCGACCGCGGTGAGTCGCTGGCTTGAGCGTCGCGACGAGGCGCCCAAGGCCGTCCGTATCCGCACCGACGGACCATTCAGATGGGTTGCCCCGCAGCTCGTCTCACCCGAGGGCGGCGTCGCCGCCAGGGGTGACTTGCTGTTCTGGGTCGACGAGTACCGCAGGCTGCCGAAACTGCGGGCGATTCAGGACGGCCGGACGCTCGCGACGAAGCGCACGCCGTGGCCCGCCGCACCGGGCCGGGTGTACCGGGCGCCGTGGTCGCTGGTCGCGAACGCCGACCCGGCCGGCGGTGACGTCACGGTCTCCTTCGCCTGACCTTTATCGCGCGAGCTGGGCCCACGCGCAAGCTGGGGAACGCAAAAGCGCCCGAAACGCCGAAATTGGGGACCCTTTGCGTCTGCTCGCGCGGCTGTCAGACCGGCAACAGCTGGTCGATCACCGCCGCGAGCTGTTTGGCCGACCGGCATTCGTGCATGGTGATGACGTCCTCGTAGCGCGGCACCGCCGAGTCGCCGCTGCCCCACAGGTGTTTGGGCTCGGGGTTCAGCCAGTGCGCGTGCCTGCTGGCGTTGACCATGTGTGACAGCAGGTCGGTCTCCGGGTTGCGGTAGTTGTTGCGCCCGTCGCCGAGGACCAGCAGAGAGCTACGCGGTGACAGCACGTTGGGGTACTTCTCCAGGAACGAGACGAACGCGTGGCCGTAGTCGGAGTGGCCGTCACGCGTGTACACACCCGCTTCCCGGGTGATGCGCTGGACGGCAACGGCGAGGTCTGCGTCGGGGCCGAACAGTTCGGTGACCTCGTCGGTGGTGTCGATGAAGGCGAAGACGCGGACGCGGGAGAACTGTTGCCGCAGCGCGTGAACCAGCAGCAGGGTGAAGTGGCTGAACCCCGCCACCGAACCGGACACGTCGCACAGCACCACCAGCTCCGGCCGGGCCGGGTGCGGTTTCTTCAGCACGACGTCGATCGGCACGCCGCCGGTGGACATGGACTTGCGCAACGTCTTGCGCAGGTCGATCTCACCTGCCCGCGACCGGCGCCGACGCGCGGCCAATCGGGTGGCCAGCGTGCGGGCCAGCGGGGCGACCACCCGTCGCATCTGGCGCAGCTGCTCCCCTGAGGCGCGCAGGAATTCGACGTTCTCGGCCAGCTGCGGGACGCCGTACATCTGCACGTGGTCGCGGCCGAGTTGCTCGGCCGTACGCCGCTTCGTCTCGGCTTCGACCATCTTGCGCAGCTGCGCGATGCGCTGGGCAGCAAGAGCTTTGGCGATCTGCTCCTGCGTCGGCGTTGGCTCGTCGCCGTACGGCGCCAGCAGGCCGGCCAGCAGCCGACCCTCGAGATCGTCGAGGCTCATCGCCTTGAGCGCCTGGTACGACGAGTACGACGGACCCCGGCTGGAGTTGTAGCGACCATAGGCCTCGACGATCTGCGCGATCATCGCCGCCATCCGCTCGTCCATGTTGGCCAGGTCTTCGTTGTCGCTCAGCAGGTCGAGTAGCGCCTGTCGCATCGCCTCGACATCCTCGGGCGGCAGGCCTTGCTCGTCACCGCCGTCCTCGTCGTCCAGAACGGTCCTGGCGCCCAACGCGGCCGGGAAGTACAGGTCGAACATGGCGTCGTAGGTGTCGCGGTGGTCGGGGCGACGCAACACCGCGCACGCGATGCCCTCGCGCAGCACCTCGCGGTCGCCGAGCCCCAGCACGCCCATCACCCGACCGGCATCGACCGTCTCCGACGGACCGACCGAAATACCTTGTCCACGCAAGGCTTCGACGAACTCCACCAGGTGACCCGGGATTCCGTGAGGGGCAAGCGGCTGCGGCGGACGCGTGCGGCGGATGGCCATCAGTTCAGCCTCAGCTCCCCGGACGCTTTTATCTGGTCGGACTGGTGCTTGAGGACCACTCCCAGCGTTGCGGCGATCAGCTCGTCGTCGATGGTGTCCAGGCCCAGCGCCAGCACCGTGCGTCCCCAGTCGATGGTCTCGGCCACCGACGGCAGCTTTTTGAGTTGCATGCCACGCAAGACTCCGATGATGCGCACCAGTTCCTCCGCCAAGTGCTCGGGCAGTTCCGGCACCCGCGACAGCAGGATTCGGCGCTCAAGTTCGGGGTCGGGGAAGTCGATGTGCAGGAACAGGCACCGACGCTTGAGCGCCTCGGACAGCTCACGGGTGGCGTTCGACGTCAGCAGAACGAACGGTGCGCGTTCGGCCGTGATCGTGCCGAGTTCCGGCACGGTGACCGCGAAATCGGAGAGCACCTCGAGCAGCAGGCCCTCGATCTCGATGTCGGCCTTGTCCGTCTCGTCGATGAGCAGGACGGTGGGCTCGGTCTGCCGGATCGCAGTCAGCAGCGGACGCGACAGCAGGAACTCTTCGGAGAACACATCGGTTTTCGTCTGATCCCAATCGCCACCGCCGGCTGAGCCGGCATTTGAGGCCGAGCCTGCCTGGATCCGCAGGATCTGCTTGGCGTGGTTCCACTCGTAGAGCGCGCGGGCCTCGTCGACACCCTCGTAGCACTGCAGCCGCACCAAGCCGGAACCGGTGGCCTGGGCGACCGCGCGGGCCAACTCGGTCTTGCCGACGCCGGCGGGACCCTCGACCAACAACGGCTTGCCCAACCGATCAGCGAGGAAGACCGCTGTGGCCGTTGCGGTGTCGGGCAGATAACCGGTCTCGGCAAGCCGCCGCGCGACATCGTCGATGTCGGCGAACAGCGGCGCCGGGCGTGCGGGGACGCTCACTGAGCTCCTCCTATTTCTTCCTATCGATCAGGCCGGGCGGGTGTGGCCGTCTCCCCACACAATCCACTTTGTCGAGGTCAATTCTGGCAGACCCATCGGTCCGCGGGCGTGCAGCTTCTGCGTGGAGATGCCGATCTCGGCACCGAAGCCGAACTGCTCGCCATCGGTGAACGCCGTCGAAGCGTTGACCATGACTGCTGCGGCATCAACCCGTTCGGTGAACCGTTGCGCGGCAGCCAGATTCGTCGTCACGATGGCCTCGGTGTGGCCGGTGCCGTATTCGTTGACATGGGCGATCGCGGCGTCCAGCCCGTCCACCACGGCCAGCGCGATGTCCATCGACAGGAACTCGGCGCGCAGTTCGTCCTCACCGGGATCGGTGTGGACGTTGACACCTGCGTCCTGCAGCGCTTTCACCAACCGGGGCACCGCGCGGTCGGCGATAGACGCGTCGACCAGCAGTGACTCCGCGGCGTTGCACACGCTTGGCCGACGGGTCTTGGCGTTCAGCAGAATTCGTTCGGCCATATCCAGGTCGGCCGCCTCATGCACGTACACATGGCAATTGCCGACACCGGTTTCGATGGTCGGCACCATCGCGTCGCGGACCACCGCGTCGATCAACCCGGCTCCCCCGCGCGGGATCACCACGTCGACGAGGCCGCGCGCCTGGATCAGATGGGTGACGCTGGCACGGTCGTCGGCGGGCAGCAGCTGCACCGCATCCTCGGGCAGTTGCTCGGCGAGCAGCGCGGCCCGCAACGCGAACACCAGTGCGGCATTGGAGCGCACCGCAGACGAACTGCCGCGCAGCAGCACGGCATTGCCGGACTTGAGCGTCAACCCGAACGCGTCCACGGTGACGTTGGGCCGGCCTTCGTAGACGATTCCGATCACGCCGAGCGGAACGCGCTGCTGACGCAGCTGTAGTCCGTTGGGCAGGGTGCGCCCGCGGACCAGTTCGCCGATCGGGTCGGGCAGGCCCGCGACCTGACGCAGCCCGTGCGCGATGCCTTCGACACGCGCCGGGTTGAGGGCAAGCCGATCGAGCATGGCGGCCGGTGTTCCGGCGGCGCGCGCGGCCTCCAGGTCTTCTGAATTGGCGGCGAGGATCTCGTTCATCCGCGCGAGCACCGCGTCGGCGGCCGCATGCAGGGCGCGGTCCTTGGTCTCGGTGTTCAGCGTGGCCAGGGTGCGGGCGGCCACCCGGGCCCGGCGCGCCGCGTCGTGCACCTGCTGGCGCAAGTCAGGCACCGACGGTGCTTGCAGACTCATTACCCCAGCGTATCGGACATGTCCGCGGGGCTCGACGGGTGTCAGCCAGCTCACAGTGGGCTAGCGTTGACTGCTATGGCGGCGCGGGTCTGCGTAGTGGGCAGTGTCAACGCCGACCTCACGTTTACCGTCGATGCCCTTCCGCGGCCAGGACAGACCGTTCTCGCCTCATCGCTGTCGTCTGCCCCTGGTGGCAAGGGTGGCAACCAGGCAGTGGCAGCCGCGCGGGCAGGCGCCTCCGTTCAGCTCGTCGCCGCACTCGGCACCGACTCCGCGGCCGAGCGGCTGCGCGCCCACCTGCGCGACAACGAGGTCGGGCTCGACGGCGTGGTCAGCGTGCAGGGGCCGAGCGGCTCGGCGGCGATCATCGTCGACTCCGCAGCAGAGAACGCAATCGTGGTCGCGCCGGGCGCAAACGCACATCTGAGCGTGGACTCTGCCGACGTGCAAGCAGTGATCGCTGACAGCGACGTGGTGCTGATGCAGTTGGAGATACCGATCGCCACCGCCATCGCAGCCGCTCGGGTCGCGCGGGCTGCGGACGCGGTCGTCATCGTCAATGCGTCACCGGCCGGCGCGAAGCCCCATGACTTGCTCGCCTTGTCGGAACTGGCCGACGTCGTCGTGGTCAACGAGGCCGAGGCACGCGAATGGCATTGGCCGGTGCCGAATCTGGTGATCACCCGCGGTTCGCGAGGCGCAAGCTACCTCGGCGACGACGAACGGTTCGATGTGCCCGCACCCGCCGTCCGCGCGGTGGACACCACCGGCGCCGGCGACGTCTTCGCCGGTGTGCTGGCCGCAGGCTGGCTGGCCGGCCACGAGGACGCGTTGCGCCGGGCCTGCGCGGCGGGCGCTCTGTCGACGCTGGTGGCCGGGGCCGGTGACTGTGCCCCGTACGCCGAGGCCATCGACGACGCTGTGGCCAATCGGAGGGCCGGAGAAAGGCAACGATGACGACAACCGAGACCGGTCCGCGCCCGCCCGACGGCGATTGGCTGGGCACGCGATTCCTGCGCTTCCGCCGTGAGGGGCCGTTCGCCGTCTGCACGCTGGACCGGCCGGAGGCGCGTAACGCGATGACGCCCGCGATGTACTTCGGTATCAAGTACGCGATCGGCCATGTCGAGGCAGACCCGGATCTCGCCGGACTACTGATTACCGGGACCGGCGACGTCTTCGCTCCTGGCGGGGATATGGGCGGAGGCGGCGACGACAACTGGCTGACCTTCGGGGCGGCCCTGGGAATGGACGTCACGCCGTTCGAGAAGCTCCGCCAGTCCACCAAACCCGTCGTCTCGGCGGTCAACGGGCTGTGCCAGGGCGGCGGCCTGCAGATCGCGCTGTGCAGCGACATGGCGGTGGTCAGCGACCGCGCGACCTTCCGGGTGCCGGAGCTGTTCCGCGGCATCGCCGACACCTACTACAGCCAGATGCTGGCGCGCCTCATCGGCCCGGTCCGCACCCGAGACCTGATGCTCACCGGCCGCACGCTGAGCGCCGCCGAGGCCGAGACTGTGGGGCATGGTCGCCAGGGTGGTGCCGCACGACGAGTTGATGGAGGCGGCCCGTGACGTGCTCGCACAGTGCTGCCGGACGGCACCCGCCGCCAGGCGGGTCGTCAAGGCCAACCTGGACAACTACATGGGACTGTTCGACCGCATCGGCATGCAGGCCAGCTACAGCGGCGAGGAGGCGGCCGAGGGGTTCCGTGCGTTCAAGGAGAGGCGGTCGCCGGGCTGGGTGCATCCCGACCTGCGGGTGGACGGCCGGATCTGAGCCGATAGTTCAACCCTTTCTGAATACAGAACCTGCTGTACTGTTCTTGCCATGCAGACCGTGACCCATAGCGACGCGTTGTCGCGGTTCGGATGTGCGTTGTCCGATCCCACCCGCGCCGAGATCCTGCTGATGCTGCGCGAGGCGCCCGGCTACCCGTCGGAGCTCGCCCACAAAATCGGGGTGACCCGGCAGATCCTGTCCAACCACCTGGCCTGCCTACGCGGCTGCGGCCTGGTGGTCGCCGAGCCCGAAGGCCGGCGCAGTCGCTATCGGCTCGCCGACGAGCGGATAGGGCATGCACTCGACGATCTGATCGGCCTGGTGCTCACCGTCGATCCGGCCTGCTGCCCTGCCGCCGACGCCGACGCCTGCTGCTGAATGAGCGCGCCTGTCCGACCGCGGCGCGAGGTACTCGCCCGGCGCATCCGAATGCTGGTGGCCGCGACGATTACCTACAACATCGTCGAGGCCGTGGTGGCGTTGGCCGAGGGCACTCGCGTGTCGTCGTCGGCCCTGATCGGTTTCGGTCTCGATTCGGTCGTCGAGATTTCGTCGGCGGCCGCTGTCGCCTGGCAGTTCTCCGTCAAGGACCCGGAGACGCGGGAGAAGGCCGCACTGCGGTTCATCGCGTTCTCGTTCTTCGCGCTCGCGGCGTACGTTTCCGTCGACGCGGTGCTGTCGCTACTGGGCTTCGGCCAGGCGCAACCGTCGCTGATCGGCATCGTGCTTGCGGCGGCCAGCCTCGTTGTCATGCCGGTGCTGTCCTTGGCGCAGCGGCGCGCCGGTCGCGAATTGGGATCGGTTTCGGCTGTTGCGGATTCGAAGCAGACGCTGCTCTGCACCTATCTGTCGGCGGCTCTGCTGGTCGGCCTGGTGCTCAACGCACTCCTGGGTTGGTCGTGGTCGGATCCAATCGCTGCGCTTGTCATCGCCGCGGTAGCGGTTCGAGAAGGCCGAAACGCCTGGCGCGGGGACCCGTGCTGCTGATGAGAGGAACGGTCATGCCCGTTGTCGCACTCGCACTGTTCGCCATGTTCGGTCTGCTCGGATTCGGTTGGCGCAGTTGGCTGCAGCGGCGTCGCACCGGGTCGACGGGTTTTCGGGGCATCAGCGGACGCGTCGGTTCTCCTGAGTGGTTCGCCGGGGCGGGCTTCGTGACGGCGATGGCGGCGGCGTTCGTCGCGCCGGCCCTGCAACTGGTCGGTGTGGTTTCTCCGCTGGGTGTCTTGCATGCGCCATGGATCCAGCTCACCGGGATCGTATTGGCGGGCGTCGGCATCGCCGCGACGGTCTACGCCCAGGTCGAGATGGGTGACTCGTGGCGGATCGGCGTCGATCACACCGAGACGACAACGCTTGTCCGCAAGGGCGCTTTCGGATTTGTGCGCAACCCGATCTTCACCGCGATGCTGATATTCGGGTTGGGTATCGCGCTGGTGACGCCGAACGCGGTGGCGATAGTCGGTTTCGTGCTGCTGGTCGTGACGATCGAGGTCCAGGTGCGTGTCGTCGAAGAGCCCTACCTGTCGACGAAGCACGGTGCCAGCTACCAGGACTACACCGCCAGCGTCGGCCGATTCGTCCCCGGCATGGGGCTGATCCGACGCTGACGAGGCGATATCGCCTCAGTCCTCCGGGACCTCCCGTTCGATCTCGTCCAGCCAGGTCTTGGCCGACATGTCCGACGGCGCTCGCCAGTCCCCCCGCGGTGACAGCGATCCGCCCTGGGACACTTTGGGCCCGTTCGGCATTGCCGACCTCTTGAACTGGGCGAACGAGTAGTACCGCTGCACGAACACCTGCAGCCAGTGCCGAATCTCTTTCAGCGAGTAGGCGGGCCGCTTGTCCGCCGGGTATCCCGCGGGCCAGTCGCCGCGCTCTGGGTCACTCCAGGCATGCCAGGCCAGGAACGCGACCTTCGACGGCCGGAACCCATACCGCAGCACCTGAAACAGCGAGAAGTCTTGCAGCACATATGGGCCGATCTTCGCCTCGCTGCTCTGGATCTCTTCGTCCTCGCCCTGCGGGACGAGCTCCGGGCTGATTTCGGTGTCCAACACCGACTTCAGCACCTCGTTCACGCGATGATCGAACTGGTTCGACGAAATCACCCACCGGATCAGGTGCTGAATCAGCGTCTTGGGGACACCACCATTCACGTTGTAGTGCGACATCTGGTCGCCCACTCCATAGGTCGACCAACCCAGCGCCAGCTCGGACAGATCACCTGTGCCGAGCACGATTCCACCGCGCTGGTTGGCGATGCGGAAAAGGTAGTCGGTGCGCAGCCCGGCCTGCACGTTCTCAAACGTGACGTCGTAGACCTCTTCGCCGCGCGAGAAGGGGTGGCCCATCTCGGTGAGCATTAGCTTCGCGGTGGCCCGAATGTCGATCTCCTCGAACGTGACGCCCAGCGCCTCGGCGAGCCGGATCGCATTACCCTTCGTCCGTTCACCGGTTGCGAACCCCGGCAGTGTGAACGCCAGAATGTCGCTGCGCGGGCGGTTTTCCCGATCCATGGCTCGAGCGGCCACGATCAGCGCATGGGTCGAGTCGAGGCCGCCGGAGACACCGATCACCACCTTTGGGTAGGTCAGCGCGCGCAGCCGCTGCTCCAGCCCCGCGACCTGGATGTTGTACGCCTCGTAGCAATCCTGCTGCAGCCGTGCGGGATCCGACGGCACGAACGGGAACCGCTCCACCTCGCGGAGCAGCCCGATATCACCGGCTGGCGGGTCGAGCTCAAACTCGATGCGCCGGAACGACTCCGCTGCGATGTCATGGTGGACCCGGTTGTCGTCGAACGTGCCCATCCGCAGCCGCTCCGAGCGCAGCAGCTCGGTGTCGACGTCGGCGACCGAGCGCCGTGCGCCTCTGGGGAAGCGCTCGGATTGGGCGAGACAAACGCCGTTCTCCCAAACCATCGTCTGGCCGTCCCACGCCAGATCGGTGGTGGACTCGCCTTCCCCGGCCGCGGCATAGACGTATGCGGCCAGGCAGCGAGACGACGCCGAGCGAGCCAGCAAGCAGCGGTCCTCGGCCCGCCCGATTGTGATCGGGCTGCCGGATAGGTTCGCGATCACCGTCGCACCCGCGAGCGCGGCCTCTGCGCTCGGCGGTATCGGGACGAACATGTCCTCGCAGATCTCGACGTGAAGGACGAAGCCGGGCAGATCGGTGGCGGCGAACAGCAGATCGGGACCGAACGGCACCTCCGCGCCGTTGCTTCCGCGACCCATTCGGATGACGCCGTGCACGTTGTCACCGGCGGCCATCTGACGGCGCTCGTAGAACTCGCGATAGGTCGGCAGATACGACTTCGGTGCCACGCCAAGCACCCGTCCGCGGTGGATCACGACGGCGGTGTTGTAGACACGGTGCTGGTAGCGCAGCGGCGCGCCGACCACCAGCACCGGTAGCAAATCGGCCGAGGCCACCACGATGTCGAGCAACGAGTCCTCGACTGCGTCCAACAGAGCATCCTGCATCAGGATGTCCTCGATCGAATAACCCGACAGCGTCAGCTCGGGAAACACCGTCAGCCCGACACCCTCGTCATTGCACTCCCGCGCCACCGCCAGCACAGATTCGGCGTTGGTCGCCGGCTCACCGATAGCGGTGTGCAGGGTGCAGGCGGCCACGCGCACAAAGCCCTGGCCATAGGCGGAATAGAAGTCCATCGCCATCCATTGTCGCCCGTCAAGTGTCAAGAACCGGTGACGGGGTATCAACGATTGATGAGTCACACCGGGTGAAGTGCCTGGACAGACGACGGCAGCGGCCTTGTGTTGGCCTGCAGTTCGCCCGCAGGCACCGTGCACGATTCGGCGATTTTCCCTCCGTCGCGCATCGTGAACCGAGGCACCGTCGAACGCCTGTCACCGTGCGAATAATGGAGGAATCGTGAATAAGCTTGCTGTTCAACGTCAGTCGCGGCTGTTGCTGCCCGAGCTTTCTGAGCTTTCACAGCTTTTCACTGGCTTGCCCGCGTTCGCCGGTCTTCGCCCGTTCTTCGACAACCACCTGATGCGGCTGGAGGACGAGACGAAGGAGGGACTCTACGAGGTGCGTGCCGAGCTGCCGGGAGTCGAGCCGACCGAGGACATCGAGGTCACTGTCCGCGACGGCCAGCTGACGATCAAGGCCCTGCGGACACGGACCACCGAATCGAACGGGCTCTCGGAGTTCTCGTACGGGTCGTTCACCCGAACGGTTTCACTACCCGCAGGCGCCGACGAGGACGACATCAGCGCCACCTACGACAGGGGCATCCTCACTGTTTCGGTCCCACTGTCCGACACCGAGCCGACGGAAAAGCACGTCGAGGTGTTCGAGGTTGCCCTTGACGACGACGACATCGATGACGAAGACATGTACGAGGACGACGAGGACGATAAGGACCATCCGTCCGACGAGGCGGTTGACCAGTCCGAAGGCGAGGATCAGCACCGGTCCGACGACGGAGCCTGATCGCCTACCCTCGAAGGGGTGGAAGCCCCCGAACTCGTCGCCCTGCTGCAGGGACGACGGGTGGCCGTGCTCACCGGTGCGGGGATGTCCACCGATTCGGGCATCCCCGACTACCGCGGACCGGACTCGCCGCCGAGCAATCCGATGACGATAAAGCAGTTCACCTCCGACCCGGCGTTTCGGCAGCGCTACTGGGCCCGTAACCATGTGGGCTGGCGCCATATGGACGACACGCTGCCCAACGCCGGTCATCGTGCGCTGGCCGCACTCGAAGACGCCGGCGTGGTGTCCGGTGTAATCACCCAGAACGTCGATCTGCTGCACACCAAGGCGGGCACCCGCACCGTGGTCAACCTGCACGGCACCTACGCCGAGGTGATCTGCCTGGAATGCGGGCACACGATGTCCCGGGCCGCGCTGGCCGAGCTGCTTGAATCGGCCAACCCCGGTTTCGTCGAACGCGCGGAGGCGGTCGGCGGCATCGCGGTGGCCCCGGACGCCGACGCCGTCGTCCACGACACCACAATGTTCACGATCATCGACTGCCCGGACTGCGGCGGCATGCTCAAGCCCAACATCGTCTACTTCGGCGAGAACGTGCCGAAAGACCGTGTGGCGCAAGCGTATGCCTTGGTCGACGACGCGGACGCCCTGCTGGTAGCGGGCTCGTCGTTGACGGTGTTCTCCGGGTACCGCTTCGTTCGCCACGCCGCGGCGCTCGGCATCCCGATCGCGATCATCAACCGCGGCCGTACCCGCGGCGACGACCTGGCCACGGTGAAGATCGACAACGGCTGCTCCCCTATGCTCGCGCTGCTGGCCGACGAGCTACCGGCATTGGCGAATTCGGCGTGAGCGCACCCACACCGGGCGCGCTGCTGAACCGTATGCGGCCGAAGTCTTGTCCCGTCAACGAGCGCTGGTCGTTGAGCATAGGTGACATCGTTGCCGACGCAGTGAACGCGCCCGAGCCTCTGCGCCGTGCCGTGCGGCTCCTCAACCACTTCGGCGGCGTGGCGTTCAGCGCGCAATCCGTCGAGTTCGACGGCGACGACGTCGATTGGTCCGATGTGACGGGCATCCGCACGCGCAACCTGATCGGCTATCTGGTCTCGGATGCGATCGACAAGCAGGTTGGCAAGCTACCGCTGCCGAGGTTTCCCGGTCGCGGGCTGCTGCTCGACGCGGTACAAGCGGCCGCGCTGACGGCACTTGTCGCTGTGGCCAGACAGCAGCTGGAAGACGGCCCGTTGGATGTCCGGATACCCGCAGAGGTGCACTACCGCGGCGTGCTGCGCGAAAAGGAACTCAGCCCAGGGGTGCTCGCTGCCGTTGTGCTGGCCGATCCGGCTGTCCGCGAGTGCCTGCAGGAGACCGCCCGCACACACGGTGTCCAAGTGCGACCATCTGACGACGACCCCGTCGACGCCGCGGCGCACCGCGTGGACCGCATCAAGTCGGCACTTGCCAAGCTCACTCCGTGATTTGTGGCGTTTCAGCCGCGGTGAGCGCGGTGAGCGCGGTTACGACTCCACAAATCGCTGGTTAGACGGCGACGAGGTCGTCGGCGTGGACGGCGGGGCGGCGCATTTCGGCGGGTAAATCCGGCGTCGAGCGGCCGAGCATCTTCGCCAATTCGGCGGCGTCGTAGGCGACGACGCCGCGGGCCACCATGGTCTCGTCGGGCGCGCGCAATTCGACGACATCGCCGCCGAAGAAGCGTCCGCTCAGCGCCGTGATGCCTGCGGGCAGCAGCGACCGTCTCTGCTTCACCACCGCACGCACGGCGCCGTCGTCGAGGGTCAGCGCGCCTGCCGATTCGGCGGCATAGCGGACCCAGAACCGACGCGCCGACATGCGTTCGGGCCGAGGCGCGAACACGGTGCCGACAGACGCGTCGACCAGCGCGGTGGCGGCGTCAGACGCCGCGGCCAGAAGCACCGGCACCCCCGCGTCGGACGCCAGCAGTGCCGCGGACAGCTTCGACGCCATCCCGCCGGTGCCCAGGTGGCTGCCACGTCCTGCCACCACACCGTCGAGGTCGGCCGGCCCGCCGACCTCAGGAATGAACCGGGCATCGCCTTTTCGCGGATCGGAGTCGTACAGGCCGTCGATGTCCGACAGCAGCACCAGGGCATCGGCACCGACGAGGTGTGCAACCAGCGCCGAGAGCCGGTCGTTGTCACCGAACCGGATCTCGTTGGTGGCGACGGTGTCGTTCTCGTTGACGATCGCGACCGCATGAAGCGCGCGTAGCCGGTCCAGCGTGCGCTGGGCGTTGGTGTGCTGCACCCGCATCGAAATGTCGTGCGCGGTCAGCAGCACCTGCCCGACGGTGCGGCTGTAGCGGGCGAACGCCGAGCTCCACGCGTTCACCAGCGCCACCTGGCCGACGCTGGCCGCGGCCTGCTTGGTGGCCAGGTCGCCCGGCCGCTTGGTCAGCCGAAGCGGTTCGATGCCGGCGGCGATGGCGCCCGACGAGACGATCACGACGTCCGAGCCTGCCTTCATCCGGGCCTCGATCGCGTCGGCGAGCGTGGCCAGCCTGCTGGCGTCGAACACGCCCGACGGTGTGGTCAGCGCGGTGGTCCCGACCTTGACGACCACGCTGCGCGCGGTGTGGACGGCTTCTCGGTGGCTGCTGGTCATGAATCACCGCCGTGGCTGCGGCGCTGCTTGCGGGCGGCCTTGCGTTCGGCCGCCCTCACCCGGTCGGTTTGTTCCAGCCGGGTATCGGTGCCCCGACCCGACAACGGCACGTCGACGCCTGCAGGTGTCTGCGGCTCCCAGTCGAATGTCATGTCACCGATGGTGACCGCGCAACCGGGTCGAGCGCCCAGCCGCAGCAATTCGTCTTCGACGCCGAGCCGGGCCAGCCGGTCGCCGAGGTAGCCGACCGCCTCGTCGTTGCTGAAATCGGTTTGAGCAACCCAGCGTTCTGGCCGCGCGCCGTGGACCACGAAGCCGCCCATGCCGTCCGGTTCGACGGTGAATCCGCTGTCGTCCACCGGTATCGGGCGGATCACCGGGCGCCGAGGCACGATCTCGGGTTGCGCGGCACGATAGGCCGACACCAGGTCCCACAGGGCGAATGTCAACGGCCGCAACCCTTCCCGGCTGACGGTCGAGACCTCGAACACCGGCCACCCGTACCTTCGCTCGATCTCTTCGCGGACGAAATCGGCCAGTTCACGGGCTTCCGGCACATCGATCTTGTTGAGCACCACCGCCCGTGGCCGCTCGGCCAGATCACCCAGCGTCGAATCACCCTGCAGGGTCGGCGTGTACGCGGCCAGCTCGGCTTCCAGGGCGTCGATGTCGGAGATCGGATCGCGGCCCGGCTCTAGGGTCGCGCAGTCGACCACATGCACCAGCACCGCGCACCGCTCGATGTGCCGCAGGAAGTCAAGGCCGAGGCCGCGGCCTTCGGAAGCGCCGGGAATCAGCCCGGGTACATCGGCGACGGTGAACGTGCGCTCCCCCGCCGAGACGACGCCCAGATTGGGTGCCAACGTTGTGAACGGGTAGTCGGCGATCTTCGGCTTGGCCGCCGAGATGGCCGATACCAGTGACGACTTGCCTGCCGACGGGAACCCGATGAGCCCGACATCGGCGACGGTCTTGAGCTCCAGCGTGAGGTCGCGGGCCTGGCCCTTTTCGCCGAGCAGTGCGAAGCCGGGCGCCTTGCGGGCCCGCGAAGCCAGTGCGGCGTTGCCCAGGCCCCCGCGTCCGCCCGCGGCGGCCTCGAACCGGGTGCCGGCGCCGACCAGGTCGGCCAGCAGCCTGCCGTTCTCGTCGAGCACGACGGTGCCGTCGGGCACCTTCAGCTCCAGATCGTCGCCCGCGGCGCCGTCCCGGTTGCTGCCCGCGCCCGGCTTGCCCGACGGAGCGACGACGTGGGGGTGGAAGTGGAAGTCGAGCAGCGTGTGTACCTGCGGGTCGACGACCAGGACGACGCTGCCGCCACGCCCGCCGTTGCCACCGTCGGGACCGCCGAGGGGTTTGAACTTCTCGCGATGGACCGACGCGCAGCCGTTACCGCCGTTGCCCGCCCGCGCGTGGATCACGACGCGGTCTACGAACCGGGGCATCGGGCTTCCTTTCCATGACGAAATCTACGTTTTGCAGACGAAGTGCGACTTGAGCCCAGCTGCAAAACGTCGATCTCGACGCGGAACTAGGCCTCCGAAGCGGACGGTCGGACGATGCTGACCGTCTTGCGTCCACGCTTGACGCCGAACTCGACGGCGCCTGGAGCCTTGGCGAACAGCGTGTCGTCACCACCTCGCCCGACGTTGACGCCCGGGTGGAAGTGGGTGCCGCGCTGGCGGACGATGATCTCACCGGCCTTGACGATCTCGCCGCCGAACCGCTTGACGCCGAGCCGCTGGGCGGCTGAGTCGCGACCGTTACGTGAGCTGGAAGCGCCCTTCTTGTGTGCCATTTATTGACTCCCGCTTGATGCTTGGTTCTTCGCCTGACGGCTCATCACTTGATGCCGGTGACCTTGAGGACCGTCAGCTGCTGACGGTGACCCTGCCGCTTGTGATAGCCGGTCTTGTTCTTGAACTTGTGGATGCGGATCTTGGGGCCCTTGGTGTGCTCGAGCACCTCGCCGGTGACGGCGACCTTCTCCAGGTCCTTGGCGTCACTTGTGACCTTTGCGCCGTCGACGACCAGGGCGACGGGCAGTGAAACCTTGGCGCCGGGCTCGGAGTCGAGCTTCTCGACCTTGACCACGTCTCCGACGGCGACCTTGTACTGCTTGCCGCCGGTCTTGACGATTGCGTACGTCGCCATCGTTCTCTGCTCTCCTGGTGCTTCTCTGGGCGTCGCGCTACCCGGGGGTGCGCGTGCGGGTCTGGGTGCGGAGCCACGTGGGCCCGCTGTCATCGGCATTAAGCCGAAAGACAACTGGTCAAGGGTACGTGAGGTGCGCCGTCAGGGTCAAATCACTGCAGGTCACGGCTTGTGCACGGTCCGATTGGCGGCATACCACCGCTCAGTCGTCGTGAATCGGCGGGCCGGCCGGTCGTGCGGCGGAGCGACGGCGCTGACGCCCGCCACCAACGGTCGCGGCGGGCTGTTCGCCGCGGTCGTCGTCGGACACGTCGAAATCGGATTCGTCGTCGTCGACGGATTCGACGTCGTCATCGGAGTCGTCGTCCGAATCCTCGTCGTCTTCGTCGTCGTCGTCGGAGTCGATCACCTCGATGTCGTCGTCGAGGTCGTCCTCATCGTCGTCCTCGTCCAGGTCGTCCTCATCGTCGTCCTCGTCCAGGTCGATCTCGTCGACGTCCTCGTCATCTTCGGAGTCCTCGTCGGTGTCGTCGAAATCGTCGTCCAGATCGTCGTCTTCGAGTTCCTCGTCGGCGACCTCGACGACGGCTTCCTTGATGGTTTCGGGGTCGATCTCGGCGACCTCTTCGGCCTTCCTGTCTTCGTCCTTGGCGTCCTCACCCACCACGTCGTCGTGGGGGCCGTTGGCGGCAGCCATCGCCTTGAACATCGGGTGCTCACCCGCGGGATGCGCGGGCACCTTCGCGACGGCGACATCGTCGCCGCGGCCGCCCTTCTTGGAACGCTTGCCGCGACGCCCGGAGTCGGATTTGCGGCCACTCACGGCTGCGGAGTCGACGGGATCGGTGTGCAACAGGATTCCCCGGCCCGCGCACTGCGGACACGGCGTGGAGAACGCCTCGATCAGGCCGGTGCCCAGCCTCTTTCGGGTCAACTGCACCAGTCCCAGCGACGTCACCTCGGACACCTGGTGCCGGGTCCGGTCGCGGGCCAGCGCCTCGGTCAGCCGGCGCAGCACCAGGTCACGGTTGGACTCCAGCACCATGTCGATGAAGTCGATGACGACGATGCCGCCGATATCGCGCAGCCGCAGCTGGCGCACGATCTCCTCGGCGGCCTCCAAATTGTTGCGGGTGACCGTCTGCTCCAGGTTGCCGCCCGAGCCGGTGAACTTGCCGGTGTTGACGTCGACCACGGTCATCGCCTCGGTGCGGTCGATCACCAGCGTGCCGCCCGACGGCAGCCAAACCTTTCGGTCCATCGCCTTTGTCAGCTGCTCGTCGATGCGGTGAACCGCGAACACGTCGGGGCCGTCACTGCTGGCCGGCTGGTATTTCGTCAGTCGCCGAACAAGTTCCGGCGCAACGGAATTGACGTAGTCGTTGATGGTGTTCCAGGCTTCGTCCCCGGACACGATCAGGCCGGCGAAGTCCTCGTTGAACAGGTCGCGGATGACCTTCACCAGCACGTCGGGCTCTTCGTAGAGAGCAACCGCCGCCCCGGCCGCCTTCTGCTTGGTCTCGGCCGCCTTCGCCTCGATCTGCGTCCAGCGTTCCTGCAGCCGGCTGACGTCGGAACGGATGTCGTCTTCCTTGACGCCCTCAGAAGCGGTGCGGATGATCACGCCGGCATCCGACGGAACCACCTCGCGCAGAATCTCTTTGAGCCGCTGCCGTTCGGTGTCGGGTAGCTTGCGGCTGATGCCGGTCGACGACGCACCCGGCACGTAGACCAGATAGCGGCCGGCGAGCGAAACCTGGGTGGTCAACCGGGCGCCCTTGTGCCCAACCGGATCCTTGCTGACCTGGACCACGATGTAGTCGCCGGGCTTGAGGGCCTGCTCGATCTTGCGGTTGGCACCGCCGAGACCGGCTGCCTCCCAATTGACCTCGCCTGCGTAAAGCACCCCGTTGCGGCCGCGGCCGATGTCAACGAAAGCCGCCTCCATGGACGGCAGCACGTTCTGCACGATGCCCAGATAGATGTTGCCCACCAACGAAGCCGAGGCAGCCGACGTCACGAAGTGTTCGACCACCACGCCGTCCTCGAGCACGGCGATCTGCGTGTACCTGGCGCCCTCGTGCGGCGGCTCGGTGCGGACCTTGTCGCGCACCACCATCACCCGCTCGACCGCCTCGCGGCGGGCCAGGAACTCGGCCTCGCTCAGGATCGGCGGACGGCGCCGTCCCGCGTCGCGGCCGTCGCGGCGGCGCTGGCGCTTGGCCTCCAGCCGTGTCGAACCGGTGATGCCCTGAATCTCGCCGTTGTCCTTGTCGGTGCGCCCCGCGCGTTCGTGCACGACGGTGTTGGGCGGGTCGTCGGGCGAACCGTCGTTGTCGTCCCCCGAGCCGGACTTGCGCCTGCGGCGCCGACGGCGGCGACGGGTGGCGCCGTCTGTGCCGTTCGTTTCGTCGTCGCCGCTGTCCTCGTCGGACTCGTCACCGGAGTCCTCGGCCTGGCCGTCGTCGGAGTCGTCGCCCGCGTCGTCACCGTTCTGCTCGCCGCGACCGCGGCCCCGGCCGCGCCTGCCGCGGCGGCGACGCCGGCTGGGGCGCTCGGCCTGCTCTTCGTCGGAGTCCGGGCCGCCGTCGTCGGTGTCGTCGTAATCGTCGTCGGAGCCGGAATCGAGCTCGACCGGCTGCGGCGCCACGAACAGGGGCATGTACTCGGCGCGTTCGACCGTGGTCTCGAGAATCGTCCGAGACTCCGGTTCGGCGCCGTCCACGCCCTCGGCCTGCGGTTGATCACCGTCATCCTGGCCGGACGCGTCGGGATCCTCCGCGAGCACCGTCAGCCCGTCAGGCTGGGCCTCGGGCGGCTGAGTCTCTTCCGATAGGTCTTGAGTAGGGGCATCGTCGGCCACGTATTCTCCTCAAGCCCCCGGGCGCGTCGTGCGACGCGGCCACGCGAGGGCTTCCGCTATTGGCCCGGGTTGTTTCCGTCCGGGCTTGTTATGGTCTCGCCCCGAGCGGTTCGCTGGGAACCCTCTCGGTGCCTGGCTGAATGATGGCTGGGACGGTCGGCGCCGCACCACGGGTGAGCGGTGGTCGCGCTCGTCAAAGTCTTCATTCGGGCGTCCGGCCCTGGTGTAAAGCCGTCTACCCGCGTTCAGTATCCCACATCGGCCGTGCTCGACGGACCAGAGCGTTTGGCCGAGTTATCTGCCCGGGAACCAGAGCGCGATTTCGCGAGCGGCCGATTCCGGCGAATCCGAGCCGTGCACGAGGTTGTCCTGGGTGACAAGTGCCAGGTCACCGCGAATTGTGCCCGGAGCGGCCTTCTCTACCGGGTCGGTGCCACCCGCGATCTGGCGAAACGCTGCAATCGCTCGTGGACCCTCGACGATCGCCGCCACCACAGGCCCCGACGTGATGAATTCCAGCAGTGAGTCGAAGAACGGTTTGCCGTCGTGCTCGGCGTAGTGCTTGCGGGCCAGCTCGTCACCGACATTGCGCAGTTCGAGGGCCGCAACGGTCAGGCCCTTGGCCTCGATCCGGCTGACGACCTCTCCGATCAGGCGCCGTTTGACGGCGTCGGGCTTGATCAACACCAGCGTCCGCTCAGTCACGGCCGACAGCGTACCTGCGGGGCATCGCCCGCGACGGTAACGGCAAGTAGTGGTCCACGAGATTTCAGTAGTCGGGTGCTGAACCCGCTCGGCAACTACGGGCGGACGGTGGAGGTATGGCCGATGCACACTAATCCGGCGGCGGTTGCTGTCCGGGCAGCAGGCCACGCTCCTCACGCCGTTTGACCTCGCTGCGCAGATAAAGGATGAGCAGCCACACGCCCGCGAAGATGAGCCCGATGAAACCGACGGCGCCGTGCACCGCCCAGCCGGCGATCAGCACCAGTTGGATGGCGAGGTTCACCCAGATTGCCCACGGCCGTCCCTGCACTCCTGCCAGCAGAACCAGAACGACGGCCAGGCCGATCAAGTAGGTGCCGGCGACGGGCGTCAGCCCGCCATCTGCCACCACGACGACCGGCAGGGCGAGCAGCACGACGATGGCTTCCAAAATCAGGGTGCCTGCCATCACGCCGCGGAAGCTCTTCCACGGATCCGGCGCGGGCTGATGGCTCATTCGCTGACCTCGCAGGCTCGGCCAGCGCATGTCCCGCCAATGATTCGCTCGCAAGCTTCGCTCATTCCGGATCCCGCCCGAACAGGGTTCTGGCCGCACCCGCGGTGACGACCGACCCGGTGATCACCATGCCGCTGCCCGAGAAGCCCTCGCCGTCGGCGCCGGACTCCTCGACGACCGCGGTCGCAGTCTCGATGGCGTCGGGCAGCGTCGCCGACGCGATCACCCGTTCCGGCCCGAACCGCTCCTCCGCGCGCAGCGCCAAGCTTTCGACGTCGAGCGCACGCGGCGAGCCGTTGTTGGTCACCACCACCTGATCGAATACCGGCTCCAGCGCGGCCAGGATGCCGTCGACGTCTTTCTCGGCCATCACCGACACGACGCCGACCAGGAATCGGAAGTCGAACTCCTCGGCCAGCGTCTGCGCCAGCGCGGCCGCACCCGCGGGGTTGTGGGCGGCGTCGATGAAAACCGTTGGGGCGCTGCGCATGCGTTCCAGCCGCCCAGGGCTGGTGGCGGCGGCGAACCCGGCCCGCACCGAATCGACGTCGAGTTGTCGTTGCGCGCCGGCGCCGAAGAACGCCTCGATGGCGGCCAGCGCGATCGCGGCGTTGTGGGCCTGATGTTCGCCGTGCAGCGGCAGGAAGATCTCGGAATACACCCCGCCAAGGCCCTGCAGTTCGAGCATCTGGCCGCCGACGGCCACCTCGCGGCCCAGCACCGCGAATTCGGAATCCTCGCGGGCCACCGCGGCGTCGGCTCGCACCGTTTCGGCGAGCAGCACCTCCATGGCCTCGGGCACTTGCCTGCCGATCACCGCGACGGTGCTCAGGTCTGTGCCTGACGGCGCGGGCTCCTCGTCCTGCTTGGCGATTATCCCGGCCTTCTCGGCGGCGATATCGGCGATCTCAGTGCCCAGATACTCGGTGTGATCGACACCGATGGGAGTGATGACGGCGATCGGTGCGTCGACGACGTTGGTGGCGTCCCAGCGGCCGCCCATGCCGACCTCGACGACGGCGATATCGATCGGCGCGTCGGCGAAGGCCGCGAAAGCCATCGCGGTGACGACCTCGAACTTGCTCATCGCCGGGCCGCCGGCGGCCTCGGACTGCTTGTCGACCAACTCCACGAACGGTTCGATCTCACGGTATATCGCGACATATTCCGCCGGGGTGATTGGCTTGTTGTCGATCGCGATGCGCTCCACGGCGGACTGCAGATGGGGGCTGGTCGTCCGGCCGGTGCGGCGGTTCAGCGCGGTCAGCAACGAGTCGATCATGCGGGCCACCGAAGTCTTGCCGTTGGTGCCCGCGATGTGGATGGACGGATATCCACGTTGGGGCGAACCGAGCAGTTCCATCAGCGCGGAGATGCGGGCCGTGCTCGGTTCTAGCTTGGTTTCCGGCCAACGCTGGTCCAGCAGGTGCTCGACCTGGAGCAGCGACGCGATTTCGTCCGGGGTTGGGACGGGGTCGGTCATTGCAGGGATGCCAACCTTGTTGTGATCCGGTCGACTTCCTCGCGAGCGACCTGTTGGCGTCCCCGGATCTTGTCGACGACCTCCGCGGGAGCCTTGGCGAGAAAGGCCTCGTTGTCGAGTTTGGCGGTGGTGCCCGCGAGCTCCTTCTCCGCGGCGGCCAGGTCCTTCTCCAATCGGCGCCGCTCGGCGGCCACATCGACGGTGCCGGAGGTATCCAGCTCGACCACAACGGTGCCGCGCGTCAGGCGAACCTCCACCGAGGCCGACGGAGCGAAGCCGTCGGAAGCAGGTGTCAGCCATGCCAGCGATTGCACCGCTGGGATCTGCGAATCCAGGTCGGCCCCGGCGACGTCCGTCAACCTCGCGGGCACCTTCTGCCGATCGGCCAGCCCCTGGTCGCTGCGGAATCGCCGCACCTCGGTGACCAACTTCTGCATGTCGGTGACACGTTGGGCGGCAGACGAATCCACCGCAAATCCGGATGGCTTGGGCCATTCGGCGATGACGAGAGACTCGCCGCCGGTGAGGGCCTTCCACAGCGCTTCGGTGACAAACGGCATCACCGGATGGAGCAGTTTCAGCAGCGTATCGAGGACCGCTGCCAGCACCGCCGTGGAGTGCTGGATGCCGTCGGCCAGTTGTACCTTCGCCAGTTCGACGTACCAGTCGCAGAACTCGTCCCACGCGAAGTGGTAGAGCGCTTCGCAGGCACGGCTGAATTCGTAGTTGTCGAACGCCGAATCCACCTCGGCGCGAACCTCTTCCGCGCGCCCGAGGATCCAGCGGTCGGCATCGGTGAGGTCGGCGGATGAGAGGAGAGCCGACTGTGCCTTTTGCTCTTCGCCCGAGAGACTCATCGCGGCGCCGTTCATCAACGCGAAACGGGTGGCGTTGAACAGCTTGGTGGCGAAGTTGCGGGATGCCCGGGCATGGTCCTCGCCGATGGACAAGTCGCCGCCGGGACTGGCGCCCCGGGCAAGGGTGAACCGCAATGCGTCGGCGCCGAACATCTCGACCCAGTCCAGCGGGTCGATACCGTTGCCCCGCGACTTGCTCATCTTGCGACCGAACTCGTCGCGAATCAGCCCGTGCAGGAAGACATTCTCGAACGGGACCTGTGGTCCGCGCTGTCCGTCCAACGTGATGGCCGGGTCCTCGGACACGAACATGCCGAACATCATCATCCGCGCTACCCAGAAGAACAGGATGTCGTAGCCGGTGACCAGGACGCTGGTCGGATAGAACTTCGCCAGTTCCGGGCTGTGGTCGGGCCACCCCATGGTGGAGAACGGCCACAGCGCCGAGGAGAACCACGTGTCCAGCACGTCGGGGTCCTGTTCCCAGCCCTCGGGCGGGGTCTCGTCCGGGCCGACGCAGACGGTGTCGCCGTCGGGCCCGTGCCAGATCGGAATTCGGTGCCCCCACCACAGCTGGCGGGATATGCACCAGTCGTGCATGTTGTCCACCCATGCGAACCAGCGAGGTTCCAGGCTCGGCGGATGAATCACGGTGTGCCCGTTACGGACCGCGTCACCGGCCGCTTTGGCCAACGACTCGACCTTCACCCACCACTGCAGCGACAGCCGCGGTTCGATGGATTCTCCGCTGCGCTCGGAATGCCCGACGCTGTGCAGATACGGTCTCTTCTCCTCGACGATGCGGCCCTCGGCGGCCAGCGCCTCGCGCACCGCGACCCGGGCGTCGAAGCGGTCCATGCCGTCGAATTCGGTTCCGGTGTCGACGATCCTGCCCTTGGTGTCCATGATCGACGGCATCGGCAGTTTGTGCCGCAGCCCGATCTCGAAGTCGTTCGGGTCGTGGGCCGGCGTGACTTTGACTGCGCCGGTGCCGAATTCCGGGTCCACATGTTCGTCGGCGACGATGATCAGCTCACGGTCGACGACGAACGGATGCGGCAACGTCTTACCCACCAGGTGTCGGTACCGCTCGTCATCGGGATGCACCGCGATCGCGGTGTCGCCGAGCATCGTCTCAACCCGGGTGGTGGCCACCACGATGTGCGGTTCGGCATCGTCGAGTGACCCGTACCGGAACGACACCAACTCGCCCTCGACGTCGACGTATGAGACCTCGAGGTCCGAGATGGCGGTCTCCAGCACCGGCGACCAGTTGACCAGCCGCTCGGCCTGGTAGATCAGCCCGGCGTCATAGAGCCGTTTGAAGATCGTCCGCACCGCACGGGACAGACCGTCGTCCATGGTGAAGCGGTCACGGCTCCAGTCCACGCCGTCTCCGAGCCGGCGCATCTGGGCGCCGATCGTCCCGCCGGAGTCGTGCTTCCAGTCCCAGACCTTGTCGATGAACAGGTCGCGGCCGAAGTCTTCCTTCGTCTTGCCGTCGACAGCCAGCTGCTTCTCCACCACAGACTGAGTGGCGATGCCTGCGTGGTCCATGCCCGGCAACCACAGCACCTCATAGCCCTGCATCCGCTTGCGCCGGGTCAGCGCATCCATCAGCGTGTGGTCGAGCGCATGCCCCATGTGCAGGCTGCCGGTGACGTTCGGCGGCGGCAGCACGATCGAGTACGGCTCTTTGTCGCTCGCCGGATCGGCCTTGAAGTAGCCGGCGTCCACCCAGCCCTGGTAGAGCTCGCTTTCCACCGCGCCCGGATCCCAGGATTTGGGCAGGGCGTCAGCTGCTGGCCTCGAACTGGCGGTCACCGCGCCATTCTATGAAGTGCGGTGCGCCAGCCCCGCTGCAGGGTTTTGCCGGCTCGGCCGGCGTGCTACTTCTTGCCGCCCAGCAGACCACCGAGGATGTCGCCGAGCGCACCGCCCTGCTGGCCGCCGAGCACGCTGCCCAGGATGCTGCCCAGCGGGTTGTTTCCCCCGCCGCCTCCGCCGGCGCCGCCGAGGATGCCGCCGAGGATATCGCCGAGACCACCGCCACCACCGCCGGCCGACTGGGCCTGCGTGGCGCTGCCGCCCGCAGGTGCGGCGCTCCTCTGGGTGAGCTGCTTGCCGATGTAGGCCAGCACGATCGGCGCCAGGATGGGCAGAAGCTTCTTGAGCAGGCCGCTGCTGCCCGCGCCACCACCGGACAGCGCGGAGGCGACTGCGTTGCTGTCGTTGCCGCCGAATATTTTCGCGACGAACAGGTCGCCCTGGCTTTCATCGACCTGGTCGACGCTGACCCCGCCGTCGAGCAGTCCGCTGGTGCCCTGCTCGGCAACGGCAGACTCGAGGTCGCTCGAGTCGATGTCTTCAGCCTGGACGTTCTGCGCCAGCCCTCCGACGAGGGCCGGGACCAGTGTCCGGATGGCGTTGTTCACCTCACCTTGATCCGCACCAAGTTTGCTCGCGATGTCCTGTACCGGGATCTGCGCGAAGAGATCGTCTAGATCTGCCATTGTCGTTCCACCTTCATTGCTGGTTATCGCGGGTCGAATCGACACTAGTCCAATTGATCTTGGCTGACAGGTGTTCCGCGCTCACAGATCAATTCAGCCGGGACGTCTCCAATGACACACCGGCAGCGGGGAATCGAGCCAGCAGCGCGTCTCCCATCGCCGCCGCAGGCGTCAATACTCCGCGCAGGTCGGACAGCCGGTCGCGGTCCAGCGCGAGCGCCAATCCGCTTTCGCCGAGCAGCACCGAGGTGGCCTTGTAGCCGAAGTCGCCTTTCTGTGACATCCGAGCCCGGTAACGGGCGCCAGTCGTGGTTATGGTGTACGTCTCGACGGTGTAGTGCCCTTTCTCGCGGGCGCCTTCGCTTGGTCCGGTGCCGGGTTTCGGCGTGATGCGCTCGATGAGTCGACGCGGCACCCGGGCGAGGACTCGGCTGCCGAGGGCCAACGTCGCGGCGATGCCGCCGGTCGCCAACGCCGCCGCCACCGGCGCGGCCAACGAGCGGCCCATGCTGATCTGCTCGGCGTACTCGAACCGGCGGCCATAGGCATAATCGAGTAAAGCGTTGCTGCGCCGGACAATTCGGGAGTTCGGTGCGGCCACTAGGAATGCACCCGCCCAGTAGCCCTCCAGCTCGGGTGCGATCTCGCCGCCGCGGCGCCACCGCACATCGGGTTGTGCGCCGAGCTGCGGCTCGGCCGCACGCTCGGGTGTCAGTGTGTACGGATCATTGATCAGCCGCCTGGCCTCCGGATCGGAGGACAGTGTGCGGAGGAATTCGATCATCGACGCGACGGTCCCGCCCGACACGCCACCGGCGAGCGCCCGCACCACCATGTTGGTGTTGCCGAGCTGGCCCGCTTGGTCGTGTTCGGCGCGCCGGTATAGCGCGAAGACAGTGAGATCCGAAGGGATGGAGTCGAATCCGCACGAATGCACGATGCGGGCACCGGTCTCGATGGCCTGCTTGTGATACAGGTCGATGCTCTCACGGATGAACATCGACTCACCGGTAAGGTCGGCATAGTCGGTCCCCGCCGCGGCGCACGCCGCCACCAACGGCAGCCCGTAGCGGGCGTAAGGTCCGACCGTTGTCACCACCACCTGGGCCCGCGCTGCCATCTCGTCCAGTGTCGACGGCTGCGAAGCGTCGGCGGCGATCAGCGGCCAAGACTGCGCCGCCTCCCCCAAGGTCTCCCGGACCGCCAGCAGCTTGTCCTGGGACCGACCGGCAAGTGCGATGCGTGCGTCGCCGCCCGCCTTGGCCAGGTAGTCCGCGGTCAGTTTTCCGGCGAAACCGGTCGCGCCGTACAGGACGATGTCGAACTCACGCTGCGCCGCCATCAATGCGACGCTACCCGAGCGTCTCTGGTAGCTCGATGTCGTCACCGAGCACGTGCCGGCCAAGGAACGCGGTGACGACCTGATACCAGATCTTGGCGTGTTGCGGACTGAGCACCCAATGGTTCTCTGACGGGAAGTAGAGGAACCGGTGCGGGCTGGTGCCGTCCTCGGCCGCGGGGAGACCCGATTCGGTGAGCAGCTCGTACCACAGCCGCAGCGCCTCACCGATGGGTACGCGATAGTCCTTGTCGCCGTGGATGACAAGCATCGGCGTACGGATCTCCTTGACGAAGCGGTGCGGCGAGTTCGCGGTCGCCGTGTCTCGGGTCATCTCGCGCAGCCAGTAGTAGGAAGCGTCGGTGGTGGAGCCGAACTGGTCGAGCGCCCACAGGCTGGCGTGGGTGACGATCGCATCGAACCGGTCGGTGTGGCCGGCCATCCAGTTCGCCATGTAGCCACCGAACGAGCCGCCCATCGCGGCGGTGCGCTCGGCGTCGATACGCGGGTGGGCACAGGCGGCGTCGGTCGCCGCCATCAGGCCGTCGAACGGTGCACCGCCCCACGCGCCCCAGCCCCGTTGAATGAAGTCCTGGCCGTAGCCGGTGGACAGCGCCGGGTCCGGCAGCAGCACCGCATAGCCCCGTGCCGCGAGCACCCACGGGTTCCACCGCCAGTGCCAGGCGTTCCAGCTGGCCAGCGGCCCGCCGTGAATCCAGAGAAGGAGTGGAGCGGGCCCCCTGCCGTCGGAGTCCTCGGGCAGCACCAGCCACGACCGCACCGCGGTGCCGTCGGCAGCATTCGCCGTGATCTCGGAGAGCGAGCCGGGCAATGCGGGCAGCTCGACACACGGTAATGCCGTGACGGTGCCGTCCGGATCGATGCGCACCGGGTGCGGCGGCGCGGCGTATGAGCTCCGCAACGCGTAGACAACTCCGCCTGGTGCGGCCGAAACATCGGTGTACGCATAGTCGTCAGAGGTCAACGCGGCGACCAAGCCGTCGCGGATTCCGATCCGGAACACCGGGCAGCGGCCGCCGTCGTCGGCAGTGACGATCAGGGCATCGCCGTCGCGCGACCACGTCACCGACACCGGCCAGCGATCCCAGTCCGCCGCGAATTCGATCGGATTCTCACCGAACCGCAAGTAGCCCAGTGTTATTCGCGGTGCGCGCACCGGCGTGGAGTACGACTCACGGATGAACGCCACCCCCGAACCTTCCGGCGAGATTGTCGGGCTCCACAGGTCGGCGTCCGGTTCGTCCGCGATGACCGTGTGGTCGCCGGAGGTCAGGTCGATCCGCACCAGCACCGAGTGCTGGGACGCGTCCGGCGCGGGCCGTTGCGATGACGTCACCACGAACCGGCCGTCCGGGCTGACGTCGAAGTCGGCTTCTCGCAGCGCTCCGCCCGGCCGCGGGGTGAGATCGACCGGCGCGGGATCGTCCATCAGGTCCAGTCCAAGCAGATGAGGTCCGCCAGGGCCAAGGTCCTTGTCCCAGTACCGGATCGGATAGCCGGTGTGCAGAATCGCGGTGATCTTGTAGTCCTTGCGCAGATCCCGTAGCCGACGGTCGTCGTCGATGCTGGCCGCCGACGGCAACAGCGGTGCGCGCACCACAGCTCTTGGAGCGTCGCGCGCCGTCTTCACGAGTTCGACCCCGCCGGGCGGCGCAAGAACCTCGACGGCCTCGCCGCCCGCCGCGGGCAGACTCCACAACGCCGCAGGCGGCTTGTCGTCGTCGGCGGTCGGGCGCACCGCCACGAACAAGACGTCACCGTCGGAGGTGAACGCCGGCGCCGACTCTCCCTTGGCGCCGCGGGTCAACCGTCGAGCCGGCCGCTGCCCCTCGGGGTCGACCTCCCAGACCGCGGTGACGTATTCGGTGCGCTTGTCGTTGAGCTCGCTGACGGTCGTCACCACCCGCGAGCCGTCCGGCGACACCGCCAGTCCGGACACCCGCGGCAGGGCGATGTAGTCGTCGAGATCGCCGAACGGGGTTTCCGCCATGCACCAAGTCGTAGCACAAGCGATGTCAGTTTGATTTTCAAACTCACTGCTGGCATGCTGGCGGTATGACTACCGTCGAACTGGCCGATCTGCCCGGCCGGCCCTGCCCGATCGCTGCGTCGCTGGAATTGGTCGGCGAGCGGTGGGCCCTGCTCATCGTGCGCGAGTTGTCGCTCGGCACCACCCGATTCTCCGACATCGTCCGCGACACCGGAGCACCCCGCGACCGCGTCGCCGCCAGGCTCAAGGCGCTCGAAGAGGCCGGCGTGCTGCACCGCACGGCTTATCAGACCGCCCCGCCGCGGTACGACTACCACCTCACCGAGGCCGGGCGGGACCTGGTCCCGGTGCTGGACGCCCTGATGGCATGGGGACTCCACCACGCCGTCTCCCCCGACGACCCCGACCGACAACGCACATATCGACTGATGAGCGAACTGAAGGAATCACGATGACCGCAGATCTGGCCGAGACGAACACCCACCAGGACTGGGGACCGCAGCGTTCGCGCACCGTCACATGGCACGAACCCGGCCCGAGCACCGCCAAGGGCCTGACGATGGCAGGAGTCGACTATCTACGGGCGATGGTCGATGGCGAACTCCCCCCGCCCCCGATCGCAGGGCTGATCGGATTCGACATGGTGTCTGCCGAGCCGGGGCGGGTGGTGTTCACCTGCGTGCCGGACGAGTCGGCGTACAACGCGATGGGCGCCGTCCATGGCGGGCTGGTCTGCACGCTGCTCGATTCCGTCGCGGGTTGCGCGATGCACAGCACGCTGCCGCAGGGCAAGGGCTACACCTCGGTGGAGATCAAGGTGAACTACCTCAAGGCGGTCCGGGCGGGTAGCGGTGCTGCTCACCGCGACCGGAACCGTGGTGAAGGTGGGATCGCGGGTCGGCTTCACCGAAGGCGTCATCACCGACGCAGGCGGTGCGGTGGTCGCAACGGCCACCAGCACGCTGCTTGTGTTCGACGTGTAACCGCTACGTTCGAGGAGTGGCGCAGCAGCAGCACTTCGTCGTGATCGGTGCGGGCATCGCGGGCCTCGCGACGGCGGTCGCACTGCAGCGGCGCGGTCACGACGTCACGGTCCTCGAGGGACGCGCCGACACGACGAGCGGGGCGGGAATCAGCATCTGGCCCAACGCCCTTGCGGCCCTTGACCACATCGGCCTGGGTGACGCGGTCCGAGAGGCCGGCGGCCGGGTGTCCGCCGGAGCGCTGCGTTGGCGTAACGGCGCGTGGTTACGCCACCCGTCGAGAGAGCGAATCGTGAAGGCCCTCGGCGAGCCGCTGGTGGTGGTCCGTCGATCCGCGCTGAACGATGTGCTGGCCGGCGCACTGGCGAACGGCACCGTGCACCACGGCGTGACGGCTAAAGAAATCGAACTGACGTCGGACGGCGTTCGAATCACGCTGTCGGATTCGACGACCCGGCAGGCGGCCGCGGCCTGGCCGGCGAAACCCTGGGCGCAGGCGTCGAATGCGGGCACGTTCCGTTAGGTCCCGATCACACGTATTGGTTCGCCACCGAGCGCGCCCCGGAGGGACGGGTCGCACCGGAGGGAGAGCTGGCGTACCTGCAAACCAAGTTCGCATCATGGGCCGAGCCCATACCGGCCCTGCTGGCCGCGACCGACCCCGACGTCGTCCTGCACAACGACCTCTACGACCGCGACCAGGCGCGAGTCTGTTCGCGGGGGCCGATCGTGCTGGTTGGCGATGCGGCCCACCCGATGCGCCCCCATCTGGGCCAGGGCGGTTGTCAAGGGCTCGAAGACGCCGGGATCTTGGCCAGCGTTGTCGAGCAGACCGACGACCCGGCGACGGCGTTCGCCCGGTTCGCGGAGTTCCGCAGGCCCAGGGTGCGGGCCTTGGTGCGCGAGTCGGCACGGATCGGCCAGCTCGTCAACCTGCGGCCGGCCTTCCTGAGCGCCGCGGTCAGCCGGGCCACGGTCTTGGTGCCCGAGGCGGTGCTGACGCGGCATCTCGCGGAGGTGGCGTCGCGGTCGGCGTTCGCCGTGCCCGCGGCGGTCTCAGCCTAGGCCGAACGGGCTCAGGAAGGTCGAGCACAGCTGGCGCAGGTCGATGATGCCCAGCACGGCGCCGCCCCGCATCGTCTGGCACCCGATCGGTGCGCCCGCGCCCATGCTCCACAGCGGCAGGCCGCCGGCGTTCGCACCGCACTTCGGCCACGCACCGATGCCCTGAGTCCGCAGCACGTTCTCGGCCACCCGGATCTGCTCCTCACGGGAGGCCGTCGCCGGGGATCCCACCCCGCCGTTGGCGGCCCAGGTCGTCGGCTTGAACTGCAGACCGCCGTAATGGCCGTTCCCGGTGTTCGTCGACCAGTTGCCGCCGGACTCGCACTGGGCGATGGCGTCCCAGTCCACGGAGTCGGCGTTCGCGCTGGCTGCCGACAGGGTAAGTGGGGCGATAGCGAGCGCCCCGGTGATTGCGGTGAGCCAGGCGGCCTTCTTGGCCGTCCGGATGAATGAGTGGCGAATCTTCATCATCACTTGGTCCTTCCCCGACCTTGTAACTAATGGGTCTTTCGGGTGAGGAGTGGCAGGCGTTACAAGGGAGGTGCAAGTACGTTATCGAGACGCGATGGACCCCAGCTAGCGATGGGACAAATGAGTAGGACGAGTAAGAAGTGGCAGATGTGCAAGATGGGACAGATGAGAAAAAGCAGGTGCCGGACCCTTTCCGACCCGGCACCACTGAAGTTTTCCCGAAGCTTGGGTACTAGCCGCGTCGGCCGCAGGCCGGCCAGGCGCCAATGCCCTGGGACTTCAGGACGTTATTGGCCACGCGGATCTGCTCCTCGCGGCTGGCCCGGTGGGGCGAGCCCTTAGCCGCCGTTAGCGCGCCAGGTGCCCATCGTGAACTGCAGGCCGCCGTAATAGCCGTTTCCGGTGTTGATGGCCCAGTTGCCACCCGACTCGCACGCGGCGACGGCGTCCCAGTTGACGCCGCTTTCCGCATTCGCGGTTCCGGTCGCCAGCGCCATCGGTGCGAGAGCGAGCGCACCGGCGATGGTGGCCAGACCGAACGTCTTGCGGATGTTCTTCACTTCTTTCCTTCCGCCAAGCGCGCGCCAACAAACGCCCGCTGGACGCGGGCGAAGGTGCCTGTACAAGCGGGAGACTTGGGCCGTGCCGTCTCGGTCAGGCACGACAGCGGAGGCGGTAATCGCCCCACCGGGCCATCACACCCGGCGGCCACCGAAGGCGATCCCGCCTTCCGCAGCCCCACTCACACGCAGGTTCGTGGTTTGAAATTATTTGCTCGTTTTTGAGTCGTGTGGACGGTACAAACCGATCCACCCAAAGTCATAACGGGTGAAGAACGTGTCGCGGTTAGATCACGGTCAGATCACGACCGGAACTGAGAATCGTCTTTGCAGGTCACCACGGCGAGTTGCCCGCAATGTCACATCTGCACTGGCGCATCGCTTCCGTGAGCCAAATCACGATGATTTTGTGACCTGGGACACGGCGAAACCGCTTGGCGGGCGGAGGAATCTGGGCCAAGATGGCCCAGTTTCGGCTCCCGACACGAATTTTCGTCCAGATGAGGCCGAAACCAGCCCGCTGGTACTCGGTCTCCGCCATCGATCATGAAAGCATCTGTGGTGCAGGCTATTTCGATGCATTTGAGACCGATGGAACACGAATTACTCTCCAGCGGCTTCGAGACCCTAAGCACACTAGTTTGGTGAAACACGCACTTGTTAAAGCCCTTTCGCGCACCTGCCCTGCCATGAACAACCCGCTGGCGCCGTGGCTCCTGCCACGGTAACGTCGCGCATCACGTGGCGGCAGCCCGCACCTCCGGCGCGATCCAAGCCGTGCAAGTTGGCCTTGGGTCATTAGTGGGCATTAGTGGACACCGAGCCGCCGACCGCGAAAAGCACCAGGTCATGAGACGAAACCCGCACGGCGGTAAGGGATCTCGTACGTGCCGACCAATGGCGGCCGCTAACTACCCTACTTTAGATCCCATTTTTATCGTCGAAATATTGCGGCGAATAACGGCGATAACGGCCATGAATTACGCCTCAAATAAAGATAATTACAAGCATCTCAATTTGCTGAAATAATTACCAAAGGTAATAACCGGCGATTCAGGACAGATCGGCTGTGGTGTTCACGTTCGTCAGCGACCGCTGCTCGGCCATCACGATGCGTTGCGTATCGACGGTGTCGACCAGCGCGCGCATGCTGCGCTCCCCGGCGGCCACCAACGCATCGACTCGGTCGGCCAGCGCGGTCCGGTACACGGCGGCCAGGTAGTGGTCACGGCCATCCCAGGGCAGCACCACGTCGACACCCAGCCGGGCAGCGCGTTCTGCGAGTTCGTCGATCAGTTCGGCGGACATGAACGGCATGTCGACCGCACAGACGAACGCCAGCTCGCTTCCGGCGTCGGCGGCCGCACGCAGGCCACGGCCGGTCGCCAGCAGCGGCCCCACCCCGCGGACTTCGTCACGCAGAACCTCGGCCTGCAGATCCGGCAGCGGTTGGCCGGGCGCGGCGACGACGAACACCGGGGAACACCGCGGACTCACGACGGAGACCACTTGCTCGACCATCGTCGTCGGCCCGTTGGGTCCGGGAACTGTCAGCGTGGCCTTGTCGCGGCCCATCCGGCGTGAAGCCCCGCCTGCCAGCACCACCGCCGCCAGCGGAACAGGCGTCGCCACGTTAGGCCCGTCTAGTCCACGGTCCAGGTGTCGCGGCCCCGCAGCAGCGACTGGAGGGCGGCCGTGTCGTGGGCCTTCGCTTCCATCGCGGAGCTCACCTGGGTGCGGGCGGTGTCGTCGTAGGTCGGCCGGTTCACCTGGCGGAAGATGCCCATGACGGTGTGTTCGAGGTTCTGCTCCGACAGCCGCGACAGCGCGTAGGCGTAAGCGGGGTCGTCGAGTTGCGCGTCGTGCACCACGATCTCGTCGGCCGAGACATCGGCGGTCTTGGCGACCTCGAGGCCGAAGCCGGACTTCACCACGCAGTAGGCGCCGTCGGCGCCGAAGGTGATCGGCTCGCCCTGGCGGACGTTGATCACCCGCTCCTCGGCACCCTCTTTGCGGAGGAGGTCGAACGAGCCGTCGTTGAAGATCGGGCAGTCCTGCAGAATTTCCACCAGCGCCGAGCCGCGATGGGCGGCAGCGGCCCGCAGCACCTCGGTCAACCCCTTGCGATCCGAGTCCAGCGCGCGGCCGACGAACGACGCCTCGGCACCCAGCGCCAGCGACACCGGGTTGAACGGGTGGTCCAGCGAGCCCATCGGTGTCGACTTGGTGACCTTGCCAACCTCGGAGGTCGGCGAGTACTGGCCCTTCGTCAGCCCATAGATCCGGTTGTTGAATAGCAGGATCGTCATGTTGACGTTGCGCCGCAGCGCGTGGATCAGGTGGTTGCCGCCGATCGACAGCGCATCCCCGTCCCCGGTGACGACCCACACGGAGAGGTCCTCTCGCGCGACCGCCAACCCGGTGGCAATCGCGGGCGCACGGCCGTGAATCGAATGCAGGCCGTAGGTCTCCAGGTAGTACGGGAAGCGGCTAGAGCAGCCGATGCCGCTGACGAACACGATGTTCTCGCGGCGCAGCCCGAGTTCCGGCAGGAAGTTGCGGATGGTGTTGAGGATTACGTAGTCGCCACAGCCGGGGCACCAACGGACCTCTTGGTCGCTGGTGAAGTCCTTCGATTTCTGCGGTTGGTCGGTGGCGGGCACCCCGGACAAACCAGGGGCGAGCCCGAGGTCGGTCCCAATCACGTCAGTCATGCATTTACCCCCACGCCATTGTCCACGGTGGCCGCCGCCAACCGCGCGAACTTGGCCTTATCACTTTCCTTTTCGCTCAGCGTTCCGTCCAGGGCGGCATCGATGATGCCTTCGACCTCTTCGGCAAGGAACGCCATGCCTTCCACCTTCGTCACCGACTGCACGTCGACCAGGAACTTGCCGCGCAGCAGCAACGCGAGCTGCCCGAGGTTCATCTCCGGGGCGACCACCGACGGGTAGGTACGCAGCACGTCCTCGAGATTGGCGGGGAAGGGATTCAGGTGGCGCAGATGCGCATGGGCCACCTTGATTCCCTTACGCCGGGCCCGCCGGCACGCCTCGCCGATCGGGCCATACGAGCTTCCCCAGCCGATCATCAGCAATTCGGCGTCGCCGGTCGGGTCGTCGACTTCCAGATCCGGGACCGCGATGCCGTCGATCTTGGCGCGGCGCAACCGCACCATCAGGTCGTGGTTTTTGGGCTCGTAGGAGATGTTGCCCGAGCCGTTGGCCGCCTCCAGGCCGCCGAGGCGGTGCTCCAGACCGGGCGTGCCCGGCACTGCGAACTGGCGGGCCAGGGTCTCCGGGTTGCGGGCGTACGGCTGGAACGGCTCGTCGGGCTTCGCGAATGCGTGGTCGATCGGCGCATAGCTGCTGACGTCGGGGATCTTCCACGGCTCAGAACCGTTGGCGATCGCGCCGTCGGAAAGGATGATCACCGGCGTGTGGTAGGTCACCGCGATCCGGACGGCCTCGACGGCGATCTCGAAGCAATCCGACGGCGACCGCGGCGCGAGCACCGCCACCGGCGATTCGCCATTGCGGCCGTAGAGCGCCTGCATCAGGTCGGCCTGCTCGGTCTTGGTGGGCAGACCAGTGGACGGGCCGCCGCGCTGCACGTCGATCACCAGCAGCGGCAGTTCGGTCATCACCGCAAGACCGAGCGCCTCGGCCTTGAGCGACAGGCCCGGCCCCGAGGTGCTTGTCACCCCGAGCGCGCCGCCATACGACGCACCCAACGCCGCGCCGATGCCGGCGATCTCGTCCTCGGCTTGCAGGGTGACGACGTTGAAGTGCTTGTGCTTGGAGAGCTCGTGCAGGATGTCCGACGCCGGGGTGATCGGGTAGCTGCCCAGCACGACCTGGGTACCGGACAGCTGGCCGGCCGTGATGATCCCGTAGGCCAGCGCGGTGTTTCCGGAGATCTGTCGGTATTCGCCCGCATTCAGCTTGGCGGGCGCCACCTCGTAGGTGCTCGCGAAAGCCTCGGTGGTCTCGCCGTAATTCCAGCCTGCCTTCAGCGCCAGCACGTTGGCCTCGGCGATCTCGGGCTTGCGGGCGAACTTCTCCCGGATGAACGCCTCACTGTGCTCAAGTTCGCGACCGTACATCCACGACAGCAGCCCGAGCGCGAACATGTTTTTGGCGCGTTGGCCGTCCTTCTTGGATGCGCCAATGGACTCGACAGCGCCCAGAGTCAGCGTGGTCATTGCAACCGGTTGCACGACATAGTCGGACAGCTGGTCGGTCTCCAGCGGGTTGGCCTCGTAGCCGACCTTGGCGAGGTTGCGCTTGGTGAACTCATCGGAGTTGGCGATCACCAGCCCGCCGCGCGGTAGGTCGGAGATGTTGGCCTTGAGTGCAGCCGGGTTCATCGCGACGAGGACGTCGGGACGGTCACCGGCGGTCAGGATGTCGTAGTCGGCGATCTGAATTTGGAACGACGAAACACCGGGCAGGGTCCCTGCTGGTGCGCGGATCTCGGCGGGGTAATTCGGTTGCGTGGCAAGGTCATTGCCGAACAGAGCGGCCTCGGAGGTGAACCGGTCACCGGTGAGCTGCATGCCGTCGCCCGAGTCGCCGGCGAAACGGATGACAACCTTCTCGAGCTTCTGCCGTCCCGGCGCGGAGCCTGCGGAGCCGCCGCCGACGTCATGGCCCGGACTGGCCCCGTTGCCGTTCGGACTCACGACCCCTGCCTTTCGCGCTGCTCTTCGGACCCGCTCGTCAGTCGCGTTCTAGTCGCGCCACTCGGTGCTGGCGGTCCATCAAATTTGATGTCACTCGCAGTACCGATTATTGCACTTTCCTTAGGCGGGGCTTCACCCGACTCACGGGCGACATTTGGGTAACCTTTAGTCGAACACACTGCTCAGCGACTTGTGAGACGACGCCATGAGACAAAAGTGTGTGTTTCGTCACGTTTCTGCGGGATGTCTTTTCTAAGGAAATTGTTACCGATCGGTAGCTCCTGGCTAGCACCCTCGCCGACCCGACATGCGGATCGTCACGCCGGACAACCAATTTGTCTGGGTATGGCGCGACTGCGTGTCGCAGGAGGCACGGTTCTGAGTCTAGCCGGGCAGGTTGAACGGCGTGATGACCTGAATCGGCGCCGGCCGAGCCGGCTCGGCGGGCAGTGCTCCGCGCTCCTGCAGTAACAGCCGCATCGCCAGCCGGGCGTCGGCGCGCAGATCGTTGTGCAGGACGACCGATATCCGGCCGTCGCGCAACAGCCGCCGGTTGTCTGCGTCGAGGTCGTGCGCAATGAAAACCCGGCACGGCCGGCCGAGCCGCTCGAACGCCGCGACGGTGGCGGCGTTGCCGCCGCCGACGGAGTACACGGCTTCCACCGACGGGTTGTCCTCGAGGGCTTCCAGCACCAACCGCTCATTCGTCGCGTCGATGCCGTCGCTGTCGGTCACCTCGACGATCTGACGGCCGGAACCGCGCAGCGCGGACCGGAAGCCGACTTCGCGCTCCCCCTCGCCGCGGAACACGTTGCGGCTGAGCGTGATCAGCACATCCGACGGCGCGGGACCCAACCATTGCCCCATCAGATAGGCGGCGGTGACGCCTGCGCCGTGGTTGTCGATGCCCACATATGAGCAGCGGGCGCTGGCGGGCACATCGGTCGCGTAGGTCACCACCGGCACGCCGCTCTCGACGAGCCGGTCGATCGCCTCGGCGACTTCGGGTTCGTCCTGCGCCTTGAGAATCACGCCGTGACTGCCCCGCAGTCGCCCGAGCGCATCGACCATCTGCACCGTCGAGCCCGTCTCCCACAGATGGAAGCGAGCCCGCAACATGGCCGGCGCGAAGGCCGGCAGTTCGGCCTCGACCGCGGCTCGGAACGCATCGGAAAACCGCTGCGGAGTCTGCATCACCACGTCGATCAAGTAGCGCCTGCCGTTCAACCGCAGCTGGGCGCGCTGCTTGTCCAGGTCGGCGATCGCCTGCATCACCTCGGCGCGGGTGTTCTCCCGCACGCCCGGCCGCTTGTTCAGCACACGGTCGATGGTGGCCTCGCTCAGCCCAGACTGCTGGGCGATCTCCCTGACCTTGTAGCGGTGCACCACGGTCCAGCCTCCATTCTGAGGTTTTTTTGATGGTTTTCTGGTGTTGATTGCGGTGCGGGCGACTACCAGACTAACTGCCATGGCAACGCCGCTGACCACTGCATACAAGTCGTGGATCGACGAGTCCGACTGCGGGCTTGACGAGTTCCGGGCCGAGGTGCTGCGAGACACCGACCTCACCGACTACCCGCACGCCGTCGATGTGCGCGAGAACGTCCTGATCTATCCGGCCGCCGCGCCTTCCGACCGGCGCGCCTTGCAGGCCGAGCTGATTCGTGCGCTGACTGACGGGCCGGGCGTCGTCGTGTTCGAAGACGCGTTCTCCGCCGACGTCATCGATCGAGCCAGCGACGCCTTCTACGCCATCATCGAGGCTCAGCGCGCGGACGGTTCGGCGGCCGGCGACCACTTCGGCAAGCCCGGGGCGAACGACCGCATCTGGAACGCCGCGCAGAAGCTCGCGCTGCATGGTCGCCCTGAGACCATAGCCGCCTTCGTGCACGAGCCGGTGATGGAAGCCGCAGAGCGTGATGAGATTCGACAGTTTCGTCTCGCCGCCGTTGGCCCAATGCTTGATGTGGTGCCCTTCGCAGAAGCGCGTGCGATCGCAGCCCGGGAAGCGACAGCCGCCGTCGCGCGCTTTGAGCGCCCTGGCGATCGCCGGCGGAATGCTGCGCGACTTGCGGCCGATGTCGAGCGGCTCGCCGTCTTCGCCTTCGACGATACCGACGACGGTCGAGTCGCAAGCCAGGCGCCGCGCCGTGTCGAGCGCGAGCGCAGGGCCCTCTTCGAGCTCGCAGCGGTGCGGCCCCTCGGCTGTGGCAGCCGAAGCCTCCGACAGGATCGCTTGATCGATGTGCACGACGACTTGAACGCGGTCGGCCGAGGAGCTTCCGGCCGTCTCCTCTCCGTGATGCGCGAGATAGGTCTCCGCCATGAGCCGGAAGGCATCGGCGCTGCGCGCGTGGGCCGGAATCTGCAAGGGTGTTTCCGCGGAAACGTCATTCGGAGGCCGCACCGCTTCGGCGGCCAACCGAAGCGCCTTGTGAACCACGGCGCCGACCTCGGCCGGCAACCGCGCGTGCACGATGAACGTGCCGTCGTCGTCGAAGAAGGACGAGACGTTGCGAAACTCGTGCTGCCGCTGCTCGCTCTGCGCCGCATCGCGCCGCTGCGTCCAGCGGAACTTGCGCACGAGCTTCTCGATGTGCGCCGCCGTGCCGTGGCGCGCCACGCTCACGAGCACCGACTCGTTCGCCGCCGTCGCCACGCGCGTCATCGCGCGGACTTTCGAGTAGGAGAGCTCGCCCTTCGCGAACGCGTCGCTGATCTCGGGCAACTGCTCGAGCGCACGCGCGACGCGCACCTTCTCGCGCGCCGCCTCCGGCGCCGATGCCGCACTGCCAGTTCAGCCACTGCGCCATGTTCGCGAGCCCGTGGCGTTCGTACGCTTTGCCGCGATCGAGCTCGGCGATCATCGTGAGGAACCGATACGTGGCGGCGTTGAGGTGCCCCCACAGCTCCGTGACTTGCGCTTCGAGCGCGTCGAAGGCGCGCTGCCGGCGGAGGTTTTCTTCAGGGTTGAAACGGTCTGCGCAGGCCATGAAAGCCTCCGTCTCTATAGCTGGTTGGATGTACAGTATAGTGGACGAAAAGACTTGTACTGTCAACGAGTTAACATTCGGTGAACGCAGCCGCCGGGGGTATAGATAATATCCGACCGAAAAAAACCGATTCAGTGACCGACCGCGGATCGCGAGCCTCGGCGGCGCCGGGCTTACGGCATAGGTTCAGGCAGAATACCGGGCCAGCGACTGTCCATCCGCGCATGCGGGCCGGAACCGAGTGGCGTTGACGCCGTTGCGATCACTGGCTGAGATATGAATAACCCGTCCGGCGACTCCGAAGTTGTTTCGGCAGCCGTTCCGCCGCGTGACAGGATCGATGCCATCGATGCGCTGCGCGGACTCGCGTTGTTTGGCGTCGCAGCGGTCAATGTACAGACCGAGTTTCGCGTCTCGCTCTATCAGCAGTTCATAGCCTTCTCAAACGCCGATGGCTTAGACGGAGCAGTCGAGCGGTTCGTCGCATTCTTTCTGGAATGGAAAGCCGTTTCATTGTTTTCAATCTTATTCGGCCTCGGTCTTGCTATGCAGTTCGAACGCCTGTCGCGTGGCAGTGATGCCTACTCCTTTCTCGTGCGACGCCTCCTGGTCTTGTTGGGGCTCGGCCTCATCCATCTCATTTTCATTTGGAATGGTGACATTCTGACGTCGTACGCTTTGGCGGGTCTGCTCGTACTGCCAATGCTGAGAATGCCCGGCTGGGTACTCGGAGCAGCGGCGGCATGCGCAATGGCGGTGCATATCGTGCTCTCCGTATCTCCCCCTCTTATCGCTTTTCCTAACTCGACCGCTTTAGCAAGCCACGTAGCACTCGCTAGCGATGTCTATTCGAGCGGCACATTCCTCGAAATTCGGCGTCTGAGTGTTAGCGAGTTGACCCTACTGCTGCCGTTACACTTTTCCCTTTTTCCTAGAACCGTGGCGCTGTTTCTATTCGGCGCTCTCGTATGGAGGAGTGGAGTGGTTCAGGACCTGCCCTCGCGCATGCGACTACTCCAAGGCGTTGCGGTCGCAGGAATCGGGCTCGGTTTTGCCCTCACACTTGCCGCTGGCTCCGATTCCATTGCACCGGTCACTGCTGCAATCGGTTACGGGGCCGCTGTGCTATGGGTCGCGGGCCTTGAAGGAACTCGAAAGATTCTTGCCCCGTTCGCTGCAATAGGCCGAATGGCTTTCACCAACTATGTTGTTCAGTCGGTAGTTTTTGGTTTCATATTTTTTGGATATGGACTCGGCCTATTTGGACGCGTCGGGCCTGCATCGGCATTGCTAATTGTTATCGCTGTGTACGGTCTCCAAGCTGTATTTAGCGCGTTCTGGCTTCGTCGTTTTCGATTTGGGCCAATCGAGTGGCTGTGGCGCAGCCTGATGTACAACCGAAGACAACCGATGCGAGTTGCCCAATTGCGCTAGTGTGCCACCGACATCGGATCAGCCCTAGATTTCGACTTGACCGCCTACCTGCATGAGGCGGGGGTATTCCGAAACTGTTACCGATGAACTGTGAATTGTTAGCTAGGAATGTAACCCCCTGACGGCGAGGACCACTGGGACGTAGAGTTTTCCGACAGGTGACGTCAGGAGCGGCCAGAGCGGATCTCCGGGACCGGGCAGCTCCCGCGACAGACACGTTAAGCGACGGCTTCCGCAGCCGCCGCGGGCGGCATCGCGACGAGGATTCGCTTCGTCAGTACGCCTTGTTTCTGGAACTTCACGAGATGCTCGCGAATCGCGGTAGTCACCTCCTGCCCATGGCACAGCAGCATCATCCCTTTGTCCGTCTTGACGTCCTCCTGGATGACCATGCCCTCCTTGAGCTCGTTGGCCAGGACGCGCACGACGTCGTTCTTCTGCTCCTGCCCAGCTGCGCTGGCTGAGCGCAGCGAGCACCTTGGGATCGATCTTGCCGGGCGGCTTGCCGAGCTTCTCGATGATCGCGGCATGCGACCGGCCCTGCGTGCTCAACTCGTCGTATCGGAGCACACCGTAGAGAACGCGGGCCTCGACGCGGTAGCTGCTCGCCCTTAATGTCGTCGATCGGAAACCCGCTGCCGTCGAACGCCTTGTTCTGATACAGGACGATCTTCGCGACGCGTTGGAGCCGCGGTATTTGCTCGATGAGGTCCGCCCCGAGTAACGGGTGGCCAGCCAGCGCGGCGCGCTCGTTGGCATCGAGGTCCTCGCCACGGTGGAACTTCTCGAGCGTGTCTTCGGCTATGTTCACGCAGCCGAGCTGCGACAGCAGCACGGCGGCATCGAGCTCCCAATTCTGCGCGCCGTCGATTCGCGCCGATACGTCGCGCACCATACGCCGCAACCGGCCCGTCCGGCCGAATGCCTCGGGCTTTACGATACCGAGGAGATCGGCAAGGACCTTGATCGTCCCCTTGAGCGTCTTCTCGAGCAGCTCTTTCTCGGCCGTCACGAGCTCGTGCTGACGCACGGCGGTGGCGAGGACGCGCTTCAACGCCTCGGGATCGCACGGCTTGTTCAGGAACTTGAAGACGTCTCCCTCGTTGACGGCCTTGACTGCCGTCTCCTGGTCGACGTTCCCCGTCAGCATCACGCGGATCGACGCGGGACAAACCGTTGCAACCCTCTTTAGCAGCTCGATGCCGTCCATTTCCGGCATACGGCAATCGCTGACGATGACGCTGAACGGCTCGCTCTCTGCGATCAAACGCAGAGCGGCGGCACCGCTTTCGGCCGTGTGCACGTCGAACTCGCGCAGGCTGCGCCGGATCGCGTTCAGGACATTGGGCTCGTCATCGACGAATAGAACTCTAGATTTGCCCATTGCTCGCCTCACTACTATTGACGATCTCTTCGGCTTGTTCACGCCACTCGGGCAGCCGCTCGAGACAACCGCAAGCCGCCAGATACTCTTCGTCGATTTCGGTCTCGACGTACGGCGTCTCGCAAGCGGCGTCCGTCAAGACGCTAGCCACATGGACCGCGGTCAACGGCGCAAACGATCGATTAGGACACGACCGCGGTTCGTCGTGATACGCAAGGGCCTCGACGATTCTGTCGGACAGTCCCCAGAGCCCCATCAGGTACGCTCCAACGTGCCCGTGGTCGGCGCCGAAGGCCTCACGCTCGGCCACCGGCAGAGATGTGCCCGGAACGCTCGCGCCTTCGCGTGCGCGCCGGTACGGCACGGGCATAGCCGATGCAAGGACCAACTGGCCGATGTCGTGCAGCATGCCGGCCTGGAGCGCCTCGCCGTGGACGATCGGGTCGCTCGACTCCCCTTTCGCGATGCGATGGGCGAGCAGGCCGGTCAGCGAGCTGTGCTTCCACAGACGATCGAAGAACTCGCGGTCGCTAGTGTCGAAGGCAGTGAACGCAGAGTGCGAGATTGCGAGCGAGCGAATGATGTCCACGCCGAGATACGTTACGGCGTCTTCGATGCGCGCGATTCGGCGGCCGAGGCCGAAGAATGCGGAATTCACGAGCTGGAGAATCTTGGCCGTCATTGCCACATCGTCGCCGACGATCGCGGCGACGCGCTTCAGCACTACCTCTTCTCGCTGGAGCTCTTCGTTGACGGCGGCGTATAGCCGCGGCAGGCTCGGCAACCGGCCGAGGCCGCCGACGAGGTCCGCCAGGCCCGTCGCGTCCATCAGCTCCCGCAGACTGCAGATGCGCGCGACCGTGGCACGCAACGTGTTGGCGTCGCACGGCTTCGACAGAAACTGGTGCGCCAGGCCCACGGCGCGCAGCGCCGCCTCTCGCTCCGCGTAGCCGGACAAGACTATTCGAGCCGTGCCGGGACTGCGCTCGCGCGCTTTCGCGAGCAGCTCCGCGCCGTCCATTTGCGGCATCCGCATGTCGACGACGATTGCGTCGAACTTCGTTTGTCCAAGCAGCGCCTCCGCTTGCCGCGGATCGTCTAGGAACGTCATGTCCCACTCGTTGCGCATGCCGCGCAACATGCGAGCGAGGCCTTGGAGGATGTTTTTCTCGTCATCGACGAACAAAATGTTCTTCATGCTGCGCTTCCCCTCTGCCGAGGGCGCATGGATGGGCAGCCGGACTCGAAAACACGTTCCTTTGCCGACCGTCGACTCGACGTCGATCGTCCCGCCGTGCCGCTCCACTACCACGCGCCGAGCAATCGCTAGACCCTGACCCGTCCCTTTGCCGACCTCCTTCGTCGTAAAGAATGGATCGAAAATTCGAGTGCGAAGCTCCTCGGGGATGCCGCAACCCGTGTCGGTGACGGACATCTCCACCGACTCGCCGTCGTGCTTGGTCGCCACGACGATCCGACCCTTGAGCCCGGAGCTCTTACCGACCACCGCACCGACGGCATGAGCCGCATTGACGACGAGGTTTAGGATCACTTGGTTGATGGCGGAAGGGATCGCCTCGATCGTGGGCAGCGCAGCATCGAGAAGGAGCTCCAGATCCGCGACGTACTTCCACTCGTTGCGCGCGACGGTGACGGTCGCTTCGATGGCTCGATTGAGGTCCAGCGCCTCTTTCGTATCCGCGCCGGGGTGCGAGAAGTCCTTCATCGCACCGACGATCTTCTTGACCTGCGCGACGCCGTCGCGGGACTGGCGAATGGCCAACGGCAGCTCGCGGGACAGGTAGTCCAAGTCGGCGGCGTCTACGAGGGCGCGAAACTTCGAGACCTCTGCCCCGGCGGCTCGCTCCGCAACCTCGAGCACTGGCCGGAATCGCGGACAGCAGTGGTTGCAGGTCGCGCAGGGCATCCTCTAGGAAGGCGAGATTGTCACTGACGTACTGGGACGGCGTGTTGATTTCGTGGGCGATGCCCGCGGCCAGATGCCCGATCGCTTCGAGCTTCTGGGCCAACCTGAGCTCGCCCTCCAAGCGATCGCGATCGCGTTCGGCGTTGCGCTGCGCCGTGACGTCGAACACCGTGGCGATGGCGCCCTGGAGCCGTCCGTCGGCGTCGAGTAGCGGCGACCCGAACAGCAGACCGTCGACGATCTCTCCCGCAGCGCTGTAGTACTGGACCTGCCACGCTTCGATGTCTTCAGCCCGCTCGAGCTGTTCCCATACCCTGCGCCGGTCGGCGGAGTCGCCCGCCGGCATGAACGCCGCGGACGGCCGGCCGACTACCTGCTCTCTGACGTAGCCGAGACGCTTGAGCCAGTACGGATTGACGTCAACGATTTCCGCCGCTGCGGTTGACGACGTACATCATGACTGGCAGGCGCTCGTAGACGCGAGCGAGCTCTGCGGGGGAACCCCGCCCGAAGCTCAAGATCGAGTCCGCCGCCGCGCTCACCCGTAGGCCCGCCCCGATTCGTTGTTTGAACGAACCAAGGGTCGACCTCAACCGCGCGCTTCTGGATGATGTCGAAACCGAACTGTGAGGCGTGTCACGTAGTCGGGACGAGGCCGAGGCGGCCTGAGCGCGCTATTCGGGAGGACTACCTCCGCGCTA